>CAWBHS010000040.1:0-28174 GCA_963788655.1 uncultured Verrucomicrobiae bacterium | reverse complement strand
CGCTGGAGGTAATCCGGCTTGCGCTGCCCCGGCATCATCGTCGAGTTTCGGTTTGCCATAGTCATTTTCCTTTCGAGGCATCTGGGTTTTTGCCGCCGGATACCTCCCCTCTGAGGGCATCCGACAAGTGGTTTTTCAGTTTTTCTTCGCCGGGTTTTTGAAGGGGCTTTTGCCCACTTCGATCTGTTCCAGCCGGGCCACCAGCGGGCTCCTGGTTTTCTTCAGCGCGGCTTCGTAGGTTTCCTCGCGGTAGACTTGTTTGTCCTGCCACAGGCGGAAGATGATCCGTTGCCATTTGAAGGCCAGCGCCCGCACCGCCGTGTGATGCGGACAACCCTTCTCCCGTTGCTGCTGATAGAACGCCGCCGCCCAGCGGCTGTGGAGGATCGATTCCTTGGCGTACTCATGAAAACTCTGGCGCAGGAATTTCGGGCACAGGTAGCGCCGATGCACGTGGCGCTTGCCGCCGCTCTGTTTGGTCACCGGCGCGATGCCGCTGTAATGCTGCAACGCCGCCGCATCGGCAAAACGCTCCCGCTGCGAACCCAGGCTGGCCAGCAGGCGGGGCGCGAAGGTCGGTCCGGCCCCGGGGAGATTACGGAAGATCTCGCGGTCGGGATGCGCGTCGAAGGCTTCGGTGATCTGCCGGTCGTATTCCTTGATCGCGTTGACCACCAGCTTGAGTTCCCGGCAGATGAGCTGCACGCGCAAGGTGAAGCTCTCCAGCAACGCCGGTTCATCGGTCAAGGGCACGGCCTGTTCGATCAGGCTCAGCCGTCGCTCGATCGCCTTTTCACTGCGCGAGCCATGCACATAATAGAACTGCATCAGCGTCGCGGTTTTGACCTTGGACACCTTTTGCAGAGTCGGCCACTTGAGGAGGAAGTCGGTGGCCAGCGGCCGCCAGAGAGTCCTCGCCGCAGAGTTCACAGCGCCTGCGGGAAGTACTGTTTTAACAGGGCGATCAGGCGGTTGGTGAGGCCGGTGCGTTCATCGACGACGGCCCGGCGGTGGACCACCAACAGCTGGAGTTTGCGCGTGGCCGAATCCTCCGGCAACCAGACCGGCAGTTCGGCCCAATGATGCCAAAGGAGTTCGGCCAGGTAACGGGCGTCCTTGGCATCGTCCTTGGCGCGCGAAGTGACAAAGGCCTCGCGATATTTCTGGAGCGTCAGCGGATTGATCGCGTGGATCGTGATCCAGGCGTAGGCCTCGACGAAGGCGAGGATCGCCCCGGCGGGTTGCTCGACGCACAGCCCGATCTTCGCCTCGGGATACTGCTGGCGCAGCTGGGCCAGCCAGTCGTGGAGCGCCTCGGGTTTGGTCTCGATGGTCTGGGACCATTGTTGGCCGGTGTGGGTGTCGATGAAGTGCAGGTCGGCCTTGCGATCGGACCGATCCAGGCCGATGACCAGGTCGTAGGGACAAGTGGCTTTCATGAACGCTGGGGTTTGAGTGTTTTAGTTGGGTGGCCTTGCCCGCAGACTTGACCCGGGCGACGGCAATATAGAAGAGTCGTCATCAGATTGAGAGACGCCCTCTTGAGGAGTCGTTAAGGGGGTCAAGTCCCGCCCGGCGGGCCGGTCCATAATAGCTCAAAGTCGTGCGAGCGCGACGGAACGTTAGCAGACCTGCCACCCCGCCGGGGCGGGAAAACCAGTCGCGGAAACGGATAGCAGAATGAATCCAGTCAGCCATCCGAAACCTGCCGGGCGCCGGGATTTCCCGGCGCGACGAAGTTATTCACCGGGTCCTTCGCCGAGCTCCGCCAGGCGGCTCCGCTCGTCCCCGGATGAATAACTTCGGATTACCTATATTGTCGTTATGCCTGAATACTCCGAGCACGAGCGTATCCCGATGCAGTATCTGATAATCGATGCTGCTCAAGACCCGACTTTCGCACACGAGAAGGAGTATGGCGGCGCGTCCGTGGGATACTGGATCAAGAATTCAGACGAGGAAGAATGCTTACCTGATCGCAAAAGGATGGATCGAGGATCATGGATGGGTGGCTCTTTCCCTCGAAGACAGTATCTTGGTATCTGAGGAGACCTATCAGGGAAAGTCGGAGGGCAGGCAGTATTTCGAGCAGGCACTGATTGACGACGAAGTGTTTGTTTTTTCACATCGCCGAAACATGAAAAGGCATAACAAACCGGATGCAGTGAACCCGGCGATGGCGCTCCGGCTTGCAATCGAGGACCAGCGGCGCCGGGTCACTGATCCGGAACGTTCGACAAAGAAGTATGCACCGAAGCGAAGATTCCCCGAACAGTCTTTGACTTGGTGAAGCCGGCAGTCGTGTTCTTCGCGTATCGCCTGTTGCTTCTCACCCATGATCGACCAGGTTCGGTTCACGCAAATCTCAATGTCTCGACCCTGTTTGAGACCGGTATTGTGACGTCGTTATATGAGCATTTACTCATGTCTCCCGTTCTTCGAGACTACGAGATCCGAAGAGAGTGGAAGATCAAGACGGGCAAGAGAGCAGCGTCCACAGCAGATTGACCTCTGGCTTCGGCCCACCAAAGGTGGCCACCCATTCTTGATTAGTTGGCGACTTCACCCCTGGGAAAGTGAAGACCGACCTAAACAAGTGTCACAGTTTCAATTCAAATGCATACTGCTGGTTCCTGGCACTCTTTCGTGACGTTTCAGCCGAAGCAAAGAATCCATTCGAGAAGATCGAGAAGTCAGCCAAGAATAAGCGTGGCCTCGACACTACTCTCATTGACTACGACAAGAAGTATTGTGCGAACTTTCGAACTCTTCACAGCACCTGACAGAAAAGAAGACTTTGGTTTTGCTCTCCTCAAACGTAAATAACCGGGTCGAACAAATCGGTGCAGGCAACGACGCTGCGCGCCGCGCCTGACCTCGACGTTCGGCGTTTGCGTGGGTCTTGGGCTTTGACGCAGTTTCAGCGGAACCAAGTAATCTCCGGATATGAAATTGTTTACAGCGATTGTTGAGAAATGCGCCGACACCGGCCTTTATGTCGGCTACGTTCCCGGGTTTGCTGGAGCACATTCCCAGGGGGCTTCGCTTGATGAATTGAAGGAGAATCTGGAGGAGGTAATCAGCATGCTCCTTGAGGACGGTGAGCCGTCCTTGGAAGCGGATTTTGTTGGCACACAAATGATTCAGGTGGGCTAGTGTATGGGCAAGCTGCCAGTTCTAAAACCACGCGAGGTCTGCCGTCGGCTCGAGGCCTTGGGGTTTCTGCTTGTGCGGCAGCGTGGTTCGCATTTGCAGTACAGACACGCTGACGGCCGGGGAACCACCGTTCCGAATCATCCCGGTCGAGACGTTTCCCCAATTCTCCTGCGACAAATCGCTCGCGACATCGGACTTACGGCGGAGGAGTTCATTCAAGAGCGGCAATGAGATGGAAGCCGAACAAAATCACTACAGCGAACGCCGGGATTACGCTTTGGTTTCATGTCCGATACGCTTGGCCCGGCGTCGCTGAGTTCCCCTCTGAGGGCATCCGACAAGTGGTTTTTCAGTTTTTCTTCGCCGGGTTTTTGAAGGGGCTTTTGCCCACTTCGATATGTTCCAGCCGGGCCACCAGCGGGCTCCTGGTTTTCTTCAGCGCGGCTTCGTAGGTTTCCTCGCGGTAGACTTGTTTGTCCTGCCACAGGCGGAAGATGATCCGTTGCCATTTGAAGGCCAGCGCCCGCACCGCCGTGTGATGCGGACAACCCTTCTCCCGTTGCTGCTGATAGAACGCCGCCGCCCAGCGGCTGTGGAGGATCGATTCCTTGGCGTACTCATGAAAACTCTGGCGCAGGAATTTCGGGCACAGGTAGCGCCGATGCACGTGGCGTTTGCCGCCGCTCTGTTTGGTCACCGGCGCGATGCCGCTGTAATGCTGCAACGCCGCCGCATCGGCAAAACGCTCCCGCTGCGAACCCAGGCTGGCCAGCAGGCGGGGCGCGAAGGTCGGTCCGGCCCCGGGGAGATTACGGAAGATCTCGCGGTCGGGATGCGCGTCGAAGGCTTCGGTGATCTGCCGGTCGTAGTCCTTGATCGCGTTGACCACCAGCTTGAGTTCCCGGCAGAGGAGCTGCACGCGCAGGGTGAAGCTCTCCAGCAACGCCGGTTCATCGGTCAAGGGCACGGCCTGTTCGATCAGGCTCAGCCGGCGCTCGATCGCCTTTTCACTGCGCGAGCCATGCACATAATAGAACTGCATCAGCGTCGCGGTTTTGACCTTCATCACCTTCTGCAAGTCGGCCACTTGAGGAGGAAGTCAGTGGCCAGCGGCCGCCAGCAGGCAGTGCCTGCCTCCCACACGCGCTGCGCGCGAAGCGCATTGGGTCAAGGCTTTGCCTTGTTGGTGAGGCCGGTGCGTTCATCGACGACGGCCCGGCGGTGGACCACCAACAGCTGGAGTTTGCGGGTGGCCGAATCCTCCGGCAACCAGACCGGCAGCTCGGCCCAATGATGCCAAAGGAGTTCGGCCAGGTAACGGGCGTCCTTGGGCAGGCAGTGCCTGCGCCCACGCGCTGGCCGCGCGCATTGGGTCGAGGCTTCGCCTCGTTGATCGCGTGGATCGTGATCCAGGCGTAGGCCTCGACGAAGGCGATGATCGCCCCGGCGGGTTGCTCGACGCACAGCCCGATCTTCGCCTCGGGATACTGCTGGCGCAGCTGGGCCAGCCAGTCGTGGAGCGCCTCGGGTTTGGTCTCGATGGTCTGGGACCATTGTTTGCCGGAGGCGGTTTCAATGAAGTGCAGGTCGGCCTTGCGATCGGAGCGATCCAGGCCGATGACCAGGGCGGGCAGTGCCCGCTTCCCACAGCGCTTCGCGCGGAGCGCGTTTGGGTCAAGGCCCCGCCTTGCCCGCAGACTTGACCCGGGCGACGGCAATATAGAAGAGTCCTCAACAGTGAATGAGAGACGCCCTCTTGAGGAGTCGTTGAGAGGGTCAAGTCCCGCCCGGCGGGCCGGGCCGGAAGGTCCGGCGGCCCAAGGCGCTGCGCGCAGCGCGACGGGGAAGTGGCCCTGCCACCCCGCCGGGGCGGGAAAACCAGTCGCGGAAACGGATAGCAGAATGAATCCAGTCAGCCATCCGAAACCTGCCGGGCGCCGGAACATTTCCCGGCGCGACGAAGTTATTCACCGGGTCCTTCGCCGAGCTCCGCCAGGCGGCTCCGCTCGTCCCCGGATGAATAACTTCGGATTACCTATATTTTTTCGTTAGGTGTGTATGCGCTCACTGCTTGAACATCTGGATACGATTAATGAGTTGCTTCCAACTCTGCACGATGGCTTTTTTGTGGAGAGCTACGACTTTGGTAAGGAACAGATCGTGATCGTTGGAACCAGAGACGTTTCTTATTATCGCGATTTGGTGATTAGGTGCACGAGTCCAATCGAGGTGCGGTTTTTTCCGTCATTTGACGTAGATACTATTAGGCTCACAAAACATGAGTCCGGCCACAGTGTTTTGGAGTTTATAGACGAAGGCAGTGTCAGACTTTTTATCCGAGGTGGCTTCTTAGAGTATGAGTGTGAACACACCTAACAAGACGCCGGAGCCCCTATGAGGGTTGTCAAGGGGCGTGATTAAGCCGCCAGGTTTTTCGGTGCTGAGTATTTTCGGTGGGTTGATCGCGCGGAGCGCAACGGAGTGAAGCGAAGACGCGCGCGCCAGCGGTGGTGCTCCCCACCCACTCCGGGCGTCCTTTTCCACTTCGGGTTGCTTCACGTCATTTTCTTCCAAGCCTTCCTTTCCGGGGTCTTCCCGGAGTCTTGCGCGTGAGTGCTGCCGGCCGGTGTCGCCGCGTCTTTGTGTGCCCGGAGATGTCGTCCGGCACCAGCTCCTATCCGGACAGGTGCCCGGGGCACCGCCCAGCTGGCGGGCAATCTTGCGGGCCGACCAGCCATTGGCCGCCAGCGTTGCGATGGAATGTTGCAGGCTCACGTTGAGTTGGTTCATCGCGCACCTGTGCGGCCTTCGCCGCCCCGTGCGCAATCCCACTCTCAAAGTGGCTGGTTTTCATTCGCCCATCCCTGGCCGGTTTTGACTGCCCGCTGACAATCAATGGCCGTCTCGAATAGTTCACCCTTCGCATTGTGGGCGTAACGCGTGATCACCCCATCCGGATCGGTCTGGGATTTCAACTGACCGGTGAGGGTGACATAAGCGGTAGTCTGTGCCGGTGTGCCGGATGACGCGGCATAAACAGTTTTCTGGCGTTCGATCAACCTTGCTTCGAAGCTGACTGCCCGAGGATTTGCTTATGCGGCCAGATCGTCGGCGGACAACGAACTCAACCCGATGGTGCCTTCACGACAGAGACCCACGAATGATTCTTCTGGCAGGCTCAGCCGTCGCCCGCGCCAGTGGAGCACGCCCCAAGTGCGTCGCAGTTTTCGACGACCCAGCGGAAGGGCGACCAGTGAACCTTCGCGCAATTCCTTATGCGCCACCCAGGGAGCCAGCACGCAGATGCCCAGTTCCAGTTTTACCATTTCCTTGATCGCCTCCATGCTGCCCAGCTCGATGCACGTGTTCAGCACCATGTCTTCCTCCAGGAAATAGTCCTCCACCTGCCGAAACGTATAGCTCTTTTTGCTGTAGAGAATGTAGTTTTGCCGTGGGATCTCGGCCCGCGTGACCTGACCCGCCCGCGCCCACGGATGTTGCGGTCCCACGAGAAACTTCAATTCGTCGGAGAAAAGTTCCTTGAACTCAAACTGGTCCTCGCGGTGGGGCTTCATGCCAATCGCCAGATCGATGCGGTTACCGGCCAGCAATTCCAAGAGTTCCGGCGTGTCGCCCGGTTCAATGGCAATCGTACATTGCGGAAAACTTTCTCGAAACTCACGCAGGACCGACGGCAACAGGTAGGTGCAACCGGTGGTGCTGGCCCCGATGCGCAGGCGGGTGCGGCCCCAGCGGCCGAGCTGACGGATGGACTCGCGGGCCTCGGACATTTCGCCAAGAATCTTATCCGCGTGCGCCAGCAACTGTTCGCCCGCCTGGGTGAGCAAAACTTTTTTGCCCACCCTGTCAAAAAGCCGACAACCAATATCGGATTCGAGGGCTTTCATGGAATGACTGACCGCCGACTGTGAGAGGAACAATTCCTTTGCAGCCAAGGTGAAGCTCGAAGTTCTCGCCAGGATGGCGAACGCCCTCAATTGCCTGCTGTCCAGCGGTCCATGCATCGATGATTACCTTTCATTACGGTCATCCCGTCGTTCAAGTTTCGTTCAAAAGCCTGTGGTCCACAGGCACACCCGGCCGCAGCCATTTGATCTGCGCCCGAAACGTTGAAACCCTTCTAGCAGACGCGGAGCCAATCCATCCGCCCGCAGCCGCGCGTCCATGTTCGAAGTGTCGCCACCAGCGCCAACTTGTTGGTTGCCTTCGCTGAGGCCGGGATCAGAAACCACCTCAGTAGCAGACGAGGAAGCAGGGCTCTGTCGAATTGTCCGGGTGCCGCCGATCGCCGGGCAGTTCGCGTGGCTGTTGCAATTGATTGAACCAATGAACGCAGAACCGAGTCCGGTCGCGCGGCGAAAAGCTTGGTTCGCGCTTCTTCACGGGCGAAACGTTCTGTTCGCGCCGTCGGCGACATCTTGTGCAAAAGAAGCCAGAGCCCGCCGGCGAACAGGAAACTTCATTCATGGTCACCCGGCATGGCGTTCATTCGCAGCGGGGCGAACGGTCGGTCCAAAAAGGATTTTTGCCGCACAGCTTTGGAGCGAAACGGCTGAATGACCGCGGCGGGCGCACGACGATGAATGGAATTCATTGCCCGGCTGCAAATCATGCGTGCGTGTTTCTCGCCCGGTGGCACCGGTGCGGCTGAAGGAGCGGCGTTGCGTAATTCCAACCATAAATCCATGCGAATGATCCGACAGATGAAACCGTTGCGAGTGGGCTTCGTGCCATTGATCGATGCCGCCCCGTTAATCATGGCCCGGGAACTGGGTTGCTACGATCGATATGGGATTCAAGTGCAGCTCAGTCGTGAGGTCGGCTGGGCCACGATCCGTGACAAAATCATTTTCGGCCAGCTCGACGCCGCCCATGCGCTCGCGGCCATGCCTTTCGCCGCGACCATCGGACAGAGCTGTGTCGCCTGCGATTGTCTCAGCGGCCTGGTGCTGAGCCTCAACGGGAACGGGATCACGCTGTCCAACACCCTTCGCGAGCGCGGTGTTCGCGACGCAAATTCACTTCGCCAGATCATCGAGCTGAATCGCCACGACCGGCAGTTCACGTTTGGCGTCGTATTTCGCAGTTCATCGCATCACTACCTGTTGCGCGAATGGCTGCGGCGCGGCGGCATTCATCCGGAAGCGGACGTCAACGTGGTGATCGTGCCGGCTCCGTCGATGTTTGAGAACCTGCGCAATGGCCACCTCGATGGTTATTGCGTGGGCGAACCATGGAACACCGTGGCGGTGCGCAAGAACATGGGCTGGGTCGCGTCGACCAGCCTCGATCTGGCACCGGGTCACGCGGAGAAAGTGCTCATGGTACGAAAGGATTTTGCCGAGCAGCATACCGATGAACACGTGCGTTTGATCGCCGCCATTTACGAAGCCTGCCTCTGGTGCGATGCGCCGGCAAACCGGGAGGAGCTTGCCCGCGTGTTGTCGCGGCGTGCTTACTTGAACGTTTCGTTTGAAACGTTGCGGGACAGTCTCACCGGCTCGTTGGACTTGGGTCCGGGCGTCGCCGAAGCGCTTTCGGATTTTCACGTCTTTCACCGCTACGACGCCAACGCTCCGACCCCGATGAAGGCGGCGTGGGTGACCAACAACTTGCTCCGGCTTGGCCAGCCGGACCGGACGCCTGCCGCTTCTCCCGCCACCTTGGCCAAGGTATTTCGTGAAGACATTTACCAGGCCGCTCTCCGTCTGGTTGAAAGCCAACCCGTCCCCGAAACTCGACTTGAAACTGAGCCGGAAACCGCCTGCTGCTCATGATGAAAACCTCACCATTCCCACGCGCCCATCGCTGCTTCGAATCAGAGGTACTCGTGCTGATTACGTTGATCGGAAGTCGGGGTCGATTAATGCGACCGGCACGACCGATGCCGACGGTTTGTCTTCGATCACGCCGCCATCCCCAATGCCCGCCACGCTCGATGCCAGGACAATTGAAGGGTATTGCGTCGGTGAATCGTGGAATCAACAGGCGGTCGTGCGCGGCATTGGCGTGCCCGTAGCCACCAACTGCGACATCTGGAAAAACAATCCGGAGAAAGTGTTTGGTGTCACCAAGGAATCGGCGGACGCGAATCCATAACCCTCCATGGTCATCACCAAGGCGTTGATTCGTGCCGGCAAATACTTGGATGAAACCGACGCCAATGGAGAGCTGGTCAATCGCGAGGGGGCGGCCCGGATTCATTCACGATCGCAACACGTGGGTGACGACTACGAAGTGGTTCCACGAAACCGCGAAGAAAATCTATCGACCGTACATCTGCCGCGCGGACCTCGAACTGACTCCTCCCGAACCGGCAGGTATGCGTCAGTGCAGGACCGGCGAGATGACCCTGATCATCGAATTGCCGGTCATTCAAGCAATCGCTGCGGCGTGCTGTAGAACGCACAGCGTTTTGATCCAGATCAATGACTTGATTCCCCGCTCGCTCGAGACTGGGACCAGTGATGGAAGCCTTACCACCCAACCCTGGAACCAAACCATGAGAAACCTCTGCAACCAACTCAACCCCACTTCGGTGGTGGCCGGCGCCCTGGTGCTGGCAGCAATCAACGCCGTTTATGGCGAGGAACCCGCAAAGTCCAGTCCCGCCACGGCCGCTCCAATGACCGAGCCCGAAAAATCAGGCGTGGCCAGATTCTTCAGCGACGATGTGCCCGGCTGGATCAAGGACGGCAAGTTCAACTTGAACGTTCGTTTGCGGTATGAATACGCCGATACGACGACGTCCGACGTCTCCCACGCGCCGACGATCCGTACCACGCTTCGGCTATACGACCGGGAAATACCACGGATTCCAGGGCATGATCGAAGGCGAGAATATTTCGGTCATCGGCGATGAGAACAACGCGTTTTATCCCGGCAATCCGGCGAACGGCAAAACAACTGTGGCCGATCCGCCGACGACCGAGATGAACCAGGCGTGGATCAGTTATTCCAACTGGGACACAACCATCAAAGGCCCTCGCCAACGTATCGTGCTCGACAACGTGCGCTTCGTGGGTGATGTCGGCTGGCGCCAGAACGCACAGACGTTTGACGGCGTGTTGCTCGAAAACAAAAGCCTCAAGGACACGACGTTTACGTACGCGTATCTGTACCAGATCAACCGCGTGTTTGGTTCTGAGAACTTTCAAACGGTGACGAGTGCCAATGCCGCAATCAAAGGTCGTTGGCAGTCGGATTCACACATCATCAACGCGAAATGGGTGGGGTGCCCGTATGCGAACATCACCGGCTATGCGTATCTGCTCGATTTCGACACCGCACCGGTTAATTCCACTGCGACCTACGGCGGCAGTCTGACCGGTACCGCGCCAATTTCAGACGACGTCAAAATCAACTATCGCGGTGAGTTCGCCTGGCAGAACGAATACGGTAACAGTCCGCTTTCCTTCAGTGCGCCGTACTATCACATCAATGCGACGGGCAACTTGTTCAAGCGCTACACCGGGGGCGTCGGCTACGAAGTGCTCGGCTCGGATAACAATCAGGGATTCCGCACGCCGTTGGCCACATTGCACGCATTCAATGGCTGGGCGGATGTGTTTCTCGCCACGCCCGCTCTGGGTTTGCGCGATCTCTATGGCACCGTTGGGGTCAAACTGCCGGGCGATGTTCCGCTGCAGTTCGTGTATCACAAATTCGACTCGGACAAGGTGAGCATGGACTACGGCCAGGAATTCGACGTGGTGGCTTCGAAGAGGTTTTTCAAGAATTGGACGGCACTCGTGAAATACGCGTACTACGACGGGGAAGACGCTCCGTACGCATTCGATGCGCAAAGAGTTTGGGCGCAAGTGGAGTTCAATTTCTGATTGAGTTTAGTTTCGTCCGTTCCGCCGGGAAAAGGTGGGGCGCGATCCTCCCGTCGCGCCTGGGAGTGGGTTCAGAGCAGACGGCCGGTCAAAAGCTGTACGCCCGCCGCGCTTAGAGCCTGTTTGAAAAGTAGCAGCCGACGTAAGGAGGCTCCAACTCCGTTCACAGAGCGGCCCGGAAAACAGGTATATTTGAGCCTCGTTACCTCGGCTGCTACCATCATTCGAGGAGTTTTCAAACCGGCTCTTGGCGCGCACCGTGTGGAACGATTACGGTGAGCGGACGGTCCGTCGAACCGGCGCGCCCTGACGATCGCGCCCCACCTCACGGGTTGACCGCCACTTGTGATTCCTCCCCGCTGATGAACTGTGGCTTGCGCGGAGTTGGGTCAGCCGATAATCGTTCGGCGTGTCCAAGCCCGCTCCTGCCGTCGGCAAAAGTCCAGACGCTCAAACCGCCTCGTTTCCGCGAGGGTTCCTTTACCTGATCGCGGCGATCAACGGGGCCGCCGTTCTGATCGTTGAAATTCTCGGCGCCAAGATGTTGTCGCCGTATTTCGGGACGTCGCAGTTCGTCTGGACCGCACAAATCGCAATTACGCTGGTTTCACTGGCGGTGGGCTACTGGTTTGGGGGGCGGTTGGCCGATCGCTCGGCGGGGCTCCATCGACTCTGTTGGTGCATGCTCGTGGCGGCCGTTTATCTGGCGGCAACGGTGCCCCTGGTCAAACCGGTTTCCTTCGCCGCGTTGAGCGTGTCGCGCCTGGCGACCGGTTCGATTCTCGCCGCCGTCTTTTTGTTCTTCGTGCCTTTGACACTGCTGGCGGTCACGGGGCCTTTCTTGGTGCGGGCGATGATTCGTTCAACGCACGACGCGGGCGCCCTGGTGGGACGTGTGACCGCGATCAGCACATTTGGCAGTGTCGGCGGCGCCTTGCTGATTTCGTATGTGCTGATTCCGCTTTTGCCGAATTCCGTGACGATGTTCCTCACCGCCGCGTGTGTGGCGATGCTGGCCATCGCTTATTTTTTGTTTTGGCATCGTGGCCGGAAACTGGCGACGGCGGTGCCGGGCATCCTGGTCGTGGGGCTCATGTGCATGAGCGGGCGCTCCAGCGAGGGGGTCTCGCTGCCGGGTTTTCGTGAGGTGGCACGTTCCAATTCGGAATTTGGCCTGTTGCAAGTGCTCGATCGCGACGGCGGGAATCTTCGTTATTATCTCAACGACCTGCTTCTGCAGAATACCTACGACCCCAAAACCCATCAAAGTGCCTCGTTGTTCACGTACATGCTGCACGATCTGGCGGTGGCCTATGCACCGAAGATTGAGCGCGTGCTCTGCATCGGAATGGGTGTCGGCATCGTGCCCGGTCAGTTTGCGCGGGACGGCCGGCAGGTGGACGTCGTGGAGATCAACCCCGCGATCGTGCCCATCGCCCGGCATTGGTTCGATTTTGATTTGAGCGCGATCAATTTGAAGATTGGCGACGGCCGTCAGTATTTGCACACGTTTCCGGATGCCACTTATGACGCGCTCGTTCTGGACGCGTTCCTGGGCGACTCTTCTCCGTCGCACCTTATGACCCGCGAAGCCTTTGCGGATATGCATCGTGTTTTGAAGCCGGACGGCGTGTTGGTGATCAATTCGTTTGGTCGTTTTGACGCTGGTCGCGACTTCATGGCGGCCTCGCTGGACAAGACCTTGAAGGCGGTGTTTCGCAGTGTCATCATCCACGCGTCGGGCAACGGAAATGTATTTTACGTGCGAGTGACCAGGAGCCTCTGACGATGCATCGCCAGCCCGACGTGGCCGCGGCTTTTCCCGCAATTCAAGACGACATGCGGGCGGCCTTGTCCGGCATCATGCGTCCCGCCGCATCCAGCGGTATCGTGTTGACCGACGATTACAACCCGGTCGATTTTCGCGATGCGGCCAATCGGGAGCGCTTTCGCCGGGACCTGGCGAGATTCATGTTTGACCTGTGAAATGGGCACCTTGGCCGCCGTTTGAGCCGACGAGCTCGAGTCAAAATCAAACGGCGGGCAGGCTTGGGCTTGCGCGTTTGTCCCCCTTGCCTATCTTACGGCCATTCATTTCGTAATTATGAAACGCCTGACGTCTCTATTGCTGGCACTGCCTTTGGTTTTACATTCCGCCGCCGCCGCCCCTGCCGCTGCCCCCGAACCTCCGAAGCCCTTCGAATTATTGGACGGGGATCGGGTGGTGTTCCTGGGCGATACGCTCATGGAACGCGAGCGCGGTCTGGGATATGTCGAGACCTACATGACGGTGCAATACCCGGATCGAAAGATTGCCTTTCGCAATCTCGGCTGGGGCGCCGACCTGCCGAACGGCAAATCGCGCGCCAGTTTTGATTGGAACAAGTCGCCGGATGTGTGGTTCGGCAAATTGACCAACCAGGTCGCCATTGCGAATCCGACCGTCGTGTTCGTTGGCTATGGCATGGCGGCATCGTTCGACGGACCGTCCGGAGTGGCCGGTTTCAAGCGCGATTACGAGCGGCTGCTGGATGCCATCAAGGCCAATGCCGGCCACGAAGTCCGTTTTGTTTTGCTGACGCCCGTGGCGCATCAAAATCTCGGCGGTGCCTTCCCTTCCGGTGACGAGCACAACAAGAGTTTGAAATTGTACGCGGATGCCATCAAGGACATTGGCAAGTCCCGGGATCTGCGCGTGGTCGACCTTTTCAACCCTTCCACCGAGACCGTGCCACCCGACCGTGGATTTGCGGAAACGGTGAACGGCATCCATCTGTCGCCGGCCGGCTATTTGTTGATGGCCTCAAAAATTGCTGCCGACCTCGGATGGCCCGGCAATGCCGCGTGGTTCAGCATCATGCCCGATGGCACTCTGCGTTCCGGCAGTGCCGGCGCCAGTGTGACCAATATTGAGCGCACCGCAATCAGTTCCCAGTTCACCGTTGAGCGCGATCGGTTGCCGCCGGCCATCGTGACTTTCACGAACTCGGTCGGTGCGGTTGTCGTCGTGGGGCCGGAGCGAACGCGCGTGCAATTTCCCCAGCTGGACGACATCGAAAGTTACTCGTTGTCGGTCGACGGCAAAGTGGTGCAGTCGGGGACCGCCAAGGATTGGGCGCAAAGCCTCTCGGTGTGCCGCGGGCCGGCGTTTGAACAGGCGGAGAAGCTGCGCCAATTGATCGTCGAAAAGAACACCCTGTATATCAATCGATGGCATCCGGAAAACGCGACCTACCTGTTTGGCTTCCGCAAGCACGAGCAGGGCAAGTACGCGAGTGAGGTTCCCGAGTTCGACGAAGCAGTGGCGCGGCTGGACGAACAGATCAACCAGTTGAAGAAGCCGTCCGCTCACCGATACGCGTTGGTGCAGAACCAACCGGGAGTGAAATACGTGCAAAGGGAATACCCGGACCGGATGATTGGCATCAGTGATGTTCCCACCAAGACCCGCAAACAGAAATACGATGACGTCAAGGTGCCGTTTGAGGTCGCTGATGGTTTCGAAGTGCAGCTGTACGCCGACAGCGACCTGATCAAGAAGCCGATCCAGATGGCTTGGGACACTTCCGGCAAACTTTATGTGGCCACATCCCAGTCCTATCCTCTGCTCAGCCCCGAAAAAAGCATGCGAGACTCTGTCATGGTACTGAGTGACATTGATGGGGATCACGTGGCCGACATTTCCCAGGTCTTTGCTGATCATTTGCAAATTCCCACGGGCGTGCTTCCGGGCAACGGGGGCGTTTATGTGGCCCAGGGCACGGAGTTGTTGTTTTTCAAGGACACCAATCGTGACGGCGTCGCGGATTCCCGGACCCCGGTGCTTTCGGCTTTCGGCACGGAGGACACCCATCATCTCCTGCACGCGCTTCATTGGGGCAACGACGGCCGCATCTACATGGACCAGTCGATCTACATCCACAGCCACATCGAGACGCCGACCGGCGTGCGGCGCCTGAACAGCGGTGGCATCTGGGCCTATCGACCGGGCACCGATGAACTGGAGATTTATCTGCGCGGATTCTGCAATCCTTGGGGCCACATTTTTGACGAATACGGGCAATCTTTCGTGACGGACGGTGCGGGTTTTGAAGGAATCAGCTGGGGTGTGCCGGGCGCGATGTATTTTACTTATGCCGATGCCCCGCGCATTCTCGAAAGCGTCAGTCCGGGAGCCTATCCCAAATTCGCCGGCCTGGAGGCGATCTACACGCCCAATTTTCCGGAGGACTGGCAGGGCGATTTGATCACGTGCGACTTCCGCGCGCATCGGGTTGTGCGCTTCAAGCTGGAGGAGGATGGAGCAGGTTACGTGACCCGCGAAATGCCCGACTTGATCCGATCCACCGACGTGACCTTCCGGCCGATCGACGTCAAGATCGGTCCCGACGGCGCGCTCTACATCGCGGACTGGTCCAACCCGATCATCCAGCATGGCGAAGTCGATTTCCGGGACAAGCGCCGTGACAAGACCAGTGGCCGCATCTGGCGTGTCACGCACAAAGGAGGTCCGGTTGACATTTCTCTGAACTACCAATTCATGCCCACGTGGCAGTTGCTCGAGAAGGTGAATTCGCCCAATGCCGAAATTCGCAAGATCGTTCTGCGAGTGCTTTCGGAACGACCCGAGGAAATGGCCAAGGCGCTGCCCAAATGGTTGCCCAGCCAGAAGACGGAAATCGAGCGTTTGCGGGCGCTTTGGATTTATCAATCGATCGACCGGATCAACCCTCCGCTGCTCAAGGAATTGCTTGGAGCAAAGGATTTCCGGGTTCGGGCGGCGGCAACCCGGGTGCTCAGCCAGTGGGGACCTTGGTTGAAGGGAAGTGTCGATTTGCTGGCCGAACGGTCCCGGGATGAGAACGCCCGCGTGCGCGTTGAAGCCCTGCGCGGACTCGCCCGCCAGCCTTCCGCGGAGACGGCGTCCTTGATCCTCGCGACGACGGATCGGCCAATGGACCGCTTCGTCGAATACGCGGCCTGGCTCAGCATCAACGACGTTTCGGATGCGTGGATCGCCGCGATTGAAGATGGCCAATGGATGCCGGACGGTCGCGAAAAACAACTGGCCTACGGCTTGAAATCCATCCCGCCTGAAAAGGCGGCCCGCGTGCTGGCGAAGCTGTTGCCGGCGAAGCTTTCGTCCACCGGGGATGGCCCGTGGATCGAGATCATCGGCGTCGCGGGCAGCCAGGCCGACTTGCAACAACTCTACGATCAGGCGGTGACTGGAGATTTCCAATCCGGGGCACTGGCCCGGGCATTGAACGCGTTGAACGATGCCGCCCGCCATCGGAACCTGAAGCCTGCCGGCGATCTGAGCCGGATTGAACACTTCCTGAATTCCGACTCGACCGAGGTGCGCAGCGCGGCTCTCCGACTGGCGGGAGCCTGGAAGGAAATCGGCAACGCGTTTGCGGTCGTTGCGCAACGAGCGGGTGACGCGAAGACTTCTGAGTCCGAACGCCAGATCGCCTTCGAGACATTGCGGGAAATTGGGGGGGGCAAATCCGTGCAGGCGCTCCTGCCGTTGTGCGCCGAAAATCAGCCGTCGGCCGTGCGGTTGGGTGCGGTGAGCGCGCTGGCTGGCCTGGACATGGCCAGGGCGGCCGCCATCGCGATGAACGTCTTGAACCAGTTTACTGACGAAACCGCGGCGCTGAATTTCTGGCGTTCATTGCTGGCCAATCGTGGAGCGGGCAAGGTTCTGGCCGGCGCTGCCGCAAGGAACAAACTGTCGTCGATTGCCGCCGCGGCAGGATTGCGGGCCGTGCGTGAAGGCGGCCGGACCGAACCCGACCTGCTCGAAGCTCTGACGCTGGCATCGAGCACCGCCGGTCCGGTCGGAGAATTGACCGATGCCCAGATCAAGGCGCTCGCTGACAAGGCTGTCGCGCAAGGTAATCCGGACCGGGGCGAGCTCGTTTATCGGCGAACAGAACTGGGTTGCACCTCCTGCCACTCGATTGGTGGCGTGGGTGGAAAGGTGGGGCCCGACCTGACTTCGATTGGTGCCAGTTCGCCGGCGGACTATCTGGTTGAATCGATTGTTTATCCGAACCGCAAGGTCAAGGAGGGCTATCATTCCGTTGTGATTGAGACCAAGGACGAACAGGAGTTCAGTGGCATCATGGTCCGGCAAAGTGATTCGCAGATATTCATTCGCAATGCCGCCAACCAGGAAGTTGCGGTGGCGAAGAACAACATCGCCCGTCAGTCGACCGGGGCTTCACTCATGCCCGCGGGACTGATCGATCAACTGCCTGAACAGGATCGTTTGAACCTGGTGCGCTTCCTTTCGGAACTCGGCAAGCCGGGACGGTTTGATGCGGCGCACGGTGACGTGGCCCGTCTCTGGCAACTCCGCCGGGGCACGCATCGCGACGAGCAGTTCGAGAGTTCCGGTTCGGTGGCCGGGCTCCTCGAGGAAAAGGATTGGAGTGCCGCACCCACGCTGGTCGACGGCGAATTGCCGCAGTCGGCAATGAAGCAGGCTTTGAGGACTGACAACCTTAACAACGCCAATTCGATGGTGGCCCTCTGGGCGCACGCAAAATTCCGCTCCAGCAAATCGGGTCCGGTGAACCTGTCACTACAAGGCGTCGACGGCGCGCAGGTTTGGATCAACGGAAAACCGGTGAAGGCCGCGGATAAAGTATCCGTCGATCTGCCGGCCGGAACTTATGATCTGCTCGTGAAACTCCATCCCAAGGAACTGCCGGACAAGTTCAAGGTTTCCTCCGGCGACGTGACGTTCCTGGTCGAGTAGCCTGCGATTGTTCCATTGTTTGATGTCGATTTGAAGACTGATCGCGGGTTGGTGTTTTGAATGATCGCCCGTCAACCTGCGTCGCAAATCCATGCCTCAAAACTGCCTCAGCAAGATTCTTGTCGCATTGTTGCCGGTCGTCGCGGCGGTAGATTTGGCGGCGGCGCCTTCAGTAAAGGGCTCCGCGAAAACCACTCTCGGCATCCGGGGGACGCACTTTACGTTGAACGATCGCCCCGCATTTTTGTTGGGATTCAGTTACTACGCGGCGTTGGGCGCCTCACAGGATTTCATCCGGCAGGATCTCGACGATCTACAGGCGCGCGGTTTCAACTGGCTGAGAGTCTGGGCGACGTGGAGCGCCTTTGATCACAACATTTCCGCGATCGATACGAAGGGGAAAGCACGGCAGCCATATTTGGATCGGCTAGAATGGCTGATCGCCGAGTGTGACCGGCGCGGCATGGTCGTGGACGTTACCTTGTCGCGAGGAACGGAGATGCCGGATTTTACCGCCCATCTGGCGGCGGTTGAAACGATCATCAATGCCCTCAAATCTCATCGTAACTGGTATCTCGATCTGGGCAACGAACGCGATGTTCGAGATGCGCGTTTCGTCAGCGTCCAGGAATTAAAGCGGCTACGCTCGCGCGTTCGTGATTTGGATCCCGACCGTTTGACGACGGCATCTTTTGGAGGACACGATTTGAGCGGCGACGATGTTCGTGACGCCATTTTGAAAGCCGGCGCGGATTTTCTCGCGCCCCATCGACCGCGCAACGCGAAGTCACCGGCAGAGACCGGGTTCCAAACACGCAGAATGTTGAAACTTGCCCGCGAAGCCGGCCATGAGGTCCCGGTTCAATACCAGGAGCCATTCCGCCGCGGATACACGCGCTGGCAGCCGACGGCGGATGATTTTGTGACCGACCTGCGGGGAGCGATGCGGGGCGGGGCTGCCGGTTGGTGCTTTCACAATGGCAGTCAGCGCGGCGTCGCCGATGAGCGGCCGCGGCGATCGTTTGATTTGCGCGAACGGCGGTTGATGGATCAATTGGATCCGGAGGAGTTGAAGTTCGTGGAACGCGTCAAGCAGGTGGTCGAAGAGTGGAAGCCGTGAACGGCGGCAGTAGCGGTGGCGCAATTTGAAACTTTCCGTTAACCGTTTGAGAAGGGATACTATCCAAATGAATTCAAGGCTGTGTTTGCGATTCTTGCTGGTGGCGATCCTGACTTCCTTTGGTTGCCAGGTTTCCAGGGCTGCGACGGAGGCCCGTCCGCCGAACGTCGTTTTAATTCTGACCGATGATCAGGGTTACGCAGACGTCGGTGTCTTTGGCGCCGGTGGTTTCAAGACGCCGCACCTCGATCGACTTGCCGCGCAGGGACGTTTGTTCCGCCAGTTCTACGTGGCCCAGGCTGTTTGCTCCGCGTCGCGGGCGGCCTTGCTTACCGGGTGTTACCCCAATCGCATCGGGTTTTCCGGAGCCCTCGGCCCGAAAAGCAAGATCGGGATCAGTTCGAATGAAGTGACGCTCGCGCAATTGGTGAAACAGCGGGATTACGCGACCGCAATCTACGGCAAATGGCACCTTGGCGATCGCCCTCAGTTCCTGCCCACGCGGCACGGCTTCGACGAGTGGTTTGGGCTGCCCTACTCGAATGACATGTGGCCGTATCATCCCACCGCCAAGCCGGGGACATATCCCGATCTGCCGCTTTACCACAACGAGAAGATTGTGAACCCGGCGATGCAGCATGAGGACCAGGAACAGTTGACCACTCAATACACCGAGCACGCCGTCCAGTTCATCAACGACCACGCCGATCGACCGTTCTTCCTCTACGTCGCGCACAACATGCCGCACGTGCCGTTGCACGTCTCCCGCAAGTTCAAGGGCAAGTCCGCGAGTGGATTGTATGGCGACGTGATCATGGAGCTCGATTGGTCCGTGGGCGAAATCATGCGAGCACTGGATCGCAATCAACTGGCCGACAACACGCTGGTTATCTTTGTGTCCGACAATGGACCGTGGCTGAGCTACGGCGACCACGCGGGCTCCGCGTTTCCTTTGCGCGAAGGGAAGGGGACGTCGTGGGAAGGCGGTGTCCGGGTGCCCTGCATCATGCGCTGGCCCAAGCGCATTCCGGCCGGAACGGTGTGCAACCAGCCGTTGATGACGATCGATCTGTTTCCGACAATTGCGGGATTGATTGGTGCCCGTTTACCCGATCACCCGATTGATGGGATGGACGTCTGGTCGATCATATCGGACCAGCCCGGCGCCGTGAACCCGCACGAAGAATATTTCATTTACTACAATCACGATGATCTTGAGGCGGTGCTGACGGGAGATGGCCGTTGGAAGCTGGTGTTTCCGCACAAGTACCCGGACGCTCGCCGGTCGACCCGGAGGATTTGATGGCCATCCGGTGAAGTATTCGTCGGCCACGTCAGGTCTGGAACTTTACGATCTGCACGCGGACATCGCCGAAGCGCACGATGTGGCTCAGGAACACCCGGATATTGTTGCGGTGTTATCGACGGCCGCCGAACGGGAACGAACGGAATTGGGCGACGATCTGAATCATGTCAAAGGCACCCAGGTCCGGGAACCGGGGCGGGCAAACTGAATCAAGCGGTCAACATGCTCACGGGAGCAGCACCGCGCGATAAAAGCGATTTGGATAAGCATCAGCGTCTGGATCACGAAAATCGAGCACGCCCTCCGGCACGTAGTTGGTGGAAACGGGCGTCCAGGATTTGAAATCCGTGGATGCGTCCAATCGATAAGTGGTGTTGGGAGCGGCCGGTACGCAAAGTTGGAAACGACCGTTCTTCAAGGTGATTGGCGCCCCCACGGTAAGTTGTTGCGACTCGTCCTCGGGTATCAGGAGAAACGGGCGGGCGACCCCAACTTGATCCCGAAAACCATAGCCGACGATCCATCCGTGATTGTTGATCGCATTGGCGACACGAAGTTCCCAGTTTGCATTTGTAATGGTCTGGTTGAGGTCGATCATCGCGCAATCCTGCCATAGAAAGGCGTGTTCTCGTGAATTGATGTCTTCGGCCGAACCGACGATCTGTCCCCGTTCGTTGATGCTTTTTGGCCGGGTGTAGGAGCCGTCCAGCAGACCCAGCTGAATCACCTGGCCACCCGAGCGAAGGAAACCAAACTCGTGTTCGCCGTCCGGAAACATTGACCCGACCACCTGGCCGCGATTGTTGATGCCGGTGGCTTTGCTCGCCAGACCGCCCAAGTATCCCAGGGGCTGCATTCCATTCTTTTCATCGTAGAGAAACGCTTCGGCCGGACCGATGCTGTAAAGCCAGCCGACGATCTGCCCGTTGTCATTCACAGCCAGGGCTTCGCTGTTCGTGTAGGTCCTCGAGCCAAGATCGGTCATGGTGCCGTCTTTCCAAAGAAAAGCATGGTCCACATTGTTGCTGGTGACCGAAATGCCTACGATCCAGCCCAGGTTGTTGATGGCGTTGGCGCGGCTGTAGATCCGGTACTGCTTTGGATCGCCAAGGAAGGCCAGCCGGTTCAGTTTTGCGGACGTCCATTGATACGCTTCATCCACCCACGGTGTGTTCGCTATGTAACCGGCAACGGTTCCCGCATCGTTGATTCCCAAGGCGTAGATCGGCTGGTCGATGGCGGGATTTTCATTCGCGCCGATATCAAACAAAGCTCCGTCGGAATATCGGTAAGAGTGCATGTAGTCCTGACCCTTGTAGACCGAAAACACGACCTTGCCATCGTCATTGATTGCATATGCCTCGCCACCGTTACCGTCGGGTGGATTCAAGTCGACCAGTTGGTAGCGGGGGACTTGCGCGGGGTCATTCGTCATGATGAGCGACACGACGGGAGTGACGGCCGACTTGCCCAGGTTGTCGGTCGCTTGTGCGCTCATTGGGTAAGTGTTCTGAGTGAGGTTGCGCAGACTGAACACCCAGGGTGCGTTGGTTTTGGTCCCGATCACCTTGTCGCCCCGCAGCCATTCGACTTTGGCAATTGTTCCGTCCGGATCCACCGGATTCACCGTTAGCGGTATGCTGTTGGGCGCCGGGAATGTCGAACCGTCGGCGGGGCCAATCCAGGTTATGGTTGGCGGCTGGTTGAACGGGGCCACGCTGAAAAGCATTGACGCTTCGTTTGTGGCTCCATCGTCGTCTTCTGCGACAGCCCGAAAGGTATGGTTGCCCGGGGGAACATTTTCCCAAGTGTAATAGAAGGTGTAGCGGAGCAGATCGCTGGTGAACTCCTCCAGCGGTTGGTCGTCAACCAGGAACTTCACAGACACGAGTCGCCCGTCATAGTCCGCGCAATCAGCGCCCAGCAGCACGGGCCCGGGTTCCTCGTAAGTATCCGTGTCGCGCGGATACCGAATTTGCACGTAAGGTGGTTGATTCGGGGGGAGGACCGTGACGTTGACCACCCCTGAGGT
This sequence comes from uncultured Verrucomicrobiae bacterium, assembly GCA_963788655.1. Taxonomy (GTDB): domain Bacteria; phylum Verrucomicrobiota; class Verrucomicrobiia; order Limisphaerales; family JAFGQR01; genus JAFGQR01. Next base: position 5,932 of record CAWBHS010000040.1, on the reverse strand, counting down.
CGATGTCATGCCGGTATCATCGAGGGCCACGGCGTGAAGTTGGAAAGTGCCAGGTTGAATGTCCGGCCAAAACATTTCCCACGGGGCCGAGTTGACGCTCCCCAAAAAATCGGTGGCGGTGTAGAAGCGAACTTGTACCACGGTGCCATCGGGATCCAGCGCATCGGCACTCAGCAGATGATTGGAAGTAATCTTGAAGGAAGCTCCGTTGGTAGGAGCCGTCATGGTGACCGATGGCGGAATACTTCCACCAGGGGGAAGCACCGTAAATCTGCGCACGAGCGACCATGTGGAGGCTCCGGAATCATCCATGACCCGGGCGGCCACACGATACACTCCTGACGCGACACCCGGCCAAGAGTAGGTCCACGGAGGCGAGGTCAGTGAGGCCAGTGGAGCGGATTGACCCTCCACGTAAAAGTCGACTCCGACGACGTTGCCATCAGAATCGGAAGGGGTCGCTTCCAGTGGGACGTCAGAGCCATCGGCAAAATAATGCCCGGCCGCGGGACTGACCCACGCGATTGCCGGCGGTGCGTTACTTAAATGCAGGATGCCAAAACGGGACGAAACCTCGTTGCCGGCGGATTCGAAATAACCGCTCGCGTAAAGGTTGGTCTCACTTGCGGCGAGGGCAATTGCGAATGCGTTGTCGCCGACGAGTCCGCCACCCGCACTCTGCCACGCGTTGCCGTCCCATTCGGCAAAACCGGGGATTGGTGTCGTTCCGGACTGGGTGAAATTGCCGGCGGCAAAAAGACGCTGTCCATGGATCAAGATTGAACTCACCGAACTATTGAAGCCGTCGCTGAGGTTGCGCCAACCGTCGGTACCGTTCCATTGCGCAATGTCGGCTGCGGCCGTCGTCCCGGCGTGATCAAAATTTCCGCCGGCAAAAACATCGAAGCCGCGCACAGCAAGCGATTCCACTGTGGCCAGGCTGCCAGAAAATGCCATCCCGCCCTCAAGCGCGTGCCACGCATTGCCGTCCCACCACGCAATGCCGTTGACATCGAGCGGGCCCGATTTGTCGAAGCCACCGCCGGCGTAGAGGCGGTCTCCCGCCCAGGCGAGCGAATAAACGTGGGTACGAGTCGGATCGGCCGAATAGGTCAGGCCATCGCCCAGCGGGGACCAGTCGTTGCCATCCCATTTCGCGATGTGGTTGACGGGCTCTCCTCCCGCAGTCGTGAAATTACCAGCGGCATAAAGCACTCCGTCGTCGGTCAGCGCCAGTGCGCGTACGGTTGGATTGTTTCCTCCTGTGAGCCCGGTTCCCAGCGGTTCCCAGGCGGTGCCATTCCAATGGGCGATGTTTTGCGCGGCGATTCCTGCAACCGTTGTAAAGGCTCCGCCGACGTAGCCAGAGCCGTCCTTGGCGGCTGCGACGGTATTTACGGCGACCGCGATCGTGCCTGTGACTCCGTTGGATTCTGGAGTCCCGTAAACTTGCCAGTCGTCACCATCCCAGCGGGCGATGCGTTGCGTGTTGTGGCCTCCGATCGTGCTAAAATCACCGCCAAGCATGACTTGATCACCGGCGGCGCTGATTTCATGAGCGGGCGTCACTGCCAGGAAAGAAGCCATTATGCAGCGCGTGAAATGTGGTGCCGTCCCAGTACGCCATGCCCCACAGCCCGGTCTTGTCGCCGGCGGCGGTAAACGTACCGGCGAGATAGATTCCGTCGGGCGTGCTTTTGAGACAATTCACTTCGCCGGGGCCGGTGCCATTGATGAGGGCATCCCCTCCGGGACGGGACCAGACCCCGTTTTCCACTGTGGCCAAACCGTGAATTGTCTGCCCGCCGGCCGTATCAAATGTGCCGCCAACCCACAGCTTGTTTCCTTCAAACGCGAGCGCGTGGACTTCCCCGCCAGCGACTCCGTTTCCCAGCTCCGCCCACGTGGTCCCGTTCCAAATCGCGAGATTCGATGCGGGTTGACCGCCGGCGCTGGTGAAGTTGCCGCCGACGACGATGTCGCCATTTGGGGCGACCGCGATCGCATAGACAATGGGATCGGGACCGCCCACGCTTCTCCCGACGGGCGACCATGACCCGCCGTCCCACTTGGCGATTGATTGGGCAGAATTGATGCCGGCCATCGTGAAGCGGCCTCCGGCGTAGATCGTACCGTTGGGTGCCACGGCAATGGCCCACACGAAAGGATTGGTGCCGCCATAAAGTCCCGGTCCGAGTTGGGCCCAGCTATTGCCATCCCAGCGAACGACATGATTGGCCGCCTTTCCGGCGGCGCTGGTGAAACTGCCCCCCACATAAAGCTGGGAATCTTTTTCAGCGAAGGCGTACACGTAACCGTTGACGCCTTCCGAAAGCCCGTCCAGCAGCATGTGCCAGGAGCTGCCATCCCAACGAGCAATCCGGCTCATGGGGGTGCCGCTTACCGCCAGGAATTCTCCACCGACATAAAGATCATTGCCGATCCATTGAACGGCCCGCACGACATCGCTGGGGCCGTGGTTGGCGCCGGTTCCGGTGCGGCTCCATTTGCGGCCGTCCCAAATCGCCACTTTGTTGGCATTGAGGTAGCCACCACTTTCGTAACTGTTGCCTGAAAAATAGCCGCCGATCGCCACCTTACCACTGGCGGAGCGATCGATTGTAAGCGGAGGGCTGTTCAAGTTGGGAACTCCGAAACGGTCATCCCATTGTTCAGAGCTGGAGGCGTGCGAAAATTCTGCGGCAACCATGGCCAGAATTATGGCAAGCAATTGAATGACTTGGCGTGGGCAGGTTGCTGTATGACTGATTCGTCTCTGGTCGGTGGCTTTCATCTGATAAATGCTTTTTTTAGCATGCCCGTTGGCCACGAGCAATAGACTCCAGTGAATTGTTTTGCGTCATGAATTGCCTTTTGTGAAGGGGACGTCGAGCGGGATTCAAATGGTTGGTCCAAATCGCGTTTCCGGAGTTGTCGAGTGCATAAAGCCATTCGCTGGCGCCCACCAGAATGTTTCCATCGGCTCCCAATGCCGGTGCATGGAACGCTGGATACTGAACCGCGTATCCCCATTTTTGAGTGATCGGGTCCGCCGCGGCACCGGTGTTTGCCGTTAGCAGAATCGCGGCGCAAACAGTTGCCAGGTCCGTGGAATGTGAAAGCAAGTAGTACATGTTGATCTCAGATCGGTGTTCAAGGAGGCCGAGGCGCCTGTCAGCTCGGATAACGCCAATACACGTAGGCATGAAATCCAACGATTGAAATGGCCGCCACTCCCAAAGCGACAGCCCAAACAACTGTCCGACGTTTGCGAATCGTCCAATGGGCGGTCCGGCCGGACCGCAGGGTAACAATCAAACCGAGCAAGACCAGCATTGCGACCGGAGTCGCGTAAATAATCTGCGTCAACCCGTCCGGCACAGGAAAGAAAAGAAAGACCAGCAGCCACGTCACGGCGGACGCAGTCAAAGCGCTCTTGGTCGTGTTCATTTTGAAACCGCTGTCATCACTGTGCCGACCAGAAGCAAAATTTCGGGGACGTGAATCGGAAACGTCAAAAAGGACAATATACCGGCAGAGATGAGGATGCATTCGATGGCTACAGTCAGGATGCAGATCCTAGCGGGACTGGGTCGTATCGGAACGTCAGTTTTGTTCATGTTGGTAACCTCTCTTTTTGCTCGTCTCACTTCGCGGTACCGGCCGGGTTCAACGGCGTAAAAGACAAAACCTTCACCCGGTAAAAACGCGCGCCGTCCCGCAGGGTGGCTTCGTCGATCAAATCCACGGCGCCCACGCTGTTTGTCAAGGTCATCAGGGGGGACCAGGCGACGTTGAGATCCGGCGTGAATTGCAACTCATAGACCTGCACCGGCGGGCCGCTGATCCGCAGATGGTTGCCCTCAATCTGGAGAAGGGGCCGGGGATCAAGCAGTTCGGCCGTCTCCTGTTTCGTGAGCGCGCGGTTCCGCTGGTTGACCGACGGTGGAATGGACACTTTCGAGGCGGGTTCGGTGGCCGATTTGCCGGCAAGCAAACGGTCCACGCCGGCGAGTTGATGAATTTCGGTTTGATTCAGCGCGCGTCCATAAATGCGAACGTCGCGGAGCCAGCCGGTGAAATCGTGATGGCCTTTCCACGTCGGCGGATAGCCGCCAATCCGGCACGGGTTCCGTTCCGCCTCCACCGGTTGCGACAGGTGTTCCACGAGAAGGCGGCCATTGAGCCAGATCTTTTGCCGGAAATTTTCATACTGGAAGACAACGTGATTCCATTCGCCCGGCCTTTCTAGGGCGACCGGTGCGATGACCTGATCTCCGTAGAATCCCAGCAGTAACTGATTCTTCTGCCTCACTTCGAAAAAGGCCGCCTCACCGCATTTGTTGTCGTCCCACTGGGAAAAAAGATTGTAGGTGTCGTTCGTGCCGTCGGCTCGCATCCAGAGACTGACCGCGAAATCCCGCCGGTGCAGCGACACGCCCGGCAGCTCCATAAAATTTCCATCGCCGGGAAACCGCGCGGCTCCATTCTCCAGGCGAATCTGCCCATGAATATCCGCCGGCAATTTTTCGGTCCGTGATCGGTCAGGTCATTTTCGAAATGGAAGCCACGCCAGCAAGCCATCGTTGAGATTTGAAGTTTCAGTGGGACGCGGATCCGCGGACGAAGGAATATTCCTGGTGCTCTTCCGGCCGCCGATGCCTTGCAGACGCTTTTTGACCATCGGGATATAGTCCAGCGACAATTGGTCCGGGTGGTCGATGACCCATTGGTACTGGGTCTTCGCGACGTCGAAATCGCCTTCGAGTTCCGCAAACATTCCGAGATACGCGCGGGCGGCGACTTCATGGCCGTAGGCGGTCTGAGGCCAGTATTGTATCTTCTTGAGCACATCAAACGCGACCTCCTCGGACTTGGCGATGGCCACATCGTAGGGAATCTCGCCGGTGAAGACGCGCAGCACCGGATATGGCCATTCGCAGTGATCCGCTTTGTGTCGAATCTGTTCGAGAATCGATTCGGCTTGCTGTGAATCACCGTCGAGCCGGGCGCCGAGATACGCGTAAATCAACCACCAGTTGGCGCGAGGATAGAAATCGCCAAAGTGTTTCAGCATGTCACCCGCTTCCCCGGCGGCGACGGCGCCTTCGCCGGCCATCAACGCCGAGGAGGCGACCCATTCGTTGGCCAGGTTGTCGCGGCTCCCGTAACGTTTGAAATTGGAAACGGCCTCGTTGTACTTGCCCCGGTACATTTGCACCCGCGCCGTAAGAAAGCCTCCCCAATTTTCGGCCCCCAATCCGCTCAACGTGTTGGCCGCCACTTCTGCCTTGTCCCACTCACCCAGTTCGGCGGCGATCATTCCATTGATGTTGTGGGCCAGCAGATTGTTGGGGGCGCGTTCCAGTATGAATTTGGTTTCCGCGCGCGCCTGATCGTATCGCCCCATTCCTTGGAGACCCTCGGCCAGCCGGGCATGCGCCTCAATGTTCCCGGGGGCAAGCGCGAGTGCTTGTTCCGCGTCATTGCGTTCGCGATCCGGTCGGCTCAGATAAGAGTTGGCGCGTGCGCGATACATCAAGGTACTGCACGGTTGCGGAGGGCCTGGCTTTCATCAATCCCTTGCAGTCGTCGGGCAACAGGTTTGAGCGTCGCTGCCGGTCCCGGACGTGTCGCAAGTTGTTGTATGCCTTTTCGAAATCGGGATCCAGTCGAAGGGCCGTGATGTAGCAGTCGGCCGGTTCGGTAAGTTTCGCCCAGTCGTCCTCGGTCACACGCATTTCAAGCGCGTATCCCTTGTCATTCCAGGCGCGGGCGTAGGCGGGGTTCATCTGCAACGCCTGCGCCAGAGTTTCCAGGGCGTTGTCGTATTGGGCCATGAAGATTTCAATTTCAGCCTTGTGCGCAAGCATTTCCGGAGTGGGCTCGCGATCCAGGGATTGCTGGATTGTTTCCAGCGCCTGCGCGTTGG
>CAWBHS010000039.1:0-174832 GCA_963788655.1 uncultured Verrucomicrobiae bacterium | reverse complement strand
GGGCGGCGTGATGTCGTAGTTGAACGCGTCGGTCGCGATCCCGGCATCGATCCGCTCGTCAAAGTGCAGCACAATCTGGTTGAGGTTGCGCGTCGGGTTGACTGATACCACCGACGGTTCCGTCACGTCCGGAATCACCGCCGCCACCGCGGCGGCGTCCGGGCTTTGTAACCCACAATCCCCACGTCCGCGCTGAACATGGCGCCGTTGTCCGCCGCGGTCACCAGCGCGCAGTAGGTCGGCTCGGTCGCGCCGGGGATGGCCACGCCGTCCTTGTACCATTGGTAGCACTGCGGCAACCCGTAGGTGTTTTCCCCCGCCACCGAGAAGCAGGCTTCGTGGTTCTCTTCCACAATCTGGCCCACGGGGTCCTGGGTGATCGTCACTTCGCCCGCGGTGCCTTGCGCCGCTGACTGGCCCAGGTTGAGCAGTTGAATGGCCGGATCGGCGGGCTGGGCATCACCGTCGCTCACCAGGCGCGCCGCCACGCGGATGTAGTCGCCCCCGCCGCCTTCTTTGTACAGGCCCTCAAGGTAATAGGCCTGGCCCGCTTGCAGTGGAATGCCCTGCGGGAAGAAGGCCCGCGAGTTGATGATCGGCCAGTCGTTGCAGCAGGCGTCTTCTGCGGCAATCTCCACCCGTCCCGCCGGATCAATCCCGTTGGGGTTCAGGAACAGTTGCGAGGAGTCGTCGCTGTGCAGGAAGAACACATACGGACCCGTGACTGAGGGCACAAACAGGCCGCTCAGCCGCGCCCCGTAGTTGTCCCGGTAGTTGTCGGTCCCCAGTTCGGCCCGCGTGTCAAAGGAGTTGAGCAGCCGCACTTCGTCCGGGTTGTCCGGGAAGTTCGCGTTGTTGGTCAGCGTATCCACCGTTGTTTCCGCGCCGGTGGCATACATTTCGAGGAGCGCCCCCGCGCACTTGTAGGTCACGTAGGAGTGGAAGGCGATGTCGTGCCGTCCGGCATCGCATTGCCGGCCAGGTCCGTCACCCCCAGGAACAACACCGTGTAGTCGGTGTTCTCCCGCTGTAAGGTCGTCGGGTCCAGGGTCAAGGTTACCGTGGTCTCGTCCGCGCTCAGTTCGACCGCAACCACAAAGAGCACGTCACCCCCACCGCTGATCTCGTAGTCGAACGGATCGGTGGCCGTACCATTATCCATCCGCTCATTGAACGTGATGATCACTTGGTCAAAGGTGAGGTTCCCTGTAGCCGCCACCGCCACTGGCGGTACCGTCTCGTCCTCGACCGTCACCGTCGCCACGTCGCTGCGGGCGATGTAACCGGGAATGGCCAGTTCGGCTTGAAGCTGGGCGCCATTGTCCGCCGGATCGAAGAAGGCGCACAGGGTCGGCCCGGTGGCGCCGGGGATTTCCATGCCGTTCTTGAGCCACCGGTAGGCCGCGATGCCACCGATCTCGGAGGTGCCGGCCACACTGAAGCAAGCCTGGTGGTAGGCCACCACGCTCTGGCTTTGGGGTTGCTCGGTGAGGGTCACGACCCCGAATTGTCCCGGCGGCACCGGGCTGGGCGCCATCTGCGACGCCGGAATGGCGGCCAGCACACTCGCATCGCCGTGCAACCGGGTCGCCACTTGAATCAAGTCACCGCCGCCCGCTTCCTGGTACAGGCCTTCGAGATAGTAGGGCTTGCCGGCTTCCAGCGGAATGCCGTCGGGATACACCCCCAGCGAATTGATCACCGGCCAGGCCTGGCAGCACGCCGGGTTCAATTCGGCAATCTTCACCTTGCCCGCCGGATCAATGCCGTTGGGGTTGATATACAGGAACGCGCCGTCGTCGTTATTCATGTAGAAGTCGTAATTGCCGGTGGTCGGCGGCACAAAATAGCCTTGCACCCGCCCACCGTAATTGTCCCGGTGATCCGTCGTGCCGAAGGGCACCGTCGTGTCAAACGAAGTCAACGGCGTCACCACGTCCGGACTGTCCGGGAAACCCGGGTAAGCCAGCAGGAAGTTCACGTCGGTCGAGGCGCCATCCGGATATTCTTCCAGCACGAACGGAATGCTGCCCAACAGCGCCGGCGAGGTGAACTGGATCGTGGCCGGATTGGGCGTGATGGTGTTCAGCCCGGCGTCCAACACGTCGCGGATCGTCACCGTGTAGGTGGTGAAATCCAACAGCGGCGTGCTCGGGTCCAGCGTCAAGGTTACGATGTTCTGGTCCGCATTCAACGCGCCGCCGGTCACGATCAACGCCGGGTTCACCCCGTCGCTGATGTCGTAGTTGAATGCATCGGTCGTCGTGTCCTCGTTCATCAAGCCGTCAAATTCGATCGTGAACGTATCGAAGTTCGAGCCGCCACTGGCCGCCACCGCCACCGGCGGCACGTCGTCAATGTTAAGGTTCAGCACCGCCGGCGTGGTTTCGACGATCCGGCCCGGCACCGACACCCGGCATTGCACCGTCACCGCCGTGCCGTCCAACGCCATATCGGTGTAGGTCAAGCGCAGGGTATCGGTGTTGTTGCCCGGCACCACGACGCCATCCACCAGCCATTGGTAGGACTGCGGCGCGCCCTGGTCGTTGCTGGCCACCGTCTTCAGCCGGATGATCTGGTTCAGATAAACATCCTGCGTTTGCGGTTCCTCGGTGATGGTGAGGTTGGCCGCCGTGGACGGATCAGCCATGGCGCCCATGTAGGCGCCACTGATGGCCACATAGTTCCCCGGATTGCTCGGCAGCGCCCAGCGGATCACAATGTAATCCCCGCCCGTGCCTTCCTTGAAGAGCGATTCGGTGTAATACCGTTCGCCCGCCACCAGCGGCACCGCCACGGTGGAAACCGGCCCGCCGCACGCCCCGCAATCGCCTTCGGCGGAGATCACGGTCTGGCCGTCGGCGGCACTGGCGGTCGAACTGACGATTAACGAGCCCGCGTCGTCCGCCGCCAGTTGGAACAGGTAATCGCCGCTCTCCGGCGGGATCAGGAAGCCCCGCATCCGCGTCCCGTAGTTATCGCGGCCCGAGTCGCCCAAATTGGGATTGACCGCGTATTGCTTCGCGTAATCCGTCGCATCGGGAAAATAGGGATACTTCGCGTTGCCGGTCACGGTGGCGAAGGTGTTCGCCCCGGACAGGTCGTAGTAAAACTCCCGATACACAAAGCCCGGCGTGAACACCCACGCGGTGAACGTGGCGGGGCTGTTCGCCGCAATTTCATTCGGCGTGTCCGCCAAGTCCCGCAGGCCGTTCACCGTGACCGTGTAGAGCAGGCCTTCGGTTTGCGGTTGGGTGGTCAGCAGCACGGTGTGATCGTCGATCATCGTCGCGGCCGTCACCGTCACCCCGTTGTCCAGTTCATAATTGAACGGATCGGTGGCATCCAGCGGGTTCACCCGCTCCGAGAAGGCCAACCGCACGTGTTCGAGGGTCGGATCGCCGACGGCCGACAGCAGTTCGGGCGCGGTCGTGTCCGCCGCCACCGCCAGCAACGTATTGGCCGTGACCCGACCGAAGCCGTTGAAGACATCCACCGTGTACGTGGCCCCGTCGTCCGCCAAGGCCGCGCGGAAGGAGTAGGAGGCGCCCGTCGCGCCCGCAATCGGCGCGCCGTTCCGAAACCACTGGATCTGCGCCGGACTGCCGCCGGTCACCTCGACGGCCAGGTTAACCATCAGCAGTTCGGTGGTCGAAATATCGGCCGGGGGCTGCGACGATACAATCGGCGGTCCCGGTTCAGTCACCTGGATCGCCAAATCATCGATCCATTGGTTCGCATTCTCCCCGCCCGTGCGCGCGAAGATGCCAAACCGTCCCGTCACCGGGGTGTAGTCGGTTGGGAAATTATCCGCGATCACCACCGAACCCCAGGTCATGTCCAGGGTCCCATCCGGGTCCATGTGAATCGTCACATCCACCCAGTCGGCCACCCCATAAACCGGGGTAGTAACTTGCAGAATCTGCGTGCCCCCCAGTTTCACCTCAATGAAGTCATCGTTGTAAAAATGGAAACCCACCGACAAGCCGGTGCCCACGCCGCCCTCGGCCGCGGTGGCGCCCGTGGCCGCGTCGGGCAGATCATTGGCAAAATTGAAGCTCATCCCGTCGGCCGGATTGCCCGAGCCGTCGCCGATATGCACTTTGTAGGTCGCGGTGAACTGATCGACCGCCACTCCCGGAGTCAGTTCGTTGACCACAATACTGCCCGCGGCGCTGTTCTGGTTCAAGGTCAGCTTCAACACGCCGTCCTGAACGATACCGGAAATCGCGCCGTCGCCATAAACCGTGGCGCCGCTGGGGGCACTGTCAAAGTTGGCAAAGAAACCGCCCGGCGCGTTCACGAAGCTGGCGGTCGTGGGATTGGGCGAGATCGGCGCGCCGCTGGCATCCTCGACATTCGAGACCGTCACCTGATACGTCACATAGGGGGCTTGGGTCGTCGTCGGGATCAACACCGCGGTGGCATACAGCGTGTCAAAGGAGAGCGGCCCGTCGATGGTCAGTCCGTCCGAGAAGCTGTAATTGGCGGGATCCAGCGCGCTGCCCGAGTCCATCAACCGGTCATACAACACCACGACCAGGTTGGGATTGTAGAAATTGGCCACCTGCGCCACGGTCGGCGCGTCCACCACCGAAACGGTGGCGGCGCTGCTCACCACGCTGCCTTCGGCGCCGGTGATTTGCACCGAATACTGATTCCCGTTGTCCGTCAGCAACAGGGTTGGCGTGGTATAGGTTGGCGCCGTCGCCCCGGCAATCGGGGAACCGTTGAGCAGCCATTGATAGTAGTACGGCGGCGTGCCATCGGCCGCCACCGAGAAACTCGCCGTCAAGCCGGCGACCACTTCCTGATCCTGCGGCTGCGTGGTGACCACCGGCACCCCGGCATTGTAGGCATACCCCAGCAACTCCACTTCGGCCACCTGCATGGCGTTCGCCGTGGCGGGGTCCGCCACCGTCGGGAACGTCACCCGGTAGATCGCGTAGGGGGTCGTGTTGTAAAAGGAAATGATCTTCTTCTCGAAGCGATTGGCAAACACGGGCACCGTCACATCGGAGATAATTGGCGTGAACGTCACCCCGTCATCGGAGCCTTCAATCGTCACCGTCGCCGGATCGCGGGGTGGCGAGTCGTTGGCCGAGGTCAAGCTGATGCCGGTCACCAGCAATTGGGGGCCGGCGCTCGGCGTTACCGTGAAGCCGGTGGGTAAATTGCCATTGGCCACGCCGGCATCGAAATTGAGATATTTGGTGTTCGAATCGTTGTCGATCACCTTGTCCACATCCTCGTTCGCGCTGGGCACATTGACCGAACTGCCCACGATCGTATCGCCGGGCTGCGTCACATCCGTCAAAATCGTGCTCGGCGGATAAATCGTCTCCCGATAATCGCGGAACTCCACCGTCGCCGTCTCCGTCCCCGGCGCGCTGCCGTGCCGCGACACCGCCAGCCCCAACAACAACTTGGAGGGCAGCGGCGAGTTCCACGTCGCCGTGTCCTGGCTGGCCAACATCGTCCAATTGACGCCGTCGGCGCTGTTGTAGCCGGTAAACACGTTGCCCACGCGGGTCAACCGCAGCCATGTGTTCGGATACGACGGGATGCCACCGCCCTCTTCGTGTTGGCCACCGTTCGACCCACTGCCGTCGTCAAAACCCTTGCGATAGGCGAACTGCACGTCGTTAACCCCGGTATCAGCCGACTGCGTCGGGACGGCTTCGGGCGTGGTCCGCACCCAGGCCATCCGGCTGTCGCCCGCAGTGCTCTCGCGCACCATCAGGCCCGCCTTGGTCCAGCGGGCTACCGGCTCGACGGACTCGACGCGGATGGCCACGTCGAAATCCCCTTCGATCGGCCGGTAATGAAACGTGAACTCATCACTCACGTCCCAGATGTCGCCCCCGCCCCCTTCGACGGTGAACGACCCAGGCTCCGCATTGACAGTGAGGCTCCCTTCGGGCCCCCCGCCAATCTGCGTGGTGATCGGAAATTGGGCGAGCGAGCTGAATGCCCCCCAAGTGAGAACAATAATGGTTAGAAGGAATATCTGTGCGGGTTTAATTCGCATAATACTACATATTCTGAGTTGCCGCTGCACTCCGGATGCAAAGCCTCCCGCAAACAGCGCGGGTGCTTTACATTGTTGTGCCGCGATTTTCTGTTGGAACGTAGTATTTAAAACATTTTTTTCTGACTTTGGCAATAAGTTTTTTACCGGAACGTCATTTAATCGGCATTCCATCTCCCTAAACGATTGCTATCCAATCATTTCAAGAGACGCAAAACTCCTTGAGTTTTTCTTCAGTCTGTCTATTGCGATAACTTAGAATATCTGCTGTTATTGCAGGTAATTCTTCATCCCCTCCCCTTTGAGAACACCTTGAGAACAGAGAACGTGGCACGGCACAATAATTCAGGAAGAGGTTGACGGGTTTAAGCCGCAGTAAGCATCTGGGAGAACAAGGAACGCCGACAGCAAGATCGGCGACCTTGTGGCACGGCGGGAGATTGGTGCGGATTGTGTGGGCCGCGTTCTGGCGTGACTATCGATTCAAGGCGTAGAAAGCCGGTAGAACCGGTGGCCGCTGGTCATGCTATCAGGCACGCTGATTAATTGCGGCAACGGCGGCGCCGGTAAGTTGGTTACCGTGTTCCAAACCGAGCCGGATACTTCGTCACTGGCTTCCAGAAGGTAGGACTTCTCGGAGTCTGCCCAGAAACGAATGGTGGCAGTGCCGCCCTCGACGGCCAGCGATTGAATGGTCGGATGGCTGGGCGCCATGGGAGCGCCCACGGGAAAATGGCAGCCCATGTTGCCGCCGTCGCGTCCGGTGCCAATGCATGGCGACGAGGAAGCCAGCCGATAATCCCGCTGCGTGGCGTCCAAAAACTGCGGATCGGTGTCAAGGTTGCCTTCACCCGGCCACACGCTGCCCTGCAAATCGCTGTGGTCCGCAATCAAGGTGGAACTGTTTTGCAGCGACACGTTGACATTGTTGTTCCAGAGAATGTTATCCCAGGAATTCGTAATATGGCCTCCGCCGGTGGCCGAGCCGGGATTGGCTTTGTTGTAGTTGCGGAAACCGTAGTCATTGTTGACGATAGTGCAGTTATTGATGATGGCGGTGCAACCGTCTTTGACGGCAACGCCGGAATCGAGGCCATACATCAGGCAATTGCGAATCGTGATTTCGTAGGTAGTTTCACCAATGGAAACGCCCTTGTCGTCGGGAAAGTCAAACATCAAGCAGTCTTCGATCAACATCGGCTGGGTGTCCGACCCCAGGTCGATGGCGTCGGTGTTCGATTGTGGTCCGTGCCGGAATGTGCAACGGCGAATGATTGAACCAGCCACCGCACCGTCAAAATCCAACGCATCGCTGTTGACGTTGTTCGCGTTCTCAAATAACGAGTCCTCGATGAGCATCAGGGTATATTGCCAGAGCGTTTCGTGGTAGATATTAAAATGGCAGCGCCGCACGATGACGGAGGTGGCATGGTCGCAGCCGGCGATGCGTTCGGTGCCATTCTTGTATTCGTGAATGTAACTGTCTTCCAGCAGCATGGCGGCGCCAGCGGTGGCCAGCACTTGCCCCGCTTTAATGTCAGCATGGCGAATCGTCAACGACGCTCCCGGGCCGGCTGCGGTGATGCCACCCCACACTTCGCCGTCATTCGCGGCCTGGAAAAACACCGGCGCCTCCGCCGTTCCTTGAATGTCGATAACCCCGCCGGCGGTGGCGTGGATGCCCGCATCGTTGGTCAATTTGATCATTGTGCCGGCGGTAATGGTCAGCGTGATGCCGCTCGGCACGGTGACCGCTGATTCGACGAGAACCATTCCGTTGGTGGGCGACCATTGGGTATCAGTGGCCAACGTCCCGCCAACGACCACCGTAGGCAACATGCGCGTGGCACCCGCGCGATTGGAAAACTGGGAATGACCGGAACTATTGATCGCCCGCACTCGATAAAGATAGGATTCGTCCATGGCCGCGGTGGCATCGGTATAACCGGTGACATTCGGGCCGACCGTCGCCAAGGGTTGCCAAACCGCGCCGTCGTTGGACCGCTCAATTTCAAAGCCGCTTTCGTTGTCGGCGTCTTCCTCCCAGGCCAGTTGAACATCGTTGGTGCTGGGCGGATTGGCGGTAAGATTGAAGGGTGCCGGCGGGATGCCGCCCACCGGGAACTGTACGCCCATATCGACGTTACCCAGTCCGGTTCCGGATGCGGGCGATCCGGTTCCCAGACGGTAATCACCGGCCGCCGCATTCACAAAAATCGGGTCGGCGCTGATGTTCGCGGTGCCCGGCCACACGCCGCCTTGGATGTCGCTGTAATTCGCGACGATCGTTGAACCGTTCTCCAGCGAAATTCCGGTGGTGTTGCCCCAGAGGATATTGTTGAGCGTGTTGGTGGCCTGACCGCCGCCCATACCGGAGAACTTCTCGTAAAGCCGCACCCCATGTGACGGCGGCGGCGATGGTGTTGTGGTAAAGGGCGGCGGTGCTGCTGTCCTTGATCGCGATTCCCGTATCGACGTGATGGATGAGGCAGTTGCTCACGATGATGCCATGATCGGTGGCCGAACCCTGCGCCGCGGCACCCAACGAAACCCCTTTGTCCGTGAAATTGTGAACGAGGCAACTATCCACCAGCACCCCGGAGGAACCGTTGAAATCCAGCGAATCAGTGTTGTCGCCCAAACCATGGCGGAATGTGCAGCGGCGGATGATTGATCCGGGCGGGCCGCCCTGAATTTCCAACGCATCGCTGTTAGCGGCGGTCAGGTTTTCAAACAGCGAATCCTCTGCCAGGATGGTGCTGCCGGAATTGAAAATCGTTTCCGAATAGTCATTCACATGAATGCGGCGCATCGTGACCATCTGGGCCTGCGACGACGTCACAATCGAGGGGCGATCATGCAGGTACGAGTCTTCGATAAGACCGGTCGCCTGGTTATTGATAGTCACGCTGCCGGCAGCAAGTTCCGCAAAATGAACAGCCACGGACGCGCCGGCGCCAGTGGCACTTAAGGCGCCCCAGGCACTGGTTCCGTTTTCAGGGAGAAAGAAAACCGTATTCGCTTCAGTTCCGTTCACCTGAATGGCCCCGCCCGCATTGGCGTGAATGGAAACTCCGGGAGCCAGCAATACGATGACGCCGTCTTGGATGGTCAACGTCAAACCCGCGGGCACCATCACGTCGCTGGTGACGTGAATGATTCCCTGGCTGCTCGTCCAGGCGGTATCCTCTGCCAACGTGCCACCGACGGAAGTCGAAGTGGCCTCGTATATCACGTCCCGGTTCGTCGAGGAGAGCACACTGCCGTCGGCTCCCAGAGCGGCGATAAAGAAGCGATTCATGCCGGGAGTCAGGGGTTGCTCCAGCGACCACGTGCCCGGCCCGGATTGGAAGTCGGCATCAATGCCGTTCACCACCACGCGCGCAGAGCCAACAACCGTATTGTTGCCCGCCAAGGCCACGGAGTTGGTGTGAACCAACACGAAGAACTGCCCCGCCGCCGTCGTGCTTTGGCCGCCCGAGACAAACAAATCGCCAATCAGATGGAAGTCGCTGCTGCCGGGTATTTGATTGACCCCTTGAATGGCCAGCACGTGCGTGCCCGCGCCCAACCGGCCGCCCACTCCGCCCAGGTCGTAGGTCGTCGCTGGATTGGGTGAACTGCAACAGGATGCCTCATGACTATTGCCGCCCGTCGTGGCGTTGTAGAGCACGGTGTTGCCGGGACCATTCGTCAAATTCGCCCGTTGCAATTCCACGCCATCCAAATACGCGACAAAGCCGTCATCGTAATCCAAGGTAAGGTTCAATTGCCGGATCGAATCCACGGCTGAGGAGAGGATGAACGAACGACGAATGCAAAGCGTGGTGTAATTGTTTTGCATGTCATTCAAGGTCGTGGCCTCGCCGACAATTCCCGGATCGCCGTAGCCAAAGCCGCCGGGACCACTGAGCCAACTCGCATCGAGGGAAGCCTCAGCCACGGTCTTCCAATCGGCGACTGGTTCGCTGGTCCCTTTGCGATAGCGCCACCCGTCGCTGTGAGCCACCAAGGTTTCCGGCGGCAAAGGCGCCTCACCCACTTGCACGGTCAAGCTTCCGGATTGGGCTTGCAAACTGGGGAGAGCCGAGAAGGTCAACATGGAAATCAGCAAGATTTTCCATCCGCAGAAGAACTGTGACTGGCGCATAAGCGTATGAGAAGATTGTGAAACCCGCGTTCCGACGAAGCGGGTTAAACCAAGGTTACAACTGAGCGATTGTTTCAAGCGACAACCCAATGACTGTCTGTGCAGCAAACGGGACTGCGGTATTTATACAGCAATTCTTCGGAAAATGGAAGGGAAAGAATTTAAGGGCAGGACGGCGATGGGGAAGACCGGATGCCGGATGTTGAGATTGGTTGGTTATTGAGGGAATGAAGCGCAGAGTCCTTCATCCGAGCGAACGTTGGTTACGGGCACGTCGCTCCAGCGTGCTGCCGGCATCTTGCCGGCAGTTTGGAACGGTCGCTGCGGAGTTCGGCCCTCGATTGATATTCGCGGCATGCTTCCCCGTTCGTTTCTGCCGGTGGGACGCCACCAGCACGTTGCCTAGCGTCAAGGAACGTGCAGGCCAAACTGGTTGGAAAGGATGGGATACAGATCTTGAGGCCCGCGCAAGTGTGCCGGAGATCACTTTCGAGCCAATGATCAATTGCGGCATGCTCCCTTGGCGATACTGAAAGTAGTTGGTGGCGTAAATGCTGATGTCCTGCGGCAACTGTCGATTGATCCAGGGATCACTCTGCGCCCGCTGGAAGGCGGTCGCGCCGACAAGCTGGGCAGCATACGCGTTCACCTCCGCTGGTGGCGGCGGTCGGTCCGGCTTGAAGATCCAATCGTCAAATTGCTCCAGTTTTGCGGGATTGGCCCGCCATACTGCCAACCCGGCCTTGGCGTATGCACACGCGTTGACATGATCCGGATGAGCTCGGCGCACCGTATAATTGCACTGGGGATCCAGCGGCATGGGCAGGCTCACAATGGCCAGGTCGTTGCCAAACAACCGGCGAATCGTTTGCAAGTGCCCGTGCATGATTCGGCAATGGTGGCACGAGTAGTCGTACAAACTCACCAGCACGTGCGGCGCATCCCGCCGTCCGATCACGGGCACCTCCCGCAGGTTCAGTTGAACGGCGCCGCCAAAAAGCGGAAACTCGGCGGCTGCCGCGGAATTCGTTGTTGGGCTGGCCGGGGGTGGCGGCAACTTGGCTGTCGTCTGCGTGATTCGCGCGGCCGGCTGTTGGATCGATGAGCCGACAAGATTCGTAAATATTCTTTCGCCGGGCTTGGGGTTCTTCACCGGTTGAGGGTGTTCAACGGGTTGGGTGGTTGCCGTCGGCGCGGTCTGATTGGTGCCCAGGTCAAGGGAACTGACGGCGAAGGTTTTGGGTTGGTGCAGGATTTGTCCCGCCACCAGCACGGCCAATCCGATTCCCGCCAGCAGGGTGAGCTTCAAGCCCAAGGCCGGTCGCACAAAGACCAACTTTTCGACTTTCCACGGTTTACCTTCGGGATTTCGGAACGGGGTGTTGAGCAGGATCAGCAAAGCCGCCAGCGCGCTGCAGCCGTGCGCTGTCATACAATACGGACAAAAGGCTTTGATGACGAATGCCTGCAGCGCCACAAACCATATCACCGCTCCGAGAATGGCCACGGCTCCGGGCAACAAGACCCGCCAGGCGTAACGTTGCCGGGGCACTTTAACGTCGCGCCCCAGAAAAAACGTGGCCGCAAAGACCACCGCATCCACCACCAGAGCCAGGAAGCTGACCGGCACCCCCAGCCAGGAGGACCACCGGCTGTGCAACACTTGGTCACAGCCCGATTCCGGACCGCAACCTGCCACGCCGCTCTGGACAAGGGCCGCCCAAGCCAAGTAAGCGGAAATGCCAAACGCGATTGCCAGCAGCCCCCGCACCGCCCGTATCAACCGCGGATTCACCAAGCCCTCAGGAGATTTCGTTTTCGTTGCCATCGGTCCATTTAATTCGTCGCCTTAAGCGCCGTTTCGCTTAAGCTCCCAGTTTTGGTTCAGACGCAGCGGGTTGCAATTGAAAAGTAAGGCCTGCGCCGGACACCGCACCCTTGACTCCGGTGGGGAATCCCCTAGTTTTTGCTCGGTAACCGGTGGTGGTCACCGGACTTGGCGAGCTCAGGTTCCCATCGCCCCGTCCCTCGATTACAATGCACGAAGTGGGCATCATTCAAAGCACGCTGGAGTTGGCCGAGCAATCCGCCAAAGCCTCCGGGGCTACGCAAATTCATCTGCTGCGCCTGCGCGTGGGCCGGATGACAGGCATCGTCCGCGAGGCGCTGGAGTTTGCCTTTGAAGTCGTGCGCGAAGGTTCGATGGCCGCGGACGCCCGGCTCGAGATTGAAACCGTGCCGGCAACCTGCTGGTGCGCGCAATGCGAAGTCGAGTTTTCCTCGGAAGACCTGATTTACGTGTGCCCGACGTGCGGGCAATTCAGTTCGGAACTTCGGCGGGGATTGGAACTGGAATTGGCTTCGTTGGAAGTAACTTAAACAGGAATCGTTGGCTTATGTGTCTTGAATGTGGATGTGGCATCGTCGGCGAAGTGAACATTGACGGCAAACCCGGCAGCAAATTGTCGTCGCCCCTGGTGAATTCCGGCTCCGGTCAACTCGCCGGAGCACGCGCACGGCCCTGAACATGAGCATGCCCACGGTTCATGGAGCGGGTCACGCGCACGATCCGGCGCACCGCCATACTCATCCCCCTTCGCAAGGGTCCCAGAGGATTGATGTCAATCAGGCCATTCTGGCCAAGAACGACCGGCAGGCGGAGCGGAATCGGGGATACTTTAAGGCGAAAAGTTTACTGGTATTGAATGTGGTTTCCTCGCCCGGTTCCGGCAAAACGACGCTCATTCAAAAAACCGCCCAAGCCTTGAAAGAATCGCTTGCGGGTGGGCGTGATTGTTGGCGACCTGGCCACCGACAACGATGCGGCGCGATTGCGGGAGGCGGCGGTGCCAGTGGTGCAAATTACCACCGGGTACAGTTTGCCATTTGGAAGCGGACATGGTGGCGCGGGCCATGAGCCAACTTGATCTGGATCAACTGGATTTGCTGGTCATCGAAAACGTCGGCAATCTCGTCTGTCCTTCCGTTTACGACTTGGGCGAAGACTTGCGCGTCGTGCTCCTGTCCGCCACCGAAGGCGAAGACAAGCCGTTGAAATACCCGCCTATGTTCCATTCCGCGCACGTGGCGATAGTGACCAAGAACGACTTGGCCGAAGCGGCCGAATTTGACCGCCCGCAAGCCATGGCGAACCTCAGCAAAATCAGCCATCACGCTCGCGTGATCGAACTCTCCGCCCGAACCGGTCAAGGAATGGATGAATGGTGCGCGTTCCTGGTCGAACAGCATCAAGCGGCAAAAGCCGGGCGGGTTGCCGGAGCACCGGGTTGAAAACTGCGATTGGGAGTTCCGCCTTAAGGCGGCACGGTGCCCGTAATGTCTGAAGTCGAGCCTTTCTTTGCTGAGCCCTTCGTGCCTTCGCGGTGGATGGAGCCGTCCAAATTCTCTGCCGCTTTGCCCATTCACCCATTCAAGGTTATTGGTTGCGAGTCTGTCGTGGCGGGATATTCGCCGTTGAATTGTCGCCTTGAGATTTGTAAATCGCTCCCTCGAGTCTCAGAGCAGCCCACGCAGCTTGGCCACAAGATACGGCGCAAGAAACAGCACCAACATGCCCAGCGCCAACAGTCCACCTCGGCGCGGATCGAAATCGGCCGCCACTCGCTGCCAGGAGAAACGGAATATCAACCGCCCAAAGCCCAAATCAAATGCCAGCATCAAAACCAGCCAAAGCAATCCCATGCCAAACAGGTCTGCCGGGGTCGAGGCACCGATCCAGGGAATGAAGATCCACGCCATGGCGACGATGACGAGTGAGCCGGTGAAAACCCCAATTTGGCGGGCACGTCGGTCCCCAACCCGGCGATTGAGCAGGCGCACCCGCAGAATCCCGTGCAAGACCTCGGCCACCGCGATGAGCAGCCAGACGACGAGAGCTTTGAGAACCATGTTAGCCAAATTTCGAGCGATTGAAACGCATGAACGCACCATAGGAAATTGCGACTGTCAGGACCAGCCCGCAGGATTTCAAGGCTGCCACGGCCAAAGTTGGGACTCCTTAATTCTCCGTTCGCTTCGACTTCGGCACTTGTGAAATGTTTTCCGCATGGCTAGTTTGCGGTAGTTGGATGAATCCTGCCAGTGGAGGGATCAGGGAATCCGACAGAGTAATGCTATGAAACCATATCTATTTCCGCTTGTGGCGATGTGCGGGGTGCTGGTTGACTTCGGAGGTCTTCCACTACTTGCCCAAGTTCCGCAACCGGCCCAAACCCCGATCCCGGCCCCACTGATGGATGTCACCAAGGCCAGTCCGAGTGCCGCAGTACCTCCGTTTTCGAGCGGGCTCAAAGACATCGCACGACTCGCCAAAGCCAAGGTCGATGAATCCGTGATTCTGGCCTTCATCCAGAATTCTCAGGTGGCTTATCATCCCACTGCGGAGGAAATCATTCGGTTGCGCGATGCCGGCGTTTCGGATTCAGTTATCACTGCTTTGGTCCGTCGCGGAGCGGAACTCCGTGTCCAGGCCAATGAACGGCAACGGCAAGCACAGACCGCCGCTCCTGCTCCCTCCGTTACGACCCAAGCTTCGGCGATACCCGCTCCCGTGTACAATCCGAATGTTTATCCGGCCGCATCGCCGCCTGTGATCTATCCCGCTTACCCGACTTGGAGATACGATCCTTGGTACAGCTACAGCAGTTGGTATTACCCGTATTATTCCGGCTGGCACCCATACTCCGCGTACTATCCGAGCTATTACCGGCACGGATATCCCTCCGTTTCGTTCGGCGTGCGAGTGGGCGGCAATCGCTACGGAGGTAATGGAGGCGTCCATATTGGTGTTTCCCACTTCAACCACGCTCCAATTGCCAGGCCAAGTATCGGGGCAACTCACTTTGGCGGCGGGCGAGGTGGCGGGACCCATTTCAGCAGCGGCACACGGATTGGCGGCGCACGCTCCGCTCCGGTCCGCTCCGGCGGTTACCGCGGTGGCTCCCGGCGTTAGCGTTGTTCATCAAGCTCACCCAGTTGGATCGGATACTGGCCGTGCTCCCGCACCAGTTTCACGATGTAATCGTAGGTGGGACCGGACACACTACTGCTCACCGAATGGTCCGACTGAAAAATGAAGCCCCCGCCCTTGGCCGCAGTTTGATTCGGATGAAGACAAAGTGACGTGCGGAAATTCTTCAGCCTGCCGCTCAATCCGTTGCCCTGTTTCCGTAGCCTGTGCTGCCAACGAACGTTCACTTGGTTGTTGACGGTGAAATTGTCGGCGGCAAACCGAAGCCCGCGCGAATCCAGTTCACCACCGCCCGACCGGTGAACCGTGCGTCCCAGGTATAGTCGCCAGTCCACGAAGGCTTGCCGGTCGTGGGAACGGATTGCACTCCGCCCCGCCGCATGTTGGTCGCCACCGCCATGAACGTCTTAAGACCCACGGGATCGTAGCTTTCGCCGGCGTTGGCCCGCGCGTCCCGGGCGGCCGGATCCAGGAACGGGTCATCACGCCAGTCGAGCAAGGTAAGCCCCAGCACCTCTTGCACGTAACGCTTCAGGGTTCGGTTTGGGATCGGGCCAGTGCTCGGAGGCGGTGGCACTGGCATAAGGAGCAACCGTATTGCCGGCTTCGACACCTTCCGGCAGACCGGCGTCGGAGTAGAACCGGTTACCGCGCAGACGAAGTCCTTCCGCAACGGCTTTTGCCGTATTCGCATAGCGCACGCCATCTCTGGCGACGAACACATTGCCCTCGACAACATTTCCCTTGGCTCCCGTCCAATCGCCTTCCAGTTGGAGGCCGGCGGCAGTCCGATAACAAATATTCCCGCGAATCGTATTGTTCTGTTGGGTGTAGTCCTTGCCATCCTGATAGGTTTCCGGCCGGCTGTTCAGCGCCATTCCGTAGCCCTGCTGGCCCTCGGCGACGCCCAGTTCATCAATCAGCATCGCCTGACTGATAATGTTCCCTTCGACGAGCGCGCCAAACGAGGCCGGATGAAGCTGGTAGCCCCAGCCCGGTTGCGCGGCAGTCGAGGACCGGCGCCCCGGGTCGGGATCCCGCGGGGTGGGATAAGCGTACGCAAGCTGCACGTTGTTGCGCACTACGGCCGATTGACCGGATTGGCCGCTGTCAACGAGCCACGGGTTGAGCCGGCGGTTGCTGCTGACGGAACTAAACCAGTAACCCTCGATGATGAGGCTGCCTTCGATGAGCCCGCCCAGCCGCATTTGCGGGCCACCGGAGGCGCCGTCTGCGGAAATGATACCCAGGTAGCGGTGCCCCATCATCGCCCCGCCACCTTCGTAAATGTTGCGACTGAAAATGTCCCGTCGTGGGTCCGGGTCCACCTTGGGATCGGTCTTGAAACCGTTGCGGTAGAAAATGACTTCGTCGAACGTCGTCGCATTGCTGAATCCGCTGGTGAAGTAGCCCTGGTTGTGCGCCTTGGCATTCCAGGAGAAGGCGATGACGCTGCGGCGAATGGTCGTCCGATGCGGCAGGTAGGTGAGTCGTCCTCCTTCACCGTAAGCCCAGCGACAATCCTCCGCGTAGGCGGTGACCGGTCCACCCGAACGCGAGTCGGCCACGTGAGCGCCGAGCGCGGACCACGGCACTCGGAAATCGAGGCCGGAGAGGACCAGGTGCAGCCAGACTTCGCGCGCTCCCTTGGTCCCGGTGGACATCGGATTGCACACGGCTCGCTCGCTGTCCCGGTAACGGACGCGCTTGCCCAGTGCGGGTGCAATGATGGCTCGACCATCCACCTGCGGGCCATAGGCGGCCATGACCATCGGCTCGCGTTCACTGCGCCCGCCGGCCAGGGCGCTGTCGAACGTATCGTGGGTGCGCCCCCGCCGGTAAAGAAACCAGTCCGGATACCCTCCGGCCACCGCATCGCCGTCACGGTCTTGCGTGCGCAGGCGCGGATCCCCCGCGGCATTGCGCACCATCCCAATCCCCTGCCGGAAGGGCCGGATGGCGTCTTCGTTCGGTTCGAGCGGGTTGGTGCCATAGGCCTTGCCGTTAATGGAACTGGCAACCTGCCCGGCCGAGTCCACGAGCCGCTCTCCGTTCCACCAATACACTTCAGCGGTCGCATTATCGCCGTGAATGGGATCGAAGAAGACAATCTTGCTGCCGTGATCCCGTGAATCGTTGAACCGGGCGCGATGATTGCCCAAGCTGCGGCTGCCATCGCTGGGGACCAGCAGAGCGCGCAAGTCCAACCAACCATCATCGGTAAAGCGAGGATGGGACTCGTTGGTTGAGCCGACCGCAACCGTGTGGTTGATGGACTCGTTGGCCGCCAAGGAGGCAATGGGTTCGAACGCCCCAGACAATATCAAGATGAGGAGCCAGTGCTTCATAAATGATTTCGCAGTGTGGCAAAACAGCGGATAGCCGTCACCCGTCAATTTAGCACCGTGGATGCCCGTCCAACTTCAGCAGCGATAAATCGTTCGCGCGCCGGGTGGTCGAAATACAGCGGCAGGAGCGTCCGCGATTACCATTTGGCAAAGAATGCAGGGTGAACGCTGCCATTCTTTTCGATGACATTAGCGCCGCCTCAGACCCACGACTCCGCCGGTCCAATCGATACCGCTTAGAAATTCCCATACAGCGTCAGTCCAAAGTTCGGCAGCATGGGCGCCGGGGTCGAAGTTTGCTGAGTGGCTTCGAGGTATTGGTCGCGGAGTTGCCCAAAGCGTTCGGCGGGATCGGCGGACGGTTGCTCGGGCGTGCCGAACAATTGCGGCGTGGAAACCTGCGCGGTCAGGCGCACGCCGAGATCGACGCTCTCCGACACGCGGCGCACGTAGGAAAACTCCGCGTAGGCATACACCGGAAATTGATTCACCACCGGTCTGCCGGCACTGATCGACTCCGGTGACAACGTCGGCAACGCCGCAATCGTCAGCGCGCTGCCGCTCGTCGCGCCGAAGGCGGATCGCGCGTAACCAAACGCCGGCACGGAGATGTCGGTAATGCTGCCCGGCGGCGCTAGGATCACGCCGCCTGCCGAATAGGTCAGCGGGAATGGCGTCGGCGCTCCGAGCAACGGTCGGGCCAGCGGCACGGTCGTGGGCGCCTCGGCGTGGAAGGTTGAAAGCGGCAGTCCGAAGAGGCCGAGCCCGCCCGACAGCGCGAAGCCCGGATGCGTCAACTCTTCGGCAAATTGCCGCAAGGCCGTGCGCACCGAATCCCAACTCACGTTGGCGGGAACGCTGCTGCGGATCAGGTCCACGGTTCGCGTGACGAATTGCGCGCTGCGAATCTGGCCCGAGGTCAAGGCTCGCAGCGCACTTTGCAGGCCATCCGAAACGCTGGTCAACTGAATGCCCGGCACCGTGTCCGTCAGCACCTGTTGGAAGCGCGACCATAAGCCGACCATTCCGCCTTGCGGTGCCAGTGCCGGTCGCAGCGCGGACTCGAATCGGCCGGTGTCATAATGAAATCGCAATTGAAAATCCGCGTGCAATGGACCGTAGCCCAGGCGACCGCTGAACTGACCCAGTTCACTCGACTCGATCTCCACGGAAATCTCGGTCGGCGTGCTGATCGTCAGCGGATAGCCAGTCGGCACTTGCAGCGTGGCCCAACCGTGCAATTTGCCGGTGCGCGGATCGAGCCGGATGATGGGCCGCACCAGGCTGATGCGGGCCGTGTTCGCCGGACTCGGATCATGATCCGGCGGAGTTCCAGGCACGCTCGAAACTGACAAATCCACATTGCCCAAAATGGTGCCCACTAAAGCGTCCGGCGACAGGTCCAAAATCCAAGTCGGCCCGGCGCCCACGCTCAACGCATTGGTTAATCGCAAGCTGGCGGGCAACGGGAGTTGAAGTCCGCCCAGGTTCGTCAACCGGAACAATCCGGGGAAAACCGTCAAGCCGGTGCCCGGAAGTTGAAACGGCGGCAACGAAGGCTCTTCCGGTTCGTGCTGCGCGGATGGCTGGCGTTGAATCATTGGGCCAACCGATGGCGACGGTCCGGATTGTTGAACCACATGCGCCAATTCATGCGCCAGCAGGTGACGCCCGGCATTCGAGCCCGGCGCAAATTCGTCTCGAGCAAACGCCACGTGATGGCCCAGCGTAAATGCCCGAGCATCCAGTGCGCGCGCGGCTTGGTCGGATGCCGCATCCCGGTGAATCCGCACCTGCCGGAAATCGGCGCCCATCCGACTTTCCATTTCCTGCCGGAGGTCGCGCGGCATGGGTTCGCCGGATGAACTCGACCCAAAGCACAACGATTCATTTGCAAAGGGGAGCGCGCCCGCCTCGGGCGCTGTGGTTGGCGCCTCGCCAACCAGTCCTGCGGACTTAAACGGCTTGCGATTCACTGGGGTTCCAGTCGCTGGGCCAACCCGCGAGCGCGTTGGTATCTTCGTTTCGCCGCCGCGCATCGACTTGATCGGCCACTCGCTCGGCCTCTTGTTCGAAACGATCTGATGACCGGCTGATTTTCAGTTTGAGCTGAATCACACCCGCTCGCAGCAAACGTTGGGCACCCTGGTTGCCCAGCGTGCGCTGGAGTTGCATCCCGGGATGCGCCGAAGCCGAAACCGGACGCGGCGCCACCTTGGATTTGGCTGCACCGCTGCGCAGCCTGTCAGCGCTTTTTGTCTGTCCGCTGTAATTCATCCGACAGCTCCGAGTTGCATCCCTAGCCTCATCCAATTCTCCGCCAGGTTTTGGAGTGCGGCAGCTCTCTGCCGCTTTCGAATGTCCTTGTGTGTCCCAAAAGCGGCAGAGGACTACCGCACTCCAAGACGCAAGCGTGGAATGGTAGGGCGATGTTCATATTTCACTTATTCAGTCAGCGCAGACTCACGTCCGCGGCTACGAGTATTCAATAGGCGGTCAGTGAACCGGCGGCACCGGCGAGGAAATCCGGTATTCGCATCCCGGCGGCGCCGTGGTTTGGACGCGTCGCCGGTAATGCTCGAAGTAGCGTGGACGAAGCTCCGTGCCGGTGACCATCAACGCATCCGGATCGTTGGCCACGTTTTTGTGCCAGAACATGATGTTCTCGAAAAAGCCGCCGTCGTATTCGTCGTAGAGCCCGAGCACGTGACCGAACTCGTGCGCCAGGGTATCGTTGCTGGTGAACAGGTTCACATTGATGTCGCTGATTACTTTGGGGCGCCGTTCCTGGTCGGTGGCGCGCTCGACATCGACCAGCTTATGATAATAAGTGCCGGGATTTTCCTGCACGTGGACTTCGATCGGCACGTCGCCGCAGGGGCAACTCGGGCTGCCCGTCAGATGATACCCCGAATGCGCCCAGGTGCCATGCACCGCGGCGATGAAGCGGCGCTTGAAATCAGTTTGCTCAGTGGCGCTGATATCGTTGGTAAACTGGAATTTCAACCACACCCAAATGAGGACCGAGCAATTGCGGAAGTGGAAATCGAAATTGCCCATCGAGAGCATGCCCAGCTCGGTATTGGACTCAAATACTTCCGGGGCAATGCCCAGTTCGCCGAGCGCGCGCTGCAATTCGTCGCCGCTCAGTTCATCGTTCAAGTCATTGATCAGTTCTCGATTCGTGAGGCGCCGGTAGGCTTCCTTGATGGCATTCAGCTCGTCGGGACTGCGACCGTTCAGCGCCGCGTAAATGGCGTCTTCGTCCGTACCCAAACCTTCCATCGCCTCGCGGAGACGAATGGCCACAGCCTCGGCGCGATGTTCTGGCGTGTCGGCAGCCGCGGCGGAATATTGCGCCAGTTTGAGCAGTTCGCCGGAGGTCAATTCATCTTGCAGGTCCGCTTGGAGATTGCGGTGTGTGAGCCGTTGATACGCTTGGGCGATTTGATTGACCTGGTCCGGCGTGCGGCCCGCCAACGCGGCGTAAATCGAGTCCTCATCCGTGCCCAAACCTTCCATGGCCTCACGGAGTTGTTGGGCAATGGACTCCGGATTGAACGGCATCGCCCGGCGCTGCAACTGGCGTGATCCGGTGCCGCCTTGCTGAATGGTATGAACCAGTTCGTGGGCCATCAGCGACCGGCCCGCACTCGATTGCGGCGCATACTGTCCGGCGCCAAACACAATGTCGCGGCCTACCGTGTAAGCCATTGCATCAACCGAGCGGGCAGAATCCGCTGCGGCACGTCCAGAGTGAATTCGCACCTGGCTTAGATCGCAACCCAACCGGGGCTCGAAGAAATCGCGTTCGGCGGTCGCGAGTGGCGCGCCTGGGCCCAACCGGGTGACGAAATCTCCCGGCACCGTGTGGGCCGATTCCGGCGCGTTTGATTCAGCTCGGCGGTGCAACGCCTGCTTTTCCTTTTCCCGGCACTTCGGGCACTTGACTCCATTACGGCATTCCGGGCAGGCGCGCTGGAGAGTAGGAGAAGATGGCGCCGCCGTAATTTGATCCGCGATCTGATTGGCTTCGCGCTCCGCGGCGTCTTCCGGATGGCTGACGTTCAGTTTGGCCTGGAGCACTGCCGATGCTGCGCGATTGCCCAGGATGCGATTCAGTTGGTGATGGGGCGGCAATGCGGCGTTGCTTGGCGCCTTTGCTGCACGTTGAATCGGTGCAACCATTCGGCGCGAATCCTTGCCGGCGTGGGTGGGTGTTGTGGGCTGCATATCACAAAAGGTTCATAAGAGTAGCAAAAGTGCGTCCGTGTTTCCGCCAGGTCTTGGAGTGCGGCAGTCCTCTGCCGCTTTTGGGACCCACAAGGGCGTTCGAAAGCGGCAGAGGACTGCCGCACTCCAAGATGCTGGCGCGTTGGTGAACGCTCCGCTGCCCAGTGGCCGCACCTCGATTGATGGCCGCGCCGTTTTGATGAATCCCAACGGGATTCGGGCCCCAGGCCCAGGGTTGCGAGGCAAGAGCTACCCTGGGTCTGAATCCCCACAGACGGAACCGTGGGAAGTCTCTGAATGTTCGAACGTCTTGGCCTGCCTTTTCAACGTGAATCGGCTTCGCATCGCATGGCATATATCAATACTCGTTCAAGGTCCAGCAGCAGCCGGGGCAGCGACATTGGCTGCCGCTGCGCGTTCGGCCAGGAAATCTTCCAGCGAAATGCGCCGGCCATCGGCGGTCAAAACCGACAAGTAGCCGCCGACTTCCGAGCGTTGGGTTCCCCCGAATATGTGAAAGACCACATAGCCCTCACGACTGCGGAACATGAAAACCAGCGTATTGCCCGGCCGCCGAAACTCGGACGTGAAACGGATGGTCGGATCGTTCAGGACGTCGCGCAAGAGATCAGTTTCAGCGTCAATACCCGCCTGATGAGCACGATTGAATTCCGGTCCAAACCCGGGCATGCCGCGCGTGCCGATGCGCCGGGCGTAATTGCGGACACGGAACCGTTCGGTCAGCAGGTGGACCAGGTTCATTTGAAAACTCACGTTGTCGGACGCGAGCATGTCATCCAAATCCACATACGCGAGGTTGTAGCTATCGACGAGCAACGCCTGGCCATCCACGCGACCGGCGCTGGTGATGAGCCGCATGGGCACAATTTCGGCTCGATCAATGAACGCGCGCATCTGGCGGTCGAACGCGGTGAGTGCGGCTTCATCAACCACGTCGTACTCAATCGCGCCGCGGCCATCCTTACCTTCGAAATGATATTGGATGGCCGGCGAAAGGCCGTTGAGCCGGTCGATGAGTTCGTCCACCCGATCAAACGCCGACGCTTCGCCCCGGCCTGGCCGCCGCACTTCCACGACCCGTTGAAGGCCTGGCAGCTCCGCGCGGGTGCCGGGCTCCCTGCCGGTTTGCTGCACCACGTGCGTCAATTCGTGCGCCGTCAACGCGTCCTTGCCGGGACGTTTGCCTGCCCGGAAGTAAATGTCCTGGCGATGCGTGAATGCTTCGGCGTTCAGCGCTCGATTCATGCGTTCGGCACGGCCGTCCGTATGCACGCGAACGTGGCGGAAATCCACGCCGAAACGCGGCTCCATGAAAGCGCGGATTTCCGGAGCCAACGGCTGGCCGTGGCCGACGCTGGTGTGGAGTTGGCTTTCCACGCCGATGCCCGCCTCGGTGGGGGAATGTTCGCCAGCCGTCGGAGCAGTTTGGGGCGCCAAAACCGAAATGGAGTTGGTCTGCCCGGGAGCTATTTCTGAGCCCGCGTTTGAAACAGCATCCGGGGACCGCAATTGTGCCGGTGCCATGCTCATCACTTGCCGCGCGACTTCATCGGCCTGCGCTTCGTATGCATCATGCGGCTGATTGACGCGCAGTTTGGCTTGCAATGCGCCGCTTTGCAGCAGTTGTCCCAATGCCTGATTGCCCAGCGTTCGTTGCAGCCGTTGTCGCGGCGGAAGCTGACTGGTTGCGCGACGGGATCCAGCCATCACCGTTGATGATGGAGGATTCGTTTTCTTTGCCAATGTCGTGGTGGTTTGCATGATCTTAAGTTCACGCCAATGGCACCGGGGGCGTGGGCGGGCCGGGTGGCGTTACCGGCGTGTTGATGACCATCACGGTTTTGGTCCAGGTATCCAACGCGGTGGCAATGGCGTCCGCTTGTTGACCGGTGGTAATTCCCGGCGCGCCGCCTGCCGTGAATGCGGTGGTCAGCAGTCCGCCCAATACTCCCGGTGGCGCGAGCGACACCACGCCCGCCATCGTCGGCGGCGCTGGCGGTGGGGGATTGGCAAAGGCGATCGGTGGCGCGAACCAGAAGGCCACAAACGCAGCGTCCACCAACGGCGCTAGCACCGCGAGTCCGGTCAGCTTGGCTTGTTTGGCCGCGGTGAACGCGCTGCCCAACGCGTTACCCAACAGGTTTTCCGCCGCGATGAGCGAGGCAGACACTGGACGTGTTGCGCCTGCCAACGCATTGGTGGTGTATTCGCGATAGGCACTGGCCCAACGCTTGCCGGCGGCGGCTTCGTCCGCAGGGAATTCCGGTTCGCCGTCAAACAGGTTCTGCAAGCTCTGGCCCAGTGAATTGCGATTCAGTGGCATGGTTACTCCGCTTTCAGCACCGTCGTCACTGCGTGCGGAATGGGGACCGGAATGGGCGGGCCGGTCGGCCCCACGCCGCTCGGGTGCGTGTGATTGTTGAACACTTGTTCGACAAATGATTTCGTGGCCAATCCTTCCGGCGGAAATATCTGGTTACCTTGAATGACGACTTCGCTGGCCTGCACGGTGACTTTTTTCGAAGCCGCATCAAAAATGATCTGACACAGGTCGTCGTTCTTGGCGCGGATGGTGATCGACTCCTGACCGGAACTGTCATCGATCACGATGAGATTGCCGGCGGGCGTTTTGAGCACCTGCTTCTTGGGATATGATTGTTGGGCCTCGGCGGGAATTTCACTCTGCCCGCCGGGCTTGGCCCAACTGCAACCGGTCCAGAGCGGATGATTTAAATCGCCTTCTTCGAACTCGACCCAAACCTGGTCGCCCACTTGCGGCATGAAAAATAATCCAATGTCCGCTCCCGCGTATGGCACCACCGGCCAGGCCCAGCCGGTGTCGGTGTCCGCCAGCAGACTGGGAACCCGCACTTTCAAACGGCCGACTTGCAGCGGATCGTTGTTGTCGGAGACAAGGCCGCGGTACTTGCCCCAATACTTGTTCCAGGTCTGTTCGATAAAGCGGGCGGTGAGTTCGTCCATGGCACAACATCCTTACGGCACCGGCACGCCCACACGCACTCGTTCCAAGCGCAGATCGGCCTTGCGCAAATAAACAATATCGACATCCAGTTCGTTCTCCTGGTTGCTCACCTGGACCT
Organism: uncultured Verrucomicrobiae bacterium; assembly: GCA_963788655.1. GTDB lineage: Bacteria > Verrucomicrobiota > Verrucomicrobiia > Limisphaerales > JAFGQR01 > JAFGQR01. The sequence goes on along the minus strand of CAWBHS010000039.1, from coordinate 149,958 downwards.
TGTCCACGCGGATTTCATCGCCGAGAAATTTCTGGAGCGCGCGATTGATCATGAACTCGGTGGTCGCCGCCAGCACGTCGTTGTTCGGATCAAACACCAGATCGCGCAACCGCGTGCCGTAGTCCGGCAAGTTCACGCGTTCACCCGGAGCAGTGAGGAGCAATTGCAGAATCTTGCCGCGCAACAACGGATCGCCGCCCTGGGCAAAGACACTGCCGGTGCCGTCGATTTTGAACGGAAAGCCCAGTCCGGAAGGCGCGCTGGCGGTGCGGCCCGCGGGTGTCACCGCAACATCATCCCGGATCGGTTGCACGGAGACCAGCGCCGTGGCCGACGGCAAACTCAATTGTCCTCCGCGCCGGGCCACCACCGTAAAATACAAATCCCCGCCGCTCGCAAAACCCGGCAACACCACCGAAGTATCCGTCACACTGCCGGCGCGCAATGTGCGAAATGGATTCAGCGGGTCCGGGCTGGAATAGACATCGAACCGGATGCCTTGCGCCACGATGTTGTCCGGGTGCGTCCATTCGAGCGAAACCTGTCCACCGCCCAAATCCTGGCCGCGCAAATCGGTCGGCGAAGCCAGGATGCCGCCGGCCCCTCCCGCCAGATCAGCGAACGTGCCGATGCAAAAGAAACACGGTTCGAAACCTTCGCGCACCGCTTGTTCCCAGGTGTCCGGCGTGAAGAATGTTTCGTGATGATGGGCAGTAATCTCGGACAATTGACACTGCGGCTTCTCGCGCGAACGGTCGTGAAACTCGTTCGTCTTCTGGTTGCCGAGATAGCGCGGAACGGGGGGCATGAGTCAAGCGGGGTGATTCAAGTGTTGCCGCTGCGAGTCGTTTTTGCCTTGGCCTTGGTGGTTGCCGCGGTGACCGACGGGGCCGACGGTGCGCCGGCCGTTCCGCTGCGAGCGGGAAAAAGATTCGCCACCGCGTACTGGCGAAAGGCTTTCAACCAGTCCGTATCCGACGTGGCTGGATTGGTGAGAATATCCAGCAAGTCCGCCGAGGGCTGCGCTGCGAGCAGGGCCGGCCGGGCGATGCGCACGCGCTCGAACGTTTGCGGGGTGGTCAACGCCCGCTCCACCTGTTCACGTTCTTCGTCCGTGGGCGATTTCTCGTAACTGATCTCGAGCTTGCCGGCGCGGACGGCCAGCGCTTTGATCGAAGGCACCTTGGTTTGCACGGCGCTGAGGATCTCGTGCAGCGGCACCCCTTCCGGTTGCTCCTGGCTTTGCACGGGCACCGGCAGGGATACTTCGGAGGTCTCCTGGTGCGTCGGGGCGGTGGTGGTTTGTTTGATCGGCACCGTGGCGCCCAGGGTCGCTCTGCCCAGCGGCGAGTCGATCAAGCCGCGCAACGGATGGAGATCCCGTCGGGAAAAAATGTATCGTCCCATAAACTTAATAGCTTTTCTTCAGTTCCAAAACAGTAAGCTGCATGTTCACCATTTCAACCGTGAACCCGGTTTTGCTCAAGGTGAAAAAGACCTGCACCGACGTGGGCACCATCGTGATGGGCAGGAAAAGGAACGGCGTGTCGCTCTTGCCGAAGAGGAGATTGAGCGGCACTTCCTGCCCTTGCGGCTTGCGATTGACCGGGATGCTAATTTCACGGTCCTGAATCTTGCCCTTGTCCGGCTCGGTGGCGGGATTGGTCATGTCGTCATTGTAAAAGGAAACACGGATGGTGAGCTGGCTGTCCGATGGCAAAGCGCCAGTGGACACAAACAGATCGCCGGCCAGAAACACCATCAACTTGCTGTCCGGCGCAATGGGCGGCAGCGCCAGGCCATCCACAAACGTCGTGGCGGTGCCGGTCAGGCCGGTGATCTTCTTCAAGGCCTTGGCGGCGGTGCTGGCATTGCCAATGCGCTGGCGGCGGTCGGCAATTTGGATAATTTGATCCGGGTCCAACGCATCCCCGTCGCGCGTGAGCAAAGCCAGCGGCACGTAATGATGCACCACGCCGCGGGCGCGTTGAAAACTCAAATCCTCGATGCGCGTCTCGGGATTCAGTCCCGACGCTTCATCGCCGGCGAGGAAACGCGTCTTAAAGTTCCAAAAGTCGCCGGTCCGCGTCGCCCGCCCGCCAAAGCGCACTTGCACGCCGTCATTCAAATCAATCGCGGCGGAGATGGTCGCGTCGTCCGGATCGACTGTGACTGGAACATGAAAGGCATTCCAGCGTTGCACCATTGGCCGGTCGTCCATGGAAAACGTGGTAAAGTCCGGCACCTTGGCAGCCGCCGGCAACGCGGCCAATTGGGTGCCGGTTGGACTTTGCAGGGTAATCACGTTGCCAAACACCGAACTGACTTGATGTTCTTCGGCGCCAAATTCCTTTCGAATCAGAATGAAGTCGCCCGCGTGAAACGCCGACGCGTCTTCCAACACCACCTTTGTTGCGCCCGGCGGAATCGCCTCGATCACGCGGCCCAGTGTCGAAGCATTGTCTTCCGACCAGCGAAACGTCGCAGTGCCGATGTCACCCGGCGTATCAATCTCGACGCGGTAATAGCGGTTGGCCTGACCAGTGTAATTACCCTCGGTCGCCAGGGTGCCTTGCCCGATGCCATTGCCGGTGGGGGCGGGGCCGCCCTGGTTGACGCGCACGCGGTAGCGCACCCGCAACCGCGTGGCCGTGTCGGGACCGCCCAAGGCAATTTCGCGGATCTCGGGATCTTCGATAAACGTCACCGGTTCCTTCCAGACATCGAGATACACGGTGTCCTTCCGGATGACGCCCGAAGCCGGTGGTGAGAGTGGCGGGTCGTTGGGATCGGCTTGCTCGGAGTAGAGCGTATCTTTGACAATGGCACACGGGTAACCCGCCACATACAGCCGGCCAGCGTTGTCCAGACTGGGCTCGGACAATTGGAAGTCCGTATTCAGCATGTCGAGGATGTTCAGAAACGAATTCGAATCATCTCCACTGCCGCCGCCGCTGTCGTCTCCAGTGAGGTTCGAACTTTGCAAAATACTCAGCAGCGTGATGGTGCTGAGGAACTGCGAAAACTCCGAACCGCGGATGATGAAATTGTTGCTGCCCATTTGGGACTCGAGCGCGCTGCTGCCGAGACGCAAATCATCCAAGTCCCAAACCAATGGATTCGCCGGATCCTGATACAACTCGAAACCGTAACGGCGAATCCGCGTCAAGTCAGCCGGCGTGCCCGTCGGCGTTTCGAATTTGGTGATCATGCCCAGGATCTCCGCCGGATGCGGTACGGCCAGCGGCACGTCACCCGAAGGTTTGACCACCAGAGTGTAATCATGCGTCGCCTGGAGATTCGTGGCATCGGTAACGCGCACGCGGAAATTGAACGTGCCCGAGGCGCTGGGCGTGCCGCTGAGTTTGCCCTTGTTCGAATCGGCGCCCGAGCCGGACGCCGCCACCGTCATACCCGGCGGCAATACTCCGCTGGCCAGGGCCCACGTCATGGGGGTGGTGCCGCTGAAGGTCGCCAGATCACGGCTGTAGGATTTGCCCTGGACGGCTCCGGCCAATTCCGGTGTCAGAATCCGAAAGTGCAGGTCCAGCGGCGAGGCGAAACCCGACAACCAGATTTCTTTGCCAAACGCCGAATTGCTGACCAGCCAGACGGACCGATTGTTGTTATTGTCTTCCAGGAAGAACTTCATCGTCCCGGGCGTTTGTTGATTCAACCGGTAGCGGAAAGTCGCCAGTTCGAACGCCGATAAGTCCGTTAGGTTCGCCAGTGTCTTGGTCACCGTCACGGTGCCGGCATGGCCCGACAGCCGCAAAAACCCGCGTCCCGAATACGGCCGATCCCGGCCGATGCGCAGTTTGCCTTGCGGCGACGACAAGGCGAAGCCGTCCAGTGACTCGAAGTCATCGAGCTTCTGCCCGGGGAAATTGAGGAAGAACAGCAACGGACCAAAAATCAGGTACAACAGCAGGCTGAGAAGATCGGCAAAACACGCGCCGGCAATCGCGCCGATGGCCTGGTTGAGGTCCATGCCGGACGTGTCCACGGTTCCGAGCAACAGCGACGGCGGCGGCGGGAATGCCGGATCAATGGCGAAGCCGCGATTCGGACTGCCTTCGCCCAACGCCTCGCGATTCAACCGGCGCAAGGCCGACAACGTGATGTCCTGGCTCTCGTTCCAGTCCGAGTCGAGGATCACCCGACCTTGCTGCAAATAGACGCCGAGATAGTTTTTCAGTTCCTGGAAACTCTCGCGTGAAATGGCTCGCGACATAATTTGTTCCTCACCTCAGGTTCGCTGGATTCACCGGCATTCGCCGAGTATCGATGACCACCGGCACCACGCCCGCCGGCAAACTGCGCGGCAACCGCTGGATCAAGCTGTTTAGAATTTGTTCCTCGCCCAATGTTTCTTCGGCGCTGAAATCCACCGTGACTTCGTCCTCGGGCGCCAGAAAGCCGGCGGGAAATTTGAAACGCCCACGCTCGACATCGATGGCGATGTGTCCGGGCGACACGGGCGTGGTGACATCATCGAGTGCCTTGGCTTCCGCCGGCAACGTGGCGCTGGCTTCAACCCCGTTGCGGTAAATCCGCCAACCTCGATCGGCCCCGTGAAAATCTGTCAACGCCAAGCCGAATCGCAGCTTCGTCGTGACCAGTGTGCCGTCAAATGCGTCGCGCAATCCCAGCACTCGGCCGTCCGCCAAAAAGGCAAAGACCTCGGGCACGGTGGTCGAGAGCGCAGACGGTTTGCCGTCTGTCATATTGTGGCTGGGACCGATCAAGTAATCGACACGCACGTCTTCGGCCTGGACATTCAACGCGGCGAGGTCCAGCACGAAACGTCCAAGCTGTGGGTCCACGGCAACGTCCGTTGGCGTCAACGCCAATGCGCCGCCGTTGACATCTTTGGGCTGCGTGAAATCCGTTAGGTCAGCAGCCCGCACCGTGAGCGCAGGCTGAAAGGCAGCATCAGTGATTTCGAGAGCCACGAATGCGGATGGAAAATCCACGCGGTGTTCCGCAGAAAAGTGCTTCGTGTCCGCCGAACTTGCGACGTGTGATCGGCGAACCGTCAATGTCGTCCATTAATTGCAGCGGCACGCCCTCAGTATCGACGACGCTGACAGGCCGGTTATCGAACGTGAAATGCCCGCTTTGCGAACCGAGCGGCAGGACGTTGGGTTTCTGATTGGCCACCGGTTGGCCCAGCGTCAGGAACAGGCCGTGATTGTCGAAGTGCATGCGCCCGATCTTTTCCGTCGGCTGGCGCGGCGTGCGAAAGTCGAGACTGTACGGCGCGGGATCGTCACTGCGGCCCAATTGCTCCATGCGAGATGAATCGCGGATGTCGAACGTCTGCACCGACACCGAAGCTGGCACGAGCGTTTGAAAATCCACCGTGAGATTGCCCGCCAACGGCGGCGGCCCGCCGAATTGGAAACGCGCCAGTTCGGGGTCCACGGCGATCTGATTCGGCTGGAGCGCCAGCGCTGCGCCAGCGGGCGTCTTGGGATTGGCAAAATCATTCAGATCGGCAGTCACCGCGGTAAGCGCTGGCGGGTTGTCCGCAGTGAACAAATCCTTGCCGCGTTCCTGAATGGAGAACCGGCCTTCGACACCGGCAAATTCGCTCTCGTGTCCGAGCATTGCCGCCCGCGTAATTGGACGGCCCAACACCGCATCGAACAACGGTTGGGGTGATTGGTCTTCGTGAAAATAGAAATTGCCGCTGCCCGGCGGATCTTCCGCTACGGACTGACCGCGCCGTGCCAAAACTGGATTCATCGCCTCGACAAATGGCGCGCGCGCGACTTGCTGGGAGAAATCCACCAACGCAACCCGCCAGCCGGTTAGTTGTTCGATGTAACTCTGCAGCGGCGGCTGAAGTCCCTTGCTGCGATAAAAAGCAAACGCTTCGCGCACTTCCGTCCGCTGGACCCGCGGCACGGCCGACGGCATCCGGTTGCACGCCGATCACGCCGCCGATGAAGGCGATGAAGGCATCCCTCGATGTTTCCAGGAACAGATCGTCATTGAGTTGTGCGATGCTCGCCTGCAATTCCTCCAGCGGCAGCGCCATGATCTCGAGGAAACGGCGCAATTCACCGGCTTCGTCCTTGTCCCGATACAAACCAGGCAGGTAACGATAGAGAAGCTCTGGAAACGGCTGCTCATTTAGCTCTGTTTAGGAAGCCTCGGGTTTTGCCGGAGGGCTCTTCGAGTTTGAACGGTCTGCAAAAATGGACAGCTATTGAACGATTGGCGCCGGGATTTCCCCTCACCCTGGCCCTCTCCCCAGGGAGAGGGAACAGCTGTCGAATCGGCTTGGATTGTTGATTGCTTTGCAACCGTCACCGCCTGCTTTCGGATTCGACACTTGGGCCACGAAGCGTTTGAGCGCATTCGCTTCTCCTACTGGGCGACGAACGTGCGCCCTCTCTCTGGGGGAGAGGGTTGGGGTGAGGGGGAAGTCGACGACCGCAGCCGGATAGCGCTGCGATTCGCCAACATATGACGCCAAACCAGTTCCAACTTTGAGCCGTTCATCGATTCAAGTTTCTGCCGTTGCCGAAAGTTGCTCATTGGATGCCGCCAAATAAATTCACCACCAATTTACCCGGATACGCGAATTCGTTCTCCGCCAATGCAACGTCGGTAAACTCGCAAACATGCTGGTGCGACTGCGCCGGTTGCACGCTGCGGGCCAGCCGTTTCAAGAGCGCATAGGCCGCGCCTTCCACCTGGTATAACAACGAGAAGATTTCGCCCACGCGCACGGCCTGACCAAATTCCTGCCGGGCGAATCCGAGATACTTCGCGCAATGCGTCGCGCACGTTCTGCTCGACTTCGTGCGGACTAGCGTCGGCTTTCACCGTCACATCGACCGTCACGTCAATCGGCACCCAGACCGGATCGAGCACGTCCACGCCGGCCATGCGGTTGACCGGTTGGCGCGCTTCGAGATGTTGCTTGAGTGCATCTTTCAATTCGGCGGGCGGTGCCGGCGGCGGGATCACCTGGGGATTCTCCGTAGCGATGAAAACCTGCACCACTTTGTAACCACCGCGCAATCCGACGCGCGCGTGGGCCTTACCCACACCGGGAAAGGCCTTCGCCAGCAAGTCGTAATCCTGCAACGTCACCGCACGGTCCTGCGCAATCACCGAGCCCGGCCCGGAGATTTTGGCTTCCTCAGTGGTTTCCCGGTCAGCGCCGCCGGAGGCGTTGTAGGGATTGGTGATGCTCTTAATTTCGGGCACCGCGGTGAGAAAAACCGTCAGCGTGTCCGCGCCCACGTTGCCCTGGCTGCCAAGCCCAATGCGATAGGTGGCCTTGACCTGCGCCCCCGCCGGCGGCACTGCGCCGCGTTCGCCGGTGCCGAAATGGATCGTGAGATAATTGTTCTCATCGACCGTGGTCGTGTAATGCGTGTCGGATGGCTTGCTCGCAAAGAAGTTGTCCGCTTCCTCCCACAAAATACCATCCACGTGAACGTCCAGTTCCGGCCGCGATCGGCGCCGTTGAAATGGCCCCTGCTTGATCAGATGCGACACTGGTTGGCGTGACAAGCGTCATCCGCTGACCGGGCGTGCCGTCGCCAACGAAGATCGGTTCGTCGAACACGTTTTCGCCGTGCGAGGCAATCACGTTGTTACCTTGCAGCGTCGTTCGCGCCGGATCGAAGGGCTCGGGCAGTGGCGGCAGCCAACTAATCGCATCCTTGTTGGCACTGGCGGCCTGAATTTGCACGACCTTCAGGATCGGCGAACGGCGGGTTTGGATCGAGCCATCGGGCAATTGAGTTTGCTCTTCAAAATACACGGCGTCGCCTTCGGCCAGCGCGTGCTGGGCTTGGTCGAGTTCAATGGCCGAGGTGCCGGCCGCGAGATCGGAAAGTGCGGTCAGATCGATGGCCTGGTTCAGCTTCTTGAATGAAAATTCTTTGGTGACCTCAAAGTTCTGATCCGGTTCGCCAGGCACGCCAGCCGTTTTCAACCGATATGGCAGGTTGGCGCCGTTGACGGTGACATCCGCCGATACCTCGCCGTGCAGATAAGCGGTCGCGGACAAACCGGGATCGATCTGGTAATCGATAAGCCGCAGCAGTTCGGTCACGGAACGGCGCTGGGTGGCCGTGGCTAGGTAAGATTCGTTGGCCACGCGGTCCTGGTAATAGCTGAGGATGTCGGCGACATACGCGAACAACTCGATCAGCGCGACGCCGAAATCGCTTTCGCTGCGGTCAGTCCAATTCGGCAACAGCAGCGGAATCTGATTGAGCATCGCCTGGCGGTAGCCCTCGTAGTCCTTGGTGACGTAATCGATGATCGGTTGCCGTCGCAGCGTGGTGATTTGAGGAGGCGGAACAGACATGATTAAACTCCTGCAGGGACGGTGGCGGTTTGTTGTTGGGCGGGCAAGACGCGGTTGCCGGCGCTGACGCTGGAATTGCCCAGGCCGCCGGGCACGGCCAGCGGCAACAAGGATGCGCCGAATTCCTCATCGCCCGTCAGACCCAGCCCGTTGCGGTAGGCCTCGAAATGTTGCGCATACCCTTCGACCGTAAACGTGTGGCGGACGCGGGTCACGTAATACAATCCGCTGAACCGCTCCCCAGCGCCCTTGATCGTGACCAATTTCTTAGCCCGCAGCACGTGCCCATAAGGACGCGAATCGACTTCGCCTTCGACCCGGACAAATTCGGTGGCCGGCTGGTAAGCGTTGCGGAGGCGGCCGCGCATTTCCTGCGATGACGCGGACGGTTGTTGGCGGACGAGAACGCGGCCATCGGGCTGACCGGACCGCAGTGCGGAGAGTGCCTGCGCGCCCAATTCGCGGCGCGGCGTTTGATCCAGCTTCTCAGACTCCTCCTGTTTTTCCAGCGGATCGATGCGCCGGATTTCAACTTGGGTGGCCGGCGTGCCGTCGGCTTTGACCCGGAGCTGAATCAAATTGGTTTCCTCGCCAAAATCGACGGCCAGCATGGGTTGCGGCGGTTCTTCCATCGACGGACTGCGGAAGAATCCCTTGCCGGCTTTGACGTAACATTCGAAGCCGTTGCGCGCCGCGAACCGCCGCAGAAATCGCATGTCAGTCTCGGTCTGCAATACGGTGGCATCATCCTCCGCCAATCGCGCCACGGTGTCTTCGACTTCGTAACTCAGGCCGTGGCGAGAAAGATTTCCTGGGCAATCTCGCTGTCCTTTTTGTTGACCCAGGCGCGTTGCTTTTCCTCGAGATCCAACCGCGCGGTGGCGTCCATGCCGGAAATTTCCAAATACACCCCGCCGTCTTCGTTCGAAAAACAAACCTCGATGTGCGTCATGTAGCCGTCGATGAGCATTTCAGTGTCTTCGGGATAACCCGCTTCGAGCGCCACGCGGTTCCACAATGCGAAGCGATCGTCATCCACCAGCGACCAGGCGCCATCGCTGCCGGGCGTCATGGCCAGGCGCACGCGGAACACGTCCGCGGCGGACACGTCTTCCTGCACTTCGATCTCGACAATGTCGGGCACCAGGTCGTCCTGCGGGCGGCCGTTGATCGAGAGATTGGCAACTTCGGTGATCATCAGCTTACGATGCGGTTCTGCGGAATGTTCAAACGCCGGCCCGGCTGAAGGAGGTCGAGCGGATTCAATACATCGGGATTGGCGTCGAGAATCAGCCAGGACTTCTTTGGATCGCTGTAATAGCGTTGCGCGATGTGGTCGAGCCGCTCCCCGGCGACCACGACGTGTTCCACCACGCCGCGCGTTTGGGGAATCTCTCGCGCCGCCAGCACGCGCGGTGATTGCCCGGCGCTGTTCACGGGCGCGATCACGTTCGATTTGCTGTAACGAGAGCCTTTATAGACCATGTTGAGTCCTTAACGGTGAAGTTCTTATTCGGAGGGAAAACATCGAGCTTTGCCGAAGGACTGTCAGAGGTTGACTGCTTCGGGAAGATCGGCTGCCGTTGAACAATTGGCGCTGGCGGTTCCCCTCACCCTGACCCTCTCCCCAGGGAGAGGGAAGAGCTATCGAGCCCGTCGGGATCTTTGGTGGCGTCGCAGTCCTCCCCGCCGGCTTTGGGATACATGCCTGGGCAACGAGGGCTGGGAGCACGGTCGTTGTTCCGCGCGGGCGCCGAACGTGCTCCCTCTCCCTGAGGGAGAGGGTTGGAGTGAGGGGGAAGGGCACGTTCGCAGTAATATCACCCTGTGATTCGCAAGCCGGCAGACAAACCAGCTTCAGCTTTGAGCCGTTCACCCCTATAAGCCTCCGGCTTTGTCGCAGCTTGCTGCCGCATTTGTGTTCATTCGTGTCCATTCGTGGTTCCCTCTTCACCCAATATTGACAATCGACCGCGCCAGATCCGGTGCGTTGGCCAGGTTGAGCGCGGCCAGGAGTTCACGCTGTGCTTGGGTAAATAAATAAAACGGATTGTCTCCCGCGATGACCTGGATGCTGACCGCGGCGGTTACGCGCGTGGGATTGAGATTCGGATTATACTCAATTTCCTGGATGTTGAGATCGGTCAGGCGGATGGGATAAATGCGTTGCCGGCCCCAAACGAAAATCAACACCGGCGTGCTGCGGCGATCCCCGAAACCAAAGTCCGCCGACAATCCCAGCAGGCCGCCAAAGAACGATTCGGAGCGCGGCGTAATCATCATCTCCAAGGCAGACAAAGCCGGCAGCACGCCGAATTCGCCGGCAATCGGATCGCCGCCATCCAACGCATCAGTCGCATCAAGCCGCAGGTCAAAGCTGATGGTTTCCGGCGACGTTCGGACGGTTTGCGCTTGGCCGAGTGCCTCGCTCGAAGGTGTCTGTTCCTCCTGGCCGCGACGGGATCGCGGTGTGCGGATATTGGTGGATTTGCGCCGCGTCATGCGTTCCGGATTAAATTGGAACGGCACAATCAGCGGCGGGAACGCGAGGAGGTTCGAATCCACGAACGCGCCTTTGAGCAACTTGGGTTGATTGGAGAATCCGTTGGGCATGGTTATTGGTTCTCGGAACGTTCAGTTGGCGTAGCTGCGTTCGTGAGAACACGGCTGACTGGAGTGGGTGCGGCGTTTTCATTTGAAGTCAGCCGCGTTCTCACGAACGCAGCTACTGTCGCATACATTTCCGCGGCCATTTGCTCTGACAACTGATCGTTGCTCAAGCTTTCGGAATTGAGTTCCATTGGCGGCAGAACCATGTCGTCCACGCGACCGTTCCATTGGTTGGATTCGTTACAGTGGTTTTCCAACAACTCCAACGCGCGAGTAACGACCGCATTTGCCTGGCGTTCGTCCAATGCCGCGTTCTCCAACGTGATCTGCATTCGATCAATCTCGATCATGACTTGCCTCCGTTCACCGCCACCGCAGCGGGTCCGGTGAATTCTTCGCTCAGGTACGGCTTGCCCATCTTGTCAAACTCGCGGCGCGCAGCCTGGAGTAAATGGTCCATCTGCACGGGGCGATTGCGGTCGGCAGCCAAGTACGCCGCGTTCAACACGATGTTGCGGATGCTGCCGCCGGGAACTTTGATTTGCTTCGCGAGCCAGGGCAGATCAACGTCCGGGTCCACCGGCGTCTCGGGCGGAAAATGATGGCGCCAGATCGCTTCCCGACACGCCTCGTTGGGAAACGGAAACTCGACGGTAAAGTGGAGCCGGCGCGCGAACGACTCGTCGATGTTTTGGGCCAGGTTGCTGGCGAGCACGACCACGCCTTCGTATTCCTCGAGACGCTGGAGCAGGAAATTGATTTCGATGTTGGCGTAGCGGTCGTGAGCGTCCTTGACTTCGGAACGCTTGCCGAACAGCGCGTCCGCCTCGTCGAAGAACAAAATGGCATCGCTGCGTTCGGCGCTTTCGAAGATGCGTTGGAGATTCTTCTCGGTTTCCCCGATGTATTTGCTCACTACACCGGCCAAATCCACTTTCACCAAGCCCAGGCCGAGTGCGGACGCAATGACTTCCGCCGCCAACGTTTTGCCGGTGCCGCTGGGTCCGACGAACAACGCGTGCAATCCCTTCCCCATCGAGAGCCGGCGGTCGAAGCCCCATTCGTGCAACACCCGCGCACGTTGGCGCACCTGGGCGCAGAGTTCGCGCAATGCGGCCAGCACGTCGTCAGGCAAAACCAGATCGTCCCAGGTCGCGCGAGGCACCGTCACCCGCGCCAGCGAACCGAAGTTCGCCGCCGATCGCATGCGGCAGGCCCACAGGACGTTGTCGATGCGGACGGCCCGATCCTTCTGCGCGCGCATCTGCGTTCGGCCCCGAGCCAGGCGCATCGTGTCGTCAATTTCAGCGGTGTTAAAACAGTAGCGCGCCGCCACCGATTCAAGCTCGCGGTCGGGCAATGATTTGTCGTCACCGTTGCGCTGCTGCTTCCATTGGCCAAGGCGCGACGCATAATCCGGCACCGCCAATGCAAACGGCAAAACCACCAGATCGTCCGCCAATGTCCGCATGATCCAGGGCTGGCGTGCTTCGATGAAGGTGATCCATGAGGCATCGCGCAGAATTTCCTCCAGGACCGGCAACGCCAGGTTGGCGCGGGATCTTCCAGCAGGGCGTCGAAGCCGGACAAATAGACGGCGGCGGTTTGGAGCAATGCTTCGCGATAAATCCGGCGCAAGCCATCGACGCACGACAAACCACCGGCGGCGGCGGTCGCCACCAGCGCACTGAGGTCGGCATGCACCAGACCCAGCCGTTGTTCGCGGCAAATTTCTTGGGCGATTTGCAGGCCCTCAGAGGCGGCGGGTCCGTGAAAGCAAGCGACCAATCGTTTGCCAGTCAATTTGAGCATTCGCCGCATTGGCTCGATCAAATCGCGATACGGCTGGGCCGTTGTCTCAGAGCCTTGACGGGTCGGCAAGCGGCGCAGAATGGGGCGGAGTTGGTCATCACTTTGGCGCAGTCCCAAAGACCAAGCTCAATACCCGTTGGTCAACGACGAGGTGCTGCAACAACCGGTGTGTCGGCAGCGCCGGATCGCCGGTCACGTGGACAAGTTGCCAGGAGAACAAAGGCGCTGCCGGGTTGAACATGCCAACTTGGGCCGGCTCGCTCAGGCCGGCAGTCCGGGCGAATTGAAAGACCAGGTCGAGGCTGGGCAACTTGCGGGTGACGTCGTCCTGTAGATACGCGTACAGCTTGCTGTATTTGCTGTCGAGTTCGCCGGCCAAGGTCACGAGCAGCGCCAGTTCTTCGATGGCGTGACAATCGAAATACACCGGCGATGAAGGCCAGCGGAAGGAAGGCGCCCTTTTTGACGCCGGCTTGCTTGCGTGCATCCAATTCGCGACGGGACTGGAGTATTTCCACGCGCGCTTGGACTGATTCTTCCGGCTCAGTTGCTGGCGCGGTTTCAACCAACGATTCGATTTCGCGACGCGACAAGAACCAGCCGTGGCCGCTTTCGTTTCCCAGCTCGCGATGAAACAACCGCACTTGCAGCGCCAGGCACCGATCCAGCCACGCCAATTCGGCGACCAGATGTTCGCGTCCGGAGGCAAACGGAATGGCGGCTTTGGTTTTCATGCGGTGACCTCGAACGTTGCCTGGAATTTGGCCAGGTTGCCGACGTTGACTTCGACGGCGTAGAGCCCAATCGCCAAGCCGGGCGGCACTTTGGCGGTGAAGGTGTGATCGTCGAACAGGAGAGCATCTTTGGCGGCGACCTGGCCACCGACAAACACGGTGGCTTTCCAGTTGTTTAGGTTTTCACCGGTGAAATTCAGGTCGGTGCCGACTGGTCCGGAACTGGGCGTCATGTCCAGCACCTTGGGCGAACGCATCGTGGCGCGCACTTCGAGTTCGGTTTGATTCACGCGCGTCGGCAAGGGGCGTTCGGTCTTGGCCGGCACTTCGACGTAGGACACTTCGTAGCCGGCGGACAATTGAAAGTCCTGCTGCAACGCCAGCCAGATTTTGCTTATTTCCTCCATGTCCAGCGATGTTGGCGTCACCTTGACACTGCCGGGCTTGAGGCCGCTTTCCAGCACGGCTTGCGGCAGGATGGCGTTTTCGTGCAGCACCCGCATGGCTTCGCCCAACAGCCCATGCGCATCGACCAAACCGCTGTTCGGATCGACCGGGGCGTAGGCGGTGAGCAAGTAATACAGGTTCAATGTCAACGGGGGTGCCACAAGCTGGTTCGTGGTGCCGGGCTTCGGACGCCAATCCTGGTTGTTCAAATGCGCGTTGGGTGTCACGCGATAGAGAAAGAGATTGATGCGGGTGTTGTGCGAACTTTTCTCCGCCGGCGACAACAACGTGACATCGGTGGCCGGAGTCATCTGCGCTTCGAGCAGGCTCTTCAATGACTCCGTCACTTTTCCAATGCTCGCACTCATGCCGGTTCAAATTCCGCGGAGGTAGTAGCGGGCGGCATTGGTCCAGGCGCCGGACGGTGGACGCGGCGGGCGATGGGGTTCGGGTTCGGATGCCGGCGCCGGCACGGGTGGTTGCGGCGGCGGCGGCTGGATTACGCGGACTTCGAGATGCTTGATGACCAAACCGCGCGCCGGCGAGGAAACGCTGGGCAGGGCCGCCGGCGCCCAAGGTTGAGGTGCGGACAATGACTGGGATCGGGAGAAGTCGTTGCCGTGGCTGGATCGCTGCGCGGGGCTGGCGGTGCTGCGATTAGATTGTGACCGAGCGGGCTCCGGCGTCTTCGGCAGCTTATCGAATTCGTTCGGATCGTGTCTCTGCGGACACGTGCTTTCGGCACGGACGCCGTCCGAGGCTCGGCAGTCGGCATGTTCCGTGAAATGGGTGTCGAACTCGAGGATGCCGGTGCGATGGGATGCACTTGGGCACCGGCCAACGATGGCTGGGACGCCGGCCGTTGACGGCCTGACATGCGGGACGTTTCCAGTGGCGGCAGCGTATCGACCGATCGAATCTCCACAGTTCGCAAGGACGGTTTTGGACTGGGTTGTTCAGGAACTGGGCGCGAAGGAAATAGCGCCGAAGAAGGTGCCACTTCAGAATCCGACGCCTGCGGTGCGGAAGACGCCGATGAGGGTTCGGCGGCGCCACTCGTGAGAGTTGGAGATCGGGAACCTTCGCGTTGTACGTTGCCGTCAGCGAACTGATTACTCACGCCGGGGCGCGACCGCACAGCGGCAGCCTGTATCGCACCTGGCGATGCCGGCGTGGGACTCGATGGCGGGAACGGTTGTGTTGCGTTTTCGACGCCGCGTTCGATCTCAAGATCCGCTGCTTCGAGCCCAGGCACCAGCCGAGGAGAAGCCACATTGGGTCCGTGGCGTTTGGCGGCGGGTTCAACCACCTGCACGCCGGAGGCGATGATGTGTTCCAAGAACGTGCTCATGCAGCGGCGTAGGCGTAGTTCGTGGATTGATCCAATTGCCGGGCAAGCAACCAAACGTAACGCCGGCGGCGCAGCCGGGGCAGTCCGAGAATTTCCTGCAAGGACCAATGATAGTGAAAGGCCAGCAAGTGGACTTCGCGCTCGAAATCGCTTCGGGCATTCAGCAGTTCTGTCAGCGCAAACGACGCGGGATCGATGCGCGCGTCGAAACTGCGCCCGCAGTGGGGGCAGGTGGCCTCCATCTCAAAATGCACCCTGGGCGAGCAACGCTCCATCTTGCTCTCCAACGCGGTGCGGTCGGGGCCGGGCAACGCCAGCACGTCGGCGGGTTCCACGGGCGATTTACCGTCGATGTCCATCAGGCAACGGGCGAGCAGCCGGGCGGCCATATCTTCGGCGGGCATATCGGCCCAGGCGCAGGCCGCTTCCTGATCGGCGCCGTCGGGCAACCGGAAACGAAAGCGGTGGGGCGGGCCGTCGCCAGATACGAATTCATACTCGGATTTCACGGGCTGTTCTTCGATGGGCACCGCGGTCAGATCAAAGTCCAGGTCCATTTTCGCGCCGCAACTTGCCTGGGAACAATGGCGGACCAATTCAACGCGCGCGCCAAAACTGAGCGCGTGCAGCTTGAGCAACAGAAATTCGCGGTCGGCCACCAGGAGGTGGCGGATGGTTTCGCGGTCGGCGCGTTTGGAACCAATGTCCTTAACGCAGCGTGCCAACAATTCGGTCACGAGCATGGCTTGAGGCAATGGCGCATCCAGTGAAAACAACCACTCTTCATCCTCGCCGGTGATGGGGCGCAATCGGACGGTGCGGGTCGCCGGGCCATCGGGCTTAAGAACGCCTCCGGGCAGCGTGAGATTACAATGTCTGAGTAGGTTGCAATGTTCATGGACGATGGCGGAGTTGAACGCTGGGCAACCAATAGGTGAGGCAACATCGTCCCGGAGGGACGGTCGAGAATAGCCCACCGATTTATCGGTGGGTAACAGCGGCGAATATGAATAAGTCCCGTAGGGGACGACAGAATGACAGAGTTTCCCACCGCGTCCCAATTCTAGGAGGCATGGAATCGAGCGCAACGTTTCTTTCGCCCCTTCGGGGCTTTGGCTTCTTTGTCAAACCCGATACCCACGGTTGAAACCGTGGGCTATTGTCGGGCGTCCCTCCGGGACTTAGCGGTTCAACGCCTCCATTCCGTTTGAGTTGCCTCATGCGCAATTTCCGGTAGGTCGGTAAACGGGCCTCACGTCTCCGTCGGTTCAGTGACCGAAGTGTCGCGTTCCCAGCCTTCGTTTTCGAGCTTGATGTGCTGGATCGCAATGGCGTTGGCACTGGCATCGAGATCGGGAAGGGCCTGGTATTCGGAAACCCAGCAGCGAAACAGTTTATACGAATGCACCTTCTGCCCGGCCTCGTTATAGACGTCCACGATGATGTCTTTGCGGAAGTTCTTCAAAGACGACGCGGCGTCGCCTTGGAAGTTGTGGACCAGGTTGGCCCACGACTCGAAGGTGGTATCGTGGGTCAGGCCGGCTTCGAGCGTGACGGCTTCGTATTTGGTTTTCCCCGGCAACTGGCGGCTGGTGCTGGGATCGCCGCCTTCGCGCCAGGGCGTGACTTCCGTGGTGCGCTTCAACGCGCTGCATTTGTTCAATCCCGCGACGTATTGGCCATCGACCTTGACGCGAAACTTGAAGTTGCGATACGGATCGAAGCGGTGAGTATTGACGGTAAACTTTGCCATAAGATTCTTCCTTTGGAGCGCTAGGTCACAATGCGGTTCAAGCGGACTGGCCGGCCTTTTGGCTGATCTTCAACACGACAAATTCGGCCGGCTTCACCGGAGCGAAGCCCACCAGAATCGTCACAATGCCGGCATCGATTTGGTCCTGCGGATTGGTCTGTCCGTCACACTTGACGAAAAACGCGGCGGAGGGTGTTTGGCCCTGGAACGCGCCGGCACGGAACATGTTCATCATGAACGCGCCGATGTTCAGGCGCAAACTGGCCCAGAGATCTTCATCATTCGGCTCAAATACGGCCCATTGAATGCCATTGTAAATGCTTTGCTCGAGAAAGATCGCCAGCCGTCGCACGGGCACGTAGCGATATTCGGGGTCGGAACGCGTGGCCAGCGTGACGTGATCCCCAAATCACAATGCCCGAAGACGGGAACGCGCGGATTACATTGACGCCAATCGGATTCAACGTGTCCTGTTCGGCATCGGTGATTTCTTTGGCCAATCCAACGGCACCGCCCAGGTTGGCTTCGGTGCCCGCGGGTGCTTTCCAAACGCCACGCCGACCATCGATGCGCGCATACATGCCGGTGACATAACCCGAGGGCGGCAGGAGGATGGGATCGGGTGAAGCGCCAGTGGGATCGATGGATTTAACCAGGGAAAATACGCGGCTGCATACGAACTTTTGACCGCCAGATTGTTGACGAAGGTTTGCGCTTCTTCCTTGGTGTCATCGGTGGGCGCCATGTCGGCTACAAAAAAGCAATCCATGCGCAGACCGCAATAATTGCTCCCATGCTCGACGACTGCCTTGGTGCCAATGCCCGGCACGGCGACAATGTTCACGTCGCGCACAATGTCCAGCAGCGCGAACGCGTTCATGAAATCGATGTCCTGCGGCGTGGTGCCATCGCTGCCCAGCGTCGCCCCCACAACATTGCCGGCGACGGGTGCGTCACCCACGTTGTAAGTGCCGTTGGCCGGACGGAGCACGGCGGCACCGGTGGTTTCCGAGCCGCCATTGGTGGTTCCTAGGCGCAAAAGCGTAGCGGCGTTGCCGACCGGGTCGTTGGCCACTTGCACGGAGGATTTCTTGCCGGAGGCGCCGGAAGTCAGCGTGTAAACGCCGGCGGCAAAGCCCGCGGTGAACGCGCTCAACGCGGTGGCATCGGTGCTGCCGCGCAGTGGGGACAACGCTCGCACCGCGGTTTGAATGGCCGTGGCAATTTCGGCGCCGGTCGTGCAGGGATTGGCCAACGTGATCGTTTGAAAACCGTCGCCATCGACATTGATACGCAGTTTGCGTCGATCCGCCGGCAAGCTGGTGGCCGGACTGGCGCCGCTGACGCTGGTGCCGTCGGCATTGGAATCGTTGCCCGGTTCAACCGCGACCCGGATGAATTGCGACTTCGCGTTGACGACGTTCTCGGCGAAGTTGAGCGCGTCCGGGTTCATACTCAAATTGTCATGGACTTCGAGCACATTACCGGCTTGTTGCAACGTGAGTTTGAATTCATCCCCCGGATCCTGCGACCCATCGGCAATGACCACATCCAGGCCATTGCCCCAGGCTCCGGCGCTCGTGGCGGCAATGGTAATCGTTTTGGCTGGGGCGCCTTTCCGATCCTGCACGCTCACGTCAGCCGTTTCCGCATCCTTGGCCACGCGGACGACATACAAGCGTTTGCCGCCATTGTTGTAATACTGCAGGGCGGCGTGCGCCAGGTAACTGTCATTCAAATATCCGCCAAAGGTTCGCTCGAATTCGGTAAAACTCGTGACCATGAGGGCCCGGTCCAATGGGCCTTTCTCCGCTTTGCCGAGGAAGGCCGTGGTGGACGTACTGACGCCTTCAATGGGCCGCAGGCCGCTGGACACTTCCTGAATAAATACGCCGGGATGTAATAGCTCCATAGGTGGGTCTCCTGTGCTGGGGGATTCGGGGTCTTATTTCTTCTTGCCGTGCTTACTGGGGCCGCCTTTTTTGGCGGCTTCAGTCTCAGCAATGAGATGGGCTTTCAGCAGTTTTTGGACTTTGGGGTTCTCCTCGAGGTCCAATTCTTCAATGGGTCCGGACCGTTCGCCTGGCGCAAGGTGAATCGACTCACCGCTGTTCAAGGGAATATAAGTCAACCGGCCGGACCGGTTAATGATGTGTACGCTCATGTGTGCTGTCTCCTGCTCACGTTGTTCACTCCACTATTTCTTAGATTTCACTTACGCTTGGGAACCCGCTGTTTCGCCGGTTGGGTTTCCGAATTGCAGCCGCTTTCGTCATCTGGCTGCCGGCTGCGGCGATAACAAATGCGACCATCCCGCTGCTGGTGTTGCTGCACCAAGCCTTGCTCGACCAACTCGGTCAGGGCGCCTTCGACTTCCGGGATGGTGTGCTGAATGCGCTGTTCCAACAACCACCAGTGGGTGATGCCTTCCAAGGTGTCTTTAGCGTTCGGATGACGCTTCAGGTACTCCAGGATTTCCGCAGCGAGCGGAGACCCGATGGATTGTGATCGTGCCTTCATTCGGCATTTGCTGCATTGATGTTTTCCTAAAGCAATGCTGATGCCACTCAATAAACAGGGTGTTTCCAGGTGTGCGCTACGCTGAAGGTGGATCAAGTTGTCCACGTCGAGGTTTCGCAATGCGGCGTAGAATGAGGATCAAGGAGGCTTCGCAAGCGTGGTAGAGGAGTGCCCCCCTCCAGGCTGGTGGATTTTCCAACTCCTTGAGTAGTCGTATAGCGGCATGGACTGCGATAGCCCACTACCGCGGTTCCGTTTGAACCGAACCCAAGCTCGGCTGAATTCTGAGCCTACAGAGCCGGGTGGACATTTCGGTCCACCTCGATCACTATTTTGACCACCCCAGAAATTGTCGCTAAGGGGTGACTATTCAGTAGGACAGGCGTCCCGCCTGTTTCGAACGACTGCCAACCATCGATTGGCACCGCGGCGTAGGAAGTCTCTCCAGGTCACCAACAAGGGAGGATGTGCTTGGCTATTCGAGACAGGCGAGACGCCTGTCCTACCGCGCCGAAGCGCGTCATCGCTGCTCCAGCTACTGAATGGATACGGCCAAGGGGTGTTGCTGGACGCGAATGTGGTGTTTGCGCATGAGTTGAAAAAACGCCCGCCGGTTCTTCTGCGCGGCTCGAGCGGCGTGCGCAATATTCCCTTGGTGACGCTCGAGCATTTGCATCACGTACCCCCGTTCAAACTCGGCCATCACCCGTGCTTTGAGTTGACTGAAGGATTCTGGCGAAACCACGTTGCCGTCGGTCACCGGCACGTCAATGTCGCCGGCCTGAATCGCGGCACCGGACGACAGGGCGACGGCGCGCTCGATCACATTCTCCAGTTCGCGAACGTTGCCAGGCCAATCGTAAAGCGTCAGCCTGCGCAACGCGGCAGGCGTCAAATCACATGCCGACCGTCCGAACGCCGTCGCATATTGCCCCAAAAAATGCCGAGCCAGCAGCGGGATATTGTCCCGGCGATCGCGCAGGGGCGGCAAGTGCAGACGGAGGACGTTCAAGCGGTAGTAAAGATCTTCCCGCAACCGGCGGGCGGCCAGGGCCTCATCCAGTTTCGCGTTACAAGCGGAAATAACACGAACATCGGCTCGGCAGGTTTTGCGGGCGCCGAGTGGACGAAATTCCTTGTCCTGAAGAAAACGGAGCAGCTTGACTTGGGCCGCGGGCGGCAGGGAATCGATTTCGTCCAGAAACAACGTGCCCCCTTCGGCTTCGCGAATGACTCCGGGTTGAGCCGTGTGGGCATTGGTGTATGCGCCCGTTTCGTGGCCGAATAGTTCGTTTTCCACCAGATCAACCGGGATGGCGCCGCTGTTCAAGGCCACGAACGGCTGGTGCGCACGCGGGCTTAGATAATGCACCGCGCGGGCGAACAGTTCTTTGCCGGTACCGGTTTCACCCGTAATTAGGACGCTGGCATTGCACTGGGCGAGCAAGGGAATTTTCCGGATTTCCTCCAGCAACAGCGGGCTATCCCCAATCAATTGCTCCAAGCCAATTTGGCTCCGCAGTTGCGCCAGTTGCGTGTTCTGCTGTTCGCGGAATTGAAGCAACCGACTTAGCCGGGGGCAAACCTCAACAGCCCGCAACGGCGGCACAAGAAAATCACTGGCGCCCAGTTCAAACAACTTCTGGACAAAGCGCGGCTCATCCGTGTCCGTCACGACAACCACGGGCAGCTTGGGGGCATTTAACTGCACTTCACGAAGCAGCCGCTCACTATCGCCACGCCCGGCTGGCGACAAAAGCAAGAAGAGCAGATCCGGCGCAAAGGTCTGCAGCTCGGACCGCAGTTCCACCGGGGCATCCGTGCCCGGCAGGGGCAATTGCCGTTCATGGCGGAACAACAATCTGTCACCCACTTCTGAAACCAGGTGTGCCTTGAGGGTGGCTGTCCATTCAGGCACGGAACCGTGTTCAAAGCAGAGGATCTTGGTGGTTTTCATAGCGCCTTGGGACGGTTTCCTGATCAGTTATGAAGTCATGTAGAACCCTCAAATCCTTGCGCAAAGCACCGCGCCGACGTCACCACGGTCCTTCCACCGAGCGCGAGAAGCTCAACCCGCGCCTCCAGTCTGAAACCGGCACCTTCCCGCTCCTTTGCCGTCCATGTTCGGTCGTCATCACATTCTAACAACATCGTCCGTTATGTCGCTTACCTGCTAAACAGTTCCTAAAATGTTGTCAACACCAATTCCTGATGCCCAATCTGGCTGGACGCATCGGGAAGAACTGTGCTCGTCATCCATTGAGCATTCGCACCAACTCCGTCCTGATTTGCACCAACCGTCGCTGGTCCGTGGCCCGTTTCTCCTGCAACAACCGGACAACGTCGGGGCTCGGCTTGAGGTTTGCCTCCGCTTGTTGTTGGAGCTTTAAGTCAACCATTTCCTCAATCAGTGCTACAAACATTTCGCCATTCATACGGTTGGTTGGATACACCGAAGACGAACGGAACACAAGCCGGCCCGGTGGCTGAGGCCGGACAATTTGCCGGCACGTTCCACGAAAGCTTGCGCCACCCCGGCTTGCCCGAACAGGGAATCGCTACCGGTTCCCCTGCCGCTTCCAAAAGGCGCCGCGCGCTTGACTCGGTTGCCACCATGCCTTGCGGGCATTCGGCGACTGTTTGTTGCGCCTGATCAATCCTCACATCATTTCCGGCCGGTGGAGGTCGCGAGAGTTTTATGTTCACTTGGGGAACGTTCGACTTTATGCTGTTTCCCTTCCAGCCGACGGGTGAATTTCGCGGTTGGTCGAAGCGGAATCGGACGCCAAGTGGAGGAGTTGCGGCAGCTTTTCCGTACGTCCCGGCGGGCGAGCAGAACCGAAAAACAGATGAATACCACAATCGTTGTTCCGAAGAAATCGAGTCTCACCCCCTGCCTTTGGCTCAGGGCGATGGCCGGCGCACGGGCGTGGACCGGTCAGTTTCACCGGCCGTTCGTGACCCGGTATGGCGCGTGTCTTTGCGCGCTGGCTTGGCTGCAAGCGGGACACGGAGCAGTGGTGCTGAACGATCCCTTGCAGGATCCCACCACCAGCACACGTTCGGGGGCTGCATCGGTCGCTGACGGCTGGCAGGTCACGGGGAATAACGACACCATCTACCGGCACATCCCGGCCCTCAGCAAGGGTGCCGCCGAGTTTGATGTGCGTGGCCTGGCTCCCAACGAGCAACGCGCAGGCCATAGCGTGCGCATCGCCGCAAGTCCGCGACGCGATCCTTCAGCCGGTGCGCCGATTGGCGCTGTATTCAGCAACGTCAAGGTCTGGAATCCGGCGAGCAGCACCAATCTGGTTCGACTGAATGGCAATTCACTCTACGACGAAACCGGACCGTTCCTCGGACTGGGCGTTTCATACTTCCAAGCCTTGCGCCATGCCAAATACGACCGCGCACGATTGAACCACAACTTGACGTTGCTGGCGGCGAAAGGTTTCAACTACGTGCGCGTTCTCAGCATGGTGAGTTGGGACGGACTCGAAATTGCGCCGGTCACCTTTACCAACCGGGGCGGACGCGTGATCCCGGCCTGGCCGGATTACTGGCAACAGTTCCGTGACCTGCTCGACCTGGTGGCGCAACACGGCCTGCGCGCCGAGGTGACCATTTTCGCCGACGCACAATACGTAATGCCGTCGCGCGCCAACCGGCAATCGCATCTCCACGGGATCCTGGCAAACCTCACCGGACGGGAGTCGTGCCTCATCCACTTGGAAGTAGCGAACGAGGCCTGGCAAAACGGCTTTCCTGGGGCATCGGGGATCGCGGACTTGCGCGCGTTCACGCAATACCTGGCCGACCGCACGCGCGTTTTGGTGGCCATCACTTCGTACGCCGACACGAGCAACGAAGGCATCATCGGCTTGTACCACGGCAGCGCGGCAGACCTGGCCACCGTTCACTTCAGCCGGGACACGCGGACCGCGGAAGGCGGCTGGCTGCCGGTACGTGATGCGTATCGGGCCGGCCACTTGCCGGGCGTGCCGCCCGTGAGCAGCAACGAGCCGATCGGGGCGGGCTCGTCGGTCAGTTCGGAGGATGATCCGATCAAGCTGTGCGCCGCGGCCGTTTTTGCTTACCTGGCGAATCTGCCGGCCTATGTGTACCACTCGCGCGCCGGTGTGACTGGATACAGCCGATGTTGTCCGCCCACGGGTGAGGAGGTTCGTTTCGAAGACACCGCCGGGATCAATGCGTATCAACACATTCGCCAAATCCTGCCGCCCGACGTAGCCAGTTGGACCCGCAACGATGGATTGGAACCTGGCGCCCCGTTCACCGTATATTGCAACGGCCAGCCCAACCGCTACTGGCCCGACGTAAACGGCGCGACGAACGGTTGCCACCGCAACATCGGCAGCACCACGGGCAATGAGTTCGTGTGCTTTCCCATGGGGATTCTTCCCGATGGTGTGATGCTCGAAGCGCGGCGCTCACTGCGGTTCAAAGTGTTCCATCCGTTAACCGGCGTGATCGTATCCAACCTGGCCCTAAAGGCGGGGGAGCGGTTCACGCTGCCTCAAGGGCCGGGCGCGTTTATTCTCAAAGGAACGTCCGGGGCGAAGGCGGCCATTGAGCAGCATTATCCGACGCCGCCAAAGGGCGCGGCTAACATGATTTTTTCCGGATGGATTTGGACCAAGTCCACACCCAAAGCGCAGGTTGTAGATGCGACAAAACTCAAAGCCACCGCGGGGTGTCTCGACCAACATGGCGAATTCGATGGCGCCTTACCGGCACACACATCGGACGGTGGATGGTGAATTCGAACTTACAGCCCGCCCCCGCGCGAGATGAATTGGCAGGGATCTGCCGAAGTCTTGGCTCGTTCCATGAATTGGATCAGTGTTGCCGGAGTGGTGTAGGTCCCGTAATTAGCCAAGGCCACCCGGGTGGGCGGATGCGTGTCCGTGTAATAACCGTATTGGTCGATGCGCCCTTTAAGCGACGGTTGCGCACGCTCCATCCATTGGGCAACGTGCGTTTGGTGGGCGTAATTGTCGGCCAGTTGGTCAAAGGGACCGTCATCCTCCTCGTTGCGGGCGACGCGGTCCCGGCGAACGGCGGCAAGCACTTTGCGAGGTGAGTCGTTCCCATCCACCCAGAACGCAAAACCAGTCCGCCGCCCCACCAGGAGATCCGGCGCCAGTTGGTCAAAATGCTCCGGAACGGGGGCTTCCTCATTGAGCACCCAGAAGAAGTAGTTCGCGTTGGTGTTGAACAAGAGAAAGAACTGGAGTCCCGATTCATCGAATGTCCGCATCACAAACACTTCACGGGGCCGCAACCGGAAAAGCCGCGGCGGCGCTTGGGGTAACCGGTGCAAATGAAACGTGACCGACCGGTTGCGCCACGTCACCACCCAGGTGAAATGGTTGCGCGCTTGCAATTGCACGCCGTCGGTTCGGGAAAAATCCTTGGATCCGACCAACCGGCGCCCCCCCGCAGAGGCGGGCTCGCCCGTCTCCGCATACCAAAACGACAAGCTGCCCTGCTCCCGTTGTCCCGCCGCCAGACGGATATTCCCCCGCACTTCCCGGCCCGCGATGTGGTCGGTAAAATAATAGTAATTCTCCGAAGGATACACTCGGACCTCGGCGGGCAATTTCGAGAATACGTGCCAGAAGTAAGCATCCACGTCGTCCAAATCCACATCGTCCCGGCAATACCCTTCCAGGACTGCTTGGTGGAGGACCAGGGCCGTCGGACAATTCGTCAAGGCGCCCGCCCTATCATGTCCGGTCAGCGGCGCGGGCTTGGATGGAAGCCCAACTAAAGTGTTTGCCGGCACTTCGACCGCAACCGCCAGCCATCCGCCGGCAACCGTCAAGACCGCCAGAGTGAGCCCTCCCCACCAGAAGCGTCGCTTCCGTCTCGATCGGAAAACAATGGTTTTCTCATGCTGCATTTTCTGCGCAAGGACTCGTTAAGTTGTCAGCCTAAACCGTTCAGCCAGGAACTGGCAACAGCTCATTCCGTCCAATCCGCTTCCAGACACCGCCCTGTTTTTCGCTCGAATGGTGCTGACGTGTTTCATGCCACCCCAACTTGCGCCGGAAACGGAATGAACCTGCCCGCCCCCTGAGGCCGACAGGTCCATTTCACAGGAAGCAGCACGAGTTGCCGTCATCGCGCAAGCCCGAGGTGCTAGGGCTGTGGATACGAAACGGGACAACTTCGTGCTGCAAAAATCAATTTCCCAACAGCGATCCCCTCGTGGTCACCTTCGCGCGGATTTCTACAAATCTGATACGCATTTGAGTTGGACGGTCGCAAGCGCATTAATAATGTTTGCTGACAATCATCATTTGGATTCTTGAACATGTCCGGAAAAATGCAAGATGAAAATCCGGAAACTTATTCGCCACCAGGGCAGAGATGAATAGCCCGAAAGCCGAAATTGGAAATCCAAAAGAAATTTGAAGCCCGATTCCAGAATAAAAGCGCCCGTTTCGATCCGCCTCCGGTCAATGTGCCTCGAATCTCGGGCTTTGTTCTTCAGCGTTCAGCCCGGATCGTTGCCACCCGATTAAAGGACCGAGAAGCCGTAGACGACGTGAGGACGCGGAACATGGTGGAGAGGCATTGCGAACGTCTTCCTCGTCCGCGGTTAAGCCGTGACTATTCAGTAGGACAGGCGTCCCGCCGGTCTCGAACGACTGCAGACCATTGAGTTGCACCGCTGCGCAGAAGTCATTCCAGGTCACCAAAAGGTGAGGATGTGCTTGGCTATTCGAGACAGGCGAGACGCCTGTCCTACCGCGACGAATCGCGTCATCGCGACTCCAGCTACTGAAGGGATACGGCGGGCGTGGACTGTTCGACTTGGGAGCCGTCCAGATTCGCTGCCAGCGCCCGGATCTGATTGGCGCGGATTGAAGGCGCGTTAGCGCCACGTCCAGATCAACACTCGACCTCAAGCGAAAGCCTGTTTCAAATAGGCGATGCTTTGGCGGGCGATGACTTCGGCGCCCTCTTCAAAATTAAACACTTCCACCGACACCGTGTCGTCGTAACCCACCTCCCGCAGCGCGGCGGCAATGGGCTTGAAGTCCACGTCGCCAAATCCGGGTCCCTTGAGATTGGCGTCGTTGGCGTGGAAATAGGCGAAGTGCGGCCACGATTCCTTGATGATTTGCGGGATCGGTTTGCCCTCCGAACACATTGCCTTGACGTTGAGAATAATCTTGAAACTGGGCGTCTGGAATTGTTGCATGAAACGAACAGCCTCGGCCGCGGTGTTGATAAAATTGGTTTCCGCCGGGGCCAGCGGTTCCAGACAGATCGTCACGCCGCGTTCCTGGGCCAGGCGAATGGATGGTTCAAACGTTTCCTTCGCCCAATCCCACGCCTGCGCGGGCGTGGTGCCTTCAGTAACGTTGCGTTGCTTGGGTGATCCGACCACGATAACGCGCCCGCCCAAGTCGGCGCAGAAATTGACAAGTTCGCAAAAATATTGGGCCGAACGTTTCCGGACGTCCGGTTCGGGGGAATTCAAATACATGCCGTCGGCCTGCACCAAGACCCAGTGAATGCCGCTGATAGCCAGGTCCGCATGTTTCGCCGCTTCGCGAATACGCTGGCGCTCCGACGGGGGAATATCGGTGACGTATTTGGCAATCGTAAACGGCGCGATCTCGAGGGCATCATAGCCGGCCTTTCGGGCAAAGACCATGGCGTCTTCCAGTTTCCAGTCCTTAAAAATCTCGTTGCAGATGGCGAATTGCATGGCCAGAAACTCACGGTTCCCGGAAAAAAGTGCAAGGGCGAACTGGCGGGCGGCGGGGGGGAGGGAGTATATCCCCGTGGGTTTCGTCTAATCTCGACGTGATGCAAACGCGGCCATTATCGATTCAAGTCTTACGACCTGGTGCCAGCGCTCGCCCGGCAGCCGATTCAGCCGGGGCAGAGCGTCGTGCAGTAACTGCTCCCGGTTTCCTTACGAAACCGTCCACTTTGCACTCGCTGGCGACGGCCGCGCTTGGCTTGGTGCTGACGTTTTTCCTGACACCTTCGGCGACGGCGCGTATCAACGTGGTCACGCTGCCCGGTCGCGATTCGGTGCAACTCACCATTTACAACTCGGTCGATTTGACCATGGTCAAGGAGACGCGAACCTTGACGTTCCGCCGCGGGCTTAATCATCTTGAATTCTCCTGGGCCAACACGCTGATTGATCCCACTTCGGTGGAGTTCCAAGCATTAACGCACGCCGACCAAGTGGACGTGTTGGACGTGAGTTTTCCGCCTCGAGTGGCCAATACTTTGGAATGGCGCATTCACAGCGAGTTTGCCGGAGAAGCGGTCGTGGAGATCCGTTACTTCACCAGCGGCATCAGTTGGGCTGCTGACTACGTGGCGGAAGCCGCTCAAAATGAAAAAACAATGGCGCTTGCCGGGCAGGTACGCGTAACCAATCACAGTGGCGAGGATTACGAGAACACGCAGGTTCGCCTGGTGGTGGGAGTCATCCGCCTCGTGGAAGAGATCGCGCAACTGGCGCGAAAAGGCCTGCCGGTGGACGAAGCCAAGCAAATGCCCATGTCCAGCGTGCTCAGCGATAAAGCGCAGTTGGGTGTCGAACTGCGCGGACGTTTTGGCGGAGCACTCGGCGGTATGGCGGGGCGCCCAAAAGAAATCGTCAAAGAAAGCCTGTCCGAATACTTCCTCTACACCGTGGAAGGACGCGACACCATCCCCACCGGTTGGGCCAAGCGGTTGCCTTCCTTCAAGGCCGCGGAAGTGCCGACCACGAGTTACTACAAGTTCGAGAAGGAGCGCTGGGGAGACCAGGTCATGCGTTATTATCGCTTCACCAATTCGGTCGCCAGCAAGCTCGGCAAGGAACCGTTGCCCGATGGGGCCGTGAAAGCGTTTCGATTCGTAACCGACGATCAGCTCTACTCGTTTGTGGGCAGCACCAGCGTGAAATACATTCCGATCGACGAGTTCGTGGAATTGGAACTCGGCTATGATCAAGAAGTGCTGGTTAAACCCACGTTGATGGATTGGATGAAGACCGACATGGCTTTCGACGACCACGGCAACGTCAAAGGCTGGACGACGACGGAAACCTGGAAGATCGAGGTGCAGAACTCAAAGGACATTCCCGTCGTGCTGGACATCCGACGGAATTTGGCCGGTGATTGGGATTTAGCGACCGATACCAAATACGAAAAAGTCGATGCCGACACGGTGAAGTTCCTCCGGCCGCTCAAACCTCACGCCAAAGAAGACTTTACCTACCGCCTGATTACCCGCTATGGAACCAACGTCACCCGATAGCTCGGCTGATTGCCAATCCGTCATTGCACTTGTTGGGCTGCTCCTGGCTTTGGCCCTGCCGGGTTGCGCCTCGCACCAACAATCCCCGGAACAACGCGCTGCCGCCGCGCAGGCGCTGTTCGAGCAAGCCACCAAGCTTCACCATGCTCCTTACGCCGAAGCCAAAGGTGAAGCCAGGCATAAACTGCTGGACCAAGCCGCCGCGGATTACGAATTGTTGCTCAAGAAGTATCCCGACCAAGCCTACTGGGCAGCGCAAGCGCTGCGCAGCCTGGCGAATATTCGCGCCGCGCAGACGAACCTGAACGCGGCCGTTAGATTCTACGCCGCCGTCGAGCGAAAATACCCGCAGCAAAGCTGGGACATCATCATGGCTTTGAAATCTGCCGCGGATCTATTGTGGGACGCGGGACGGTCACGCCGAAGCCCGAAAGTTCTATCAAAAGATCGTCGCCCGCTACGATCATCCCGGCGAACCGCAAGTCGTGCAAACCATTGTGCGCGGTTCGAAAGCCAAATTAGCTCTGCCGTAATCGTCGCTATGTTGCCCGCGCGGAATTCACCGCCACCACAAATGCCTTCGCCAGACGGGTCAATTCGGACCAATTGGATTCCCGAAGAATGTTGGCGGAAACCAGCGACGATCCCACCCCCAAAGCAGCGCTGCCGGCTTTCAGGAAGTCGGCGGCGGTCTGCAAATCCACGCCGCCGGTGGGCACGAGACGCAAGTGCGGCAACGGGGCGCGAAGGGCCTTGATATAGGAAGGCCCGAGTTTGTCGGCGGGGAAGATTTTGATGAAATCCGCGCCCGCTTCGTGGGCTGACTGCGCTTCGGTGGGCGTGTAGGCGCCGATCATCACCGGCTTGTCCGCCGCGTGTGCGGCCTCAATTAATTCGAGCCGCGTGATGGGACTAACGATGTATTGGGCTCCGGCATCAATGGCGGCCCGACAGGTTTCGGCATTGAGCACCGTGCCGGCACCAAGCAAAGCGCGATCACCCAAGTCTTTCGCCACGGCGCCAATCACGGCGATGGCATTGGGAATGGTCAGGGTCAATTCAATGGCCTTAACGCCCCCGGCCAACAGCGCCTCGCAGGCGGGCAGCGCTTTGGCCGGATCATCGGCCCGGATGATGGCGATGATCCCAGGATCGGTCAGGGCGGAGCAGATTTGCGCGCGTGATTGCATGGACATATTGGAAACGGAAAGACCGTCGCGGAGCAAGCGGGAACGCAACAAAGGCCGAAAACCGACAGACCTCAGTAAAGGCGCCTCGGTACTGCGAAAAGAGCCGCAGGTTCATTTCCGGCGTCCGGCGTCAGCCGGCGGGCGGCCCGCCACCAAGCCGCCCACGTCAACTGGTGGGGTGAATCGAGAGTTTCATCTCACTGCGTTGGGCCAGGCGCAGCTTCAAGGGGCGACCGCTACCGTCCGGTAACACCGGTTTCTGGGCGTTGAGGTCGTCGAGTACCGTGCCGATGATGCGCCGTACTTGCGGGGGATAACCCACCTGCGGCATCAGGTGAACCACCACCTGCTTGGCCCCCAGCTCTAAAACGCCGCTGGCTTGGGTCAGTTGCCGGAACTGATCGTGGTCATCCCGATAGTTGTTGTAGGCCTTTTTGAAAGGCTGCAACGCCCGGTAGAAGATGTTGCGCGCGATGATCCGCAGGCTATCCATCAACCGTTTTTTCTCCGGATCCAGGCGGACCATCTTGTCGGCAATCAGCCGCTCCAAGCGCGACTCGGTCTGTTGCGCCGCCTGGGCCTTGATTTCCAGCTCCGCTAGCTCCTTGCTGAGCTTCCGGATCTGTTCTTGACGCACCAAACGCGTGCTGTGCCACCGACTCTGCCGCTGACGCAAACGGGCCAATTCCTTCTGGACGGGCTCGGCCTCGGGTTGCTTTTCCAGCGCTTGGATCCGTTGCTCACGTTGTTGGTCCGCGTGCTCGCCTTGGCTTTGCAGCAGTAATAATCGGCTCTGCCGCGCCCGGAGTTGGCGCCGCTGCTCCTGGAGCGCTTTGAGCTCGGCGCTGCGCACCTGCCGATCCTGCACCGCTTGGCGCAACTCCGCGTACTCCGTCACGCCGTAGCTGGTGATCTGATTGATGCCAAAATGCTTGTCCAGATACTTGAAGTCGTTCTCTTGTACCCAGCGGTTGAACATCAGCCGGATAATCCCGCTGGCGGCGCTGCTCAGGTCGTCCGTCAAGATCGCGACTTGAATGACGCGACCGCGGGGATTAGTCGCCTGCACGACCAGTTGGCGCAAGCGCGGGTCCTTCGGCCAGGGGCGGTCCCAGTATTCCAGATGATAGGCCCGAATATCCTCGGCCCGGTTGCGCGCCCGTTCGATCACCAGCGCCCCGCTCCTCCCGCCGGGAGGCGGCCAGTCTTGCCGCACGTAGCCTTTTTCCCAGGTAATCAGGTGCAGCTTCGGATCGGCCAACACCTTCTCGAAGACCTCCTTCCCGAAAATGGCGCGGTCGAGCACGAAAGTGAGCACCCGGTCGGCGGGCCACTTCAGCACCTGGCGGCAACGCTGCACCACGGCGAAAAAGCGCTGCCGCAGATCGGCGAAATTATCCGTGGTTTCGAAGTAAAGCGGCTCGCCCGCCACCGTGTGGATGAAATCGCTGTGCACCGCTTTGTCCGCCCAGCGGATGGCCGCACACCAACCTTCCAGCACGTTCTGTTGTCCGGTGTAATGCTTGGTGTGCGGGTCGAAGTAGAACTGGCAGTGCGCGTCGGCGCCGAGCTGCTGGGCATTGAAGCGCGCCAACGCTTCTATGTTCGCCCTGTTGGCGACCCGTTCCAGTTCCTGGCGTTGCGGATAAGGAAAGCGGACCACCGATCCCAAGAGCCGGGAGAGGTCGGGCCAACTGAGGAACTTGGTTTGCTCGATGTTCAAGGCCCCCACCAGCAGACTGGCCAGCCACTGCTTGAACAGGCCTTGGACCGTTTCGGTGACTTGCGCTACGGCGACCAACACCGGCGCGAAAATCAGCACCCCAAGGTGATCACACCACAGGGTCTGGGGCGCGGCTGGCACCCCCTCCAAGACGGGCGCCGCCGCTCCCCCCGCCTCCTCGGCACAACCGCAAGGCTTCTCCCGCCCCTCCACGTCAAGCGCTTGATCTTCAGTAGCCTTTGGGCGGTCCTGCGGGAGACCCTCTGCGGTTGTGGCTTGCGGTTGCACCGGCGAGGTGCTGGCAGCGGCTTGCCGCTTCAACTCGCCCATCAGGGGGCGCAGCGTCTCCTGGGAAAGTGTCACCCCGAACACCGACTGGATCTCTTGGCGCAGCCGTTTGCCGATCCCGTAAAGGCCCTGGCTCACCAAGTCCGGCCAGCGCACCCGCACGTAGGCTTGGATCTCGGGACTGAGTTTGCGGCTGCGCCGCCGACCTTCCAGCACGCGGATCAACTCCTGGGCATTGCGACTGCGCAACGCTCGCCCCCAGCGCTGAATCGTTTTGCCATCGGCGTGGAAGGTTTGCTGGAGTACGCCCACGCTTACCCCCGCGTTGTACAGTCGCCCCACCAGCATTTTGAAACTGGGCTCGTGGCGGTCGGCTGACACCACCTCCAGCAACTCCAGCCCGTAGTAAACGTGCAGTTGCGCCTCCTCCCCGTCCTCTTGGGCGTAAACCGTGAACAGCGGATTACGCTTGTCAGTCCCAAGAATCAGTTGCCCAGTGTAGGTCGCGCTCATGATCGAGTGCGCGCTTCAGCACCTGCGCGCTCGCCCAGAGATTACCCTCCACCCAGCTTACCACCATCCGTTTTCCCGGAATTGAACCTGCGGCTCTTCAGCAGCCAAACATGCACTTTTACCGAGATCTGACCGAATGCCGAGGGCCGCAAGCAGCACCGGGTTCGATCACTAACTTGCTACGGCCACGAGTCGCTGCACGACCTCATAACTCTTCAACGGTTCAACTCATCAACTTTTTCTTCCGCCTTCCATCCCGCTTGACCCACACGCTTAAACCTGGCATCCATTTCCCATGATGAAATTCTCACTGGCTATCGCGGGCATTGTTCTGGCGGGCGCATTGGCGCAGGCGGCCGACCAAGGCGCTGACACATTTCGTATGATCCAAATTACCGATCAGTTCTGGTGCGAAGGCGCCTATTATGGCGATTTCAATCACGACGGCGTCCAGGACGTGTGCGGCGGTCCGTTCTGGTGGGCTGGGCCGGATTTCAAACAACGGCACGAGTTCCGTCCCGCCACCAAAACATCGAAGATCAAAAAGTCCGACGGCACCGAGATCACGATCCCCGGTTACAAGGGCGCACTGGGACATGAAAATGATTACTCGGACGACTTTTTGACCTTTGTCTATGATTTCAACCAAGACGGTTGGGATGACATCATCGTGTATGGATTTCCCGGCACAGCGGTCTTTTGGTATGAGAATCCACAGGGCAAAAAGAACGACGACGGCAACGAGCATTGGGCGCCGCACAAAGCCATCGACGTGCTGGACAATGAGTCGCCGGCCTTTGGCGATCTGACCGGGGACGAGAAACCGGAAATTATTTGCAACTCCGGTGGCTATTTCGGTTATGCCTCGCCGGATTGGAGTCATCCCGATCAGCCCTGGACCTGGCATGCGATCACGCCGAAAGGCCCCTGGCAGCGGTACACGCACGGGCTGGGCTTTGGCGACGTGAACGGCGACGGGCGCGCGGACATCATTGAAGCCAATGGCTGGTGGGAGCAACCGGCTTCACTAGCTGGAGATCCCGTTTGGGCGAATCATCCGTTTCCGTTTGCTCCCGGCACCGGCAGTTCCCAAATGTATGCCTACGATTTCAATGGCGACGGCTTGAACGACGTGCTGACGGCGCTGGCCCCCCACGGTTATGGCTTGGCTTGGTATGAGCAAATCAAAGCCGACGGCAAGATCAGCTTCAAGCAACATCTCATCATGGGCAAGAAACCCGAGGATAATGCCTACGGAGTGAAATTCTCGCAACCACACGCTATTGATCTGGTGGACATGAACGGCGACGGCGTGAAAGACTTCGTCGTCGGCAAACGGTTTTGGGCCCATGGACCGGAAGGCGATGAAGAACCCAACGCCCCGGCCGTGCTCTATTGGTTTCAGACAGTTCGTAGTGCGGACAAGACCGCGAAATTCATCCCGCACCTGATCGACAACGACTCCGGCGTAGGCACGCAAGTCGCCGCCGCCGACCTGAACGGCGACAAACGACCGGACGTGATCGTCGGCAACAAGAAGGGCGTGTTCGTCTTTCTCCAGGAAGCCAAATAAGCCGGCTCGCTCATCAGCCATCCAAGAATTGCAAAGGCCCCGATCCGTCGGGGCCTTTGCTTTTATTTTGGGTAACGCCGCCAAGCCGGACGCACTCTAAAACTGCGGCGAAAGTTCGGGCGAACGCGGCAGGAGCGCGGCGGTTACGCCGCTTCACGGTCCTATCCCGCAAACCGCTGGTTGGCCTTGGGTGCTTGAAGCGGCCTAAAGGCCGCGTGCCTATTTGTGAAAGTGTCGCTGTAGTGCTAGAAACTTGCGCGATTAACGGCGCCCCGTTCCAAAATGGCCACTGAAAGCTGCGCATCGAAACTCAGACTGCCTCTGCAATCCGCACATGCCTGCCACCACTTTCACGCTTCATCCCATCACGCTTCACGCCTTCACCCTTCCCCCCTTCCCCCCTTCACTGCCTTCCGTGAATGACTCATGTAGTACAGCACCGGCACCACAACCGGGCTGATCAGCATCGACACCACGCCGCCCGCCATGAGCGAAAGGGCCAGGCCCTGGAAAATCGGATCGAACAGAATCACCGCCGCACCCACCACCACGGCCATCGCCGTGAGCATGATCGGGCGGAACCGGATCATGCCGGCTTCGATCACCGCGTCGTGCAGCGACAAGCCTTCGGCCAGCCGCAGTTCGATGAAGTCCACCAGGATGATCGAATTCCGCACCACGATGCCCGCGCCCGCCATGAAGCCGATCATCGACGTGGCCGTGAAGAAGGCATTCAACAATCCGTGCGCCGGCAGGATGCCGATCAACGAAAACGGAATGACGACCATCACAATCAACGGCGTGAAGAACGACTTGAACCAACCCACCATCAGCACGTAGATCAAGATCAGCACCGCCGCAAAAGCCAGTCCGAGATCGCGGAACACTTCGATGGTAATGTGCCATTCGCCATCCCATTTCACCGTGGGTTGGAAGTCGGTGAACGGCTGCGCATAATTGAGGATCTTGAGCTTCGCCTGCGTGCCGCCGTAGTCGCGGGCGTCCAATTGGTCGAGGTCGTGGTTCATCTTAAAGATGGCATACCCCGGACTTTCAATCACTCCGGCCACGTCGCCGAGGACGTAACGCACCGGCATCAGGTTCTTGTGGTAAATGCTTTTGTCCGCCAGGGTGTTTTCGATGGTGACCAATTCACGCAACGGCACCAAGGGCGGCGCCCCGCCCGCGGCGCCGGGTTCGGGCAGGGCATTGGCATCACCGCTGCGCACCCGCAACGCGAGCAAGTCTTCCGGCGTGGTGCGCGACGTGCGGGGAACCTTCAAAAACAAATCAACGTCCTCCTTCTCCCGCGGCTTGTGGACGAGATCGATGGAGCGGCCGCCGACGGCAATGCTCAGCGTTTGGTCAATCGTTTCGGTGCTGATGCCGTTCAACGCCGCCTTGGCTTTGTCCACCACGAACCGCGCCTTGGGCTGGTCCGCTTCGATGTAATAATCCACGTCCACTACTCCATCCGTCTCCTTGAGGATGTCCACGATCTTCCCCGCCAGTTTAAGCCGGTCTTGTTCGTTGGGCCCATAGACTTCCGCAACCAGCGTCTGCAACACCGGCGGACCGGGCGGCACTTCCGCCAGCGCGGCGCGCGCGCCGGGATATTGCTTGAGCACGTCATCCACGAGTGGCCGCAGACGTTTGACGATTTCGTGGCTCTGCGCGGAACGCGCATGTTTGCCGACCAGGTTGATTTGCAGGTCGGCGATATTGGCACCCGACCGCAGGAAATAATGCCGCACCAGTCCGTTGAAATTAAATGGCGCCGCCGTACCCACATAGACCTGGTAATCGACCACTTCCGGCGCCGTTCGCACCGTCGCAGCAATCGCCCGCGCGGCCTCGGCGGTCTTCTCCAGCGAACTGCCTTCGGGCAGGTTGAGGATGATCTGAAACTCGCTCTTGTTGTCGAACGGCAACATCTTCACCTTCACCCAACCAAGCGCCACGGTGGACATCGCGGCCATGAGCAATACGGCCAGAACTACCAAGAAAGCCCAGCGCCAACCGCGATGTTCGATCAAGGGCGTCATCAGCTTGCGATAGGACCGGGCAAAAAAACTTTCCTCAGTCGCCTCGTGACCATGCGCTGCGGCTTCGGCTTCGGCACCTGATTCGCTGACCTTTTGCTTTTTGCCCCATTTCAAAACGCGGATGGCCGCCCACGGTGTCACCATGAAGGAAATGGCCAGCGAGAACAGCATCGCCGCGCTGGAACCAATCGGAATGGGCCGCATGTACGGGCCCATCAAGCCGCCCACGAACGCCATCGGCAGCACCGCCGCAATGACGGCGAACGTTGCCAGGATCGTCGGGTTGCCCACCTCGCTCACCGCCTCGACAGCGATCGTGGACCAATTGCGTCCTTTGCTGCCGGGCAGGTGGAAATGGCGCACGATGTTTTCGACCACCACAATGGCGTCATCCACCAGAATGCCGATGGAGAAGATCAAGGCGAAGAGCGTGATACGGTTCAACGTGTAGCCATAGAGATAAAACACCAGCAGCGTCAGCGCCAGCGTGGTAGGAATGGCGATGGCAACGATGCAGGATTCCCGCCAGCCCAACGTCAGGAGAATCAGGAACGACACGCTCAGCACGGCGATGCCCATGTGATAGAGCAGTTCGTTGGATTTCTCCAAAGAGGTTTCGCCGTAGTTGCGCGTGACGGTGATGTCCACGTCCGCCGGAATAAAATGCTCGCGGACCTCGTTGACCTTGCTGAGCACTTTGTCCACGACAGTGATGGCATTGGCACCAGGGCGTTTGGCGATCGTCAGCGTTACGGCCGGTTGTTCATTGGCGAGGTTCGACTCGGCAGCGCCGGAACCGTAGAAGACATACTGCGACGGCTCTTCCCCGCCATCGATGATGTTCGCCACTTCTCGCAGGTAAACGGGCTTGCCGGCATAGACACCCACGACGACATTGCCCACTTCGCGGGCGTTTTCGAGAAAGCCGCCGGTTTCGACCACGACTTCTTGGTTGTCGGTGGTAAGGCCGCCGGAATAAGTCTGGCGGTTGGCCTGCATCAGCATCGGCACAATCCCCACAACCGTCAGGTTGCGCGACGCCAGGCGCACCGGGTCCAGCAGCACCCGCACTTGCCGCCGTTCGCCGCCGATGATCATCGTCTCGGCGACCTGCGGCACTTGCTTCACGGCATCATCCAATTGGGCGGCCAACCGCCGCAGCGTCAGGTGATCCTGGTTGGTGCTGTGCAGGGTGAGCGTCAGAATGGGTACGTCATCAATCGACTTGGGCTTGACCAGCGGCATCGAGACGCCGTGTGGTATCCGGTCGAAGTTCGACTGCAATTTCTGGTTGAGTTTGACGAGGCTCTTCTCGATGTCTTCGCCCACCTTGAACCGCACAATCACCAGGCTCTGTCCGGGCCGGGACGTGGAATAAATGTATTCCACGCCTTTGATTTCCCACAGCAGCTTCTCCATGGGCCGAGTCACCCGCTCCTCGACTTCCTTCGAGCTGGAGCCGGGCGCGGCGACCATCACATCGATCATGGGCACCTTGATCTGCGGTTCTTCCTCGCGGGGCAGCAGAATGGTGGCGCCCACGCCCAGCAGGATCGACGTGAACACCACGAGGGGCGTGAGCTTGGAATCGATGAACGCCTGGGCCACCCGGCCGGCGAGGCCAAGATGGGCGGTGGATTGATCGTCGGGGGAAGATTTCATTCTAATCAGGAGAACCGAAGTATTGGCAGACGTGGGCAGCCTGCCGAGGCAGGTCGGCGCTGGGGATTGGATCTTTCAAGAAGCTCAACAGGCTGCGCGGAGAAGCCCCATCGGGTTGTTTGCTCAAGACGCCCTGCGAATAGCCGCCAGGTCTTGGAGTGCGGCCGTCCTCTGCCGCTTTCGAAGGTTCCGTGCGTTCGAAAGCGGCAGAGGACGGCCGCACTCCAAAACGCTGCCGCGCCAGCGCTAGCCGCTCATTCAAAATCTGCACTACTGGAGAACGTCGAGCCTCGTGCGGTTTCTTAAGCAAGCCTGTCATCACTTCTCCACCCTTACCGGCTGGCCATCAATCAGCGTCTCGGCACCCGTAATCGCCACTTGCTCGCCGGGATTCAGGCCGGAGAGGATTTCAATCTCGTCACCGAGCTGCCGGCCCGTCTTCACCAATCGCAACTGCGCCGCCTGATCTTTGATCACAAAGACCATTTCCATTTGCCCGCGTCGCACCACCGCCGAAACCGGCACGCGGGCAGAGACGGATTCGCCCACCGGCACCTCCGCCCGGCCAAACTGGCCGATGCGCAATCCGGGCGCCGTGGGCACATCCAACTTCACGCGGAAGGTCCGACTGTTCGGGTCGGAGGTTGGTGCGACTTCGCTGACGGTTCCTTCAATGGGGTTGGCCGAAGGGCTGACGCGAATATTCATTTTCTGGCCGACGCGAACTTGACCAATGAGCCCCTCGGAAATGTCGGTCTCAAACCGCAAGGCCTTCGGCGCTTCCAGCAGCAGCAAAGGCCGCCCTGGTGACGCGAGATCGCCCACATCCATGAATTTGCGGCTGATGACGCCGTCGAACGGCGCCTCCACCCGGGCGTAATTCAGCATGGTTTCGGCTTCCGTAACCGACGCAGCGGCCACCCGATAGCGCGATTCCACCGCATCGTACTCCTGTTGGGTGACGGCATTTTGCTTCAGCAGATTTTCATAACGCTTCCGATCACTCTGGGCCTGATCCCGAATCGCCTTGGCTTGTTCGAGACGGGCCTGGATTTCGCCGGCGTCCAACTGGGCCAGCAAGTCGCCGGACTTCACGGCCTGGCCCGCCACCACCGGCAAATCAATAATCCGCCCGCTGATCTTGGCTTGAATGGTGGCCTGCAATTTGGCGCGCACGGTGCCGACTGCTTCTTCGGTCGCCACGCGCTTTTTGTTTTCCACCGTTTGCGCGCGCACTGTGGCCGGAGGCAAGGTATTGGTGGAAGGCGGCGGGGTGACTTGTTCGCAGCCAGCGAGTATCAGCACCGCGCCCAACGCGCCCAAACCGGTCCAAGGTAAGAATCGTCTGCTCATAATCTATTGGGACGTTGAAGTCGAATTAAGCTGCGGCAAACCGAGCGCTTTGCGAAGCGCGGCAATGGCAATACGCTGATCCCCTTCGGCCTCGGCCCGACGAACACGCGCCGCCACCAGCGCGGTTTCAGCATCGATAAGCTGGGTGGAAATCGCCAGGCCTTGCTCAAACCGCGAGCGCGTGAGATCAACGCTTTCCTGGGCTTGAGCAATCACGGTTTCGGTCACCGCCAGCCGTTCGTTGGCTTCGCGCAGCCGGATGCGGGCTTGCTCGACTTCCAGGTCGATTCCCAGCCGCAGTTTGCGCTCTTCTTCCTGCGCGGTTTCGAGATTGGCTTTGGCTTCGCGGACTTTGCCCCGAGTCAGATTCCCGTCCCACAGATTCCATTGCAGCATCACGCCGGCGGTGTAACTCCGGCTGCTGCCTTCAAATCTCCAGCCGTAATCATAGTCAAGGCTGCCAAAAGCATTCACGCTCGGCCAATACGTGCTTTTGGCGCGACGTACTTCAGCTTCGGCGGCCCGTTGCTGTTGGTAACTGGCGGCCAACTCGGGACGATGCGTGTAGTCCACAGTCTGGGGGACAGCCAGCGTGGGCGCCGTGTCGGCCACGGTGAATTCACCTTGCTCGATCCCCAGCAAGTTACGCAGCGCACGTTCTGACAAGGCGTAGGCATTGCGGGCGCGCACTAAATCCTCCCGCGCCTGCGCCAACCTCACCTTCACGTCAAGCACGTCCGATTTGAGGAGCGTGCCGCCGTCAAGGCGCTTCTGGGCGATGGCCAAGTTATTGGAAAAGGAACGCACACCCGCCTCGGTAGCTCGGATGAATTCACGGGTCTTCAAAACATTGTAAAACGCGCGCGACACTTCGTAAGCCAACTGATTGCGAATCGCCTCGGAATTCATCTTCGCCGCCGCCTCGTAGGCCTTGGCGGCGTGGCGTCCCGCGGCGTTCCGCCCGCCGGCGTATAGCGGCACCGAGGCCAGGCCGCGCAAATTGAGATTGTCCACGTCCGGCACATCGTCGAAGTTCGGCACGCGATGCACGGAACGTTGATTCAGAATCGAGCCAAAGGCCTGCATCGGGTTGTCAGTCCGCATGTAGCTTGATTGGAACTGCACCTGCGGCATGAACGCGGCGTTGGCCTGCTGCAACCCGCCTTGCGCGGCTGCAATGCGATGTAATGCCAAACGCGCATCGGGATTGTGGGCCAAGGCATAGGTCAACGCGTTTTCCAGCGTCCAGGACTCGGCTGCGGCACTTCGTAGCGCCAGGCTGAGTCCGCCGATTAATAGAACGTGCCAAGTCTTCATTTACATCAATAAGATAATCTGCCGAAAACGTCTGGGCGCGGAATCATTTCTAAGCATTCTGGTGGAGTCAAGCCCGACCGGACTCGAAATCCCGAATGGAGCACCGGCGTTGACCCGCATTGGACCTTGTGATGTGGTTTGGCCGACGGAAACGCCGGCGCTCCTGAAAGCGTCCACCGCATCCCCCTTGCGACGATGCCCTCTTTTGACTCGCCACCCCTATTTAACGCTTCCGGCGAGCATCGCGCCCACGACCATTCCATAGATCGTGCTGATCCACGGATTGCTGGTTAGTGGGCAAGCGCCGGTGGAGCAGCCGACGAATCGGTAAAGCACGTACCCCAACGCACCGCCCACGACGGCCCCGATGACAATTCGGAGGATCATCGGGTTAATTGGCAATTACGGTTGGCGCCGATTGGGCGACTTTGTTGAGCCACGCTTTCAACGCGGCCGGTGGCGCCATGCCCACCACTTCGTCCACCTTTTCGCCCTGGTGAAACAACATCAACGTGGGCACACCAGTGATGCCGTAGCGCCCGGCCAGGCGCGGTGCGTCATCCACGTTTACCTTGGCAAATTTGACGCGACCGGCGAACTCCCCGGCCAGCGCGTCCAGCGCGGGCGCCAACATTTTGCACGGCCCGCACCAGGGCGCGTAAAAATCCACCAGCACCGGTTCAGCCGCCTTCAACACCGCCTGTTCAAAACCATTATCCGTCAATTCAACAATCTGGCTCATCGTCTCAATTCCACGTTCAAGTTTTCAATTTCGTATCTGCCGTAAGTGAGCCTCGAAGGAAGAAAAAGTTACAACCGTACTTCAACTGGAGCCCTAAGGCAAAGCAACAAAGGTCAGAGTTTACGGGAAGCCACCGGATGCGGTAGATTGGCGACATGATTGCGAATGACCTGATCACCGTGGACCCGGATATTCTCGGGGGCATGCCAGTGTTCAAAGGCACGCGTGTCCCGGTGAAGACACTGTTCGACTATCTCGAGGCCAACTACACCCTCGAGGAATTCCTAGAGTGCTTCCCATCCGTGACCCGCGACATGGCCCGCCAACTCCTGGAACGTTCCGAGTCCGCTTTGCTCACCACATGAGGATTCTGCTCGACGAGTGTGTGCCGTGGC
Source organism: uncultured Verrucomicrobiae bacterium (assembly GCA_963788655.1). Lineage (GTDB taxonomy): Bacteria > Verrucomicrobiota > Verrucomicrobiia > Limisphaerales > JAFGQR01 > JAFGQR01. The sequence goes on along the minus strand of CAWBHS010000039.1, from coordinate 108,286 downwards.
CGATGCATCGACTTTTCGTCGGTCACGAATGCATGACTGTGCAGAAACGCGGATGGGGCGGTATCAAGAACGGAGAACTCCTGCGGTTAGCAGAAAACGAGTTCGACCTGTTCATCACTTCCGATCAGAATATTCGATACCAACAGAACCTCGCCGGACGTGGCATTTCCATTCTCGAGTTCTCAACCAACGACCTGCGCCGCATCCTCGCCGCTGCTAGCCAACTTCAGGAAGCCATCGCGGGCATCCAACCCGGTGTATTCTGTCACTTGGAAATTCCATGAACACGGTGTCGCTTCTCGATCGGCTACTTGCTTTGTCAATTCGCGCAGTGGGTCTCATCAACCCAAAAGGGATTCGCCACGAGTGTCTAGGCAAACGTCACTGGAACAACCACGTCGTGGCCAAATGCAGGAGCACACTTAAAACATGCTTAAACTCTGATTTGGATCTTGGCATATTTGCGGAGCCTTGGCTGAGAGTAGTAGCCATAGGAATCGTCCACTGATGGAAGCAAACGCGCGCTGGACACTAACGTCGTCGCCCTGAGTCCGCTGGTCTAATCAAGACATCTCCTTGGCAACGCTGACGACTTCCGATACGTTGGGCGTTTGGTTTGCAGCAGGAATTCGCAACCATGGCGAAAGAATGGATCAAAATTGGCGGGGCGCGTGAGCATAATCTCAAGGATCTCACGTTGGACATCCCGCGCGACAAACTGGTGGTCATCACCGGCCTGAGCGGTTCAGGCAAATCGTCGCTGGCCTTTGATACGATTTACGCGGAGGGCCAGCGGAAATATGTCGAGTCGCTCTCCGCCTACGCCCGGCAGTTCCTCGACCAGATGCAGAAGCCGGACGTGGACTACCTTGAGGGGCTCTCGCCGGCCATTGCCATCGAGCAGCGCAGTTCAGGCACCAACCCGCGCTCGATCATCGCCACGACCACGGAGATTTATGATTACCTGCGGCTGCTCTACGCGCACGTGGGCCAACCGCATTGTCCGGTCACCGGGATCCCCATCACGTCGCAAACGACCAGCGACATTGTCGATAGCATTCTGGGACTGCCGCCCCGGACGCGGATCATGCTGCTGGCCCCGGTGGTGCGCGATCAGAAAGGCGAATTCCGCGACGTGATCGAACGGTTGGCTCGCGAGGGATTCGTGCGCGCGCGGGTGGACGGTGAACTGGTCGAACTCGAAAGCAACGTCCGCGTCAAACTTGAGCCCAAGCAACGGCACAACATCGACGTGGTGGTGGACCGGCTGGTGATTGATGAAAAAATCCGCGTCCGGCTCAGCGACTCGGTGGAAACGGCGCTCAAGTGGGGCGAAGGCCGCTTGTTGGTGCTGCACCAATTGCCAGAGGAAAGCCGCACCAAAGACCCTAAGAGCATGTTGGAAAAGGGTAGCCGCCGACGTGAGGAGGCGGATTCGCCAGCACCAAGTGGCCAAGCGGTCCACCTCCTCGCGTCGGTGGCTGCGGGTTTTCGGACTTCACGCACTAAAGCCAAAAACCACGCGGCCTCGGAGGCAATCACGGCGCCCCATTCCGTCACGCTGGGCGGGGTGGTCTGGCTGGAGACGTTGCACTCCAATCGCAATTACAGTCCCGCCACCGGCCAGAGTTACGAAACGCCCACGCCCAAACATTTTTCGTTTAACTCTCCCGCCGGTGCCTGCCCGGTCTGCCATGGACTTGGCCAGAAATTGGTATTCGACGCCGGCCTGGTGGTGCCCAATCCGGACAAGTCGCTGGAACAAGGAGCCATTCTCCCCTGGCGCCGCGGCGGCAAACGGATGATCACTTACTACCGCGCATTGCTGCGCGGTGTTGCTGCGCATTACGAACAGAACCTGGAAGTGCCCTACACAAAGTTGCCGGACGATTTCAAGCAGATCCTCATGCGCGGCTCAGGCGAAACGGAAATCGATTTCCATTTCTGGCGTACCGGCAAGACGTCCAAAGTGACGCGCCCGTTTGAAGGCGTGATTCCCAACCTGGAGCGCCTTTACCAGGAAAGCGAAAGCGAATTCACTCGCAACCGTTTGAAAGCCTTCATGGCACCCCAATTCTGCGACGCCTGCGGCGGCAAGCGCTTGAAGCCCGAAATCCTCGCCGTAACGCTGGAGAGCAAACAGAAGACTGGAGCCAGTCATCAGTCATCAGTGATCAGTGATCAGGAATCTGGCATCCGGCATCCGGTATCTCCTCTCACCAATCCGGCATCCAGCATCCAGCATCCAGCATCCACCCCTCCCCTCCCCGGCCTCTCCATTATGGATGTCTGCGAATTGTCGATTGACCGGGCCGACGAGTTCTTTGCCGGGCTGGAGCTGAACGAGTTTCAGCAAAAGATCGCCGCCGAACCGATCAAGGAAATCCGGTCCCGCCTCCAATTCCTGAAGAACGTTGGGCTGGGCTATCTCACGCTCAATCGCGAGAGCGGCACGTTGAGTGGCGGTGAGGCTCAGCGCATTCGGTTGGCCACCCAGATCGGCGCCGGGTTGGTGGGCGTGCTCTACATCCTGGACGAGCCCAGCATTGGCCTGCACCAACGGGACAACGAACGGTTGCTCCAAACCCTCCGGCACTTGCGCGACATCGGCAATTCCGTGCTCGTCGTCGAGCACGATGAAGACACCATCCGCCAGGCGGACTACATCGTCGATCTCGGTCCCGGTGCCGGTGTGCGCGGTGGCGAAGTGGTGGCCGCCGGGACGTTGCCGGAGGTGCTCGCCAATCCCCGCTCGCTTACCGCCAAATACCTGACCGGCGAACTGGCAATCCCCATCCCCAAACAACGGATCAAACCCACCGCGGTGCGGGGCTGGCTGGAAATCATTGGCGCCACCGAGAACAATCTGAAGAACCTCGACGTGCGCATTCCGCTGGGAACCCTGACGTGCGTGACCGGCGTGAGCGGGTCGGGCAAAAGCACGTTGGTGGACGACATTTTGCGCCGGGCCTTGTTCCGGCTTTGGTTTGGCTCGAAGGAACGTCCCGGCGCGCATCGCGACATTCTGGGCAAAGAATACATCGACAAGGTCATCGTCATTGACCAAACGCCCATCGGCCGCACGCCGCGCAGCAATCCAGCCACGTACACCGGCATGTTCAACCATATCCGCGATCTGTTTGCCCGATTGCCGGCGGCGAAAATTCGCGGCTACAGTGCGGGCCGATTCAGCTTCAATGTGAAGGGCGGCCGCTGCGAGAAATGCCAGGGTGACGGCCTGATCAAGATTGAAATGCACTTCCTGCCGCCGGTGTATGTGACGTGCGAAGCATGCGGCGGACGGCGTTACAACCGTGAGACGCTCGAGATCAATTACAAGGGCATGAACATCGCCGATGTGCTCGACATGACCGTGGATGAAGCCGTGAATTTCTTTCGCGCGGTGCCGCAAATTCATGACACGTGCCTGACGCTGGCGGAAGTTGGATTGGGCTATCTACACCTCGGGCAATCTGCCACCACGTTGAGCGGCGGTGAAGCCCAGCGCCTCAAACTGGCTTCCGAACTGACGCGCAAGGCCACCGGCCGAACCCTGTACCTCCTGGACGAACCCACCACCGGACTGCACTTCGCCGACGTGGCCAAACTGCTAGAGGTGCTGTTCAAATTGCGCGCGCCCGGAAACACCCTGGTGGTGATCGAGCACAATCTGGACGTCATCAAGACCGCCGATTGGGTAATTGACCTGGGACCCGAAGGCGGCGTCGGCGGGGGACGCATTGTGGCGGAAGGCCCGCCGGAAACGGTGGCTGCCTGCGAAACCAGCTTTACGGGGCAGTATTTGCAGCGGGTGCTGAAATAGCACCGGCAACGGAGCGGAGAAACCCGAAGGCCGAAGCGAAGGCCCGAAATTCAGAACTACTGGGCGGTTGAGGGCTTTCGTTGCGACTGCATGAACAGGGCGCAGACATGGCTCGAATCTTCCTTGTCGCGGCGATGCAAGTTTTAGATCGAATCCCAAGTTGAAGTGTCCAATACTATACGCCGAATGAAGTGTGATCGACATACGCACCCACATAAGTTGATCGGCGCCGCGGCGAGCGGGTTCTTAATCCTGTTCGGGCTGCTGGTGCTGCCGGCGGCCCAAGCCCAGCAGGCCACGAATGAACAACAAGCCTTCACGGTGGCGGCGCGGGCATTTAGCGACGGGGTGTTCGACGTCGCGGAGAAAGATTTTGCAGCCTTCGCCCAGACGTTCCCGCAGTCCCCGCGCGTGCCGGAAGCGATTCTGTTCCGCGCACGCGCGGCACTCGAACAGGGGAAGCTCGACACAGCGCTCAACCTGTTGACCACCTCGGTGACCAATGCCGGCGCGTTCGCCGACCAATACCGCTACTGGCAGGGCAAGGTCTATTTGCAGAGTTCCAATTACCAGGCGGCGGCGGACACCTACGCCCTGCTGGCGGCGGATTTCAAGGACTCGGTCCTGTTGTTGGAAGCCGCGTATAACGAAGCCCTGGCGTGGTTCAAGTTGGGCGACTACCGCAAAGTCGTCGAACGATTGCAGCGCCCGGACAGCGCCTTCCAAAAAGCCGCCAAAGTCCGCGCGAACAACGAATTGGTGGCCCGCGGCAAACTGCTGCTGCCCGAAGCGCTGCTGCAACTGAAGGAATACCAAGCCGCCGAACAAGCTATCGAACAGTTGCCGGAAGCGTCGTTGATCCCCGAATTCAAATGGCGCCGACAGTATTTGCGGTGCCGGATTCAACTGGCGGACAACCATCCTAAAGAGGCCCTGGGCAGCACCACCAATCTGTTGGCCCTGGCCGCCGCCGCGGGCCAACCGCAATACCTCGCGGAATCGCTGGCGCTGCAGGCCGGGATTCTCCACCGACTGAACGATCTCGAAGCCGCCGTTCGGGTTTATGAAAAGAACCTCGCCGCGGTGGTGCCCGCGCCTTATCGTCGCCAAGCCCTCGTCCATATCATTGAATTGACCCTGGCCCGCGGCCGGTTCGCCGAAGCCACCCAACGTCTCCAGGACTTTCTGACCAGCCATCCGGACGACGCCGCTTCGGATTTGGCGCTGCTGACGCTGGGCGAGGTCCACTTGAAATTGCACACCAGCGGCACAGTCATCACGAACCTCGCCACCGTCGCCACCAACGCAGCCGCGGCCGTCACCAACGCGCCACTGGCAGCAACGAACCATTTGGAAGTGGCCCTGGCGCAGTTCAACCAATTGATCAATGCCTTCACCAACAGCCCGTTCCTCGGCAAAGCGTTATTGAATCGCGGCTGGTGCCTCTGGCTGCAGGACAAGCTTCCGGACAGCATGACCGCGTTCAAGCAAGCCACCGAGCACCTGGCGCTATCCGAGGATCTCGCAGTGGCGCGGTTTAAATTGGCGGACGCCCAATTCCAGTTGCAAGACTTGACCAACGCGCTCCAGAACTATCAGGCGGTAATCAAGAACTTCGAGGCCTTCCCGCGGGTCCGCAACACGCTGTTCGATCACGCCCTGTATCAAATCTTGCGCGTGAGCCTGCAAGTAAACGACCTGAACGACGCCGCCGACGCCATGAAAAAGATCCTCGAATGGTTTCCGGACAGCGACTATCGCGATCGCGGCATGCTGTTGGTCGGGCAAGGCTTTACGCTGGACGACCATCCGGTCGAAGGGCGCGCCTTGTTGGCGGATCTGGTCAAGCGGCTGCCCCAATCGCCGTTGATCCCGGAAATCGAACTGGCCATCGCCCGTACCTACGTTCAGGAAAATAATTGGAACGGCGCCATTGGCAAATACACCCAGTGGCTGAGCCAGTTTCCCACCAATTCACTCCGGCCGCGGGCCGAGTTCAACCGCGCCTGGGCCAACTACCAGGCGGGCCAGTTGACCAACGCCCTGGTGCTGTTCACCAATTTCGTGGCCCAGTTCCCCCAGGACCAACTCGCGCCTCGGGCCCAGGTACCGGGTGGCCACGTTCTATTACAACCAGCATGACTTCGTGAACGCGGAGAAGAATTTCCAGGACAAGCTTCTGTTGCAGAGCACGAATTTCGCGTACCGGGCGCGCATGATGGCCGGGCGCTCCGCTTTCGCCCGGCAAGCGTGGAAACAAGCGTACGACTACTATTTCACGCCGCTGATCAACGATAACAATTGTCCGCCGGACATCGTGGCGGAAGCCTTCTTCGCCCTCGGGGACACGATTATCCAACAAGATGCGGACCCGGCCAAACCCCTCCAAAAGTTTGTCGATGCGCTCAAGGCCTTTGGTCGCATTACGCAACTGTACCCCACCAACCGGCTGGCCCCGTTGGCATGGGGCCGCATCGGCGACTGCTATTTGCAAATGGGCACCGCCGACGACAAACAATATGAAAACGCCACCAACGCCTACCAAAAAGCCATGAGCCTGGCCGCCGCGGACGTCAACACCCGCTCGCAAGCCGAAGTCGGCCTGGCCCACGCCTTGCGATTCATGGCCCAGTCCCAGACCGGAACGAACCAGACCATTATGCTGCAGGCCGCCTTCGAGCATTATTACAACGTCGTCAGCGAGAAAAACCTCCGTCCCGGCGAAACGCCCGATCCGTTCTGGTTCAAAGAAGCCGCTCTCAACGCCGGCCGCCTGGCCGAAGCCACCGGCCGCCGCGAGGTCGCCATCAAAATTTACCAACGGCTCGCCGCCGCCCTTCCCCAATACGGTCCGGCCGTGGAAAAAAGAATCGAGAATGCCCGCCGGCAGGAGGCCCCGGAAAAATCTTAGCGCCTCGTTGACACCCACGCGGGTGCAGCCTAATTTGACAGCAGATATGGAAAGCAGCCCGACAACCCAAACGCCAACTGCGGTGACCTTGACCGAAAGCGCGGCCAACCACGTGAAGAACCTGCGGGCCAAACAACCAGAAGACGCCGACAAAGCACTACGCATTTACGTGGAAGCGGGCGGCTGTTCCGGCATGCAATACGGGATGGTCTTCGACGAAATCCGCACCGACGACTGGCAGCACGAATTTTACGACGTCACCGTGGTCGTGGACCCGTTCAGTGCCAATTACCTGATGGGAACCCTCATTGACTACGTGGACAGCCTGACCGGTGGCGGTTTCAAGATCACCAACCCCAACGCCAGCCAAAGCTGCGGCTGCGGCAAATCCTTTGAAGCCTAGCCAGCAGCAACCCTGCTGACAGGCCTACAAACACCGTTCCGTGCGATGCGGAACGGTTCTTTTATATTCACCAACTTGCGCCCAGTGTCAGGTCGTGGTTTCGCCCACTTGGAAGCGGGCAAAACGGCGCACTTCGATCTGGTCGTCAAGTTTCTTGCCAATGGCCGCCAAGTGCTCTTTGACGGAGATCTCGGAATTCTGTTTCACAAACCCCTGATCCAACAGGCAGGACGACTGGAAGAACTTCTCCAATTTGCCTTCGACGATTTTTTCGAGAGCTTGCGGCGGCTTGTCCTTGAACTGGGCCGCGGCGATTTCCTTTTCTTTGTCGAGAATCGCTGAATCGATTTGCTCCCGGCTCACGACGGTTGGATTGGCCGCGGCGATTTGCAGGGTGACGTCCTTGACCGCTTGTTTAAAGTCATCATTCGCCACCGAGGCTTCCTTGCCGGCACCGACTTCCACCAGCACGCCAACTTTGGCGCCCGTGTGGATATAGGCGGCGATCATGCCGTTGCCGCTGACTTCCAATCGCGTATGGCGGGAAATCATGATGTTCTCGCCGATCTTCGCGACGGCGGCGACGCGGTCCGTCTCCACATCAACCTGGGGATTCTCCAGCAACTTCTTGGCGATGTCGTCGCAGAACGCGCGAAAACTCTCGTTGCGCGCCACGAAGTCGGTTTCACAATTGACTTCCACCAGCAGCCCGGCCCGGGCGCCGGGAGCGATGGCTTGCACAATGACACCGTCCTTGGCTTCCCGTAACGATTTCTTGGCGGCGGTGGCCACGCCGCTCTTGCGCAGGTTTTCCACAGCCAGGTCCAGGTCGCCCTGCGCTTCCGTCAGGGCTTTCTTGCAGTCCATTAAACCGGCATTCGTCATTAAGCGGAGTTTGCCGACATCCGCGGCAGTGATTTCAGGCATAGCGTTTCAATTAACAGTTAGAGGTTGAACAAATTCTTTGGGAGCCGGCCTTCCCCGGTTATACGGCCCGAACCGTGGCGCCGGAGCAATTCCGACTAGGCGCCCGGCCCGGAAGGCGGCGCCGGTTCCGGTGACATTTCCGCGGGCAGTTGCACCTGCTCTTCAGGAGGCAGGACGGGGGGCGGCGCGGGTTCGGTCGGTGGCGGGGTGGCGATCGGTTCCGGCAGTGGCGTCACGTCACCGGAAGGGACGACTTGCGGCACCGGCTGGCTCACCTTGGCCTGGAACTCCCCACGCGCCGTGCTGATGGATTGCACGATGACGCTGAGAATCATGCGCACCGAACGAATCGCATCGTCATTGCCCGCGATGGGATAGTCCACCAGTTCCGGATCGCAGTTGGTGTCCACGACCGCGACGATCGGAATCTTTAAACGGCGCGCTTCGGCCACGGCATTTTGCTCCCGCTTGATATCCACCACGAACATGGCCGCCGGATGCTTTTCCATGTCGCGAATGCCTTCGAAATATTTGGTCATCCGGGCGGCTTCGCGGCGATAGCGGGATTGCTCCTGTTTGACGTAATTGCTGATGGAGCCGTCGGCCTCCATTTTTTCGATTTCCCGCAGCCGGGCCACGGAGCGCCGGATGGTTTTGTAGTTGGTGAGCGTGCCGCCCAGCCAGCGTTCCGTCACGTGAAACTGGCCGCACGAGGTGGCCGCATCGCGGATGGCTTGTTGCGCCTGCTTCTTGGTGCCCACGAAAAGCACCTGGTCGCCTTTGCGGATGGTCTCCGCCATGAAGGAGCAGGCGCGCTCCAATTGCTGGAGGGTTTTGCTGAGGTCGATGATGTGGATGCCGTTGCGCGCATCGAAGATGAATGGCTTCATCTTCGGATTCCATCGTTTCGTTTGATGTCCAAAATGGACGCCGGCTTCCAACAATTCCTTAACGCCAATACTAAGCACAGTTTTCCTTTGGTTGGTAGTCCGCCAATCTTCGGGCGAACCATCCCGCGGAACACGGGATTATTTTCAATGTTATTGTGGCCGCCCCAACTCCCTCGAACCAAGGCAATTTGATGGCCGTTTTCCCTTCGGTAATAGCGCAAAGGGTCGTCCGATGCACCCCGAAAGGCCGGAAAACATAACAAGGCCAAACCACAAGGCAACGATAATCTGGCAGAAAATTTGGCGGCGCGGCGGTCCCGGCTTTAGCCGGAGAAGCGCTCGAATTACCCGTAGCCGCCGGAAACTTCCCACACCCTGCCGCCGGAAGGCGGAACTCCGAACCTGGCCGGGGCTCCTGAATTAGTGCCGATTCGCGCTCGACGTGAGCCAAGCCACATGATATGATGTCCTCCGTTCCCAGAAAGGAGGCCAGGACCACTCGTGACGACGTGAAAACCACTTCCTTTATCACCATCAGGACCGCCCGGACTGCCGCAGGCTGGGCACTCTGCTGTGGGCGGGGGCGACGATCCAAGCGGCGCCCAACACTTCGCCGTGTGCAACAATATCTGTGTCTGCAACCCAACGTCCCGTCCCACCATCCTTATGAAAAAGCTCCCTTTCGCACTCATCAAGGCCGCCAGCACGTTGTTCTGCTTCTCACTCCTCGCTTCCGTCAATGGTGCGGCCACACACACGAACCAGCATGGTTCACGCCCCGCGAGCCAGGCTGCACCGTTTCCCTGGTCGGAGATTGGCGCGAAGGCTGGGGCGGTTTATCGCGGCGACGGACTTTCCGCGACGATGGCCGGCGATGGCGCTTGCCCTGTCAAATACGCCGAACAGGTGAAGAATGCAAAAACGGGGAACACATCATCTTATGGGGCAAGGCTGCGCGATGCGTTTCAACAACTGGAAGGCGAAGCCACTACGGAAGGATTGTGGCTGGTTTCCACCATGGTCCCGCCGCGCGGGACGGCCCCTGAGCGTTTGCGCGTGATGGCAGCGCGGGTTGGGCGCGTCGGAGACGCAGCCAACTCTGAAGAACCGCCAGGTCTTGGACTGCGCCAGTCCTCTGGCGCTTTCCCACTGGCGACGCGGTTGCAAAAGCGGCAGAGGACTGCCGCAGTCCAAAACGCTCGCGCGCTCCCACCCACCGGCACCGTGCAGGTGGCGGACCAATTGGTCCGTTTCCTCCGCCCGGGATTGGTCGAGGAATACCGCGTGAGCGCGGACGGCGTGCGGCAGGATTTTGTGATTGAGAACCGGCCGGAAGGTTCCGGCGAACTGCGCGTGACGCTGGCCGTGGACGGCGCGCAAGTGGAACCGGTCGTCCGCGGCGTGCAGCTCGTGCTGGAAAATTCCGGACGCAGGATGTTACGCCACAGCCTCCCGCTCACCGGCCTGACCAACGGCCAGACCGTGTATTGGAGCGTGCAAGCCGTGGACACCGCCTTCGCCGGCGATTCTCATTTTGACGGAGCGCCGGTTTGCAACCGGCTTTGGACGCTCGACCGACCGGGGCGTTGTGTGCTTGAGCGGCAGGCAAGCCGACTGCAAGTCGGCGCTCCGATCCGCCAAAATGAGATCGCCCTGAAACTTTATTCGCCCGGTGCGTCCAATAACCTCAAACAGCACAAGTCCTTAAAATTCAAGGAAGCTGCTTTGAGGTTCATCGAATGAAAGCCCGTAACTCTATGAAAACCTGTGTCTCGAAAATCGCGACGATGGTTTGCCTGTTGCCTTTGTTGTCCACTTTTGTCGGCGCACGTGCCGCCACCCTTTACGTAGACGCCGCCAATACCAACGCCCTCGCGCCCTACACCAACTGGACTACCGCCGCCGCAGTCATTCAGGACGCCGTGGATGTGGCCGCAGTTGGGGATACGATCCTGGTGACCAACGGGGTGTATAGCGCCGGCGGGCGAGCGGTTTCCGGGCCGGTGGCGAATCGATTAGCGGTGACGAAGGCGCTGGAAGTGCGGAGCGTCAATGGCCCGAAGCTAACCGTGATCCAAGGCTACCGGCCAGCGACGACTAACGCCGATGGGGCCACGCGCTGTGTTTATTTGACGGACGGAGCGGTTCTGAGCGGGTTCACTCTGACCAACGGAGCCACTACCACCAGCACCAATTACCAGGAAACATGTGGCGGGGGTGTCTGGTGCGCTTCAACGGACGTCATCGTGACCAACTGCATCTTGACCGGCAACTCCGCTCGGCACGGGGGTGGCTCATTTTATGGGACGTTCAACAACTGCACGTTCAGCGGCAACGTGGCGGAACGCAACGGAGGCGGGTCGTATTATGGCGTATTCAACCATTGCACTTTCAGCGGCAACACGGCGAATTACGGTGGCGGGGCCTATCAGGGCACGCTCAACAACTGCAGCTTGAGCGGCAACAGGGCGCATTACTCCGGCGGCGGGTCGTATTCTGGCGCGCTCAGCAACTGCACGATGAGCGCCAACTGGGCTGACCAGGGCGGTGGATCCTATGCCGGCGTTCTCAGCAACTGCATCCTCAACGGTAACTCCGGGACGAACGGCGGCGGCTCGTATTCGGGCATGCTCTACAGTTGCACCTTGGAAGGCAACTCGGCGACGAACGGCGGTGGTTCGCATTCTGGCACGCTTTACAGTTGCACCTTAAAAGGCAACTCCGCTACGAACGGCGGCGGCTCGTATCATGGCGTGCTCACCATGTGCATCTTGAGCAGCAATCAGGCGACCTTCGGCGGCGGCTCGTATTCCGGCGTCCTTAGCAATAGCACCTTGATCGGCAATTCGGCAAACGGCGGCGGCGGCTCCTATGACGGCTCGCTGACCAACTGCATTTTAACCGGCAATTGGGCTTACTCCGGTGGAGGCTCGTATTCGGGCACGCTCGAGAACTGCATATTGAGTAGCAATCGCTATGGCAGTGGTTCGTTTTCGGGCACGCTCAACAACTGTCTCTTGACCGGCAATTTCGGCTGGGAAGGCGGCGGCGCGCACAATGGCATCCTGACCGGCTGCACCTTGAGCAGCAACTCGGCTGAGGCCGGCGGCGGCGCGTTTTATAGCACGCTAAGCAACTGCACCTTGAGCGGCAACTCGGCTTCGCAACACGGCGGCGGTTCGCATGGTGGCGAGCTCAACAATTGCACCTTGACCGGCAACTGGGGCGGGAACGGTGGCGGCTCGCATTTTAGCACCCTCACCAACTGTCTCTTGACCGGCAACTCGGCTGGATGGGGCGGTGGTTCGTGCTATGGCACGCTCAACAACTGCACCTTGACCGGCAACTCGGCTTCTCTCCGGTGGCGGTTCGTTTGCTGACACGCTCAACAACTGCATCGTTTATTACAACAATGCCTTCGAGGGAGTTAATTACTCTTCGACATCCTACTATCCGTCACGGTTTAACTATTGCTGCACCACTCCTGTGCCGCCGGGTCCGGGCAATATCAGCGATCCGCCCCAACTCGCCTCGGCCTCTCATCTTTCGGCCGGTTCGCCATGTATTGGCCGGGGTAGCGCGGCTTATATCAGCGGCGTGGATATCGACGGGGAACCGTGGCTGAATCCACCTTGCATGGGCGCGGACCAGTTTTGGGCCGGCAGCGCTCCCGGCCCGCTCAGTATGGGGATTCAGGCTGGTTACACCAATGTGGCCACTGATTTTGACGTCCCGTTCGTGGCCCAGAATGTGGGGTCGATCATGGCCAGTGTTTGGGATTTTGGCGATGGGGTGGTGGTGAGCAACACTCCTTACCTGAGCCATAGCTGGAGCGAGCCGGGGCTCTACACCGTCCGCTTAACTGGTTACAATGACAGTTTTCCCGGGGGGGTCAGCGCCACGATCCTGGTCCAGGTGGTCAGAGCAGTTTATTATGTCAACGCTTCCAATGCCACGCCGGCTTTTCCGTACGCCGATTGGTCCACGGCGGCGACGGACATCCAGAGTGCGATTGATGCCGGGAACGAGATCGGGCGGACCGTATTGGTGACCAACGGGGTTTACGCCCGGGGTGGCAAGGCGCTCGTGGGGCTGATGACCAACCGCGTGGTTCTGGGCCCAAACATGGTGGTGCGCAGTGTCAATGGCCCGGAGGTGACGTTCATCATGGGAGCTGCGGGGCCGAAAGCACGCGGATGCGGCGAGGGGGCTGTTCGTTGCGCCTACGTCAGGTCTAACACAATATTGAGCGGGTTTACCCTGAAGAATGGTCACACCCGGACCAGCGGGGATTATATCAAGGAGAAGCGCGCCGGGGGAGTATGGTGCGAATCGGGTGCCGTGCTAAGCAACTGTGTGCTGGTGGGTAACTCCGCCTTTCATGGCGGTGGCGGCTCGTATGGTGGCACGCTCAACAACTGCACTTTGACCGGCAACTCGGCTGAGTCCGGTGGCGGCGCCTTATATAGCACGCTCAACAACTGCACCTTGAGCGGCAATTCGGCTTCGTCTGGCGGCGGCGGCTCGTGTTCCGGCAAGCTCAACAACTGCATCTTAACCGGCAACTCGGCTTCCTACGGAGGCGGTTCGTGTAATGACACGCTGAACAACTGCACCTTGACCGGCAATTCGGCTTCCTACGGCGGCGGCTCGTATTCTGGCACGCTCAACAATTGCATTGTCTATTACAACAATGCACCGCAAGGATCCAACTATGTTTACACCACTTTGAACTATTCTTGCACTCTGCCAACACCGACCAATGGCATCGGAAATATCAGCGACCCGCCCCAACTCGCCTCCGCATCCCATCTTTCGCTTGGCTCACCCTGCATCGGACGCGGCAGCGCCGCTTATGTCCGCGGCGTGGACATTGACGGCGAGCCCTGGCTGAATCCTCCCTGCATGGGGGCCGATCAGGTTTCGGCCGGCAGTGTCACCGGCCTGCTCAGCATGGCTATCGAAGCGGGCTCTACCAAAGTGGGCCCGGGTTTCCCCGTCTCGTTCCTGGCTCACATCGAGGGGCCAATCACGGACAGTGTCTGGGATTTTGGCGGCGGGGTGCTGGTGAGCAATACCCCATACCTGAGCCATAGTTGGAACATACCGGGGTTCTACCCGGTGCGTTTGACCGGATACAATGACAGCTTTCCAGGGGGTATCTGTACCACGGTTTTGGTCCAGGTGATTCCACCGGGCACACTCCATCATTTTGGTTTCAGCCCCATTGCCTCCCCTCAACAGGTTGGCGTCCCATTTACAATAACCATCACCGCCCAGGATGTGGTAAATGACATCATCACGAACTTTACCGGTCCGGTTTCCTTTTCCCTGCTGGGCGCCGACGCAACGGTTACCCCCAGCGCCTCGGGATCCTTTACCAATGGCTGCTGGGCGGGCGAGGTGATGATTCCGGTATTGGCTCCCAACGTTAGCTTGCGGGCTGAAACCGACGCTGGCATTGCAGGGGAGAGCAACCCCTTTGGCGTGGGCATGCGGTTAGACGCAGTCCTCTTGTACGTCCGGCAGGACAGCCCTGCCCCTGCTCCTCCCTACGCCACCTGGGATACGGCGGCGCATGTGATCCAGGACGCCGTTGATGCCGCGCAGGACGGCGACACCGTCCTGGTCACTAACGGCGTCTATGCCCTTGGCGGGAGATACCAAAGGGTATCAGTGAAAAGGCAAATGGTGCTGCGGAGCGTCAATGGGCCGGAAGTAACCGTAATCCAAGGCTACCAGACGCCGGGGACGACTAACGGGGATGGGGCCATGCGGTGTGTTTATTTGGCCGACAGAGCGGTTCTGAGCGGGTTCACTTTGACCAACGGAGCGACTACATACTACGGTGGAGGCGTCTGGTGCTCTTCGACGGCCATGGTAACGAACTGCACCTTTATCAACAACTCGGCTGCTTACGGCGGCGGCGGCTCCATTTATGGCACGCTGAATAACTGCACGTTTATCGGGAACTCGGCTGAACAGGGCGGTGGTTCGTGGCATGGCGAACTCAACAACTGCACCTTCATCAGCAATCGGGCCACTTTCGGCGGCGGCTCCTTTTCCGGCACACTCAGCAACTGCCTCTTTACGGGCAACTCGGCGACGAATGGCGGCGGCTCCCATTCCGGCAAACTCTACAATTGCACCTTGACCAACAACGGGGCTGTCCTCGGCGGTGGCGCGTATTCGGGCCTGCTCACTAAGTGCATTTTGACCAACAATGGGGCGACCTTCGGCGGCGGCGCGTGTTCTAACACGCTCAATTACTGCATCATCAATGGCAACGCGGCAGATTCTGGTGGGGGCACGTACCATTGCGAGCTTTACAAATGCAGCTTGACCGGCAATTCGGCGGATTTGGGCGGCGGCTCCTATTCCGGCGTGCTCAGCAACTGCACGTTGAGCGCCAACTCCGCTACGAACGGCGGCGGCTCCTATTATGGCACGCTCTGGAACTGCACCCTAATCGGCAACTCGGCTACGAACGGTGGCGGCTCCTGTTCTGCATCGCTCAGAAACTGCCTTTTGACCGGCAATTCAGCGGATGCGGGCGGGGGGTCGTATTTTGGCGTCCTCAGCAACTGCACCTTGACGGCTAACTCGGCCAATTGGGGCGGCGGGATTCTTGGCGGCACACTTTACAACTGCATTATTTATTACAACACGGCACAGGAACAACCTAACTATACGGGTCTCACTTTGAACCATTGTTGCGCCTGGCCAGCACCGACCCATGGCCTCGGCAACATCACCGCCGAGCCGCTGTTCCTAAATCGCCTCGGTGGCAACTTCCGCCTGCAATCCAGCTCCCCTTGCATCAACGCGGGCTTGAATCTTTATGCGCCCGGCCTAACTGATCTCGATGGCAACCCGCGCGTGATGGGCGGAACCGCGGACATGGGAGCCTATGAAGTCCCTGGCGACGCCTTGAAGTTGTACAGCTCACAAGTAGCGGCGGATGGAACTTGTCAGATGCGCCTGGGCCGCGCCGATGGCATGCCCGTAACGGAGGCCAATCTGGCTTTGTGCGAGATTTATGCTTCAACCAACCTTGCTCTCGCCCTGGAGCATTGGACCCGGCTAACCAATTCCATTGCGCTCACGAATGGCCTGCTGCAAATCACCGATCCTGCCGGCAGGACCCTTCCCGCGCGATTCTTTCGCGTGCTGCAAAAGCATTGAGAAGATGACTTTTATCGCTTGTCCAAACCCTGAAGAGAAAGCCCAAGACTCTATGAAAGCCCGTTTCTCCAAAATCGCGACGATCATTTGCCTGTTGCCCTTGTTATCCGCTTTTGTCGGCACACGTGCCGCCACCCTCTATGTGGACGCCGCCAACACCAACGCCCTCGCCCCCTACAGTTCCTGGGCCACCGCCGCTGTGACCATTCAGGACGCCGTGGATGCCGCCGTGGATGGCGACGAAATCGTGGTGACGAACGGTGTCTATCAGACCGGAGCGCGCGCGGTGTATGGCATGAGCAACCGCGTGGCCGTGACCAAGCCGGTGACAGTGCGGAGCGTCGACGGACCGGCGTACACAAGCATCGTGGGCTCCGGACCCATCGGTGACAACGCGATCCGATGCGCGTATCTGACCAACGGCGCGGTGCTGGCGGGCTTCACGCTGACGAATGGAGCTACCAAGGGTTCGTCCAACGACTGGTGGAACCCTAATCATTCCGGGGGCGGGGCATGGTGCGAGGGGCTGGATGTTGTGGTGTCCAACTGCGTGTTCAAAGGCAACTCAGCCGCTTCCGACGCTGGCGGGATTTTCAGTGGCTCGCTCAACAACTGCACCTTCATGGGGAATTCAGCAGGTTGGTATGGCGGGGGAGCCCGCGATGCTACACTGAACAACTGCACCTTCACCGGCAATTCAGCTGGTTGGCAGGGCGGCGCGACCCGCGATGGCACGCTGAACCACTGCACGCTCGTGGGCAACTCGGCTCTGGGAACATCCAGCGGCGGCGGCGGCGCTGCCGGCGGCACTCTTAACAACTGCACGTTGAAGGGCAATACAGCCATTTGGCACGGCGGTGGAGCTACCGTCTGTGCGTTAAATAACTGCTTGATCATTGGGAATTCGGCTACCGGGTTCGGAGGCGGCGCAGACAATTCTCTGCTCAATAACTGTACGGTAATCGGCAATTCAGCCGACAGTATCGGCGGAGCGTACTATAGCAGAATCAACAACTCCATCCTCTATCACAACAACGACAACTGGAGCGGTGCCAACTACGACTACGACTGCGATCTTAATTACTGCTCCACCACACCCGCCCCTACGAGCGGAGTCGGGAACATCACCAATGCGCCGCTGTTCGTGGACACGAACGGTTGGAGCAATCTGCGGCTTCAATCCAACTCTCCCTGCATCAACGCCGGCAACAATGCCTACGTCACCGCCGCCACGGACCTGGACGGCCTTCCGCGCATCGCCGGCGGCACGGTGGACATCGGCGCCTACGAATTCCAGTCGCCCGCCAGCACGATTTCCTACGCCTGGCTCCAGCAATCCGGCCTGCCCACCGACGGCTCGGCGGATGCCGCGGACACGGACCAGGACGGTCACAACAATTGGCAGGAGTGGATGGCTGGGACTGATCCCACCAACGCCCTGTCCGAGCTGTGGCTTGCTTCGCCGGTGATCACGCCCACCCACGTCACCCTCACCTGGACGAGCGTGACCAACCGGAGTTATGTGGTGGAGTGCAACACCAACCTATCCGCCACGCCGCTGTTCTTTCCCCTGGCGACCAACCTTCCCGGCCAACCCGGCACGACCACCTTTAACGACACTAACGCCGTCGGCCCGATACCCCGCTTATACCGTGTGGGCGTGCCAGTGCCTTGAACGGAAATTCACCAACGCCCGCAGTGCAAATCACGTAGTAGCCAGATCAAGTTTTTGAACCAGTAGAGTAGAGAGGAAAGCACGGAATGAAAGGCCCGAAAACCAATGACCGCCGCTTCCCTCTCCCTCGTCGAACCGGACATGGAGATTTCCCCCATCCGGCTCTCGCCAGTGTCGGCTCTTCCACAAAGCATTCACAACGCAACCAGTCCCAGATGGTCCAAGTGAGCATACAGGCTGACGCCCTCACGGGCTCGCCAACCCCGTTGGCTGCGACGTTGCAGATGCCGTCCCAACCGATACCGCACGAAGTGATTGAGCTGACGAAATGCCTTCCGCGGATAGCCCAACTTGAAGTAGTTGGACCAACCCCGCAGGTGACGGTTCACCCGTCCAATCAACTCCGGCATGGGCGTATGACTCTGATGCGGGTTGATCAACCCTCGCAACGCTTTCCGTTCCCGCTCCATCGTTTTGCGCGACGGTTCCAGGTTCCAGTAACGCTGCGGCCGACCGTATTGATCGCGGTCATACCGAAAGGTGTAGCCCAGGAAATCCAGGCTCTGGCCCGATTGCTTCAAATCCACGATCCGAGTTTTATCCCGGTTGATTTGCAGGTCCAGCCAGCCTTCCAGTTTGCCCTCGATCCATTCCCGCAACTTCGGACTGATGTAGCGAGCCATGACCACGAAGTCGTCCGCGTAACGGATCAGCTTCGCTTTGGCCCATTGCGCCGGTCCATCTCCTCGTTGGAAGAGGTGGTCGAACCAGTGCAAATAGACATTGGCCAGCAACGGCGAAAGCACTCCACCTTGGGGGGTGCCCCGGTCGTTGCGTCGCACCGTGGGTGGTTGTCCCCCTGGGGGCGGTTCCACCACCGGCGCCTTGAGCCATTGTCGGATCAGTCCCAGGACCGAACCGTCCACCACGCGCATCCGCACGCAAGCGATCAGCTTATCGTGGGGAATGCTGTCGAAGTAGCCAGCCAGATCCGCATCATACACCGCCGTTTGACCCTCCTTCAGGTGCTGTTGGATGGCGCGCAAGGCATCGTGCGCCGATCGTCCGGGCCGAAACCCGTGGGAGCAGTCTTCAAAGTCGGCTTCGAAGATCGGCTCCAGGATCAGCAACACCGCCGCTTGCACCACCCGGTCCCGCACCGTCGGAATGCCCAACGGCCGCAACTTGCCGTTGGCCTTCGAGATATACACCCGCCGCACCGCTTGGGCACGATAGGTTTTGTCCCTCAGGCTCCGTTCGATCTCGGACAGAAATGCCGCTTCGCTTTCCGGCGTCGTGGTGATCTGTTCGATGCTCACTCCGTCCACGCCCGGCGCACCGTCGTTGCGCCGCACCGCGGCCCAAGCCGCTTGCAGCACGTCGGTTCGATACACCAAAGCGTAGAGACTGTAGAAGCGAAACCGCTTCTGTTGTTTGGCTTTCTGGCCCAGCTTCTGTCTCAGTTCCCGCAGGCTCGGCGGCAGGATCGCTTCCCGGAAGGAAAGTTCCTCCACCGCTTCTTCTGTTGTAGGAATGAACTCCATCCCAATCAGCTCCGGATTCCTCTGACTCGGCTTGACTCTGGCCAGGGCTCCTTGGCTCCCTGCCAACTTGATCGGCAGATCGACGCTACTATGAGCCCATCCGACGCCGCGATTCGGCCCCACCAGCGGTTATGGCTTCCCGCCAGGGGTTGTCCTGCGTTACAGGCCAGGACTCCGAACCGGGCCTCCCAAGTTCCCAGTGGTTCTTTCTGCGCGCGCTGTCTCCTCTCACCCCGGGGAGTCCGGTCGGTGCATGGGATCGAATCTTCCCGACCGATGCGGGCTTCACCACATCCGGCAGGCTGGCCACTCCCAGTTTTGTGTAACGAGGCCGAACCGAGTTCGCGGAACGCTACGGCTCGCGCATTGGCCTTCCCCAGCTTCAACGGGCAGGATCGCTCCCACCCGCTTAAGGGTCGGCTACATGACTCTCGACCATTTATCATGGTTAACACGTTGCAGTTAACAAGAACCACCAAGCTTGCTTGGCGCTTTCCGAATGCACACGAATCGACACGAATCAATGAGCGGAAGGCCTGGTCCGAATTCGTGTTCATTCGTGTTCATTCGTGTTCATTCGTGTTCATTCGTGGTTTCCGGTCTGAACCTTCGCCTCGCTAGAACTATGAAAGCAAACTCCCTCAATTCCATCCCGAGCCTGTTGCGGTCAGCCGCGGCGGCGCGCGCGGCCGGGCTCGCCGCGCTGCTGATCGGCGCGTCCACCGCCACCCTCTCCGCTGCGACCTTCAGCGACGACAATTGGATCAGCATGAATCCCAGCATTCCCGGTGCGGACGGCCCTGTGCATGCGGCGGTGGTGGATGGTTCAGGCCATCTCTACATCGGGGGGCAATTTACAGTTGTGGGCGGTGTCGTTGCCAATCACATCGCCAAATGGGATGGGAGAATTGGTCGGCCCTCGGCTCGGGGATGAACCAGATCGTGGCGGCGCTGGCGGTGTCAGGCAGCAATCTGTATGCGGCGGGCTATTTCACGAATGCGGGCGGGATCACGGCCAATCACATTGCGAAATGGGACGGGAGCAATTGGAGCCCGCTCGGTTCGGGGATAGACGGCTATTTGTATGAGCTGGCGGTGTCGGGCGGCGACCTGTATGCGGCGGGCGGGTTCACGACGGCGGGCGGGAGCCCGGCCACCAACATCGCCAAATGGAACGGGACCAGTTGGAGTGCGCTGGGCTTGGGAATAACAGATGGCTATGTGTACGCGCTGGCCGTATCGGGCAGCGATCTGTATGCGGGGGGCTCGTTCACGATGGCGGACGGGAATCCGGCCACCAACATCGCCCGGTGGGATGGGTCCGGTTGGAGCGCGGTAGGCTCAGGGATTGGCGCTCCGGACGGCGAAGACTACTACGGAGGGTCGGTGACCGCGCTTGCCGTGTCCGGCCACGACCTGTATGCAGGGGGCTACTTCACGACGGCAGGCGGGAGCGTGGCTAATTCCATCGCTAAGTGGGACGGGAGCAGTTGGTCGGCGTTGGGTTCGGGGGTTGGCGGCAGTTACGATCCTTCTGTGTCCGCGCTGACGGTGTCGGGCAGCGACCTGTATGCAGCGGGCGACTTCAGGACGGCGGGTGGCAGCACGGCCAATCACATTGCTAAATGGAACGGGAGCAGTTGGAGCCCCCTCGGTACGGGGATGAACGATTACGACGTCTTTGCGCTGGCAGTGTCGGGCAGCGACCTGTATGCGGGGGGCGACTTCACCATGGCGGGCGGGACCGCGGCCAATTCCATCGCCAAATGGGATGAGAGCAGTTGGAGCGCGCTGGGTTCTTCCCCGTCGGGGATCAACGGCAATGTGTCAGCGCTGGCAGTATCGGGCAGCGACGTGTATGCCGGAGGAGACTTCACAACATCGGGCGGTAGCGTGGCCAACAGCGTCGCCAAATCGAACGGGAGCAGTTGGAACGTGCTCGGTTCGGGAATGAACAACTCGGTGCGGGAGCTGGCTGTGCTCGGCAGCAACCTCTACGCAGGTGGGATGTTCACGACGGCCGGAGGGCGCGCGGCCAGTCGAATCGCCCAGTGGGACGGGAGCAGTTGGAATGCACTCGGTTCGGGAATAAACACCTATGTCTATACGGTGGCGGTTGCGGGCAACAACCTGTACGCGGCGGGCTACTTTAGTATGGCGGGCGGCATTCCGGCCAACCACATTGCCCGATGGAACGGGAGCAGTTGGAGCGCCCTCGGTTCGGGAATGGGACCCAGTTTCGCTTCTGTGTATGCGCTCGCGGTCTCGGGCAATGACCTGTATGCGGGGGGCACATTCACGACGGCGGGCGGCATCGCGGCCAATAAAATCGCCAAATGGAACGGCAGCAGTTGGAGCGCGCTCGGTTCGGGAATGAATAACGACGTGTGGGCGTTGGCGGTGTCGGGCAGCAACTTGTATGCGGGGGGCTCCTTCACCATGGCGGGCGGTAGCTCGGCAGGTACATCGCCAAATGGAACGGCAGCAGTTGGAGCGCACTCGGTTCGGGAATGAACTCCGTGGTGTTGGCGTTGGCGGCATCGGGGAGCGACCTGTATGCGGGGGGCTTCTTCACGACGGCGGGGGGCTACCCCGCCAACCACATTGCCAAATGGAACGGGACTTGTTGGTCGCCCCTCGGTTCGGGGATCAACGAGGCTGTCGATGTGCTGGCAGTGTCGGGCGGCAACCTGTATGCGGGGGGCCGGTTCACGACGGCGGGAGGCAAGGTTTCGGCCTACGTCGCCAGGGCGACCATTGACAATCTCGACAGCGTCCGGTGTCCGGCGCCTGAGGTCGCGGTCGAACAACCCGCCGGCGTCGGTCTTGTGGACGGCGTGAGCAGTGTGGACTTTGGCAGGGTAGTGTTCGGGAGCAGGTCCCAACGCACTTTCACGGTCAGAAACTCCAGTCTTGAGGATTTCGCGGTCCTGAGCTTCACCATTGACGGGGCGAATGCTGCCGAGTTTGGTGTCACCGCCAGTCCCGCCATGGTGTTGCCGCCGGGTGGCAGCGCGACGTTCACCGCCAACTTCGTTCCCGCCGCGCCTGGCGTTCGCGAGGCGGCGCTCCATATCGCCAGCAGCGATGCGGACCAGAATCCGTTTGACATCACCCTCACCGCGATCGCCCCGTTCACCGGTTTCGTCCAAACCGCCTTGGTGACCACCTTTACCAATCCAACCCCGGAATACCCCCAATACTTTGGCTCGTCCGTGGCGGCGTTGGGAAGTGACCGCTTGCTCATCGGCGCGCCGGGTTATCAGAGCTACGGCGACAACCAGGTCGGCGGGGCGGCGTATTTGTTCAGCACTGCCGGCACTTTGCTGACCACCTTCACCAATCCCAGTTCCCAAGTCTCTGCCGACTTCGGCCGGGCCGTCGCGGCGGTGGGGAATGATCGAGTGATTATCGGCGCGCCAAATTACAGCCTAGGCGGCGATTGGGACCCTTGGTCAGGCGCGGCGTACCTATTCAGGACCAATGGCACGTTGCTCACCGCCTTCACCAATCCCGCACCGGGCTTCGATGACCATTTCGGCCAGGCAGTAGCAGGGGTCGGGAACGACCGCGTGGTGATTGGCGCGCCGTGGTTTGGAGGAAATTACGGGGCAGCATTTCTGTTCGGCACCGACGGCACGTTGTTGAAGACTTTCACCAACGGCGTGGGCGAAACCGGCATGGGAATGTCGGTGGCGGCGCTTGGTAGCGGCCGAGTGCTTATTGGCGCCCCATGGACGGGTGACCTACTCGGCGCGGCCTACCTCTACGATACCGACGGCACGTTGCTGAAGACCTTCACCAATCCCAGCGGTGGATATGACGAAGCATTCGGCCACTCAGTGGTAGTGGCGGGGAACGATCGAGTTCTTGTCGGTGCGCCGTGGTATTCAGCTTCCACTGGTAATTCCGGGGCGGCGTATCTGTTCGATACCAACGGCACGTTCCTGACGACTTTCGCGGATCCCACCCCGGGTACTACGAACGCTTTGGCCGCGCGTTAGCGGCGGTGGGGAGCGATCGAATACTGATTGCGGCGAGGGATAGCACCACCGCGCCCTATTCAGGAGTGGCCTATCTTATCAACACTGCCGGCACATTGCTGGCCACCATCGCGAATCCAACCCCGCGTGATTATTCGTTCGGTTCGTCAATGGCCGCGCTGGGGAGTGACCGGATAATTGTTGGCGCGCCACTGAACGACACGGACGGGACGAATGCCGGCGCGGTCTATCTGTTCAGTGTCGAGCCCGTGACTCCGCGCCTCTTGGTAACGAATTCGGGCGGAAGCGTGGTCGTCTCCTGGACCAGAGCGGCGGACGATTTCGTCCTCGACCAATCCGTTACGCTTGGCGACTGGTCCGAAGTGAGCACCGCGAGTTACCAGACCAACGCCAGCAGCATTTTCATTTCGATCCCCGCGCCGACCGGCAACCGGTTCTACCGCCTGCGCAAACCGTAGTCTTCCCCACTTGATGCAACTTGACGGAGCCTCATCCATGAAAACGTGTTTCTCCAAAATCGCGACGATTGTCATCGCCGCCCTTCTGATCGGCGCTTCCAACACCAACCTCCACGCTGCGACCTTCAGCGACCACGACTGGACCAGCATGGGTGGGCATCCCGGTGTGAACGACTCAGTTTCCGCGACGGTGATGGATGCTTCGGGCAATCTTCACATCAGCGGCGGGTTCACCGTTGTTGGCATAAACGTTCCCCCAACCCCATGAAAACTGGATCAGCAATCATGCTCTTGGGCGGGTGAGGGGGAATCCCAACCGGCTTACCCCCATGTTCCACCGAACTCGGCAACCCTGAGGCCTCGAGTCTTGCTCAAGCTTTTGCATTGCCAGCCGGCGCGCACGCGGGCAAGCTCCGGTCACGTTTCCGCAGGGCCGCCTTGAGCTTGGGCGCCACTTGTCGGACACGATCGCGCAGAGCTGAATCAATGAACTGAAATTGTCCTTTTATGAAATCACGAGCCAATTCCTCCAATCGTCCCCCAAAGAAAACTTCCCACCCGGCGAGTTCGGGCCGTCTGAAGCAAGCTTTAAAATTCAGCCAGTCCAGCATGGCCGCCTTGGCCGTGGTGGGCGGGGTTCTGGCCGCGCCGCATCTCCCGGCCGCCACCTTCAACGACGATCTCGAATTCCTGAAGAAATACGTGGACGTGATCGTGCTCTCGAATCAATCCGGCAGTTCGCAGGTGATCCTGGTGCCCGCATGGCAAGGCCGGGTGATGACCAGCACGGCCACCGGCAACGAGGGATTGAGCTACGGGTGGCTCAATCGCGAGCTGATTGCCTCCCGCAAATTCCAGCAACACATCAACGTGTTTGGTGGCGAGGACCGCTTTTGGCTGGGGCCGGAAGGCGGCCAATTCGCGATCTTCTTTGCCAAGGGAGTGCCCTTCGATCTCGAACACTGGTTCACGCCGGCGCCAATCGACACCGAGCCCTTCACCGTCGCCAGCCGCGGTGACACGCGGGCCAGCTTCCGCAGCTCGTTTGCCTTGACCAACTACTCGGGCACCGTGTTTCACGTGCAAGCCGACCGCGACATCAAATTGCTCACGCCCACGCAGACGTGGAAACTGCTGAACGTTCCCGCAGTTTCCGGGGTGGAACTGGTGGCCTTTCAAAGCGACAACCACATTCTCAATAAAGGCCAGGATCCTTGGACCAAAGAAACCGGACTGCTCTCGATCTGGATTCTCGGCATGTTCAATCCGTCGCCGGCCACGACCATCGTGATCCCCATCAAGCCAGGTCCGGATTCCGAACTCGGCAAGCCGGTCAACGCGGATTACTTCGGCGCCGTGCCGCCAAACCGGCTCGTGGTGAAGGATAGCGTCGTGTTCTTCAGTGGGGACGGCAAATACCGCAGCAAGATCGGCATCAATCCCAAGCGCGCCAAGCCGATCCTGGGCAGCTACGACGCGGAGCACAAAGTGCTCACCCTGGTCCAATACACGCCGCCCAAAGGCACGACCGATTACGTCAATTCAATGTGGGAACTCCAGAAGAATCCGTACGGTGGTGACGTGGTCAACAGTTACAATGACGGACCGCCGGCGCCGGGTGCCAAACCGCTGGGACCGTTTTTTGAAATGGAAACGTCTTCGCCGCGCCGCCGCGCTTGAGCCCGGCAAATCCATCGAACACACCCATCGCACGATCCATTTAACCGGGCCCGAGGAGAAGCTGAACGCCATCGCCGAAGCCACCCTCGGCGTAAGCCTCCAAACGATTACCAACGCCTTGCCGAAATAGCGGATTAGCCGCAACGATTTAGTCGAAGTAGCTGCGTTCGTGAGAACGCGGCTGACTGGCGTCCGCTTTAAGCCGAAGCAACTGGTCAATTTGCGGCGAAGCGCGGGGCCCTGACGTTGGCGCGGTATTTCCCTTCAAAATCAGCCACGTTCTCACGAACGCAGCTACAGTTATTGCAAACCCGGTTGGTACGCTCAGCCTTTGCCCACCTGGCTCATGCGCTTGAGGGTATCGTCCACCTCCCCGATATTCATCATGCCCACCGTGATGGCGTCCACCAGGTCGTTCTTGAAGACGTAGTTGAGCGACGTGTCTTTCTGTTCCGGTTGGGTAAGCTTGCCGGCGCCGAAGATCTTCATGCCCACCACGGCCTTGCCATTCCGGCGGGCGGTCTTGAGCACGGCGGCCAACTCCTCCACCGGGGCATCGCAGGAATAGTCCTTGCCGCCCTTGTAATTGATCCGGGCGAAGATGACGTCCACCCACGGATGTTCGGCAGCGACTTTCAGCGCCCCGAAGTCGTGGCAGGAAACGCCGACGGCACGAACGGTTTTCTTTTGTTTGAGTTCGGAAAGCTCGTCGCGGATGCGCTTGTATTCGTCCGTCCACTGGTCATTGGTCATGCAGTGGATCAAACAAATATCCAGCCAGTCCGTCTTCAGTTCTTTCCGGAACCGGTCCATCTCTTCCTTGGCACCGCCGGACGGATTAACCCAATTCGCTTTGCGCGGCCAGATTTTGCTTAGCAACACAAACTTGTCGCGGTCCCGGTCCTGGAGCAGATCGCCCACCAAAGGAAGTGAGCCATAGAGGTCGGCCATGTCGATGAAATTGACGCCGCCATCGAAGCTGTGCCGCAACAATCGGTCAAAGGCTTCCGTGCCCTGGCGGGTCTGGGCCGAGGAATGGTTGTATCCGTTGTAACCGGTACCCTGGGCCAACCGCGACACTTTGATCCCGGTCTTGCCCAGCGGCACCATGTCACTGCCTTTGAAGGATCCGGTGGTGGCGGTTTCGGCACCCCGCAGCAGGGCCGGCGCGGCGGTCATGAGACCGGCACCGGCCAAAGAAGTCCGCAGCAGAAATTCACGACGACTATGTTTGTGCATCATAATATTGCTCCCGAGATTTGGATTTTAAACACTTAACGGTTCAGATTCGATTTCTAATGCGGAAGGTTAGCCGTTTCGGGCCCTTCGCGCAACTCGAAAGGTTGAGGCCATTCGGCTGGTCGGCTGGCCGGACAACCAGCGCGGACAACCACGGATTGGGAAAGAGTAGCCGCCGACGTGAGGAGGCGGATTTGCCAGCGCCTGTGGCCACAAGGTCTGCCTCCTCACGTCGGCGGTTACAAGCCGTTGGCGTTTTAAGCTCGGTGTGAAAAATCCGGGCGAGGAAGAGTTACAGTTCTGATAAAACCAGTAAAATTGTCCCATTCACCTTTGACTGATCTTCTTCAGGGCGTCGCTTGCCATGTCGCGACTAATCAAGTCGTCACTTTTCAACAATTCCCGGATGGCGGGAATGGCCACTTGGGCGGCCGGTCCGTTCTCGGCCAGAGCCTTCAATGCGAGCAACTCGTACTTCGAGTTGCTTTTCAGGAGGGCGATCAACGTCATCAACGCTTCACGATCCGTCGGTTGAATCGCGAGGATTTCTTCGGCCATCCTTAATCGCGCCCAATCGCTGCTGGATTTCAACTTTTCCTTCACCTTGGGCAAATACGATCCTGGAGAAACGCCGATCTTTTTCAACGCCTTGGGAACGGCAGTCCAGCAGGCGACATTGGTGCCGTTTAAGGTGTCCATAATAATCGCGACGGCAACCCGGGCATTCGTGCCCGTGTCACCCAGATCGCTGATCGCCCACGATTCATATTCAGAGCGCCTCTTGATTAGATCAATCATGACTGCTCGGGCGTTCGTGTCGGATGGGGTAAGATCCAGGATTCGCGCGGCGGCAATGTATCGCGACTTCTCGTTGTCCGATGCCAACTTCTCGTGCAGCACTGGCAAATAGAGTTCGGCGGAGGCGCCGATCTCTTTCAACGCATCCACCGCAGTTGTCCAAGCCTCCCAGTCAACGGTTTTTGCAATTTTGAGTACGGCAGGGATCGCTGGCGTTGCGTTCGGTCCAATCCACTGCAACTGCCTCACCACCCACCTGACTTTGCCAGGCGATTGTGGTTCATCGAGGTTATCAATCAGGAAACGTAGCGCATTCGTTTGCTGCAGATCGATTCGACACAGGACAGCCGCCAACGAACAGCGCACTAACCAATCGGTCTGTTGCTCATACACCGTATTCAACAACGGAATCGCTGGGACACTGTTGCTGCCAATGTTGCCCAGCACGTATGCTGCTTCCAGACAAAGGATGTTGGTGGGATTCGTGTTCTTGACCACCGCCATCAGGTCCGGAACTGCGACCGAGGCCTGGGATCCGAGTTTGTCGAGGAACTCAACCGCTTCGATCTGCGTGTGTGGATCCGGATCGTGCAAAGCATTCACAAAATACGGCACGAGTGTTTCCCGGCCTTCACGCACGGAACTCAAAATGGAAATAGCCCTTTGGCGGTCCACCGTATTCGTCCGGCTCAACGGTTCGAGGAGACGGGGCAACAGGATGTCTGCCGGAGGATGGATGGAGTCGATCACCATGGCCGCCCGACTGCGAATTGCTGATCGCGACACAAATTGCGGCACGTGCCAGGAGTCGGGGAAGACTGTCAGAAAATCGTAATACCCTTTCCGCATGGATGAGTCCTCGCGGGGGCTTAACGCCTCCTTTACCAAATACGGCACCGCATTGGTCCCCAGTTTCTCCAAGACATACAAAGCCACTGCCATGCGCTGACGCCTTCGTGGGTCAGCCTCGCTCTTTTGGTAATATTCCGCGAACCAATAACTGACCGGCTTCCCGGCATAGCTGGCCTGCCACCGCCAGCGTACCAGCCGCCACCCGGCTACTCCGAACACCACTGCCCCGAAGAAACAGACAGCCAGCAACCACCATTTCTTGCTTTTCGTCACCAACAGGATGCTACCACTCAAGCGGTCCCTTGAGCAACCGCACATCGCGCAGCCAAATCCGTCCTGTGCCTTCGACGACGAGATTGAGCTTCACCGAATCCGGTTGTTGCCCCTGTTTCAGGACGAATGGCGTCTGATAAGTCTGCCAGTCCGCCGTGCCGGTAACCGTCTTGGTCAATCCGCGCGAAAAGAACTCCCCCTTTCCCTGAGAACTGGCACAACATTTCCAGATAAGCGCGGCCTTGGAGCCCTTCGGTTTTGAGCTGGGCCTGGTAGATCAACGTGCATTGCTCGACACCGGGATTGGGCACCTCAAACAGCTTAAAAGTCTGCGCATTGGTGCAGTCCAGGACCCAGTTCCCATTCGTCACCGTCAAATTCCGCGGGACGGTGGCATTGGTCGGGTCGAAGGACGCGATGGTGGTGAGCGAGGTTTGACGGTGTGCGATCCAGACAGCGTTCGACTGGGCGACTTGTCGGGCGCCCTCGGTCGCGGCCATCTGGGTGGCCACGCGGGTGCGTTGTTTCGCCTGCTGCAGCCCCGTCAACGCGATCGCAACAACGAAGCCCCCAATCACCAACAGCACGATCAGCCCAAAACCGATCAGGATAACCGTGGCCGTCGTGAAGAACCATCGCCGACGACCGTCTCCTGCTGCCGGGTTGGGTGGCGGAGCGACGAGAAAATCGTGCATGGACGGCGAGTTTCTGCTTGAACGCTTCCCGGACCGGCCGTTGGCAAAGCGTAACCAGCGCCCATATACCCATGGGCAATCCTACAAGATTGCCGGGGGAAACAATCATCGCCAGAATACTGCCGGCAATCGCCAGGCCGTAGGCCTCGAGCGCTTTCATTTTAAGCGCGGCGACAATCATGAGACTGCTGAACACCATGACCGCCAGCAGGACACCGGCGAACAGCCCGGGACCTAGCGCAGAATTCTCCCGGGCCAATATCCAATAGCCAACCAAAAGGTAAACGGGAATGAACGCCCAATTCAAAATGCCGGTGACCAAAATTCCGATGGCGGGTCCCCTCACCGCCCGACGGGCTGTTTCCCACGCCGAAGCCGCCGTGGGGACCGCGACGCGCGGCGGGAATGCCTTCGGACTGGCCACGATGGTTTCCACGTCGGTCCGCACATCGCTGGCCTGCTGATAGCGGCGTTCGCGTTCCTTTTCCAACGCGCGCAACACCACCTGGTCGAGGCGCACATCCACCTGCACTTTCTGCGAAGGCGGCGCAAACCGTCCCAACGGCAACTCGCCGGTGAGCATTTCGTAAAAGACCACCCCCAGCGAATAAATGTCCGCCCGATGGTCCACCTCCAGCGGATGCTCCATCTGTTCCGGTGCCATGTAATTGGGCGTGCCCATGATTTGCTGCGCCTGGGTGAGACTCGCCTCCGGCGCCGGCCGGCCCAGCAGTTTGGCCAGGCCGAAGTCGGCGATCTTCACGCGGCCCTGCTGGTCGAGCAGGATGTTTTCCGGCTTGATGTCGCGATGGACGATCCCCATGTCGTGGGCGTACTGGAGTGCCGCGCAGACCTCGGGAACGATCTTTAACGCTTCGTTCGGTTTGAGCCCGCCACTGGCCTCGAGTTGGCGCAGGTTCAAACCGTCCACATACTCCATCACGAAATAATAAATTCCGTTGGTTTCCCCAAAGTCGAACACCGCCACAATGTTCGGATGGCTCAAACGCGCCAACGCGCGGGCTTCGCGCGTGAACCGTTCGGCAAACGACGGATCGCGCGCCGGATCGGCGGGCAGGATTTTCAAGGCCACCAAGCGATCCAGCCGCGGCTGACGAGCCTTATAAACCACGCCCATGCCGCCCTGGCCCAGCAGTTCCAAAATTTCCAATTGCGGGAAATGCTTCGCCAATTCTTCCGGCGACGGAGGAGGATTGGGCGGCGTTGCAGGCGCCGTGCCACCGGAGCCGCCGGGTTGGCTGCCGAGGCCAACCTGCAACAGGCATTTTGGGCACTGTTCGGGCGGCACATTGGGAGGCAGCTCCGTGCCGCACTTGGGACATTTGCGCGTTGTGCTCATAGTTTTTCAGGCTCGCAGATTGTCTGCGTCCACTGCTTCCCTAAGCAAAACCGGACCAAGGTAACGAAAAGACTTCTGGAAGTCAGAAGAAATGGCGAACCGGCTCTTACGGTCAGTCAAACGGCTTGCCGCTCACCGAAAGCGGGAGCAAGCTCCACGCACTCCAAACGCGGGCGCGAAACTTGGGAAGGCCAGCCGCAAAGTCGCGCCCGCGTTTGGAGTGCGTCCGGCTTGCCGGCGCTTTCGGTTGGAAAAGAGCACTCGATCCTTTGCCCACGCTTCAAAGGCAATTAATCAAATACGCAGCAAAGAAATTCGCAGACATTTGTTGTTCGCCTCGCCACCCAGCGCCACCACCCAGCGCCACCAACCGGTGCCCTCGCCGGTTGGCCCCGCGACTGAGCAGTGCCTGAATAGTGAGCCACTTGGGATGCTCGAAAGTGGTTGGCGAGGCGCCAACCACGGCGCCCGAGGCGGGCGCGCTTCCCGCAATCAATTGCATGGATACGGCGGAGTGGCGCCAGGTCATTCAGAAGAGCCGCAACAGCGGTGCTAAGAAGCGGCGAACGTGGCGAAGAGATACCGAAGTTCTTCTTCGACTTCCTGTGGACTGGCCACCGTTTGGGCAATTTCGGCGCGCAACAGTTCGCGATAACGCCCGCGCAAACGTTGCACCGCCATCTTCACGGCGGCTTCACTGGTGTGCAATCGAGCGGCAATGTCCACGTAACGCACCGCGCCGCGCGCTTGACTTAAACTGTTGCTGATTTGCTCGAACAACGCCTGTTTGCCCGCCGCGACGTATTCATCGCGCAGGCACGTCATCACTTGATCCAACAACGCTTGCGCCCATCGTTGCTCATAGATTTTCTCGGCCGTCAATTCGTGCGCTGGCTCGAGGCGATAGCGCGACTCCGCGTCTTCCTGATCGATCGAGATGACCGTTTGCTGGCCACCGCGTTTTTGCGCCTGGTGGCGGTCCCATTCATTGGCGAGGAAACGTATCAGCGCCGTGAGCAGGAACGACCGGAAACGTCCGCCTTCGCGTTTGATGTGCGCGAGATACTGTTTCTCCAACAACCGCGCGAAGAATTCCTGGGTCAGGTCTTGCGCATCGTGGGGATTGTGTCCCTGTCGGCGAACGAACGCATAAAGCGGATACCAGTAAGTCTGGCACAGCGTCGCCAACGCCGCTTGGGCGCGCGGGGTGTCGCTGTGCCCGGCGGTCAACACCACGCTCCAGCGCGTGGGCACAAACTGGTTCGCCGCTGGCAGGGCTGTATCCATGCGAAGATTGAAAATCATGCACGGCATTTCGTCAACCGGCCCCCCAACCTGAAATCCGAAATCCGAAGAATTTCGAACCGAAACGGAAGCACCTTTCCGCAATCGGTCCTCGGTTTTCGGTTTTCTTTCGGATTTCGGCCTTCGGTCTTCGGATTTGCCTGGGCCTGTCGGTCCAACAGCGTTGCTAAAAAAAATCTGGTCTTGGCTTTTGAAAAAGGCATAATTACACGCACTGCCGCTACAGCAACCAGGCATCTATGCGTTTAAAGCTGATCAGTTGCGAAGTGTTGTTCCGCGTAATGGCCGCGGCCATTACGCGGTCGATCAACGAAGTGGACGCCGAGTTTCTCCCGGCGTCGCTCCACCGAAAAGGATGCCAGCGTGCCCACCAAGCCCTCCAGACCGCGCTCGACCTGGTGGATGAATCAGATTACCAGGCGGTGGTCTTCGCCTGCGCCCACTCGCGAAATAGTGTGATTGGCCTGCGCGCGGAAACCATCCCGCTGGTGTTGCCGCGAATCGATCACTGGGCCAAATTACTGTCGGAACTCGACCAACCTTACTTCCCCTCTCCCATCCATCATTCTCCAACTGCTTGGGCTCTCAAAGCTGCCTCGGCGGACGCACATCGTGTGCGGTTTCGCCCTGGCTGCCGTGGCCACCACTCGTCCCACTCTCAACCTGGAAGATCGTCTCACAAGCAACGACGCCGGCGAACTTTGGCCGGACTCGAACTCCCGGCCATGCTTTCCAGCGGTGTGGCATCGAATTCCTCGACCGGCCTGGGTGATTCGCCCTTGGACAATCCGGAAGTATTGGTCGCGCAAGCGGAGCAGGAAGCCGGGTGGTTTGGATGGGACTTCGAAAAGGCCAACTGCAACCTGGGTTTAATCCAGCGGCTGCTGGACGGCTACTGGAGCCACGACGAGTTCCTGGTGGTGCCGCCGGGCTTCACGATCACGTCCCAGCGCGGCGAAAGCCGATTGACCGTGGAGGAGGTCAAACCGTGACCAGTCGCGAGCGGGTGCTGGCCCACCTGTCAGCCCAGGCGGTGGACCACCTGCCGTTGATGCCGATCACGATGATGTTTGCCGCCGACCGGATCGGCGCCCGTTACCGGGATTATTGCACCAATTATCGCGTGTTGGCCAACGGTCAATTACGCGTCGCCGAAGACTTCGGATTCGATTACGTCAACACCATGTCCGATCCGGCGCGGGAAGCGGCTGACTGCGGCGCCAAGGTTCAATTCTTCGACAACCAACCGGCGGCGCTGCTCGAAGACCAGGCCCTGTTGGCGGACAAAACGAAATTGGCCCACCTCAAAATCCCTGATCCGCTTGGCGGTGGACGCATGCACAACGGCGTCAAGGCCATTGCGCTGCTGCGCGAGAAGGTTGGACAGGAGAAAATCGTGGAAGGCTGGATTGAAGGGCCCATTGCCGAAGCCGCCGATCTGCGCGGCATCAACACGGTGATGCTGGATTTTTTCGATGATCCGGCCTTTGTGCGGGACCTGTTCGAGTTCGCCGTCGAAATGGAATTGCGTTTCGCACGCGCCCAAGTCGAAGCGGGCATCGACGTTATGGGCGTGGGCGACGCCGCCGCCTCACTGATCGGCCCGCAACTCTACGAGGAATTCGTGTGGCCTTACGAAAAGAAGCTGGTCGATGGCCTGCACGCGATGGGCACGCGCGTGCGGCTGCACATCTGCGGCAACACCCGCAAGATCCTTGAAGGCATGGGCAAGCTGAATTGCGAGATTGTGGACTTGGACTATTTGGCGCCAGTCCACGAAGGCCGCGCCAAAATGGGCTCGGATCAAATCATCCTGGGCAACATTAATCCCGTCACCATCATACGCGACGGCACTCCGGAAACCGTCAGCCAAGCGATTGCCGAATGCCATCGCCAGGCGGGGCCGCGGTACATTGTCGGTGCTGGCTGCGAAATCCCGCGCGGCACTCCGCCCGACAACGTTACCGCGCTCAAGGATTATGCTTACAACCATCAGCCAACGTAGGACAGCCGTCCCGGCTGTCCCGAATGGCCAAGAGGTGATCATGGATCAACGAGTGTTCGTTCTCTGAGAAAGTGAACGTTCTCCGGAAACGCGGGACAGGCGGGACGCCCTGTCCTACCGGTGCTCGGCGCGCGTAGGATGCACAAGGTTCCTTCGAAGGTGTTCACCTGTGTCATGGGCGGGGGCGTTGAAACTCGCGAAGCGTTTGGAGTGCGTGGAGCTTGCTCCCGCTTTCGTATTGCGGGAGGACGCGCAAAGTCAAATGCAAGGCAAACACGCCTTTGCGTGCTCGTCTCCACACGAAAGCGCCCGCAAGCCGGACGCACTCCAAACGCTGGCGCGAACAAGGGCAAGCCATGACACGGTCGTGCGTCACGGCGCCGTGTAAATCAGGTAAACCCCGCCGGCCAGCACCAGCACGCCACATACGGCCTTTCAGAATTTTGATGCCTCGGGATTGCTCGTTCCAATCGAGGTAACGCTGCACCATCTCGGTGAATGTCCCCGCCATGACAATCACGGCGCAATGGCCCACGCCATAAGCCAGCAGCAGTAACGCGCTGTAAAGCGCCTGGGTGCCAGCCAGTTTGAAAGTCACCCCCAGCATCGGCGCCATGTACACAAACGTGCAGGGACCCACCGCGATGCCGAATAGGAGCCCCAGCAGGAACGCCGCGAGCATTCCTCGCCCCTTCATGTTCACCTGACCCGGTCCCGACCAGGGCAACGGAACCACGTCGAGCAGATAAAGGCCGACGACGAAAAAGATGCCTGCCACGAGGTAATTCCCCCACTGGCCCACGTCACCCATCATGCGGCCGGCGGCAGCCGTAATGGCCCCGACTGCCGCAATGGTAACCAGGATGCCAATTGCAAACAGCGTGGCTACGGTAAACGCCCGGCGCGTCGTCGTGCGGCCTTGTCCGCTGATGAAACCAACAATGAGGGGAATGCTGGAGAGATGGCATGGACTCAACACAATGCTCAGGACACCCCACACCAACGCCGCGCCCAGCGCGATGGCCGGGGTGCCTTCGACTGCGTGAGTTAGTCCGGTGAACAGACGTTCCATGCAATCACGTTACGCTCTTCACGCGTCACGCCTTAAGCTTCTGGAACAATGCGGTGAGCCGGAGTCGGTAGGCTTGGGTGATGCCTGGTTCATCCTCGGCCAACGGTTTTACCGGAATCAAGTCCATCACGTCAGCCGGCGACAATCCCGAGTCGAGCAGCGTTCGCGCGGAACCACAGACCGTGCGCTTGAGCGCCGGCGTGACCTCCGCGTCATCCAAACCAAATTCCAGCGCCAGTTTGCGCAAGGTCTGCAATTGGAACCACAGGTACGTCGGCCCCATAGCGGTCAGCAATGCGTAGCCTTCCAGTTTCGATTCGGCCACCTCGGGGCATTCGCCCAGCGGCGCCAGAAAGCTGGTCAGCGCTTGTTTGTCGGTCGCATTCAGCCCGGCGCCGCACGCCAGGGGATTGTATCCTGCACCGATGATCGACGGCGCGTTGGGAATCATCCGCGCCAGCCGGGAAAAGCCGCCCAGCAATTCACTCAACTTTGCCATGGTGAATTTGGGCGCCAACGACACCAGCACCGCCTCAGGACGGAGGGCCGGCTTAATGGTCGGCGCCACACCGCCAATGGCCGGCGGGTGCAACGCTAAGAAAACCAGATCCTGCGCCGCGGCCTGCGCGTTGTCCGCTCCGGCTGATTGGACGTTTGGGGCAATGGCCCGCACCGCGTCCAGCGCTTCCGGATTGGTGTCGCTGACGACCACCCTGGGCAGATTGACTCCCGCCGTTTTGAAACCGCGGAGCAAGATGCGAGTTACCCGTCCGCCCCCGATGAATCCAATGCTGTTGATGTTCATACGCGCCTTAGTTCGACTGGTTGTAGTTGGTTACTTGCACTCCCCCAGCTTGCACGCCTTGGCAATCTGTTCCGGGGTCAACTTCATTTTGTCCGCCAGCGCCTGGGCAATCGTAATCTGGCGTCCCGTCATCGCGGGACGGGCGTCCAGCCATTGCTTCAAGTGGTCCTGGTTGACGAAGAATCCCTGTTTGAAACAGCCGGCCGAAACCCATTTGCCGTCGGCATTCTGTTTTTGTCCGAACCACGCCACCGCCGTGGGTGGTTCCAGCGACGCGACGCTGCCGTTCAACGTTTTCACCCGGATCGTTTCGCCGGAAAAACCGTCGCGTGCTTCGACTTCGATGTCCTTTTGGAGACGGGCTGCCACGCCCAAGGCGCAATGGGTGCAACAGCCATAGGTGTGCGTGGTGCCGTCCACGGCGACTTTGCTGGCGTCTTCCGGATAAACAGCCCGGTCGCAGAATCCGCAACGTGTCGCCAGTTCCTTGGATCGGAGCGTGTCCCAAGCCAGCACATTACCGGGGTTGTGCTGCATTTCGTCGAGGGCGGCCGCCTTGCTGGCAAAGGCCTTGATCGTGGGCCGGCCTTTGGCGTCCATGCCGTAAAGATAAGTGCCCGAAGTCGCCGAGAGCGGTTTGCCCGCAGCCCAATCGGTTACCTTAACCTTGGCATCTTCGCTTTTCGGATCGCCTCCCATCAGGCTGGAGCAGTAGATAAAATAGCAATGCGGCGAGCACAAGGTGCGTTGCTCGCTCTGGCCGTTAACCAGCGTTTTGGTTCGCGGATTCACGTCGCCATCGCACAAAGAACAGACTTGATCGCGGGGACGAACATCCGCCTTCATCGCTTTCTCCCGCACCAGCGCGGGCGGGCCGCCCCCAAGGTCGTAGCCCAATTCCTTCCATTTCCCGAGCAGGTCTTCGCGACCCCAAAATCCCGTGTGGCGGAACAATTCCTTACCTTGAGGATTGAAGAATATCTGGGTCGGAATCAGTTCGATGCTGTATTGCTTGCCGGCCTCCGGATTCTTCCACACATCGATGAATTCGACCTCGAGTTTGCCCGCGTAATCTTCCTTCAGTTGCTTGAGAATGGGCGCCATCATTTTGCAGGGAATGCACTTGTCGGCGCCCAGGTCGATGAGTTTGGGCAGCCGCTGAGTGGTGGAGTCCGCCCCGGTCGCTGACTCAAGCCTCCCCTCCTTTGCCATGTTCGCCTCGGCGGAGGCTATCTTACTGTTGTTCTTGAGGGCCACCGCCGCCACGACGGCCACGGCCAAGGCCGCTACGATTCCGATTCGTGCTGATGTTTTCATAAGTCAGTTTCAGTCTTCACGATTTCAACTCCGCGTTTACTTCCACTCCTCGTTTCCGAGAGTGACTATTTTCCAGCGGCCTCTTTCTCCGCGCACTCGCTTAAAATGCCCTTCAGATCCGCCACACTTGGCACTTTGCCCACAACCTTCACCTTGCCGTTGACCGCCAAGGCCGGCGTCATCATCACGCCCAAGGCCATAATTTGCTTGAGGTCGGTCACCTTGGTCAGTTCGTATGGCAGGCCGAGTTCATTCGCCGCCTGTTCCGTAAATTGCGCCAGTGTCTTGCACTTTGCGCAGCCAGTTCCGAGGACTAATATCTTGTTCATAAAATCAATTCACCGTTCATCGTTCGTTGTTCACACGTTACCCAAAATCATCCACTGCACCCCATTTCCCATTCCCCCCATCTGGCATCCGGCATCCGGCATCCGGTATCCAGCATCCGGCATCTCACATCCCCCCTCACCTCCCCCACCCTGCCCCAAACACCAACCCGCTCACCGTCGCCATCACCACGACCAACGCCACATAAACGACGACCTTCTTCGTGCCCATGATGCTGCGCAGCACCAGCATATTGGGCAACGAAAGTGCCGGCCCGGCCAACAACAATGCCAGCGCGGGGCCCTTCCCCATGCCGGAACCGAGCAAGCCTTGGAGAATGGGCACCTCCGTCAACGTGGCAAAATACATGAAGGCGCCAACCACCGAAGAAGCCGCATTAGCCAACAACGAATTGCCTCCCACCGAATGGCTAACCCACTGCGAGGGAATCAGCCCTTCGTGTCCGGGTCGGCCGAGGAGCATCCCGGAGATAAACACGCCGCCGATGAGCAACGGGAAGATTTGCTTGGCCAACGTCCAGGTGGCGTCCAGCCACTCGCGGCCGGCATCCGAATGCCGCGCACACAAGACCACCAGACCAATGCAGCCGGCCACAAAAGCAATCTGTGGCTCGTGGGGAAAAATGAAACTCAAGGCCGCCACCGGAACTGCGGCCAGTATCAAGCCGGACCAGGCAAATCCAAACCAGACACCCAGCACCGCTGCCAAGCCCACGGCAAACGCGCCGCTGAAAGGCCATTTCCAAACGTAGATTGCGGCCCAAAAGCCAGTTGATTCATCGGGCTTGCTCCAGTTGGCAAACACCAGCACGCCGACCATGGCCGCAAAGAACAAGGCATTTTGCCAAAGCGGACGGGGCGTTTCGGGCTCGGGCAAATCGACCGCGGCCTCCGCCTTGGCTTGCTCCTCCCGCCGGAAAACAAAGTGCATGGCCAGACCGATCACCACACTGAAAACGATCGCGCCAATCGCCCGGGCGATGCCCAATTCGAAACCCAGAATCCGGGCGGTCAGCACAATGGCCAACACATTGATGGCTGGGCCCGAATAGAGAAACGCCGTGGCCGGACCCAGTCCCGCTCCGCGCATCCAGATCCCTCCGAACAATGGCAGTACCGTGCAAGAGCACACCGCCAGGATGGTTCCCGACACCGAGGCCACGCCATAAGCCAGCGCCTTGTTGGCCTTGGGTCCCAAGTACCGCATGACCGACGCCTGGTTGACAAACGCGCTGATCCCGCCGGCAATGAACAACGCCGGAACCAGACACAGCAGCACATGCTCTTGCGCGTACCATTTGGTCAACGCCAACCCCTCGGTGAGCGCATGGTCGAAGCGGGGCACGCCAACGGGCAGGAATGAAAGGCCCAGGAACACCACGACGAAGCCGGCCAGCACTTTCAATTCGCGGCTCCAATTCGGGTTCGAGCCATTTATTTCACACGCCTCATTCATCGCAACTCGACACTAAGCTTATTCGACATTTAGCCAATTAGATAATTTCAAAGTCAAAAAAATAGCACCGGCATCCGCGTTCGCTTACTGGGATGACTTGTCCCGCACCGACGAGACACACTGAAAGAAATTCATAACGCACGGCGTGACCAGCCGGTAAAAAACCTGGGCCCCGCGTTTCTCGTCCTCGACGATTCCGGCGTGTTTGAGTTGGGCCAAATGCCGCGACACGGTCGGCATCTCCGAGCCGACCAGTTTGGCGAGTTCGCACACGCACCGTTCCCCGCGCGACAACTCGTCCACCATGAGCAAACGCCCCGGGTGCGCGAGGGCCTTGAACACTTGCGCCTGCGCCTTGAATTGTGACGGAGTAATCGATGGTTTAATAGCCATTGGCAAATACATTTCGCTAAATGGCTAATTTTGTCAAGTCTTTCCATTGAAGGACGCGAAGGCCAAATGAAATCACCACCATGGCCGCCTGGTCGCAAGTTTTCTCAAGCGCGCTTTGGCAGGACAGCGAACCGCCTTCCCCTGAAGTTTGGTATTCGGAATCGGGGAACGTGGGGAAGGCTCGTCGGAACATCAGCTTCGGCTCGTTTGCGGAAGGGACTACCCAAGCAACCGTATCAGGTTTTGGAGTGCGGCAGTCCTCTGCCGCTGTCGAACGCCCGGCTACCCATCGAAAGCGGCAGGGGACTGCCGCACTCCAAAACGCTGTCGCGCCAACACTTACCGATGAGACAGTAGGATGGGCTTGGTCATTGATCATTGGTCATGCTTCCGTCGCCAAGACTGCCCTGGTACCAAGTGCGCGATCGATTACAGATTCGGCAGACCGAGAGCATCACCGGCACTTCCACCAGCACGCCAACCACCGTCGCCAGCGCGGCGCCCGATCCCGGACCGAACAACGTGATGGCCACGGCCACGGCCAGTTCAAAGAAATTGCTCGCGCCGATGAGCGCGCCGGGCGACGCGACGTTGTGCGGCACTTTGAACCAGCGCATCAGCAGGTAGGCGAGCGACGGAGTTGAAATAGACCTGGATGATGATCGGCACCGCCAGCAACAGCACCGCCAGCCAGCGCGTGGTCAGGTTCTCCGCCTGAAACGCGAAGATCAGCACCAGCGTCAGCAGCAGCGCCAAGATCGTCACCGGATGGAACTTCGGCAGGAAGTTCTGCTCGAACCATTCCTTGCCGTGCGACTTCAAGAGCAGCGTGCGTGTCAGCCAACCCGCCGCCAGCGGAATGACGATGAACACCACCACGGAAGTGATCAGCACCTTGGACGGCACCACCACGTTGGCCACGCCGCACAGGAACATCACGATG
Organism: uncultured Verrucomicrobiae bacterium; assembly: GCA_963788655.1. Taxonomy (GTDB): domain Bacteria; phylum Verrucomicrobiota; class Verrucomicrobiia; order Limisphaerales; family JAFGQR01; genus JAFGQR01. The sequence goes on along the minus strand of CAWBHS010000039.1, from coordinate 67,926 downwards.
GGCGCGAAGGCGACCAGCATGATGAGGTCGTTCACCGCCACCTGCACCAGCGTATAAACCGGATCGCCATCGGTCAGATAGGACCAGACAAACACCATCGCGGTGCAGGGCGCGGCGGCGAGGATGATCAGGCCGGCGGTGTAATTCCTGGCCGTCTCCGGGTCGATCCACGCGGCAAACACATGCTGCATGAACACCCAGGCCAGCAACGCCATGCTGAACGGCTTGACCAGCCAGTTGACGAACAGCGTCACCATCAATCCCTTGGGCTTCCGCGCGATGCCGCCGATGGCGCTGAAATCCACCTTGAGCATCATCGGGTAAATCATCAGCCAGATCAGCACGCGCGATGGGCACGTTGACCTGCGAGCCCTGGCCGAATTCCAGTTTGCTCAACGCCGCGGTGACGTCCGGGCAACAGCTTTCCGAACGCCACGCCGACCACCATGCAGAGCAAAACCCACAGCGGTCAGGTAACGCTCGAAGAAGTCGAGACGCTTTGGCGGCGCGAGGGAAGAATCAAGAGCAACAGCAGCGGTTTGGTTCATGCGAATTCGACGATTGAGGTTTTCGGGCAGTCACTTCCAGGCTGGTGATGTAGTCCCCCGGTTTGGTTCCTGCCGGCAAGTGGGCAATGATCTTCTGGTACAGCGGATCCTGGCTATCCACCATTTGATCCACGTAGCCTGACTTGGCTGTAGGAACGATTTCATCCAGGCCCGCTTCCCGAACCATGCGCTCGGTATCGGATACCAGCGCCGCTCCCGCCACACAGCCGACCAACGCTTCGACCATCTCCACGATCTCGGGCGGCAGCGGCCGGAGCAGAGCCAGGTCAGACACGGCAACCCGCCCGCCCGGCTTGAGCACGCGAGCGATTTCACGCCAGATCTGGGGTTTGTCGGGCGAGAGATTGATCACGCAATTCGAAATGACCACGTCCACACTGGCATCGGCCACGGGCAGGTGCTCAATTTCGCCCAACCGGAATTCGACGTTGTTCAGCCCCGTGCGATCGCGATAGGCAGCAATGTTCTTCCGCGCCTTGGCCAACATGTCCGGCGTCATATCCACTCCGATGGCTCGGCCGCTCGCGCCCACTTTCTGGCCGGCAATAAACACATCGAATCCGCCCCCCGCGCCCAGGTCTAACACCACTTCGCCGAGCTGGAGCGCAGCCAGTGCATTCGGGTTGCCGCACGAAAGGCCCATATTGGCGCCGTCCGGCAATGCCGACAATTCTTCCAACGAATAGCCGATGTGTTGGGCGAGTTTCTCCGCCTCTGCTGGGGCAGAACCGCAGCAACTTAATCCGGAGTTGCAGCACGAACTGTTGCTCCGGGCAATCTGACCGTAACCCTCGCGAACTTTTTCACGCACGATTTCTGAATTCATATCCATGATTACCTTTCAAGTTTGGCGCTCCAATGATTCCGGCAAAGTCTCCACAAACCGCCGGATTTCATCTCGCACGCGCCGATAGACTGTCAGCTTTTCCTCCCCATCCGGCATGGCTTTGGTGAGCGTTGGCGGATCGTCAAACCCCACATGCACGACTTGGGTCTGACCGGGAAAAATGGGGCAATGCTCATTGGCATGGCCACAAACCGTCACGACATAGTCAAACGGGATTGGGCCGAGGTCATCGAGTGTTTTGGAGTGATGCTTGGAGATGTCCACGCCGGCTTCGGCCATCACCTGGAGGGCGTGGGGATTCAGGCCGTGCTTCGCGATGCCGGCGGAATAGGCCTCGAGGCGGTCGCCTTTGAGGTGCCGCGCCCAGCCTTCCGCCATCTGGCTACGACAGGAGTTTCCGGTGCACAGGAACAAAATTTTCATCTTTGACATTGGCGTTTGCACAGTTCGGCGGGTTCTTGTTTGAGGATTTGCTTGAGTTGTCGGCGGTCTTCGATGACGTGTGAATTACTGCTGAGGGACTTGTTCACCCAATCCAGCGCCTCGCGCACGACCACCGGGGCGCTCTGGTCGGGCAGCTTGAAATAATTCCAGCGTCCATGTTTGCGCGACTCCACCAATCCGGCCTGGTGGAGAATCGCCAAATGTTTGGACATCGTTGACGGCGCCAGTCCGAACAATTCAGTAATCTGGCAGACGCACAACTCCCCGGGCCGCAATGCCAGCAAAGTGCGCACGCGGGTTTCATCCGCCAACGCTTTTGTAATGTTCATGAACTCGTGCATTTAATTATATTTCGCGAAATAACGAAATATAGATAAGCGACGTTCCCACACCTGTCAACACGGTTTTGGTAATGGGGCTCCCGCCGACAGAGCGCGCTATAATTCGCGGCTGAGCGCCACCCGTCTGCTAACGACCTCCGGCTAAAGTTTTGGACGCAGTTCCGCCACCGGCTTTACCAGAAGACACATCAGCGAGTCACCGTGCTTGAGGGTTTTTAGTTCATGCCATTGGGGGGGAATGGTCAGCACGTCGCGCTTGGCATGACCCAGAATGAATAGCCCGTCGGGCACCAGCAGGGCGGGCAGATGCGAGTCATCGAGCAGTTTCTGGGAAAGTGATTCCGAACGTCGCCCGATGTTCTTTTCGCCAAAGGGTGGATCGGCCAGGATCAGGTCAAAGCATTCGCCGGCGCCAGCCAATTGCGGCAACGCCGTGAACACATCTTGCACCCGCAAATGGAAGACTCCGTTCGGCAGACCGGTCTGCGCGAAGTTCTGTTCGATGTATCGCGCGTGCTTGGCGGAGCGTTCGATGCACAGGGCTTCGGTCGCCCCGCGGCTCAGGCATTCCAGACTCAGCGCGCCCGTTCCGCCGAACAATTCCAACACGCGCGCCCCGGCCACCCGCACGCCCAGACTGTTGAACACGGCCTGGCGCACCAAGTCCGGCGTCGGGCGAACGTGCAGCCCCTTGGGCGCTCTCAAAATCGTGCCGCCGGCGGTTCCACCAATAATTCGCATCGGCGCATTATGCGGGTGCCAGCCCGCCAAAGCAGCTTATCTTTTGCGCGGAACCGGTGAACCCAAAAGACACCCAAGACCCATCTGCGAAGTCTTTTCGAACGAGTTACCTTCGCTCAGCGTCTGGCCGGCGGCTACTTCATTTTGTCGAACGTCTGCTTCAAGATTTCCCAATCCTTGAGGCCGTTCACCGTTGTTTTGGCTTTCTCGGAAATTTGCCCTTCAAGCTGGTTTTTGGTGGGGCGGTTCTGCTGGAAGAAGATGCCGAAGTAGCCCGGGAAGGCCGTGTCGGCGAGCCGGTAGGCGGCGATTTCGTCGGTCACATCGTGATCGGGAGGAACCAGATTGAACACGCCACCCTTGCGGGGATTCGAGGCGTCAAATGCGCCTTCATAAAATTCCACGCACTCGCTGAGGCATTCGATAAAACTGAAGCCGTCGTGGTTCATGGCGGCGTCCATCATTTGGAGGACGTGATTGGGATTCGAGTGGGTGGTGCGCGCCACGAAGGTGGCCCCGGCGCTGATGGCCTGTTTCATGGGATTGATCGGCCGGTCAATCGCGCCCCACGCGTCGGTCTTGCTTTTAAAGCCCAACGGCGAGGTCGGAGAGGTCTGTTTCTTCGTCAGGCCATACACCCAGTTGTCCATCACCACGTACGTCATTTTGACGTTCTTGCGCGCGGTGTGGGTGAAGTGGTTGCCGCCGATGGAAAAAGCATCACCATCGCCGCCAAAGGCGAACACGTGCAAATCTGGTCGGCTCAGCGAAATGCCGCTGGCAAATGGTAAGGCCCGGCCGTGAATGAAGTGAACCCCGTAGGCGTTGACAAAGTACGGAAACCGGCTGGAACAACCGATGCCGGCAATGCTTACGACATTCTCATGGGCGACGCGGCGTTTTTCAAGGAGCTTGAAATAGAGGGCCAAAACGGAGAAATCACCGCAGCCGGGACACCAAGTGGGATGATCGCCCGCCAGTTCTTTTTTGCTGATCGGCTTGCGGGTTTCCGGGGGCGGACTGGAGGGGGAGACTTGCTGGGGGCTTTGGACCGGAGGTTCTTCGACAGTGGCGCTCATACTAAATAATTAAATGCAAAGGGTGAACGGCTGGAACTTCAAAGGGTTAAAAGGTTTGCATGCCGGATTCGACGGTTTCCTGGGCGCGCTGAATGATCTCGCGCACCTTGAACGTCAACCCGTCGGTTTTGTTGATTCCCTGGATTTTCGGGTGGCAATAACGGGCGCGCAAAATGCCAGCCAGTTGGCCATAGCCGTACACGCCCTCGTCGTTCATCTCGACGACGAAGATTTGATCGAACCCGGCAAAGATCTGGTCCAGTCCGTCCGGCAGGGGATGGAGGTGTTTGAGGTGCAGCGCGGACACGCTGTCGCCGGCGGCGCGAGCCCGGTCCACGGCTTCGCGGATCGGTCCCTGAGTCGAGCCCCAGCCGACCAGCAGCAACTTGCCTTCGGCCGGACCATACACCTCGGGAACCGGCAGTGCTGCCGCGAGCGCTCGCAGTTTCTTGCGGCGTTTGGCGCTCATCTGCGCGTGCATTCGGGGCGAGCCGGTGGGATGCCCAAATTCATCGTGCTCAAGCCCCGTCACCACGGGATATTGGCCGCTGAGCATGCGGGTGCCGGGAGCGCGATGCCGGGTCACGCCGTCGGGGGCGGCGAGATCGTAAGGCTTATGCTCGGGCAGCGGCGTGAAATCCGGCGTGATATCCTGGCAGAGCTTTTCCAGGTCCGGTTCTTCGAACGCCTCGATGCGCGTAGCAATCGCCTGGTCGGTCAACATGAAGACCGGCACGCTGTATTGGCGCGCAATTTTGACGGCTTCAATCGCAATGTAGAAACAATCTTCCACGTTGGCCGGCGCGATCACCACCCGCGGGCTGTCGCCATGGCCGCCAAAACAGGCGATGTTCAAGTCGGACTGCTCGACGTTGGTCGGCATGCCCGTTGAAGGCCCGCCGCGCTGAACGTCCACGACCACCAGCGGCATTTCCGCCATGACGGCCCAGCCGAGCGCCTCGGTTTTCAAGGACAGCCCCGGCCCGCTGGAACCGGTTACGGCCACCCGGCCGGCATAACTGGCGCCCAAAGCCATGGCGATCGAGGCAATCTCATCCTCGCACTGGATAAAGCTGCCGCCGTATTTCGGGAAGCTCGCGGCGGAGCAATTCCATGATGTCCGACCAAGGCGTGATCGGATAACCGGCACCGAAGCGGACTCCGGCAGCAATCAAGCCGTAGGCCAAGCGCTTCGTTGCCGTTCATCACCACCTGGTTGGCCGGCGCGCTTTTGACTTTCGGCAAACTGAAACGTTTCAAACAAATGCCCCAGCGAATAGCTGTAACCGGCATGGAAGGCTGTCAGCGCGTTGTTCAGCACGCTGGGATCCTTGCCGCCGAACCTTTCGGAGAGCAGTTTCTCGAGCTTGGGCACGTCCAGATCAAACATGCGGGCGACCAGTCCGAGCGCATAAATGTTCTTTCCCTTGTCGCGGGCCGTGCCGCCGATGGCTTCGACGGTCAGGCTGGAAATGGGCACCCCCACGTGGCGATATTCTTTTTCCCGGTCCGAGTTTGGTTCCACGTGGTCGGAGTCGTAGAGCACAATGCCGCCGTCTTTCAGGGAACTGAGGTGGTTTTCGTAGGAGTGCTGATAGAACGCCAGCAGGACGTCGGCTTCGTCGCCGGCGCTGAGGACTTCCCCGGAGCCGATGCGCACTTGGAAGATCGAAGGCCCGCCGGAAATCGTCGAGGGAATCGTCATGAACGTCATGACCTCCTGCTCGCTGCGGCCTGCCAGGCGAGCGAGGAATCCGCCGATGGCCTGAATGCCGTCCTGCGAGTTGCCGGCGATACGGATTACCGCTTCATTGACTTGGGTGATGCTTGAAGGAAGGGCGGGCGGAGTTTCGATACTGGGCTCAGGACCTGTCGGTGGTGTCGGCGGCGTCGCTCATGGAGTCATGCTGCAAAAATCACGGTCAAAATCAATCGTTCGTTTGATAAGCATAAATACAATTCTGCTTAACCCAAACTGCATTTCCAGCCTATCATTGCCAGCGCCAGTGTCAAATCCCGATTAAAGAGTGGCTTAAACTGAAGTTTTCTCACCCGCCGTAGCTGCCGACGTAACGAGGCGGACTCGACGCAGGTAACCATGTTCCGCCTCCTCATGTCAGCGGCAATCGCCTGTCAGTCATTTGATCAGAACTCGGAAATTACCGGGCTAAATTCCGCCGCGCCCCAGATAATGTTCCAGGCCGCGGGCGACGCCGTGACCCCAGGGTTGGTGGCTCACGTATCCCTGTTGGCGCCGCACGGCTTCCTTGACTTCCGGCACGGCATTGTCCGGCGCCACCAGGCAACCGGCCACCGCGGTGACCAGCATCGAGAGATCATTCAAATGGTCCCCCGCCGCCAACGTGTGCGCCGGCAGGATCCCCGCCAGTCGCGCGATTTCCGTCAGGGCTGTGCCTTTGTTGAAAGAGGCATGGCAGAAACGGGCATACACGTCATTGCGCATGACGTTCAGCCCGGCGATCCGTGCGCAATACTGCCGAAGATATTCCTGAATGGCATCCATATCCGAATTGCTCTCGGCCACGACGCAAAACGGGGACCACGGATCGCGATAAACGGTGGCGGTGAACTTGCCGCTCACCCAGGCAAACAGCTCGGGCACGTCGGGATCAATCCGCGCAAACAAGTCACGATGCGCCTCGCCGCACGTCCGGTTCCAAGGCTGCACCGGCACGAATGAAGCCCCCTCGCGGACGTAGATTTCGCGTTCCACGGTCACCAGATAATCGGGCCGGATGCTCAGTCGGGCACGCGCGACGCCTTCGAGCACGCTAGAGACGTCGCGGCCGGTGTTGATCACCCACACCGCGCCCTCGTGTTGCAATTCGTCCAGCAATTGCTGGAGATCGTGCGGCACGGGCGGGTTTTCGAATTCCGCGTGCAACGTGCCATCGAAATCAGTTGAAATCAGTTTAATGGGCAAAGTCATGTTGGTGCGCTGACAAAATTCCGGGCAGCCGGGTTTGGAGTCCCGCCTTCAGGCGGCATCGCGTCCAGACCGTGCTGAAAGCGACCCCAGCACAACGCGTTTTGGTGCTGAAGCGCGTACTAACAGGCCTCCACGGAATCCACGCCGGACTTGCGCGGGTCAAACAATCATGTCATATCGGGGATTGTCAAAAGCATTATGCCGACTGACCAGGAACAATTCGACCAAGCAATGGGCGCCTTTAGTCAGGGCGATTACGAAATATGCATCGAGCGGCTGAACCAGTTGCTGGCGGCCACGCCGGACTATTTTGAAGCGCGCCTGGCATTGGGGATGGCCCATTGCCGCCGAGGTGACTTGGCCACTGCCATTGCCGAAGGCCATCGAGCCGAAACCTTGCGCCCGGATGAGCAATTGGTTCACACCAACCTCTCGCTGTTCTACATGAAGGCGGGCGACAAGGAAGCTGCCGAACGCCACGGACTGAAGGCGCGGATGGCGTCCTGGAAGCAAGGCATGACGCAATCTCCGAGCGACGATCCCCCTACCCGCAACCTGCCGATGTCCGCGCCCAAACCGGCGGCGGTCAAGCTCCCGACGAAGTTCCCCGATATGCCCTGGAAAAATAAACGCCCGATTGGAAGCGGCGGCAAATCGTCGTCGGGAAACGAATGATATGCTTCCCTTTTGAACCGTGAATTCCTTTTTTGCCGAGAAGAACTTGCCATGAAAAGCGCCTACGAACTCGCGATGGAGCGGTTGAACAAAACCAATCCGCTCACCAAACTCACCCCCGAACAGAAGGAGGAACTGGCCGAATTGGACTCCAAGTATGCGGCTAAAATCGCCGAACTGGAAATCAGCCTGAAAGACCAAATGACCAAAGCCGCCGAGGCGGGGAATGCGGAAGAATACGCCCGGCTGGAACAACAATTGTCCCAGGAACGCAAGACGCTCCAGTCAAAGCTGGAAGCACAGAAGGAGCAAGTTCGACGCGGCAAAAAGTGACGGTCTCGCCCCAGGGCGAATAGCGATTGCAGCCTCTGGGGAGGCTGCAACCGGAAACAGAAGAAGAAGAGGGTGATGAGGACATAGCCGCCGTCACCCGCGACGGAAGGAGGTGCAATGGGGCGCTATCGACAAAGACTGTTCGAACCCCATCGCGGACGATGCCCTCTACGCCTATCCCAAAACCGAACAGCCAAGTGATGTTAAGCAGGTCGCATGCCTGTCACGTATGCGCATTTGGATTTACTCCCCAGACCGTGGGATAGAACATAGTTTGTTGCGGCGATTTTGGCTTGGGGCTAGGCGCGAGAAGGGGAGTATAGCCGCAGCGCTCTATGACCCGACGAGCAACAAGGCCCCAAGCCAAAAGCGCCGCAACCCTCCGGGCCGAGGCTGTTTTGCCCTGGGGCATCGTTGCACGCTCGGTCGAGTATCGCTGCGGATACACTCCCTCGCACGCGCCTAGCCCCAGGGCAAAACGGCTCTCGGCAAACTGTATTCTATCCCACGGTCTGGGGAGTAAGCGCCTATCTCGGAAACGTCGCAGGTAATCTCGTCTCGCAAACCGAGACGTACATCCCGTGATTTGGTCACCGCGCCACCCGTCCGGGCAGGGCGAGACTCCGTCGAGCTCGACGGAGTCTCGTCTTACCAGGGGCCTTCGCTTCGCCCCATCTTGGAGCGAACCCCTCGGTGCTTGGAGCTTGCTTCGCGTTGGGATTGAGGCTAACAGGGGCCATGCACATCCCACTCGTAATGACCGTGATTGGCAAAGATCGTCCGGGGCTTGTGGAATCGGTGGCGCGCCTTGTGGCCGACCATGGCGGCAACTGGCTGGACAGCCGCATGTGCCGGCTGGGCGGCGAGTTTGCCGGCATCCTCCGCGTCACGGTTCCGAACGACCGGAAGGAAGCCTTGGAGCAAGCCTTACAAACGCTCAATTCCCAGGGCTTGCGGGTGGTGACCCAACCGGATGTGGAAGCGTCTCCGCCAGTTCCACCGCGCCTTGGCTCGATTGAGATCATTGGCCAGGATCGGCCGGGGATTGTGCGCCAGATCTCCGCCGCGCTTGCTCGTCAGGGTGTGAACGTCGAGGAATTCAGCAGCGAGTGCAGCAGCGCTCCCATGTCCGGAGAAACGCTGTTCAAAGCCCGGGCGCGCCTGCAGATCCCGCCCCATTGCAACGCTGGTGATCTCCGTCAGGAATTGGAAAAGATTGCGGGCGATTTGATGGTCGATATTTCTTTTGCCGAGTTGGAATCATGAAAACTCCGTTTGCCCCTTGGGCTGCACTGTTGTGCTTTGCGCTCGCTGGTTATGTCGCCGGGGCGGGTGAGCTGGTCACAACACCACGCGCCATTCCGCATCCCTTGCCGGGACATCCGGGAAACATCTTTGCCGCGGGCGAATCCGTGGTGATTGCCCAGCCTCCGGGCACCGCGTCGTCCTGGCAGCTTTACGATTACGACGACAAGGTTCTGCAAGCGTTGACACCGCCAGCCGATGGCCAGGTGAATCTTGGCGTGCTGCCGGTGGGGTTTTATCGCCTGAAGCAGAACGACCATCCTGCGGCCAATTGGATTTCCATCGGCGTGCTGGCGCCGTTGCGAGTGCCCACGCCGCTTACGTCACCGGTGGCTTTGGATGTGGCCATGGCGTGGTTTTACCCGCCGGATAAAATGGACGCCGCGGCCAACCTGTGTGCCCTGGCGGGAGTGAACTGGGTCCGTGACCGGCTGGCCTGGGGGCAGATGGAACCGCGGCGGGGACAATTCGCCGGGCCCAATCGCTATGACGCCTCGGCGCGGGCGCAGTCGGCGGCCGGATTGCAGGTGTTGCAGGTGAACCATTCCTCGCCTGCTTGGGCGAATCCCAATCACAAACGTTTCCCGCTCGATTTGCGCGATGCCTATCGGTTCTACCGCGCCATGGCGAAACGCTGGCAGGGTCAGGTATTGGCCTTCGAACCGTGGAACGAAGCGGATATCACCGTGTTCGGCGGGCACCCGGGCAGTGAAATGGCGGCCCTGCAAAAAGCCGCCTACCTGGGCTTGAAAGCCGGCAATCCGAATGTCATCGCGTGCTTGAACGTCTTTGCCGCTCATCGGCAGGCGCAGTTGGAGGATTTGCGCGACAACGCGGCTTGGCCCTATTTCGATACGTTCGACCTCCACCACTATGCGCCGTTCGAACAATATCCGGACCTCTACGCGGCCTTTCGCGCCGTGTCGGCCGGCAAACCGTTGTGGGTCACCGAGTGCGCTCGCCCGGTGAAGTGGTCCGGCGACGATCAGCTCAAGGAACCTTCCGATGCGGACCTGCACGTGCAGGCCGAGCGCGTGGCCAAGACGTTCGCCTTGTCCATCCACGAAGGCTCGCAAGCGACCTTCTACTTTCTACTGCCGCATTACTCGGAAGGGCAAACGCAATTTGGTTTGCTGCGTCCCGATCTCACGCCACGTCCTGGTTTCGTGGCGTTGGCCGCCGTCGGACGGTTGATGGCGGACGCCAAACCGCTCGGGCGTCTCCAGGAGGCTGCCAGCGGGCAAGTGTATCTCTTCCACGTCCAAGCGGATGGTCGCCCCCGTGAACTGTTGGTTGCTTGGGACGATCAGCAGCGTTCCGAATTGGCACTCCCGGTTACGCCGGAGGCAGTGTTCAATCACTTGGGCCGCGAAATCGCCAAGCGCGACCGCCTGTCCTTGAGCAGTGCGCCGGTCTTCGCGTTGTTGCCGGAAGGTACCGCGAAGCAGTTGGGCCAGCTTACCCGGCCGGCTCCGCCGCAGAAGTTGTCCGGCAAACCGTCGTCCATAGTCCTGCAATCCCTGTGGCCGGAAGAACGGGTAGTATTGAACAAATCGGCGTATCAACTGGCCGGACCTGCGCCGGAAACCATTCCCGTCTGGATTTACAATTTTGGACCGACCCAAGTCGATGGACATTTGAACGTCACTTCGCCCCAAGGCTGGCAAGTGACGCTGCCGAACACCGTGCAACTGGCACCGGACGAACGCAAGGAAGTGGCCTTGCAGGTGGATGCTTCGAACGCGGCGGGCAAATTGGTGCAAACGGTTCGAATTACCGGCGATTTCGGCCCCGCCGGGCATCCGGTGCTATCGCTGCGATTAATGAATCCGGGTGGCGGCGCGGTTATTCCGTTGCCGCAGGCCATGGTGGCTGCCCGCTGGCAACCCGCTGTTTCCGGCAACGGCACGGCGCAGGTGACTTCGGCGGATGGCCTCCTGACCGTGGACGCTCAATGTGGGGGCCAGGACCGTTGGATTTATCCCACCATGAAACTCAATCCCGACGAAGTCCCGCCGCCGAATGCCGAAGCAATACGATTGAACTTCCGGTTGACTGAAGGGCGCGGACAATTCCGGGTGATCTTCGAAGAAGCCAACGGCAGCGCCTACGTCGCCGATTTCATGACGCCGCCCTCCGTGGGTGAAACGACCGAGGCGCTGGCGTTTTTCGAAGGCGCGACGCATGGCAGCGATTGGTCCAAACCCGATCCCAATCACCACTTGGATCCCGAGCAAATTCGCGTGGTCAAAGTTGGTTGCAATTCCGACACCGCGCCCGTGAAGTTTTCGTTTGGGAAATTGCGTTGGGTGCAGTTTGACGCTGGCCCGTAACCAAAGGCCAAGCACGAAGTGTTTTTTCGCAGCATGCAGACCGTTCTGCTAAGCTCTGCAAAGTCCACGATTGCGCCGAGGTCAAGTTTATGCATTATCGTCGCCGTCGGTTGTTCGCAAACCGGCTGCCCGCATGAACAAACACAATCTGAAATGTTTTGGGATCGGAGATGGCTCTGCCGGTGGCGACCGCAATCACTCCGCCTATATGTACCAGCTTGGCGACGCCCATCTCCTGGTCGATTGCGGTGAGCCGGTGAGCCGCAGCTTCAAAGCGTCGGGATTGAGCCATGACACCGTTGACCGCATTTTCCTGACTCATACTCACAGCGACCACTTCGGGGGACTGTTTATGTTGTTGCAGAGTTTCTGGCTCGAAAAACGGCGCAAGGATCTGGTGGTACACGTGCCGGCCGACGCCGTTGCACCTTTGCGTCAAATGGTGACCACGGCCTATCTGTTCGAGGAGTTGTTGTCGTTTGAATTGAGCTTTGAATCGCTCCAGTCCGGCCAAGCGGTGAACGGCGATTCCTGGAAGCTCACGCCGTATCGGACCACCCACCTGGAAGGCTTCCGCAAGAATTTCCAAGGCAAATATCCCGGCAACTACGACGCGTTTTGTTTTTTAATTGAAGCGGATGGCCGTCGGCTCGGACATAGCGGTGATCTGGGCGCGGTGGACGATTTAGGACCGCTTTTGGCCAATCCCCTGGATGTCTTGGTCTGTGAATTGTCGCACTTCCGCGCCGAACGGTTATTTGAATTTCTCCAGGGGCGGGACATCAAGCATCTGGTGTTCACGCACCTCGAGCGGCGTTACTGGGAGAACTTCGCTGAAACGCAACAACTGGCGGCCAAGCTGCTTCCGGGAGTGGAGATAATCTTCCCGCGTGACCAAGACGTGATCGAATTCTAACGCGGCGCCAACGTGCTGCCGGCATCTTGCCGGCAGAACGAATGGAGAGGCTCGAATGGCATGAGGCGGCGCACGCACAATTCCCCATTGGACGGTGGCGGTGGTTTGACAGTGCCGGCGCGTCCGTTTCTGCCGGCGAGACGCCAGCAGCACGCGGCCCAACGTGCTGCCGGCATCCTGCCGGCAGAGCGAATGGAGGAAGGCTCCACGAATTGGTAAGAGGCGTCGCACGCACAATTCCCCCTTCGGACGGTGACGATGGTTTGAGCAGTGCCGGCGCGTCCGGTTCTGCCGGCGAGACGCCGGCAGCACGTTACTACACGGTCCGCATGCTTTCCCCTTGCCCTCAGCCGGGTGAACCCGGAACTATTCCGCCGACATGTCCCAAATGCTCAAATCCTCGGGAGCCATGGCGGCCGCCACGCTCACCAGCCGGCTGCTCGGCATGGTGCGCGAGATGGTGTACGCCAGTTTCATGGGGATTGGCTGGGTGACCGATGCCTTTGTGCTGGCGTTCATGGTGCCCAATCTCTTTCGCCGGTTGCTCGGCGAAGGCGCACTCACCGCCGCCTTTATTCCCGTGTTCAAGGAGAAGGAGAAGCTCGAGGGCGAAGCCGAAATGTGGCGCGCGGCCAACGCCGTGATTTCGGGATTGGTTCTGGCGACGCTGGCCATTGTGGTGCTGGGCGTTGCCGGTGTTTCGCTGGCGCTTCACTTCGGGGAATTTCCGGGCACGACGTTGCTGATGTTGCGTCTGCTGCGCCTGACGTTCCCGTATTTGCTCATGGTCACGCTGGCCGCAGTATTTATGGCGATGCTGAACGCGCGCGGCTTTTTTTTCATTCCCGCCATGGGCGCCACCATGCTGAACGTGGTGATGATTGCCGCAGTGTATTTCATTGCGCCCCACATGGGCACGCGCCTGGACGAGCGCATTTTCGGCCTGGGGATTGGGGTCCTCCTGGCGGGCGTGTTCCAGGCTGGGTTCCAACTGCCGGTGTTGCGGCGGGAAGGATTTCGCTTCCGTTGGATCACACCCTGGGGGAATGCCACGGTGCGGTTGGTGGTGCGCAAAATGGTTCCCGGCATGATCGGCGTGGCCGCGTTTCAACTGAACGTGCTGCTGACGCAGGGCATGGCTTACTGGGTGGACAAAGGCATTGTCTCGTCGTTCAACTACGCTGTGCGGCTGATGGAACTGCCCCAGGGCGTGTTCGGCATTTCACTGGCCACTTTCATGTTACCTGCGTTGGCCGGCCTGGCGGCGGAAAAGAAATATCCCGAGTTCCGTTTGCTGTTACGGCAAGGCATCGGCCATTTGCTGTTCGTCAATCTGCTGGCTTCAGCGCTGTTGCTGGTGCTGGCCGAGCCGATCATTCGCCTGCTGTTCGAGCGTGGACGGTTCGACGCTTACTCGACCTCGCAAGCGGCGTACGCGTTGGTGTGCCTGGCGCCCAGTTTAGTGGCCTATTCCGTGGTCAATGTGGTGGCGCGGGCTTTTTATGCGCTCGGCGACACCAAGACCCCCATGCGGGTGAGCATCTTTTGCCTGGGCTTCAATGTGGTCTTGGTGTTCGCCCTGGTGTGGCGATTCAAACAAGGCGGCATGGGGATTGCCAACACGCTGAGCGCAACCATCAATGTGGGCCTGCTCCTCTACGCGCTTCGCCGCAAATTGGCCCGGCTCGGCATGGCCTCGTTACTCGGCGAATTACTTTCCATGCTGGGGGCGGCGCTGGCGGCGGGCTTGACGGCCTGGCTGGTCTGGCGCGGACTGGAACCGGACGCTGGGTCATGCGAGTCTGCTCTTGAAACTGGGCGAAACGTTTGTTCCGTTGCTTGGCGCCAGCCTGCTTTACTTCGGTTTGACGCTCTGGTTGAAAATCCCTTATCCCAAGGAGATCCTGGCCCAAATCGGAGCGCGCTTGGGACGTCGTGGATCATGAGCGAATGGACCGGGCGCGGGCCGGTTGCCGGAAGCTCGGCGGAACGCTGGGATGGGCCGAAAAAAGTTCAAGAAAAGGCCGCGAAATGTATTGCTCCGGGCGCGGGAAAGTGCCATGAGTAATTGCAAGCAACAACATTAGACTCTATGGAAAACGTCGGCACCATTAGTGAAATTCTCGCAAACAAGGGCTCCCAGGTCTGGACGACGTCTCCGGATGAGATGGTCTTCAACGCGTTGAAGGTGATGGGAGAGAAAAACATCGGGGCTTTGCTGGTGATGGAAGGCGGCAAACTGATCGGGGTGATGTCCGAGCGGGACTACAGCCGGAAGATCGCTTTGCTGGGTAAGAATTCACGCACCACGCCGGTTCGCGAAATCGTTTCCAGTCCCGTGATTTCGGTGACGCCCAAGCAGACCATCCAGGAGTGCATGCAGTTGATGACCAAACATCGCGTGCGCCATCTGCCGGTGCTGGAAGGGCAGGACATTCTCGGGATTGTCTCCATCGGCGATCTGGTCAATTGGATCATCAGCGCGCAACGGCAGGCCATCGACCAGTTGCACAATTACATCACCGGGCAATATCCGGGCTGAAAGATGTGGCGGGCATCAGCCGTATCTGTGCCATTGTGTTTGGGGAGCGCGCCCGCCTCGGGCGCTGCCAACCGGCGCCCTTGCCGGTTAGCCCCGCGACTGAGCAGTCACTCAATACCGAATCCGATTCTCGAAAGTGGATGGCGAGGCGCCAACCACGGCGCCCGGGGCGGGCGCGCTCCCCTTTTTGACTGAATCGTTGCGGCTCTTGCGCAATTCATCCGCTCAAAATCTGCCATTGCCTCCGAACGGATTATCCCCAATAGTTCCCGGCTTATGTCGCAGACACGCCGACAATACCCGTTTCATCTGATCGAGCCCAAATGGCAACAGGTTTGGGAACGGCAGCAAGCGTTTCGGGCCTGGAATCCGGGCGAAACGATTCCTGCCGACCATCCGTTTGCGCAACGCCACGGCGCGGACTCGCGCGCCTTGCCGCCAAAGTTCTACATTCTGGACATGTTCCCGTACCCGAGCGGCGCGGGCCTGCACGTTGGCCATCCCGAAGGTTACACGGCCACCGACATCCTGGCGCGTTACCAGCGCGCCCAGGGATTTCACGTGTTGCACCCCATTGGCTGGGATGCCTTCGGATTGCCGGCGGAGCAGTACGCCGTCAAGACCGGCCAGCATCCGCGCGTGACTACCGAGGCGAACATTGCCAACTTCAAGCGGCAGATTCAGTCCCTGGGTTTCAGTTATGATTGGAGCCGGGAAGTGGACACCACCGACCCCAAGTATTTCAAGTGGACCCAGTGGATCTTTCTCCAGATTTACAACAGCTACTTCGATCCGGGATTGAATAAAGCGCAGCCGGTCGCGTTGCTGGCGGATGCGTTGTCCGACCAACCGATGCGTCGGAATGAATGGGAAAACAACGCGTTCCTGCGCAGCATCCACGAAACGTTCAAAAACCTGCCGGCGGCGGAAAAGGAGTCCTTCCGCCGTCGCTTCATTGACCAGCAACGCTTGGCTTACGTCGCCGAAATGCCAGTCTGGTGGTGCGAACAACTCGGCACCGTGCTGGCCAATGAAGAAGTCGTGGATGGCAAGAGCGAAGTGGGTGATTTCCCCGTCGTGCGCAAACCGATGCGCCAATGGATGCTGCGGATCACCGCCTACGCCGAACGTCTGCTCCAGGATCTCGACACCATCGATTGGAGCCATTCGCTCAAGGAAATGCAGCGGAATTGGATCGGCCGCAGCGAGGGTGCGGAGGTGGACCTTTCCGATTGCCGAGTGCGGAGCGCGCAACGACGAAATCGAACGCGGCATTACGGTGTTCACCACCCGTCCGGACACGTTGTTCGGCGCCACTTACATGGTGCTGGCGCCCGAGCATAAACTGGTGGATGCCCTCACGACTGAAGCCCAGCGCAAAGCCGTCGAAACCTACCGCGAATACGCTGCCACCAAGAGCGACCTCGAACGCACTGAATTGGCCAAGGAAAAGACCGGCGTTTTCACCGGCGCTTACGCGATCAATCCGGTCAGTAGCGAGCGCATCCCGATCTGGATTGCCGACTACGTGCTTGGCCAGCTACGGCACCGGCGCCATCATGGCCGTGCCGGCGCATGACACGCGCGACCTCGAGTTTGCGCGGAAATTCAACCTGCCGGTCCGCGTGGTCGTCGAGGCGCCCGCCGGCCAGGAATCCATCGGATTCGTGGACGACGGGGTGCAGCGTGAATTCGGGACTTATCACCGGGTTGCCCACCCCGGAAGCCAAAAAGAAAATCAGCGCCTGGCTTGAAGAAAACGGGCTTGGCCGGAGCATGTGAATTACAAGCTGCGTGACTGGCTGTTCAGCCGGCAACGTTACTGGGGCGAGCCGTTCCCGATCATCTGGAAGCGCGACGCCAATGGGCAACGGTTTCATGAGGCGCTGCCGGAAAGCGACTTGCCGGTGCTGCCGCCCGAGCTTGACGATTACAAGCCCACCAGTCCGACGGCCAGCCGCCGCTCGCGCGCGCGAAGGATTGGGTGCAGCTGCCCGACGGCTCCGTGCGCGAAACCAACACCATGCCGCAATGGGCGGGCAGTTGCTGGTATTACCTGCGTTATCTGGATGCGCAAAACGCAACCGCCTTCTGCGGGCGCGACGCCGAGGCTTATTGGATGGGATCGGCGGACAATTCAAAACCCAAGGCGCCGGGTGCGAAACCAACTCCCGGAGTAAATCTTTACGTGGGCGGCACCGAGCACGCCGTGTCTGCACCTGCTCTATGCGCGGTTCTGGCACAAAGTGTTGTTTGACCTCGGCCACGTCTCGACGCCGGAACCATTTTTCAAACTGGTGAACCAGGGTCTGATCCTCGGCGAAGACGGCCAGAAGATGTCCAAGTGCCGCGGCAACGTCATCAACCCGGACGACATCCTGAAGGAATACGGCGCCGACGCGTTTCGGCTTTATGAAATGTTCATGGGCCCGCTCGAGATGGTGAAGCCCTGGAGCACCAAAGGCGTCGAGGGCGTTTACCGTTTCCTGGGCCGGGTGTGGCGTTTGTTTGTGGATGAGCAGAGCGAAACCGAGTTCGAGCAGGGCAGCACCGCTGAGCCCGATAGAGGCCGCAACCGCTGATGGAGCAAATTCGGATCAGTGCCGCAATTACCGACGGTTGACCCGACGCCCGCCCAACTTAAGACGCTGCACGCCTGCATCAAGAAAGTCACCGAAGACCTGGATGGCTTGCGGTTCAACACCGCCATCTCCGCGCTGATGGTGTTTGTGAACGAAGCGATGACGTGGGAAACGAAACCGGCTCAAGTGCTGCGCAATTTTCTGATTTTGCTCCAGCCGTTCGCACCGCACCTGGCCGAGGAACTTTGGAGCAAGCTAGCGGCGCATTCGGACAGCCAACCGGCGTCAGCCACCGGCATCCCACTCGCATATCAACCCTGGCCTCAATTCGACCCGGCCTTGCTGGTCGAGGACACGTTGGAACTGCCCGTGCAAGTCAACGGCAAACTGCGCGGGCGCATTACGGTGCCCGCCACGGCCACGGAGGAGGAACTCAAAGCCGCCGCGTTGGCCTGCGACAAAGTCAAACCGTTCCTCGAGGGCAAAACCATCCGCAAGATTATCGTGGTCCCGAAGCGTTTGGTGAACATCGTGGTTTCGTGACGTTCACGCATCCGGCTGCTGCTGGGGCGAGATGCATGTGGATTCCGAGTGATTCCTGCTTCCCCCTCCCACGCTGCTGATTCCTCAGTTGCCACCAAGCAGAATCAAGTGCTGCGCGGCCTGCGCACCCTGTTCCTTGACGCGGGCGCGGATGTTGACCCCGGCTTGCACGGGCTCGATCAAGGCGGAAAACAATTGGCCCTGCCGGAATCGCGCCCCCGCCTCCCTCAACATTGGCTCGACCTCCGGCAACACCGCGAACTGCCTTCGGGCCGGCGTGGAAATGATTTCGCCAACACAGCCCGACGCCAATGCGATGGCCGTGCGGCTGCCGCCGCGTTTCCGCAAATCCAAGGTGATCCCGCGGCTCCGAAGAAGGCCCTGCCACGCGCGCCGCACTCGCAGGCGAATCCAACGTCCGATGCCTCGCGGTGTCATGGCAACACGCCTCCCCAGGATTTCAACGCCGCCATCAAATGGAAGAAATGCCGGACCACGTCTTCGTCCAGAATGGCATCCTGTGGTTCCACCGGCCCGGTTTGCAGCAAGCGGATGTTGCCCCGGCGTTGGACCTGCGGCGGCGTGGTTGCGGTATCCACTTCAAAGACGCCTTTCAGCACCACGGCGATGCGCTCGCCTTCCCACATTCCTGTCACCACCAATGCGTTGGTATCTCGCCGCCCATCGCGTTTGACGCGGAAAATGGAAATCCGGTTCGCGTTTTGCAGCACGAATGTCCGCAGCGCCAGCATTGCGGCCATCGCAACGGGCGAGTTGGCGAACAGGGGCAAACCATCCAGAAACTCATCGAAGAACGCTTGGTGCAGTGGCCCGGTCAGTAGAAAATCCGGCGGTCCCAGCCACACCTTGGCGCGGGCGCCCGCCGCCGGTGTCCGTTGCACCTCCAACTCCATCATCAGTTGCACGGGATGATCATCATCCAGCGCGGCGATCTCGGTGCCGTCCGCTTTCAACCGCAATACGACTCCCGCCCGGAAGCCGGTGATGTCGTAAGGCGACTGCAATTCTTCGAACAGCGGGGGCATCGTCGGCCGGGTGGTGAGGTCGCTCGTGGCGTTGGCCGCGGCGCAGAACGACACCAGCCCATAGTAGAGTATCCGGCGCGCCACCAGCGGATCATTGGGCAAGGGCACGGTGAGAATTTCCTCCCGCCCCTGCTGCAAGCCCGTGCCAATCCATGCGCGCACCGCCTCGATGAAAGCGATAAACGGTGCGACGCGCCATTGGCCATCAGCACCTCGGGTCGGGATTTCCGTGGGTCCGCGCAAGTACCTTAGCTCGGCCTCGTCCGGGCCTGTCTCCGGATGGATCGCGTCCAGTGTTTCGTTGCCGGCTTGATCGAGTTGAAAGGTCACGCGGTCGGTGGTCCCAACGGACCGTTTCGCCAGCAGGCGCGGCCAGACTAATTGGCACAGCATCTCGCGCGGCACCAGCGGCACCTGTCGCGGAATGAGCGGCGACGGGGCGACCCGAAACTCCAGGTGAGCATCCATCACCACTTCGACCGGTGATTGCTTGCGAAAGAAAAAGAACACCACCCGCTTGCCCGTCTTCGCCACGTAGAAGCGCCAGCGCAATTCCACCTGTCGCAATACCAGCCACTGACGCCAGCCCAACGGATTATCAACCAGTTGCTCGGCGGAAAGGCGAACCAGTTGATCGCCGGCTCGGGGCAAGGTTGCCGCGGTGTCCGCCACGTCTGCGGGCAGATGTCGCAAATCTTTGACGGCTTCCTCAGGCATTGCCCGGTGGCCGCAATTGTCTCAGGTAAGCCGCCTGGAATTTGGCCAACGCCAGCGTGAAGTCTTTGAACGGCTTGATCGTTTCCTTGGACCCCGGCTTCAAGTCGTAGCGATATACCGTCACGATTTCGGCCGCCGCCACATCGACGTGCCACGCGCCGATGAGCTCTTCCTGGGTTTCGTTGGCGTACAGCAGAAAGTATTTCGACGCCCGTTCCTCACCGGGCACCACCGCGGGAGTGATCAAGACTTCGTCCGGATGCTCGAGCATATCCGCTTGGGGTAGTAGTTTCGGTTCGAGATCGGAGGCCTGCACCACCGCCATGATCCGTTCCCGTTCCGGCAGCGCCAGGACCAGTTCGAGCCGCGGTGCCACCGTCAGCAACTTCTGCATGAATTCCGGCGGGGGCGGCGCCGAAACGATCTCGAATGACATCGACTGCTGGTTGAGCGCGGTGTTCTTTTCCTCCTTCCCGTAGAAGACCAGGTTCAGCTTTTGCCCGGCCACACGCTCCAGGGCAAACTTCATTTCGCCCGACAATTTGGGAATGCGAAAAACGGACGGCAGCACGTGCGGACTGCCCGCCAGGCTGTCCAGGTACGCTTTGGACTGGGTGTCCAATTGCCGTTGGGTGGCCACGAGCGCCGCACCGGTGGTGGTGAGGAACTCGGCAAAATCCGTGCTCGTGCCTTCGAGCGACACATTGAGCGCCTGGGCCAGCGCCACCCAATCGGTTTCAAGCGTGCCGTGTTCGATGAGTACTTCGTTGCGTTCATCGCCCAGTACGTTATCCGGAATCTCCGTGCCACTTTGTTTCCGGGCCTTGTCCCACAGCGCGTCTGCCGCGTCGCTCAACTGCTTGGCGCGGTCACGCAAATCGCTGGCGGCATTGACGACATCTATTTTCTTAAGCGGCATGATATTTATTCGTTAGCGAGTTCTTTCCCATTCCGAGCTTGTCGGCAGCTTTGCTGTCAGCCAATTACTGCCGCAGAACAATTCCCAAACACTCGCATTGGAGCGCGGACATTCTTGTCCGCCTGCTGCGCCCAGTTCTCCAAGGCGGACAAGAATGTCCGCGCCCCGGACTAGCCGCTGCCGTTGCGAGCCTCGCAGTCTCTCGGACTATTTCGGCGCCTCGACCGGCGTGGGCGCCTTTACGCCCATGACCTGCTCGAAAATGGCGCGGCTTTGCTCAATGATGCGGTTATCGATGCCGGCGGGATCTGAAAGCGCGAGCATTTTGTCATTCACTTCTTTGGCTCGGTCCAGCAGCGGACGAAACACATTGGGGTCCGCCGGAATGGCGTGGATGACTGTGTGACACTCCGCGGCCGCCCGATAGTCGTATCCGTAACCGATGGCCAGTGAAGCGCTCACGGTCACGGCACCAAATCCGACGCCCAGGCCCGCGCCTACGTTCAGGTCCATCGATTGCGCCAGGTCCAGTTTCACGTTGAGAGTGGTTTCGGTGAACTGGTAACGCGGCGGCGCCGTGGCCACGAGCAGTTCCTTCAAGAACGACGCGAATTGTTCGAGCTTTGCCTTCTGCGCGTCGGTCATGTCTTTGGGCTTGCCCTGGTCGTCGAGGATTTTTTCACCAAAAATCGATCGGGCGAGGGCAATCAGCCGCTCGACATTCTGCAAATAGTCGAGGTTGAACGCCTTCTGCGCGGCGGCGATGCTTAATCCCAGTGCGCCCACAATGTTCGGCACATAATTCAGGTCATTGATCAACTTGCTTGGTTTGACTGGCATGGTTAGTTCCTTCCGTTCAGTGTCATTTCTCTTCCACGATGTTCATTCAAACGACCGCCGCACTCCTTCAACTTTTCAACTGTGCCGCCGCCACCGGCACTTGCTCCACCTGCAATTCAATCCGCGCTGCTTTGCTTTGTCGCACCCCAAAACGCGCCTCGTAGCCGAGGTTGATTAGACGAACGGTAATGGCGAAACCATGGCGGCGCTCGATGGACAATTCCATTGCCCACGCGAGACGGAACGTGTCCACGCGCTGGCGCGCCGGAGCCAGGGGTAGCACCAAGGGCAGGGTGTCGGTGGGGACGGTGGCGGCGAACTGCGCAAATTCTTCCAGTTCCTGCAAATGCGTTTGGTCGAAACGGGCTTGCACTTCCATCGCTGATGCCGCCATAGCGCTTAAGATCTTCGCCAGCCCTGGAGAATCCATTCCCAATCGGTTCTTCACGCTATTCCTTTCGTCACACTTTGCTCAGTGCAGATTTCCTAGAACACGTCGTTTCGTTTTTCAACCATCTGGGCCGGGGTGACGCCGAAGCAAGCGCGGGCGTTCATCCAACGGCAACATCCGGTTACGATGGGGGTACGCCTAAACTTCGGCTCTCGCTAATGCAAGCAAAAAGTGTAACTGAATCCGATCTTCAGGCTGGCGGTTTCTTCCTGGGACTAACGCTTCACCCAAGCGCTTCCAGGAAGTCAGGGCTCGACGGAGTCTTGCCGTCCCCGGGTTTGATTACTGCCGCCATGCTGAATTCTCTGCAATTAATTTCGCCGTTCCCGAATCGTTGCCAAAATATCCGCCACGACTTCCGCCTTCGGTTTCGCGTCTTGCGATCCGACGTGGTGGAGAAGCACGCTCACCGCGCCGGCTTCCATGTCGCGACCGCCGATGACCATCATCGTGTGGACGCGCAGTTGTTCCGCGTTGGCAATCTTCGCCTTGAACGGCGTCGCGCTGAAATCCGTGTCCACGCGCACCATGTTGGCGCGCAGTTCATTCACAATGGGCTTGGCGTAGTCGATCAATGCTTCGTCGTCGTTGAGCGTGATGACGCGCACCTGATCCGGCGCGAGCCAGGTCCAAAGCTGGGACCAGCCTGACCGCGAAGTAAAACTTGCCGTGAACTTGGCAAAAAAGCTTCCCCCTCTCCATTCAATTGTGTTTTAATGGGGTGTCAGGAACTACGACCCTGAAACCATGAAAACCAAACTACAATCCCTGTTCATCGGGCTGGCGCTCATTGCTGGCGTTCAACTGATCAACGCGCAAGTAACGAATCTGGGCATCGCCCCGGCACCGGGCGGGCAATCCATTCTTTACTGGCCGGTGAGCACGACGAATTACGTGTTGCAGACGACCACCAATCTCGCTGCGCCCAACTGGGTGACGGCGAGCAATGCGGTCACGGTCAATGCCGCGACGGTGACGAACTCCTCCCCGGCGGGTTATTTCCGGTTGCTAGCCTCGACCGATACGACGGCGGGCATGGTGCTGATACCGGCGGGTTCGTTCACCATGGGCAACTACCTTTTCTATAACACCGCTACAAATGATTCTGAAATAACCGATGCGAATCCGACGAATGTGTATGTGTCGGCATTTTACATGGACCAGACCGAGGTGACGTGGAGCGAATGGACGAATGTGTATGCGTATGCCACGAGCCATGGCTACGATTTTGTGCATGCGGGTGCGGGCAAGGCAGCGAATCATCCGGTGCAGACGGTGGACTGGTTTGATTGTGCGAAGTGGTGCAATGCTCGGTCACAGCAGGCGGGGTTGCCGCCGGTGTATTACACGGATGCGGGACTTACGCAGGTGTTCACGAATGGGGACGAGGGAACGACAGTCTATCAGAATTTGGCAGCAAACGGGTATCGGTTGCCGACGGAAGCGGAGTGGGAGAAGGCGGCGCGGGGCGGGTTGAGCGGGCTACGGTTTCCGTGGGGCAACAGCATTTCGGAAAGTCAGGCCAATTACTTTGGAGCGACCTTCGGTTACAGCTATGACTTGGGTCCCAACGGCTATAACGCTATTGGGAGTGTCGGGGGAACGAGTCCGGCGACGAGTCCGGTGGGGTCTTTTGCGCCGAATGGTTATGGCCTTTACGACATGGCGGGGAATGTGTGGGAGTGGTGTTGGGATTGGTATGGAACGCCGTATGGCCAGCCCACCACAAATAATCCAACAGGAGCAGGGCCCGGATCGGGCGGCCGTGTGATGCGCGGTGGCGGGTGGAACGCCGCCGCCTACTATGCGGGGTGTGCCTATCGCGACAACGTCAACCCGGGCGATACCTTCAGCTTCTTTGGGTTCCGTTGTGTGAGGGAGCTTTAGTTTTTGCTCCTTTATGCTTTCGCCCTTTTGAACCGGTGAGTGTTGGAATCGCCGCCAAACGGGCGTGGCCAGAGTGGCAAACTTGAACCGGCTTTCGCTGGCACATTCAAATAATCGAAAACCCCGCACGGAATCATCCGTGCGGAGTATTGATTGCCGGCAAAGACTGTTACGCCCTCCGCTCTTTGATGCTCGCCAGAATATCCGCCACGACCTCCGCCTTCGGCTTCGCGCCTTGCGGGCCGCCTTGCCGTGGAGGCGGACGCTGACGTCGCCGGCTTCCATGTCGCGACCGCCGATGACCAGCATGGTGTGGACGCGCAATTGTTCGGCGTTGGCGATCTTCGCCTTGATCGGGTCGGCGCTGAAATCGGCTTCCACGCGGACCATGTTGGCGCGGAGTTCGTTCACGATGGGCTTGGCGTAGTTCAATCAGCGCTTCGTCGTCGTTGAGGGTGATGACGCGGACCTGATCCGGCGCGAGCCAGAGCGGGAAGTTGCCCGGCGTAATGCTCGATGAGGAAGCCGATGAACCGCTCGTGCGTGCCGAGCGGCGCGCGATGGATGCACAGCGGCGTCTTGTTCGTGTTGTCCTTGTCGCGGTAGGTCAGGCCGAACTTGGCGGGCACGGCGAAGTCCACCTGGTTGGTGGCCAGGGTGAATTCGCGGCCGATGACGCTCCAGACCTGCACGTCAATCTTCGGACCGTAGAACGCCGCCTCGTTCGGCACCTCGACGTAGTTGATCTTCGAATCGATCAACACCTGGCGGACCATGTCCTCGGTCTTCTTCCACAGCTCGGGTTCGTTGACGTATTTCTTGCCCAGCCCTTCGGGCGACGTGCGTGCTGAAGCGCATCGACGTATTTCTCGATGCCGAAGATCTTGAAATACTTCAGATACATCTCGTTCACGGCGTTGAACTCGGCGGCGAACTGCTCCTCGGTGCAATAGATGTGGGCGTCGTTCATGTTGAGCGAACGCACGCGCATGAGGCCGAACAACTCGCCGCTCTGCTCGTAGCGATAGCAAGTGCCGTATTCCGCGAGGCGCAACGGCAGGTCGCGATAACTGCTGCGGCTCCGCCGCAAAAATGCGGTGATGATGCGGGCAGTTCATGGCTTTGAGGTAATAGCGGTCCCGCGTCGCGAGACGCCTTCGACTGGCCAAGCTGATTTCTCGAGCAATCTCTCGTCGCGAAATTCTCTTCGCCCAACTCTTCTGCATCTTCTTCTCGATGATGCCAACTCAGCCTGTTCTTGTCCTCGAGTCTTGGATGTCAGTCATCCAATTCGACCGTCTTCTAGTTCCAAGGCTTTCGACGTTTGCAACTCGGTTTTTCGTGCGAGCTTCTGTTCGTCCAAGGCCAGCTCCATCGGCGGAAACATGGACTCCGCGTAATACGGCAGATGGCCGGAGGTTCTATACATTTTCTCCTTGGCCAGATGCGGCGTGCGGACGCGGACGTAGCCGGCGGCGAATTCGGTTTCCTTGGCCAGCTTCTCCAGTTCCTCGACGAGCACCGTGCCCTTGGGCAGCCACAGCGGCATGCCCGGCCCGACGTATTCGGTGTCAATCGCGAACAGCCCCATCTCCGCGCCGATCTTGCGATGGTCGCGGCGCTTGGCCTCCTCGAGCATCTTGAAGTATTCCTCGAGCTCGGTCTTGTTCTTGAACGCCGTGCCGTAGATGCGCTGGAGCTGCGGGTTCTTCTCGTCGCCCTTGTAGTAGGCGCTGGCCACGCTGGTGAGCTTGAAGGCGCCGATGTTGCCGGTGCGCATCACGTGCGGCCCGGCGCACAGGTCAATGAAGTCGCCGTTCTTGTAGTAGGAAATCGGCTCGCCCTCGGGGATTTGCTTCGAGGTTACCCAGCTTGAACTTGCTGGGTTGCCCGGCCGTTCGGTCAGTGCCGCCCAGCCGGCCGCTCTCCGAGTCCTTGATCGCCTGTTCGCGCGTGACGACCTTTCTCTCGAAGACGTGGTTCGCCTTGATCTCCTTCTTCATCTCCGCCTCGATCGCCGGGAAAGTCCTCGGGCGAGATGCGGTGTTCGAGTTCGACGTCGTAGTAGAAGCCGTTCTCGACCGGCGGGCCGGAGGCGAACTGGGCATCGGGCCACAGGCGCAGGATGGCGGTGGCCATGACGTGGGCGCACGAGTGGCGGATGCGCTCCAGTTCGGTCATCTTCTGGCGCTCGTCGAGGGTCTTGCGTTCGGTTTCAGATTTTCCAGTTTCCATAAATTGTCCAATCAACAGTGGGCGCATCTGCCGAAACCTGCCCATGAGCTTCACGCTTTCTTGCTCGCCTGAGAGTGCGACGGCAGGACTATGCCAGGAAACAAAAACGCCTCGGACCCGCGAGTCTGAGGCGTTGGCGTCCGCGGTATTTCCTCGGACGCTAAAACGTTGTCGGCAGTCTTTTCGCGTGTCCCAGCACCGCGGGAACCTACGGAACCGAGCAGGGTATGGCAAATTCATTTTCCCAGGGCGCCACCCGGTAGGGCGAGACTCCGTCGCGCCCTAACTTTTCCGCATGGTCATCGAATACCCGAAACCGCAACCGCAGGGAAGCCTTCGGCGATGCGAATGTCAGGAATTATCTTTTGATCGCTTCGCGGGGCAGACATAATTTGGAAAACTCGAGGCTCGACAGAGCCGCGCCCCACCAAGTCGCCTTGGCTCGGTGGAACCGACAAGAAACCGCAAAAACTTTTTGCCGATTATCTTCTGGGGTTCCCCCGTCGTTGTCCCACCCCTGGGCCTGAATTGCGCCATGAAAAACCAAGTCATTGAGAACTGGGGTGCCGCCGGTGTGGTGATCGCTTCCTTCGGGGAAGCGCGACTGGTGAAAGTGGACGGGCGCATTGAACTGCGGGGCGGAACGATGGCCGACCGTATGGAGGCGCTGGAATGGATTTCCCTGTTTATGCCGGACGAAGCCGCCCGTATTTGGCGGGGACTCTTGATCGGCATTTCTTCAACCGAATGGATCAAAAGCTGTGTCCTACCAACGAAATGGGAGGAGAGGCTAAAAAAGCGGAGTGCGCCCGCGCAGGTGCCAGGCACCGTTGACGTGCAAACCGGTCTGCAGGCAGCAGTTGACCCGACTGGGTGCTCCGGTTAAGGTTGCGCCATCAAGTGCCATGCTTTGACGCGTCCGTAGCTCAATTGGATAGAGCTTCTGACTTCGGATCAGAAGGTTGCAGGTTCAAGTCCTGCCGGACGCGCCATTCATAATCAAGTCGTTGTAAATAATTCGTTGTCCCAAGAAAAAACGTCTGTCCCCTTTCTGTCCCCATTTCAGGTTTTCAATCGTGGTTACGCCCCCTTCGGCTTTGACTGTTGGACGACCAAGATCGGTAGATGACTGTCGTCTTGGCGGCGATCCCTGACACAGGCTTCATGGCGTCGTGTGGATAGGGCGGCACGGCTTCGAGAACCGTCAGGGGTGCGATGGCCCCACCCGCAGTATCCAAGCCCACAGCAGCCCGCCAGCGAGCAAGGCTGCGAGTGCCTTGGTCGCCAGGGGGCAGAGGAACAGGTGCCGTCATTCGAGTGGCGCTCGACCTTCACGACGCTGGCCCTTCCGCCTGCCGGTCGTGGTCCGAGGCGAGCCCAGGGGCCAGGTGCCGTCTGATGGTGGTGAGTTTTAGAATTCGCAGTTGATCGTCACCCAAGGCAGCGCCGATTTTGGTTGGTCGCTTTCAACCTGCCGCTGAAAGATTCGCCGCGATGTTGGTAAGGCCAAGAGCTTGGTGTTCCTTGATCTTTGGACATGCCTGCTTCATGGTCGGCATCCTTGACCTAAGGTGAAAGGTTTGCCTCTACACCTTTCTTGCAACGCTCGCCTTTGCCTCAACCTCTTTGAGCAGTTCACCACACCGCCGGATGGCCCGTGCTCGGATGCGCATGGCGGCCTTGGTGCCAGGTCGTGGTCTGGGCCGAGCCCAGAGGCCAGGTTGCCCGGTTGGCCCGGCATGGGGTGCTGCTCCGCCTGGCCCTTACCTCCGATCAGGGTGCCACCCGTGCCACGGCTGTTTCTTGCGGCCAAAGAAAGCATGTTTCTACCCTGGATACCGGGTGCGCCGATGGGGGGAGGGGGGCTTTTCGAGGTGCGGTTCGAACGAGGAAGGCTGCTTTACCAAATTTGGTTTTTGGAATACCGGGTAAGCCTTCGACAGATTGCACGGGCGTTGGTGGGGTTGCGGATCAAGTGACAAACCTTGCGACTCGTTGGCAGTAGGCTTTTTCGGTGTTGAGGGAGAGGTGCCGGCAAGCACAAGCCTCTCGCAGGGAACGAATTGCGTCTTGGATTTGCATGGTTGAATATACGAACCGGATATACGAACCGGAAGCTCATCGGGAAAATTGCGCTTTCCAGGGGGGTGATTTAAAGGGTTGACATGGGCTGACAATTGACCTAATCTGCTGCCATGCATGGAATTACCATTGGAGTTTGGTTCGTTCAAGATACGAACCGATGGTTCGTATAATCATTGTTAGGCTTGAGCGCACATGCCATGTTTTACGCGGACCTTTTCAAAATGAGTGTCCCATAGTGGATTTCAGTGGCTCAGGTCCGCCTGAGCCGGTTGGTTTCTGGCTGTGTGGAGGCGCAGTGGCGCTTTCTCTGGACTTTCTTTTGGCCCCGCCCCACCACCCTTTCACTATCGGAGAGGCCGATGAACTGCATTTGTGGATAGGCTGCCCCGCTGAGCACGCCCCGCAAGTCGTGGGAACCTCGTGATGGCGACTGGGCTTTCTATAGGTGTGAATTTCTGTAGCGACCCGGCCCCCGCGCAGCAGGCAGCCACAATGTCTGGATTCCCACTCCTATCGCTGAAATATGTGGCCCCGGAGTTGATAGTTCACTACATTGAGGCCGCATTGTTATTTGCCGCCGAAGGAGTTTTATCGCTGCGGTGATGGCGTGCCCACCTCAAGGCCCTCGGATAGATTTTCTTGCAGTTACGCCGAACCAGCCGGCTGCACCGAACGCCGGGATTGCGTCTCGGTTTGACAATCGAACACCATTGGCCCGGCGTCGGTGAGCCGGGACGTTAGACCACTTCGCACATCATGACCAAGTTCGACCCGGCTCAGATTCAGTGGCGTGTTCCTTGGTGGCCAGTTCCACCGGAGCAGGACGCTGGGACTGTTGCAGAGCTACATCGCGAGATGCCAGCGGGCCACGTTCTGTTGGGGCGCAAGGTTCAGACCATTGGCCGCCGTCAGGACTGCGACGATGTGTTTGTTTAATTCTTGGCGAGTCTGTTCCGCAGTTTGCCGTCGTTCATCTCACCTACGCACGAGAGACGCGACCGGAGTGGCCGAACACTTCGCTGTTTGATACGTTGGATGCAGATGGATACAGCAGTGCATGACTCCCGACGCGGAGGATTTTGGTTCAAGAGACTGACGTGGTCTAACCAGGCGGTTCAGCGAACGGCCGACCCGCTCTCGATTGGGTCTGACAACAAATTGAACATTTACCTTGCGAGTGACGGGCCCTTCCCGGCAGTCGCTGAGCTTTGCGTTGGGCATCAGATGCCACCTCACTGAATTCAAGCACAACAAAATGAAACACTCAGTCATCATCCCGCTAGTCACATGCGCACTCGCTGGTCTGCTACTTTCAGGCTGCGCCAGTTCTCCTCCGATTCCCCAGCAAAGCGCTACGATGTTAAGGTGGGCAACACTATTTACCAGGTGGACCGAGTTATAATCCATGGCGATTGGATTGAGATGAGAACTGACAAGACGATCAGCCAATGGGTCTACGCAGCCGGAGTGGTGATAACGCCGAAAACCGATTAACATGCCCAACAAGTCGCGCCAGCCAACGCCGGGAGAATGCCAGGGTTTCAATCGGACGCACTTGGCCCGGCGTGGCTGCGCTCATCATTGGGTGGGGTCGCGCTTATGAAAGCAATCGCCGATGCATTAGTTCACGCAGTTGCGTACATCAACTGTCTGCCTGATCCGACAGAAGAACATCTCGATGATGATGTTCACGCGCTTGAGGACATCGCGTCTTATCTCCAAGGCGCGACCGAGGAGGCGAAGGACGCGCTCGCGGAAGCAGCACGGCGGGCATTTGCCGAAGAGGAGGCAGGTCCAAAACGGAAGGAGTATTTGCGGGATTACGGTTCGTGGATGGAGGATATGTTCGGAGAGGGCTGGGAAGGCAACAGCAGAATCGGATAATGAAATCACCCAACCAGTCAGTGGAGCCAACAGGTGCCCGTTACAGCGGTTGCGACGTCTTGGGTAACTCGACGGTTTTGTTCTTCGTCGGGAGCGCACTGCCAGCACCTGTGGCTCACCTTGATCGTTCGGCGTAAGCAGATCATGCGTTTACTTACAGTTATCGTAACCGGTGTTATCACGTTGACCGTGATTCTAAGGCTTTGCAGGGCACCTCGATGGTTGGCTATCAGCGTGCCAACGCTTCCGCCTCTCGCAGCCTTCATCTACTTCGCTGTTCACCATGACATCATACTTGGTTCACATAGAAACGGTGTTCCGGCTTGGATGTCGTCGGTATTCTACTGCTTCTTGTCGCCGGGAGCAGCATCATAGTGGCAATGTCTGTCGGAAACAAAAGCTCCATGCGAAATCGCCCAACCAGTGCGATGGACCGAACAGCCCACCCGTCTCGCAGTGTACGTTGGTAATGAAACTCGATGCTCACATTTCCAGTCCGTGCTGGCGCTTACAGGGCTGTCGGTCATCTCGTTGGGTAAAGCATTTCACGCTATGACTGTTTTCCGCGCTCTCGCTCCCGTCGTCGCCTACTTCCTCTGCGTAGGATGCGGGACCATTTCCACAAGGGTTCCAGCGTGGCGCAGTCAGGCCAGCGATGACTTTCCACCCGTATATGCCGCTACGTACGTTGACGGCAGCCTTATGACAGCGCCCTTCCGTAGCTCCTTTGAAGGGTCGGCTGGGAAGAAGGCGGGTGCTTGTTTAGTCGGGATAATTGATTTCCCCATTTCCATTGCCATAGACACGCTCTTGCTTCCGTATGACGTAATAAGATCGGCATCCAACGACGAGATGGGTGCCCAACAATAAAGGGTGTATTGCTGCGGAGCGAAGCGGAGCCAGTATTAGCGGTAAGGGCAGACTATCCGATGCATCTGCACGGATTCTATTTCCGGTCTTCGCCCAGCTTCTTCTTCTCGTAGTAGCGTTTGAATAGCCAGCCCACAAAGAAATTGGCGAAATCGGTGTCGTCGGTGACTTGCTTGTAGAATTTGAAGTTGGAATCGATCATTTCTTGCAGGCGGTCGTTGATGACATGATCGAAGGTCAGGCGGGCGTCTTCGGGGGGATTGACGCGGATGCTGGCTTCCAAGGATGAATCGTTGGCAATGCGTTCTTCCAGTTGCTCGATAAAAACTCGATCCTGCTCGGTGAAGTTGGTTCCAAAACGTTCGTTCAGTTCTTCGATGATTTGGGACAGTGGTTCGATCTCCGCGGCCATGGACCCACTGCCACTCTTGGGCTTCATCGGATCGAGTTCTTCTGTGCCCCGTTCCAATTTGATTTTGCCGCCTCCCGTTTTTGATACTCGCAGCGAATCCAGATCAATTTGTTCCTGGACCTGCACGGGTAAACGTCCACGGTCCGGCGGCGGCAAGATGCGCCATAACAGCTTGGTGAACACGTAGAGTTTTTCCAGTTCGGTATCCACGAAGGGCACGACCTGCGACAGGAAGGCATACAGCCGGACATAATCATCCAGGCAACCCCGGAACTCGGATCGTTCGTCCGGTTCCAAAGCCCCGTAGCGGTCCTTGATGGGAGCCAGGGCGGCATACAATTTGTCCTGCGTGGATTTGGGGGCGAAATAGATTTGGGCGAACCGTTCGACTTCGGCTTCGGTGAACAGGTGAAAGCGTTCGAGGCGATTTTGCAGATCGTGAAGCAGGTTGGGGTCGGTGGCTTCTTTCAACAGGGTCGCTCGTAATAGGGCTGGAACGCCTGCTGGATGTCCTCGGCTTCGTTGGCAAAATCCAGCACCATCGTCTCGGTCTTTGTCAGGATGCACGCGGTTCAGTCGGCACAGTGTCTGCACGGCGTTGACTCCGCCCAGCTTCTTGTCCACGTACATGGTGTGGAGCAAGGGCTGATCAAAGCCGGTCTGGAACTTGTTGGCCACGATCAGGATGCGATTCTCGTCCCGCTTGAAGGTCTCCGCCGTCTGTGTCTCGGGAAAGCCGTTCATGTTCGACTCGGTGTAGTCGAATGCCGCCGTCCCGCACCGTTCCGGAGAACGCGACCAGCACCTTGAAGGCGTATCCTTTCTCGCGTAGATACCGGTCAACGGCCAGCTTGTAGCGCACCGCGTGGAGGCGGGATCGTGTCACGATCATGGCCTTGGCTCTGCCGTTGATGCGCGACATCGACTTCTCCGTGAAATGGTCGATCATGATCTCGACCTTCTTTTGATGGCATGTTCGTGGAGGTCGACAAAAGAACGGAGCAGGTAGATGGCCTTGTCGCGGTCGTAACTCGGGTCGTCTTCGATCCGCTTCAGTAGGTTGAAGTAGGTCTTGAAGGTCGTGTAGTTCTCCAGCACGTCGAGGATGAAACCCTCCTCGATGGCCTGGCGCATCGAGTAGAGGCTGAATGGCACAAACGAACCGTCGGGCTGCCGCGTGCCAAACAGTTCCAGGGTCTTGGGCTTGGGGGTGGCGGTGAAGGCGAAGAAGCTCAGGTTGGGGAGCCGGCCCCGATGCGCCATCTCGGCGGCGATGCGGTCCTCGTAGTCTTCCTCGTCCCCAGCCTCCTCCTGCTCGGCCTCATCCAACTGGACGCGCTCAGCACTTCCTTGAGATGCTTCGAGCCTTCTCCGGACTGTGACGAGTGGGCCTCGTCGATGATGACGGCAAAACGAGTGCCTGGGAGCGTGCCGATCTCGCTGACGATCACCGGGAACTTCTGCAGGGTGGTGACGACGATGTTCTTGCCCTCTTCCAGCGCGTGTCTTCAGCTGCTTCGAGTTCTTGTCGATGTTCTCGACGACTCCCAGCGTCTGCTCGAACTGGCGGATCGTGTTCTGCAGCTGGCGATCCAGCACCCGTCGATCAGTCACCACGATGATCGAATCGAAGACGCGCTGATTGTTCGCTGTGAAGGCTCGACAGCTGATGGGCGAGCCAGGCGATGGAGTTGCTCTTGCCACTCCCGGCGCTGTGCTCGATGAGGTACCAATGCCCGGGTCCCGTCTCGCGGGCATCCGCGACCAGTCGCCGCACCGCATCGAGCTGGTGATAGCGCGGAAAGATCAAACGTTTTGGCCCCACCGCCGGCCCTGCTCGTCTTCGTCCTGGGTCTCGTGAATGAAGTGTTGGATGAGGTTGAGCACGCTGTCCCGAGCCCAGACCTGCTCCCAGAGGTAGGCCGTGGCGAAACCGCGCCAGGCTGGGGGATTCCCCGCCGCCGGCCGTTGCCATGGTTGAATGGGAGGAAGCGCGTCTTGGTGCCCCGAGAGTCGTGACGTACACGAGATTCGGATCGACGGCGAAGTGAGCCAGGCAGCGGCGATGGCCGAGGAGCGGCTCTCGGGATCACGGTCTCGCCGGTATTGCCGGATGGCGTTTCCACGTTCTGGCCGTTGAGCGGATTCTTCAGCTCGGCGGTGAAGATGGGCAGCCCGTTTAGGAAGAGGACCAGATCCAGACTGTTGCTGTTCTGCTGGCTGTATTTGAGTTGGCGGACGATGGAAAAGACATTGGCCCGATACAGCTTTTGCAAGGATTCATTCAACCCACTGGCCGGACGGAAATAGGCCAACCGGAATTTGCACCCATTGGCTTTGATCCCTTTGCGCAGCACTTCGAGGGTGCCCCGCTTTTTGATTTCGGAGGCCAAGCGATGAAGCAGCAGGTTCTTGGCGTCGGCTCCATGCTGCTTGCGCATTTTGTCCCATTCCTTCGGCTGGGAGGCGTAAATGAAATCCAGAACGTCACCGGGAACCAGGCACAGGGAACGGTCGTAATCCTCCGGTTTCCGTTTCTGGTAGCCGCCGGGAATAAACGTGGAACTGGTTGGCGGTTCTTTGAAAGGTTGGACGGAACCGCCGGTGTCAGCAAACGGATCGCGGATCAACGTTTCCTCGATGCTGGCTTCGAAGTTTTTTTCGGTGGTGTCCATTAACCGCCCTTAGGTACCGTTGATCTGGAATAGCTTTATATCACTCATTCGATTTGATTCCTGACATCGATTTTCCCCGTGACTGCCGCCGAGATTAGCGCCGTTCGATATTCCTGCAACCGCTCGATGGCGGTGCGGACTTTGGCGGCGAGGGCGTCGAGTCTCGTGGTTTCTTGGTCAAGAAAATCGACGACAGTTAGCTGCTCTCCAAAAGGCGGAACCGGAAGCCCAATTTGAGAAAGTTGAGGAATAGTCACGGTTTTGATTGTGGTCTGTGGGGCACAACGATCCAAGGACTGACCGAAGTATGTGCTCAATAATAGCCATCTCAAAAAATGACCGGATGTTACAGTTCGCTTCGGAGACAAGCGGAGCAAGTTAGCAGTGATATTGCCGCCAACACAGTCTTGCTCAACTACCCCAATTTTGCCCATTGTGCCACGCACCGACATCACAATGTCACCAAGTTCCAATACAGTGCGCGGAAAAAGAGCACTGGTTTCTTTGGCGATATAGCGCTCATCATCAAGCCGGGCAATCCGACCATCATTTGTCAGAGCTTCGCCTCGTATTTCGAGCACACCAGAATTCACGTATTTGATATTGTAGTAGGTAGGGTATCGATAGATGAGTCGGAAAAGGTTCTTAAAAGGCATGACCTCCCAGTGCTCTCGGGACTTCCCCCAGCCACTCGACGCCCGAATCCTTCATGGGCACGGTGGGATCGAGTCCTTTGGTGACGGCGTGGCTGATCAGGGCCGTGCGCTTTTCCTGCAACAACTCGATCAACCGCTCCTTCTTCTTCACCAACGCATCAAGCTTCCCTGTTTCACGGTCGAGGAAATCGGCGATGGCGGTTTGTTCGGCCAAATCAATTGGCAGGGCGACCACAAAATTTGCAACCTTGTCGAATGCCAATCCTTCACGGGATGTGCCAACTTCATCGGCGAATATTTGAGCTTGAACCGGACGGAGATGAAAGGCTGCCAGTCAAGAACACCGTTTCAATTCGCCGATGAAGTGGACGAATGATGCAGACATGCTGATTTACATTCGCTTGCTGTGTATCACGGAACTGAACAACATCTGCCCCCAATGATGCGCCGGTGATGTTCAAAAGGACATCACGGGGTTGAACCCTCGATGACTTCATCTCTACATCAATCGCATCATCAATGTAGAGCAGCGTCGTTTAATTTCAATCCATCGAAATGAACGTTTTGACTACGAACAAGAATAACACCCCTGAGTCAGAATATATTTGCGCTCCACCCTTGGGTGGTATTTCCCGCTGCCAATTTTTGAGACAAGCCATTTAATTCTGACAGCTTCCCAATGCTCTGGGATGTCCCCAAGCCACTCGACGCCGGAGTCCTTGTAACTGGGATACGGCTTCAACCCGGTGCTCATTGGGTGATGTCTTTGAGCATGGCCATGATTTCCCTTTTTCCAGGGTCTTGATTAGCCTCTCGAATCTCTTCAGCGGCGGAGGTCGGCAAGTAGGTGTAAAAATAGCGATTGAAATTGATCTCGTACCCGACCCGGCCAATCTCACCATCTTTGGGATCCACCGACAGTCTGATTTACCCAGGCGTCCGGCACATGTGGTTTCACTTCCCGGTTTCGAATAACCCATGGATCTCTGTCCAGCAACGGCACGTTTTCCTTATCCCGCAAATCGGTATCGGCCTCAGGATTCCCGTTGCCATCCCTGCATATTTCGGCCGTGTCATCGTTCTCCGAAGCGCCTTCAAGACGGCTTTGCGCAGTGTGGCGGCCAGCTTGAGCTTCGCCTTGTTGAGCGCGTTTTCAAACACGGTCAGGACTTCGGTGCGATCCTTGGGCACGGTCCCCGGCAGCGTCCTTTTATACGCCAGATGCTTTCTTGTTGCTTGCGGCCTGTGGCTTCTTCAGCGGCCTTGGTTGGGTCCTTCTTTTGCTGATCGCCAAGTTTTGGAAAGCGCTCTGTTCGTTGAGCCGCTCGATCCGTTCCAGGCTGGATTGGAAGTTCAAGCGCAGCGGGCGCTCGATGGTGACCTTGCGATAACCGAAATCGGTGGTTTGGAAATCCTGCTATGTTCCCGGCCTGGAAATCCAGATAGACCTGGGTGACCTGCTGGATTTGCTCGGCGGAATTTCGTGGCGCTTGTTGCCCAGGCTTTTACGCATGGGAATCCAGATTTCGATGCATCGATCAATTGGACCTGGCCTTTCGGCGCGGCTCCTTGCGGTTGGTCACGATCCAGACATAGGTGCTGATGCCGGTGTTGTAAAGAGCTGGTCGGGCAAGGCGACGATGGCTTCGAGCCAGTCGCTTTCCAGAATCCAACGGCGGATTTCGCTTCCCCGCTCCCGGCATCGCCCGTGACAGCAGCGATCCGTTCACTACGATCGCCATCCGCCCTCCGCCTTGCGGGCCGGTTTCATCCGCGAAACATGTGCTGGAGAAACTGCAGTGCCATCGCTGATGCGAGGCAGACCGGCCCCGAAACGGCCCGCGTACCCGCGAGCGGCTTCGCCTTCCATGTGTTCCGCCTCGTTCTTCCAATCCTTGCCGTAGGGAGGGTCGGCAATTGATAATCGTAACAACGATCTCGGCAATTGGTCAATTGGACATGGTGCTGCCGTATTTGATGTTTTCGGCGTCCCGTCCATCGGTGCATTTCATGTACAGATCCGCCTTTGCACAGGGCGAAGGTTTCGGGCTGGGATTCCTGGCCGAACATGATGGTGTCGGCGTGGGGATTGATTTCGGAATCTGATCCTTGGCAATGGTGACCATGCCGCCGGTGCCGCAACAGGGATCGCAAACCGTGCGGATGATGTGTTCCTGTTTGCGTATGTCCAGGTCCACCATGATGACCAGCAGGACCATCAGGCGGACGACTTCGCGAGGGGTAAAGCGTTCGCCGGGGTTCTCGTCGAGGGCTTCATTTAAGCGGCGAACGAGTTCCTCTAAGACGTAGCCCATTTCGGCGATTGGAAACCACGTCGGGATGGAGATCGATGGTGTCGCTGGCAAACCGCTCCATGACGAGGTAAGCAGCCGGGTTCGTCCAGTTTGGCGATGGTGTTGTAGAAATCGAACTTCTCCAGCACTTCCCGCATGTTCGGGGAAAAGGAATTGATGTACGCCGCGAGGTTGGCGGCCAGATCGGGGGCGTCATCGAGCAGTTTCTCGAAGTCGTATTGGCTGGCGTCGTAGAAGGCGAACCCGGACGCCTTGCGCAGTTGGGGATCGAGGTTTTCGAGTTTGCCTTTCAGTTTGCCGTAGGTGGCCAGCACTTTTTCCTTGGTCGGCGCGAGCACGCAATCAATCCGGCGCAGGGCGGTGAAGGGCAGGATGACATCGGCGTATTTGCCTCGTTTGAAGCGGTCCCGGAGCAGTTCCGCAATGGACCACAGAAAGTTGACCTTTTCGCCAAAGTTATTCATCGCCAAAGACCCGTTTTAGCCGCCATCAGGGCGGGGACAGTACCAAGACGGTGCAGGGACACAAAGACATTAATAGGGATTCATCAGGGTCAACCACGCAGGACCGGGGAGGGAATACGCCGTGAATCGTCAACCAATAAGTGTCGGCCAAGGTGTGGAATGACGGTCCATGGACATTGTGCGGCCAA
Organism: uncultured Verrucomicrobiae bacterium; assembly: GCA_963788655.1. Lineage (GTDB taxonomy): Bacteria > Verrucomicrobiota > Verrucomicrobiia > Limisphaerales > JAFGQR01 > JAFGQR01. The sequence continues at coordinate 30,082 of CAWBHS010000039.1, read as the reverse complement.
GGGTTACTGTTGGAGCAAATTGCCACTGATTACATCAAAACGCACCCGACACCATCCGATGGCCGTCCGGCTGGATTGCCGCCGGGATTACGTCGAAGGGCGCGGATCACGGCCGGAAATCGCCGCCCAGCACGGTATTCCGCATCAGACCGTCCGGTCCTGGTGTTGGGACGGGCAATGGACGGCGGCCCGTACACGCTGGCAGTACCGTAATCGAAGAGCCACCGGCCCCCCGACCGGCCCTTCGCCGTAATGCCCGATTTGGCCGGCAAATGACGGCAGGACAAATCCATGCGCAGCTTCGATGGGCGGGCTCGAACGCCAGGTTGCGCGCGCCGGCGACCAGCTCGAGCAGTGGCGTCAAGCCACGCGTGGCATCAGCTATCGACAGCGCGCCAGCGGCTATTCGACCAGTGGCGCGTGCTATTGGGAATCCCGCTTCCGGGGAGTCGCCGCCCCCGAGCGAAGGAGCGAAAACGCGGGGCTTCGAAGTGATTGTCCTGGAGTGAAACTGTTTGCCGTTTGCTCCGTGCTGCTTACATGAAGTAACGTATGGCAGTTTAACACTGGGCGTCCGCGTGGTGTGCAGAGCCAGCCCGGTCGTCCGTGGTGGTTTTTAGTAGATGGTTCAACACAGGTTCGTCCGCTAGGTCCGCCTTATAAAGCGGCGGACTTAACGGACCTACCGGTTCCTAAAGGAGTTTCGAAATTTCCGGACTTAACGGACCAATTGGTTCGCACGGGGAGTCCACAGGTTCCGATCTGGGTTCGGTGTTCGGCACTCCGGTCCACGTTTAGTGACCTTTGAGTGAAATGCCTTCCGGTTCTTCTGTGCGCTATTTTTAAGCTCGAACTATTTGGTTTCCCGATGCCCAACTCCGTTTCAGTCTCCGTTTTCCACTCTGTGGTTTGAGCCCGTCTGGGGCAACAACTCGACTAAACTGCCAACGTTATACGCTTGGATCGACCGCCGGTGGTGACTTCGTCCGACTCGGCGCCACGCCAGAAAATAGAGCCGGTTTTTGGCGTGGGCCATCATTCGTTCGAAACTGGCCAACCGTCTTCATTCCGCCAGCGGAGCCGCGCACCGCGCTCGGCAGCATGAAGCTGAAAAATGCTGTGGATGCCGATGAACTGATGGCGAGAACCGCCCTCGGCCATTGGCCCACCGTTCATCCTGAACCGAGGTATGCGAAATCCCAGCCTGCCAGTTCGGTTTCCTACCTGATAGTGGTTTTCTCGCGTGATGACGAGTATCGCCGCGCATTCAATTCGTGGAACAGGTGCGAGATAGGAGCGGGCCATTGGGAGACTTTTTCTGGTCGGATGCGTTTGCACCGAGATAAGCGAAGACCGGGTTAACAACAATGATGTCAGGCTGACGCTTTCCAGCAGTAGGCGGGCTACGTCAGAAAAAAACGGAGGGCCCATCTTGCCAGATCGCAATGAATCCAGACGCTTTCAAGGAGGGCGGATCGGTCAGCATCGGAGAGTCGCAGTGCGGTTGCAATGCCTTCGCGCATTTGCGTATGTCTTTATCGTCATTCTCGGCCTGGAGGATTAGGTTTTAATCGTCGGTTCGATGCGGGCCAATGCCGAAGTGGTTCGCCAAGGCCCACGTAATTGCCGCTTGAGTACGAAGGACGATTTTCCTACGCCGGTCGGGGCTGCCAGTAGCATTCCCCGCCTCGCAAAGGTAATTGTGGCGCAGCAACTTGTCCGCGTTGTTGGCAGAAGGCATCGGAATGGCGAACAGCGGACGGGCTACCAGCGTTTCAATTTATCGGTCGCGCTGCTGCCGGCGATTTTCGCTGTAGTGTCGCCGCTTCCGGTCCAACGTATTGGGCTGCTACGGTGCCGGATTCGATCCTCCCGACATTCCCCATCGCACTATTCAAACTGCCGGTTTCGATGGTTTGGAGTGTCTCGTCGCGCTGGCTGCTGTCCATCGGGCGCGATTCGGCCATTTCTTTTAGGTCGATGTCTGTCCACCGAATGAAAGCCAGTCGGAAGCGTCTTCGACAGGGCGCCTGTCCAGGTCGGGCAGTTCGATGACTTTGATGCCCGCTGCCGTGCCGTTCAGAGCGGTCGTACGGCTTGGGCGTGCTTCCGTTCGGGCACGTCTTTGTCGGGGATGACGACCACCTGCGCACCCTTTAGCGTGGCTGTGTAGCTGTCTGCCATTTACCGGCTCCGCCACTGTTGCAGGTTGCGTAGCAGCCAGCTTTGACGAGTGCGTCGTGTCTTCTCACCCTCGGCGACGAAAATGGGCTCGTGTTCGGCAACGGCTTTGATCACTGCGGGCAGCCGAAACAGAACGCGCTCGACGCCGTTGAGGTTCCAGAGCCACCGCCTTCCTTATCGGGATCAGGGCGTCGTTGTCTGAACCCTTTGGCTTGTAACGAACAACCCGAAAGACCAGGGTTCCGTCCGTGTTGACGTAGTCATAGGTGTCAATGATGCGGCGTTAATCGTAGCGGTGCCCCCAGTTCCTGGCGGACAAGTCTGACATCTTGAAACCGCAGGCGGCGACGATGGCTTCCGGGACAAACGGCATGGCAGTGCAGCAATACGCGACCGTCAGCACCGTTGGTGACCGAGAGGCTGGGCTTTTTGTCGTCGTGCGCCGGCAGCAAACCAACCACCAGCGCCGTTGGCCTTTGGCTTTGCCATTGGTCCCAGCCGCGAAACGAATTCAGGGGCGGTCATTCGCCTCACGCGATTGTGGCAGAGGCGATGTATCGCTTAACGACGACAGGAGCATAACTAATCAGCCTGCGGTTGAACACGATGGCGGGCAACAGCATGGGTGCAGGTGCGAAGCTGATGCGCATAGCGATCTGCGTTGGCTTGGCCGTGGGGGGGCTTGTCCTGTCATCAAACGCCTCCTTACTGGACTAGCCGCCAACGCGCGAGGCAAGGAGCCAAGCTTCCATGTCGGCAGGTTCAAGCGTCCGGCCGACGCATTCATTTGTAGCCGCGGAGCTCGCCCGACGAAAGGCCCGCACGATGCTGCCGGGATTGCTAATTGCCGTATGGCGGCCTGCTTCGGTGTCCACAGCCCGGTGGGATTGAACGCTGGCTGGGCCTGCGGCCCGGCTTGATTGCTGGTTCGACTAATTGGTCTTTCATCGTATCTGTTCCATTACTAGCGACAGATACAACACTTGGCCGGCCAATGATGTGCAGATTTGTCCGCCCCACCCCTAACCAGACTTTGGCCACAATTGCCGTTTATTCCAATTCCACGTACCCCTAACGATCCACGTCGTCCGCATAATTCTTCCACTGAGAGTCACTGGTGAGTTGTAGTGCCCACTTCTCAATGAAGTGTCGCTTGGTACCGGCCTGGATCAAACCGAGCCACGCGAAGTCGTTTCGTCGGACTCTGTTTCCGGGCCTCAGTCCACAAAACTTCAATAAGAATTGGCCGTGGCGTCACGAAAAAGCACAAGCCGGGCAATCCCTGGCAGTTCAAGCAGTACTGCACTGCGACTTTTCGGCGTTCGCCACACCAGCCAGGAATTCTTTCCCTTGCCTGGCTCGACGAAACCGCCGAAGAAACGCTTCGTCTCCTTCCTGCCGAGCCTTGCCAGCCTTTCTTCAAGCCCCGGTAATGCGAGCATTTCGGCTCGTTTTGTTTCATTCGCGTGGCTCAACTCGGCAAAAAAGTGATCTTCTGCGTAGCGCAGTTGGTCGGGTTTGTCCTGGCTTCGCCGCAGGTCTTCCCATGTTTTACCCCAGCCGTGGGCCTTGTGGACGAGTCTGCTTCGGGCACGCAACTGACTGGCAGTGGCCAGCCATATCGGGACATCCAAGGCGCATGATGCTTGTCGCAATACTTCCTCCACGCAGTCACGTCAACCGCAGCCAGCAACCAGCCGAAGGGATCGAGTTGGGCGGACGCCTGAGCCAGCAGATCGGGCGAGAGCAGCTTCAGAGCAGAGGCCAGCGGGCTCGATTTACATTTAGCCAATTCGACCAGATCGGGTTTTGGCCAATGCTCTGGTTTCCAAGACGCCCGCAAGTCAGCGGGATCCGTAAGCGGATTTTCCCGAGTAGTTCCATTTTGAGCCGCTCAGCGATATGACTTTCTTTGGTCATAGTTTTGCCGTTACGCGCCGGTCGCGTTTGTCTCAGCGGTTGCGATTTCAGTATCCAACAGTTTGCCCAGCCCCACAGAAATGCGGGCCTTGTGTTGTGCGTAATGCCGCGCGGTGGTGGTGATGTCGGAGTGCCGCAGAAACGTGCTGGCTGCGTAAATGCCGTGCTCTGTGGCCACTAACGCGCCGATTTCCTTTCGCAGTTCGTGCAGTGGCTTGTTGGCGGTCACTCCCTTGGAACGTAGCCACCCGTTGAGCCGGTCAAAAGTAGGTTTGCAGCGGTAGTAGATGCGGGCCGAGTCGTTGCGCGGCGGGCGGTCGCTGGCGATGATGAACGGCGACTGACTGCCGGATTTGAACTCGCGCAACTCGGCGCTCACTTCCGGATCAATCGTGATCTCGCCCGCGCTGTCCTGGGTTTTAAGTTGCAGCCACTCGGTTTCTTCCAGTCGAATGACATGGTGGTGCCAGTCCACCATTCGCCATTCCAGCAGGTCAATTTCGCTCTTCCGCATGCCGGCGAACAGACCAAGAAGAAACGCTTTATAGGCTTCCGGCTCGACTGCCTTCAGTTCCGCTTTAGCCGCAGCGATGAGCGAATGCACGTTCACCTTGGAGACGTATTTCATGCTGCCGGAATCGAAGAGTTCCACGCCGGCAAAGGGCGGCGGACTCGGCAGCGTGACCCCTTTGAGCCGTTTGCAAAGGTCGCGGCTGAACAGACTGCGGGCGCAACGGACGTAGCTGTTGGCGGTGCGTTTGGCCGAAGCAATGGCGGTTGGAGAATGCCCAGCCTTTTTGAGACGGCTTTGCTGCCAGTGCGTGATGCGGGCCGAGGTGACGCGCTCCAATCGAATTTTGTGAATGCGCTCGGCCCATTTGCGGTTGCCGTTGTCGGCGCTGCGGTAGTCGTATTTGGATGCGTTGCCCCTGATGCCGAAGATTTCGCTGAGAATCGTGCGGAAACAGTTCCGGTAATTCAAGAAGGTGCGGAGGCGAAGCTGCCCCGTGCTTTCGACCGCACGGAGATAGTCGCCGACAGTGAGATGCAGCCGGGGCGCCGCGTCCGAATCAGGCTTGAATTCCGCGATGGCCTTGTCCCAGCCGTTTGCATCGAGGAATGTGTAGATTAGTTTCGCCTTCTTGGCAGCAGCAGCCTGATTCGGGGTGCCCAAGTTGAACCATCCTTCGTGACCACCTTTTTTGAGGCGAACTTGCCAATCAGCAATCTCGACCAGCTTCCCGCTCCGGTCAGTGTACGTCCGTTTCCTGAGCCGCGAGCACCAGTAATCGGAATGATTCTTGGAAAGATGGCGTTTGATTCGTTGGGGGACAGTTGCTTTTGTCTGTCCCTTTACTGTCCCCTTTTCGTTAGTCTCAACTGTGCCCTTGTGTGTCTTCATGGTTTTACAAAATCCGGTTAATACTTCGATAAATGCCAATAAAAAGCGATGAAGAACGAACCTAATGGAACAAGTGAGGACAGTCAAGTGCTGAACTTCGGATCAGAGGGTTACAGGTTCAAGTCCTGTCGGGCGTGCCAGTAAGTACCAAGCACTTGTAAACAGTTTCCTGTTTCCCAAGACTATGAGTGTCCACTTTGTGACCCGTTTTTCAGTTTATCGACTTGGTTCCATCACCTTGCTTGGCTTGCATGCCTCACGAACGGCTGTCGGTGGATGCGGACTGCTTGGACCTGATGCACAACACTGCCTTCATGGTGTCGCCGCGCGACAGGAATAAGGGCCTGTCTTAAAATTGGGCGAGATCCCGGAGAGGGATTTTGGCCGGGGGCGAGGTGACGAGGTCCGTGAAAACGGGACCACGCCGAATTTTAAAACAAGCTGTATGGCAGCCCCGTTCAACCACCTTCATTCAGTTCAAAGCAATTCAAAGCAATTCAAAGCAATGCAACAAAGATATGAAACCACTCGGCGTCGAGGGTGCAAGGTGCAGTCCTCGTCTCCAAGGAGCCGTGCAACATGCAGGACTGTATTCCTTCGCGGGTTGGGCAGGCACATTGATGCACAACGGCTTTAGACCATCGGGAGGGATTGGCACCAATGATGCCTTGACCATTGGCGCTGGTCAGAAATGACCAGCAATCGAGTGATATAAAACAATTAAACAGAACGAAAGCTATGAACAACAAAGGATGCAAAAGAGCTTGGATGACAGGTTTGATGATGGCGGCTATTCCGCTGGCAGCCGCTGCCCAAAACATACGGCCGCTGGAATACATTGGACCACAAAAAGGAGATTGGGAATTAACCTTGGGCGGATCGGGAAACAACAACAACGATTTTGACGCCGGCCAATTTGGCATCAACGGTTCTATCGGATACTTCTTCACCGACTTCCTTGAATTCTCGGTGCGTCAAGGAGTGAATTATTATGATGTGCCGGGTGACAATGGCTGGAGTGGTTCGACCCGGGGCGCCTTGGATCTGCACTTGAACTTGAAACGCTTCCAGCCGTTTGTTGGCGGAAACATCGGCGGCATTTATGGGAAAGGAGTCCATGACACGGGGGCGGCCGGACTGGAAGCCGGATTGAAATACTACGTGAAACCCAAGACGTTCCTGTTCGCCATGGGCGAATACCAATGGCTGTTCGATAAGCCTGAACTGGTGGACAACAACTTCGGTGGCGGCCAGTTCGTTTATTCGCTGGGAGTAGGATTTAACTTTTGAAGAACACGACGCTCGCGGATCACGAGCCATCGGGTGATCGAGAGCGGAGAATTTGAGCAGTCAGTGATTACGCATGTAAGCAACGGCCGGCGGATTTGAGGCAGTCCGCCGGCCGTCCTTTTTTGGGGGGGAGCGCCGCTCCACAGGGGCTGCTCTTACCAACGGACCGCGCGCCGGCCCGGCGCGCAACCCCCGGTCGGAGGCGCCATCGAGATCGCGAAGCGTCTGCAACGGAATCCCGTTGGGATTCACCGTTCATTTTGCGATTCAGAAAACGCAAAAGAGAGAAGGCCTTCATGGCGATGGCCTTCTCCGGTTGCGGGCTGAAAAACGGTGGACGGTTTATTTCTGTTTGTGCTCGGGCGTGGTTTTAAGTGGGCGCCCGGGCACGTTCAATTCTCTGTACCTCGACAGCTTGCAGCGCCCGGGCTGCAGCATCCGGCCCGTGACTTTGACTTTTTTCCCCGGATGGTTTGGTTTCATGGCAAGGCGCAATCTGCGCTCAGCACCATTCGCCTAGTAGGGCTTTTGCTAACTGAAATTCAGCCGTTTGCCCGATTGTGGGTTCGGTGTGTCGATCTAAATTACCAATGAAGAAAATAAAGCATACGACTCGCCGAATTTGCCAGTCGTGAAAGATTTAACCATTGAAAGAACGAAAAAACGAAAGCGGACGCCCTGTTGTTTCACCGTTTGGGGACTCGGGACCGGGTTTGATTTGTCCTAGCGAATCGATCATGCCTCGGACCGCAGTGCCCAGCACATTATGACTACTTCATCCCTCCCCGAGCTCACCCAGCCAACCACGACGCATTTTGATCAGAAGGTCTTTCTTTTGGCTGAGGACAGCAAAAACGAGGTCTTCTTGGTGAAGCGGGCGTTCAAAACCGCGGGCGTGATCAATCCGTTGCACGTTGTGCCCGATGGACAAGCGGCGCAGAATTATCTGGGCGGAATTGGAAGCTATGCGGATCGAAGCCGGCATCCTCTTCCGGATGTCGCATTGCTCGATTTGAACATGCCGCATCGGAATGGCTTCGAGGTGCTGAGTTGGTTACGATCCCAAACCGCCTTCCACTCCCTGATTGTGGTGGTGCTGACCAGTTCCAACAGTAGCGCCGATGCGGATCGGGCTTATCAATTGGGCGCCAACTTTTATTTGACCAAACCGGGCCAGTACGAAGCGTTGGTTCAGATGATCCACTGCCTGCGCGACTGGCTGCGTTCGTATCACTTTCCATCGTCGCACCGGTGACCCCGCGATCCCATCCAGCCAACCGCCAATGGTTTTATGCGAATCTTGATCATTGATGAAGCAGATAACATCCGCCGAACGACCGCCACCTTGCTCAAAGATATGGGCCATGAAGTGGTGGCCGTGGCCGATGCGCCCGCGGCCTTGCAGCAGCTCGACAAATTGCAGTTTGATGTCGCCCTCGTGGACGTGAAACTCGACGGCACCAGCGACCTCGATTTGATGCGGTCGCTGCAGACCCGCAATCCCGGTTTGGACGTCGTGATCTTTACCGCCTTTGCTTCGTTCGAACGGGCGGTGGAAGCAATGCGTTCGGGGGCGGCGGACTATTTGCCCAAACCTTTTACCTCCGGCCAGATTCGGCAGGTGTTCAGCAAACTCAACAAGGACCGGCGCATGCGCGGCCGCATGGCCGACCTGGAATCGCATCTGTTGTCGCATGTCCCGGAAGCAGACCTGACCACCATGGAACCGCGGATGCAGAAAGTCTTCGACATGGCCGGCAAAGCAGCGGCCACGCCCGTGACGGTGTTGTTGCTCGGGGAGAGCGGCACCGGCAAAAGTGTGCTGGCGCGCTATCTGCATGAGAATAGTCCGCAACGCGAGAACCGTTTCGTCACGGTCGCCTGCCCCAGCTTGTCGCGGGAACTGCTGGAAAGCACGCTCTTCGGGCATTGCAAGGGATCGTTCACGGGCGCGGTGGGCGAGACGTGGGGCAAGGTGGCCGCGGCCGAAGGCGGCACGCTGTTCCTCGATGAGATCGGAGATTTGCCGCCGGAGATCCAACCCAAGCTGCTGCGTTTGCTCCAGGAAAAAGAGTACGAGCGGGTGGGCGAATCCAAACTCCGCCGCGCCAATGTGCGCGTCATCGTCGCCACCAACCGCGATTTGGAACAGGCCGTCAAAGCCGGACAGTTCCGCGAAGACTTGTACTATCGCGTGAACGTGATGCCGCTGCGCATTCCGGCATTGCGCGAACGCCGCGCGGATTTGCAGAAGATCGCCACCGGCTATTTGAAGTTTTGCGCCCGGCAATGCGGCCGGCCGATGCGCGGTTTCTCCCCCGAAGTCGAAGCGGCGCTGGAACGGTATGACTGGCCGGGCAACCTCCGCGAATTGCGCAATGTGGTGGAACGCGCGGTGATTTTGTCCGAAGGCGACCAGATCCAGTTGGCCGATTTGCCCGAGAAACTGAAACACACCAACGGAGCGACCCACTCACATGTTCAGTTGGGCGGTGATTTTCCCTTGCAAGAGGTGGAGAACGAACACATCCGGCAAGTGATCCATCGGGCCGAAACCCTCGCTAAAGCGTCGCAGATTCTCGGCATTGATTCCGTGACGTTGTACCGCAAACGGAAACGATTTGCCCTTTGAGATGTCCCCTGGCACTACCGCGACACTGACGGCAAAACGTGGTTGGAGCGCGGCGTTTACGCCGCTTCACCGCACTATAAATCAAGCCGCTGGCGACTTGGAGCTAGGTAGCGGCCTGAAGGACGCGCGCTTTTTTTGCAGAAGTGTCGCGGTAGTGCATGGCCCGTCCCGGTTCAAATTCTCCGCCGCATTGAACTACGTTCCATCTGTTGCAACCTGCAAATGCCGCCTGCGTTTTGCACGGCCTCATGGGACCGACACCTGGTGTTGCAGGGCAAAATCAAAGAGTAAATCGCAGTTTCCCGTCGCATCAGGACGTGGCATTAGATTTGCACTTGAAGGCGAGACGGGCGCACTTCGGAGAACGAGATGCGCATCCACACTTAACAACCAACGGCAAACCCAACTCAAACGACGTTATGAATAAACTGGAATTAAAAGGCAATTGGAATGTGGCGAAAGGCAAGCTCAAACAACAATGGGCTGACTTAACCGACGAAGATCTTCAATACGTGGAAGGTCAGGAAGAGGAACTGGTAGGCCGCATTCAAAAACGCACCGGCCAGAGCCGGGAAGCGGTCGAAAAGGCGCTGGAACGGGCGTCAGCTTAAGAGCCAATTCGCGTCATTATTATTTGGAGCGCGGCTGGTATGTCGCTTCACCGATTCAACCTGAGCTCATCGACTCAACGCTGGGCGTGCCGGTTCGCGGTGAAGCGGGCATAAGCCCGCGCTCCATCCGACATCAACCATGAACTCAACCGTTATGAATCGTTTAATCCATCGCTGGATCCTCTTGTGCGTACTCGGTGGTCTGTTGACCTTGGTCGGAGTCAGTTGCAAACACACCGCCCATGGTTTTGGCAAGGACATGGAGAACGCAGGCGAAACGATTCAGGATAAAACCGATTAGCCGTTCCATGGCACTGCAGTGGCCATCCCCCAAACGCCAAAAAGCCGCCGCTGAAGTCGTCATCATCACCGGCGCTTCCGCGGGGGTGGGACGCGCCACTGCGCGTGCCTTTGCCCAGCGCGGCGCTTCCATTGGCCTTTTGGCGCGGGGGCTGGAAGGACTCGAAACGGCGCGCCGCGAAGTCGAAGAATTGGGCGGTCGCGCGCTCGTGTGCATCACGGATGTGGCCGACGAACAACAAGTGGAAGCCGCGGCCGCCGCCGTGGAAGCAGCCTTCGGTCCCGTGACCGTATGGGTCAACAACGCCATGGTGGCCGTCTTCTCGCCGGTGGTGGACATGTCCCCCGCGGAATTCCGGCGGGTGACTGAAGTCACCTATCTCGGTTACGTGTGGGGAACCCTGGCCGCGCTGCGCCGAATGCGGCCGCGCAACCACGGCACCATTATCCAGGTCGGATCGGCGTTGGCGTATCGCGGCATTCCGCTGCAGTCGGCGTATTGTGCCGCCAAGCACGCGATCCAGGGCTTCAACGATTCGTTGCGGTGTGAACTGCTGCATGAAAAGAGCCGGGTGCGATTGTGCATGGTGCAGATGCCCGCTTTAAACACCCCGCAGTTTTCGTGGGGCAAAAGTCATTTGCCCCATAAGGCCCAACCAGTGCCGCCGATCTATCAACCCGAAGTGGCGGCGGATGCCATTGTGTTCGCGGCCACTCATCGCCGCAGTGAAATTTATGTGGGCGGCTCGACCGTGAAAGCCATCGTGGCCAACAAACTAGCGCCGCACGGATTGGATCATTATCTGGCCCGCACTGCTTTCGACAGCCAGCAACTCCAGCATCAACCGGAAGATCCGCACCGGCCCAACAATTTGTTTGAACCGTTGCCGGGGGATGCCGGGGCGCACGGGCCTTTTGACGGCCGTTCCCACAGTGCCAGCCGCCAACTGTGGATGACCAAAAAACGTCCCTGGCTGTGGGCGTGCGGAGTGGCGGTGGTTGCGGTGCTCGCCGTTGCGGCCGTAAACGGCACTTTGGGGGCAGGAATCAGTAATCAGTGATCAGTAATCAGTAATCAGTAATCAGTAATCAGTAATCAGTAATCAGTAATCAGTAATCAGTAATCAGTAATCAGTAATCAGTAATCAGTAATCAGTAATCAGTAGTCAGTGATCAGTAGTCAGTAGTCAGTGGGCAACCCTCAGCGTTCCGTGACAATCTGGGAGCGCGTGCTTTCGACAATCGCCAACAATTCTTTTTGCTCGCGATCCGCAACTTTGAGCCGGTCCAACGTCACTTTCAGATCGCCCACTGTAGCATTGAACTCGGCGTTGGTGATGCTCATTTTGGCGTGGCTCGATTTGATGTTTTCACCGTCATAATCACTCGGGCCGCCGGTCGCCAGGGAGAGAAACTGAACGAGATGTTGCTTGAGCGTGGCGACGTTTGCCGGCGAGGGATCCCACGCGACGGATCGGCTGGCACGGAACAGGCCGCCCTGGGTGATGCCTTGGCGCTGCCAATTGACTCGTGGATCCGCGATCACCCGCCGCGTGAAATCAGCCACCAGGGCCTCGATACCGGCGGTGCCGCCGAGCCGGTCGAACAACGTGCGTTTGCCTTCGGCATGCCCGGGCGCGTCTCCGTTTTCGTCGCCGGCCTGCGCGAGCTGTTCGTGCTTGGCCATCTCCTGGCTGGCACGCTGGTCGGCATCGCGGCTGCCCGAGGTAAAGAACTCCTGCTTCTTTCCCAGCCGGCCGGCGCCGCAGCCAGCGGTCAAGCCGAGCAGCGCGGCCAAAAGAACGGCGGGGATAAGGCGGTTGACTTTTCCCTGCCGAATCGGGGTGATGATTTGCGTTTCTTTCATAACGAGCCTGCGCTGTGGTGCCGCCGGTGAGAATGACGGACAGAATTGATTGCGCATGTCATGGTTCAATAGGTGTCCCCCACGGTGAGAGACTCAATCATTTGCGGTGGTTCAAACTCCAGGCCATCGATGGACTGGGAGCCCCGTTCGAGCCGGGGCAGGTAAGCCCGCACAAACGCATTGCGCAACAGGTTGGCCACCGTGGCCAACAGGTCCGCAGTGGTGACTCCGCTCAAATCGCCGGTAAACGGAATGAGCGTGCCAAACTGGTCGCGGGAAGGATTTTCAAGCACCTGAGTGGTCGCGCCAAGGAGCGCCTGCCACAGGGCATTTAGAGGATTGCCGGCCAGGTCCTGACGCAGACTGAATACTTGAATATCACGAAACAGGGGTTTGGCATAGCCAGTCACGAGCCCTTCCTTGGCATCCATTTCCAGGACAAAATCAAACCAGCCATTTTGAAAATCAAAGTTGCCATAAGCCAGGGCCAGGTCATTGATCTTGCGCACATCCAAACCCAGGAGGCGGGTGGCGAGATGGAAGGTGGGGCGATAGCTAAACGGGTCCAGGGTCATCTTGAAGGCGAAATTGGCCTGGTCCATGACCAGTCCTTTGGCTTGGACCGAGGCCACGAGCGGCGTGGTTTCATCACGGATATTCCCCAGATTGTTCACGGACGCCTCGAGCTGCGAGAGATAAACGTCCACCGGCGTTTCCGCCTGAAAAACGTGAAAATGAACGGCGCCTTGCCGGATCACTGCATGGTTAATTTTAAAGGGAAACAAATCGCTGATGATGTGCAGCCACGCTCCGCCGGTACCGGTCTGGGTTTCGTTTTGATCGGGCGCATCGGTGAAGTTGATTTGGGGCTGCTCCATCAGCACCTGGCCGACGACCCGGCCATGCAACACGGCGTTCCATTGAATCGCAAAGTCAATCCGCCGGGCTTGGAAAAATGGCACCGGCACCATGCCCGTCGTTTTGCTGATGCGCACGTCCTGGATGGAATAAGCGCCGCGCCACAGGTGAAACTGCACCTGGCCAATGCTGCCGGCGTAGAGCGGGCTGAGATCCAGAATCCGGTTCACGTACCTTGCGGACCGCTCCCGGCAACAGAACTCGTCCAATGCCGGCCAGTAGGGCCAGTCCGAGCAAAACGAGGCCGATGCGCCGCCAACGCCGGCGTTTCCGGCCCCGGTGGGCGGGAGCCTCGGTGCGCGCGGGTGGGCCGTCAGAGTCCGTTCGGTTCGGCGGCATATTCGGAAACCGTGCTTTCATTCGTGGTGTTGCTCACTCACTTTTCGGGGCACCTGCAGGAGGCCGAGTGGACGTTGCACGGCCTCGCCCCACCACAAGATCCCTATGAAGGCGGGTTAGAGCTTTCATTATGCCAAGGCATTCCTCGAGGCGGCGGGTAGCGGCAATGTGGGTTGCAACCGCCGGCAAGTCGCTGGGTCACCGGACCCAGACCACCGCCATGAACCTTGCGTGGCATCGGCCAGCACGCCGAACGATCCAACCGCAGGGTGCAATATGCACGGCGCACGGGCGTAATGCTTGCATTTTGCTGGAGGCCGGTTCGTTCGCGAACCAGTCCTCCCTGCAAAGTGGCCGACAATCGGCCCCCTCGCGCCACCGGCATGCAAATGGCTTCTGAAAAAGAATCTGCCCGCCAGGTAGTGGTCGTGGGGCAGGCGGACAACGACTCCATCAATGGAAATCGCCATCAGAAAAATAATTACCTTTTGCCGACTTCAAAACCGGCGCTGGGGGCGCGTGTTTGCACTCGGCGGATTGAGCCTGCTTGGGGTGCTGGCCGCGGGTTGCCATTCATTGAATGTCACGGTGCCCAAACGTTCGGCAGCGGAACAGTTGTTGTTGAGCACGGCGGTGGATCAAGCGTTTACCAACGTGTTGCTGGCGCCCTTGAACCAGAAACGCGTTTACCTGCAAGAACGCTACTTCGAGTCGTACGACAAGCAATACGCGCTGGGCAAGATTCGTGAAGTGCTTTCCCGGCATGGCGCCTTGTTGGTTGAAGATCCCAACGAGGCGGACTTGATTGTGGAAGCGCGCAGCGGCGGATTGGGCATTGACAAACGGGAGACGCTGCTGGGCATTCCGAAAATCCCGGTGCCGGTTCCGTTGGCGGGCACACTTACGATTCCCGAGATCGCCCTTTACAAATCGCAAAAGGCCGATGCCGTGAGCAAAATCGCGTTGTTCGCTTATGATCAGAAGTCACGCGCTTTTGTGCATGCGACGGGTTCGTTGGCCGGCGGATCACGATTTCATTATTACAAATTCCTGTGGCTGATCAGTTGGCGGAGCACCGACATTCCTGAGCTGGATCCGAAGATCAAACAACGCCTGAGCGGGAAACCAGACGAGTAATGGCCGCATTGCGGACAGAACAGCAGCGCCGCACAATTCGGACAGCGGCTGAGATGGCGCGCCAGCTTTGGGGAGTGCTGAGTTCACCGCTGCACTTTTTACGCAATTGGGCTCGTCCAACGACAATCCCAAAGTGATTTTTACTCAAAGCCCAGGGTTGCGAGCTGGCGAGGGCAGAAGAGATAACTCCAGACCGCACCGGCGGGGATCAGGGTAACGGGTGGGTTCGTTTGCGCACGCAGGCAAGTGGCCGTTGACAACCAGCCAGGCCCAAGTGTCCCGCCGATCAGTTGATTGGCAGTTTTCTTATCCTCAGTTTGGTTGTGAGATTTTCAACAGTGCTTATGGCATCGGCCTTACTTGAAAGAAAGTCTGCGGAAAGGCGCCGCCCGTTGATGGAGTGTACGGGACGGATTGACCGTTGGTCACCGTCAGCGAGAGGAGCGTCCAGGTGTGAAGGTCATGGGAACTCCACACCGTGAAGCGGGCCTCGCTCTGGCCGCTGACGCGCAATTTCCAGTGGCCGGTGGAGGTGTCAGGTTTGAGCAACAGTCGGCATGCTTCACGTGCGAGGGCGACGCCGGCGGTCGTGAAGCTTTGACCGTCCACCGAAGCCGAACCGGCAAACGAAACGTCGCTCGCCACGGTAGCATTCCGGCAGGAGTCGATAACTCACCGTACGCGCGGCGTGGTCCAGGAAGGGTCCCCATTTTAGCCGACGATTCACCGGATCCAATTCACCATCATGACTGATCGCAGAAACCGTGCAATCGTCCGGCACCAATTCTTCGAGAGCATACGCCGATGCCGACGGAGCCGGAGAGGCGGTGAGCGTGACCGTCAACGGTTCTCCGGGCACGTAAGTGGGAGCGACTTGGCGCTGGACAATGCTGGCTGCCGTCAAGTGGCCGGCTTCAAAGAGGGGTGTGCTTTCCGAATTCCCAACTTCGCAATTCACCCAGCAAAGTGGCGCGTTGGTGGACAAATCGAGTTCGTAACATTCCCCGCCGCGCCAGAGGAACGCAGCGCGGGTGACGTAATCCATCGGGATCGGATTGGGCGGCTGCGGCCAGGTTTCTCCGCGGCACCAAGCGGCACCGTAAGCCGTGACTTCATTTATAGTGAGGAGCCAATCGGATGGATTTTGATCGGCAGGATAAACGGCCGGCACGAGGAGGTATTGTGCCCCCGCGATCGGGCTATTCTTGCCATCGGCAGAAGCTTGTCCTGAAAACGTAAATACTCCTTGAACGTCGTCGGGGAATCGGTACTTCATAACTGAAAGAACGTGGTAACGCGTCGTAGAAAGGACCAAACTTCACCTTCCCAGTTATCGCATCAAAGACACCGTTACTACTCACGTTGAAGACTGGCCAGCCAACGGGGGGATGATCTTCAATCGCGTATGCTCCAGGTACTGGTCGGCGGAGTGGCCCACAAGGAGACTTGGGCTCCGGCAATGCTTCGATAAACGTAAGGCTGGGGGGCGTTTGCGCCGCCGTGCAACCGCACAATGCTGTTTACCGGAACCCAGTTGAAGGAGTTAAAATCGCCACCAACAACGATCTTCCCATCTCGTTGCAGCGCCAGTTTGTAAACTTCAGCAACACCGCCAAATCCGGCACCAATGTCAAAGGTGCCGTCCGTCGTGCCATCCGGATTTAAGCGCGTCAGACTGTTTTGCCGTTGCCCATTGACGATGGAGAATTGGCCGCCGACCAGAATGCTCCCGTCTTGCTGTCCCACCAAGGTGAACACCTCGGCCCCATAGGCGTCATCGTCCAAGGTGGCCGAAAAAGTGGGATCAAGTTGCCCGTTTGGCAGCAAGCGATGGATGGCGCGACCAGGACCGCCCCTTAAGCCGCCGCCCACGAAAATGCGGCCATCAGGCTGCAACCAGAGTGCCCTCACCATTAGGATAAGCGGTAACGCCGACCTGAACGACGCGTCGATACTGCCATCCGAATTCAATCGAAACAGGGAGTTCGAGGAAAACGTCTGCGAGTGGATAAAATTCCCACCGACCAGCACCTTGCCGTCCGGCTGCAGAGCCAAGGCGAATACGCGGGTCTGGCCATTCGTTGGATTACCTCCGGAGTTGAAGGTGGGGTCCAAGCTGCCATCGGAGCGCAAGCGTGCCACCCCGTTCTGGGGGACTCCATTTACACTGAGGTAGTCACCGCCGATCAAGATGCGACCGTCCGGTTGCAATTCCAGGGTCATGATCACTCGTTCACTGCCGGCGATACCGGGCTGGGAATCAAAACTGGAATCCAAGCTGCCGTCAGGATGTAGTCGCACAATGCCATTCCGCGCGACGCCATCAAATTCACTGAATTCACCGACCGCCAAAATCCGACCATCAGGCTGCAGTTTAATGTCGCTTACATAGCTGTCGCCACCGAGGCCGGGATCAAACGTCGAATCGACGGTGCCATCGATATTGAGACGGGCGATGCCATTTCGCGCCAAGCCGCCGACTTGCCTAAACGTACCACCGATGACCAACCGACCCGACCCATCTTGAACAATGGCTAGGATTTCCTCCGGATTAGGTAAGGCCACATTGAAGTTGAGATCTAACGCACCCGCATGTTTCGGCATTTCGACCACGGTAATAATGTCGTCGCTGGTGGCGGTGCCAAAGGCATTCGAAACGACCACGCGATAAAGCCCTGCATCGGAGGTTCGCGCGACGGCCAAGGTTATGGTGGCGTTGGTGTGATCCGTCAGCGCAATGCCGTCTTTATACCATTGAAATGTGAACGGTGGCGCTCCCGTGACGGTGACAGCGAGCGTGACGTCATCGCCCGCCATCACGAATTGATTGGTCATCTCATGAGTGATCACCGGCGGACGCACGTCACCGAACAAGCGCGCGACTGCTTCCCGGGGCACGCCGTTGACCGAGGAGAATTCGCCGGCAATGAGAATCCGGCCGTTGGGTTGCACGATCAGTTTGTTCACGGTTCCTCCCGGCACCGCTTCGGTGGAAAATGTGGAATCCAGACTGCCGTCCGCATTGAGCCGAATGACACCCGCCGACCACGGATCGATGCCGGGGGGCGCCGGGAACGGGGATTCAAGGTAAGCCTTGGCCAACACAATCTTGCCATCGGCTTGGAGATCCAGGCTGGAGATGTTCAAGTTCTCGTTCCAGAAGGGATTGAAACTGGTGTCCACGCTGCCGTCCGGATTCAACCGGGCCAGTCCGGCGCGGGCGACATTCCCCACCTCCGAGAAGTCGCCGGCGATCAGGATTTTGCCATCGGGTTGCCGCCGAATAAGCGTAACCCGATCATCGGGCTCGGCTTGCGGGAAAGCGGAATCCAACGTGCCATCGGCGTTCAGGCGGGCGAGTCCGCGGGAGGCGGCGCCATTGGTCACTTGAAACCAACCGCCGACGAGGATTTGGCCGTTGGGCTCCCAGACGAATACATACTTGTCGAGCCATTGGGATTCCCACGTCAAACTGCATTGGAAGGTTTCGTCGAAGCTACCATCTGAATTGAGCCGCCGGACATGGCTGACGGTGGGATCAGGATAGTTATCCTCCACCGTGCCGACCAAGATTTTGCCATCCGGCTGGACCAGAAAACCGCGGACATCCCACATTCCGGGGGGCGGCTCGAAACTGGGGTCGAGGTTGCCATTGGCCTGTAGTCGGACTATGCCACTATAGTCGCCGTCCACGAATGCCTTCCCGTCCGGTTGCAAGCCCAGCAAATGGCCGGTGCAGGTTTCGCAGCAGGACGCAACGGCGCATTGGGTGTCAAAGCCGGGATCCAAACCACCATCCGGATACAAGCGCGCGATATGATCATTCCACGTTTCCTCTTCAATCATAAAACCGTAATTTCCGCTGAGCAGTACCTTGCCGTCTGCCTGCAACAACATTTCGTCCACCAAGCCGTTGATGGCGTCCGGGTTGAAGGAAAGGTCGATGGTGCCGGCCCTTGTAATTTGCACCGCAATTTCCGGGCTGGCTGTCCGGCCAACCGGATTGGAAACCACCACGCGGTAACGGCCGATGCCGTCCGTTTGCAGGTTGGGCAGGACCAATTGGCTTTGGGTCGCGCCGGGCACGATTTCCCCGTTATG
This sequence comes from uncultured Verrucomicrobiae bacterium, assembly GCA_963788655.1. Lineage (GTDB taxonomy): Bacteria > Verrucomicrobiota > Verrucomicrobiia > Limisphaerales > JAFGQR01 > JAFGQR01. The sequence goes on along the minus strand of CAWBHS010000039.1, from coordinate 11,381 downwards.
ATGCCATTCGTAATGCAGCGGGGGCGTGCCGCGTACGGTGACTTCGAGAGCCACCTCCGTCCCCGGCGAAACCAGCACCGGTGGCGTGATGCTCGTCACAACGGGCGGGGACAACACGGCGAGTTCGGCGACCTGGCTCATCACACTTCCGGAAGGATTGGACACTCTGACCGAATAGTCGCCGGCATTCGCGGGAGTCGCTCCAGTTAATACCAGTTCTGTTGATTGCGCCCCGCCTATGAGGTGACCATTGAACAGCCATTGGTAGGACAAGGGAGCAGTCCCAGTGGCCGAAACCTCAAAGACAACGTTTCCCCCCTCGACGACGGACTGATCCTGGGGCGACTGAGTAATGACCGGTTGGGTGCCGGTCGAGGTAACCGTTACCGTGGCCACCTGGCTGGTGACCGATCCGTAAGCATTCGCAACCACCACCCAATAATTGCCGGCATCGGAAGCTTGCGCCGCCGAAAACGTCAACGTGTCCGTGCGGGAAGCAGCGGTCAGGAGAGTGCCATTCTTGAACCAGTTGTAAACCATCGGGAGACTGCCCGTGGCGGTGACTGTGAGATTATTGGTGGTCCATAGCCGTGCCTCCAGGTTCTGGGGCGACACCATGATGACCGGCGGCAATTGGCTCAGGAGCCGGGCGATGCCGCCAAACGGAAGATTCTGCTCGAAGGTTGCTTTGGTGCCCACCAGCAACTTGCCATCCGGCAGAACCGCGAGCGCGTTAATGACATCCATGCTGGCGCCGGCATCAAAATCGGGGTCCACGGTTCCGTTTACGTATAAACGGACCAGGTATTTCCTCGTTTCCCCGTGATAGATTGGAAAGTTCCCGCCGAGCAGTAGCTTACCATCCGGTTGCAACGCCACGGCATAGATACGAGTGTATTGGCCGCCAATACCTGGTTGGCTCACGAAACCATTGTCCAGCGATCCATCGGCGTTCAAACGGACCAACCGGTCGCGATAAGTCGTGCCGGAAACGAGCAGCGGACCGACCACCAGGAGCTTGCCATCCGGTTGCCGCAACACCGACGTTAAATCGGGATTGGAGAATTTAACCGGCAAGGTGGGAGCGAAAGCCGGATCTAAATCTCCGTTGGGAAACAGTCGCGCGATACCTAACGTGGAGGGGCTGAAGAAATCGCCAACAATTACTAACTTTCCGTCGGGCAGCACGGCCAAGTCATTGATGTGGCTCCATTGTCGCCAGAGTTGGGAATCCAATTGGAACGTCGGGTCGAGACTGCCATCCGGATTGAAACGCAGCAACAAGGCCAGCCAGCCATTGACGTTGTCACTGTAAAATCCGCCTACCAGGATTCTGCCATCCGCCTGCACGACGACTCGATTAATCTGGCGGAAATCATCCGGCACCCAATGACTGACGTTGAACGTGCGGTCGAGTGAACCATCCGGGTGTAATCGGGCCAACCCTTTACAGAAGACACCATTGAAACGCGTAAAGCCGCCCGCAACGAGAACCCAGCCATCCGCCTGTACGGCCAGTGAAGATATGTAGTCGTCCGAACCGTCGCCGGGGTCAAAGCTGGGATCCAGACTGCCATCGGCATTCAGTCGGGAAATAGTATATCGGGAGACACCGTTCGGGTTCTCCAACCAACCGGCAATCAGGATACGACCGTCGGGTTGGACCGCAATGGCTTGGACAGAATCGTTGGTGCCCGTCCCTGGAACAAAGCTGGGATCCAGTCCGCCCGCCGGCGGCACTTGGGCGATGAGGGACGGAAAACAAAGTCCCCATGTCAACCACAAGGCAGCACCAAATAGAAACAGACGAGAATTTGCGAAGAGTTGGAATCGAGTTTTCATAAGTCACGAGTCGTTAGCAAACGGTGAACTGCTAATGGCGAAGGCCGGGCATGCACCTTCATCCACACTTTGGTAACTGCGCTCCTGGAGCAGTTGGCCCTACCGCGTCAAGATCACGCAAAATGCGTGAATCCCCTGCAACAACCGCTGGAGAGTATTCATCATAACGCGATTTTTGCTTTAGTCCAGAATTGGATTAGATAACAGCATAAGCTGTTCCCCTGGTGGTCGGCTCCGCCGGGGATGTTTCATTGAGGCGGCGCGAAGGTAGGGCAATCCTGGTCAACGTGGCAGTGGTTTTCCAACCTTGCGAACCGCCTGGACCGCGGGGAACCTGCCCTGGTTTTCCCTTGGCCCAGTGCGAGGCCTTGAAGGCGGCAGTCAATTATTCACGTTCTCCGCCTTGCCAAGGCGCCCACCTTCGCTTACCAGTAACAAGAAAGGAACAATAAATTATGCCATTAGTTTTTGCGCTGTTTGCGGTGTTGGTGCCTCGGATCACGATGGTGCTGTTGTGGCTGTTTACCTACTGGTTCAATGGCGTTTTCAAGACGCTGTTATGGCCACTCCTCGGTTTTGTCTTCCTGCCCACGACAACGCTGTGGTACTCAGCGGTGCAGCACTGGTTTGGCGGACAGTGGAGTATCATTCCGTTGATCGGCCTGGCCATCGCCATTGTGCTCGACCTTTCGCCGGGCAGTTACCGGCGGCGTCGGGTCCAGTCCACTTGAGCCGGGAGCGCGTTGAGGCCGGGCGGCGCGGTTACCAAGGCGCTTCGGCAGCGATGGTCTTGATCTCCAGATTCTGAAAGCTGCGGTCCACCGTGAATTCCACCAGGTAATTGCGATCCGTAATCACTTCACAACGGCCCAGAATCCTGCTGCCTTCGGAAATCAAAATACCATCCACAATGGTTCCCCCGGCGAGGCGTGTCCCTTGGAACAGGTTGGCTATCCGTGCTTGTTCTGTATGGGGGGCCAGATGCCGATATTCTTTGCCTTCACTACGAATCCCCTCGTCAAGCGCGTCGGCTGATCTGCTGGCGGCCCGACTGAGCCGTTCATACTCTTCCTGGCTGAAAAACTTGCGTGGCAAATTCATGGGCTGCTTTCGGGACGCTCTGGGATTCCGGACGGGGCAACGGTCTGATCTTTGGTAAGTGGGTATCGCTCGTCGGTCAGACCACCGGGCCATAACGCGGCCCCAGTTTCTGCGCCAGTTCCTGTCCGTAAGCCAGCAACTCGGCCCGTCCGCTTGCGGTCAACGGGCGATACTGTCGGGCAAATTCGACGTTTTGAATCGCCTGCTCGAGCGTGTAGGGACCGATGTTGGCCACGCTGACCCCTTCGAGATCGAGCGCATAAGCCATGGCCTTGCGCAGCCGCTCGGGCGGAGTTGCGCAGCCGACGTAACCGCGCTTGTGAAACGGAAATCCACCCTTGATCCCGGCATAAACTTTCATGGCCACGACGCCCACGTTTTGCTTGCGGCATTCCGGCAGCACCTTGGTTTCAAAGTCATAAATGTTGTGGTCGGCGTAATTCATGACCGCCATCAGCACGTCGATCTGACGCGTTTCCAGCAGGCGCAAAAATCGGGGTGGCCGCGCGTGCCCTGAGATGCCGATGAACCGCAGTTTGCCCGCCTCCTTTTGTTTGAGCAGATATTCCAACACCCCATCTTTCGCGAGCACTTTGTCCACGTCCTTGCCGCCGATGTGGTGAATGTGGACCAGATCGACATGATCGACCTTCAACTGCCGCAAAGACTCGTGAAGCATTTCCTCCGCGCGCCGGGCGGAATCAGTCCAAACCTTGGTGACCAAAAACAACCGGTCGCGCCGGCTGGGCACCAGTTGACCCAGGGCTTCCTCAGCGTTGCCGTAAATCCGCGCGGTATCGATGTAATTGACGCCCCGGTCCATCACCTCGCCAAAAATGCGGGCGGCTTTTTTGGTCTCAACCGGCCCTTCACCAATCGGCGCAGTGCCGAGCCCAAGGATGGTGACGTTCTCCCCGGTCCGGCCCAAGGTGCGTTTAGCCAGCGGTTGGTCGGATTCGGCGAAAGCCCGCCAGGGCCGTGTTGCCATGGTTGTGCTCGTGACGGCCAGGGAGCGGACGAACGCGCGCCGGCTAATGCGTTTGTGTTGGAGGAAACGGCGAGAGGAGAGCGGAGCGCCGTGGAACGAGCCGGACGTTGACGGTTTCTCTTTCATGGCCGGGTACTGTTTGCTAACGGAGCGTGTGAGGCAAGCTTCAATTCGCGGGGGGCGAGTAAGGCTACAAGGGCTTGCATGTTTTTCGTCCTTATCCTTAACGCTCACCGCTTCGGAGCGCGGATGCCTTCATCCGCGCGAACAGCCACCACTTGCGTTCGGATGAAGACATCCGCGCTTCAGTAGGCGCCAACAATGACTTAGAGCCTGTTCTAAAATTGGGCGAGGTCCTGCGGCGAGGGATTTTGGACGCGGGCAAGGCGGCGAGGTCCGCGCATCCCCGCAGTGGGCTGTAAGGATCGAGCCAACGAAGCCCACGTTCAAAAGACTCGCCGCCCTGCGGGTTTTCGCGGAAAAGGCCGGCCGGCTTCGTTGCTGCGGGTATGCTCCTTCGTCGCGCCTCGCCAGCCGGCCTTTTCCGCGAAAACAGGACCACGCCAAATTTTAAAACAGGCTCTTATTGCGACCGTGACACTAGCCCTGAAACAAACGAGTTTTCCGTTATCAGTTAACAGTGATCAGTGGAGTGTCCGCGTTCACCTGAAATGACTCCTTCTTGGGGACGGAATCTGTCGCGCACGGTCTGATTACTGATCACTGATTACTGGTCACTGATTACTGGTCACTGATCACGCTTATTTCAGAAGTAGCGCGGCGTTAATCGCTTTGCGGATGGCTGGGAGTTCATCGGGGTGCGGCAGGATTTCGGTCGAACGCAGCCCTCCAGCATTCGGGATGGTTACCAATGCGCGCACCATCGCGAGCGCTCGCTCCGCGGCCGCAGTGGAACGTCCGGCTTGTTTGGCTTCGTCCGCCAGTCGCGTTAGCAAAAGCATCGCTTCGTAATCCTCCAATCCTTCCCGCACCTGCTCCAGGCGAATGGAGCTGACCGGGCCATCCACACCCACTGCTTTTCCCGGATAGGCGAGATAACCGTCGCCGTCCGGATAGCGGACCCAGTAGTAATCCTTGCCCTCGTTGCTCTGCCGAATGAACTCGTGCCAGCCGAGTTTCCAAGGATCGTAGGTCCACCAGGTCAATCCCCAGAACTCGAAGCCTTCGACGCCGTATTTGAAACAGTAATATGGCAACATCCGCTCGGTGGCCAGATAAGGGGTGTCGGTGGCCATTTGGCCGTCGCAAGTAAACCAGAAATGTTTGCCGACCTTTTGCAATCGCTCCATCTCCGGCACCGGGAAGCAGCCGTATTGGCCGACGCCCCAAAGATCGAGCGCCTCATCCCACGCCGCGCAATGCCGCCAGGTGCTGGAGTAAATCGGGATCGTGTCATCCACCTCATGGATCAGCCCACAGAGCTTCTTCATCTGCTCCACCACGAACTCGTGATCGAAATGCGGTTCGTCCGAAATGTAATAGACAAATTTGTCGTGCCAGCCTTGGGCGCGCAGATGGTCGCTGAACAGGCGATAGGCTTGCCGGAAGGCATTGGTCCATTCCGAAGTGAAGGGCGCCAGTCCAAACAACTTCTTCGGCGGATACGCCCAGCCGAACTGGTAGAAGAACCACGGCGTGTAGCTGACGTTCATTCCGAGTTCGTCAAAACAGAAATGGGCCGTCTCATCGAAGCCCGTAGCGTCCATGCTTACCCGGCCGTTCGCGTAACTGAACTTGGGCGGCGGCTCGATCTGATCAATGCCCAACCGGTGTTCGGCAATGAAGCGCAGCCATTTCCGGTATTCTGGTGGCGACTTGGGATCAGGGCCATACCAACCGCCGCGTCCGCGCCGGAAATCAAAGATCGCCTTCAAGTGTGTCGATTGCGGCAAGGCGAACGGCAACACTATGACGGTCAAAGGCAACGTCAGGCGAATGCCGTCGTCCGCCTCAATACGTACTTCGCCGCGATAATCGCCTGGGGCCGCCTCTTCGGACGCGCGCACGGTAAACCAAAGCGATTGGGTCCGGTCGCGGGCAAGATCGAACCCGCCGTTTGGTTCCAACGGGTCCGGCCACCATCCCGCCCAGCCATCGGTGCGCGCGGCGCCGTGCGGAATCTTCCGGCACCATTCCGGCACATCCGTCCGGAAATAGGCACTGGGATGGTCAATCGGCACCAAGCCAACCCGTTCGACTTTTACGGCGGGCAACGTGGAACCCGAGGCATTTCTCAACGAGGTCACACTGACTTTGACATGGCTCCCGGATCGTTCGTCAATCCCGCGCAAAGCAAGCTGGAAGGGTTCAAATTCATTGCGCGCCAACTCCACCGCAACGCTGGTTGTAGGCGGACCCGGCAGGGTGTCCGGGAACACTTTCACCAACGGATTGACCTGCCACACATGCAGCGGTTGGTCCGGTGATTCCCGGGTGAGCGCGGTAATCTCAAGTACGTCGGCCGGCATCACTTCAGCGAACAAGATGCCGTCATGTCGCAAGGTGCCGACGCCGTTCATGGTGAGATGAAGTTGGATGAAGGCCGCATCCGGGGGCGCTTGCAGGAACGCACGGGAATTCACCCATTCGCTGTCGCCGGACACTTGCGCCGCAGTGCTGGCAAAAGGGCCGGTGGCGGTGAGTTTGCCGGAGCGCTCATGCCAATGCGCGTGCAGCGCGGCGCTGCCCTTTAACCCGACGGCCTTGAGGTAGCCGCTGAACAAATAAGTGGCACCGGGCTTGACCGGGATTTCACGCGAACGCCACCCGATCCAGTTCTCTTGTGGATTAGCGGGCACGGTAAGCTCCAAGCAATGCTGGCCGAACTTCCCGTCGCGGCTGAGCCCAAAGGAAATGCCCGCGACCGGATTGGGCAACCGCCAGGCGTTCGATACGGCGGCGCCATTTTCGAAATCACCACCCGGAGCGAGATTCACAGAACTTGCCAGTAACTTCGGATATTCGTTGGTCGGCGAATCAGTCGGGCCGCCGGCAGCAGTCTTGAAACCGACACGAAACTCGCATTCGCTTTTCGCCGGCAGATTGGCAGGGAACAGCAGGTCGCGTTTGCCATCGAGCCAAAAGGCCGGGAGATTGGTGGCCCCGCCGCGAACGAGAAGCTGCGCTTCGGATTGGCTGGCGGGCAACTTGGCAAAAGCCGGACGCAGATCCAAATGAACCAATGCCGAACCGATGGACTGACCGCTGAAGTTGCGGGCGACAGCCAGGCATTCATACGGCCAATCTGCCCGATGATTGGCTCTCCGCATTGACTCGATCCAAGCGCATTGTTTCCACTGGGCCGACTTAGATTCGCAGGGTCTTCTCGCTGTCCACAACCTTGAATTCCGCCTCGTCAAACCACGCGGTCCCCGTGCCGTGCAGGACAGTGCCCACGGTGGCATTCCGGGCATTGGTGGGCGCTGTGAAAGTGGCGGTGACTTGTTTCCAATCGTAGGTCCCGCTGCCGGCGTTTAACGTCCGGTTGATCAACTGCGGGTGTTCCCCGTTCACGTGAATGTACCAGCCCGCGTTGCCAGCCACGTTTTCCGCGCGCACCCAACCACGGAGTTGATAAGTCCGTCCCGGCACGACCGGAATGCCGCTTTGCTGCCATTGCACCCACGTGGCGGGCGCCCCGGCGGCGACTTCCGTTCTGGCGCAACGACTGTTGTCTCGTCCGCCGGATTGCGTCCAGGTCAGGCGATATTGTTCGTCAGCTTGAACCGGCATCCAGCCGTCGGGAGAATTGTCGCCGTGTTCGAAGTCGCCATTCATAAATTCGGCGGGCAAAAAATCCGGCACGGCCCAAGCCAATTGATTGCCAGCATAGACAAACACGGTAGCCGCGCTTTTCGCCGCGCACTCTGCCGGGAAAATCAGCCGATCCGTTGTGGCAATGGCGCCGGTGCGTTTGACCCGGCCTTGAGCGTCGCGCAAGTCGAAGAGGAGTTCCACGCCATCGGCGCGGCAGACCCGCAATGAGGCCACCGGTTCACCGGCCAGCCCCGGAATGGCGACGGCCACCGCTTCGCCGGCGACGGAGCGGACGGAGTCGTTCTCAACGGTCACCGAGACCCGCTTGGGCCAGTAACCGTGGTTGGCCAGGTATAACGGGTGGTGCCAGGGCACTGCCGACTGGGCACTGGCAAGCGAGATTGCACCAACGAAAACCAGCAGCCGAACAAGACGTTTCATGATGAAAAATGGGATAGGTCCGGCAGGCATTTGAATCAAGCACCGTTTCCGAACTGGGGGAAGCCGCGGCGCATCTCCAAATTGTCGGTGGATCTGTATCATCCGCCGCGTGAGGGCACGCGGCCTACACGGAGAACGGCGTTCGTTTGTAGGCCCGGTGCCCTCACCGGGCGTCCGCCAGCGCCGCCATCTTGGTGAGCCGGGCCGGATTGAATCCGAATTCCGAAGACCGTTGACCGAAGGATTGGGATGGCATTGAACTGGGAAATTTTGCGCGCGCCACCGCTGTCGTTTGCTGCCGATGCATGCGTTCGTTCTGCTGGCAAGGTGCCGGCAGTCCGCTAGGCGGCTGCTCCTTTGTTTCGCGCCAAGACGTATCGTTCAACGATTTCGCCTTTGATTAAATGCTTCTGAATGATCTGCTCCAGGACTTCCGCGGTGCAGGAGTGATACCACACACCTTCAGGGTAAACCACGGCAATCGGGCCGTGCGTGCAGACGCGCAGACAATTTGCTTTGCTGCGATACACCCGCGGAGACGGTCCCGCCAGGTTCAGTTCTTTCAGGCGCCGTTTTAGGAAATTCCACGCCGCGAGTCCGGTTTCCTTCGCACAACACTTGGGCTCGGATTGATCCGCGCAGAGGAAGATATGGCGAGCATAGCCCTCCAGCCCCAGCGTAGCCGCGGTTTTGGCCAGGACCGGCGGCAGTTTGGGGACGGCACGGTTCGGATCGTTGGGTTCGACCGGCATGGTTTTACTCAGTTGACTCCGGTGGCGCAAATTTCCATTCCGCCTGGCTTTCTTTTGTCAGCGGCAGCTTCCGGATTTCCGCCCGGATAAGTTCAATGGGAATCGCGTTGCAAGTTAGGACCGTGTCGTTGAATTGTTGATCCGTCATCTTGCCCGCGCCCACAACCTCCTGGCGCAACGCGCGAAGTTGCAGGCCGCCGATCATGTAGGCGCACTGGTACAGCGGCGAAAAACCGTCGCCGATGTAACGGCGTACTTCACTGGTGGCACCCAACCGCTCGTGGCCGACGCGTTCGACCAGGAAGTCCACCATTGCTGCCGGTTGCATCTGGCCCAGGTGAAACTTGAGACTCACAATGATCCGCGCGCAGCGGTGCATCCGCCAGAACAGCATTCCGATGCGATCCTCCGGCGTGGGCGCATAGCCCAGATCCCACAACCGCGTCTCCCAATACAACGCCCACCCCTCGACCAGGAAGGGCGTCGAAAACACCTGGCGATAGTCCCGTAGCCGGGCGGCCATAAACAGTTGCAAATGGTGTCCGGGAATCAGTTCGTGCGCGGTAACAATGCGCGTGAAATGCCGGTTGTTGCCACGCATGGCCATCAGTTTATCGGCGTTCTTCATTTCATCTTTGGCGTAGGCCACGAGCATCTTCTGGCCGCCATAAGCCGCGTAAGGATTGAGCTTCTGTCCCTCGGGGGAAATCATGGCCACGCGCCAGGTTTCTTCGCAAAGCGGCGGCACGGAAACGAGGTGGTGCTCCTTGACGAAACGAATGGCTTCGCGTCCCAATTGCGCGACCAAGTCGTCTTGTTCGCCGGGCGGCACGTAGTCCGCTTTCACCTTGGCCAGGGCAGCTTGCCAGTCATCCCCGAAGCCCATCGCGCGCGCCGCCTTCTTCATCTCGGCTTCGCACCAGACAAATTCGCGCTCGCCGATGGCAATCAATTCGTCCGGCGTGTAGGGAATCATCTCGACCGCCAAATCCTTGGCCAATTCGTCAGCGCCAATGGGTTCGCCCAGCAACGGATCGTCATCCTTGCCTTTAAGTCCGGCAACCTCTTCGCGCAGATACGTGGCGTAATCTTCCATGGCCTGGTGGGTGTCGTCGTAAGGCTGCTTGAGCCACCACGAGAATTCCGGCTGATAACCGTCGTAAAACGTGAACCACGTCTTCAACGTCTCGCGCAGGTCGTCCACAGCAGCCGCCGTCCGCTGGGCCAAGGCCGGGGAAACGCTGAGGGCAGAGGGCGGTGCTGGTCCGGGTTGATGCTGGCTGACAATGCTGACGAACTGGTTGGAACTCTCGTTTTGGGTGCCGAGTTTCGGTTGGCGAACTTTTGCTTTGGGCTTCTGCCCCAGCTCAATTCGTTCGCGTAGCTTTTGCAACCGCTCGGGTAGCGCCGCAATTCTGGCGGCGGCGGCCGGAGCATCCAAAGGTTCCATTCGTTCCCGGGCCTGTTCGAGTTCCTGCACGGATCGCCGCCACGCCAGCAGAGACGTCCATTTCACCCAACCGCTTACGATCTCGCGCGAGCCGGGTCAACTCGCCGGCCAGTTCGTTTCGCAGCAGGAGATAGTCAACTTGTCCCGGTGGATCGAGTTGCGAGAACTCGACCTGGGCCAGACGGCTTCGCCAGTCGTTGAAAAACGCCTCGAGCCGGTCAAAGCGCAGGTCGGACCACGGCATCTCGTAGAATTGGCGAAGTGCCTTGCGATCCGTGGAGTAACGCCGGATAAAACCCTCCAGGCCCGTGCCCGTGTCGCAGGCTGGCTCCGCCAAACTGTGCCCGCTGCCCAATCCCAGCATCATGGCGGCGACGAGATACATGTCCAATTACACGAGGTCGATGGTTCACGATCAAGGGGCTAACCTACCGGCCAGCCTCCCGGCGTCAATAAAGCAACCTCTTCGTAACTGAAATCCGTGGTTCAACGACTGAATCCATGCTCCGAACCAGCAATGGCGACGCAAAGCAATGCCGCCGCCCCCAACCACCTGGTAGGGCGAGACTCCGTCGAGCCCTGACTTCCCCGCAGCGCGTTCGTCAACCCCATGTCGGGCACGGGGAAGCCTTTGATCCTCGAACGCCGTAGGATTCCCGCATCAACGCGGCCGGGAATGCGGAAACGATGCGGAAATGTCAGGGCACAACGGAGTCTCGCCCTACCCAGTGGTTCGGGCTGTTTCTGGGCCTGGGCCCAGGCGATGAAGTCGCGGGCCGAGTCATGGTTGACCTCGCCCCGGCCCCGGCGGCAGAAGTTGAGGTACCAGTGGAGGGTAATGGCGAAACTGGTTTTGTGACGTTCGGGGAGGTCGGCGTTGGCCAGCCACTCGGGCCAATTGCAATATTCAGGCTCCTTCATTGGTGTCGGTTTTGCCAGTTCAATCGCGCCCGGATAAACCGACAATTTGTCGGTTTATCCGAAAACGAGTCTGCCGGGGCCCCCGCCGCGGCAACCTCAGAAACCACGC
>CAWBHS010000038.1:0-246727 GCA_963788655.1 uncultured Verrucomicrobiae bacterium | reverse complement strand
TCCCTTTCGACGGAGCACAGCTTCAGCCGAGCATCAACGTGCTGCCGGCATCCTGCCGGCAGAGCGAACGGAAGAAGACGCTGCGAATTGCCAAGCAGCCTCGAGCGCACCAGGCACTTCGGGCGCCGGCAACGGTTCGAATGTTTCTGGCGTGTTCGTTTCTGCCGGCGGGACGCCGGCAGCACGCTGCGTCAACGTGCTGCCGGCATCTTGCCGGCAGAGCGAAGGAAGAAGACGCTGCGAGTTGCCAAGCAGCCTCGAGCGCACTAGGCACTTCGGGCGTGGGCCAGGTTCGACGTTTCTGGTGTGTTTGTTTCTGCCGGCGGGACGCCGACAGCACGTTGCGTCAGCGTGCTGCCGGCATCTTGCCGGCAGAGCGAACGGAAGAAGACGCTGCGAACCGCCAAGCAGCCTTGAGCGCACCAGGCACTTCGGGCATCGGCCAAGGTACGAATGTTTCTGGCGCGGTCGTTTCTGTCGGTGGGACGCCGGCAGCATGCTGACTGAGCGTCGCCGCCATTTCCACGCACCTTTACGCGGGCTTGCTCTTCGGAGTGAATGCCCGCATGTTTCATGATGCGCTCGCAGCAGTGAGCCAAACCAGGTCGCTGCCAGGCGGGCCGGCATTCTTCCAATGAACGCAAATCGATTGGCTTTGGCGGCCGTTTTGGCGGCCGGAATCTTGAGCGGCATTTTGGCAGATCGAATGATCCTGCCCCACGGCAATGGCCGGGCCGCCGCCGATAATTCTGCCAGCGCTTCGTCCGCGCCTCCCGCTATCGCGCAACGGTCGCTCCGCAAAACGGTTGTGCCGGCCACCGCCAGCATTGCCCTACCATCCGGAGGCGGTCATTCGCGCCGCGCTGCGGGAACCGGACTATCAGGCCCGGTATCAAGCCTTGATGCGCCTGGCCGACCAATTGGACTTCCGGTCCATCCCGCAGGTGCTGGCGTTGGAGCGTCTGATTCCCAATGGCAGTTTGCGTTACAGTTTCCGTGGCCAATTGCTGACCCGGTGGGCCACGATGGATCCCGTTGCCGCGCTCAAGCAGGTTGAGGCGTTGCCCGCCGGGGCGGATCGCAATCAGCAAATTCAAGCGGTCCTCAAGGGGTGGGCGCAAGTAGATCTTGCCGGGGCGAATGCCTGGGTTCAACGACTGCCGGTCGGAAGCTCCGCATGGATGCGTTGAACATAGTCGTTACCCAAATGGCGGAAAGCAACCCGCAGGTCGCGCTCGATTTCGTGCAAAAGACGGGCAACTCCGTCGAACAACTGTCGCTTTACCGCAACTTGTTTCGTGCCTGGGCTGCCACTGATCCAGCGACGGCCGCCGCCCGCGCGTTGCTGCTTCCCGCGGGAATCCGGCGTAACGAGGTACTGGAAACCGTCGCCGGGCAGTGGGCGGAAACCGATCCTGAAGCGGCGTGGGGCTGGATCAAGACGCTTCCCGAAGGCCAGGTCAAGCAACACGCCATCTCCCGTGTCGGCAGCATGCTCGGGCAATCCAATCCCCAGGCCGCCATTGCGCTGGCCACGGCCTTGCCCAAAGGTTCGACCCAACGCCAGTTGTTGACCTCCATTGTCGGCACGTGGGCGAATCAGGATCTGAACGCCGCGCTGGCCTGGATTCAGCAGTTTCCCGATCGGGCGACGCGGGAGCAAATTCTGCAACGCGTCAGCTACCAATGGGCGCAGGACGATCCGCAGGCCGTCGTCCAGTATGCGATGAAGCAGCCGGCGGGCAAAGCCCGCGACGTCCTCCTGGCGACGGCGGCCAGCCAATGGGCAAGCCAGGATGTCAACGCCGCGCTGGCCTGGGTCCAAACGCTTCCGGCCAACAAGGGCCGCTTGGATGCCCTGCGCAATATTGTTTCCACCTGGGCCCGCTCCGATCCGCAGGCCGCCATGGGTTATGTCCAAGCGTTGCCGCCGGGCCAGGCGAAAGTGACCGCCACGCAAAACATTCTGTCGTCCCTGGCCTATTCCGATCCGCAGACCGTCGCCACCATGCTGCAAACGATTCCGCCCTCCGAAGCGAAGACCTACGTTTACAACACCGTCGCCGGCCAATTGGCCGCCAGCGACGTAACGGCCGCGCTGGAATGGTACCAAACCCTGCCCGCCGGCCCGGCGCAGCGCGAGGCCGCCCGGGGGATTGTCTGGCAATATGCCAATCAAGATCCGGCAGCGGCAGCGGACTTTGCTTTATCCATGCCCGCCGGGCAATCGCGCGATGAGTTGATCGGTTCCGTGGCTTCGCAATGGGCGAACAACGATTTCAGTAGCGCCGTGGACTGGATTAAAGAATTGCCGGACGGCCGCGGCAAACAAAACGCGTTAAACAGCATCAGCCATCAATGGGCCCAGAACGATCCCCGGAGTGCGGCCGCGTTTGCCGCCGATCTTCCCGCAGGCAACACCCGCAACAATTTTCTCAACACCGTGGCCAACCAGTGGGCGGCCAATGATCCCGCCGCCGCGGTGCGCTGGGCCAACTCCTTGCCTGACGCAACCATGCGCGATCAGGTCTATGCCAGCCTCAGTGCCGGTTGGGCGGAAGTAGCGCCGGACAAGGCGGCGGAATTCGTATCCGCCCTGCCACCCGGGAAGACCCAGAAATCTGCCGTCCAACGGGTGGTTACAAAGTGGGCATCCGCTGACCCTCAGGCGGCCGCCCAATGGGCTTCGTCCTTTCCGCAAGGCGAGACACAGGATAAGGCCTTGCGAACCGTCGCCGAGCGGTGGGGCAGTTATGATCCGAGTTCCGCGGCCGACTGGCTCGACCAACTTCCCGCCGGCACCGGTCGAGAATCGGCCGTGGTGGCGTTTGCCGATTCCATTGCCTACAACTATCCGGAAACTGCCATAAGCTGGCTGCAAAGCGTGAGTGACGAAAAGACCCGCAATCGCCAACTTGAATCGGCGGCCCGGCGCTGGCTGGACAGCGATCCGGCTGCCGCCCGGCAATGGGTGCAACAGTCATCCTTGCCGGACACTGTGCGCCAACGGTTGCTGGATCGCTCGCCGTAAGTTCCCGGGCAAGCAGTTTCAGAAACCGGCAAAGTTGTTTGCGTCGCTTCTGCGAGCGCGATTTTCTTGGCATGTTCCACCGCAAGGTAAATGAATTCCGGCGTGGCTGATTCTGGCATTGCCTGAACGCCGACGATGCTATCCGGAAAATATGAATCAAAACCAAGAATACCGGTGACACCAATTGTTGCGCCGGTAATTGCTATCGCAACCGTGCCAGCGGGAAACATCCGACTGATTGCCAATCCATCTTTATTGAGCGTTTGAGAATGATTGCGGATGTAGCGACCGGAATTTGAAATGTCCCCGATTTGAATGAATGGAAATTCGCCGCCATAGAAACGTGGCTCATTGCGTGGCCGGTGCGCGAATTTCCCTCGCGCAACTTCTGCGACATCCGGCAATAACCTAAGAGGCCATTCGGATGAATCAAATTGAGCACCCAGAAAAGCCTCAAAAAGTGCCTCGGTTTCTTCGGCGGCTTGGTGGCGGAGAGTGCGGGCTTCGTGGATTTGAGTGGCCAGCGCCTCAATCCGCGCCACCACCCGCCGCTGCTCTACCAACGGCGGCAACGGAATTTCCAGCGCGAGAAAGAAATGCTCTTTGAACCGATTCCGCGTCAGCGGCGTGCTACCGGAGCAATCCGCGTCCACGGTGGCAATGACGCTCGGCAGCCGAAACCAGTATTTCAGAAATTCGACATCAATCTTGCCCGTTACGGGAATGAATGCCGGGAATTCGCCAGAGGCGAAACAGCCGTCCAAGTCTTTGCTGATGACGCCGAATGCTCCGCGACAGGCAAATAACCGGCTGTAAATGAAATCATTTTCGGCAACGCAAAACCGCCCTTGCCCGTCGAGCTGAATTCCCAGCAGGCGATATTCCTTCGAAGCGTCAACACTTTCGCCGCGCCCTGTCGGCGTCAGCACTCGCCCAGCTTCACCATTGGCCACGGATTCATCGTGCGCCTCCATCGTCCCGGAGGGACGCCCGACAATAGCCCACCGTTTCAACGGTGGGTTTCCGGGCCAAAGGGAATCGAGTCCCGTAGGGACAAAAGAATCCCCGCGCCATTGCCCCGGAAGTTTTGAAAACGACTGCCGTCCCTGCGGGACTTGGAAAATCTCCACTCGCGTTTACCCAGCGTTGAAACGCTGGGCTATTCTCGGTTGCCCCGATGGGGCATCTGGAAAACACGTTGCTCATGCCTGCTTTGCCAAAAGCTTTTGGATGTTGCCCATAATCTCCGCGATGCGCTGTTCCTTTTTCAGGATACTTGCGGCCAATTGCTCCGGTGGAAAACACGCCAGCACTTCCTTGCCCGGGAGCGCCATTTCTTTATACCAATTCTTTCGCATATTAGTGTTCTTTTAATTTGACTGTTGACTCGCTGTTCGCTCAGCGCCCTACGCAGGACCAGGCAGGCCCCGGCGCCTTAGCGAACGCGCGTAAAGGGTTCGAACGCGATCAGGTCCAATCCCGATCCTTTTGGCGATGGCTCTAAAATCATGCCCTCCCTTTTCTCCTAAACACACTACCCGCGCCTCGTATTTCCGGATCCGCAACTTACCTTTGGTCTGGCAGTGTTTGGCATTGGCCGGTTTCCGGCGCTGGTCCAGCTTTGTTCCTGGAATGAACTTGGACAGATTCTCTTGTCGCTTGCGGATCACATGCCCGGCCTGCTGGCTCATCTCCGGGCGAAGGTTCCATTCCATTTGCTGGCCCACTGTCTTCAAGGCCCCCTCTTCGGCCACGGAACCATTTTCCAGCCGCCGGTCTGCCCGAGCGACCACTTGCAAAACAGTGCCGTCTGATCCAGCACAACCGGACCACCAATCGCTTGGCACGACGGCACGAATACATGGGAGGCATTAAGGGGCAACAGCATCCCGGATGCCTTTACGCCTGGCGAAACCCAGAATGATGAATGACAGCACTCGCCCTGTTTGTTGGTTGCTGCCGATTGCTTTCATTTTGGTCAGGGCTTTGTGGCAATGATGGAAATCAGCGTCTCCGCATCGGAGGCGGCATAAAGATATTTGCTGCAAGCAGGCAGAAGATCCCCAGGCCGACTGGCAGGGCGTGTTTCCTGAAACCTGCAAACCACGCCGCGCCCAGCACTAGCGAGGCAATCACACAGAACAGCAGGTATCGGTAGGTGAATGCAACGACTCCGAGCCACTGGTCCGCCACATAAGCGGAGTAGGCCATAAAAACGACGAGGAGGACAAATGCGATTAGAAGCAACTTTGTCATAGGTGGATTTCTAGAATGACGATGAGGTCAGCCACGGGAGCCAGCCGTCGATGAAGTTCGATTTGTCTCTGCGTTGGTGAGAACGCGGCTGACTGGCACGGTGAAACGCCTGATTCAGGCGAAGGCAATCCAGTCATTTTCCGATGGCCGTTAGGGCGATGCGGTTGGCGAAGTGTTTTTCTTTAAAGTCAGCCGTGTTCTCACGAACGCAGCCACAGTCATTGCATAGACACGGCTTGGTAATCGACGTTCCCGGTGACCTCGGCACCACCCAGCCGGCTCAGTGACCACGGCGACTCCGGCGATGATTGAGGCCTTCATTCGTGGCGCGACGGCATCCGCCACATCAAAACGCTGCCGACCAAAAACAAGACGCCGCAGTAGGCAAACGCCGCGCTGGTTCCGCCGACGGCCCAGAGCCACCCGACCATCACGCTCGAAAGCGAATCCCCGATGCCGTTCACCGTGGCGAGCGTGCCAAAGGCCATGCCGTGTTGCTCCGGGGGCACCAGTTCGGCGCACAGCGAATCTTCCAGGGTTTCCTCGACGCCCACAAACATGCCGCCCAGAACAAAGACCACGCCCAAGGTCCAGATACCGGCCGGCAGGCCGATGACCAAGCCTGCCATAACCGCAGCCAGAAAATATCCTCCCGCGAGCAACTGGGGCTTGGCGAACCGATCAGCCAACCAGCCCGCCAAAAACGCGAAGCCCGCGTAGAACACATTGTGCAAGACATACAGCCCAATCGCCAGGCTGGCCGCCGTATTGGCGCCCCATGCCGGAGCAAGTTTCTGGGTCGCCAACAGAATCAGCATCGTGTGGGAAAAGTCGCCCAGGCCGAACAGCCCCACCGCCACCAGAAACCGCCGATAAATTGAGGGCAGGTTGCGCAGGCTCTGGCCAAAGGAAATGTGCCCGATTGGTTTGCGGTCCTTCTCTTTGACCAGGAAACCGATACAGGCCGCCGCCAGTAGTCCGGGAATGAGTGTCAACGCGAAGAGACTGGAATACGAGTGGTTCAAGGCGGCCAACAGGAACACGGCGCACGCCGGGCCCACGATGGCGCCCAACGTATCCATCATCCGCTCAAATCCGAACGCGCGCCCGTACGTCTCGCGGGTCACGGCCGCTGCGAGCAGCGCTTTGCGGATCGGGCTGCGGACCCCGCGTCCCAGCCACGCCAGCGAGCGCGCCACCAAGACGTGCCAGGCCGCAGTCGCCAGGCCAAACGCCGCGGTGCCCAGAGCGGTAATGATGTAACCAACCACGGCCACGGGCCGGCGCCGTTGCAGGCGGTCGGTATAATAGCCGGACGCCATTTTGGCGAAGCTCGACAGGCCGTCCGACACTCCTTCAATCAATCCCAACCAGGCCGCCGAAGCGCCAATCGTGGCCAGAAACGCCGGCAGGACCGCGGTGGCGATTTCATGGGCCCAATCGCTGAACAATGAAGCCAACCCGATGCCCAGCACCGTGCGGTTGAGCCAACCTCCTTTAGCCTGGGACGACCGTTGCCCCCCTTCGTTCATAACACTTCAAACCCTCACCGGTTTCCCTCTTCCACGCTTCACGCTTCAATCCTTCAACAACTCCCGCTCCCACTCGTTCCCTCTTCCTCACCCTCCGCGGGCGGTTCCGGCGTTCCCGCGCGATAATCCATCACTTTCACCGTTTCCATGGTCAGCAACCCGCCGCCCATCATCGAGTCGAGCACCGGCAGAAACGCTTGGATTTTTTCCTTGCTGTCCACAATCTCGATCACCAGCGGCAGGTCCATCGACAGGCGCAGGATTTTGGCGGTGTGCAACCGGCTGGATTTGCCGAAGCCCATGGGGCCGCGGAGCACGGTCGCTCCGGCGAGGTGCAGTTCGCGCGCTTTCAGCACGATGGCTTCGTAGAGCGGTTTGTGGTCGTAGCGGTCGCTTTCACCGATGAAGATGCGGAGGAGGACGGCTTCGTGGGGAATTTGCATATCAAGTGCCTTTCGTTGAGTTCAAGCTCATGGCCAGCAGATGGCCCAGCCATACCGCCACCAGACAAGCCGTCACGGACAACAACACATTGCCGCCGGCTTTCAACCATTGGCCGTCTTCGGCCAGGGCCAGGGTTTGCTGGCTGAACGAAGAAAACGTGGTGTAACCGCCGCAGAGGCCGAGTATGAAGAATTGCCGAAACGAAGCCGGCACCAACCATCGGCCTTCCGGGGCGGTGAGCGTCGCAAAGAAGCCGATGGCAAACGACCCGGTGACATTCGCCGCGAGCGTGCCCCACGGGAACGTTTCCCCCAACTGCCGCGCCACGGCGCCCGATACCCAGAATCGCCCCAGGCTGCCCAGTCCACCGCCAATAAAGATCCAAAACCAGTTGAACATGATAACCAGTGCGTCAGGACTAACAGAATGGCGGCCACGGAAAAATCTTTTTCGGTCTGGAACCGAAGCTAGGCGAGCAGCCAAAGGACCCAAAGCCGACGGTCGAAACGGAAGCGGGGGTAAGTCTCCTGCTGGCTTGGCCAATCCTCGCGCCAGCGTTTGGAGTGCGCGGAGCTTGCTCCCGCTTTCGCTCAGGGCCGAACGTGCAATGTCCGGGGCAGCGTTTGCCAGCGTATCCTCGTCCCGAGTCACTCGAAAGCGCCGGGATTTCGGTCTTATCAGTTCGTTTTGGACTTCTTCGGCGCCGCCTTTTTCTTGCCTCGCTGCGCCAGGTTTCGCATCCCGGCGCCGGCTCTTCCCCGGTTGATGACGGACACTTTCATTGCCTGGACGGGGACCAGATGGCGATAAGCGAAGGCTTGCATCATGTCTTCCGCCGGCACGGCCGCGTGGACAATTTGCCGCCCCTGAAGCCAGGCGCGGCCTTCAAAGTTCAAGGCAACGGCTTGCTTTGAAGGCACCGTCGGTACGCGCAACGAGAGTTTGACCTGATCTTTATCCGCCGCTACTCGGCCAGCGGCCAGCGTGAATCCGGTGGGGGCATCCTGCAGGAACACTCGGATGTCGTTGCTAAAGCCGTCCCGGCGCAGCGCATAGATGGTTACCGGCACCGCCCCACCCGCGCGGGCATTGAGGCTGGGCGGCACCACGCGCAACTCAAAATCCGGGTGCGGTGGGCTGACCCGCAGACGATAGCCATAAGCCGCGCCACCGTGATGTTGCGCGTCGCTCAGGTGCAGGTAGTAGGTTCCGTTGACCGGCAGGCGGACCATGAAATATGAATCGGCATGGTGTGTGTTCAAGCCCGAGCCCTTATCTTCGTGATCATCATTGAACGCCAGTTGTTGGCCGTTGGCGTCGGTCAGCTTGAGCACGGAGTCAAGTGGGGAATCAAGCCGGCGGGCATAGACTTCCGCCACCAGCTCATCGCCCGCGCGGCCCGCAAAGCGAAACACATCCGTGTCCCCCGGCGAATCAATGCGCCCATTCACCACTGCGGGCACGGGAATCGGTTGGGCGCCGCCCTCCTGATTGTTCGGTTCCTGTTCGAGGGCTTCCGGCAACGGATCGACGGCGAAAGGAAGATGATTGGACACCAAGCCATCCTTGCGCACCGACACAGGGAGTATGCCCGCCTCGTTTGGTTCGGCATCCAAAGTCAACTCAGTGACGGGCAGGTTCCACCCTTTAAGCGCCACTGTAGTTGGCGTGCCCGGCTGGCCGCCCAAGGGAAAGATGCTCGTCACAAAAGGCAGCTCCCCCACGGTGATGCGATAGACGAAATCCTCGCGCCCGCGGTAGATGGCGTCCTTGATCTCCATTACGTATTCGCCGTCCTGGGGGATTTGGTAAAACAGCACCGGATCGGGATGAAAACGATAATCGTCGTCGTAAGCCAGTTCATCGCCCTTGGCATCGTACAGCGCCAGCGTGGCTTGGAACCATCCGGGAACAGCGTCGGCCAAATAAGGCCTCAATTCGCGCGCGCTGGCGACCACAACCAATCGCAGGCCCTTGCTCAGCTTCAGCCGGAAACGATCCACGTCGCCGGGCATAATCTGGCCGTTGATCACCAACGGCAGTCCCGACAGCATCCCGGCATCGGCAGTCTTGTCATTGGGCTCTTGCTCAGCGAATTCGGACAATTGGCCCACATAAAAAGCCAGCGGGTTGGACAAACCCAAGGCGGTTTTCAGACGCAGTTCCCGTTTGCCCAGTTCGGCATCCGCCGCCACCGTGACGCGCAGGGTGACATCTTCCGAAAGTTGCGGGTTGTCGCGCTTGCGGTTCTTGGGATTGGCGAGCTTGTCCCTGATGTCGGTGATTTCCTGTTGCACGGCGGCCCGGTCAAGGTGTTCGACGACGTTGGTGTTGATTTCGCTGCGGACGTCAATCTTGGTTTCGGTTCGCCTGGCCGACCTCAATCCCTGCTGCAATGCCTTCAGCCGGTCGCGCAGCAAATTGATTTGTTTCCCGTTCAGCGGCTTGACGTAATCAACCACCGTGGCTTGCACGCCGGTTCCGGAAATGTCGGCACCGCTGACTCCGTCCAGGTACTGCCCAGCCAGCTTCACCTGGACGGTGGCGCCTTGCCGGCCGCCGGCGGGAAATACATAACCGATATCCGGAGTTCGTTGGGCCAGGGCACCGGGGACCAATGCGAACAAAATTGCCAGCAGCAATCCGGCGGTTTTCACGCCGAACCGAGTTGCGATCGTGAGGGCGCTTTGGAGCCCAGGTGATTTTTGGTTCTGATTTCCAGCACAATAGGCATGAGCCTCCTCACGTCGGCTGCTACAAGATTCATAGTGAAAAGAAAGGGACTGCGTCGGCGTTCGTGCAATTGGCACATCTCGATAATCCATAAATCTAGCGCTTCCACCAAGTCCTGACGGCGATTGAAAAAGTTTCATCGTGGCTTTCATTGGTTACATGATTTCCCGCAAGAGTCCGCCGCGCTTCACGTCCTCCTTCGCGGAGGGCGTGACATACACCAGCTTGCCCTGGGGATGCGGCAACTTGCCGTTGGGATCGATACCGAGCAATTCATACATGCTGCCGATCAGATCGACCGGGTACACGGGCCGCTCCTTCACTTCCTCGCCTTTTGCATCCGACGCCCCCACCACGTGGCCGCCCTTGAATCCACCCCCGGCGACCACTACCGAGAAGACTTTCCCATAATGACCGCGGCCCCCGTTCCAAGGCGGATTGTAATCGACCTTGGGCGTTCGACCAAATTCGCCTCCCCACCAAATAATGGTGCTCTCCAGCAGGCCCCGGTCGGACAAATCCTGCAACAGCGTGGCCATGCCTTTGTCCAATTCCGGCAGCTTCCGGCGCATGGCCGGGAAGTGTTCCTTGTGGGTGTCCCAGCCTTTGTAATTGATGGTGACATAGGGGACGCCGCGTTCGACCAGCCGTCGCGCCACCAGGCAGGACTGCCCAAAGCTGCTGCGGCCATACTGTTCGCGCAATTCGGCCTTTTCATCCGATAGATCAAACACCTTGCCGGCGTCGCCCAAGATCAAGTCGTAAGCTTGTTTCTCGCATTGGTTGAGCGCCTGCAACTGCGGTTGGGTTTTCAAAATCTGTCCCAGGGTGTCGAGGTTGTGCAGCAAATCGCGACGGTCGTGCTGGCGTTTTTCCGAAATGCCCTGGGCCACGACGCCTTCCACGACAAAGGGCGTTTTCGCCGGATCACCTCCGGTGGCGAAGGGCTTAAACCGCGAGCCCAGGAAGCCGGCCTCCGAGAATCGCCCCTGCGGTTCGGTCAACACAATGTAAGGCGGAATGAGGCCGGTGTAACCAGCTTCGTAACCCTTGAACAGCGACACCACCGCCCCGACGGCCGGATAGACTTCCCCATCACCCGGCTTGCGGCCCGTCTGCACCAGGTAGGACGCGGTCTCGTGGCCGTTCACACCGTGGGTCATGCTGCGAATGATGGAATACTTGTCCGCCTGTTTGGCGAGCAGCGGCAACAATTCGCCGATGCGGATGCCGTCCACGTTGGTGGCAATCGGATTGAGCAGCGGACCGCAATATGCCTGGCCGGCTTCGGGCTTCGGATCAAACGTATCCAGATGCGCGGGGCCGCCCCACATCCAGATTTGGATGACCGCCTTGGCCTTGGCCTTTGGTTTTTCCGGTTGCGCTGCCATCACTACCGGCAATCCGACGCGACCGGCGAGCAGCAATCCGGCAGCGCCACTGAGGCCGCGACGCAAAGCTTCGCGGCGGGAAATGCGTGGGTAATGCAGGCCCGAGGGCAGCCCGGTTGCCGTCGGATTCGCCGCCCGGTGGGCAAGAAGGTCAGTTGTGCTCATATACTACAGTTCGTCATGCCTGTTCTCCCGGCAGGATCAGGTGGCCCGGAAGCAACGGTCAAATCTAACATCAAACCCGGCTCGAAGGCTCAGAGTTTCCGGTATCGTTATACCCGAAACCGTCCGCGAAAGAAGTCTTTCTTGGTGAATTAAGACGTGCCGCGCAATCGGGACGTTACAAATCAGATTGGCGTGGTTGGTCCTCGCGCCGCCTCACCACAGTTGCCCAACCTTCGCTGGTATTGCACAAGGTTTTGCTGCTGCAGCTCGATGCGGACGAAGGATGTAACGCATGCTTGTCACTGTTTCACTGTTGGTGATGCAGGGGTGTCGATTGTGCGTACGCCCACCTGGCTGTCTCGGGAGAGTGCCCATCTCACGAAGGAAGAAGCGTAGGGCGAAGTCCGAAGTGTTCCATTGAGTGGTGACGTTGTACAGGTAGCAACGCAAGAAGCACTGCACTCAGCTTTCGGTTTTCTCTCCCCCTTATTCCGCCGGCAACGCATGTTTCAGGATGAACTCCACAATCGGCGTCGAGTCGTCCAGGCCGTGCGGGTGATGTCCCACGCCGGGTTTGGCGATAAGCGTGATGCTGCCGCCAAGTTGGCGATACCTCTGCGCCACAATGCCCGTATTTTCCTCCCACGGCACCACTTGGTCGGCGTCGCCGTACACATGCAGCAGCGGCACCTTGGCGCGGGCGAGGGGCGCGAGGTTGTCGATAGGATTCTTGTCGTAAGCCAGCGCCTCTGCTTCCGACGCGAAATGGTACCGCTCCATCACCAGTTGCCAGTCGCGCGGACTGCCTTGGCCCTTGCCTTGGCCGCCTGGCCAACTCTTGAAGTCGCACACCGGCGCGTCGCCGTAGATGCACGCAACTTTGTCAGGATTCGCCTCGGCCCAGTTGTAGCAGTAAAGGCCGCCCCGGCTCAGGCCGGTCACCGCGGCTTTCTTCGCGAAGCCATATTTTCCGGTCAACTCCCGGTAGAACGCATTCCAATGCGCCACCGCTTCCGGGCAACCGAGCATGTCGGGCACGCTCATGTAAACGACGTGAAATCCTTTGCCAAGCAAGGCAACGTCCGGCGCGGGCTTGTGACCGAAGAATTCCCCTTCCCATACCCAGGGCTTGCCAGGCGCCGCTTGCTTTGGGCGCCACGACCAGAACGGGCCGGCCATCCACGGTGAAATCGTAGCGGTCGTAACCGTTCCAGGCAGATCGTTTCCCAGGAAACGGCGGGGCGTCCGGCGATTCCACCACCAGCCAAGTGCGGCCCTTCGCCGGAAGGGTGACGCTCACCGTCGCGCGATATTCGCGGTCCAAAGAATAGGATTTGGCTTCGCCGTCGGCTTCGCGAATCAACGCGGCGTTGGTCAAGCCGGTGTAATACAGCGGCAGCGTAATCTGACGCGTGATGGATTGGGGCAGCGGATTGTAAAGCATCGCCAGTCCACGTTCGCGGCAGTTTCGGATTGACGTGCAGCCAGCCATCCCAATCGCGGCCATCGGGACGCCGCAGATGAATGAGATCGGAATCCAGGATCGCGCGGTGCAGTTTGTAAAAATCCACCCACCGCTTCACGACCGCGCGTGGTTTCCGGTGCGTCAACAAGCGCGGTCCACGATAGCACGCCTGCACGCCGGCGCCAAAGAGATTGGCCAGCCGGCTTTCGTAATGGGCGAGGTGGTCCTTCAGCGGCTCAATGGTCGCCGCCGCTCCGCCACCGTGATATTGCACCAGCGGCACAAACATCCAGCCCATGCTCGGCGTCTTTTCCCAGGTGCCGTCGAAAACATTCTGGCGTTCGATGATTTCCTGTTCATCGCGCGGGAGGGACCAATTGGATTCGCGATAGCCCATGCCGCACTTGGTCGAGCCGCTGAGATAATACCAGTCCGGCACGTTCAAATAGATGCCCCGGCCGCGGCACCACTTGTAGAAATCGCTGATGACCTTCCACTGGGTCCATTGCGAATCGTTCAGTCCGTGATGCCCGGGATGATTGGTCGAAGCGCACACGTCACCGGGATACGAACCATCGTGTTCCAAGATGCCGCAGCCCGTCGTTTCGAAGAACTGCCGCAGCTTGCGAAAATAATCTTGTCCCCACTGGCTGCCGAGGCACGGCGAATTGCCGAAACGCGCGCCGCCGGTGTGGCCGGTTTCGGGGTTGATGACGTCCTGTTCGTCGTTGATGCGCCGGCTGGCCAGCAGCGAGTAGCCGCCCAGTTCGATTCCTTGCTTATGCGCGTAATCTGCCAGGGACTTGATTTGCGCCAGGTAGTCGGGCGATTCGTTTTCGACGTTGAAGCCGCTGCCAAACGTCATGATCACCATCTCAAATCCCACGTCGGCGCACTGGTCGATGGCCAGCTTGACGGCGTCCGGCCGGGCGCTGCGGACGTGCATGAGCACCGGATTTTCCTGCACCCACGGCGCAAGGGCGCGATATGCGCGGCGCACGGCCAAACCGCGGCGTTCGCGGCAAGTACTGTCGTGCAACAGTTCGAACACGCGGAAGGACTCGAAGGTCTTGCCCGGCGGAACGTCCACCGCCGGTCCGAGCGGTGGCGCGCCTTCGAGCAGGCAGGGCGTTTCGCGCAGGTAATGGACTTGCGTGGTGTAGAGCGGATCAGTCTTCCAACGGACGCCGGGCGCGTCAGCGTTGCCGGTCATGTTGCCGCCGAAAGCATAGTCACTGAATGCTTCCAAGTCGCGGAATTCACCGCGGAAGTTTTGTGGGTTGCCGTCCACGATGGACTCGGGCTCGACTACGGCCAGTTGCTCGACCACAAATGAATCCAACCGCACTGGTTCGGACGATTGATTGTGAACCGTCAACCACTTGGCCAGCAATGGCAGGCCGTCATACAGTTCGTAATGCACTTGCACCCGCACGTCCGCCAATGCAGGACGCGGCGCACTCGGATCACGCTTGATATCGCCGAAAGCACTGAAATGGCTGACCTGGCAACGCGCCAGTTCGCCGGGTTCGGAAAAATCATCGGCGCCGCCGGTTCGGGAGGTTTTGCCCAGGCGCACGGCCACGGGATCGCCCAACGGCGGGTCCAGTTGCAGTGTACGCGCCGGTTTCCAATCAACGCCGTTCGTCGAGAACGCGCAGAACAACGCATGCGGCGCGATGCGGACGCGCAACCAATAAGCTTGAGCCGGATCAATGCGGGCAGGATAGGATTCGCCGCCGTTGTCATTGAGGCCCAACTCCTCCTTGCCTGGGCGAAGATAAAACTTCACGACCCGGTTCGGCCAAACGAGCGTGAGTCCTGGTCCCCAACTGGCGCTGCGGTCCGTTCCTGGATCGACGAGGCACTGCACCACTTTCACTCCTGGGGGCAATTTGCGTTCGGCAAAGACGGCGGTGTTCTCGCCGGCCATGATTTCGCCCGGCTTGCCTTCGTTCTGGAACGACGACCGCGGCGAAGTGGTGCTGGTATGGACTTCCCAGTCGGGAGACAACGTTTTGAAGGCGTCCTCCAACAGCATTTCGCGCGGGACGTTGCTTTCGGCGGCACCAGTCTCCAAGGCTGCCGATGTAGCGGCAAATTCGAAGGTAAGCTGCACTCCGGGTGGCGGCCAAACCGCTTCGGTGCTGAGCCATTCGCGGCGTGGCTTCCACGGAAAACGCGCTTCCGTCGGTCCCGCCGCGAAGCCGGTGCAACGCCACGCCGCCGGGTCGGCACGCATCGTGTCGAGCCATTCGCGCTTGAGGAAATTGTGGATGGGTTGGCCGATCAGCCCACCAATATTGAAGCGCTGGCCGTTCAACTCCACAACCGCTTCCGGACGCACGCTGCGCAGTAACGCTTCGTCGGTGTCAAGGTTGTCCAATCCGACGGTGGCGGCATTCGGCCCCAGCCGAAATGTGCGACGGGCAAGGCCGTTGTCGAGGACCAGCTCATTCGCCGTCGAGCCGCGGTACACCGCCGCGTGAGTCGGAGGCACGGTCACGAGCCAATCGACTTGAGCGTGCGGTTCCGAATCCAGCGGCGCCGGAGGCAGGCTGGAGGCGTTGGTTAGCCAGGTCGCAGGCGCGGCGGCGGTGGTGGATTGACCGACCAGTAAAACGGTGACCGCCAACATCAAAACCAACACCGTGTGGGGAAGAAGTAACCAAGGGCGGTGAAGCAGTGAAGGATTGAAGGATTGAAGGGGCTGGCATTGGGCGCGGGTGGTGAGGATTAAGCCAGATGGTGGTACGGAGCCGGCCGGCGGCGTTCTAAAAGCGATGTTCATCGAGAAAGGAAACCAGATTGCGGGCCGGATTGGCAATCTTGATGGCTGGCGTGCGGGCCGATCAGCCAAAATTGGACTGGGCTCTGCTGCCAAACCGCTTAAATTCTGCCGATGAATGCGATAATTGTGCCCAAAGTTGATTTTTGGAACTGAGATAAGCTAGTCTGGAGCAAGGTCCATGAGCAGCGAGGCAACATCTCCGCCGCGAACAAAGCCGCGTCCCAAGTGGTTGCGGTGGGAGTCTTTTCACAAGCTTCGGGATTTGCTCAAGGAGACGGCTCCAAGTAAGCACGAGATGTCGCTGCGGCTCCAAACGATGGAGCGGGATGTCATTCTTCCGGTCAAGGGCGCGTTTCTGCTGGTGCTCTTCTACTATTTTTATCTCCAGCACTGGTATGAACCCAACGAAGCTATTGTCCTGCCGCGCTCGGTGGCGATACAGAGTTTTAAACAGTTTTATCTCATTTATGTGGTGGTGAATGTGTTTGTGGCGGTCGTGCTGTGGAATGGGCACCGGCTGTCCCGGCTCGCAGTGCAATGGGTCATTTTTAGTTCCAACTTTCTGGATTGGCTGTTCGTGGCCGCGCTGACCTACATAACCGGGGGAGTCGATAGTCTGGTGTTCTGGCTGTTTCCGGGGCTAATTGTACGCAATGCCCTGAGCAGTCCCCGCGCCCGCCAGCAACTGGTATTGAACGGTTCGGTCATTTTGTGTTACCTGGCGGCCAGCCTACTGGATGTGGCGTATCCGGACGAGATGCTGGATTTTGGCAGCTACAGCGCTCCGGCCAACGTACATCAAGGCTGGAGTGCCTTGTGGCATATCTTTGATTCGATGGGGCAACCCAGATCGTTGGAGATGGAGGAACTCAGCCGTGGCGCCATCGAAAATCCGACACAGCCCATTTTAATCCGGGTGTTGGTGCTGATGCTTTGGGGCACTTGGTGTTACGGCTTGCAGGTGCTGTTGGAAAAACAGCGGCGGGCTTCTGAAGAATCCAAGGAAGCGGCCGCGCGCCAGGAACAACTGCGGTCGGCCGGTCGTTTGGCGGCGGAAATTGCGCATCAAATCAAGAATCCGTTGGGCATTATCAACACCGTCGCCTTCTCCCTGCAACAGGCCGGCAAGAAGAACCGCGCGCTTGATCCCCAGCAATTGGAGATCATTCGCAGCGAAGTGGCGCGGGCGGATTCCATCATCACCCGGCTGATGGGCTATGCCCAATTGGCCGAAGGCCGCGTGGAACGGCTGAACGTGGCCGAGGAAGTGGGCCGCGCGCTCGAGGAGGTGTTTCCCCCAGGCGCGCAATACACCACGCGCCTCGTCAAACGCGTGGAACCCAATCTGCCGGCGTTGTTGATGCAACGCGCCCATTTGTCGCAGATCCTGGTGAACCTGTTGCTCAATGCCCGGGAAGCCATGGCGGGCGCCGGCCAGCTCGAAATCACCGCCCATTCCGAATCCGAAGAAGCTGTTTTGCTGACTATATCCGACCACGGCCCCGGCTTGCAGCCGGATCACGTCGAGCGGATTTTTGAGCCGTATTTCTCTTCGAAGGAACGTGGGACCGGCCTGGGGTTGTCCATCGTCCGCCACAATATCGAGATTTATGGCGGCAGTGTGCGGGTGGAATCCGAGCTTGGAAAAGGCGCCCGATTCATCCTACATTTCCCCACCAGAACATTTATGAAGCTGAAGACATGAGCGTCGTGATGCCACCCGTATTGGTCGTTGATGACGAGAAGAACATGCGTCTCTCGCTGCAGACGATGCTGGGCGATGCCGGTTACGTAGCCAAGGTGGTGGAGAGCGCGGAGGAAGGCCTACGGTTCCTCGAGCGGGAAAAAGTCTTCATGGTCATCACCGACGCGCGCCTGGGCGGGATGAGCGGATACGATTTTCTCGCGAAAGCGCGGGCGCGTTGGCCGAAGCTGCCCCTGCTCATGATCACCGCCTACGCGACTCCCAACCATGCGGTTGAAGCCATCAAGGCCGGGGCCATGGACTATTTGTCCAAGCCGTTCGAACCGGAAACGCTGCTTCATTCCGTGGACCGGTGTGCGGAGCGGTATCGGCTGAAACAGGAGAACGCCGCCTTGCGGGTCCGCACCGGTGAGGTGTGTGACATCGAGCAGATCATCGGCGAATCGCCCCGCATGCGGGAACTCAAGCAACTGGTCAAGACCGTGGCCGCCTCGAACGCGACCGTCTTGATCCTGGGCGAAAGCGGCACGGGCAAGGAACTCATCGCCAGCGCGCTGCACTTCCTGAGCCCGCGCGCCGATGAAAGCTATGTGCGCCTTAATTGCGCAGCGATTCCTGAAATGTTGTTGGAGAGCGAGTTGTTCGGGCACGAAAAAGGCGCCTTCACCGGCGCGATCAAACAAAAGGTCGGTCGCGTCGAGGAAGCCGCTGCCGGCACGGTCTTTTTGGACGAAATCGGCGACATGAGCCGTTCCTTACAAGCCAAATTGCTGCGGTTTCTCGAAGATGGAACGTTCACCCGGGTGGGCGGCAACGAGGAACTGCACGTGGACGTGCGTTTACTGGCGGCCACCAACCGGGACATTGTGGAGGCCATCCGGCAGGAACAGTTCCGTGAAGACTTGTACCACCGCCTCAACGTCGTCCAGTTCGTTTCGCCGCCGTTGCGCGAGCGGGGCCAGGACATTCTGCTGCTGGCCGAGAATTTCTTGAAACAATTCAGTGCCTCCATGGGCAAAGTCATCCAGGGCATCGCCGAACCCGCGCGTCAGAAATTGCTGACCCATCATTGGCCGGGGAATGTGCGGGAACTGCGCAACGCCGTCGAACGCGCGGTGATCCTCGAAACCACCCACGAACTCCAGGCACGCAACTTGCCGGACTTCGGCCTGGAATCGCGATTGCGCAAGAACGAGCAACCGCTGCTGGCCACGGGACAATCGATTGACGAGATCATGGCGGGAATGGAAAAGGAGTTGATCCTGAACACGCTGGAACAATGCCGATACAACCTGACGCGCACGGCCGAACAATTGAAAATCACCCGGCACGCGCTGCGTTATCGGATGCACCGGTTGAACATCCAGGGGGACACCGCCACCGAGGAAGAAACTCCCTCGGAAAACAAATAGGACCGTTTATATGAACCAACTGATTCCTTTGCTTATCGCCGCCGCCAGCGCGTTTGATCCGCTGGACCAAACCCCCGTTCCCACGTCGAGCTCGGGCAGCGGACTTTCAACCAGTTTGCGGGATATTCTGATCGTGGTCGGCGCCGCCTTGCTGATGGCGCTCATTTTGTTTTTGTATTTTTTCCTGACGCGCAAAGACCGGCAGCGCAATGCGGGCTCGGCGCGAGGCACCCGGCTCGTTTATCGCACGGAAAAAGAATTGTCCTCCGGTTCCGGCCGGCACAAGCAACGCCGCAAACGCCGGCGGGCACATTCCGACAATCTGCCACGCAATCCCACCCTGGCCGAAGCCGGCGGCCTGCCGCCATTGCGACCCGCGGAACCGGAGCCGGAACCGGAACCGGGACCGGCCGCCGAATCACCGTCGGAATCGCCCCAATTTCCGCCGCAGGCCCAGGCGCAATAACGCATGGAGTTGAGTCGTTCCATCACCCGCAAGAGCGCTTCCAATCTGGCGCTGGCCTTCGTGCTCTTGCCCAAGGCCAAACGGGACGGGATGTCCGCGCTGTATGCGTTTTGCCGGGAAGTTGACGATCTGGCCGACGAAGAATCCCGGCCCGTGGAAGAGCGCCGGAGGCAATTGGCGGCGTGGCGGGACGACATCGCGCTCGCTTGTTCCGGCGGTCGTCCACAAATCAGCGTTAACCGCGAATTCCAGCCGTTCATCGAGCGCCATCACCTTCCCTTCGAACTCTTTGACGAACTCATTCGCGGCGTGGAAATGGATTTGGACATCAAACGCTACGCCACCTTCATGGAATTGGAGCGGTATTGTTATCGCGTGGCTTCAGTGGTGGGTTTGTTGAGCATTGAGGTTTTCGGGTATCAAAATCCCGCGTGCCGGCAATACGCCGACTATTTGGGCAAGGCGCTCCAATTGACGAACATTTTGCGCGACGTGAGAGTCGATGCCGACCGCGGCCGGATCTATCTGCCATTGGAAGCCCTTCAGCGTTTTCACGTGACGGAGGAAGAAATCCTGCGCCACCAGGTACTCGCCCCGTTTCCGCCAACTGGCCGAAGAGGTTGCCACGCAGGCGCGCCAATTCTATCGGCTGGCGCGGGAAACCCTGCCCCCGGAAGACCGCCGGTCCATGGCTTCCGCGGAATTGATGGGCTCGGTGTATTGGAAGTTGATGACCAAATTGGAGCGGCAGCACTTCAATGTCTTTGGCGCCAACCCAACCCGCCTCAGCAAGGCCCAGAAGCTACGCCTGGTACTCCGAGTGTGGTTCCGGGCCGCGGTGGGGGCACTGACTCCGAACTATGGAACTCCGTGAACAGGGCGGGCCGCAAGGACGGCGGAAAGCGTGGGCTACCCTCCGGTGCGGAGATCAAATCGAATAAACCGCCTCGCCGGCGTTTCCCCGTTGGACCTCGAATGGACACTTCAGCTCTGCCGCGTCGCCTGATCGTCAACGCTGACGATTTTGGCCGCTCGGCCAGCATCAACGAGGCGGTCCGCCGCGCTCACACCGAGGGAATTCTCACCACGGCCAGTCTGATGGTCAACGAGCCGGGATTTGACGAAGCCGTGGCGCTGGCCCGCCAACATCCGCAATTGGGCGTGGGCTTGCACCTGACCTTGTTGTGCGGCCATGCGGCGTTGCCGCCCGACCACATTCCCGGTTTGGTGAACGGCGAGGGGCGGTTCACCGATGATCCGGTTCGGGCGGGTTGGCGATATTTTTTTTACCGGGAACTGCGCGAGCAGTTGCGCGCGGAAATCGCGGCGCAATTCCAAAGGTTTCAATCCAGCGGGTTGAAACTGGACCACGTCAACGGCCACTTGCACCTGCACCTGCACCCGGTGGTGTTCCGCATTCTCATGGACCACGCCGCGGCCTGGGGCCTTACGCACCTGCGTTTGACACGCGATCCATTTTGGTTGAACGCGCGGCTGGCGTCGGGCCGGTGGCTCTATCGAACCAGCCATGCCGTCATTTATACGGCGTTATCGCGACGTGCCCGTCCGGCGTTGCAAGCGCGCGGGGTGCGGTGCTCCCGGGCTGTTTTCGGATTGCTGCAAAACGCGGCGGTCAATGAAGCCTACGTGTTGCGCCTGCTGCCGGCGTTGCCACCGGGCGATTCCGAGCTTTACTCGCATCCTGACCTTGATGAATTTAGACCCGAACTGGACGCCCTGCTGAGCCCGCGGGTCCGGGAGTTGGTAAAGGCCCGCGGCCTTGAATTGATTCGGTACCAAGACCTGTAACATGTTTAAATTGCTGTTGATTCTCTTGATCGGACTCGGGTTTGAAGCCACCGGCGTCGTGCAACTCAAGAAGGGCATGACCCAACTGGGCGACCTGCCGCAGATGAGCGTCCCGGCGTTATGGAGTGTGGTCAAGGCAGGAGCCACCAACGGACACATCCTGATGGGCGTGTTCTTTGAGGCGCTGTTTTTTGGTTGCTTGCTGATCTTGATGTCGAAAAGTGACATCAGTTTTCTCTGGCCACTGACGGCGCTGAGCTTTGTGTTCACAACCATCGCCGCCATGGTTTTCCTGAACGAAGAAGTGTCCTTGATCCGCTGGGTGGGGGTGATTCTCATCGTGGGCGGTGCGGCCTGTATCAGCTACAGTGAGCATGCCAAACCGAAAATCACCGACGCTTCAGCGCCTTCGAGTGCAAAGGTCAACGCGCCTTAGCCGTAACGATTCAGTTGGAGTAGCTGCGTTCGTGAGAACGCGGCCGACTGGCGCGGTCAACGCCTGATCCAAGCGAAGGCAATCCAGTCACTTTTCGGTGACTGGTGGGACGCTGCCGATGGTGCCGTGTTTCCCTTTAAAGTCAGCCGCGTTCTCACGAACGCAGCCACAGTCACTGCATACATACGGTTTAGGGCAACGAATGGCCTCGGGCGTTCTCGCCAACAACGCTGGCTCCATTGTCAGCCGCGCAGTCCTCGGCGCACCGTAATTTGAGAAGGTCGTGTCACCGGAAGCAGACGGCGCGCGCAGAGTGACGCGTCCATCATCTGGCATCTGGCATCCAACATCCGTCGTTTCAAAACACCCCAGCCTACCTTGGCCATTCCAAAGTCGGTCAAACATCTCCCACCAGCGCTGCCGTCAGCACGCCAGCCAATTGTTCGGCGGCCTGGCGAGTGCGGCCTTGCAAATTCAGCAACGCGCCCAGTTTCTTGGGTGAACGTAAAACAGCGAACGCCAGCTTGCCGTAATCCAGGCGCAGATCCGGTTTGGTGAATTGGTTGAAGTCCAGCGGCAGATCTTCGGTGGCGGTATCCGAAATGACCCGCACGGTGGCACTGGGGATTTGCCGCTCGCGGCACACTCGGCGAATCGCGGCGGATTCCATTTCGACTGCGTCCGTTCCGGTGCGCTGCCGCAAAGTAGCCTTTTCTGCTGCCGTCGGCACAATGCGCGGCGAACAATGGAAAGAAATGGGCACCGCACCGGCCGACAGCAGCCTGGGCGTAAGTGGGAATTCATCGTCCGCCGCAAAGACCACGGCGTTCGGTCGGAGATCAGGATTCAGTCCACCGGCAAAACCGCAGGTTAATACCAAGCCGGGCTGCCACCGAGCGAGCCCTTCCCGGAAACGCTGCTCCGCGTTCTTTGCCCCCATGCCCGTAACCAAAATCTCAATCTCCGTGCGCACTCCAATCCGGCGCCGAAAGGGGCCTGCTTCTTCTTGCAAAGCGAAGCAAACGAGCGTGGGGACGATTGAGACAGTTGCAGGCAATTCCCAGTCAATTCACGGCTACTTGATGCCCGCCAACCGTTCGCGCCAGATTTGATAGAGCTTTACCGTGGCTTCCACATCGCGCAAACAGTATTCCGCGATGTCCCGGTATCGCTTTTCCTCCATGAGGCGGTTGACATCCATCCCCGTGACGCCGTGGCTCTTAGGCGATTCGATCCGGAACGTTTTGCAGTAAAAATCGAGATTGAACTTGCGGGCGGCACCGTCGCGACCGCTCACGCTGTAAAACGTCAACTGCTCGGCCAGGTCACAATGTGGTTCGGTCGCAAAACGGTAGCCCAGCCAGTTCTTGCGAGTGATGGGGACGTTCAACACGGCGGAACGCAAGTAGATAAACGGCACGTCAAAGTTGCGTCCGTTGAACGTGGCAATCTGGTCGTAATGCTTGGCGACATCCCAGAACGCGGTCAGTAACTCGACCTCATCCATGCAGGCAACGAACTCGACGGGGCCGACGTCGCTGGCGTCTTGCGCGTAATCGTCCGCGATGAAGAGCACTTGGCCACGGTTGGTTTCAGCATTCAACATGGCAATGCACACCACTCGCGCCGTGAGGGGCCAGAGGTTGAACAGTTGCTGAATCTCCGCCCGACGTTTGGTCCGCTCGGTTTCGTCGGTCAAACGTTCGGCGTCGCGGAACAAGTATTCGTGTTGTACCGCATCGAATTGGTCCAACGGTAACGCCGAAGTCTCAATATCGAATACCAACACGGCCATGGGAGAAGGAGGATGGGGTTTGAACCTCACTCCAGGATGAAAAACCTGTCGTACAACCAGGTTTTTCACCCTGGTAGGTTATGATCTTAACGATCTAGTTACTTTTTCTTGGCTTTAGCTTTTGGCTTAGCTTTCGCTTTGGCTTTCGCTTTAGCTTTAGCTTTGGCTTTCGGTTTTGCTTTTGCTTTTGCTTTTACTTTCTTAGCTGGCATCTATTTTCACCTCCATTCATCGGTGAGGGGTTGAACACTAAGGGGGCGAAAGGAAATCGTTCCCGACGGATCGGGATTCACTCGCCACGGCACTGTTCAGCGGCGAATAATTGGTCGCTGCAACGTGCGGGCCAGCGAATCGTTTTTGTTTAGGCGCGTTAAGCCATGCGGCTGTGAGCATCTTGGGATTCTTTCTTATGATGACTTGCAGTATAACGCAAGCATAATTCTTTAAAAATATTTTCCGAAGGCAGCGCGAAAGAAAACGCATCGGTTAGTTGCCGCGTCATTGCCCGGAGCGCGAAGCGCGGTCCGTCGAATCGCGCTTCGCGATTTTGGATCGCAACTACGCGCCGAACTTGTCGAACATGCGCGCGTTGGCTTGCAGGTAACGGATCAAGAATTTCGCTTCGAAGATGCCAAGCGAACCAAGGTTGGCGCCGGTCTCCGTGAAGCGATCCAATTTGTCCGACCCCGTTACGGCCGAGTGCAACAACACGGGCTGCGGATGCCACGAGTGACCTTTGAGCGCGCACGGCGTCGAGTGATCGCCAGTGATCGCCACCACGTCCGGTTTCTTCCGCAGCAACACCGGCAGCGCGGCATCGAATTCTTCAATCGCGTTCTTCTTCGCTTCGAAATTGCCGTCTTCGCCGTACATGTCGGGGTACTTGTAATGAATGAAGAAGAAGTCGTAGTGGTCGTACTCGTCCAGGTATCGTTGGAACTGCTCGGTGATGGTTTGCGGCCCTTCGATCTTCGTCATGCCGACCAGTTGCGCCAGTCCTTTGTACATCGGATAGACGGCCAGGCAGGCCGGTTTGAGTTGGTAGCGTTCTTCGAACAACGGGATGTGCGGCTGATGAGCAATGCCGCGCATCAGGAAACCATTCGCCGGTGTTTCTTTGGCCAGGACCGGCAGCGCCTGCTTGTAAAACTCAGCGATCAACTCGGCGGCCTTTTGCGCTTTGGCCGATTTCGCATTGACCGGTTTGGCTTCCGGGATGGGTTCACCTTCCCGATGCGGATCGGCGTCCGTCAACGGCCCTTCCAGCCCTTTTCCGCGGAAAATCACTACAAAACGGTGCCCCTTGCCGGCTTTGATAATGACCTCAGTTGGACCGATTTTCTTGATTTTGGAGGCCAATAGGTCGCAAAGCCGTTCGCAAACCGATGTCTCAATGCGGCCCGCGCGGCGATCGGTGACAATGCCTTTCGAATCCAGCGAACAGAAGTTGGCGCGCGCGGCCACGTCGCCGGTTTTCAATTCCAGCCCCAATCCCAGCGCTTCGATGACGCCGCGTCCCACCATGTATTCCAGGGGATCGTAACCAAAGAGAGCCAGGTGACCGGGGCCGCTGCCCGGGGTGATGCCCGGAGCCACGGGGATCATACGGCCTTGCGCGCAACCGTCTCGCACCAGCGCATCGAGATTGGGAGTGCGGGCGGCTTCCAGTGGCGTGGCTTCGCCCTGCGCCTTGGTCGCCAAATCACCCAATCCATCAAGCACCACCAGCGCGAGCTTGGCCTGGGTCTTCAAAGTCAACTCGGAATAAAGTTCGTCCAATTTCATTTTCAATGTCGTGTTCAATATGTTGAGTTACTCAACCAAACCGCGTAGCTCACTACCGGTCGTAACGCGATAATGTTGGCAAGCTTGCCCCAGCGTCAACGGGATAGTGAGGGAACGCGTTGCGTATTTATTTCATTTTACAGTCGGCGGAGGATCGTTCGTCGCCGGCTCGTGTGTGGCTTCGAGTTGCGAGCTTGCACTCGTTGACAGAGTCGCGACCGTGAGAGGGCGCAAAACAATTACAACCGGTGAGTCCCGATAATTCGCACCGTAGCACAACGTCAGCCGACCATAACCGCGATGTAAGGAGGCGGAGCACGTTTTCGGACATCGGGTCTGTCTCCAGACTTCAGTGGCTACTGAGCGTGAGAAACATTTTGGCGAATGCACCGAAGAGGGGTGAATGGCGATCCAGACTTCTGCATGTCACGCGCCGCAGAGACATGTGCAGACACGCCGAGGAAACAAGTCAGCCGCAACCGCAATTGCCGCGGCGATGCTTTGCGCGGCTGAGCCAACGAACCACCTGAACGCATACCGCCAGTCCTCCGAAGATACCCAACGCACTGCTGACGGGCTCGGGAACGACGGTGACGCTTCCCGGCAGAGCATCTACCGCGAAATAGGTTTTGTTCAAATCCTGATCGGCAGCCCAACTGGTGAGGGGAGAATCGTCGAACGTGATCATGGTGCTGCCGGGACTGGAACCGGCAGCCAATTGAATCGTGAATAGCACGGTTTCATCGGGAATGGAAACACCCATGTCCTCCGAATCGTTCCAAGAGTATGTCAAGTGGTCGTCCCGGAAACCAAAGCTTGTTTCGTTCAAACCGCTCAGACCTGACGCGAAATTGTCCACCGAAACGTAAGTCAGGAGCGAGGTGTCCCAAGCGATACTTCCCTGCATGGCCAGAACGCCGTTGAACCCCTGAACCGAAATGGCCACGTTCACCGGATCGCCCGGAGCGACGATTGCCTGGCTCGCGGAAAACGTCAACGCCGCCTTCCCCGAAGGCGCCAACAACGTTCCCACTGCCATGATTGCCAAAAAAACTGAACTGATGGTCTTCACGGTCTAAAACTCGTCGGTTGCCACACGAAAAGAACCGCGGCGGTCGCAATATCCATTGGGAATCGGCTTCAAGATGGTTCGTTTAAGTCGCATTTGCAGTTAATTCGGGCACTCGACAGTCTATGGCAGTTTCACAAGACGGTAAAATCGGGTTGCGGTCGTGGTTGCCGGCACGTCCAGATACTCCGCGAAACCAAGTTGATCGGTTGTGACGGTAGCCAATGCCCGCCAGTTCGGATCGTTCAGTCGGTCCGCGCACTGGATGACGTAGCTTTCTTCGGGATCACCGGCAAACGCAATCCGGTAGCCGCCGGCGGATTCAGCGCGCACCCGGCAGGTGCCGGGTGGCAACTCCGTAGCTAATCCCACTTCGACGATGCCATTCTGCCAGCCCGCCAAAGCTGTTTGGTAATTGGCGATCGCCTTTCGGGGCGTGGGAACATCTGCAAACTCTAGCGCGGATGCCGTACCCGGTTTGCCGACGATCGCAAATTGAATGACAAACAAAACAGTCTTGCGGTCCAACGTTTGGCTCCCGGCGGCGGGATCTTCCCAACAAAACGCCAGTCTGCCTTGAACGGTCTGCGGATTGAAATTTCCAGCGCCCAAGCCGGGCAACCCGAACTCGCCGACCGTTGCAAACTCAAGGACAGCGGGATCCCATTCCAGCGTAAATTGAACACCGTTCACCTCGCGAAACCCACCGACGGCTACCGGAATGGTCACCGTCTGACCTGGTAAAGCGGTTTGTTGGCCCATCGAAAATGTCACCCACGACTCGGTTGCATCCCCAGTTGTCGTTTGTCCCTGGGCTCCTGCCAACGCCGGCGCAAAGCCCGATGATCCACCGACCCAAGTGCCGTCAACGTCGCCCAATTTCATCGCGACGAAATCCTGGTCGGCGGTGTCTTCCGTCAGCAGGGAATAGTCGCGCATGTTGGGAAAGGGCCACGGTTGGGATGAACTGCTGAAGGGATAATCCGAAGGGACAAACTGCCACCGGCCGGCGGGAAACGAGGTGATCTTCCCGAGAATCAACTTGCGCACGTAAACGATGTCCAGCGTATCGACTTCTTCGGAACCATCGACATCCGCCGCAATGGTCTGGTATGCCGAATCAAAGTACGCATGGCCAAGGAGATGTTTGCGGATCGCAATGATATCCATGGTGTCCACACCCCGGTTTGCCGTCGCTTCAACGACGGCGTTCGGCGTCACGCGGTAATTCCGTTCTGGCAGCACGCGGAAACCATACGATCCATCGCTTTCGCTCACAGTGCTTTGAGAACCGTCGCCACTCAGCGCCACCGTCGCATCCGCGATGGCCGTCGTACCCGGATAGTAATGAACCGCTCCGGCAAGGGAAACCGCTGTGACTTGGGCCTTACACACCGCGTTGATTTCCGTGTTGTCCAGGACACCCGCAACCAATGCGGCATCCTGACCCCAGGCATAAACCGGAACATTCACTCCAGTATGACCGCCAGTAGTCCAACTGACGATCGGATAGCCGTCCGAATCCACTTGGTCCGACACCGTTAATCCGCCCGTTTCATGATCGGCAGTCACCATGATCAACGTGTCATCACGGCCGGCTGCCCAATCCAGGGCTGTCTGCACCGCGTCGGAAAACGCCAAGGTCTCGTGAACCGCCCGGCGAAGATTGTTCGCATGGCATGCATGGTCGATGTTCCCCCCTTCAACCATCAGGAAGAAGCCATCCGGATCATTATCCAAAGCATCCAAGGCCACGGTAACCATGTTTGCCAGATGAGGATATGGATACTCCTCACCAAGATAGTCGTATTCGTAAGGCAGGTCAGTGGTTCCGAATTGTGCCGAAAGGAGATCGGCAGTCGTATCCAAGCCGTCAAACGAAGCTGTGGTCGTTGCCACCACGTAGCCGGCGTTCTCAGCGGCGCTGACGCTCATCCCATTGGCGCCGCCGCCGAACAGCACGTTGGGTATTGTTTGCGTCAAATAATCGTCGGCAATCGCGCTGTAATTATTGCGGCTTGTTTCATGCGCCCCAAAGCAAGCCGGGGTGGCGTGGGTGATGTAGGTCGTCGTTACCAGCCCCACTGTTCGGCCGCGGGCTTTATAATACTCGACCAACGTTTCCAATTCACTGCCGTCTCCTGGCAAGGCCAGGCTAACGACACCGTTATTGACTTTGACTCCCGTCGCCATGGCCGTCGCTGCGGCCGCCGAG
This sequence comes from uncultured Verrucomicrobiae bacterium, assembly GCA_963788655.1. Taxonomy (GTDB): domain Bacteria; phylum Verrucomicrobiota; class Verrucomicrobiia; order Limisphaerales; family JAFGQR01; genus JAFGQR01. Next base: position 218,227 of record CAWBHS010000038.1, on the reverse strand, counting down.
TCGGTTATGGTAGCATTGGAGGAAGCGGTGGTAACCTCCCCTTGGAAAGGCAACGCTTCAAATGACAGTGGTGAGGCCGCATAAACCCGCGCGGCTTTCACCTGCTCAAAACCCATGCCGTCGCCAATAAGGAGAATGACATTGCCCGCGTGTGCCGCCGTCAACACGCTCCAGCCCATTACCCCCAAGATGAATCGAAGGCAGGTTGTTCTCATGGAGAGTGAAATCTGGCCATGTTCATTGGGCGCATTGTAGTTCAGAATTCAGCCGGACACCGCTGAATTGCGCCGTTGTTTGCGTTTCTGGTTTTCTTCAAAGTCTGTATTTTACCAGATATCGAACCTGTGCGGGGCATACCAAGTCGCCCCGGGGTCTTCATGTGTTGGAAATATCATCCGACATTTCCGATGACTTGCAACCGAAAGTTCAACGAAAAGCACTCGAGCACGCCGGACTGACGGGTGTTTGGTCCCGCTTTCGATTGCTCTCGATCGTGCATAGCCTTTTGCGGAAGGCGCGAGGTTTGACCGTCCCTTCCATTTGGAAGAGCCGATAAGCCGGGCGCACGATCCAAGAAATTGAGACTGACTACGCAATATCAGTAGCGACGTGAAGCCCTCCGCCCTAACGGATGCCCAAGACTCCCGGTACGACTGATTACGCTTCAGGGCAAGTTCACCGGCCGGACTTCATGGGCCACCGGCCAACTGGGGCGGCGCGGATCGGCATACAGGCCCATTTTCTCGACTGGCAACGGCACGAAACCCATGGCGCGCACAGCCGCCGGATCCTTGAATTCCAAACGTTCCATCCGGCCCGCGGCATCTCGCACGATGCGGACCCAGTTTTTGTCGTCTAACACCAGGTTGTTGGTGACGGTTTGGAACTGGCGAATCGAGCGATTAATGTCGTCCCATGTGCCGCCGGCGCTGATGTTGCCGGCGAAGACGTTCCGCTTCGGCACGCCCGGATCGTCCTGGAGGATGTTGACCAAGGTCGGGTAACGGGACCGCCACAGGGCATTGGTGTAGGGCATGGCCTGCAAACGGGTACGCAGAGTGCCCTTGGGATCGTCCGTGGCTTGCTTTTGCCAACCCATCCCGCGGTTGTCGAGGTGGGCGGCCTTGCGGCAATCGATGAACACGTTATTGGTCACCAGGTTGTCATCGCCGCCGCCAATGAACACCGCCTGCATGCAACGCTCGAAGAGATTGCCATAAATCGTGTAGCCGCAATGTTGGTCGTCGAGGTAAATGGTCATGCCCCCATAACCGGTCGAGCCGAGAATGTGGTGCCAATAATTATAACGCAGAATGTTGCCGCGCTGCGTCCAGTCCCGTCCCACATAAAACGCGCCGGCATCGCCGCTGTCTTCGACCACGTTGTGGACTTCATTGAATTCGACCACGTGGTCGTTGCCGCTGGCGGACAACGCCATGTGAGGACCGTCGTGAATGAGGTTGTGCGCAATGCGATTGCCCACCCCGCTCACGCTGATGGCGCATTTGTACGTGCGCGCGCGACGGGCGTAATGGTGGACGTGGTTGTTCTCGGCGTTGTGGTGGGCAGGCGCGAGTGTGGGCCGGTCACCGCCGCTCATGGTAATGCCGCCTTCACCGGTGAAGTAAATGTCACATCCATAAACCTCGTCCCGTTCGCCTCCGGAAACCTGCACGGCTTGCTTACCGGTATTGCGAATCGTGCAACCGACCACGTGGCAATCGGCACTGCTGTGGAGGGTCAACGCGGTACCGCGGCAAGCTTCAAGGGTAAATCCTTGGAAGGTCACGTGGGACAACTCGTTGGCGTCAACCAACCGATCCGTCAACGAGAGCACAGCATGGCCACCGGAACGGGGCGGCCAGAAATAGAGCAAGCCTTTGGCGCGGTCGAGATAATACTCGCCGGGACGATCGAGTTCCGCCAACAAGTTGAAGGCGTACCAACGGGCGCGGCTTGGGGTAACTCCATAAGCCGGCCGGACTTTTGCGGTTCGCAACAAAGCGTGTTTCGTTGCATCCACCCCGGCGAGCGGTTCGTAAAGTTCCGCCCAATCATGGTGCCAATAGGCAAACACCCACGGCTCGGTTTCCGCCGTCCAGCGGGCCACGCGATCCGTATCCACGACAATCGGTACGATCGCTCTCTTTGGACTTCGCGCCCCGAAATCCTTCATTCGGCCATCGGGCCAGGGTCATCGGATCATCGTCATAAAACAATTCGGCTTCGGCAGGCGGGCTTCCCGCGCCAAAGCCGCGTACGCTAAGCTTGCCGAAATCGGTGATGCCTTGCGCCCGCAAATCGGCCACCCGCACATGGTCACGAGCTTCCGCCGGCAACCGCTGCCGCACCACCGGATCGGTTACTGGACGCCAACCAGTGATTTCCCGCCCGCCCGTCAGGCGCACAGATGATCCGCGTTCGGCAGCGTAGGCAATCGGCGCCTTCGCGGTGCCTGAATCCTCGCGCGTGAATGTGACTGGTTGCGCCAGATAGTAGGTTCCGCCGCGCACGTGGACGGTCACGGGCTGTGGGAGTGGTCCAGCTTGCTTGAGTTGGCGGATGGCGTCCCGCGCACGGGTGAGCGTGGCAAACGGTTGGTCGGCAGTGCCGGGTTGGGTATCCTTGCCGTCCCGGGCCACGTAAAAATCGGTGGCTTGGATGGTGAGGCAACTAAGTAGAATGGCTGTTGGCGCGAGGAGAGCGTTTTTCATGTCGAGAAATTGGACGTGATTTGCGGCCGTCCGTTTCAGATTGTTTGCCGTGGAACGGTTCTGAGGTCCAGTTCGGCCAGGTTGTAGCCGCCAACGTGAAGAGGCGAACCAGAAAGTAAGGCGTCTGGTCCTCCTCCTACGTTGGCCGACTCATCCGATCTGAGGACTTACAGGCTCCAGCCCTCGCGATACGGCGGATTCAAGTAAGCATTGGCCGCCTCGTGGTTAGTGAAGCGCATCGCCCGGGTGTCCCACTTGAGGGTCTGGCCCGGAAACCGGATGGCAATGGCGCCCAGCAGGGCGGTTTCAGTGAGCGGCCCGCCGAAATCGAAATTGCTGCCCGCTTGCCGGCCGGTGCGAATGGCTTCCAGCCAATCCCAGGCATGGCTTTTGACGCGGGGGATTTTTTGCGCAGGCGCGTTCTTGCCGGAGTATTGATTCATGAGTTCGTCTGGAACAAGATGGCAGCCGCCGGCCCCGTGCGAACCGTGGACAATCATGCCTTTGTCCCCGAACAAAATCCCACCGGTTCCAGGCACCTTTTCGTCGTTTGGAAAATTCTTCGGGGTCGGAATCCGCGTTTTGCCATCGTGCCAAACTACTTGGACGGGGCCGCGCTGCCCTTTGGCTGGAAATTCGAATGTAATTTTGCTGCCTGGCGGATACGTTAGCCCGTCTTTCACGGGATCGTAACCGGTCACCTCCGCCCGCACTGTGGTCGGCGCGTCGAGATCCAAGGCCCAGAACGACGGATCGAGCACATGACAGAACCAGTCGCCAATCGTGCCGGTGCCGAACGGCAACCACCCGCGCCAATTCCAAGGCACCCAGAACGGGGTGTAGGGACGAAACGGAACCGGCCCGATCCAGAGGTTGTAGTCCAGCGTCTTGGGCACGTCGTAGTGCTGGTTGATCTTGTCGAGGTTCCGGAGTTGGCAATACACCTCGGGAAAGGCATCGCACGCCGCGTGGACGGTATGGACCTTGCCGATGGCGCCCGCCCAAACCCATTCGCAGAGCCGCCGGATCGAGTTGTCGGAATGCCCCTGGTTCCCAAGTTGGGTGACTACTTTGTACTGGTGCGCCGCGGCCATAAGCTTGCGAACTTCCTGGACCGAGTGCGCCAGGGGCTTTTCGCAATAGACGTGCTTACCGCGTTTCATGGCTTCCATCGCAATAATGGCGTGCGTGTGGTCGGGAGTGCCGATCACCACCCCATCGATCTCGCGGCCTATCCGGTCAAGCATCACTCGGTAATCTTTAAAGCGCTTGGCTTGCGGATATTTCGCGAACTCATTGGCGGCATACTTGTCGTCCACGTCGCACAAGGCCACGAAGTTCTGCCCCTCGGCCGCCATCGCGTCGATGTCCGCCCCGCCGCGGCTGCCGATGCCGATGCCGGCCAGGTTGAGCTTGTTATTCGGGGAAGCATTCTGGGCTCCGTGCAGCCCCACGGAGGGAGCCAGGTTAAACAGGGTTACGCCCAAGCCGGTGCGTTGAAGAAATTGTCGTCGGTTCATGATGAATTGCTTTCTATGGTTGCGAATTGTTATTGCGGTTGTGCGACAGCATGTTCGATTTGACTTCCGAAGTGAAGGAGGAATTCGCAGCGAATTTGCCGTGAACCCACCTTCAATTTGGCGTCGCAGCCTGGCAATCTGGAGCCCGGAGCGCAAATTATCTGGCGGCGACAGACCATCGGGGTGTTAAGCCCGGTGGGTAACGTCCGGATTCGACCTTTGAACTCTTTACCCTGTTTCCTTGACCCTCAGACGAATCGGGCGGATAGTGTCGTCGTCTCTGGGGGCGTACTGGTTTCGACCTGGTTGATGCGTCAGAGGCGGCATGTCGAGGACGATCCGTTGGCCTCGTTAATCATCGGGTCAAAAATTAACTGCTAACAATGAATTAGCTCTCGCGGCCTAACTACGCCGCGACGTTTGCCGGTGGACACCTGCTACGCCGGACGAACGCCACAGCAGGTTAGGGTCAATGCGGAGTCGGCGCGCAATGGCCTGAAGATTTTACATGCGGACTGGGCGGATGGATTCGTGCCGGAAGGTTATCCAAACGCTGAGACTCTCTTCCGGCTAAACATGTAGGCGCTGCTGACAACTTGGCTAGGGACGCGGGTTCGATTCCCGCCGCCTCCACCACTTTTTGTTGGGGATTTGGTGAGTCAGATAGACCATACGGAACTAATGCGGAACTATTCTCGCATCATCGCGAAGGTCAAGAAGTCACGAAAGGGCACCGAATTCAGCCACTAGGGAATTCGGGGCAGTCTCTACGCGGCAAGCCTATAGTCGGCGAGGTTGTCGTCCTGCCGTTTCCGCAAACAAACTTGCAAGCGGGCAAACGCCGTCCCGCTCTGGACAGCTTCATCCGTCCGAATCGCCTGTTCACGGTCGGGCAATCGGTGATCCTCTACACTGCCGGCAAGGTGAAGAACCCGAAACTGGATGAAACCAAAGCCAAGGTTCGGCAACTGTTCACGTGATGCGAGCCTCATCTCTAACCAAAGTTTCTCAACAAGAGCGGCGCGCTTGGATTCCAGCCGCTTGGGAAGCGGCGAGAAGGATTTCGCGGAACGATAGGCCGACAGGCCGAGACCGTGGGGGACACGGACTCGCCAAAACCTGCCGCAGGAAGGCGCCAAGACCGCGCACTTCTGCTCCATGTGCGGCCCGCATTTCTGCTCGATGATAATCACCGAAGACATCCGCAAATACGCCGCCGAACCAGGCATCGCCGAGAAAGAGGCGCTGAGGAATGGGAGGAACGTGAATTCGAAAGAGTTCGTGAAAAAAGGCGCAGAGGTTTACGCGAAGGCGTAGTCCATGCCCGCACAGCCTCCAACGATCTATTTGATTGCCGGTTCCAACGGCGCGGGGAAGACCACGTTCGCGAAGGAGTATCTGCCCAAGGAAGTGAAGTGCCTGCGCTTCCTGAACGCGTACGAAATCGCGCGCGGACTTTCTCCCTTGAAACCCAGTGCCGGGGCGGTTCGGGCTGCGTTCTTCTGGCCGATGGGGGACTGGTCAAGGAGCATTGATCCTTGGCCATTTCTTGAGGGGCTGCGGCAGCAAGTTAATGCGGGCGGGCCGGGCGGTTTTGGACAAAGCATCGTTTTCGACTTTAACTTAAATAGCGCCGCCCTTAAGGTATTTCCTGAAACCATGATGACACGTGTAACGTTCTTTGCTTTGTTGATGATTGGCGGTTCCGTCTGGGCAGCGCCAAACCGGGTGGATCCGCGCCAGGCGGATCGGGACATCCAGGCCCACAACGCCGCCCGGCTGGATAACGGCGGGCGGATTCGCCTCGAACTGCTGGACGAAAAGGTGATCAAGGATCGCCAGACCTTCCCGCCGGACGTGGTGGACGGCAATGTTCACTCGCGGCAGGTCATCACCGGCGCCCCGTATCGGTTCCACATCGATCTGGTCGCTGAATTGTCGCTCGATGCGATTCATTTCATTGACAGTGACTACGCCTCGGAACAGTGCCCCTGCGACGTCGAAGTCAAGCTGTCCGATGGCACCACGTTTGCGAAGACACTGGCCAAGGAGCCCGCGAAACGCGGTCAGCCCAAGCCGCGCCAGACGCTGGATCTGGGCGGACGGAAAGCGAGTTGGATCGAAGTCACTGTCCGGAACAATCATCCGGGGGGCCTAATGAAGAACGGTCAGCCATGCGGGTGGGGTGGTTTCGGCGAGATCGAGGTGGTAACTTCGGCCGACTTGGCGCCGTATCTCACGGTTCCGAACTTCAATCCGGATCTGCCGCGCGACATCCGCAGTCGGCCGCCGCGCAACGATTACTCGGAGGTTGCCGTCACGTTGCCGAAGCCCATTCCGTTGGAAGAGCGACCGGGCATTTACCTGACGGCCGAGGGATGGCAGACGCTGTTTGCCAGGATGCGCCAAAGTCCGCGCGGCCAGCCCGTGCTCGACGGAATCATTGCGAGCGCCGACCAATACCTGGACCATCCCGTCATTCATCCGGATCCGAAGATGCCTGCGCAGATCAAGAGCCGCGGCGATGCGGCGGCCCAAGCCCATGACGCCCTTTCGAAACAAGCCGGTATTTGCGGTTACGCTTACCGCATTACTGGGGACCGGAAATATGCGGAACGCGTGCGCGAAATCCTGGTCGGTTACGCCCGCCTCTATCCCAACGATTACCAGGAACACAAAGGTGTCAACGGCAGCGACACCTCGAAAGTGATGGCCCAACGTTTGAGCGAAGCCATGTGGTTGATCCCGCTCATTCAGGCTTACGATTTGACCGCGGACAGCAAGGCGTTTTCCGCCGCCGACCGAACGCTCATTGAGCGAGACCTCATCCGGTGTGCCCTCACGTTCATCAACCGGAAGACGCCGGCAGCCGAAACGGTCGCCGCCAAAACGAAAGCGAATCCCAATTGGCGGACCGATCCGGCGCCGAAGAAAACGCGCTCGGGCGCGCTGGGCAACTGGACGGCTTTTTACAATCTGGCCTTCGTTCAGGGCGGCAGTGTGCTCGGAGATCAGGACTGGATCGACGTGGGCGCCGACGGGTTGAAGTACATGCTCGAAAACGGCATTGGGGAGGACGGCATGTGGGGCGAAGGCGCCATCGGTTACCAGCAATTCGCCCGGCACGCCATGGTTGGCGGGCTCGAGGCGCTGGCGTGCAAAGGCATTGACCTGTGGAGCTACAAAACGAACGCGTTCAAAAATCTCTTCGACTCCGAATTTGCCTACGCGTATCCCGATGGCACCAGCCCGGGCATCAACGATTCCAGCCGCGCCCCAGTGGGCAGCGGATGGACGGCAATGGCGTTCGACTACGCCTATTTGCGCTATGGTGATCCGAACTATGCCCACACCATCAACCAGACGCCCCGGCAGCTCCATCAATCGCCCGCCTGCTACTTCCCCACCCGAATTTACGAACCGCTGCCCGAAGTGCCCGTAAAGGGCCAACGCTCGCTCGTTTTCGACAAGTTGGGCTATGCCATCCTCCGCGGCCAGGACGCCGGCGGCGAAACCTTTCTCCTGATGGACTACGGCCCGCACGGAGGCGTCCATGGCCACTACGATAAACTCAACCTCATCCTGTTCGCCGACGGTGACGAACTTGCGGGTGAACCGCAGTTTTTCCGTTACGAAGACGACCGGCATGCCAACTGGACCAAGACCAGCATTGCCCACTGGACCTTGAGCATTGACGAGCATTCGCAGAATCCCACTTCGGGTCGGCTGATTTGCTTCGCGGACGAAGGCGGCGTGAAGGTGATACGGGCCCAGGCGGCGGGCGCTTACGCCGGAGTGGCGCTGGACCGAACCGTTATCCAAATGCCCGGGTACCTCCTCGATGTCTATCGGGCCTGGGGTCCGGCGCAGCACGTGTTCGATTACCCGCTCTGTTTCCGCGGCCAGCTCGACCGGATGCAAGGCATCGACCGGGCCACCCTTCGGCCCATGGCCGATACCACGCCGGGGTACCGCAATGTTCTAGCCATCGGCCCCCAACCAGTGCCGGGCCAATGGACCGGCATTTGGTCGCGAAACGCAACCAAACCCAATCCCGACGCGGCAGCGCCCAATGAACGCCACGGTCACCCGGCCACTGAAGTCAAAACCTGGGTCCGGCCCGCTCCCGGTATGAAGGTGTTCACCGGCAACGTTCCGGGCGATCGCCAGCAAGCCATTCTCCGTCAGACGGGGAACGACGCCACGTTTGTCTGCCTCATCGATCCCTACCAGGAGATTGACCTCGTGAAGTCGATCGAGCCACTGACGACCAGCGGGCCCATCCCCGCCACTGGCGTTCGCGTCCAGCGCATGGATGGGGGCAGCGACGTAATCATCATCCGCAACGATCCCATGTTCGACGGCAGACCAGGCGCAACAACTGGTTTTGCCGGAACGACGACCACCGCGTTCGTTACCGTGCTTCGTCTGGATGCGGACGGACAACCCATCTCCCGGGTTGACGTGGGTGGTATTACCAATAAACGAACAAACTGAATTTGCTCGAGACTGACCAAGGAGCCGGGGTGGATGGGTTCGGGCTGGCGCCAACGCGGTAGCGTCTTGGAGTGCGGCAGTCCTCTGCCGCTTTCGAGCGATGGCGTTACGTTCGACAGCGGCAGAGGACTGCCGCACTCCAAAACCTAACGGTCGTTCGCTGCCAATGAATTGTCGCCTGACCTTTTCGATGGGCTTCGATGCCGCGAGCTGCCTTGGCCAACACGGAGTCGTTGGTGGCCCCCTCGCTGGTGACGCAACCCGCCAGAATCATCACCAGGATAATTGACGCAGTCTTCATCTCGTTACTGGAAGGCGCCTTGAAACTCCAGCCAGTCGAGCACCAGCCAATCAAAGTGACGCCATTCTGGATTTTCGGCATTCGCGCTTTGCGTTTCTAGCGGATTGCGAATTTCGGCCTTCGGTCTTCAACGCTAATCGCCCAGCGTGCCCAATATTTTCTCCGCCGCCGCCCGCGGACTCGGCGCGGCATAAATAGGCCGGCCAATGACGAGCCAATTGGCTCCGGCAGCCATGGCCTCGCTCGCGCTCAACGTGCGCTTCTGGTCACCGGCCGCGTCTTCGGGACCGCGAATGCCGGGGGTGACGAGTTGCATTTCAGCCGGCAGCAACTGGCGCAAGCCCGCCACTTCGAGCGGCGAGCACACCAGGCCGCGCAGTCCGGCTTGGACGGCCAAGCCGACCAATCGTTCGACCTGCTTGCCCACGCTGGAATCCAGCCCGAGTTCGACCAACGCCTGGCTGTCCATGCTGGTCAAAACCGTTACCCCCAGGATCAAGGGCAGCGGGTGGTCCAGTTCCTGGGCCATTTCCCGGGCCGCAGCTTCGGCGGCGAACATCATCGCCAGCCCGCCGCTGGTATGAATGGTCAACATTTGTACTTCGAGGCGCACGGCGGCGGCGACCGCTTTGGCGACGGTGTTGGGAATGTCATGAAATTTCAAATCCAGGAACACTGCCGCACCCGTCGCCCGAATGCGGCGGACAATGTCCGGTCCGGCGCTGGTGAACAGTTCGCTGCCGATCTTGAACGCCCCAACAACCGGCGCCAGTTCTTCCGCCAACGCCCAAGCCCTTTCCGCCGTGGGAACGTCCAGGGCGACAATGATTGGATTGGTCATGGACCGTACTGTGGCGGACCGGTCTAAAAGAGTGAAGGCAAATTTCTTTCCATTCCCGCTGCGCAGTCACGAACACAGCGTCCCTTTAACTTCACTTCAATTCTTGAGCTTCAGCTATATTCTGACCACTAATCCGCCCGTTAAAAGAAAACTTGCCCACCGGCGACGGTTGGTTACATTCACGCTCGTGAGTTTTGCAATGGTCAACGACTTGCGCCGCGTTCCGACGGACGTGACGGCCTCTTTCGTAACCTGCCAGCCAACGGCTTGGACGGGTTGCACTCCGCCCTAGTCCGCCCCTTCAGGCAGACTCGGGACGGCGTCGTTTCACTCGAATTCCTCCGCGGATTGAACGGCTTCGGCCGGCTGAGTCTTCCGGTTCTGTGACCGCTTCCCAAGGCGGTCGATGGAGCCGACCCCGAATCTGGTTCACTTCCCGACGGAAGGAATCAATTGCCCAATGGTCACCGCGGAGGAAGAACAAGTTTTGAACACATTATGCCTTTGAAACAACAAATTGCCCGGCGGCGAACGTTTGCAATCATTTCGCACCCGGACGCCGGCAAAACGACCTTAACCGAGAAGTTGCTGTTATACGGCGGCGCGGTGCAGTTGGCCGGGTCGGTGACGGCGCGCAAGAACCAGCGGGCCACCACGTCGGACTGGATGGAACTGGAACGTCAGCGCGGCATCTCGGTCAGCTCGACCGTGCTGCAATTCGACTACCACGGTTTCCGGGTCAATCTCCTGGACACACCCGGCCACAAGGATTTTTCGGAAGACACCTACCGGGTGCTGATGGCGGTGGACGCCGTGGTGATGGTGATCGATGCCGGCAAAGGGGTCGAAAGCCAGACCCGCAAACTGTTCGAGATTTGCCGACTGCGGCACATCCCGATCTTCACGTTCATGAACAAGCTGGACCGCCCGACGCGGGATCCGCTGGCCCTGCTCGATGAACTGGAAAGCGTGTTGCAAATCCATGCTTACCCGATGAACTGGCCGCTGGGCAATGGGACGGACTTTGCCGGAGTCTTCGACCGCTTGCGGCAACAGGTCCATTTCTTCGAACGCGTGCCGGGCGGCGCCTATCGCGCGCCGGTGGACATTCTCGGATTGAACGATGAAGAAGTGCGCGCTCGTTTGGACGAGGCTACCCACGCCAAGATCGTTGACGAACTGGCCATGCTCGAAGGTGCCGGAGCCACGTTCGATCCGGCGGCCGTGCTCGCCGGCCAACTGACCCCGGTCTTCTTCGGCAGCGCCGTCAATAACTTCGGCGTGCAATTGCTGTTGGATTCTTTTCTCGAGTATGCTTCACCGCCGCGGGCGCGCACGGCGCTCAATCAAGTGATTGCCCCGGAACAGCCGGTGTTCTCCGGCTTCATCTTCAAGATCCAGGCCAATATGGATCCCCGGCATCGCGACCGCTTGGCGTTCGTGCGGGTGTGTTCCGGCAAGTTCACTCGCGACATGAGCGTCATCCATGCGCGTACGGGACGGCGTCTGCGTCTTTCGAGTTCGCACAAGCTTTTTGGGCAGGACCGCGAAACCGTCGATGAGGCGTATCCCGGCGACGTGCTGGGCGTGGTGGGCCATTCGGACTTTGGGATCGGCGACACGCTTACGGAGGATGCCGCGATTGTCTTTCCCGAAATGCCGCGATTTTCGCCGGAGCATTTTGCCTGGCTGCACAGCCCCAACACCGCGCAGTTCAAACGTTTCCGTACCGGGCTCGATCAACTTCTTCAGGAAGGCGTGGTCCAGGCGCTTTACTTGGAAAATTCCACGCAACGGGTGCCCTTGCTGGCCGCGGTCGGTCCGCTGCAATTCGAAGTCGTGCAATACCGCCTGCAAAGCGAATACGGCGCCGAATCGCGGCTGGAGAAAGGTCCGTGGAATCTGCTGCGCTGGGTTTCGCCAGACGTAACTCCGCAAGCACTCACGGATTCCTTGCTGCCTACCGGCGCGCGCCTGGCCAAAGATGCGCAAGGTCAAACCGTCATCCTGTTTCCCGAGGACTGGACCTGTGGATATTTCATGGAACGGAATCCGGGCATTCCCTTATCGCCGCTGCCGTTTGCAGCCAATGGGAAGGAAGCGGTGCCGGGATTGGCCTAAGCGAATGAGTGGTTGAATGGTTGAAGAGTTGAAGGGGAGAAACTATACGTGACTTGAAGGGAGGAGAGCGCCCGTGGCGGGTGCTACCAAGCGCCGCCCACGCTGGATGGCCGTGACAGGCGCGCTCTCTGAGCTTAGCCGTGTAATCTATCCTTTGACTTGACCGTTGCGATGACGCACCCATGATGACGGTCATGATGTCTTCATCACTTGCCAACAAATGGATTTTGATCACGGGCGCCTCGAGCGGTATTGGCGCCGCCGCCGCCAACGCGTTCGGTGCTGCCGGCGCCAATGTGCTGCTGGGCGCGCGTCGGCTGGACCGCTTGAAAACCGTCGCCGCCGAAGCGCAAAAGGCTGGCGCACCCCATGCCGTGTTTCGCGAACTCGATGTCAGCCAGACGCCCAGTGTGGAGGCGTTTGTCCAGTGGGCCAAGGAGCAGCTCGTCAACCTCACCCCCCAGGCGTCCCATCCGCCGCAACTGGACGTGCTGGTCAACAACGCCGGCGGCGCCAAAGGGTTCGATCCCGTGGCCACCGGCAAGGATGCGGATTGGGAATTCATGGTGCAAACGAACGTGCTCGGTTTGTTGCGCATGACCCGCGCCTGTCTGCCGCTGATGACTGACAATCCCGGCAGTTGCATCCTGAACATTGGCTCGATTGCCGGGCGTCTCGCCTACGAAAACGGTTCCGCCTATTGTGCGGCCAAGCATGGCGAACGCGCCATCACCCAGGCCTTGCGGCTCGAACTTTGCGGCAAGCCGGTGCGGGTCTGCACAATTGATCCCGGTTTTGTGGAAACGGAGTTTTCGCTGGTGCGCTTCGACGGCGATGCCGAGCGCTCCAAAAAGGTTTATGACGGCATGGTCCCGCTGACAGGCGAAGACATTGCCGAGACGCTGGTCTGGGTAGCCAGCCGCCCGGCGCACGTATGCATCGACGAACTTGTCATCAAACCGACTGACCAGGCGGCCATTTACAAAGTGCATCGGCGCCCGGCCCCGTAGCGAGGGGGCAGCAGCGGCTCAGTCTGTCGCAAATCCGGAAACGGTGGGCTTGAAAAACGAGCCCGGAATTTTCATACCTCTCTTCACCCGCCGACACTGTGGCCACCAACGTGAGGAGGCAGACATGATTGGGCGGCTAGGAACCTCCCTGTTACGTCGGCGGCTACAATCTCTTAAACAGTCTTTGATCCGTGTCCGTCCGTAGTTCCCAGCTCGGACTTGGCGATGACATTACGCCGGCAAGGGCGTGGTCGGGAAATCAAGGTGCGCCGCCGCGGCGAGCATTCGTTTGTCCGTGGTACACAGCGGCCAATCCTGGAGTTGATCGCACGTGGCCAAGTGCAACGCGTCCAGCGAGCGCAACGCCACTTGAGGATGGCAGTTTTCGAGAATCCGATTGGCCCGGCGGTAAATGGCTTCCGTGGTCGGGGCCAGCCAGATGGTCTCCTCGCGCAGATGCGTTTCAAAGACGCGCCACGCTTTCCGCCGTTGCGGCGCGGTAATCGTTCCCGCGCGTTCTTTGGCCAACAGCGCTGACCACGTTTCGGTGTATGCCAGCCAGGCCGAGGAAAGCAATTGTCCATCGGTCAGGTTGCCGAAGAACTCGCTGTCCGGCTCGGGTGCCAGGAGCTTTACGAGAATGGCCGTATCGAGATACACAAACGAGGTGAAGGGTTGAAAGGCTAAACGGAGTGAAGCGGTGCCGTGAGTCGCCAGGAAAAGTGTGATAGGTGTTGATGCGGGTAGTGGCGAAGCACGACGCTCCGCCACTTCGGCACACCGACTTCGCTGCAGCTAGTCACGGCCATCACGATCTTCGCGGACCAGTTCTGCGGCGGACTTTCCGCCAGCCTTCGGCTTCAGGGCGCGCAGGTGTTCCCAATCCACCCGAAATGGTTTCCGGGCCGCCAAGAACGGCACCAGTTTGGCTTTGGGCACGCCGTCGCTGGTGATGATGACCTCATTTCCCCTGGCGGCCTGTTCCAGCAGACTGGACAACTGGTCTTTGGCGGCTCGGACATTCACCAATTGACGTGGTGGTTCTCTGGCCAAGGCGGCTTCTTTCAAGGCTTCCGTTTTCATTTTTGGCCCCGGATATTTGGTCAGTTTCCGTTTCACGCGAGGTAATGTGGCCTCATGCGGCCACACTGTCAACTTTTCTTTTTCCCGAGCTCCAATTGAGGGTGGGCCGCAACGAGGTGGCGTGGCACAAAGAGTGACACCATGTCCTCGGCGCAAGCCTCGTGTTTGGTTTGAACCTCACCCTCTGGTGCCGCACGGAACGCTTGGGAATGGGATATGGATCGGTGCCCAGCACGTCCGCCGTGCCGAGGTAGCCATAGAGGTCGTCCACCTGATAAAGCACGGCCCACGCGGGATGATTTTGATCCAAGTCGGCCACCAATCGCTGCCGGGTTTCAGTGCGCGGAGCTTGCCGGCGCTTTTCCGACAGGAATGACGGTCAAAATCACGCGCTTGTTAGTTTGGCCTTGGCCCGTTCCGCAGCGAACGAAAGCGGGAGCAAGTGCCACGCACTCCAAACGCTGCGCGATTGTTGGAGGCCACCCGTAACTCTCTGACGCGTCACCGTCGCCATTTTCTTTTAACAACTTTTACCGGTTGGCCGGATTGCTCTGAAGTCCATGGACGCTTACTGTCACCGGTTTTCGGAAATCCAGCGTCCGGATTAGTCGGTTCATCAGCACTGCCAGTTCGGCTCCGAGCGGGCCGCCGTAGATGACGAAATGACTAGCCCCCGGCCCACCTTCAATGCCCACGCCGCCTGCCCCTCCCCCCGGCGCCAGAACGTGGCGAGTAAGCGTGCCCGGCGTGGCCAAACCCAACGCCAATTTGCCGGGCAAGTACTTGACACTCCACTCCGCACGGTCGGCCTTGACCTGCGCCGCGACGCCATCCGCTGCGCGGCCCACTGCCCCGGCAGCACCAGTGGAGAACAGGTAGCGGCCGGGCGTGGGGCCGTCGGCGGCAAAGTTCTGCGGATCATCCAATGCCCAAAAGTACGCGACATTTTCATTCAACGTAACTTCCGCCCAGGAGGCACCGGCAAACAGGCTGACCGTCTTTTCGGTGCCGAATTGGTCGGTGCAACGATAGCGCACGAGGGCAGGTCCACGGGGGATGGCCACCAGCGTGTTGGGAGTCGAGCGCCATTCGCCACCAAGGTCGGCAAACCCGAACCACGAAGTCTCGCCCGGCATCGTCAGGTCGCGATGGTTCAGCGGCTTGACGTCCCAGCGGTAAAGGTGGGCGCCTTCCGGACCAAGGAGCAGCCGCACCTGGTCATTTTCCAGCCACTTCATTCCGTTCGGCGCGTCAGCGGTTGAGACCGATTCGGGCAACGGTTTGGGGGACGCGGGCAGCCCCAGGTAAACATCAACCACCGTGCATGTATCCTTTGCCAACGGATCGCGCAGCATGAGCACAAGCCGCGGTTGTTTGGTCTCGCCAACCAGGTCGAGTTGGGCTGGCACTTCCTGCGCCTCATTGCCGGCCATCCGGCGAAAGGCGCGGATGGGTTTGGTCGCCAGTTCAGCAGGCAATTTTAGATCGACCTCCACCGGCAGTTCGGCGCGCTCAATTGCTCCGGCGGCAATCTCCAGTCCCAGGCGGTGACTGGCCTGTGGCTCGAGCCACGGCGCATCAGGTTGCAGCAGCGTTGGCACCACTCGGTCCGGGTGGGTGCGCCGCGCACCGGGTTCCGCATCTTCCAATCCGATTTCGTGTGCTGTGGGAATGGCCTTACCGGAGTATGCGGCCACTCTTGCCGCAGCGAGCCGCGTGAGCAGCGCCTGGTAAGTGGACACGGCCTTCTCGTAGCGGCGCATGGTCCAGTCGAGCGCGTAAGGATTATTCTCTCCAAGCCACAACTGCGTAAATTGCCGACCGAGCGCGGCGTGGGCATCACGAAGTTTTTGAATGATCGCAACAGCTTTCTCGACATGCAATCCAGCCTGCGCCGGTGGCAGTTCGCCCGCATCCTGGTACGCTTTGGCGGCCTCGATGGTGTCGAGAATTCGTTGCCCAATCTGCTCCATCCGCCGGGCGCCAAACAGGAAATAGTCCAGCAGATCGGCATTGGCGGTGGCTTCGTGCTGACAGGCCAGCAGATGGTCGATCGCGGGTCGAACGAGCGCGAGCAACCGCGTGGCAGTCGCGACATTGGCTGGCGGAGCCTCGAGGTCGAGTTGCCAAAAACGCGCGTTGTTCATGCCGCGCATGCCCGGCAAACGATGAGTCTGGGCCAGCAACTCAATCGCCTGTCCGAAATGGTCGCCAGGTTCCCCGAACAGCACGGCGCCAATCCGGCGGTTGAAGTTGTCGGGCGTGGTGGTGGAGGCGTTCCAGGCGCACTCGGCGCCCCACGCGTAACCGTGCCAACTCGGGGCGTTGAAATTCTCGCCGTCATCATCCCAGGCCGTGTTGAGCATGCCCAGCGCGCCGTGCTTCACGCCGTCGCGGACGAAGTTGCGAATGTTGACCAGGGTGGCACCAAAATCGGGCAGAATACGGCTCCAATTATTTACGCCGGGACACACAAAGAAGTCGTAGCCCGATTGCGCGAAGGGAAGGATTTGTCCCTCGAAGCTCTTTCGCGGATCGTAACCCCAAGTGAGCATGATCGTGTCCTTGGGGATCTCCTTCAGGTGATCGGGATGCTGCAAAATGATGTCGCCCCACATCATCATTCGTTTGCCATATTTGTCTTTCAGCAGGTCATGAATGCGCCGCAGGTGACGGGCATAGACTCCGCCGACACCGATTTGACGAGCGAGATCTTTCGACGGTCCTTCGCCCAGGCCGTAGGTTTCGTCGCAACACACGTTGAAGAAGGGTAGCGGCAGCAGCGGCACGACTTCCGAATAAAGATCGTCCAGAAGCTGATAGCTCCCCTCCTGGACCGGGCACAACACATCGGCCGTCTCGCGAAGCGGGGCGTATTCCGGATGCTGGAGAATGCGGCCAAAGTGGCCAAACGATTGTTGGTTCCCCAGGATGTCCACGTGAACGTCACGGCCATACTCCACCAACCATTTCAGTGCCTCCGGGGACAAGGAGCCATCCGGCGGACCGAGCGAGGGGTGTTTCTTCCAGGCATATTGATATTCCATGTAGTAGGTGAAGAGATTGTGTTTGAAGAAGGCGCCCAGTTCAAGCTGGCGCAGCAACACGTCGGGCCTGGTGCTGGGGCCGCGCGTCAGGTCGTCCTGGAAACAGCGCCAGCGGAGGGATGGCCAGTCGCGAATGGTCAGGCACGGAATGCGATTCCCTTCCCGATTGGCCCGGATGAGTTGGCAAAGGGTTTCAATGCCGTGGAACAATCCGGCTTCGGTCGCTGCCACGATGCGGATCGCGTCAGGCTCCACAGCCAGGGCGTACCCTTCCTCCGTTCCCGTGGCAGGCAGGTTGACATCCAGCACTTTGCCGCCCGTCGCGGCAGCCAGTCGCAACGCCGGCCGGTCGGCGTCGGTCCATTGAACTAAGAGGGGGGTGGTTAGCCCCACTCGCTCCATTTCTTGACGGACGAGGTCGCCGGACTTTGCGAAGGCAGGTCCGGTGATCGAGAGGACTTGGGCGATCTTCATCGCGAAACTGCCTTCAGTCCGCTGCACCTCCTTGGGAAAAGGGATCAGGCGGAGCGATGTGACCTCAGCCGGCGTTGGGTTGATTCGGCAGCGGGCTGAGCTTTTTCTTCGGCGTTCATGGAATCTTGATCCAGGGGGGCTTGCGCTTCCGCAGCTTTACCGATCGGCATATTGACACCCAGCGGGCCGAGGCAACCGAGACACAGCAACAAGGCCAGCAAGGATTGGAGGTGGATGCTCCGGGAGGGCAGTACCTTGCGATGTGCAGGCAAATAAGTCATGCGGAGAGTTATAGCGAAAACAAGGAAACGCTCCATGGAAAAGGAAGGGAAATTCCCGCTGGCTTCCGAACGTCGCGCCTACGTAGGACAGCCGTCCCGGCTGTCCCGAACGTCCACCAGATGCCCACTGTTTATTGGACGTTACAGATGTGATTGAATGTCGTTGGCCAGTTCGGGACAGGCGGGACGCCTATCCTACGCTGTAATGCGGCGGCGCGCTTTGCGCGTTGCGCTGCGGGGGGTGCATTCCTATGCTTCGGCCATGCGTAATGTCAGTGTACCCCTGGGCGAACGGAGCTATGCCATCCGGATTGGAACCGGCTTGCTGCCGCGCTTGGGGACAGAATGTGGGCGGCTTGGCCTGGGCAAACGGTGCGCGGTAATTTCCGACAGTAACGTGACGACTCGGTATGCCCGCACGGCATTGGACAGTCTGGCTGCCGCGGGTTTCGATCCGACCCTGATCACGGTGACCGCCGGAGAAAAAGCCAAGCGTTTGCAGAATGTGCAAGCTTGCTATGACCACCTGGCCCGCCATCGACTCGAGCGCCAATCGTTCATCATCGCGCTGGGGGGCGGCGTGGTGGGGGATTTGGCGGGTTTCGTAGCGGCCACGTATTTGCGCGGTGTTGCTTTTGTTCAGGTACCCACCACTCTGTTGGCCCAGGTGGACAGTTCCGTGGGCGGCAAAGTGGGCGTCAATCTCAAAGCCGGCAAGAATCTGGTCGGCGCCTTTTATCAGCCGCGGATCGTGCTGTGCGATCTGGGCACGTTGACCACCCTGCCCCCTCGCGAATTTCGCGCCGGAATGGCGGAAGTCATCAAATACGGCATCATTTACGACGCGGCCTTGTTCCGCCGCTTGGAACGTGAGTTGCCACAGTTGCTGAAGCTTGACCCGTCGCGGCTGGCGGCAGTGATCGCCCGCTGTTGCGCCATCAAGGCGGCCGTGGTGGGGCAGGACGAAAAGGAGGGCGGGCTGCGCGCCATTTTGAATTTCGGGCACACGATTGGGCACGGCATCGAAGCGATTTCCGGCTACGGCAAATACCTGCACGGCGAAGCCATTGCCATCGGGCAGGTCGCCGCGGCGTGGTTGTCCGCGCAGTTGATGGGATTGCCTGACAAGGATGGGCAACGGATTCGCGCCTTGTTCGAACGAGCCGGTCTGCCCACACGAATTAACCTGAACACCGGCCAACGGAAGCGATTGTTCGCCGCCATGCGCCTCGACAAGAAAGTCAGCGGCGGTGAAATCAAGTTCGTGCTGGCGAAGCGAATTGGCCAGGTCGTATGGGGCCAAAAAGTGCCGGAAGATCTCGTGGCGCAATCGCTCGACCAACAATCCTCAACTCCTCGCTAAGCTCTATGGCTGCCGTCAGTGAAACCATCGTCCGCGAGTATTTCGAGCTGCACGGCTTTTTCGTCCGGCAACAGCGCAAGTACATCCCCCGTGGCCGAGCCGACGTAGATGAGATTGATTTCTATGTGCTCAACCCGTTGGCGGAACCCACCACTGACCTGCCCGTCGTGTTGACCTCGCCCGATTTGCGGCACATCGCGCGCGCCGTGGTCGTGGTGAAGGGCTGGCACACGGACACGTTCGGGGCCAGCCTGATGGCCAACACTCCGGAGATCTTCCGTTTTTTGGAGCCGGCGATTTTCGAACACGCCAAACGTTCGTTTGGCGCGGATGGCCCGCTGACCAAATTGCTCGTGGTGCCGGCCCTGCCGGCGCAGGAAGAAGCCCGGCAGCAGAGCTTCGAACTGCTGCGCGCCAAAGGGGTGGACGCGGTGATTCCCTTTCGCACGTTGCTGGCCGACCTGATTGCGCAAATCGAGGTGAACCGCAATTACCAGAAATCTGACCTGCTCCAGATGATTCGCATTTTGAAGAATTACGATTTCATCCGCGAGCCCCAGCTCGAACTGTTCAAGCCCAAACGGAAGCGGAAGAAGTCGGTGTAGTTGGCAATGCTGTTTTGACTCGGGAGCACGATAGGCGCAAACCCGTTGAAGGATTGAAAGATTGAAGCGGAAGAAGACGTTCGCTGGCATTTCAACATTTCTTCCGCATCAAATCTTTAACCTTTCAACCTTTAACCTCTCCAACCGCATTTCCTCCTTGATTCCCATCTTTGGTGTCTCAACCATCCACGCATGAAATCAACTACTCTTACCGACAATTCAGCCACCTTACCCATTTCCCGTCGCCGCATGCTTGGCCTCAGTGCCGCCGCGGTCGGCACCTTGCTGTTACCCTCCGCGCTCCATGCCGCGACCGGCCAACGCCGGGTTGTGATCTGGACCGAAGGCACCGCGCCCAAGGACACGTATCCGCACGACATCAGCGGTGCCATCGCCGAGGGCTTCAAAAGCCTGGAAGGCTGGGAAGTCATCACTGCCAGCCTCAACGATCCCGATCAAGGGCTGAATGACGAACGGCTGAATGCGACGGATGTGCTGATGTGGTGGGGGCACCAGAAGCACGGCGACGTGAAGAACGGTCTCGTGGACCGCATCGAGCGCCGGGTGAAACAGGACGGCATGGGATTCATCGCGCTCCACTCGTCGCATTTTGCCAAGCCATATAAGCGACTGATGGGCACGCGGTGCAGTTGGCGCGAATACCAGGCCGATGGCACCTCGGTGAAGATCATTATCAAGGAACCCAATCACCCGATTGTCCAAGGCGTGAAAGATTTTGAGTTGCCGAAGATTGAACGCTATGGCGAACCGTTTGCCGTGCCGGAACCGGAAGCGGTGCCCTTGGACGGCATCTACACCAAGCCCAACGGCCAGACGCAAACGGGTCGAATGGGTCTCTGCTGGACTGTGGGCAAGGGGCGGGTCTTCTACTTCACACCCGGCCACGAAACCTACAACGATTTCTTCCGCCCCGAGGTCCGGCAAATCATGCGCAACGCCGTAGCATGGGCGGCCCCCAAGCAATAGGAATCCTTCGTCTCGAAATGGAGAGTATCGTCTGTAAGCAGCCTGACCTGTTCACTCTTGCAGTGGAGGAGTGCTCATTCAAAGCCGGCTGGATGTTGGCTTTGGATTGGCTTGGCATCTGTAGGAACCATGAGGGTGCTCAAAGTGACACAGGCTCTGGCCACCTCAAAGTCCGTACAATTCAGTCCGCCCACCGAATCACAATCGCCGGGCGCGTTCGTAATCCGCGGGCATGTCCAGATCGAGGTCCAATCCCGGATCGTCCTGTTCGCAGCGGGCCACGAGGGACGCCCAACGTCCAAGGAATTGCTTGAGGTTTGATTCCGGGGCATCCGGCAGTTGTTGGAAGACCCGCTTCGGCAACACCACTGGATGCCGACCGCGTCCGTTCCGGCTGGGTTGACAAATGTTTTCCGGATGCGCGGCAACCAACTCGAGCAACTTGCGCAAGGTTGCCGGCTGCAAGTGCGGTTGGTCGCCCAACACGATGGCCCAATGCGTTAAGTTCAACTCGGACCGCCAACCGCTCCAGCCCGCCGCGCAACGGATGGAACTGAACATCCCTTGTTCGGGATGGGGATTTACAATGCGACCCGAGACAGGGAATTGCAGGCGATCCAATTCAGTATCCAAAGCCGTGTTCCCTTGGGCGCACACCACGGCGATTTGCGCGGCCCCGAGTTGCTGCCACTGACTCAGCAAATGCCCCAGCACGGAAGTGCCGCCCCACGGCAGCAGCAGTTTCGGTCGCCCCATACGCTGACTGGCCCCCGCCGCCAGGATGACGACACCCAGTGAAAGCGAACCGGCCGCGGTGTTAACCGGCGAACTCATTCACCGCGTCATACATCGCCACGACATTGGCCGGCGACGCATCGGCCAGGATGTTATGCACCTGTTGGAAGACGTATCCGCCGCCAGGCGCCCAAATCTCCAACAACTGCCGCACGTGGTCCCGCACCTGTTGCGGGGTGCCCTGGCTGAGAATATCGCGAGTGTCACAACCGCCACCCCAGAAGGTGAGGCGTTTGCCAAAATCCTTTTTCAGTCCGGCCGGGTCCATCCCTTTGCAAGTAATTTGCACCGGGTTGATGGCTTCCAAACCCGCTTCGATAAGCCCGTCCAACAGCTCGCGCACGCCGCCGCAGCAATGGAGTTGAATCTTGACCTTGGGCGCCAGTTCCTTGGCCCGCTGCCAAAGGATTCTTTCCCGCGGCTGGAAAAACTCGCGGTACATTTTCGGCGAGATTTGGGGACCCTTCTGCATGCCGAGATCGTCGCCAAATAGAATGATGTCGATGTAAGGTCCCACCGCGCCGAGGAACCAGTCGAGGTTGCGGAGATGGATTTCAACCACCTTGTCCAGGAACGCGTGGGCGCGTTGGGGATCGCCCGCCAGCAGCATCAGAAAGTTGTCGTTGCGATAAAAGAACTGGCCCATCTCCAGTAGATTGCCGCCGAATAATCCCAGGATGGCGCGGTCGGTTTGTTCACGCAGCCGTTGGGCGCCCGCAGCCAAGGTCTTGGCGCCGTCCGGTCCGGCAACCAGCGGTCCGGGGGGCGACTTGACGCCGGTCCACATTCCTTCGTCGAACAATTCCTCGATCCGATCCAAATCATCCTGCTCCGCGAAGGGATAATATGTTTGCTCGAAGTAGAGCACGCCTTCCGGCATCTGCGCGACCACGCGTCCGCTGGGCGAACGCAGCACCCAACCGCCGTTTTCCTGTTGCGGCAATGCCCAGACCGGCATCTGGCAAGGCGTGCCGTCCGGCAACACCCAGTCGGCCCAATGCTTGTCTTCCAGAGCAAACGCCCGCCCTAATTCGATGGTGTCCACCCGGAAACGCGCGAGCACGTCCTCGTCCACGATGGCCAGTTGCTGGACCGGATCGTAAACGCGGATGGGCTTTGGGGGCAGCCCGAGGTAATCGCGCAGCCGGGCATACGCAATCGCCGCAATACCGGAGGAACGGTGTCCGGAGAGATCAATGGGAATGCGATCCGGCGGCTGGTGGTTTAATGCGGTCAGAACTCGTTCGCGTGATGTCATAATACTACGGCAGGATGAACCGGATACCGCCGCTTGTAAAACAAATGTCAATTAGGTGAATAAGTTGCATCCCAAGTGACGGGACGGATGCAAGCCTCGCTTTCAATGTCCAGGCCCGTGGCCACGTTCGTCGCCATCTGACAGAACGCGTCCTGCGGCGTGCGAATGTTGATCGCCTGCCAATTGCGGTTCAACACCAGCACAATCGTCTGGTTCAGAACATTGCTCATAAAATTGATGCGTGAAACGTGATGCGTGAAAAGTCGTAGAAGCGGCGGTGTGTATTCACGCTTCACGCTTGATGTTTCACCCCGAGGTGTTTGTTCTTTGATGAGATGGGAATCAGCGCCAGCGGAGCCAGAGCCAGATGGCGGCGGTAAAAGGAATCAATCCGAGGGCATACTTGAGCTTAAACGACCACTTGGCCGTCTTGTGACGAAACAGACTCATGGCGAGGGCCCCGCCGGGCCATCCTCCCAGGGCACCCAGCATCACTAACAGGGTTTCGGGGACTCGACGCGTCAGACCGTTTGGCGCACCATTTGTCGAAAGCATATGCGCCGAATGCCGCCAGGTTGAAAGCGGCCAGCCAGATGACGGCGATTGAATCGAGATTGCTCAGGCCACATACATACACGTCGCGTCCTGATGTCGCACGCCGGAATCTCTTGAAACTCCAAAAACGCGACTTGTGTTCTGCACTAATGCTGGCGTTGCTGGCCTCGGCCTTTACTCGGAGTCGTGGCGAATGGCTTCCAGAGGTGCCACGTGCCCGTCCATAAAGACAACGTTCTTGCCGGATTCGGGTGGACGAGGGTGAAACTCGTCATAATCGAGAAAGAGCGGAGTCGTTCCTGGAGGAAACGTTAGGACGAAGTTTGTAATTCCGCCGGAGAGGTTCCCCGGTTGCAATAAAAGGAAGGCGCTATCGGTTCGAGTTTCATCAATGCGATGCCCGTTCAGCTCGGCATTCCATTCGTAACTCGATCCTTCGGCGGTGAACCTACCCCGTTGATCGGCCGGGCATTTGAAGGCCGTTGCACTGTTTGGGGTGGTGCCAGTGGTTCGGCCAACGTAACGCGCCAGGACATCGCAGATACGTGGTAACGGATTTTGGGGATCGATGGGCAGCGTGGGAAGGATCTCCGCACTCGGCAAGCGCTCCTGGTGGTCATCAGAATAAAGACGGGTGGCAATCCCCAGTTGCCGAAGATTGTTCGCGCAAGCCGCGTTGTAGGCTCTGGCTTTCGCACGGCCCAAAGCGGGCAGCAACAGGCCCGCCAGAATGGCAATGATGGCGATCACCACAAGCAATTCAATGAGAGTAATGGCGCGTCGGAAGTCCGAAATCCGAGTTTCGAAATCGAAATAAGCCCGAAATCCGAATCCGAAAGCTCGTCGCAGATTGTTTTTGAGCGCGTTGTAACACCGGGTCGGGCGGTTGCGTCTCCCTGCGCAGCAGTTCGCCTCAAGAGGGTATGTTTTCATAAGCAGAGTCATAGTTCAGTCATTGGTGGTCGTCGGGTTAGGCAGATATTTCTCATCCTCCGGGGCCGTGCCCCTGTCTTGCGAACTCGACCCGTTGTTCCGGAGTGAAGTCCAGAAACCGCCGATTCAGATTGGGAGGCCGGAGCATCTGGCCGGACTCGTGTTGGCCGCCTGGCATTTCAGAGCCGATCCCCAGGCGCGAATCGGGAGAACCGAGCACCTGGTTGGACTGGGGTTGGTCGCGTGGCATTTTAAGGCCGACGTCCGTGCTCGATTTTGGGAACGATTGCGTGCGCCAGGCCGACCGAACGAGGCACAATCCTCCGGCGACGAGCAGCGCTGCTGCTGCCAGGAAGAGATATTTCCGTTTCATTTTCGTTTGCTTTTCCATTGAAGCTCTAAGTTCACTTTCGCTGCACCATTGTGCGCGAATTTCTGGGAGTTGGCTTTCGGTTTGGAACGAAGGCGGGTAATTCTGGTGCGAAACGCCAGCGAGAAGGAATGAACCTGATCCCCGCCGAGTCGATCACATGTTGAGATCCCCGTCAGGAGCGCACCCATTGAAACGCAAAACCACCCAGACTGCGCACGTTGAGTCGGTGCTTGAGACCTTCCGCGAAATGAAAATCTCAGGCTCTACCGGAATTCCAGTCTTTGTTGGAGTTCGCGAAGCGGACGTGTCGTGGGATAGCTCTTCCCGTTCTTCAGCAAGACCACGTTCTCGCCCTTGAACAGGGGTTGAAGCTCCTGGACCTGGTCAATGTTGACGATGACCGAGCGGCTGATGCGCAGGAATCGTTGCGGAGGGAGACGGGA
Organism: uncultured Verrucomicrobiae bacterium; assembly: GCA_963788655.1. Lineage (GTDB taxonomy): Bacteria > Verrucomicrobiota > Verrucomicrobiia > Limisphaerales > JAFGQR01 > JAFGQR01. The sequence goes on along the minus strand of CAWBHS010000038.1, from coordinate 193,026 downwards.
TTCCAACGCGCTCATGGTCTCGCGCAGGATATGATTTTCCTTGCCGACATTCACGACAGCGTATTTGCCGGCGGCCTCGATGGTCTGGATCTGGGCCAACTCCACAAACGTGATCTTGCCCGGGGTCTTGACCGCCAATCGAGTGAGTTGACCTGCAAGTGCCGGCGGCTGACCTAAGAGCGCGAGAAGCCCGCGGGCGGCGACGCCGACCTGTTTGTTGGCAATGAGGTCCCGCACCCGCTGGACCGCTTCCTTGAACCGAGTGGGCTTGAATGGCTTTAAGAGATAATCCAGCGCATTCACCTCGAACGCCCGAAGCGCGTGCTGGTCGTAAGCCGTCGTGAAGATCACGACCGGCAGCAATGCCTGCGGGACTCGTCGCAACACCTCAAATCCATCCATGTCCGGCATCTGCACGTCGAGAAAGACCAGGTCCGGCTTGGTTGCCTGGATTCGGTCTACCGCCGCAAAACCATCTTCGCTTTCTCCCATGACCTCCACGTCAGGTTCTTCACTCAATAGCAAACGAACACGCTGCCTTGCCAACGGTTCGTCATCCACGATGAGTGCTCGGATTTTCATGCGGCTGGCTCGTTCGAGATGGTGGGAACATGCACCGGCTCCAAGTGAAAGGGGAGGTGAATATCGACTGAACCTTGAGGTTCAGCCCTGCCGAACGAGAAACGTTGGTCCTGGCCATAGAGTCCGTGCAGTCTTGCTGGTGTTGGCCAGCCCGATACCACGCCGCACGGTGCGGTTCAAATCCGCGAGCGGCAAGCCCCTGCCGTTGTCCCGGACAATCAGGTGCAGATGCTGATCTTCCTGTTGTGCCTCGATCGCGATGAGCCCCGGGCCTCGCCGCGGTTCGATGCCGTGTCGATAGCGTCTCGACCAGGGCTTGAAGATTGAGAGCTGGACCAGGGCTTTCCTGAGTTCATCCGGACGCTCTGTTCCAGTCGAAGCCGTTCGCCAAAACGCTTTTGCTCGATGCTGAGATAGGCCCCAATGAATTCAAGCTCTTGCCCCAGGGGAAACTCCTGTTCCGCCATCGAATGAAGAGAGCGGCGCAGCAACTCGCTCAATCACCCAGCATCTCGTCGGCCGCTCGCGGGTTGACATAAACCAACGCGGCAATCGAGTCGAGCGTGTTGAAAGAAAATGCGGGTGATCTGCATCCGCAGCGCTTGCAGTTTGGCGCTTGTGAGCCTGGCCTCTAATTCGGCCGCCTGCCGTTCCCGCTCCTGCGAACTTCGAAAATTCCTGATTGCCTGGCCAACGCCCACTAAAGACGAATAGACCAGAACGTCCAGAGCGGCGCGAAGCGCAAGAAAATGAAGTGAACGCACCCGGCGGCCCCAGCCTAACCATTTCTCGAACCCCGGCGATCGCCCGGGCGTCTGCGAACGTTGCAGAGGAGGAGTGATCCGGGTCAGACCGCGAAAGGCAGCCCTCTGGCAAGACGATGAGGAGGCAGGCTACAAATGGAGACACTCCCAGAAGGGAGTTTCTTCCGTTCTATCGGAAAAGCGGAAAGAGGGCGACGCCACGACCGGTAGGAACAACAGCCGAAGCGCCCAAAAAGACGCTCCGAATGTAACCTGCTGGCGACATGAACGGTGCGGGACGGTCGATGCGAATGGGCGCCGCAAACAGGAGCACCAGGGCTCCCACAGCCCCGAGGGCAGCCACGAATCCCACTTTGCGAGCGACGCGTGATTGACGCTTGCCGGTTCATGTCACGGTAAATGCACTCAAAAGCAGCCCAAAGAAACCGGCCTGGTCAGCATATCAGCGGCAGGTTTGTTTCGGGTAGTTGGCGAACGATCGGTCGGCGCTGCTCATGCTGATCTCAAAATACGCCAACCTGAAGACCCGCTACAGGACGGGTTGGCCGATCATACCGTCCGCGTGCCGCAAGCTTTTGGCACGAAACGCGCCCTTTTGCGGCGCCACATGGGGGAGAAGCGGGAACCAAACCGCTCCAAGTTGGCTGAAACCAGCCTCCGGCCCGCAGAGGGAACTTGTTGTCCAATTCAGGGATTACATTCGAATTTTGAATCTATCTGGCCGTCCGCATCAGCCTGCCGAAGCAGGCCGATCTGACTAATAGCACCACGAGGCAAATGGCCTGCTGGGCTATAGCCGAGAGGCGAAGCCATGGTCGCCCGGGAAGGTTCTGCCCCCTCGATTTCTGGGTGTAGGCCAGACGTGATTCTATTTCACCACCGAGCGATTTGAACGCGGAATTTGGAGCTCGGAGTGCGGAATCTCAGCAGATGCTCTGCAATCCGCATTCCTCACTCCGCAATTAAACTGGCTGCCGGGGATGGATTGGCCTCCCGGCCCTGCAGCCAGTTTCCCGAGAATGGACCGTCGCTGTCGCGACTTGCAGACGCACCACCACGCTCGCCTTCAAAGGGCGATGTCCGACTGTTAGACGACCTGGCAAATTGGTGGCCCGCCAGGGTAACGCTCCCGGTTCCACGGATTAAAAGTCCGTTGTATCACTTTAATGCTTGCAGGCTGAATTCGGTTCGCCAAGCCGACTCGTCCCGCCGAAGCAGGCGAAGGCGGAAGCTCGGCGAGCGCAGGCTGGTGCTCGCGGAAGGATTCGCACCTGCACTGGCGACGCTCTCGACGTCGGGTCTCTGCCGGTTGGACTATGCGAGCGGCGCGCTTTACGCGAATGGCCAATGGCAAAGAGCAAATCGTCCAAGGAAAGCCCTACCTCCCTGCCTCTTTTCGGCCATTTGCAATTGGCGATGTGTCATTGCATCGCAGGCGCTGGAGCCTCCCGCCGGTGCTGCCCCGGCCCGGCTTGCTTACAAAGAAAGCCTGCAGGCTGCTGCCAGGAGGCGAAGTGATCCATCGAGCCGACAACCTCAGCGCTCGGGGAGCAATCTTGAATAGCCTTGCTATTGCTCTCGTCAGACGCCACATGGCTCAGTCTCGGGCAACAACTCATAGGCATCTCTGTGGACGGTGGCGGCTTGCGCACACGCGGCGCTGTGGCTGGCTGCATCCCGTCGGCACGTTTCCACGGCCTGGTGTTATTCAATGGGCTTTCGCGCTTATCCTCCTCCTGGTGACGAGTTTGAGCCCAGCCATTGCGGCCGATACACTCTCCCGCGCCTCTGTCGAGCCGACCAAGAACAGCACGGGTTCGTCATCTCGATCCGTTGCACCATTAGAGTTCACCGGCGTCAACTTGGCCGGTGGGGAGTTTGGGCCGACGAAAGCAAGCGTAACTCGAGCCTACGGGAAGCATTACATCTATCCCTCCGCCACGGACATGGACTATTTCGTCCGCAACGGAGTCAACATTATCCGCTTCCCGTTCCGCTGGGCAGACCTGCAGCCGGTTTTAAGACAGCCGCTCGAAAGCGCCGCGCTGGAGCGCGTGAAGAAAGTCGTGAGCACAGCAAACGAGCGGGGATTGGTGATCATCCTGGATCCGCACGATTATGCCCGCTATGGGGGGAAAATCATCGGCAGTCCGGAAGTGCCTCACGCAGCGTTTGCCGATTTCTGGTCCAGGTTGGTGACGCCGTTTAAGAACCATCCGCGGGTCTGGTTTGGTCTGATGAACGAACCACACGATATGCCCAATAATCAATGGTTGACGGCAGCAAACGCCGTGATCGGCGCAATCCGCAATGTGGGCGCGACCAATCTGATCCTTGTGCCCGGCAACTCGTGGACCGGGGCACATAGTTGGATTTCAAGCCGGAACGCCCAAGTGATGCTCAAGGTCGTTGACCCGCTGGATCACTACTTGATTGAGGTTCACCAGTATCTGGACAAGAACAGTTCGGGCACCAAGCCCGAGGCGGTAAGCAGGACTATCGGCAGCGAGCGCTTACAGGAAGTCACGTCGTGGTGTCGGACGCATGGGCACCGGGCATTCCTGGGCGAGTTTGGAGCAGCCAACAACGAGACGGCCCTGCAGGCAACGGACGACATGCTCCGGTTTATGGAACAGAACCGGGACGTATGGGCCGGCTTCACTTGGTGGGCGGCAGGCCCGTGGTGGGGTGATTACATGTTTACCTTGGAACCGAAGAACGGGCAGGATCGGCCACAGATGAGGGTGCTGCGTCCACATTTCCAGAGTCACTCAATCAGTCCGAACTGAAGGCGTGCCCAGCAACCACGGGATTTTCCCGCCGCGGTCTGCGGTGATTTAACGAATGAGGGCATCGCCGCCAATGCTTTGTGGGCAAGGGAAAATGGAGCTCAGCCGGGGTAACGCTCCGGAGCTCGGCACTCAGCCAGCGCGACGCGGGGTATGAAGCCGTCGGCTCACTGCTCGGATGCGCGATAACGATGGCCGCGGCACTCGCTACGACCGCCAATCGAAATACTTCACGTGGAAGAACGAGATTGGTATCGAACGTACTCATGGAGATGAAACAAGTCCTGACGAGAGTTGGCAAAGTTCAACCCGATTCGAGCGGCCGACTGCTTGGCGTGTTCAGCAAGTAAATTGGCGCCTTCTGCTAGTGACGAGATTCTGCGTTCGGCATACTGTGGACCCATGACCGCGATCGGAATCCAAACGTGTATGCCAAGGAGCGCGAGCTCAGCCTCCGTTTCGTTGGGCATTCCATGGCGCAAGCCCGGCAACAGAGCTATCCCTCGGATTTCAGCCCATTAACCGATGAGTGATCGATTACGAATCTCCCGCACCTGGGCACAGCGGTTCGAAGACCATAAGATTGCATTGCCGGCACTACTTCGACGCGCAGGATTACCGCCGGGCCTTTTCCAACTGGAGAAGGTTTACGTCACGACGGCTGAAGCCTTCGCGCTTTGGCGGAGCGTTGGCGAAATGAATTCCGATCCGGGCATCGCCTTGAAGCTGGGCGCAGAACAACGACTGGAGCGGTTCCACCCGGCGGCCATTGCCGTCGTATGCAGCCGGACCTTTGGAGATTCTCTGGAGCGACTCGGTCGCTACAAACGACTGACCTGCCGGAAGAAATTCGCGTCCACCGCCAAGCGCAGGAAGCCGCGGTGGAGTTCTTTTATGTCGAAGCCACGGAAGCTCAGCCCGCAGTGCTGGTTGATATGGTGATGTCCTGGATTCTGGGCGTGGGTCGCCGGGGCACTGACGGCCAAATCAAACCACTGCGGTTGGAACTGACGCGTCCTGTTCAGCATCGCGAGTTGTTGGAGAGCCATTTCGGCTGCCGGGTGCGTTTCAAGGCTGGGAAGGAACTTCACCCAACGAATGGCGGACTCGACATGCTGCCACCCCGGTCGAGGCGCAACGCTGATTGGCGAACTCAAAGACCAAAATGAACAAGAGAAAATTAGGTAACAGTAATCTGGAAGTCTCGGCGCTCGGTCTCCGATGCATGGATGAAGCGAAACGCCTGCTCCGCGAAACAAAGAAGAGCGTGGTGGAAATCGCCCTCGACGTAGGCTACGCCAATCCCAGCCATTTTGCGTAACTGTTCCGAAAAGAAACAGGGCCTTTCCCCAAGCGATTACCGGCGGCAACGGTGAACTGAATTGAACAGGAGAAAACGGAGTGAACAGAGGTTTTTGTTTCTCTGTTGCCTCTGTTGCCTCCAGTTCAAATCATATTTTCATTTGTTCGCTCCCGGAAGAATCAACCGGCTGACACCGTCTGTGACTTTCATCTCGTGGCAATTGATGAGGAGTCCAAGCGGCACATCGAGCAGCTTCATGTAGCTCAACAATTGCGCCTTGTGGATCGGCAGGATCTTCTCAACCGCCTTGGTCTCCACCAGCAGGCATCCTTCAACCAATATATCGAACCGCAAGGGTTCTTCACGGGTAGCTCCTTTATACTCGATTAGAACTGATTTCTGACTGGTGCAAATCAAACCGCGCAATCCGAGTTCGCGCAAAAGACACCACGTAGATGGACTCAATCAGTCCAGGTCCTTTGTTCCGATGAACCTCTATCGCTGCAGCGATTACGGTTTCCGTCAATCCCGTCGCCTTCTGAAACAGTGGATGCATAGGGCAAAGTTAAACAGGAGGGAACGGAGTGAACAGAGATTTTCATTCTGCATCTCTCCGTTCCCTCTGTTTGCTCCTGTTCAAATCCGGTGCAAGTTGGACTTTCGAGCAATCCCACAACAGGTGGAGCAAGACCCCGTGCGACAGCCGCGCCCATGGGGTGTAATCTCGTTTCAACATTTAACTGAAAACGAATTCAAAATGAAAACACGCAAACTCGGACAAAACCTGGAAGTCTCGGCCCTCGGCTTTGGCTGCATGAACATGAGCTTCGGCTACGGCCCGGCGGCGGATAAACAGGAAGCCATCAAAGTAATCCGCGCGGCCTACGAACGCGGCGTCACGTTGTTCGACACCGCCGAGGTCTATGGCCCGCTCACCAACGAGGAACTTGTCGGCGAAGCCATCGCGCCCTTCCGCGAAAAAGTGGTGCTGGCTACGAAATACGGTTTCGACCTTGCCAATTTTCCGCGCCTGAACAGCCAGCCGGAGCACATCAAACAGGTCGTTGATGCGTCACTCAAGCGACTTAAAACCGACCGGATTGATTTGCTCTATCAGCACCGGGTTGACCCCAACACGCCGATTGAAGACGTGGCCGGCGCGGTGAAGGAATTGATTCAGCAAGGCAAGGTAAAGCACTTCGGCCTTTGTGAGGCGGGCGCAAAGACGATTCGTCGCGCCCATGCCGTTCACCCGGTCACCGCCGTTCAATCCGAATACTCGCTTTGGACGCGCGACCCGGAAGCCGAAGTGCTGCCCACGTGTGAGAAACTCGGCATCGGCTTTGTGCCGTGGAGTCCGCTGGGACAAGGTTTCCTCACGGGAAAAGTCAATGCCGCGACGACCTTCGACTCAACGTCCGATCTGCGCGCATCATTCCCGCGATTCACGCCGGAGTCCATGAAAGCCAATCAGCCCGTGGTTGATTTTCTCAACGCTTTCGCAAAACGCAAAAAAGCGACGCCTGCTCAAATCGCGCTCGCCTGGCTGCTTGCCCAAGCGCCGTGGATCGTTCCCATTCCCGGCACGCGCAAATTGGATCGCATGGTCGAGAACATCGGGGCGGCGGAAATCGCACTGACGTTTGCCGAGCTTCGCGAAGTTGACGGCGCGTTCGCGAAGATCAAGGTGCAGGGCGCGCGGCTCTCGCCGGAGCACATGGCTTTGATTGACTGCTGAACCCTTCGCTCATGCCCAACATCCTGATTCTCGGCGCGAATGGCCAGATTGCCCGTGTGGCCGCCGAACTGTTTTTGGAACAGACCAATGCGCGACTGACGCTATACTTGCGCAATGCCCGTCGGCTCAAAATATCAGGCCACGCCGACCGGGTGCGCGTGGTGGAAGGCGATGTCTTGGACACCCAGACGCTGGAGGCAACTATGGCGGGCCAGGATGTTGTCTATGCAAACCTCGCCGGTGATTTGGAGCAACAAGCACGGTGCATCGTGAACACCATGCAAAAGACCGGCATCATTGAAGCATCCGAACTTGATTACACCATCCTGCGGCCCGCATGGCTGAATAACCTCGACGAGATTGATTACGGCACGACGCACAAGGGCGAGCATTTCAAAAACGCCTCCGCACAAGTTTCGCGTAAGAGCGTGGCTGAGCTCGTGGTCAAACTGGCGATGACGCCCGGGTTCGAAGTCCGCAGCAGCTTGGGAGTCCACAAGGCATCGTAAGGCCAATGAATCCGTGCCCGCACTTTCGAGCAATTTCACAACAGGTCTGGCAAGACCGCATGCGACAGTTTTGTCCACGTGAGGTAAAGTCGTTTTAACATTCAACTGAAAGAAAGGATTCAAACATGGAAAGCATCAAAGGAAAAGTGGTCGTCATCACTGGTGCGAGCAGCGGATTGGGCGAGGCGACGGCCCGGCATCTTTCCGCACAAGGAGCAACCGTGGTGCTGGGTGCGCGGCGGGTTGAAGGTATTCATTCATTGGCTGCCGAAATGGAGTCAAAAGGCGGCCAGGCGCTTGCCTCCTTCTACGAGCAAACCGCGATTCCCGCCGAATCATTTGCGCGTGCGGTCGCCTTCGCGATGAGCCAGCCGGAAGACGTGGACGTGAACGAAATCCTGTTCCGGCCCACGCGGCAGGAATTGTGAACGAAAATAAAACCACTCAAGAGTAAAACGTCTGCTTGCATCAATTCTGAAAATATCTTACCGCCAAGGAACCAAATTCTATGAACAAACGTCTTCTACCATCAAAGTGGGTGTCAATTGCCAGCATTTCGTGCGTCGCTGGAGCGACAATGGTGACGGCCCAAACCAACCCCGCCGGCAACGCGGAACGCGGGAATGCGTTTTTCCAGACGAGTTGCGCACTTTGTCATAGCGACAGTCTCGGTCCGGGCAATACGGTGGTGATCAAGCAGGGACCCACGCTCGTCGGAGTGACGGGGCGGAGGGCAGGCACCAGTCCGCATTTTGGTTTTACCCAAGCCCTCAAGGATTCAGGATTGGTGTGGAACGCGGAAACCCTCGATCAATATTTGACCGATCCTGCCACGGCCGTTCCCGGCACAACGATGTCAGTGACGGTTCCCGACGCGAGCGACCGAGCGGATGTGATTGCTTATTTGGCAACCCTGATAGTGCCAGACGGCATTGACCTGGACAAACTACCCACGGTCACAGGTCTCAATCCGGATGACTGGCAGGAAGCAGCGCCGGGTAATCAACATTACATCACCGTAGCCGACTTACCGGCGCCATACGCAACTCCATCCGCAGGGAATTTCCCCACCGTCGTGCCGCGGCCCGCGAATGCCAGCTTGTCTGTGCCTGCCGGGTTCACCGTAAAGCAGTTTGCGTCGGGCCTGAGTAATCCCCGAATCGTCCGCGTCGCGCCCAATGGGGATATTTTTGTTTCAGAAACATCGCAAAACCGTATTCGTGTCTTCCGCGCAAATGATGGAGCTGACACACCATCGACCAACCGAATTTTTGCCCAGGGATTGAACCGGCCCTTCGGCACAGCATTCTATCCCGCAGGTGACGACCCGCACTGGCTCTACATCGCGCTGAATAACTCCGTGGTGCGAATTCCATATACCAATGGAGACCTGATAGCGACCGGAGCTGTCGAGGTTGTTGTTCCGACATTGAGCGCTACAACGGGTGGGCATACAACGCGGGACGTCATGTTCTCCCAAGATGGCACGCGGATGTTTATTGCCGTCGGGTCAGCATCGAATGTTGGAGAATCGATGGGACAAAAGACGCCTGCTGAAATTACGGCATGGGAAGCAACGAATGGGCTGGGGGCCGCGTGGGGTTCAGAAACACATCGCGCAAATATTCTGGTAACTGATCCAGAAGGGCTCGAACCGCCGCACCCTTATGCCACAGGGATTCGCAACCCCGTGGGACTCGCCATTCATCCGACGACGGGTGACCTCTGGGTGTCCACCAACGAACGGGATGGTTTGGGCGATAACCTGGTGCCGGATTTTGTCACTCGCGTCACCGAAGGCGGCTTTTATGGTTGGCCGTGGTATTACATGGGCAGTTTCGAAGACCCCCGTCATGCTGGCGAACGGCCGGATCTGGCCGGCGAGGCAATCGTTCCCGACGTGTTGGAACAGGCGCATTCGGCATCTTTGCAGATGACGTTCTACCCGGCCAACAATGGTCCGGCAGCGTTTCCTCCGGAGTATCAGGGCGACGCGTTTGTAGCGTTCCATGGATCATGGAACCGTGCGACCCGCACCGGATACAAGGTGGTCCGAATCCCTTTGAATAATGGCGCGCCGACCGGTCGATATGATGATTTCCTGACTGGCTTTGTAGCGACTGATCGCAATGTTTGGGGACGCCCCGTCGGGGTCGCCGTCGCACACGATGGCGCCTTGCTGATGACGGAGGACGCCAACGGCACGATTTGGCGGATTGCATATACGAAACCCCGGTTGTCCGTAAGCATCGTCGAAGACAGTGGCCAGAAGTATCTCGTGGTGACAGTCACCCGCGCCGCCGAAGCAGCGCAACTCAATTACACGGTGGAGGTTTCCTCCGGCCTGCTCACGTGGATCTCCGGCCCGGCGGAGTTCGTGACGCTCACCGAAACGCCCACCCAGCTTGTCCTGCGTGATAACACGCCGATTCAAGATGCTACGGCGCGGTTCGTCCGCCTGCGAGTCTCGACTCCATAGCACCATTGCAACGCTCAATCCCTAAATCCATCCTGAAAATGTCTTACCGCTAACAGGGAATCAGTAAGCATGGAAAATCATATAAAAACATCAACAAATCCCCCTTCCTCAGGAAGCGATGAGAGAACTCCAAAGACTCGCCTGAAGACCGGGCGTCGCGTCGAGTTCCAAAGAAAATGGCGCTGGGCGTCTGGGGCGCTGCCCTTCGTGGGGTTGGTGTCGCTGCTGAGGTTCCTGATCCGTGTCATCCCCAATGCCACGGCTTATCTGCCGACCTGCGTGACCGAAGCCAAATATCTGATCGATCTGGCCCTGCTCGCGGGGCATAGCATGTTCGGCATGACCGCGTGCGGCAAAAACTGGTTTGGCTCGGTCTGCTGGCGGACGAATGCCAATTATTTCCCATGGAACGGTGGCTGGACGCCCTCGCCCCTGCACAACTTCGGTCTTCTGCAATCTTCATTCTTCCTTTATAATTCAAAATCTGGTGCCGCGTGAAGGATTTGCACCCGCAACCTTCCCGTTCTGAGCGGGAATGACTGAAACCTGACGGGAACCTGTGCTTTCCATATCCTGCCCGGCAATGACAACCACACAGAGTCGAATTCCATACCGCTTCGCCGTCTCGACTCTCGGCGGCTTGGGGCGTTGTGGTTGGGTGGTTCGATTACCCTGGTCGTAGCCGCTGAGGGTAGTGTCATGCGGCACATCAGCCGGGCACACAAATGGCTGTGGCCGAACTGGAAGTTTATGAATGAAAGGACGGGCTCGCATCGTCTGACCCTCTGTTATGAACAACGTACTAGTTCGCGCCAGGCCATGGGTTTCCCATTGGTTCGGCCATATCGCCGACGCGGTGCCGCTTGAATCGGCCCAGCACCCTCTTCGCAGATTCATCGGCGGATGGCTCGCGTTTGGATTCATCGCCTCAGCCACCCCACTGCCGGCGGCGCCGCCCGCCGTCAAGCTCTGGCCGCAACTCACCGACGGCATCACCAACCACGCGGGGGTTCTCGCCATGCGCTGCGTCGTGGCCGAGGATGGCCTCACCGTGACCGACGCCGCGTGGGACATTTACAAGGTTGCGGGCTGCGGCAAGCGTTGGACCTTGAATATGGGGGCGCCCATGAATGGCCCACTCAAGGACTTCACCTTTCCGGCGGCGTTCGCCGGGTTGCCGGTCAATCTCACGGTGGAATTTTACAATCCGGCCAAGCCCTGGGAGGTAAAGGAAAACTACCAGGAAATCCTGCTCCTGGGCGGCCAGCAACGCATTGGGCTGCCCGATTGGTTTCATGTGCCCACCAACCGGCTCGGATATGATTTTGACGAAGGCGATTGGTTTCCGTCCGGCTGGAAGCTGCCGCGGGGAAAATATGCGCTCTGGCAGGGAGCGGCCAAGGCGCGGCAGCAGGATCGCCACGGCGAGAATCCCATGCTCGATTTTGGATTCACCCACATCTCGCCCATCGCCATGACCCACAATGGCTCGCGCGGCACTCGCGAGCATCGGGCGCATCTGTTCACGGACAACGAGTGGGTCACCGGCCAAGGGGAACAAGGGGCCGAGCCCAAGAATTGGAACCTCGAGCCGTTCCACCACTATGCCGAAACCTGCGCCATTATTACGCCCGACTTCGAGGCGCCCTACAGCAATATCTGGCAGGATCGCCAATACGAGGCCTTTGCCAAACTCATCGGCGAGGTGCGCGCCCGCCAGCCGGATGTGCTCATTGGCTGCTGGGGCGTGGGCGTGCTGAGCGCCTCCTTCCGCATTTTCGACAGCCGTTGGGAAGGCAAGCCCACCGGCGTGGTGGATCTCAAAGGCGCCCAACAATGGCGCGAAAAATATAATCAGCCCGCCGCCGACCTGCACCCGGTTTTCAAACGGTGCCATCTCAACTATGGCAATCCGTCGGTGTATTGGATCAACAATTCCAAGCCCTCGCAGCTTTACGCCTTCCTACAGGAATGGGAGCAGGGCAAGCTGGCTCGTCCGAAGGTTCCCAATGTTCTTTCCACGTGGATCCAAGTCGAGTTCGTGGACGGCTATCCGCTGTCGCAATACCGCTTCACCGACGTCAACGGCCAGACCCGCCGGGAAGGAATCAAACATCAGGTGCCCGCCTCCGCCACCTACGCTCTCTCCCTGTTCGGCCACTGCGTGATGGACGGTCTCCAGTGTTGGGATATCGGCACGCGCTACTCCGAGGAACTTCAGGATTACTCGGACTGGACCAGGCGCGAGCCGATCGTTAAGCGCTCCATCAACGGGGTGGAAACCTGGCTCAACTACTACGTCAAATACTTTGGCTTTTACAATTACCATGTCCTCGGCATGTGGCAGGCCAGCCAGCACCGGGACATCATCGAAGCCGCCACGCCTTGGGAGATGCCCGAACTGCGCACCTCGAGAAACAACGTTTGGCGCACGGGCGACGAGCGCTTTCCCAGCTACGTGAGCCTCCACCAAGAACCGTTAATCCGGACCAAGCTCTCCGGCGATGGCAAAACGCTGCTCGTGATTGCGTGCAACCCGTACAACCAGGTGGTCGAAAAGGTCCGCATCCGCCGGCCGGGTCAGAGCGGGGAATACATCTTTGAACTGGTGGGCGACTTCCCCGTGATCAAGCGCTTTCCTGTATCCGCGCCCGCGCAGTGAATCAGCCTTAAACGAGATTATACGGACGGAGCGATTGTGGGCAATCTCGGTGCCTCCAGGCGGGAAAATGGGTAAGAATGGTCTTTTCCATCCCGGCCCCGTGGAGGGTCATTCCCGCTTTGGGTTCGAGCGGCGCGGCCAGTTTGCAGGTCCCGGCGGCAATTTCAATCACCAGAAAGTTCCGAAGCATGGCATGCGTTCCCGGCAACTTCTCTTACTGCTTGGTTTGCTGATGTTGGTCCGGCCGGTCGGCGCGGATTTTGCGTTTGTTCATCCCGGTCTGCTGCACAGCCGCGCTGATCTTGCCCACATCAGGATAGCCGTGGCGGCGAAGGAGGAGCCCATTTATTCGGGCTACGAGATTTTCCGCGCCGACAAGCACTCGCAGTCGGATTACCGAATGCGCGGTCCGCGGGCGAGGGTGGGCAGAAACCCGAGCCCCGGCGCAGCGGAGTATGATTCGGACGCCAATGCCGCCTACCAATGCGCCGTCATGTGGTGCATCACGGGCGACATCGCGTACGCGAACAAATCAAAGGCGATCCTCAATGCCTGGTCTTCCAAATTGAAGTCCATCACCGGACGTGACGCCGTGCTCATGGCGGGGCTGGGTCCGTTCAAAATGGTCAACGCGGCGGAACTACTTCGCTACACCGGCGCCGGCTGGTCACCGGCAGAAATTCAACAAGCGGAAAAACATTTTCGCGAAGTCGTTTATCCGGTCCTTAAGGATTTTGCGCCGTTCGCCAACGGCAACTGGGACACGGCCGCGATAAAGACCGTGATGGCCATCGGTATTTTCTGCAATGACCGCGCGATGTTCGAGCGGGCGCTGCGTTATTATGTCAACGGAACGGGCGACGGCCGGTTAACGCATTACATTATCAACCGCACCGGTCAGTGCCAGGAAAGCGGACGCGACCAGCAGCACACGCAGCTCGGGCTCGCGCATCTGGGCGATTGTTGTGAAATGGCCTGGCATCAGGGACTCGATCTCTATGGCTACGAAGACAACTTGCTGTTGAACGGTTTCGAATACACGGCCCAATACAATCTGGGCGAAGAGGTTCCCTTTGTGGAAACGCTCGATCGCACCGGAGAATATCATCATACCCGGATTGCGGCGAAAGGTCGGGGAGGGTTTCGCGCCGTGTTCGAGCAAATTTACCATCACTACGTGAACCGCGCCGGCTTGAGTGTGCCTTACCTCCAACGCGTGGTGGAACGGATCCGTCCCGAAGGCGCTGGAGGGTCGGCTGCGGATCATGTCGGCTTCGGCACATTGCTGTTCGCCCAACCCGTTTCCAAGGCGGCCCCCACGCGAACGCCATCGTCGCCGGCTGCGCCGGGGGCGGTCATGGCAAAAGGCTCCTCGTCGGGAAACCAACTCACTTGGGTCGCCTCCGTCGGCGCGGAGAGTTACACGGTCAAACGCGCGACAGAAAATGGCGGTTACCAAATCATCGCCCGCGACATTCAGGCGACCACGTACACGGATACCAAAGTCCAATCGGGCGGGTACTATCAGTATGTGGTTTCCGCTCTGAATGCGTCTGGCGAAAGTCCTGATTCATATCCGACCCCCATTTGCGCCGGCCTGCCCAAACCGTGGACGCATCAAGACGTGGGAGCCGTTGCGGTGGCAGGGGATGCGAATTTTGACGGCTATGTTTTCAAGTTGGAAAGTGCGGGCGCGGGCATCGGTGGCACGAACGATCAATGTCAGTTTGCCTACGTCCCGATGAACGGCAATTGCACCATGGTCGCACGCTTTGTTCCGCAAACCAGTTCGCGCTCTTCTCAATTTGGCCTTACGATGCGCGCGTCCTCGACCGCCGATGCCGCCAATGTTTCCTTGCTGCTGAGTCGGAAACCCGCCAATAAAGACCAATCCTCCGGCTGGAACGTCCGGCTGATGAGCCGCGATTCCGCCGGCGCGAATACGGTCGTTCGCCAGGTCAGTAAGAATTTTTCCGAACCGACGGTAACCCACGGTCGCCTCACGGGTTATTGCTGGCTGAAACTGACGCGCACGGGCGACACCATTACCGGTTGCATTTCTTCCGATGGCAAAATTTGGACGCCAGTAGGCAGCGCGAAGGTGCCGCTGAAACAAGAATTGTCCGTTGGTTTATGCGCCAGTTCACGCCTCCCCACGGTCACAACCACCGTCAAATTTGACCACGTGACCGTGACCAAGCCTGACCGCGTGGATTAAGGGGCGGTAGATCAGGTTAAATCCCGGGATGGGAACGTATGCGACCATCGCCCGGCGTCGCGGAGAGGACGGGTTATCGGCACCATTAACAACGGCGAGCCGCGCGGATTGAAATTGCCGCTAACTTTTCTTCCGGCAGGCCGGCGATACGTCGCCCACATTTATTCAGACGCTCGTTCCGCTCCAACCCGGACGCGTGTGGTGGTGGACACCCATCCAGTAGATTCACTGACGACGCTTGATGTGCGATTGCGGGCTGCTGGCGGCCAGGCCGTTTGGATGACGCCGACGCGAACAGAGGAGGGCTATTGAGCGAAATCGTAATTCGACTCAAACACACATCCCGTCAATCTGACCGGCAGTCTGAAACGGAAAGAGCAGAACGGATTTTATGCGACCGGTCCCGGCCACGGACTCCAACTGACCAGAGGCAAATACCAGGGGCGACTGCTCGTGCCCGGTTATGCGGGCCAGAGCGTCACCGAGGACAATACGCGAGGGAGCAAATCCTTTGTGATTTACAGCGATGACCACGGAAGAACCTGGAAAACCGGCCAAACCACCCGTGAGGAAGTGGAAGGCGGCCCGGATGGAAAAGAATGCATGGCCACCGAATTGAGCGATGGCAGGGTGTATTTGACCATTCGCAACAACACAGCCAAGGACGGACGGGCCCATGCAAGCAGCGACGACGGCGGAGAGACATGGTCGCGGGCGAAGCTGGAAGGCGCGGTCCCCGAGCCTGTATGCCAGGCCAGCATTCTGGGGTATCCCATTGAGGGCGGAAAAAGCCTTCAAGTTTACCTGGCGCCCAGCCGGACAGCGAAAAACAGAAGGGATAAAAAGGCCCGCCGTGATTTGCGGTTTTTTGTAAGCACCGATGACGGCAAGACATGGCAGACGTCCGATATGATTTTAAAAGGTCCAGCAGCTTATTCCGATCTTGCCCTCATGCCGGACAGCACAGTTGGATGCCTCTTTGAGGCCGGTGAGCAGCGCTACGACGAAAAACTGCCTCTTCAGGAGGCAGAATGCCGATTGTGCCGAGCACAAGAAGCCAGGACTACTTCAGGCTTGGGGCATTGGCGCAGAGCCAGCAGCGCGTTGTCCAACTTGACCATCAGGAGGTCTTCGCGGAAGGAGGGGAGAATCAGGGACTGCGGGACCGCAATGGCCCAGGAACCACTGAGCTATGGCAAACTCACCGGCCGCAGCACTGCTTGTATTTCTTGCCGCTGCCGCATGGGCAGGGATCGTTGCGGCCGACTTTCGGGCCGGTGCGGACGGGTTTGGCTTTCTCCACGGCTTCCGCGGCTTCGCTGACGATGTCGCTGGCCTTATGTTCGGCGCCGCCGGAACTGGCCGGTGCCGTGCGCTGCCGCCAAAGGCGCTGGTCGATTGGTGCATCGTCTGCTGCGGCAACGTTGCGCAGGAAGTTTTCGAACGCCATCAGGCTCGACGCGCTGCGGAAGATGTTGTGGCAGATCTCCGCTTTGATGTTGACCATCAACTCGTCGAACATCTTGTACGCCTCCGCCTTGTACTCGATGAGCGGATCGCGCTGGCCGTAAGCCGCGCAGGCCGATGCTGTAGCGCAGGCTGTCCATCTCGTAGAGGTGCTCCTGCCACAGCTTGTCGATGGCGCTGAGGATGGTGTATCGCTCCACCGCCGCCAGCGCGTCGGGTTCTTCGAAACTGATCTTGAGCTCGTAGGCTTTGCGGACGCTGTCGGTGATGAATTGCAGACGGCAAACTGCGCGGCGCTCAGGCCGTCGAAGAGCGAGCCTGGCACCGGCGCTTCGTCGCCGGACTGCGGCAGCCTTCGACGATTTCCTGCCTCCGGGCATGCCCAGCGGGAAATTCAGGTTCACCCAGTCGGCCAAGCGCGCGCATGTTCCACTCGCTCGGGTCGGATTCCGCGAGACGTGAACTCGCTCGACCTTCTGGACGACGACTTCCTCCATGATGTCCATGAGCCGGTCGCGCACGTCCTCGCCGTTGATGATCTCGTTGCGGAAGCCGTAGATGACTTCGCGCTGCTTGTTCATCACGTCGTCGTATTCGAGCGTGCGTTTGCGGATCTGGAAGTTGTGCTGCTCGACGCGTTTTTGCGCCTGTTCGATGGAGCGGTTCAGCAGCGGAGTGCTCCAGCTCCTGGCCCTCCTCCAGGCCCATCTTCTCCATGTATTTGACGATCTTGTCGGAGCCGAACAACCGCATCAGATCGTCCTCCAGTGAGATGAAGAAGTGCGATGAGCCGGGGTCGCCCTGGCGCGCGCAGCGGCCGCGCAACTGGCGGTCAATGCGGCGGGCTTCGTGCCGTTCGGTGCCCATCACGTGCAAGCCGCCCAGCTTCGGCGACGCCCGCGCCCGAGTTTGATGTCGGTGCCGCGACCGGCCATGTTGGTGGCGATGGTCACGGCCCCGCGCTGGCCGGCGCGGGCGACGATTTCGGCTTCCTGCTCGTGATACTTGGCGTTCAGCACCGAATGGACGATGCCCTCCCGCTTGCAGCATGCGCGAAAGCACTTCGCTGACCTCGACCGAGATGGTGCCCACCAGGATCGGCCGGCCTTGCGCGTGGATGGTCTTGGATCTCCTTGCAGCACGGCGTTGTATTTCTCGCGCTTGGTTTTGTAGACGGAGTCGTTGGCGTCCTTGCGCGCGCACGGGGCGGTTGGTCGGAATCACCAGCACGCCCAGTTTGTAAATGTCGAGGAACTCGGCCGCCTCGGTTTCGGCCGTGCCGGTCATGCCGGCCAGTTTGAGTAAAGCCGGAAGTAATTCTGGATGGTGATGGTGGCGAGCGTCTGGGTCTCGCGTCTCGATCTCGACGCCTTCCTTGGCTTCGACGGCCTGGTGCAAGCCGTCGCTCCAACGGCGGCCGGTCATGAGGCGGCCGGTGTTCTCGTCCACAATGATCACCTTGTTGTCCTGGACGACGTATTGCACGTCCTTCTGGTAAAGGCAGTAGGCCTTGAGCAACTGGCGAAATGGCATGGATCCGTTGCGCCTTGGCTCTCGAAATCCTGCTGCATCTTGGTCTTGAGCTCCAGGCGCTTGCGCGACATCGGCTTCCGGGCCAGTATCGATTTCGTGGAAGGCCGTGATCAGATCCGGCAGCATGAAGGCTTCCGGATCGTCGGGGCTGAGAAGATTGCGGCCCTTTTCGGTCAAGTCGGCTTCGTGGCTCTTCTCATCCATGGCGAAAAAGAGCTCTTCCTTTTCGGCGTAAAGATCGTCTTCTTGACTGGTCGGCGTGCAGCTCCAGTTCCGCCTTGTTCATCAGGCGGAGATTTTCCGGATGCTCCAGCATGCTGCAGCAGTTCTTCCGAACGCGGCTGGCCCATCTTGACCCGGAACAACAGCATGCCAATCTCGCGCTCAACCACGCCGGGTTCGGCCGGATTCGAGCCGTCCTCGGGGTGCAGTTTCTTGATCAGGGCTTCCGCCTCGGCCAGGAACCGGTCGCACAGCCGCTGCTGGGCGCGCACCAGGCCGTCAACTTGCGGTTTGTATTGGGCGTATTCGCTGTTGTCCGAAGCCACCACCGCCGGGCCGCTGATGATGAGCGGCGTGCGGGCTTCGTCGATGAGGATCGAGTCCACTTCATCGACGATGGCGTAGTAATGGCCGCGTTGGACCTGCTCCTCCGCGCGCGAGGCCATGCCGTTGTCGCGCAAATAATCGAAACCGAATTCGGCGTTGGTGCCGTAGGTGATGTCGCAGTTGTATTGCTCGCGGCGGACATTCGGCGACTGGTCGTGCAGGATGCAGCCCACCGTCAGCCCCAGGAACCGGTAGACGGCTCCCATCCATTCGCTGTCGCGGGCGGCCAGGTAATCATTGACGGTGACCAGTGCACGCCCCGGCCGGTCAGCGCGTTGAGGTAACACGGGCATGGTGGCGACCAGCGTCTTGCCTTCGCCCGTGGCCATTTCCGCGATTTTACCCTGGTGCAACGCAATGCCGCCGATGAGCTGCACATCAAACGGGATCATGTCCCATTGGTAGGGGCGGTCGCGCACGATGATCTCCTGGCCCATCATCCGGCGGCAGGTGTTCTTGACGACCGCAAAGGCCTCCGGCAACAGCGCGTCCAATTCCCGGCGCAACTCGTCGTTCTCCTTGATGGCGGACAGCTTGGCTTTCCAATCGGCGACCTTTTGGCGCAACGCGTCATCGGACAGCGCTTGGTAGGACTGCTCGATCTCGTTGATGGTGGCGACCAGTGGGCGCAGTTTGCGAACGATGCGATCATTTCTGGAGCCAACGATTTTCTTAAGGATAAAGCCGATCATGTAATCAATCCAAATTTTGGGTGAAACTACGGGATGCGGAGGGGAGCGTCAAAAGGAATCCGGCACCGTCGGCGGCGTCGTTGATGCGATTCGGGCCAAGACGCAGATCCCACTAACCTGGCCGCACTTCTCCCAAACAAGCGCAGCTCCAACGCTTGCTCTTAAGCTTGCTCTTGCTCGTTATGCTTAAGCAAGAGCAGGAGCAAGCTTAAGAGCACGCAATGTGGACTTGGATCAGCGGTTGATTCTGATCTCCGACCAGACTAACTGTTCGCGAATACGCCGTGGGAATGCGGCGGAGTGCCCTTGGTCGCTTTGCGCAGGCGGAAGCTGGCCCAGTATTTCTGCGGCAACATCCCGATGCCGATCAGCAGCAACTGGCTCGCAATGAAGAGCAGCAGCCATTTGAAGGCGGCGTCCATGAAGCCATACGAGTGCAAGCCAATGCCGAGCATGTTGACCCCGAACCAGGAGTAACTCGTCACGATGTTGCCAAAGATTGCCATGTTGATGAACCCGCGTTCGCCCAACCAATTTGCCCCAGCGCGCGTGCAAGATCGCCGCATTCCACAGCACGATGATCAAGGCCCCGTTTTCCTTGGGATCCCAGCCCCAGAAGCGGCCCCAGGATTGATCCGCCCAAATTCCGCCGAGGACCGTGCCGACGAAGCTGAACAGGGCAGCAAAACAGATGATGGCATAAACCATCTTGTGAAGAATCTTACCCACCTCCAGCTTGCGGACCTGGGTGGACAGCACGGGGGTGAACAGTCCCAGGAGCACGTAACCGATGGCCAGCAATCCGGCCATAAACGTGGCCGAGTAGCCCAGCGTGATGACCACCACGTGCGTGGCCAGCCAGAAGTTCGTGTCCAGCACGGCCCGCAGCATTTCCATGGTATCACCGCCCAACGCCAGGTTGTGCGCGATGATCAGCGTGACAAAACCGGATAACGAGGCGGCGGCGCTGCCCAATCCCAGCTTGAAGAACCGCTCCAAACCAAGGCCGAAGACCATCGCGCCCCAGCCAATGAAAATGGCGGAGGAATACAAATTGGTGACCGGCGGACGGCCTTCCAGAACCATGCGAAATATCAGGCCCACAGTGTGGACGGCGCCCGCGAGCAGGACCAGGTAAAAGGCCGAACGCCGGAGCGATTCGGAGAGGTTCGACGACAACGTCATGGTCAACAAAGCCCCGACCGCCAACAAGAAGGCGCAGAGGTAAACGATCATCGCGTGCAGAAACGGCTTGGCCGTGTTGTAATAATACTCCCAATAACCCTTGCGCAGTTCCTTGGCAAAGTGCGGCTCCAACCATTGCCGGTAATCCTGCACCGCTTGGTTGAACCCTGCCGGCTCATCGTGCCGATACGCCGTCGCCATGGTGGCCAGATATTGCATGGCCGGTGAAACGTGGCCGGTGTGAACGGTGTCCATGAGCGCCACGCCCGCATTAACCCATTTTTCGTTGTCCGTGCCCGGAATTCTGGAGCGGAACAATCAAGGGGTAAGCCACGTTGGCCATTTCGTTGAACTGGCTCATCGGCTCGAGCAACGCATTGAAGGCCTGCTCGTCATACTTTTGTCCGGCTTCCCGCGCTTTGACGGCGGCCAGCCCGGCCGGAACCGCTTTTTGAAAATCCGCCAGTTCCTGGGAGAAATTATCCACGCCTTCCGGACGCAGGCTGTTTTTTAAGCGGTGATAAAGCATGACCGCGTTGGCCAGTTTGATCGCCTGTTTCTGGTAGGCATTGCGGACGGGGGCTTCCACCTGGCTCGCTTGACTGCCTTGCTTGTTGATGTCCGTCAACACCGGCCGGATTTCATTGAAGGTGTAGTAGCGCAGGCCGGATTTCTCGATCCCTTGGTTTTGCAGGTTCAATTCTTCCAGCAATTCCGGGTGATGGATCAGGAAGATCGGCCGTTCATCGGCCTGTTCGGGACGGGTCATCACTTCGAGCAGCCACTGCGAAGAGCGGAGCTTGGGCGGATGTTTCCAGAATTCCCAGGACTTCTTCTCGACCAGGGGCACGTCGGAAGTGCCGCGAATCTGCAGCAGCGCGTTGCGGCCGACGGAGTCGAACGGTTGAATGCGTCCATTGAGCAGCACCGGCAGGCGCCCGAACTCCTGAACGTGAAAGACGCCCTCTTTTTTGGGCATGAGCATGCCCACGATGTCGGCGCCAAACAGCGCCAGCAGGAACCAGGGGAGAATTTTTAAAGCAGTTTTCATGCGGTCTTCCATTTCCCGACAAAGCCAAACAGGTGCATAAGAAATTGCGTGGCCATCCCCACCGCCACCAGGATGCAGGCCAGGTACGGCGTCAGCCAACCAGGATTCCGCACCACTTGGAGAATGGTCACGCGCGGGTCATTTTGGTCGAAACCGGATTGATAATAGGTTTCGCCGCTGTAACGCAGCGGATGGTTCATGTAAATGAGCACTTCCCGGTTTTCGTCGTGCTGGGGATTGAGAATGCGCACCCGGCTGGAAAAGTTTTTCGGGATGTCGGTGCCCGGATATTTGTCGTGCCGGAATTTGACGAGCTCGAGCGAATAGGGCTTGTAATAGCGCACCGGCCGCATGGCGATTTGATAATTGCGGCCCTTGTAACTGAACGATTGCCCTTGCTCCATGAGCTTCCGCAATGCGGGACTGGCCTGACGCCAGATGATGTTGGCCAACTGTTGTTCCGTGAACCAATTGGACACCCACCATTGACCCAATGAATTGCCGCCGGCCAATACTTCGACCCGCGCGGCCGGAACGTCGCGCGACTCCATGCGTGTTACCGGCTTGAGCCGCTGGAAATTGACCCGCTGGCCAATCCCTTGGATCGGTACGTCCGCACTTTTCGACGTGGCGAATTCCGGTTGGGCATTCGCGTAATACTCGTTAACCCGAACGGTCAGCGGAAGCTGGGGCAGACTGTGTTCACCGCCTTTGGCTACGGAGGATTCGGCCAGGGCCACCTCGGTGTTCACTTTCGGATCGGTCGTGTCCGTGACCACCAGTTCGCTGTATCGCCCGTTTTCCGAGTAATTCTTCGTCTCGCCTTCGGACAGGCGCATGTGGCTTTCAGTTTGCAGCATGTCGGTGGCGAATTGGCCCAGGAGCAGGAGCACGATGCCGCTGTGAATCAGAGCAATGCCAAGCTTCCTTCGCCCGGCCCGGTAATACCGCAAATGGGCTGTGGCCAAGTTGATCAGCAACAGGGTGCCGATCAGATAGCCGCCGGGGAAGACCGGGATTTGCCAGCCCGCGCCCTTGGGCCCCCAGAACACGACCAGGCTGCGGAAGAAATGACTTTGCGCGTTGTAGAGGCCCATTTCCACCTGGGCCATGGTTCCCAGAAAAACCAACACCGTGGCTGCGCAGAGCAGCACGAACGTCAGCTTGAGGGAAGAGAAGAATCTATAGAGACTTTCGAGCATTCTATTGGGCGGACTTGACGAATTTCACAAAGGCCGCCTTCTGAGTCTCTACCGCGGAACTGGGGCCGGAGAGCCGGAAAAACCACGTCGCGTTGCCGCGCGGG
The DNA here is from genome assembly GCA_963788655.1 of uncultured Verrucomicrobiae bacterium. Lineage (GTDB taxonomy): Bacteria > Verrucomicrobiota > Verrucomicrobiia > Limisphaerales > JAFGQR01 > JAFGQR01. The sequence continues at coordinate 170,139 of CAWBHS010000038.1, read as the reverse complement.
ACAATCGCGGCAACAATTCGAGTCTGTTTAGCTTCAGCCGTCATATCTACTAAAGTGGCAATTCCTGCGGGAACGTCAAGGGCGGCCGTGATTTTCCCCAAGCCGGCTTGATCGACTGGTTCCATCCCCAGTTGGCGACGCCAGCGGTTGACGTTGGCCAAGACGCCACCCCCGGTGCCGCCCAACACAGCGAATGATACTTCCGCCTCGGTATTGTCGGGGCCGGGGGCGGAAAAACGCGCCTCCTGCATCTGCTTTGGGGCTTCTTGCTTCCAGTTTTCCGGCACGGTCCATTGGGGCAAATTGGCCGCCGACCCCTCGCCCATGGCCGTTTCCGGGGGAGCGGAAGCCATATTGCCGGGAGCGGCGCCCTGGCCGAAGGTCACGGATTTTAGAAATTCAAGGAAAGCCGGTTTCTGTTCGGCCACCGGGGCATCGGCACCGGTCATTTTGAAATACCAGGCAACCGCCGGCAAGGGTAAGACCGCTACAATAATGCGCGTGGATTTCTGGTCGCCGGGCGGCGTGCCGGCCATGTCGAACAGAAAGGCCGGGTGGCCGGCGATTTGCAGTTGGGTGGTTTCCTTGGGCAGTTCGGCGTCGCTGATGGGCGCCAAGCCCACCTGGCCGCGCCAGCGATTCACATTACCCAATTCCTGCCCGGTCCAGCTTTGCAGCGCAATGACCGAGATGTCCACCTTGTCGCCATTAGGACCGGTAGCTGCGAAACTGCCTGCGCGCATGCCGCTGGCGCCCTGATCCGTCCAGCCTTGGGGAACCGTCCAGGAAATGCCGGGAGACGCCGCCGTGGATTGCGGAGCGGATGCATCCTGAGCGAATGAAAGCGCCCGTTCCTTTGGCACTTGCTGAACGCGCACCTCGTCCCGGCCACAGCCGGCCAGGAGCAGCAATCCGAGCATGACCGCGCCGGGCACGGTCAGGAAACGGATCAACGAACTAACACGCAAACTCATCATTGCGCTAATTTTTCCTTAAGCCGTTACGAATCGCAAGCGCGTTATTTGGCCACCTGCGCGCCAACGTGCTGCCGGCGTCCCGCCGGCAGAAACGGAAGGATAACGTGCGCGCGAATGTCGGCCGCTCTCCGCCGCCGCCGCGTTCGCCGGCGCCGTTGGAGGCGACGGAAAGCTGGGGGCTTGCTTGAGCGGGCCAGTTGGATTAAACGCCCCTGATGCGTTTCGGATCGCTTGAACTTGAATCCAGCTTGTTCCTTTCCCCGCTCGCGGGCTACACCAACCTGCCGTTCCGGTTGGTGCTGCGTGAAATTGGTGGCTTGGGACTGGCCACGACGGATTTGGTCAATGCCCGATCGCTATTAGAAAAAAGACCCAAGGCGTTCAAGCTCATTGAGAGCCGGCCGGCGGACCGGCCGCTCGCCACCCAGTTATTTGGTTCCGTGCCGGAAGAGATGCGCGACGCGGCCAGCCTGTTGGAATCCTTGGGACTGGCTTCGGTGGATATCAACATGGGCTGCCCAGTGCGCAAGGTTTGCAAGGTCGGCGGCGGTTCGGCGATGATGATCGAGTTGGACCAAACCGCGCGCCTGGTCAAAGGCATGGTGGAAGCCGTCAAGATACCCGTGACCGCCAAGATGCGCTTGGGTTGGGATAATCAGAACATCACCGCGCCTGATTTGGCGCGCACATTGGAAGACGTGGGCGTGGCGGCGGTGTTTGTTCACGGACGGACCCGTGAACAGGGCTTTGGCGGCACCGTCAACTTGGCGGGCATTCGCGCGGTGACGCAGGCGGTGAAGCGCATCCCGGTTATCGGCAACGGCGATGTCACCACGCCCACCGCGGCGCGGAGGATGATGGACGAAACCGGGTGCGCGGGCGTCAGCATCGGCCGGGGCGCCTTCTACAACCCCTGGATTTTTCAGCAGACCGGACATTATCTGATGACCGGCGAGTTATTGCCGGAGCCGGAGTTTGCCGAACGCGTGCGCGTGATGGGCCGGCATCTGGACCTGATGGTCGAGGTATTTGGCGAAGAACTGGGTTGTCGGATGTTTCGCAAGGTGGCGCCTTGGTATGCCAAACGGTTCGGCCCCGCCGTGGAATTCAAGAAGCGCGTCGTGTTGTTGTCCTGCCGTGCAGAACTTCAGGAAATTCTCGCCGACTACCTGCATTGGCGTCAGCAGTTCCTGGATGAATCGGGCGAACTGAAACCACAGTTCCGTCCGCCGCCCTTGGTTGCCTCCTTCATGGCCGAAGAAAACGCGCCCGGCCCCGTTAGCATCCCGGTGCCCAAGGGGCCGGTGGAAACGTGGTGACCGCGCAGGAAGGACCAATGGCCGACACCCAAGCAACCGCGTATGACCAAGTCCCCAAGTCCCCAAGCACCCATCAAAATCAAGCACTCTCCCCCGGGCCCGACGGGCATTGTGCCTTGATCGTTCTCTGGTCATCGGCCATTGGATCTTGGTCATTCCCGGCAGGGTTTTCGCCGAAGTCTCGGTTTGCTGTCGAGGATTACGTTGGGCTTGACGGTTTTCGGCGGGGAATCTAGCGTTCCTCGCACGGTTGGTGGCCGTAGCTCAGTTGGTAGAGCTCCAGATTGTGGTTCTGGCTGTCGCGGGTTCGAGTCCCGTCGGTCACCCCATTTTCCCTCCGTAACAACCATGTCTTGTCACAGGAACGAACATGTGGCGGCAACCCGCTCATCATTCGTTCCAAAGCCTTGCCGCCACATTTTCATTCCCAGAATCCCGCATCAAAATCGGAACTTGGTCTGCTCGATGTTCAGGGCGCCCAAGCTGGCCAGCCACTGCTTGAGGAGGGCTTGCGGCGGATCCACGACCGGCGCCAACAGCAGCAGGCCAATGTGATTACACCACAGGGTCTGTGGCACCGCTTCCAGCGGCCAACTCGTCTCCGGCTCTCGCTCCCCATCGGCCGGCGGACAATCGCAAGCCTTCTCCCATATCGGCGGGCTAAGAGGTTGATCATCAGAAGCATTCTGGCCCAACTGTGGGAGACCCTCTGCGGTTGTTGGTTGGGACTCCGGCCGGGTTGCCGAGGATGACTTCTGCTTTAACTCCCGCAGCAAAGGACGGAGTGTCTCCTGAGAAAGTTTGACGCGGAAGATCCTCTCAGCGCCTCTCAGCCGGCAAATCTCGGGAGTTCCTTCGGGGGTGTAATCTTCCGCTTTGGTTCTCCAAAGCCCGATTTGAATTCGGGAAAAATTAAATTGACGGGAGCCGTGCTCTCTGTTACATAAGGCCGATACAAACGGCCTGAAGAAAGACGAGATATGAGAACCATCCAATTGTTCATTTGTCTTGCGGTATCACTATCGGTGACGACCGCAAACACGTTTGCCAAGGAGCCGGCGAAGACGAACCCATATAAGGAAATGCTCAGCACCAGCAAACCACTGGATCTGCCGACTCAATGCGCGGGATTGGTAATCAAAGCACCCCAAGCGGCGAAAGAATTGACCACCGTGCTGGTCGTGGACGCCGTCGTGGCGACGCACCCGGCGGTGACGGCGGCCGTGGTGGCTGAAATTTCCAAGCTGGTCCCGGACATGGCCCCGATTGCCGCGGCGCGAGGTGCGATGCTTCAACCCAAGCAGGTCGGCCCCATTTCCAAAGCGGCCGCGGCGGCGGCTCCGAAACAGGCTTGGCGGATCGTTTACTCGGTGTGCAAGGGGCTCCCGACCAGCTATAAAACGGTGGCAACGTCCGTGGCCAGCGCGGTTCCCCATTCCAGCAGCGAGATTCTGGGCGCCGTCACGCTGGCGATCCCCACGCTGAAGCCTTACATTTTGGAAGCCGCCCAACAATCCGGGAATCAGCCGACCACGCTTTCCGACCTCATCAACAAGGCCGACAAGTTGACGCCGGAAAAAGAAAAACCGGTCGAACTGGAGTTGGCGAATAACACAGCAGATTTCCGTCCCGAATTCATTCCGGCTCCTCCGCCCACTCCGGGGCCGCCGTTCAAGGTCTTTCCTGACACCATTACCGAAACCTCCCCGGCAGATTCGGGCATTGTGCAAGAAGGCGCCCGCAATTACGCACAGCCTACCGAATAAGCGAGCAAACCACTATTTCCGAAAACCATTTAGAATGCCCACCGGCCTCGATTTCGAGGCCGGTTTTTCTGTGTTAGGCCAGGCTATTAAGTGACCGTTGTGCCCACGAGCTCGCCCAAAATCACCCGTCGCAAAACGTGAGGCTTGAACATATTGAAGACGATGATAGGCATTTTGTTGTCCATGCACAGGGTGAAGGCGGTTGAATCCATCACCCTGAGCTGCTTTCGCAACGCTTCGAGATAGCTCACCTTGGCGTAAAGCTTGGCGTGGGGAAACTTTTTCGGGTCCTTGTCGTACACGCCGTCCACTTTCGTGCCTTTAAGAATGACATCGGCCGCAATTTCATTGGCGCGCAAGGCCGCAGCGGTATCCGTCGAAAAGTAAGGATTGCCGGTACCCCCACCAAAGATCACCACGCGTCCTTTCTCGAGGTGCCGGACCGCGCGCCGGCGAATGAACGGCTCGGCAATCTGGTGCATGGTGATGGCGCTCTGGACGCGGGTCGAAATGCCCATCCGTTCCAGCGCATCCTGGAGGGCGAGCGCATTGATGACGGTAGCCAACATGCCCATGTAATCGGCCGTAGCTCGCTCGATGCCTTTCTGACTGGCTGACATTCCGCGGAGGATGTTTCCCCCGCCGATCACGACCACCACTTCGACCCCCAATTCCTGGACCTCGCGGATTTGCTCGGCCATCCGATTGACCGCCGCCGGAGAAATGCCGACACCATTTTTTTCGCCCAGTGATTCGCCCGTAAGTTTGAGAAGGATGCGACGGTATTTAGGTGTGCCGATGTTTTTCATGAACCGGGAGGTTTCTACACGCCGAATTCCCGGTCGTCAACTCCGCCGGTTCGATTTTCACTTGTCCGGAATCAACCACCAGCCATTGGTCGTCACTTCAATGGCGCTGGCGCCGTGGTATTCGTCATAGACCTTTTCCATCTCCGCGATGGAATCGAAATATCCGACGACGTAGGCCGCGCCAAAGGATTCCCCAGCCTTGATGGGCCGTTCGCCGACCTCGTGAATCATGCACACGTAGCCGCGTTGATGGCACCACGCTTCCGAGGTGTCGGCGGGATTGAGCGTCATCCCGGCCAGCCACGGGCCGGCGGCGCCGGTCTGGGGGTCGCGAAGGTGAACGGCGCGAATCATGCGCTGGGGCACGCCATCGCGGTCGCGGCGGTAATTGAATTTTTCGTCGGGCGGAAAATTAGTAAAGAACTCACTGGCGGGAATGCGTCCGCGATAGCTGAGGTAAATCTCGCTGAACGTGTCGCCCCGGTGGTGTTTGATGTGGCCGGGCATATCCTGGCGGAAGAAGATCGCCGCGCCGGAATTGCGGCTGAGGATGCGATCCGACGAAAGGAAATAACGCTTGCGGGCGGGGAACACCAACGTTTGTTGCCACGCGGAGCCAACTTGTTTGCCAGGAGCCGCGAGACGGTATTCCCAACTTTGCTCGATAGCGACGAAGTCCGCGCCTTCGATCACCCGCGGCGTCAGTTCCTTGGCCTGTGTGCAAATCTGCGGTCCTTCGATGCTGCGTTTTGCCCGCCGGCCATGCACGAGATTGTTGAAGTCATACCGCAAATCGCCGGGCAGTTGGTCGCGATACGCGGCGTCGCTGCCCGGCTCCATGATCCAATCCTGGATGTCCAAGCCAAAGCTGTGGTCGCGCACGCCGGTTTGCTGGTCGAGGAACGTGCCGCCCTCGATCCCACTGACGTAGCCCTTTTTCCTGATGCATGCTTCCAACGCTTCGCCGCGCAGGGTGATTCGCTCGTCGCTCTCCTCGATCTGGAAACCGTCCGTCTTCCAAAATGCCATCAGGATTTTGGCCAGGATTTGTTCGCCATACTCGTTGGCGTGAACCACGTCGCGATAGAACCGGTGCGGGTGGAGGCCGGAGGACCGGATATATTCAGCCCAGGGGGCGGTCATGTCCAGGTAGGCGCAACGTTCCTCGGCCGCCAACTGCTTGAGCGCGGCGCCATAAATTCCGGTGCCCGAATGGCCAGCCTTCGCCAACGCCTTCGGATCGCGCGGATCGGCCGTTCCGAATGCGCCGGTAGCCAGCAGGATTTCGACCTCCGGCAAACCGGCGCGTAACTGGTGGATCACTTCGCGGATATCGGCGATCCTCTTCTGACTGATGCCGCCGATGAACACCAGGTCCGGCTTGCGCGGGATAACGTTTTTCGCAATCCGCTCTTCCTCCCGGTAATGCTGGCAGCCCCCGCCGCCGCGCACATAAACCGTGGCCGTGATGTTCGCCTTCGGGTAAGCCTCCTGCAGCAAAGCCACCCAACCGGAGCGCATCGTATCGTTGACGATGCTGTCGCCCAACGCCAACAGACGCAATTCGCCGCCTTCAATCAGCATTCGTCGGGTGCGATGCATATACGCCCAATCCGGGGGCGGCGGAGTGAATTTGCCCGCCGGCATCTCGGATTGGATTTGCCGGATTTGGGCCAATGACCGTTCCGGCGTGGGGAAGATGTAATAGCCGGCTTCGGTCGCCTCGTTGGTTCGCAACGACCGATCGGGCGCATACCTCGCCGGCAATGCGCCTTTCGCGGGAAACGTGACCGGCGAATCGGCCATCATGTCGGCGCGGGCGGCTAAGGGAATTGCCCACGCCGCCGCAATTATAGCTCCGCGGCACAACAGGGTGATTGGAGGTGTTTTGCGCATGGATTTCCAATAGCTGCTTAAGTTACGCGCTCTGCACATTCTTTATGTTCGCCAACCGTAGCCGGAGAACTACTTGCCGCGCGAAATGAAGAGTGATGCATGAACCAGTAGGCCAGCAGCCCGAACACACCCGTCATGAGTCCCACAAACGCCCAGGTCAGAGCACCAAAAAACATCAGGCGAGCGCCTCGTCGCTGTATCTCCATCGAGTCATTCAGGATTCCGATGGCAACGATGAGATGAACCAGAACGGTGACTCCAAGGGTGATCATTGCGACCAGGCTGAGGATGTCCTGAGTCGGGCTTGATGACGCCGTCAGATTGATGGTAGTCGGTTCCATGGGCACGCTGATTTTCTGTGTTGTCGAATTCCATGGCTCAGTTGGTGAACACGATTGGCAGCTTTCCGCTTGTGGCAAACCAAAAGAACGGGAGGAATCCTAATGACCCGGTAGTCGAATGCCCAGGAAAATTTTCAGTGCCGGGCGGCATTCGAGTCCACGGCGAGGCGCCGTGGACAGCGCCCGAGGCGGGCGCGCTCCCAACCGTGAGGGGCGCACAGGCGCCCCCCCTGTGCGCCGGCGCGCCTCGCGCCGGCAGTCCGACGTCGTCACGCGCCCGCCTGCCGAGCCGTCACGGGCCATGCGCCGCAACTGCTGGGCCACTGCATTTCGGCCTGGGCCAACACTCCACACCAGTGGACTTGGAGATCTTCTGGTCGAACGGCACCCCCCAAAGCGTAGTCGGCGTCCAGCCCGACAGCTTGTGTCGGGTGACTGCTCAACCGTGACTTGTCGCGGCTACTTGCTCAAGCTTCGGACAAACTTGTTCAACCGGGCCAATCCCTTTTCGATGTTTGCCAAACTGGTGGCGTAGCTGAGGCGGAGGTAATCGTCGGCGCCAAAGGCGATGCCCGGCACGGCCGCCACTTTCTCGGTTTGCAGCAATTGGTCGCAGAATTCGGCGGACTTTAGGCCCGTGCCACTGATGTTGGGGAACAGATAGAACGCGCCTTTAGCCTTACAGCAGGTGAGGCCCGGGATGTTGTTCAATTGTTCGAGGGCAAAACGGCGACGCTTGTCGAACTCGGCCAGCCAACCTTTGAGATGATCCATACCACCAGTCAAGGCCACCACGCCGCCCTTCTGGGCGAAACTGGTCGGGTTGCTGGTGCTGTGACTCTGGATGGCATCAATGGCCTTGGCAATCGGTTCGGGCGCGGCGAAAAATCCCAGCCGCCAACCGGTCATGCTCCAGGCCTTGGCCAGGCCGTGGACGATGATGGTGTGTTCCTGGTGCGCCGGCGAGAAGCTGGCGACACTTTTGTGGACGGCGCCCTCGTACAGCAGGTGCTCGTAAATTTCGTCGCTCATAATGAGCACGTCCTTTTCGACGCAGACGTCGCCCAAGGCTTTGACTTCGTCAGGCGTGTACACCGAGCCGGTCGGATTGCTCGGCGAATTCAAAATGAGCAGGCGCGTCCGGGGCGTGATCGCGGCGCGCAGTTGATCGGGCGTGACTTTAAATTCCGTCTTGATCGGTCGTGGCCAACGTCACCGGCGTGGCTCCGGCGAGCTTGACCATTTCCGGATAACTCAGCCAGTACGGCGAAGGAATGATCACTTCGTCGCCTTCCTGGCAGGTGGCCAGGATCACGTTGTAGCAAGAATGTTTGCCGCCGCAGGAGACGATGATCTGGTTGGGCTTGTAGGTCAGCCCGTTCTCCCGCTTGAATTTCTCCACAATGGCCTGGCGCAATTCGGGAATGCCGCTGCTCGGCGTGTATTTGGTGAAGCCCTCAGCCAGGGCTTTGGCGGCAGCATCTTTGATGTGCTGAGGCGTATCGAAATCAGGCTCACCGGCGCCAAACCCGACGACATCCTGGCCCTCGGCCCTGAGTTGCTTGGCCTTGGAGGTAATAGCCAGCGTGAGCGACGGGGACAGCGAAGCAGCACGATTGGAAATGCGATAATTCATAATGCCGGCAACAAATAACGAGCCGGGCGAGCCCGTGCAAGCGGGAAGTGCGGTTCGAAGTAAATCCGAAGACCGAAGGCCGAAATCCATGAAAAATCCGAAATCCGAATCCCGCCGGGACGACCGCGTCTGGTCAGATGCGTCTCAATCACCGCCCTTTGGATTCGGCTTTCAAGCTTCTTTCGGCCCTCGGATTTCGGATTTTGGATTTGGCCCAAGCCTGACCGCCTTATTTCTGGCTTTGACGCATCCTTGTCCGTCGCTCAATACGTCAGCAAGTCGATGAGGCGTTCTCCGCTCGCGGTCAACTTCCAGCGGCCACCGCTCTTGGTCACCAGCTTCCGGCATGGGCGCAGGCGGTATTCGTCCTCATTGACCGATTGCAATTGCACGCGGCGGCGGCTGGGGATTTCCGACGGGGCGAGTGGCAGAAGGTGGAACGGCACTCCGTTGAAGTTGAAGGCGATTTCGTAGCCGGCGATTCCCTCGCGCTGGGCCACCGGATTGAGTTGCACCAAGACCGCATATCGCCGCAACCAGGAGAATTGGATGTCGCGGACCACCACGCGAAACAACTCGGTCTGACAGCGCACGAAATTGAGCATGCTAAAGTTCCGTCCTTGCTGATATTGGTCCAGCAGCAGCCGGCGCGGATCCAGTCCGGCCAGGTTCAATCCGTTCCAGACGCCGTGGTCATTGACGCCTTTGGGGTAGGTGTGGTGGTGCCATTGATCGTAACGATCGTTGAGGAGTAGCCCCACTTCGAAGTGCAGGTGCGCCCGTTCGCGGGAAATGCTTTGCCGGGTGTTCGCCGTGCGACCCATGATCGCAATCGGCTCACCGGATTGGACGTTTTGCCCAATGCTCAGGCCCGGACGAACCTCACTCAAATGGGCATAGAGCGAATAGACTTCCAAGCCTTCCACGACGTGCCGGATGATGAGGTAAATGCCGTAGGTCGAGAGCGCCGCGCGCGCGTTGATGTAAACAACCGTGCCATCGGCCGTCGCGAGGACCGGGTCCGTCGGTTCGCCGGATTTATCGCGTTGCAAGCAACGAATATCCAGACCCTCGTGCATTTGCCAGCCGCTGGTACGCACGCAGCCAAACATGCCGCTGGTCCACGGTTTGCCGACGGTGCCGACGTAAAACTCCTCTTCGTGACGCGGATCGAGCAGAGCACGGTTGGCGGTCGGTAATTGAAATGCGCTCGCGGGAAATGCCGCGCCAAGAAACAGCGCCGCCAGCCACTGCCGGCCCGAAGGGAAACGCGCGCCCGAGAGGAAAGCACTAATCGAAGACCGGAGGAGCGCACTGTAGCCACCAACGGAAGGAGGCGGACCCGATCCACTCTGTCCCTGCTCCGCCTCTTTAGGTTGGCGGTGCGGGTGCGTCGGTGCCGTACGTGGGATTGGAGGCATCCGGATCAGGTCGAATCCGTCAGCAGCGGTGCGGGTTGGACGGTTGGACGGATAGGCCCGCCTGGGGCGAGAAAGTCGTTCCATGACAGCTACGGCGGAGGCTTAGAATTCGTCTTTCCTGACCTGCTTACCCAATTCGTTCAACCCGAGGACAATGCGTTCAGCTTCCTCCCGGCTGGCATCCGGCGTGAAGGCAAAGGCGCCATTGGCAATGCGCTCCTTCAAAACCGGCGCGGCCAACCAGCGGGCGGTGTCATCGAATTGGGTGAAGATGGCGATTTGTTTTCCTTTGTTGGCGGTTGAATACTGCTCCAACAGCAAGGTGCCTTGGTGGTTGAATTGCACGTGGATGAAGAACCCGCCCAGCGAGTCGTCCACCACCGCGGCATCCATCACGTTATATTCCGTCACAAAGGGCTCCTTGTTGACATTCACCATAAACGGCGTCGAGCGATTGACGCTAACCGGTTTATTCCGGCCCGTGCCATCAGGATTCACTTCCAAATGGAAGCGCAAGACGGTCGGATCTTTGACTCTGGCCCCGTTGGGACCGGGGCTGGCGCAACCGGCCACGACCATTATCAAGGCCAGGCTCAGAATGAGATTGAACTGGACAGTACAGCACTTCATAGTCACTCCCCAAAGAAACGAATCAGGATGACAAAGTAAAGAGTTTATGGGTCAACAAAAGAACAAAGTCGAAAAACGCAAACGACGTGAGCTATACGTCAAACGCAAGAAGATCGCGCTCAAGAGCGGGAAGCCGGCAACCAGGCCAGCGGCTCCAGCACTGAAACCGAAAGCGCAAGAGGATCCCGCTCCCGCATAACCGGTTTGCCACCGGGAAATGGTTGCACTGCCACCCAACACGGGTGGCTTTTTTGTTGGTGATCACCAAGCCACCGAACGCCAATACCGCAACCAAATCCTGGCAGGGCTCGACGGATTCTCGCCTTGCCTCGCACGCTCCTGCCTCTGAACAGTCCGTTTGCCATCTCGGCAGCGATCATGCTTTGAAACGTTTCACTGCGGTTTGCCCGGCAGGGAAGTGTGCGCGGATGAATTGTTAACCGGCAATAGGGCAAACTGGCTAACGCGCCTACAAGCATATAGTTGCGCATCATGTTGAACTCCTCAGTAACCGAGGATTTGCCGCCGTCTGCCGAGAACACTCCACCGACGGAAGGGGTGGTTTTTGCCCGCGCGTCCGGAGTCGATACCACGTTCTTCATGTCACGCGGCGGCCGACAGCTCATGATCGCGCCGATGAATGAGTTGCTGGCCATCGCCGAACGGCTCGTCGCCCAAGCCCGTGCGCTGGGCCGGGACAACATGGTGCCCGAATTCGAAAAGATCGCCGAAGCCGGCCGCCGGCTTATCGCCAAATTCAACCTTTCCCCAGGCACCGAAACGATCCGTCTGGAGATGAGCCCGTTGCTCTCCAGTTTGATCGAAAGCCAATTGGCGGCGCACCAGGCGGCGGCCCCTCCCACTTCGGCGGTGGGCAGTTCAATTTTGATCGTGGACGATGACGCAGAATCGGCCACGATTGTTTCGCTGTTGCTGGAGCAGCGCGGCTATCTCGCCTCGGTCGCGCTGACCGGGGAAGAAGCGCTGACCCTGCTCCAGCAAGGCAACTTCGATCTCGTGCTCCTGGACTTGATCATGCCGGAGATGAACGGCTTCCAAACGCTGGCCCAAATCCGCGCCGATGCCCGGTTGCGTGACATCCCGGTGATCATCATTTCCGGACTCGCGGACATGAACACCGTCGTCAAAGGGATCGAAATGGGCGCCGACGATTTCCTGCCCAAACCGTTCAATCCCGTGTTGCTGCGCGCGCGGGTGGAAACCTGTCTCGAAAAGAAACGACTCCACGACAAGGAAGCCGCCTACCTCCGGCAAATCCAATTGGAACGTGAGAACACCGACCGGTTGTTGCTGAACACGCTGCCCGCCCAGGTCGCCGCCCGGCTCAAGCAGGGCGAGTCGCACATCGTGGACAGTTTCAGCGACGTCACGGTGCTGTTTGCGGACCTGGCGGATTTCTCGAAGCTGGCGACGGAAATCACCGCCACCGAATTGGTGGAAATTCTGAACGAGGTGTTCTCCGAATTTGACACGCTGGTAGCCCGGCACTCCCTGGAGAAGATCAAAACCATTGGCGACGCCTACATGGTGGTCGGGGGCTTGCCGACGCCACGCGAGGACCATGCCGAAGCCGTGGCCGCCATGGCGCTCGACGTGTTGGAGGCGATCCAGCGGATCAACGTCCGCCGGGGTTTGCGGCTCGGTTTGCGGATTGGAATGCACACCGGTCCCGTCATTGCCGGCATCATCGGCCAGAACAAGTTCGCCTACGACCTGTGGGGTGACACGGTCAACGTGGCGAACCGCCTCCAGACCAAAGGCCAGGTCGGCTGCATCCAGACCAGCGAGACAACCTACCTGCGGCTCAAGGACAAGTTCTGCCTCGAACCGCGCGGCCGCATCGAAATCAAAGGCTGCGGCGAGCTGCAAGCTTATTTTCTGAAAGGCTGCCGCTAACCGGTAAGCAGGCATCCAGCTCAGGGGAGCGCGCCCAGCGCGCACGATGCCATTGAATGCGTGAGTTGAATCAGTGTCCATCAGTGGTTGTACCCATTTTCCCGAATTGGCCCCGTTCCCCCTGAATTTGCGCACATTCAAGCTTGCCCAATGCGGTGATTTAGGGCATCAAATGAACGTTATCGATTTTATGAAACTCAATACCTTCCTCCTGGGGGCCGTGATGGCCGGTTTAAGTTTGAATTCAGTCACCGCGGCGAAATTGGGTGATGCGGCCAAGGCTTTGACCATCAAGGAATGGGTCAAAGGCAAACCCGCCAACATCCTTGATGGTAAGAACCTATACGTCGTCGAGTTCTGGGCCACTTGGTGCGGCCCGTGCAAAGTCAGCATCCCGCACCTGACTGAAATTCAAAAGAAGTTCAAAGACAAAGGCGTCGTCATGATCGGCATCAGCGACGAGGCCCCAAGCAAGGTAAAGCCGTTCGTGGAAAAGATGGGCGATAAATGGATTACGTGGTCGCCTGCGACGACAACCGCCAATCGAATGCGGACTATATGCGGGCTTACGCCCAGAACGGTATTCCGCACGCCTTCGTGATTAGCAAACAGGGCAAAGTTATCTGGCATGGGCATCCCATGTCCGGATTGGAGGAAGCCTTGGAGCAAATGGTCGCCGGTAAATATAGTCTCGAAGCCGCGCTGCAGCGGGATGCCGCCCGTAATGCGCTCCAGGAATATCAGCAGCTCGCCGCCAAAGAAGATCCCAAAGCCAAGGAACTCGGCCGCAAGCTCCTGAACGACGCTGGAAATGATGTGCAGACACTGGTGGATTTTGCGTTTGCCATCGTGGCCAACATGCGGAATCAGCACAAAGATTTTGCCCTGGCCAATGAAGCGTTGAACAAGGCGGAGAAACTGGCGAAGAGCAAAGACCACCGCGTTCTGGGAACCCGGTCCATCGCGCTGTTCGAATCCGGCAAGCAGGAAGAGGGCTTGGCCATGGCTAAAGAAGCGCTGGCGTTGAGCACCTCGGATGTGGACCAAGCCAAATACAAGAATTTCATCCGCGTTATGGAAAGCCGGATGAAGCAGAAGTGACGAAAGGGCGCGGGGAACCTGGATGCCGGATGCCGGATGAGGAACGGTTGGTTTGCAGGGCGCGAACTCGGTGGGTCCGGCGCCCAACGTGCTGCCGGCATCCTGCCGGCAGTTTGGAACGGCGGTCGCGACTCAAGGCCCAATGACCAGATAATCCACAGAAGGTTCTGCGAATTTGGATTGGATTTGGGGATTTGGGACTTCTTTGGACCTTGGTCTTTGGATATTGGCTCTTTCCTTCAGTGAGGTTCATTCGACCGGGAAGACGCCGGCTAAACGTTACTTCGAACGCCTGGCCAAATTCCGACCAGCCTTCCCTACCAGTGCAGCTTCTGCATGATCTTGTCACGCATCGGCAGTTCCAGTTGTTGGTGGGCCATTTGCCAGACAATGTGACCGCCGTGGGCCAACGCCAAGGCCAGCAGAATGACTCCCGAGATGTGCTCCATGCGCAACAGGGTCTTCTCATTGAACTTCCTGTGCCCCAGTGATACCGCCCAACTAAGCCCGAAAAACCACGCGCCGGTTGCCACCGCTACCCCCACGATGCATGCCAGTTTGCTGCGAGGATTCGGCATCACCCATTCGCGCGAAATGAAGTTGGCCGCCAGGATGATCCAGAAAATGAACACTCCCGGATTGGCCATGACCCGCACCAAGCCGGTCATGAAGGCCGAGTGCGGATGAAGCTTTTCTTCGATGCGTTCCTCGATCCGTTCTTCGAGGTGACTACGGGTGGGCATGATGATGGACGACACGCTCACCGATTTGGCCACCAGGAATTTGACGCCCAGATACAGCATAAAGACAAAGCTGACCAGTTCCATGGCGGCTTTGACATACCCCCGATCGAAAAACGAAGCGAATCCTGTGAACGCCAGGGTGCAATAGACTACTTCCATCACCGTCGCGCCCAAGCCGATCATGGCGGCCCACCAAAAACCACGACGCGCCCCTTCGTTCATGATGGTCAAATTGACCGGCCCGACGGGGATGGAGAGCAACAGGCCGCTGATAAAACCGGTTAACGCCGCCAGGAGGTTGGGATGGTCGCCCAGCATGCGCGTTCAAGGCTGAGCCGGACGTCGGTTCGTCCTCATCCTCATCGTCTTCTTCTTCTTCGATTTCGCGCCGCATTTTTCGGGAGATGCGCGGGCGAATAAATCCGTATAGGAGATACATCGTGAAGATGCAAGGCAGCACGACTTGCAAGATGCGATCCCACATCAACAGAAAAAATCCCACCACCACCACGATCAACAGCATTTTGGGGAAGGTCCGCGTGGCCCGCAAATCCAACGTCTTGAAACTCGGATACTTCACCCGGCTGACCATCATCAGCGAGAGAAACACCATCATCACCGGCAAGATGTAACGCCAGCGACTGGTCGGGAAATCATGCTCATCCACCCACAACAGAAACAGCGTCACGGAGGCCACCAGTCCCGCCGCCATGGGGATGGGAAATCCCAGAAACTCCTTACCGGTGGTCGCCGGATTCTTGACCGCGGCCAGGCAGTTGAAACGTGCCAACCGAAACGCGCCGCAGATGAGGTAGATGGAGGCGATGAACCAGCCCAACCGCGGCAAATCCCGGAAGACATCCGCCAGCACGATCCGATGCACCAGAAACGCCGGGGCGGCACCGAACGAAACCATGTCCGCCAGCGAATCGAACTCGCGCCCGAAGGGACTTTCCCGGCCACCCAACCGCGCAACCCGGCCGTCCAGCAAGTCGAAGATGCAGGCCAGTAGAATGTAGAACAACGCCATCCGGATGACCTTGTGGAAATCCGGCGACTGCAGATCGGCCTCGACAATTTTGGTCAGCGCAATGAAGCCGCAGAACAGGTTGCCCGCCGTGAGCAGGTTCGGGAGGAAATAGATCTTCAGTTTCGGTTCGGAGGACGCCGAATCGCTGGCTGATGATGGAGGAGTAACATCCATGAGCTTCAGGGGAACGACGCCACGATGGTTTCGCCGCCTTTGACTTTTTCGCCCAGCTTGACGTGGATCTTGACCGAACGGGGCAGATACAAATCGCAACGCGAGCCATACCGGATCAAGCTGATCCGCTCACTGCGCGTCACGACCTCGCCGACATTGATCCAGGAAACGACCCGGCGGGCAATCATCCCGGCAATCAATCGCAGCCCGATTTTCTCGCCCGGATATTCGCTCAGCTCAATGCCCATCAGCACGTTCTCATTGAATTCCGCCGAATGGGTCTTGGTGGCACTGAGAAACTTTCCCGGATTATACTGGTGATACTTGATCGTGCCGCTGACCGGTGCGTTTTGCACGTGGACGTTGAAGATCGAGAGAAAGATTGAAATTCGTTGGCACGGCCCGCCCATGAATTCGCGCTCGGTGGTTTCATCGATAATATCGACCTTGCCGTGCGCGGGCGCCACGATGGCATTGGGAATGGTGGGCGCAATTGGGTCCGGATCGCGGAAGAAATAAAGTGTGAACAACGCAAACAGAACCCACAGCACCACCAACACCGCCGCGATGACGGCAACCAATGAGCTGACCACCGTGACCACCACTCCGCCAACGACCATCGCCAGCAACAGGACGAGGGTCCAAAAGATAATCTGCCAACCGGCGCGTCGGGCTTTGCCTGCATGCTTCATCGCGGCCATTTAAGCGGGCGCAGCCGCACTTGGGAAGCGCAGAATGGCGGAATGGTTGGGAGGTCACTGGTTGCGGGAAGCGTCCGGCTTTGCTGGCGAAGCGCGCAAAATTTGAGCGCCCAGCGAAACTTCCGTAGCCGCCAGTTTCCCTTCACCCTAACCCTCTCCCCAGGGAGAGGGAACAGCAGTCGGAGGTTGCCAGATACTCGGAAGCACCGATTCCAAACTCCAGTCTTGCCTGTTCGCATACCAGCCCGCCCGAAGCACCAAACACCTCCACCATTTCAAACCGGCGGAGTTCGATTCTCCCTCTCCCCGAGGGAGAGGGCCGGGGTGAGGGGGAAGGAGGCGCCCTTTATCGAGGAGCATCCTAAAGATGTTCGGGCCCGGATCTCCGAACCATCAGACCGGTTGGCCTTTGATCAAGGCCCACCCGTAGTCGCGGTTCATGCGGGAGATGAAGTCCAAGGTGATCTCCTTCGGGCAGACCGCCTCGCACGAACCGGTCACCGTGCAATTGCCGAAGCCTTCGGCGTCCATGGTTTGCACCATGTTGAGAACCCGGCGGTCCTGTTCGGCCTTGCCCTGCGGCAACAAACCGAGGTGCGATACTTTCGCGGCCACGAACAGCATGGCGCTGGCGTTCTTGCAGGCGGCCACGCAGGCCCCGCAGCCAATGCACGCGGCCGCGTCCATGGCCAGATCGGCCACCGGCTTCGGAATGGGAATCAAGTTGGCATCCGGCGCACCGCCCGTGCGGACGGAAACAAAGCCGCCCGCCTGAATAATGCGATCAAAGGCGTTCCGATCGACAATCAAGTCCTTGAGCAGCGGAAACGGCTTGGCGCGCCAAGGTTCGATGGTGAGCGTCTGGCCATCATGGAAATGCCGCATGTGGAGTTGGCAAACGGTCGTGCCCTTGTGGCCGCCATGCGGGACGCCGTTAATCACCAGCGAACAGGTGCCGCAGATGCCTTCGCGGCAGTCCGAGTCGAATGCAATCGGCGATTCGCCGCGGGTGACGAGTTCCTCGTTGACCACGTCGAGCATTTCGAGAAAGGACATGTCCGGGGAAACATCCTTGGCCTCGTAGGTTTCAAACCGGCCCGGAGTATTGGCATTCTTTTGCCGCCAGACTTTCAGAGTGAGATTCATGAACCAATTCGTTTCGACTGTGTTTGCTTACTTGTAACTCCGCGTGGACATGTGGACTTCGTCATAGACCAACGGTTCCTTGTGCAACACCGGCGGCTTGTCCTGGCCCTGGTATTCCCAGGCGCTGACGTGCGAAAAGTTGGCATCGTCCCGTTTGGCTTCGCCTTCTTCGGTTTGATGTTCCACGCGGAAATGGCCGCCGCACGACTCCTCGCGGGTCAGCGCGTCCAGACAAAGCAATTCGGCAAATTCAAGGAAGTCCGCCACCCGCCCGGCGTATTCCAGCATCTGGTTGAGTTCGCCATTTTCCCCGGTCACCTTCACGTTCTTCCAAAACTCTTCGCGCAATTCCGGGATGCGTTTCAGCGCCTGCGTCAGGCTTTCCTGGCTACGCGCCATGCCGCAGTCGTTCCACAACAGCTTGCCCAATTCGCGGTGGAGTGAGCGGACCGTGCGATTGCCATTGATCGACAGCAGCTTCTTGGTGAAGGCCTGGAATTTCTCCTCCGCTTGCTTGAACTCAGGATGCGTGGGCGCGGGTCGTTCCCGCTTTTCCGAGGCGAAGTAATTGCCAATCGTGTACGGCAGAACAAAATATCCGTCCGCCAAGCCTTGCATCAGCGCGCTGGCGCCCAGGCGATTGGCGCCGTGATCGGAGAAATTGGCTTCGCCGACCACGAACAGGCCGGGCACGTTGCTCATCAAATTGTAATCCACCCACAGCCCGCCCATGGCGTAATGCACCGCGGGGAAAATGCGCATCGGCTGCTGATAGGCGTTTTCGCCGGTGATGCGCTCATACATTTCGAACAGGTTGCCGTAGCGCTCGCGAATGGTGTTTTCGCCGACCCGGTTGATGGCGTCGGCAAAATCGAGATACACGCCCAGCCCGCTCGGCCCTACCCCGCGGCCGTCGTCGCAGACTTCCTTGGCAGAACGAGACGAGATGTCGCGCGGCGCCAGGTTGCCAAAGCTGGGATACTTGCGTTCGAGATAATAATCGCGTTCGGCTTCGGGAATCGTCCCGGCGGCTTACGCTGATCGCCTTTCTTCTTCGGCACCCACACGCGTCCGTCATTGCGAAGCGACTCCGACATCAGCGTCAGCTTGGACTGATGTTCGCCGCTGACTGGAATGCACGTGGGATGGATTTGGGTATAACACGGATTGGCGAAACAAGCGCCTTTCTTGTAAGCGCGAAAGGTTGCCGTCACGTTGCAGCCCACCGCGTTGGTCGAAAGGAAGAACGTATTGCCATAACCGCCGGTGGCCAGCACGACCGCATCGGCCGCGTGCGAACTGATCTCGCCGGTGACCAGGTTGCGCACCACAATTCCCTTGGCATGGCCATCGACCAGCACCAGCTCAACCATCTCGGTCCGCGGGAACATCTTTACGGTGCCCTTGCCGATCTGCCGGGCCAGGGCCTGGTAAGCGCCCAGCAGGAGCTGTTGCCCCGTCTGCCCGCGCGCATAAAACGTCCGCGACACCTGCGCGCCGCCGAAGGAACGATTGTCCAGCAGCCCGCCGTATTCGCGGGCGAACGGCACGCCTTGCGCCACGCATTGGTCAATGATGTTCACGCTCACCTGCGCCAGGCGATACACATTGGCTTCGCGCGACCGGAAGTCGCCGCCTTTGATCGTGTCGTAAAACAGGCGGTACACGCTGTCGCCGTCGTTGGGGTAATTCTTGGCCGCGTTGATGCCGCCCTGGGCGGCGATGCTGTGGGCCCGACGCGGGCTGTCCTGGTAGCAAAAGCATTTCACCTGGTAACCCAGTTCCGCCAGGGTGGCGGCACCCGAAGCGCCGGCCAGTCCGGAACCGACCACAATGACTTCGTATTTCCGCTTATTGGCCGGGTTGACGAGCTTGATGTCAAACTTGTGCCGGTCCCATTTTTCGGCCATGGGGCCGGAAGGTATTTTGGCGTCGAGTTTCATAACTGGTGCAGAACCTCCTTTCCATAGCCGCACAAGATGGCGATTGGAATGGAGCTATAGCCGAGAAAAAAGATCGTGGCCAGCGTCCACGCGAGGCCCTCGAAAAATCCCCGGTTGCCGGCGCGGGTCACGCCCAGCGATTGGGCCATGCTGGCGATGCCGTGCCGCAGGTGGAGGCACAACAGCAAAATGGCGAAGATGTAAAATGCCGAAACCACCGGTTGACTGAAGCCGACCACCATCATTTTGAAAACGTCATGGTGGCCATGCGCATCCACAAACTGAGTAAACTGCTGGCCGGTCAAATTTATGGCGCGCACTTGGGCCGTGTAGTGCAGCAAGTGATACACGACAAACGCCGCGATGATGAGGCCGCTCATCAACATGGTGCGGGAGGCGTACGAGGCGGCCACCAGTTCTTGCTGTTGGTAAGCGATGGGGCGCGCCGCCTTGTTTTCCAGGCTCAGCTTGATGGCGGAGAGAATGTGCAGTCCCACAATCACCAGGAGAATACTCCGGACAGTCCAGAGTACATGGCGATTGCTCTGCAAAAAATGGGCATAAGCATTGATGGCATCCGGCCCCTCAAAAACCTGCAGATTTCCCACCATGTGTCCGAGCACGAACAGCAACAGACACACGCCGGTGCCGGCCATGATGTATTTCTTGCCCAGGGACGATTGCCAAATTCGTTTAAGTAAATTCATGTATCAGCAAAACGTTGGAACGCTAAAGCTAGGGATTCGGTCCAATCAAGTCAACCCCAGCCGGTTAAGTAGCAGCGATTTGTATAAATCGCATCATGACAGCTTCTCGCTTCCGGACACCATCTCGGCTAACTCCCCCAGCGTCTGAATGTGACCCGGTCGATTCTTGCGTTGGTGGCGGTCGAGCAACAACGCTCGAAAGCCGGCGGCTTGGGCGCCTTCGAGATCGTTCGTCACGCTGTCGCCCACGTGCAGAATCGCGGCGGCGGGCATTTTCAAAGCCGCAGCGGCCTGGCCAAAAATGGCGGCGTTCGGCTTGGTGCAGCCAGCCTCGACGGATACCACCATGATTTCAAAGGTACTGATTCAAGTCCAGGTTGGTCAGCAGCCGACACAAGCGGTCGTCCCAGTTCGAGATGATCCCCAACCGCAATCCGCGCTTCCGCAATTGCGCGAGCACCGGGCGCACATCTTCAAAGATCCGCCAGGCAGTCGGTTGCTCGAATCGTTGATAAAGCGCCTCGAAGAACGTTTGGCTCGGGAGCGGTGCGATCAATCCCTGAAACGTTTCGTCCACCAAGCGCATCCAGGCCGCCCGTGAATAATCGAAGTCTGGTTCAGCCCGCCAGGCAGCAGCAAAACGATCGGTCAACGCCGCAGGAACCAAGCCTGGAAGACCGTTCTCGGCTGCGACTTCGGCATACACATGCCCCACCGATGGCCACGGATCGATCAACGTGCCGCCGACGTCGAAGGTGACCGCCCGGATATTTGAAAATGCCGGCATCCGGCCGTTTATTTCGTCCGCATCTTCATTCCCAATTCCTTCACCATAAAGCCCAATTTGTCGGTGGCTTCTTCGATGAGCTTGGCGGTGGGTTTGCCGGCGCCGTGGCCGGCCAGGGTTTCGATCCGAATGAGAATGGGCGCCGATCCGCCCTGCGCGGCCTGCAGCGTGGCGGCATATTTGAAACTGTGGGCCGGCACCACGCGATCGTCGTGGTCGGCGGTGGTGATGAGCGTCGCCGGGTAGTGCGTGCCGGGCTTGATGTTGTGCAGCGGCGAGTAGGCATAGAGGGCTTTGAATTGCTCGGGATCATCCGAGGAACCGTAGTCCGACGTCCACGCCCATCCGATGGTGAACTTCTGGAAACGCAACATGTCCATCACGCCCACCGCCGGCAGTGCGACGCCGAACAGGTCCGGGCGCTGGTTCACCACCGCCCCAATCAGCAGGCCGCCATTGCTGCCGCCAGCGATGGCGAGTTTCTTCGGATTGGTGTAGCGATTCACGATCAGCCATTCAGCCGCGGCGATGAAGTCATCGAACACATTTTGTTTCTTCAGCTTGGTGCCCGCTTCGTGCCAGGCTTCGCCGTATTCGCCGCCGCCGCGCAGATTGGCCAAGGCATACACGCCGCCCATTTCCATCCAGGCCAGGTTCACGACGCTGAACCGGGGCGTGAGGGAAATGTCAAAGCCGCCATAGCCGTACAGTAGCGTGGGATTCTTGCCGTTCATCTTCAGGCCTTTGCGCGCGGTGATGAACATGGGCACACGCGTGCCGTCCTTGCTGTGGTAAAAGACTTGTCGGGTTTCGTAATTGGCCGGGTTGAAATCGACCTTCGGTTCGCGGAAGACTTGGCTCTGGCCGGTCTGCAAATCGTAGCGATAAATCGTGCCTGGCACGGTAAAGCTCGTAAAAGCATAAAAGGTTTCGGTGTCGGTGCGTTTGCCCGAAAAACCGCTCGCCGAGCCCAAGCCTGGCAATTCCAGTTCGCGAATGAATTTCCCGTCCAGACCAAAGAACCTTACTTGCGAGTGGGCATCCTGGAGATACGAGCACACAAACTGGTTGTTGATCACATTGACCTGTTTGAGGGCGTTCGTGGATTGCGGGATGATTTCACGCCAGTTCGCGCGTTCGGGCTTGGAGATGTCAATGCCGATGACCCGGCTGCGCGGCGCGTTCAAGTCCGTCAGAAACCAGAACACCGGGCCGTCGTTGTCAATGAAGTTGTAAGCGGCATCAAAGCCCATGAGCAGTTCGGTGACTTTGGCGTCCGGTTTCTGCAGGTCCAGATACAGGACGCGATTCTTCGGATCGGTGCCTTGCGAGGCGGAGATGATCAGGTAATGACCGTCGTCGGTCACGTCACCGCTGAAGCCCCAGTCCTTGTGGTCCGGGCGTTGGTAAATCAACGGGTCCGCCGACTGCGGCGTGCCGACGCGATGGTAGTAGAGCTTTTGGAAATAATTGACTTGGGTGAGCTTGTCCGCGGCGGACGGTTCATCGAAGCGGCTGTAATAAAAACCCTTCCCATCCTTTGACCACGAAGCGCCGGAGAACTTGACCCATTTCAAATGGTCGTCGAGATCCTTCGCCGTGCGCACGTCGCGCACCCGCCATTCCTGCCAGTCGGAACCGGCGGTGGCCAGACCATAGGCCATCAGATTGCCGTCGTCGCTGATCGCGTAACTCGTCAGCGCGACGGTGCCGTCTGCAGACAGCGTATTGGGATCAAGCAGCAAGGTGGATTTGGCATCCAGAGCGGTCAGGGTATAAATGACGCTTTGGTTTTGCAGCCCATCGTTGCGCGAATAGAAGTAGCGGCCGCCCTGTTTGAAAGGCACCCCGTAGCGCTCAAAGTTCCACAGTTGCGTCAGGCGTTGTTTAATGGCAGCGCGCTGCGGGATGCGATCCAGGTAGGCGAAGGTCACTTTGTTTTCCGCTTCCACCCAGGCCTTGGTAGCGGGCGAATTGTCGTCTTCGAGCCAGCGATACGGATCCTCGACTTTGACGCCGTGATAGACATCCACCGTGTTGGTGCGGGCGGTGACCGGGTATTTCAGTCCGGACGACAGGTGCGCGCAGTTGGTACCGGCTGCCACCAGCAATCCCAAGCTTAGCCACCGAAGCAGTGAATTGGTATGCATCTGGACATTCTTTGCCAAGCGAGGGGCAAAGGAAACTATTTTCGGTAACGTGCGGTCAGCATCTTGCCGGCTATATGGAATGGCCCATTCGAGCTTCACACCACCGGGCATGGGCACGCCAAACATACCCCCACTCCTTGCGGCGGGACGCCGGCATTCGAGTTCGGATATTCCAAACTTCTCAAAGTGCAGAGGCCGCATCGCGGCAGCAACTTCCATTCGTCTGCCGATTGCGCAAAACAATCGGCCAACAAGTCATGGAATGCGGCAGCCCTCTGCCGCGGGCGAACGCACCACCGGCTACGTCCCGGAAGCTTGCTTCGGAGCCTGATCCTTCCGCGGGAACAGCGGTGCCAACTCGCCAATGGTATGACCTTCGGGCAGACCGCCCCAGGCGGCGGCGCTGAAACTGGTTTGCGCGTCCGACAGACCGAGTTGGGTAAGCAGCTTCCGGCAAGTCGTCGGCAGGAAGGGCACCAACACCACGGCCAGAACGCGGCACGTCTCTGCCAGATTGTAAAGCACCTCATCCAAGCGCGCCGCCCGGGCTGGATCTTTAGCCAGCTTGAACGGCGCCGTTTGATCCACGTACTGGTTGCCCCGATTCACGATGCTCCAGATGCTTTCCAGCGCAGACTGCAATTGGTAGGTCCGCACTTGTTCCGCGATCCGCTGCACCGCTTGATTGACCTCGGGCGCCAGTTCGTCCGAACGTTTGGGCACGATGCCCTGCCGATATCGTTTGAGCATCGACAGCGAACGGTTTACGAGATTGCCCAGCCCATTCGCCAATTCGGCCTGGTAACGGGCGGCAAAACCGGCGTCGGTCCAATTGCCATCCGGACCGATGTCCAGTTCCCGCACGACGTAATAGCGGAAGGCGTCCACCCCCCATTCGTCGATCACGGCGCCGGGCTCCACAACGTTGCCGGTGCTCTTGCTCATCTTCTGGTTGTCCTTTTGCCACCAGCCATGGACGAGCACTTGCTTGGGCAGCGGCAGCCCCATCGCTTTGAGCATGATCGGCCAATAGACGCAGTGAAACTTGATGATGTCCTTGCCCACGACGTGCGCATCGGCGGGCCAGACTTCCAAGGGCGACTCGCCGGTTGCAGCTTGGGGAGCGAGCTGCAGCTTGAATGACGGGATCCCCGTCAGCCCCGGGAGCGGTGATGTAGTTGGACAACGCGTCGAACCAAACATACGTCACGAATTCCGGATCAAACGGCAAAGGAATACCCCAGTTCAAACGGGCGGCCGGCCGGGTAATGCACAAGTCTTCGAGCTTGTTGTTCTTCAGAAAACCCAACACCTCGTTGCGCCGGTAGCTGGGGTAAACGAACTCCGGGTTGGCTTCGAGGTGGTCAATGAGCCATTGCTGATGCTCGCCGAGACGAAAGTAATAGTTGTCCTCCGACAACTCGACCACCTTGCCCCATGCCGCGTCAAACGTCCCGTCCGGGAGACGGTCCTTGTCCGTCAAGAACGTTTCTTCCTTGGCGGAGTAGAACCCGGTGTACGTCGCTTTGTAAAAATGGCCCTGGGCGTGCAGCTTGGTCAGCGCGGCCTGAACCAAGGTTTTGTGCCGCAGTTCGGTGGTGCGGATGAAGTCGTCATTGGAGAGATCGAGCTTGGCGGCAAAGGCCTTCCAGGACGCGGCCAGTTCATCGCAATACGTCTGAGGATTCTTGCCTTCCGCTTGGGCGGCTTGCTGCACTTTCTGGCCGTGCTCATCGGTGCCCGTCAGAAAAAACACTTCGTGCCCCAAGCCCGCTGCGCCCGGGCGATGACATCGGTAATGACCTTCTCGTACGCGTGGCCGAGATGCGGTTGGCCGTTCACGTAGTCGATGGCGGTCGTGATATAAAAGCGTTTGCTCATTTTCCGCCGCAGTGTGGCGCACGAACACCGCCTTGGCAATCAAACGTATTGACATCAAACGTATTGGCGGCGCCACTCCGCCAGCAGCATTAAACCAACAGCAACGCCAGGCTTCCCAGGATTGCGGCCAAGCCCCAAATCAGCAGGACCGCCGCAACTGGACTGAAGCGGCCGCGCACCAGCCGGTGCGACAAGTGATTGGTGTCCCCGACGTAAACGGGCTTGCCCGCCCGCCAACGCAATCCCACGACCCAGACGAGATCCAGCAACGGCACCGCCAGAATGAGCAACGGACTGGCCACCGCCAGTATCCGGGGATTCTGCGCCGAATAGAAGTGCGGCAAAATTGCCAGCACGGCCATCAGGTAACCGATCAAATGACTCCCGGCATCGCCGAGAAAAACCGTTGCCCGGGGAAAGTTGTGCGGCAGAAATCCCAGGACCGCACCACTCACGTAGAACGCCAGCGTCGCGACCAGGTAATGCGTTTGCAGCGCCGCCGCCAATCCAAACAGCAAGCCGGCAATGACGCCCAGACCAGCGCAGAGGCCATTCATGTTGTCCATGAAATTGAACGCATTGGTCACCGTCAGAATCCAGAGCACTGTTACGGCGTAACTGAACAGCGCGCTGGGGACGAACAAGGTGATCCGAATCCCCGAGGCCGCGACCAAAAACGCGATGGCCAGTTGACCCGCAAATTTTGTGGCGGCGCGCAATTCATGCCGGTCGTCCAGTCCGCCCAACAGCGTCATTCCCACGGCCCCCCCCAGGATGGCGAATAACTGGCCGCCGCGCGCGCGGAGACCGTAACCGAGTTTGGCCACCTCGTCCGGCCCCAGCAGGTGCAGCGGCCACAGGATGGCCAGCAGCAGCAACGGCACCAGCAAGCCGGTCAACACCGCCCAGCCACCTGCCAGCGCCACCGGCTGCGAATGAATTTTGCGATGGCCCGGATCATCCACCAAGCTGAACCGCCAGCACACCTTCCGCCACACTGGCAAGGACAGCGCGGAAACCAAACCCGCGCCAACCAACGCCGCCAGATAGATGTTCAAGGGGAAAGTCATTTTTACTCCAACTCAGGCTTGGCCACTTGGCGCGCCGCGGCCAATCGCCGGTAAAGCTCTCTCAGCGCGCGGATCATGCGGTCCACGGGGAACACTTCTCGAACCAGTAGCCGGCCATGTTGGCCCAGGCGATGGCGCAACGCGGGATCGGCGGCGAGTTTCAACAACCGTTTTTTTAACTCCCGCAAGTCACCGGGCGACACCAGGAAACCGGTTTCATTGGTGCGGCACACTTCACCGGCGCCATCGCAATCATAAGCCACCACCGGCTTGCCCGCCGCCAGGGCTTGCGGCAGCGCGCGTGGCAGTCCCTCCCGCCGGGACAGATGGATCACAACGTCCATCAAACCCACGAGCGTCGGAATGTCTGCCGGCGGCACCAAGCCGATAAACACAAAGTGTTTCGCCAATCCCAGTTCCCGCGCCTGCCGCTCGAATCGTTCCCGCCAGGCCCCGTCTCCCACCAGCAGGAATTTGAACTGCGGACACTGCCGGACCAATTCCGGCGCCACGGCAAAGAGGTCTTCGTGACCTTTCAGTTTGAAGAGTCGCGCGATTTTCCCGACGACGAAATCATTCGGCGCCAACCCCCAGCGCCGCCGCCGTTCGGCACTGTTGCTGGCTTCGAGAAACGGCTTCAATTCGAATCCGCTGTAGATGCGCGTGTATTGGGACGGTGTGCCAATCCCGGCGGCCAGATACTGGCGGGTCATGGCGTCCGCGACACTCACAAAATGGGTAGTGAATCGGCCGGCAAAACGTTCGGCAGCGGTGAACAGCGCATTGGGCAGCCTGCCTTGAAACGGGCCGAACGACGGCCCATGAATAGTATGAACAATCAACGGCACGCCGGCGCGGACCGCGGCCAAGCGGCCCAGGATTCCTGCCTTGCCACTATGAGTGTGAACGATGTCGGGCGACTGGGCGCGAAACCGGCGCACCAGTTCCCTGAACGCCAGAGTGTCCCGCCAGGGAGCGATTGGCCGAACCAAATGCGGCAGGATCGTCAGCCGCTGCGGGGCGGGGGTTCCTTGCTCCAACAGGGCGCCTTCGGGCCCGCGAGTGGGTCCGGATACCAATTGCACTTCGAAGCTGGGAATCTGCTGCAAGCCGAGGACCGAAGCCAGCGTGTTTTCCTGCGCGCCACCGACGATGAGCCGGGTGATGACATGAACGATACGCAGAACACCGCCGGATTCAGAATGAGCCACGTTTCAATTGCTTGATGCGCTCTTGGATTTGGATGGCTTCCGGCAAATCCTTGGGAACCAGTTTCAAGTATTTCTGGTAATACTCGATGGCTTGCTCGGCTTGCTTCTTTTTGAAGAACACTTCGCCGAGGCCGTAATACACCCAATGCGGCGGCTTGGAAAGGTTTGCCAGCAGCGTCTGGTAATCCTTCTCGGCAAGATCCAGCTTGCTGGGATCCCGTTCGCCGGCGTCCAGGCAGGCCGCCGCCCGGTTCATCAGGACCACCCGGTTCTGCGGATCTTGTTCCAAGGCGCGCGTGAAATAGGGAATCGCTTCCCCGGCGGCTTTGGTTTGCATCTTTACCTGGCCGTAATTGAGCAACGCCGGCACCTTGTTGGTCTGGATTTTGATCTGGCGTTCGAGGACCGCCAGCGCGTTGGTGACATCTTGATTGGCCAGATAGATTTGCGCTTCGGTGGCAAAGGGGGAAACCGCCTGCGGATATTTCTGCTGCGCGGCGTGCAAGAGATCAGTAGCTTTGTCCATGTTCTTCTTCGCCGCGTACGCCAAGGCCTCGGCCCGAATTAGCGGTAGCGGATTGGTGGCGATCACGGACTGCAAGGCTGGAAACGCCCGGATGTTGGCGACTTCCTGAAGCGCCTGATCCGGCTGGTTCCCGGCGTACACGGTCGCCAGCGATACGCGGGCTTCATAGTACGCGGGATCCAACTCCGCGGCGCGTTGAAGTTGCTGCATTGCTTGGCGGAGGTTGTGGCCCCGGGCAAATACCTGGCTCATGCCAAAACAGGCTTGCGGCTCGTCAATTGGTCCGTTCATGTTCAAGACCAATTCGATGTTGCCGTGGTACGGTTGCAACATTTCCTTGGCCTCCTCGGTGCCCAGGATGCTTTGCCGTTCGCCGGCCTGGAGCTGTTCGTTATAGGCCCGGTTGATGAAGGCCGACGGATTCTTCGGGTTGAATTGCAACGCCGACGCGAAGTAATCCGCAGCTTCCTTCAAGTGACCTGCCTTTTGATGCTCGACGCCCAGGAAATTCAGGCACCGTGAATAGATGCCGCCGATCATGAATGTGGCATACGAGAAGTCCGATCTCTTCTTTTGGTTTGACTGGCCGGTCGAGCTCATCTGCTTTCGCAACGGTTGTAGTTGTTCCTGGCAATCCTGCCAAAACTGGTCGTTGGCGCGGAATTCCTCCGCCGTCAGGAGCGGCGCCGCAACGGCATTGGTGGGATACGCCTCCATCAAATAGACCAGGTTGCGCGGCTTCAAATAGAACTTCTCGAAGTAGTAGCCGAAGCTGGGGTGCAGATAATAAATCTCGTGCGAACGGCGCAAATCGGTCAGCAACTGGATCAGATCTCTCGGCGCAACTTCCTTCACTTCCGCGGCGGGTTGCGGGGGCAGTTGCGGCCAGGTTTCCGGAAACTGGCGATGCAAATAGCGATGGTAAGCGCTGCGGGTCAGCAACTCCGTGTTCACCAGGACGTAATTCTTGTCCGTGCCCGACCGACGCAGTGCCGCTTTGAGAGAAAAAAGCCGATACGAGTCATCACTAAGCACAATCGCCCCTTGGGCCGGAAGGCATTGGCGGGCCAGGACGCCAAATTGTCGAAGATAAGGATTCAGATCGGCACGCAGTTTCGGCAGGTTCTTGACGATCAAAGCCGCCGGCACCCCAATCACCGATGCCATGACCACGCCCACCACGGCCTTCTTGAGCACTTTTGCCAGCAACGACGGCCGTTGCCAGGGCTTGTGCGGCGCGGCGCCCAATACCAGCAAAAAATAGCCGCTGCAATAGCCGACCGTCAGCGCCGCCAGATAATAAAACGGCAAAAAGGCCCACGGCTGACCGTAACGATGACCAAGCGCGCGCGGACTGAAGGTGGGATCAAACATCACCCAAAGACACGCGCCCAGGAACAAGGCGTGAACCACGTGCATCATCAGATTGGCCAGCGCGTTGCCGGCCGCGCTGATATCGCCGTATTGCGCGGGCCAGCGAATGCCGATGAACAACACCGGCAGCAGCGAAGTAAAGCCCATGATGATTAATAGAAACCGAGGGAAATGCCAGAGGGTGTTCCGTTGCGATCCCCAATGCGTACGCAAAATTTCCAGAAAACTGTAATCCGTGGTGCCACCGATGCTGTTGATTGCCGGCAACAACAAATACAAGGACAAGCCGGCCAACCCCAGGCCCAGCATGTTGAGGAGAAACCGCATCTTGAAGAAACCGCGCCCCTTGATCCAAACGAGTGCGACCACTAACAGAGGCAGAAACGCGATCAACGCAAAGTCATTGGTGATGCCCAGGCCGTACACCACCGCCAAGCGGTAGAGCCAGGAGGATTTTTCGCCAATCCGATATTCCAGGAGGCAGCGTACACAGTAGGCGAACAGCAACAGGTCCAGGGATTCGCCCGTCGCCACCACGGTGTTTTCCCAGAAACTCAACTGCAAACCGCACACCAACGCGGCCAGCACGGGTGGCAACCAAGCGGTACGAATGCTCAAGAACGAATATTCACTGCGTTCAAATGCCCGCTGCTCGCGCGTCCGGTCCTGCGGGAGAATGGCGACGGATCGGGCCAGCAGAGCTAGCGTCAGCGCCGAACAGATAGTGGAAAACACATTCAGTCCGATCAATTGCCAGCTTTCGGGCAGCCAGCGGACCGGGTAGGTCAGCAGATAGAGCAGCGGCGTCAAAAACATGGGCTGCCAGTCCCAGCCCAAAGCCTTGGACGCGGTGGGCAGTCCGGTAAAGGTGATCCAGCGATTGAGGGTCAGCAGGTAAACCACCAACGCGCCGGCCGCCACGATCCACGGCAAACGGCGCTGCACAAAGTTCATCAATGATGTTCGATCAGTATCCATTACATTCAGATTGCGCCGTCGAGTTGAAACCATGCTCGACGGCTTGACAAGGGCGGAAAATCAATGAGGGTTTGACACATTACAAAACCAGCCGACGGCAGACAGACCGGTCCGTTTCCAAACATTTCCCGCCAGCGGCCTCGTGGTTCCGGCACCTCAACTTCCCAGTCTCAAGTCCGCCACGCATTCCACGTGCTGCGTTTGCGGGAACATATCCAAAGGAACCAGTTTCCGTAATTCAAAGACACCCTCGGCGCACAAAATGTTCAAGTCTCGCGCCAAAGTGGCCGGATGACAGGATACATGAATCACCTGGGCAGGCCGCAGGTCGCGCAAAAGTTGCAGGCTGGCGTGACTGCACCCTTTGCGCGGCGGATCGAGCAGAACCGTCGTGGCGCCGGGTGAAAGACGGCCAATCACTTTGGGCAACAAATCCTCCGTCCGGCCCGACAGAAATTCGCCGTTGGCCCGTTGTCGCAATGGGGCGTTCTGCCGCGCGGCTTTGATGGCCATCTGGTCGGTACTCGATGCCCACGTAGCGCTCGACGGCGTCCGCCAGCTCGAGCGCGAAAAAGCCCACCCCGCAATACGTGTCCACCAGGTAGCGCGTACCGGCGTCGCGCAAACTGTCGCGGGCCGCCTCCACCAATTTGGGCAAGAGGAAGAAATTATTTTGGAAAAACGAGTCCGGCGGCACCTCCCAGCCTTCCGGGGCCACCCGCAACACCACTTTGATGCCTCCCTTGGGCGGCGGATGCGCCCGGACATGCCGGATCTGCTCATTGAGCGCCGGTTCGGCAATGGCGCACGCCTCAAGGTCTTCCACCAATCCGCAATCTCCGCGTAAGAAGCCGATGTTCAATCGTTGCTCGGGCTTGTTCCATTGGCTGCGAATCATGATCCGGTTCCGATAACCGTAAGGTTGCGGACAGGGAACCACGGGACTGACCACGCCCGCAGGAAATTTCCCCACCCGTTCAAAAAGATCCGCGATTTGCTTTTGTTTGACCTCCAATTGCCGAGCATAATCCAAGTGCTGGTATTGGCATCCGCCACACCGGCCAAAGTACGGGCACCGGGGCGCCACACGCCGGGACGACCGGCGGCGCACTTCCACCAACCGGGCCCGAGCGAACTGCTTTTTGACTTCCACAATTTCCAACTCGACCTCTTCGCCGGGAATCACGAACGGCACAAACACCACAAAATCATCCACCCGCGCCACGCCTTCACCCCCGAAAGCCATGTCCTGGATGGTGGCAATGTGGCGCTGGCCGACGGCCATTGCAGTTGGTTTGGTGACAACGTCAGACATCACCATGGTATAACTGGTGACGAGCAGGCCGAAAAGAACGAAAAAGGAGCGCCGAAATCCGAAGTGCTTCGTTCCGGCGGAGGTTCCTCCAGCAATCGCTCAAAACGGGAGCTGCTTTCGGCAACCGGATTTCGGATTTCGGCCTTTGATTTTCGGATTCTACTTCTGCTTCCCGTGCGGTGTTTCCTCGTAATGCCGGCGCAACAAATCTTCGCCAAAATCGTTCTCGAAATCGCGCCAGACCGAATGGATGTGATTGGCGTTGTCCTGCGTATTGTCGTATTCCAGGACAAACGTAGGGCCTTGCACCCGGTAGTAATGAGCTTGCCCGCGATCGAGGCCACCGGCCCAGACGAACCCAATCCGCTCCCAGCCGGCTTTTTCGATTTTCTCCAAATCATGGTCGGCGATTTCGGGGCGATGCCGCCGAACGTATTCTTCCACCACCCGGTGCAGCACGGCCTGCTGTTCGGGCGACATATTGGCCGCCAACAGTCCGGCCGGTTCGAGCGGCTTGATCTTCCGGGCATCGCCCGTGAGGATGTCTTTGAACGCCGCGTTCGTGAGGATGGCCGTCGTGCGCTGCTTGGCGTCGAGTGATTTGACCAATTGACGGCCCAGATCTTCTTCATTGGCCAACACGCGCAGTCCCTGGCGGGGACCGGTTTTCACCTCGGCGGGATTGGAGCCAAAAAACGAGGGCGTCGCGGCGATGTCCTGCCCGTCCACAATGGTGAAGTTGAGTGAAAGATGGTGGCCTTCGACGCGCCACCCCCAAGTGCCCTTGGGCCCCGGTGTGCCAAAGATGGAAACGAAATATCCATCGGCATCCCGCAGCGGACCACGGCCGGATTCCAAGTCGCGGAGCACCTGTTCGAGGCTCATGATCGTCACCGCCTTCACATAGCCACGTTGACTCAAGCCGGTGCTGAGCAAGGCATGGGCGAGCTTGTGCTGCGCCGGGGTCATTTCCTTGAACGGTAGCCCCTTCCGCGCTCGGGGAACGTAGTGCCAGTTGGTCCGTTCCGCGTCCGCCAAGTCAAAGGTGGCTTGCGCCCGTTGCGCGGGTGCCAGCGCGGCCAGCCAGTGACTGGCAGCTTCGACCATTTCTTCCGCAGCCGTGTGCGCCCGTGCCGTAGCGCCAGTCAACGAGACAAAAACGAACAACCATACCAGCCGTCCACCCAATCGAAGAGTATTCATGACGAATACAAATAGGTAATGTCGGTCAAAAGGCAAACTGAATTTTCACCGGTCCGACCCAACGACAACCGGAAACAGAGGCCTGATCAGGCGCAAGTTAAGCATTGACTTCCGGATGAGTATTGCTTTTGATACGGAGGTTATGGATTCGGAGCCACTGCCCAACAAAACAGGACCAACGGTCTTTCTGCCGAATTCAGCCATTCAACTCGTTGGTCTGCCAAAAGGTCTAATTGGAAGTTGGCTCGATGGCCAACAACGAGCTATGAACACCACCCTATCGCTGGTCCTTTTAACATTCGGTATCGTAGCTGCCATCTTATTCATTGTGAGGCGAAAACCCGTCTGGCCAGTGGGCAAACCGTGCAGCGTCTGTGGTGCGGTTGCTGAATATGGGTACGACGAGGAGGCGGAAGACCTGGCGAACATAAAACCGCTGTGCTGGCAGTGCCTGGTGGCGCAAATCGAGGAAGATTACGCAGCATTTACAGGTCGTGCTGTTATCATCCAACCAGCGCCCGGACCGCCGTCCTACGTCTTCCAACCTGTCAAGGAATGGCGTGACAATTTTAAGGATTCGAAAATCGCCGATGACGTGGTTTCACTGCTGGCGTATCTGGACGCCCAGTGTCACACTTGCGGACAAGCGGCGAGGTTTTTGTGGATCGAATCAAGCGGCCTCAACAGCGGCAATTTCTCCGAAACGTTGGACTTGGGGATTTCCGCAACGCTCCTCCGAAGTAACCCTGCTCCCCTCTCCCTATGCGCAACATGCTGTGTTGGTCGCATCGCCAAAAACCTACGCGAGAAAGGTATTACTTACGGTGAGGTGTGTTCGCCAAAGGGAACGGTAGATGGATTTGTCGTTCCGATGGGATACTGAAGGGTGGCACCACCAAAAACAGCAAGCCGCCGATTCCAATGCGTTCATTCCAGCACGCGCATGCTTTGAGTTGCTCGGGAACCGCTGGCCGGTGGCACTGGAGAAAGCGTTAATTGAACTCGAAGGCAGAAATCCCAACCTGGCGTAACCAGAACCGAACTGAGAGGATAAGTTGCCTTCAAAAACGCGAAGCAATCGGCTCCGCGCTGGAAGGTCGCTCAGGCCACTGAACTGGAGTTTCGTTACGCTGATCAATTGATGGGCCGGCGGCGCTGTTTGACCGGATCATCCTCCAGCACCCATTCACGGCGTCGTTTCCAGAACAGCGAGGAAAGCTCCCACATCAGGTAAAGCATTACGCCCGCGAGAGGCAGCAGAGGCCACACACCACCCAATCCGAACTGCCCCAACCACGTCCATTGAAACCGAAATTGCGTTAGCCGGGGAAGGTAGTAGCCATGCAACAAATTGCTCATGCCCTGCGGTGGCATGCTGTTGATGAAGGTCGCGACCCCCATCATCACCACGGACACGATTCCCAAAATTGATCCAATCCGGGGAACGATCTTGAAACCAGCCGCCGCCGCCAAGCCAATGAAAGGAATCATCGGCGCCAACAATCGCGGCCCCAGCGCCGCCCCGCCGTCCGGCATGTAATAACCCGCAATCGCCACGACTTGGAGGACGCTGACCAAGCCAACGACTGCTAGGAGCTTCCGGTGGGCCTTCCACAAAAAGAAAATAGCCGGCAGTATCAGCAAGTAGAACGGCCTCCAAAAAGCGCCAGCCGTGCAGCCATCCAGTTTCGCAGCATCCGATAAAACACCATTCCCCCAAGGGCGGTCACCCAGCCGACCGAACCCACCGTGGCGAACCAGTCGGCAAACTCCCATCCGCCGGCGGCATCGAGTGACATGCCGGTGAACTTCAGCATCAGCGCCGAAAGCATGAAGGCCGGCAGCGCCAGCAATACAATTCCGGGCGCCTTGTCAGAATAATAGTGTCCGTCGTACACCGACTTGTCGCCGGTGTTGAAGTGATAGGCGTCAATGTTGAACGTGTGATGCGTCCAAATGGAGTGCAGCAGATCGAGCCGCGAGTTCTGGTTCCAACCGTCGTGCTG
Organism: uncultured Verrucomicrobiae bacterium; assembly: GCA_963788655.1. Taxonomy (GTDB): domain Bacteria; phylum Verrucomicrobiota; class Verrucomicrobiia; order Limisphaerales; family JAFGQR01; genus JAFGQR01. Next base: position 135,381 of record CAWBHS010000038.1, on the reverse strand, counting down.
GTGCAGATAGGCAAAGAAGAACAGGAGAACGCAAAACACCCACCCCGAGCGGGATCGCTTTTGACTGCGGGTGCGGGGAGATTCTCCGGCATGGCTCGAACCTTTGGTTACTCGACAACCACGCGCCGCGGTCCCAGCACGGGAAAGCCGGGGCGGTTGGACGCATTGAGTTCGTCGTTCTTTTTGTCCCGTTGGTCAACGAGGTGGATGCCAAACCAATACACGTCGCGCGGCAATTGCACCTGAAACCGGAAATTCGTGGTGGTGGATGGGCCGCGGCGAATACCGACCATCTTCCAATCCACGCCATTCATCGAGTCATGCTCATCCACCGCCCGCCACAACTCGACCTGCTTCAAAGGAGCGGAGCCCAGCGCGACGTCGCCTTCCAGGACAATGGTTTCCATCGGCGCGGCGTTGGTGGGCGTGATATCGAAGCGTGTCAACGCCGGCGGCACGGACTGGACGGCGAGCAGCGGTTTGGGCGCAGGCGTAGCAGCGGGACGAATCATCACTCGCGTGGGGCCAAGCGCGCCATAGCCCCTTCGGCGGGCGGGATTGCGTTCGTCGTTGCCCACGCCCTTGAGATCGCGAAAGTGCGCCCCAATCCAGAGCGGACCTGCTTGCGGGGTGATTTCAAAGGTGAACTCGCCGTCTGCGGCCAACCGCTTCTCTTCGGCGCGCCACCAGCCCTCGCCGTGCATCACCCCATTTTGTTCGTCGGTGAGAAACAGCTCCACAAAACCCAGGGGAGCATCGCCGGGCTCGATCTTGCCCGACACGCGGATGGGCTGACCTTCAACCGCCTCCATGGGCTCGATGTTCCACTCAACCAAAACCGGCGGCAAGGCGCCAGGGGACATCGGTGCGGTTGCGGGTTCTCGGAAGCCGCCACTCCACAGGATAATGAGCGCAACCACGATGACAGCCGCCACAAACAGAGCAATCCAGCGAAACGTGCGCATAATGAGATTAAATGTGAAACCCGCCTCATCATGCACAATCCTACCCTCAGCACAAGCAGGAAAGTTTGGGACTGAGCAAGGCCCGCCGGGAACCGGATTTGGAACATCGGCAGCCTCTTCCAAGGTCATCGTTTCGACGAACGCGGTAATTGTCCCACGCTTCCAGCGTATGCGCAGCAAATCTGGCTTTCAATGATCAGCAAGGTAGGGCGAGACTCCCCAGTCCGGTCACCTCATAAACCAAGGTCACCTGCGTTCCATCCTCCAAATAGACAACGGTATTGGCTGCGACTGTCGCTCCCAATTTGGCGGCAAGGTTCAATACCGGGATACGCTGGTGACTGGGCAGGTTGATCCACAACTCCACATCCAGGGTCGTTGCCATGACCCCCTGGGCGATGGCGTCCGACATTCCGATCAGTGCGTAACCCATGCTTTCCGCTTCAAGGGTTTCCAATAACCTAATGAGCGGACGTATCGCTCGTGCAGGTTCCAACGCTCTTGGGGGGTGGCGGCGAGTCCCAAGGCGTGGACCGACTTTTCGTCGTCGTCCAGACCGCGGACCGACTTTAGCCTCGCCAGGATTTGTGCTGCTCTGGCGGGAAGCGGTTCGAGGTTTCTGTTTTTTGTTCGCGCTTTTCCCATGCGTCACAAGCCTTTGTCACCCAAGCAGGCGACTGCACCGTTTCCAAGTGCAGCGCGCAGTGGTCTCGAATTCGTCAATCGGAGCGGAGACACTGTTGTCTGCCCGCCATCCCACTTGGCATCATCGCAAACGGACAAGACCATCCCTGCTCGCTCCAAAGCAGTGCGCATCCTTGAGGCAGAACCGCGAGGCCTCGGCAATTGCGTCCAAATATGGTCCCGTACACCCTGCAGTCATCGAAGGCCAGAAGAAATTTCGTTCGCCGGGAACCAACACGGTATCTCATGCATCCCATAAGTATGAACAATTGGCACCTGAGTGTCGGTTCGGATAGACCACGTCGCCGAAGGTGGCTCCGGATCGCCCGGTGGGGCAGCAAGGCGTTTGCCGTCCCCATCCGGATTGTGCCGTCTTGTCGGATCCGCCTCCGGCGGTGCGGGCCGAGGTTTTCATTCAACCGCCGTCTTCAATACCTCTCAAACATGAAAGGAAATTAGCAACATGAAACAGTATTCGAAATTAGGTTGGTTCTGGCTCTGGCTGTTGGCTTCGCGGTCCCTTGAGTCTTTCGGCGGCCACCATGAACGTGAGTATCCAAGGCTTTGCCTTCCACCCGGACAGCGTCACCGTGAACGCCGGCGACACTGTCGTCTGGACGATGATGGACGCCGGGACGGCGCACACCGTCACCAGTGATTCGCCCGACACCACGTTGAACAGTCCCCTGCTCATGACCACGGGGCCGGCTACGTATAGTCATACGTTCAATGCGCCCGGCACGTTCAACTATCATTGCAGTCCGCATCCATTTATGCATGGTGCCGTGCTGGTGCAGAGCGTGGCCAACACGCCCCCCTCGGTCACCGTGACCAATCCGGCCAATGGCACCAGCTTCAGTGCCCCGGCCACCTTTGCAGTGCAAGCTGATGCCAGTGACAGCGACGGGACGGTGATGAATGTAGAGTTCTTTGTCAACAATACCTCAGTGGGTTCGGACCCCACCGCTCCCTTTGGTGTCACGGCGAACAATCTGCCCGCCGGCAACTACACGCTGACGGCCCGTGCCACTGACAACGGCGGCCTGATCACCACCTCGGCGGCGGTGAACGTTACCGTCACTGCGGCCAACCAACCGCCCACTGTAGCCATCACGGATCCCGCCAATGGCGCTACGTTCACCGCGGACGCAACAATAACGATTCAAGCAGCCGCAAATGATACCGACGGCTCCGTGACTCAGGTCGAATTCTTCGATGGAACGAACTCGCTTGGGGTAATTGCCACATTTCCCTACCAAATGACCATCACCTTCTACCCCGGCAGCCACCCGCTCACGGCGGTGGCCACTGATGACCAGGGCGCCAGCACCACTTCCGCAGAAGTCACGATCACTGTGAACAGCGTGCTGATTGCGGAACCTATTCCTGAGAGCATTCCCAAAGGCGACCAGGTGATCGAATTTCAGACCGTTGTCGATGGCCTGGCCGCGCCGTTGGGCATGGCGGTGCCTGACGACGGGAGCGGACGCCTGTTGGTGTATGATCAGGCCGGCCAGATTTGGGTGGTTTCGAACGCCGGCAAGCTCGATGCGCCCATGCTGGACGTGCATACCCGGTTGGTGACCCAAGGGGTTTATGACGAACGCGGATTGCTCGGGGTTGCTGTCCATCCTGATTTTGCAGACAACCCACTGGTTTACACCTACACGTCCGAACCGACCGCCGGCCCGGCTGATTTTCCCACCGTGATGCCGGAAGGTGCCACCAACAACCATCAATCGGTCATCGCCGAATGGCATATCGATGCCGCCAATTCCAACCAAATCGATGTCGCCAGCCGCCGGGAAATCCTGCGCATCGACGAACCCCAGTCCAACCACAACGCGGGCGCCATGCACTTCGGTCCGGATGGATTGCTCTACATTACTTTGGGCGACGGCGGCCAAGCCAACGATGTGGCCGATGGCCATGTGCCCGGCGGCAATGCGCAAGACATCAACCGCATCCTGGGCAAAGTTATTCGCCTGGACATCGATGGGCGCAATTCGGCCAACGCGCAATACGGCATTCCGGCAGATAATCCGTTCGTGGGCGGTGATGGCTTGGATGAAATCTATGCCTATGGCTTGCGCAATCCGTTCAGCTTCACCTTTGATCGGCTGACCGGAGCGCTTTATCTCGCCGATGCCGGCCAAAACAATATCGAAGAAGTGGACGTTATCGTGAAGGGTGGCAACTACGGTTGGAACGTCAAGGAAGGGAGCTTTTGGTTCGATTCAGTTGGCGGACGATCCGAATTTCGGCCAAGTCGTGACCCTGCCCGTGCGCCCGGTGCCGCCGGACTTGATTGATCCCATCGCTGAATACGACCACGACGAGGGCGCCGTTGTGATTAGCGGTTACGTTTATCGCGGCGCGCAACTGCCCACGCTCGAAGGACGCTACGTGTTTGCGGACTGGGGATCGTTTGGCGCGCCCTCAGGCCGGCTCTTTTATTTGGACACCGATGCCACCATCAAAGAATTCCAGATTGGCCGAGAAGATCGTCCACTGGGTCGCTGGGTCCGGGGTTTCGGCCAAAACGCCGATGGTGAACTCTATGTCTTCGGCAGCCGCATGCTGGGGCCGGCGGGAAACACCGGCATCATGCTCAAAATTGTACCGGTTCCTCCGCCCCTCGAAGTCACCCTGGTTGAAAACGAAGGGGGAACGAACTTCGCCGCCTACTTGAACGGGGGCACCGGACCATTCGCACTTCAGAAAAAGAATGCCGTCACGGACCCCACATGGATGAACGCGGACTTCACTGATGAGAGCGAAGCCGATGCGCCGTTGGCGGGCCACGCTGGCATCTTCCGCGTGGCGGACACGGCTCATCAACCGCCCATTCCGCTCACCGTCTATATGAGCGGCGCCTTGGAACCATCGCCGGGCAATCCCAACGCGGGCGGCACGGGAACTTTGAGTCTCGACGGAAACACGCTGCGGTTCGACCTCGAGTATCACGGCTTGAGCGGCGTGGCGACGGCGGCGCACATTCACGGTCCGGCGGCTACGACCAATATCGCCGGAATCTTGATCAGCCTGATTCCCTTCAACGGCGGCGCCTTCGACACCGAGGGCACGCTGTCCGGCACCGTCGTTTTAACTGACGCCCAAAAGGCCATGATCCTGGCGGGACAGACTTATGTAAACGTCCACACTCCGAGCCATCCCGGTGGTGAAATCCGCGGTCAGATTGCGCCGGTGTTGATGCAGGCCGCGCTCAACGGGGCCAACGTCACCCCGGATCCGGTGACGACGGCAGGCCATGGTTCGGGCACCTTCGCGCTGGTAGGCACTCAGCTCAGCTTTAACATTACCTACCGCGGATTGTCCGGTGCCGCCGTGTTGGCGCACATTCATGGTCCGGCGTCTGCCACCGAAAACGCCGGCGTGCTGGTGAGTCTTGCGCCTTTCAGCGACGGACCTTTTGGCAGCGACGGTTCATTCTCCGGCACGGTCACGCTCACGCTGGATCAATTGAAGGCGGTCATTGACGGTCGCACTTATGTGAACGTTCACACCGCGGCCCATTCGGGCGGCGAAATCCGTGGCCAGATTCTCCCGCAAGCCACCGCCGTGCCGTTGACCGTAATGTTGAGCGGGGAAGCGGCCGGGCTCGATCCGGCGGCCACGCCAGGTTCCGGCACCGGCATCTTCAGTCTCGAAGGCGATTGGCTCACGTTCAATCTCGTCTATAGCAATCTCTCCACCGCGGCCATTGCGGCCCACATTCACGGTCCGGCAACCACTGCCGAACCGGCGGGCATACAAGTCAGCCTGTTGCCCTATAACGGCGGCTCCTTTGGTACCAGCGGCACCTTTTCGGGCACGGCCCATCTCACCCCCGATCAACAAGCGATGATCCTGAACGGACTGAGCTATGTGAACATTCACACGAGCGCGCACACCGGCGGCGAAATTCGCGGTCAACTGGCGCCGGTGCTCATGAGCGCGGCGCTCAGCGGGGTGAACGAACGGCCCGATGCGGTGGCGTCCGATGGAACCGGTTCCGGCACGTTCACGCTGGTGGGCAATCAACTCGGCTTGAACGTCACGTACCGGGGACTTTCGGCACCCGCCGTTGCTTCCCACATTCACGGTCCAACCGCCTCCGCCTTCTCCACGGCGGATATTCTAGTGAACCTTGCGCCATACAACGGGGGCGCGTACGACGCCTCGGGACGACTGGCGGGAACAGTTTCCTTGGTCACGAGCAATTTGCTCAGCGTCATCGACGGCGCCACGTATCTGAACTTCCATACGCCCAACCATCCCAGTGGCGAAATCCGCGGCCAAGTCACGCGGTAATCCGCCGTTCATTCAATCGCCCGGCGTGATCTTCTCCACGCCGGGCGGGATTTGCCCCAATCTCAAGTTGCCCCCAGGCATGTTGCGCGCCATTCAGAGATTCTCTTGCACGTTTAGCTGGAGATGTCACAGGACCATCAGGCGCGTCATCGTTCACAGGCGTCGTTGGGCTCTGCCGTTGGCCAGCGGGGCGGGCTTGATCGCACTGGTGGTTTCGTGTTCCAGTCTGCAACGCACCGTGCTCGCCCCGCCAGAGATTGAAGGTGCCACTTTGGTCGGCAACCAGGTCTGTTACGATTGCCACACCAACATTGTACGGGTTTTCCCATTCAGCCCGCACGGCCGCGTCCACGTGGAGACGGCGAAACTCGTTGGCAATTCGGGTTGCGAAGCGTGCCACGGGCCAGGCAGCAAACACGTCGCCGCGGGAGGGGGGCGCGGACGGTTCATCGTCAATCCAGGCAACGATCCCGCCACCTGTTTCAACTGCCATCTGGAAATCCAGGCCGAGTTCAACCTGCCGCAACACCATCCCGTGCTGGAGGGCCAAATGAATTGCGTGCAATGCCATGATCCGCACGGGCTGGACCTCATGAAGCCGGCGCGCGGATTGGCCATGGCGCGGCGCAACGAAACCTGCGCCGAATGCCATCGCGAGCAAGCCCATCCGTTCATGTTCGAACACGAGGCCCTGCGCGAAGGCTGCGTCGTCTGCCACCAACCGCACGGCTCGATCAACGCGAAGCTGCTGGTCGAGCGCGACAACAACCTGTGCTTGAAGTGTCACGCGCAAGTGCAAGGAACCGGCGCGCCGGCCGGTCTGGAGTTGTTCATCGGCAAGGTCCCGCACCACGAGATGCTGGGGCAAGGGACATGCTGGTCGGCCGGATGCCACACGGCCGTTCACGGCTCAAACGTCAATCCGCAGATGCAGTATTGACCGATGAAAACTTGCCTGAAACCTCGTAGTAGCCGACGTGGGGAGGCTCATTTCTACTTGGAGCAATTTCGTCTTCGCAAGAAATTTGAGCCTCCTCACGTCGGCTGCTACGAGCTGGTGGGACAGGCGTCTCGCCTGCCTCGAATAGCCGAGGGCTTTCTTCAGCTTTTGGTGCTCCTGACAAAATATTGGCTCCCCATCGCAAGTCCTAGGTTGTTTTGTGATCGAGACAGGCGGGACGCCTGTCCTGCTGGACTGTTGGCGGGCTTCTGGCTTCAAGCTTTCGTGGCGATGGCCAGCGTGTCGTCCACATGGGCGGCTGAACCGGTGGACATTGCGAAACTGCCGCCGCCGGCCAAGCTCCAGGTGGACTTTGCCCGCGACATCAAACCGATTTTCGAGAGCACCTGTTTCCGCTGTCACGGCCCCGAGCGACCCAAGAGCCACTTCAGCCTGGCGACGCGCGCGGCCGCCTTGAAAGGCGGCGCCAACGGTGTGGACATCCTTCCCGGTGACAGCGCGAAGAGCCCGCTCATTCATTACGTGAGTCGGTTGGTGGAGGACATGGAAATGCCGCCGCCGGGTAAGGGCGCCCCATTGACTCCAGAGCAGATCGGTTTGCTCCGCGCCTGGATTGATCAAGGGGTGCCCTGGGAAACAGGCGGCGAGATGACCCAGGCGGTGTTGTCGATCAAACCCACGGCGGGTTGGATCGGAGTTCATGGCAATGCCCAGGCGTTCGAGGAGCATCACTGGGTGCCGCGCGGTTGGAACGGTGGGGCGGAAGCGTTTCAGTTCCAGCAACACTTCACCAACGGCGTCAACGTGCGCCTCGATGGTCACGCCTTGCGCGATGACTACAAGCTGAGGCTCGACATTAAGAAGTCCGAACTCGGCTTCGTACGTTTTGGTTTCACTCAGTATCGGAAGTATTTCGACGATACCGGCGGCTATGATCCGTTGCTTGTTCCCTCAGCCTTCACGCTGGACCGCGCGCCGGGCCTGGACATCGGTCGCGCCTGGGCGGACGTTGGGCTGACCTTGCCGCACTGGCCACGGGTGGTGTTGGGTTACGAATACCAGTATAAAGATGGCACCAAGTCCACGTTGCAGTGGGGGCCGGTGGGGACCATCCCAGCGCATGTTTTCGGAACCGACGTGAAGAACATCTATCCCGCCGCGAAGGACATGGAGGAGCGAAATCACATTCTGAAGTTGGACGTGAGCCATGACCTTAAGGGGATCAGTTTGGAAGACAACTTTCGCGTCGAGTTCTACGACGTAAAAACGCGACGGAACAACACGGCGTTCTATAACACCGACGACGGGAATCTTGACCGCTACCTATTGGCCCAAGACGGGTATGATCATTTCCAAGCGGCCAATACGTTCCGGTTGGAGAAACAAGTAAAGAACTGGCTGCTGCTTTCCGGCGGCTACCTTTACAGCCGGCTTGACGGCACCGCCGACGCTGAATGTGACCACTTTGCTCACCCCCACGGCCACCACGGGCTTTTCGTCCGATGACAGTTTTTGGACCGCCAACGCCATTGTGTTGGAGCAGCAAACGCACGTCTTCAACTACAATGCGATGCTGGGGCCGTGGAAAGGTTTGGCCTTCACCGCCAGCCTGCAGCATCAATGGATGCACCAGGAAGGACTGGGCCACGCCAATCTCGAGGAACAGCAGCCAACCGGCTTTCCCGAGAACAACATCCTGCTAAGCGCAAACCTGGACCGCTTCGCGTCCGATGAACGCTTTGCGCTGCGCTACACGCGAATCCCCTTCACCGTCCTGTTCGCGGAAACGCGGTTCCAGCAGGAAAGCTACGGGCAGTTCGAACAACAGCAAGGCGGCCATCATGATTTCCTGCGCGATACCGATGCCACCGGCGACTTGAAGGATTACCGAGCCGGCTTCTCCGTATCGCCCTGGGCGCGGGTTTCTTTGAACGTGCAATATCGTCATCGCAACAAGGCCAGCGATTACGACCATCTCCGGGATCTGGCCTTTGTGGGGCAACCCTTCGAAGGACCAAACGAAGGTTACTCCGCCTTTATTCGTTCCCGCCAAATCGAGTCCGACGAAGTGGCAGCCAAGCTGGTGTTGCGCCCCGCCCGCTGGCTGAAAACAAGTCTGAGTTACCAGCTTTCGGCTTCCGATTATCATACGGACACCGACAGCGCGTTTGGCGGACTGGCCTCGCCGGGCGGGACCGTTTTCGCCGGCAATTACGACGCCAACATCTATAGCGCGAACTTCGTCCTCACCCCCTGGCGCCAGCTTTACCTTTCCACCACGTTTTCCTACCGTGATTCACGCACCGCCACCGCCCAGAATGAACTCCCTTCCGTGGTGCCATACCGCGGCGACGTTTACAGCGTGATCGCCAGCGGCACGTTCTTACTGAACCGGACGACGGATTGGACCGCCGCGTATTCCTTTTCGCGGGCGTCCTACGGACAGGATAACATCGCTGCTGGTTTGCCGGTGGGCATTGATTTCGAGATGCACACCCTTCAGACCGGCTTCACCCGGCGGCTCAATCAGAACGCCACCGTCGGATTGCGTTACGGCTACTTCGACTACCGCGAGCCGACCAGCGGCAGTTTCCGCGATTACACCGCACACGCGGTGTTTGCGACGTTGAATTGGACGTGGCCATAGAGGAAGCCGTTGAATGCAGGTATTCGTTATGACGGAAACGGGCCATGATTTGATTCTCTTCCTCGGCCGCTTTCATCCGTTGTTGGTCCATTTGCCAATTGGTGGACTGATCCTGGTGGGCCTGCTGGAAGTGCTGGCGAGGTTTTCACATTTTCAACGAGCGGCACAGAACCGGCAATTGCTCCTGGGTGTGGTGGCGCTGAGTTCCCTGACTGCCGCGGCCGGTGGTTGGCTGCTCTCGCAATCGGGCGGTTACGATGCCGAACTCTTGCGCTGGCACAAGTGGACCGGCCTCGCCTTCGCCGGCGTCTGCACGACCACGTGGCTGCTGAGCCTTGGCCACCGAGCGCGGGCCTACCAACTCTCGCTGGCCGGGGCTCTGGGTCTGCTGGTGGTGGCCAGTCACCTGGGCGGCTCGATTACTCACGGTCGCGACTTTCTTGTCCGCTTTGCGCCCGCGCCGTTGCGCCGATGGATTGGGGGCGAAACTCTTCCGGCCACCACGGAAGCTGGCAATTCCGACTCGATGTCACGGCAGGTGTTTAACGAACTGGTGCAACCCATCTTGAAGGACCGGTGCTCCGCCTGCCATGGCGCGGAGAAACACAAAAGCGGCCTGCGGCTGGATAGTTGGGAGGCGGTGGGGAAAGGAGGAAGCAGCGGCCCCATCTTTGTGGCGGGCCAGGCCAGCGACAGCCATATCATTCAACGCTTGCTGCTCCCGTTGAGCGACGATGACCACATGCCCCCCGAAGGCAAGCCCCAGCCCACGCGCGCCGAAATCGAGCTGATTCAGTGGTGGATCAAAACGATGGCGCCGGCCCATTGACAGAACATCGATATAGCAGGTTGCTCGATACAACGTCGCTGTCCACGCTTCAGCGTCGCGGTGAGCGCCTCGAAGGTCATGGCGATCTGGTCGTCCAGCTCAACGCGATCGTTCACGACTACAAACGTCCAGTTGCCCGCCACCTTGCGCAGCACCTTCTGCGCGAAGAACACCATCAAATAGGATTTCCCCGAACCTTGGGATTGCCAGAAGACACCCACGCCGTTGGGTTCGCGGAATCGGACCGTGATGCGGACGGGCGTTCACCATTTCCTGTAGCACGCCGAGGCGATGGCGTTGTTCACGCCAAGGTACTGGTGATTCTGCCCGATGATTTTCACCCAGCCCGGCTTGTGCTCCGAGAACAGCGTGAAATTCTCCACCAGGTCGAGCAGGCGCGATCCTTCCGGATGTGGCACCATCGACGTCCCGGCATGCATCACCTCCAATCGACACCCGGTGCGGCTCGTCCTCGCGCTCGATGCGTTTCCAGTCGGTCCGAAGAACCGCTCCCAATCCGCCGTGAGCGAGCCGACGCGACTGTCCGTGGTCGAGGCGATGAGCAGCGCGTTGAACCAGAACAACGCCGAGAGTTCGCTGCTTGTAGTGGCGTCAGGTTCTCGTCGAACGCCGCGCGCGCGGGCACGCCGGGCTTCTTCAACTCGATGACCACCAGCGGCAGACTATTGACGAAGCCGACCAAATCCGGCCGTCAGGTGTAGAGCGCGTCTGATCAGGAACCAACGCCAAAGAATCGCAACACCGACTGCCGGTCCAATTTGTCGTGGTAGGACTGGTTGCCGAAGTCTTTCAAGCAATCGTAGCATGCCATCTCGCAAACGTGCTTTGGCGTGGTCTGGCAAATATCAATCGCTGCGGCAAGAACCGCGGTCCAGCGATCTTTTCCTTCCTCGACAAACCCCGCGCCACCGGGCGTGCGGTCATAAAGAATAATTTCAACTCCGGCACTTGGGTCGGTTCGTTGATTCAGCCAGCGGCGTGAAACGCCAACATCGGACGGGTCGAGTTCAAGCACGCGGCACATGCCTTTCTGTAATGCGAACATTAGCGACTCCACCGAAGCGGAGCGCGCTTTGGGCCGGACCACTATACATCGTTTCATTAAAAGGTTTACAGACTCTGCCTGACCTGCTACCGTCGGGGGCATGGCCGGAAAATCCAAGCTCCCAGCTTTGGTCCTCAGCCCGGAGGAGGAAAAGCGACTGGAAACTCTGCAGGCTTCGCGTGCCGCGCCGGTGCGTGAGGTTGAACGGGCGCGGATTCTTTTGCAATACCGCGCAGGCAACAACCCTTCGGCGATTCAAAGAGCCCTTGGGATCAGCCGAGTCACCATTTATCACTGCCTGCACAAGGCCCTGGAGATGGGAATCGAAGCCGGGCTCAAAGACGCTTTTCATCGTCCTAAGGAACCGGTTATTACCAGCGCCGACAAAGTCTGGGTGGTCCACTTGGCTTGCACGAAGCCTAAGGAACTTGGCTATGCAGCAGAACTGTGGACGCGCCAATCGCTGGCGGTTCATGTGCGCCAGCAGGCGCAAGCCGCAGGCCACCCCAGCCTGGCGCAGGCGGCCAAGGCCACCGTGCAAAGGATTCTGGACGAGCAGCACCTGCAACCGCATAAAGTGAAGTATTACCTGGAACGACGGGATCCGGAATTTGAGCTTAAGATGAAGGAAGTGCTCATGGTTTACCAAGAGGTGGCGGTGCAGAACCAAGCGGCGGCGGCACCCGCGAGCGTGGCGCCCAGCGTCATCACGGTGTCCATTGATGAAAAGCCGGGAGTGCAGGCCCTTGCCAATACGGCGCCTGATTTGCCGCCCGTGCCGGAGAAACACCCCACCGTCAGCCGCGACCATGAATACAAACGGCACGGAACCCTTTCGATCCTGGCCTCGCTGGATTTGCATGACGGGCACGTTGTGGCGCGGGTCGAGGAGCGCCATCGCAGCCGGGAATTCGTCGCGCTGCTCAAAGACCTGGACGCCTATTATCCGGCTGGGGTGACGATACGGATTATTCTGGATAACCACTCGGCTCACATCTCCAAGGAGACGCGCGCTTACTTGGCAACGCGACCCAACCGCTTCAGTTATGTTCACACGCCCAAGCACGGTTCCTGGCTCAATCTGGTCGAAACGCTCTTTGGCAAGATGGCGCACACGTTCTTGAAGCAAATCCGGGTGCAATCCAAGGCCGAACTCAAGGAGAGAATTCTGCGCGGCATCGCGGAAATCAATGCGGCTCCGGTGGTGCATCGCTGGAAAAAGTTCGATCTCGGGCCTTCGTGATGTGTAAAGTATTTAATGAAACTTTCAGGCAATAACTCCGAAACTCATGACCGTAGGCGATGCCGTGTTGTCCAGTTCCCCACAAGGTTGTCACTTGGCAATTCATGTTCCGCATGAAAGGTCGGAGTCGTTTGTGAGTCGGTCCCGGTGTGAACTCTCTCTCTTTGGTTTGCTGCATCCGCAGACTGGGCCACCCGCCGCGTGGGGGCACGCGGCTACAACGCCATCGAGCCCCTACCGGGCGCAAGACCTACCAACAACTTCGAGATGCAGCAACTGGTGGTTGGCGCGGAAGATTGGCGGGGGGACGACAGCTTTGAGTCTGTTGAGGGAACCCATTTGAGCAGTTACTGCCAAACATCGCGAGCGGCGCGGCCGTGGTTGTGTCAAGAGTGATGCCCCCAAATTGATCCCTAATCCGGATTGCTGGATTCCGGCCATCCGGTGATGTCTCCTTTCGCGACGAGGCGCAGGCCGGCCTCCGTCCAATACCCGCGATCCACGATGACTTGGATGACGGTCTTCTCGTCCGGATCGGAATCCGCGAAGGGGATAAACGTGACGCGCCGGTCCTTGAGAAAATCCAATTCCAATGCGTTGACCCAGTGATTGGCTTCGATCTTCTTCAAGGTGACCAACGGAAAATTCTGCTGGCCCTCGAAATGGTGCTTGAGTTGTTCCACGGTGGTTTGCAGGCGAGTCGCCGATTTTTCACCCCATTCGTCCGCCCGCACCCGCCGGAGCACACGACTGGCGGGACCCAGCAACAAGCCCGCCAGCACCATGATAATGGCCATCGTGCATAGCAGTTCGGTCAACGTAAGACCGGCTTGGCTCCGTTGATTCCGGGACAACATCATGCCTCTATAGACGGCGCTCACGTCATTTCGTTACGCAGGCGGCACGGGGCTGGCAGAGAGGTGATTGGGATTGCCTTGACGGCGAAGGGGGTTCGGTGGAAAAACGCGGATATGAATCTTTCCCATTCGTCTCGGTTCGTGATCCAGCAAGTGGTGTTGTTGCTGGGCGCATTGGTGGTGACGGGCAACCTCTCGCAAGCCCGCGAAATCAAAGTCACCGAACCGGAAATTCAGACGATGCAGCGTTGGCTCAAGGAGCATTGGCTCGAGTGCAAGTTGACGCCGCCACCGAAGCAACCTGTGGCGGTGGCGCCGTCGCCGCCCGAGCCGGGGCTGGATGTGTTTGCCAACAACGATGCGGTGATCCCGAATGCCCGGGGCGAGTATCCGCTGAAGATCGGGGACAAGGAATATAGCCGTGGCTTGTATTGCCACGCGGTGAGCAAAGTCGTCGTGCATTTGCCCGGTCCCGGCAAACGCTTCACGTCCGTCGTCGGTTTGGATCACAATGACGACACCGCCCACGGCAAGGGCAGCGTGGTGTTCTCGGTCACCGTCAAAGATCAGGTGGCCTTCCGGTCAGAAGTCATGCGTTACGGTACCCCCGCGCGCAATGTCGATGTGGATTTGGGCGGCGCGAATTCGTTCACGCTGGAAATCAGCGATGCGGGCGACGGGATCGGCTGGGATCAATCCGATTGGGCCGACACCAAGGTGACGTTGGCCGACGGACGCGAACTGTGGGTGGGCGACATGCCCCTGCGCGATCACCGGGCGGATGCGGCCAAGGAACCAATTCGACGTACCAGCGAATTGCCGATCTCGTTCGTCTATGGCGGCCAATCTTCCGACGACCTGCTGGCCACGTGGCCGATGAAAACCAACACCCAAAAACTCGACGATGTCCGCACGCAACGCACGTTCACCTGGACCGATCCCCGCACCGGGCTGGAGGTGCGCTGCGTCGCGGTGGAATACACGGATTTTCCCGCCGTTGAATGGACCGTTTATCTCAAGAACACGGGCCAAGCGGACACGCCAATCCTGGAGAACATCCAGGCGCTGGACGTCCGATTCGAACGGAGTGCGGATGGCGAATTTGTACTCCACGGCAACAAAGGCGATTGGTGCGCGCCGCAGAGTTATGAACCGTATCAAGTCACGCTCGGTCCCAATGCCGTCCAACGCTTTGCCCCCGATGGTGGCCGTCCCACCAATGGCCCGAAGGGCTGGCCTTACTACAACCTCCAGATGCCGGGCGGTGGAGTGATTCTAGCCGTGGGCTGGCCCGGGGAATGGGCAACGTCCTTCCGGCGCGACCCATCACGCAGCCTGCGAACGGTGGCCGGCCAGCAACTGACGCACTTGGTTCTGAAGCCCGGCGAGGAAATCCGCACGCCACTGATCGCCCTGCTGTTTTGGGAGGGCAGCGACGTTGTGCGGGCGCAGAACTTGTGGCGCCGGTGGTTTCTGGCGCACAACAGCCCGCGGTTGGATGGCAAGGTGCCGCCCACGATGTTGCAGATGCAGTGTTATCGAACGTTCGAGAAGGGTGGCGAACAGGATCTGTTCGACACGGTCAAAGAGTTCAACCGCGCGGGAATTGACTTCGATTTGTGCTGGCGTGATGCCGGGTGGTATCCGTGCAAAGGGAGTTGGCCGAACACCGGGACCTGGGAGATTGATCGCGAACGCTACCCGCAAGGCTTTCGGCCGTTCAGCGATTGGATTCACCAGCAGGGCAAGAAGTTTATCGTGTGGTTCGAACCGGAGCGCGTCGGCGATCGGGACAGTTGGCTGGCCAAGCATCATCCCGATTGGATCATCGGCGGCAACCTATTGAACCTGGGCAATCCGGACGCGCAGAAATGGTTGGTCGAGCACATCGACACGATGCTTCGCGAACAAGGCATTGATTACTATCGCCAGGATTTCAACATGGAACCGTTGGGCAATTGGCGCGGGCACGATGCCGTCAACCGACGCGGCATGACCGAGATCAAACACGTCATGGGTTACCTCGCCTTTTGGGACGAATTGCGCCGGCGTCATCCCGGCCTGCTGATTGATTCGTGTTCGTCCGGCGGTCGCCGGAATGATTTGGAAACCTTGCGGCGTGCCGTCCCGCTTCTGCGCAGTGATTTCCAATTCGGCCACCAAGCCACGATGCCGAACCAGGGCCACACCTACGGTATTTCAAGTTGGATTCCGTATTACGGTTCCGGCTGCGCCTTCACCGATCGCTACAGCGCGCGCAGTTACATCATGCCGTGTGGCGGCTACGGTGGTTCCAACGCGGACACCAGGCGCGCCTACGACGAATGCCGCAAAGTCGCCCCGTTCATGCTGGGCGATTATTATCCGCTCACGCCCTACAGCATTCAGCCTAGCGACTGGATTGCCTGGCAGTTCGACCGGCCGGAATTGGACGGAGGCGTGGTCCAGGCCTTTCGTCGGGAAAAGAACGGCTCGCCAACGTTGGGGTTGCACCTCAAGGGTCTTGATCCGGCCGCCAAGTATGAACTCACGGATCTCGATGCCGATGCGCCGAAGACGATGACGGGCCAGGAACTGATGGAAGGTTTGACCGTCACGCTGAAAACCCAGCCCGGCTCGACCGTGATCCTGTATCGAAAGTTGAAATAGCCGCCCGGCATGGAACTGCTCAGGTCGCGGACACATCGGTGATGAACCTAACTCTGTCGAAGGTTGTTGACGTTTTACGGGGTAGCCACAAACGCGGCAGCGTCTTGGAGTGCGGCAGTCCTCTGCCGCTTTCGACGGGCCAGTGCGTTCGAAAGCGGCAGAGGGCTGCCGCACTCCAAGACCTGGCGGCGGACTGTCGATCCGGAAGCTTGTTTTGAAATTTCTTGGTAACCTGCGACGGGATTTTCCTCAGGAAATTGGCAGGTATGAAAACTGAAATGATCCAGAATCGCTGTCCCAAGTGCCAGGCGCCGTTGCCCGCCGACGCGCCGCAGGGCCTGTGCGCCAAATGCCTGCTGGCGGCGGTGGCGGCGTCCAACGACACGGAACCTGCGGCTCCGTCGCCGGACCTTCCCACCGTGGAGCAAGTCGCCGCGGCCTTTCCCCAGTTCGAAATCCTGGAACTCATCGGCCATGGCGGCATGGGCGTGGTGTTCAAAGCCCGCCAACCCAAGTTGGATCGGTTGGTCGCGCTCAAACTGCTGTCACCGTCGCTCGCGGCGGACCGCACGTTTGCCGAGCGGTTCACCCGCGAGGCCCGCGTGCTGGCGCGGCTCAACCATCCCAACATTGTGACCGTCCACGACTTCGGCCAGGCCGGCGGATTCTTTTATCTGTTAATGGAATTTGTGGACGGCGTGAATCTGCGCCAAGCCATGCACGCCGGACGGTTCACGCCGGCCCAGGCGCTGGCGCTGGTGCCGAAGATTTGTGAAGCCCTTCAGTTCGCCCACGACGAAGGCATCCTCCACCGCGACATCAAGCCGGAAAACATCCTCCTCGACACCAAAGGCCGAGATAACGCAGACCGTGAACGGTCCTGCGCAGGTACCGGAAGAATTGCGTTACCTGCTGGAAGTGCTGATCCAGGGTTGAAGGTCGATCCCGGCCCCAAGCCTGCGCAGACACAGCGATTTCAATTTAGAAAGCCAGTACCAAACCGCGAATTGCTCGCCAACGTTCGAGCCGACCAAAATGTCGGCGCGCCAAGCTAGCGGGACGACACGAACGGCCATTACAACGACCGGTAAAGCACGTCGAACGTGAAGGCCCCCATCATGGCGACGCAACAAGCAATCTTACCCAGGGCTCCCGCGAGCAGGCCCAGCGTGGCGCCGAAACCGGCTTTGCTGGATTCTTTGAGGTTCCGGCCCGCCACCATTTCGAACGTCATGGCGCCAATGAACGGCCCCAACAGGATGCCGGGCAGGTGGAAGAACATGCCGATCAATCCGCCAACCACTGCGCCCGTGGCCCCACGCCAGGTGGCTCCCAGCCGTTTGGCGCCATAGACACTGGCCAGATAATCGGCCACCAGCGAAAGCAACGTGATCCCGCCCAGCACCGCCAACAGCCACCAGTCCGCGCTGGCCTCACCGAAGTAGAGCTTGTGTGCCAACGCGGCCACCCACACCAGGGGCGTGCTCGGCAAGCCGGGCAAAATGCTGCCCAACAAACCGAGGAACATTATAAACAGTGCCACCATTAAGCCAATCACCTGCGCGACGGTCATGGCCGCAGCATAGCGCACCGAGCCCACGCGGCAGCTATATTTTTTGGAGGGAACGCTGCGCTCCGCACCACCCACGAATTGGGTGACGATCTCCATTGGGGAGCAGCGATGACTGCGCGCAAACGGGACCATCTCGCGTACCCGTTGCAGCACAGGCTGGAGGCCGGCGCTTGGCACACCTTGCAGCCGGATTGAGCAATCGGTTGCGGTCAGGCGGTTAGGGTTCCCACTTGAAGGCAACCACGCTGAGCGGCGGTAGAGTGAAGGCGGCCGAATGCGGCTGGTTGTGGACTTTGTAGTCTTCCGTGTTTACACCGCCGAGATTGCCCACATTGCTGCCACCGTAGTACTCCGCGTCGCTGTTGGTACTTCGGCCCAGAAGCCGGACGCGGACAAACCAATGCGGTAGTCATAGCGCGCAACGGGCGTGAGGTTCAGAATGACCAGGATACGCTCCTTGCCCGAGCTGTCCTGGCGCATGAAAGACATTACGCTGTTTTCCTGGTCGGAGCAGTCCACCCAAGTGAAGCCTTCCAGGTCGTAATCGCTCTCCCACAAAGCGGATTCGTTACGGTACAGTCGATTGAGATCTTCCACGAACCGTTGCGTTCCCAAATGATACGGGCCTTGATCCAGTGATTCCCAGGTCACTTCGCTGTTGGCGCTCCATTCGGAGCGCTGCCCGATTTCACACCCCATGAAGAGCAGCACTTTGCCCGGGAAAAGCCACTGGTATCCCAACAGAACCCGCAAGTTGGCAAAGCTTTGCCAATCGTCGCCCGGCATCCGGCCAATGAGCGAGCCTTTGCCGTGAACGACTTCGTCGTGCGACAGCGGCAGGAGAAAGTTCTCGTTGTGATGATACAACATCGCGAAGGTGAGATCGTTCTGGTGATACTTGCGAAAGACCGGATCCCGCCCGAAATAGCCCAGGGTGTCGTGCATCCAACCCATGTTCCATTTGAACGAGAATCCCAATCCGCCCAGATACGGCGGCCGGGTGACCAGCGGCCAGGCAGTGGATTCTTCGGCCACGGTGATCACGCCGGGATGCTCGGTGTGGACCAGGTGATTGAACTCGCGCAGAAACGCGATGGCCTCGAGGTTTTCCCGGCCGCCATACTGGTTGGGAAGCCATTCGCCTTCCCGGCGCGAGTAGTCGAGATACAGCATCGAAGCCACCGCATCGACGCGCAGACCCGTCCACGTGGAACCGGTCGCACCAGAACAATGAATTGGACGTGATGAAATTTCGCACCTCGTGCCGGCCATAATTGAAAATCAAGGTGCCCCAATCCTGGTGAGCGCCTCGTCGCGGGTCTTCGTGCTCGTATAACGCGGTGCCGTCAAAGCGCGCCAGCGCCCATTCGTCGCGCGGGAAATGCGCCGGCACCCAATCGATGATCACGCCAATGCCCGCCTCGTGCAGCGCATTGATCAGGTATTGAAAATCGTCCGGCGTGCCATACCGGCTGGTGGGCGAATAGAAACCGGTGACCTGGTAGCCCCATGAGGGGTAATAGGCATGTTCGCTCACCGGCAGCAACTCGACGTGGGTGAAGCCCATCCGCAGCACGTAATCAATCAACGGCGTGGCCATTTCGCGATAGGAGAACGACTCCGAAGCCGCCTTCTTGCGCCACGAGCCCAGGTGAACTTCATAGACGCTGACCGGCGCGCGCAACGGGTTCCATTCGTGCCGGCGTTTCAGCCACGCCTCGTCGGTCCAGGCGAACTTGCGGTTGTCCCACACAATCGAGGCGTTCTTGGGGGCGGGTTCGAAAAAGAACCCATACGGATCGGTTTTCAGCACCGGATCGCCGTAAATGTTCTTCACTTCATATTTGTAAAGCGTGCCTTCGCCCAGACCGGGAATGAATAATTCCCAAACGCCGGACGATCCCAACGACCGCATCGGGTGGTAACGTCCGTCCCAACCGTTGAAACCGCCAACCACACTCACCCGCTGCGCGTTGGGCGCCCAAACCGCAAAACTGACACCCGGCACTCCGTCAATGACCCGCACCTGGGAACCGAGCTTTTCATAGATGCGCCGTTCATTTCCCTGGCCGAACAGATACAAGTCCGTCTCCCCGAGGGTGGGCAAAAAGGAATAGGGATCGCGCGTGCGACGCACCTGGCCCTTTTGGTCAGTGATCACCAGATCATACGCATAAATGTCTTTGGTTTCCCGGGTGGTGCCTTCGAACAAACCGTCCTCGTGGACCTGTTCGAGCACGATGCGTGGTTTGGATTTCTCGTGCGTAGGAACGATTTCCACGCGGGCGGCCTCGCGGACGAGCGCACGCACCACCAATCCCGATCCGTCGGTCAGGGTGTGCGCGCCCAGAAGTTCGTGCGGATTGCGATGCTTCGCCTTGACCAGGCTTTCGACTTCGGTTTGCTTCAAAATCATAACCAGTTTCGGTGTCTTGGTTCTTGTTTATCAGACCACTTTTTCCACAACATTAAGGGAGTTGCGGCAGCTTACAAGCTCTCATCCGGTTCGCGGCCCGATTCGCGTTCCGCCGCCTGCCGGCATTCGGCGGAAACCCGCGCCAACTGACCCAGAAAATCCCCACGTTGCGCGGCGGGCAGCGCTTCCAGGATATCCTGTTGGAGCGTGAGGGCAAATCGACGGGCTTGGTTGAGTTTCAGGCGTCCGGCCGGGCGCAAAAACAGTTGTTGCGCCCGGCCATCGCTTGGGTGGGACCGGCGTTCCAGCAAGCCGGCCTGTTCCATCCGCCGCACCAACGAGGCCACCGTATTCGGGTCGCTGGCCATGTCCTGGGTCATTTTCCGCTGCGTCAGGCCGGGATTTTCGTTCAACGTTCGCAACACGGTGTATTGATCGGGCGTCAGCCCCAAATGCGCAATCCGGCGGCGAAAGGCTTGGTTCAGACCGTACCAGGCACGCCGCAGCAAGAGCGGCAACGGCCGCAACTCCGGTCCAGGGACCGTTACCCCGCCATTTGGTTGATTTAACCGGTTCATCGCGAAAATTTTTGAATGTCCCTTGCGAATTATACGTATAAGTATTAATTGTTGCAAGCGCGGATGGCCTCGAACGGTGCCGCGCGGTTTGTACGTCGGCCTGACCGCGCGGTCCCAGGCCGGAGGGCAAGCCGGAAAATCTTGAATTCTGAGAATCGAATGTGCGCATGAACAAATTGCTCCAAGTCCGTAAGTTCCTTAGCGACTGGTTAATCGTGATGGCTGTGACGGCAGTGGTTCCCACAGCGCCGGCTGCGGTCCACGGCTGGCTCTCCTGGCGCGGCCCACATCATACGGGCGTGTCTTACGAAACCGGTCTGCCGGACACCGTCGCCACGAACCAGGCGCTGTGGGTGGCCAATCTGCCCGGCGCTTCGACGCCGGTCATCGCCAACGGCAAGCTCTACATCATGGGGTACCTGGGCGAAGGCGCCAATTTGCAGGAAGGCGTCGTCTGTTTCGACGCGGAAACGGGGCGCAAGCTCTGGCAGCATCTCTTCAACGATTTTCTCAGCGACATCATTTACAATCGTTACGCGACGGCGAGTCCCGCGATTGATCCTGAAACCGGCAACGTCTATGTGCAAGGCACGCAGGGCATCCTGGCCGCCTTCACCGCCGAGGGTAATCATTTGTGGCATCGCTCCCTGATGGAAAGCTACGGGCGCCTGACCTTCCCCAATGGCCGGACCGCCACGCCAGTGGTGGACGGGGACCTCGTGTTCACCCACGGCATCACCGCCAATTGGGGCGCGCAAGGACCCGGTGAGGATCGCTTCTATGCCTTTGACAAACGCACCGGCGAGTTGGTCTGGGCTTCCGGCCCAGGCGCGCGCCCGCACGATAGTTCGTATTCCTATCCGCAGCTCGGCTGGCTGGGCGGGCGGCGGGTCTTTTACTGCACCATCGGCGACGGCAGCATCGTGTGCGTCAACGCCCGCACCGGCCAACCGCTGTGGCGGGTACCCGTCTTCCATGCCGGCATCAACGCGTCGGTGTTGATCCACAACGACGACAAAGCCATCGCCGTGTTCGGCACGCCGTACGAACCCGGCGAAATGATGGCGGTCCGAATCAAAGACGTGGCCCCCGACCAACCTTCTGCCGACCCGGTCGTGATTCCGGTCGAACAGGTGAAGCTTTGGAAGAACGACATTTCCACCGCGGTCAGTTCGCCGATTTTGGTGGGCGACCGGATTTATGTGGTGGCGGAAAAGGGGGACCTGTGCTCCGTCGATGCGAACACCGGCAAGATCCTCTGGAAGCTCAAACTGGGCATCGAGCAACGCAACGCCTGCCCGCTCTACGCCGATGGCAAACTGTATGTGCCGCTGTTGGATGATCCTTCCGGCAAAGGCGGCGGCGACAACGAAGCGGGGACCACGGGTGCCTTCTACATCATCAAGCCGACCGACAAAGCCGGGCAAATCCTTTGCCACATTCAACTGGAGGGCCGCTGCTTTGGATCCCCGACGGCTTACAACGGCAAGGTGTATGTGCAAACGACGCGCAAGCTCTATTGCTTCGGCAAACCCGGCAACAATCCCGGTCTGCCCCCGCCGCTCGAAACGGAAACACGGCCCGCCCCCGGACCAGCGACGCAACTCCAGATCATCCCTTCGGAAGTCGCATTAAAGCCCGGAGAGACGGCTTCGTTTCGGGTCCGCAAATTGGACGCCCGTGGCTTCACCGTTGCAGAAGTCAGCGACCTGAGCGCTGTAAAATGGACCCATTTCATTCCCCCTACGGCCAAGGTGCATTCGTTGCTAAAGGGTGATTTCAATGCCGCCGGCCAACTCGTCGCCGCCCCAGAATCCGTGCCTTCGGCTGGCGCGTTTGAAGCAACCCTGGATGGGCTCAAAGGGCACATTCGCGGACGCATTTTACCCAGCCCGCCGCTGCACGAAGATTTTGAGGAATTCGAACTGACGCAAACAGCGACCAATGGTGCCGGCGCGACGACGGCTTTTGCGTATCCGCCGTTGCCGTGGATCGGCGCACGGTTCAAGTTCGACGTGCGCGAACGGGACGGCTCGAAGGTGCTGGCCAAGACGATTGCCAACAAGTTTTTCCAACGCGCCACCGTCTTTATTGGCACGCCTGACATGCACGATTACACCATCCAGGCGGACGTAATGAGCGACGGCAACCGCCGCAAAATGTCCGAGGTGGGCCTGATCAACCAGCGCTATTACATTGTGCTCAAAGGTAACGACCAGAAGCTCGAGATTAATTCCAACCTCGAGCGCCTGCGCGTGCCGGCCAAAACCGATCCGCCGAATTTCCGCTGGAAACCCGACGTTTGGTATCGGTTGAAAGCACGCGTGGACGTGGCGGCCGATGGTTCCGGGGTGGTGCGGGCCAAAGCCTGGCCGCGCGACGAACCGGAACCGACGGCCTGGAGCCTCGAGGTGCCCCATCGGACGGCACACCGCCACGGCTCGCCTGGCCTGTTCGGTTTTTCGCCGCAGGACATGCCGGTTTACATCGACAATATCATCGTTACTCCGAATTGATTTCGAAATCGTCACTCGCGACGCTACAGTTACTCTCTGAAACGTTATGAAAAAGCTTAGTTTTATTTGCAGCGCGGTAATACTCTCGACCCTGGCGGCCGGGGCCCAGGATTGGCCCCAATGGGGGCGAACATCTCACCGCAACATGTATGCGCCGGCCCACGGGTTGCCCAGCACGTTTGACCCGGGCAAAATGAATTCCAGCACCGAGCAGTACGATCTCAAATCGGCCAAGAACACCAAATGGGTGGCCAAACTCGGCAGTCAGGCTTACGGCAACACCACGGTGGCCAATGGCCGGGTGTATGTCGGGACCAACAACGAATTCCCGCGCGATTCCCGGCAGACCGGCGACCGCAGCATTTTGCTGTGCCTGGATGAGCAGACCGGCGAATTGCTCTGGCAGTTGGTTGTGCCCAAGCTGGCTTCCGGTCGCGTAAACGATTGGGAATTTCTCGGCCTGCTCTCTTCGCCGACCATCGAGGGCGATCGGGTTTATCTCGTGACCAGCCGGTGCGAAGTGATGTGCCTGGATGTGCATGGCTTTGCCAACGGCAACGACGGCCCGTACAAAAATGAAGGCCAATATTACGTCGGCCCCGGTAAGCCGCCCATCGAACCGGGTTCCAAGGACGCCGACATTATTTGGGTCTATGACATGATGGACGACCTCGGGGTGTTCCCGCACAACGCGTCGAATTGCTCGGTCCTCATTGTGGGCGACACCGTCTTCACTTGCACTTCGAACGGCCAGGACTGGACACACTCCAACATCCCCGCGCCGCTGGCTCCGAGTTTCGTCGCGCTCAACAAGCAGACCGGCGAACTGGTGGGCGAGGATGAGGCCCATATCGGCCCGCGCATTTTTCACGGTCAATGGAGTTCGCCCTCGACCGGCACCGTCAATGGCCAACCGCTGGTTTTCTTTGGCGCGGGCGACGGCGTGCTGTACGCGTTCGATCCGCAACCGGTCAAGGAAGACGACGTGAATTATCTGAAGAAAGCGTGGTGGTTCGACTGCAATCCGCCGGAATATAAAATGCGCGACGGCAAACCGATCAAATACCCGGATGCCGAAGGCCCGAGTGAAATCAATGCCACGCCGGTGTTTTACAAGAACCGCGTGTATGTGGCCATTGGCCAGGACCCGGAACATGGCGAGGGCATCGGGCGATTGGTGTGCGTCGATGCCACCAAAACCGGGGACATTACGAAGACCGGCCTGATCTGGGATTACCGGGGTATTCATCGCTCCATGTCCACCGTGTCCATCGATCCGAATACGGGCTTGTTGTTTGTGGGCGATTTCTCGGGCTTCGTCCATTGTCTCGACGCCGAGACCGGCAAGGTGTTTTGGACCTACGACGCGAAGGCGCACATTTGGGGCTCGACGCTGGTGGCCGACGGTAAAGTCTATTTCGGCGATGAAGATGGGGATTTCACGGTGTTGGCTGCCGACAAGGTGTTGAAGGTTCTCAGCGAAGTGAACTTGGACGCGTCGGTGTATTCCACCCCGGTGGTTGCCAATGGCAACCTGTTCGTTGGTTCGCAAACCCATTTGTTTACGTTCTACGACGCCAATCGGCCGATGGCGGATGCGGTGCCCCAGGTAAAAATCAATCCGCCCCGACCGTAACCAATAGTCGCCCCAGGTGCGCTGTGCGTCCAAAGCTACGGAAGCAATACAGTAGGACAGCCGTCTCGGCTGTCCCGAACGGCCGAAGTCGTCCGTCAGCTATTGGGAGTTGCAGACCAGGATGGGCGCTCTTGGAAAGCTCGGGACAGGCGAGACGCCTGTCCTACGGAGCGCCGACATTCTTGTCGGCTCGAATAGCGCACCAACGTCCAGGCCGACAAGAATGTCGGCGCTCTAAGCAGATGGTAGTTTCGAAACTTGATCAAGTATGACACAGGAAACTGTCACCACCGCCGCAGTTGAGTCCGCGCAGAAGCAACTCGACGCGCACGTGCGCGAGATCGTCCAATGGCATTTCTCCTCCGAAACCGGAACGCCCTTTTGGCTCGATTGGGCAAAGAAGGCCGGTTGGGATCCGCGGCGTGAAGTGCAATCGTTGGCCGATCTCCTCGCCCGGTTTCCCAATTTCCAGGATGAATGGCTGCGGGATTTGCAGCCGGAAGTTTGGGTGCCGGCGGCGTTCAAGGGTAAACCGTTCAATGTCTTCGAAACCGGCGGCACCACTGGCATGCCTAAACAACGCATTGGGTGGAATGACTACCAGGTCGATTACGAAGAATTCTCCACCAAGCTTTCTGATGACCATTTCCCACGCAACCACTACTGGCTGATGGTTGGTCCCACCGGCCCGCGGCGGCTACGGTTGGCCATCGAACATCTCGCCAATTTCCGCGGTTGCTCCTGCTATTTTGTCGATCTGGATCCGCGCTGGGTGAAGAAAATGCTCGCGGCGAAAAAGCTCAACGTCGCCCGCGAGTACATGGAGCACGTGATCGAACAGGCCGTCATTATCCTGAAGCACCGCCAAGTGAGCGGCCTGTTTACCACCCCCAAACTGCTCGAAGCCCTGGCGGAAAAGACCGACCTTTGGGAGGCCGGCTTGCGCGGAGTGTTTTGTGGCGGCACCACGATGGCGCCACAATACGCCCGTTTCCTGATCGAAGAAGTCCTCGAAAACCGTATTGGTTTTTACCCGACCTACGGTAACACGCTGATGGGCTTGGCGGCCAGCGTGCCCTTGCAACCGGCGGACAAGTTTTCGATCTCCTATTACGCGCCCCAACCGCGGGCAGTGTTGCGCGTGGTGGCGCCGGACGATCCCACGCAACTTAAGTCTTACGGTGAATGGGGCCGGGTGGAATTGACCACCCTGACCCGCGAGTTCTTCATGCCGCGATTCCTTGAACGGGACGAAGCCATTCGCCGTCCGCCGCGCACCCCGTATGCCTGGGACGGCGTGGCGGAGGTCAGGCCGTTTGGCGCAATGGAAAACAAGATCGTCGAGGGAGTCTATTGATGCGCTAAACTGATTCGAGCCGGTTTCAGTATTGTAAAGTCCGGGCCGGTGCCGTAGAGAAAAGGAATATTAACGCAGCAACGGGCGGCACGTATGGTCTATTACACCATTTACATCAAACACCTGCACAACAGCACCGGCTACATTGACGTGGGTTTGGAGGATGACCAATTGCTCAAAGATTACCTGCAATTCCTGGACATCGGCATCAAAGCCCACCGCACTTATGTGATTCACAATCCCGCCGGGCAGCAGGGACAAAAAGGAGTCTTCAGCATCAACCTTAATGAGATCACGGCGATCACCATGATGGATAGTCAATAACCATCCGCTCTTGCTGCTAATGGATCGCCAAACCGTCCAACTCACGCCGTTTGAAAGCCACGCGCACACGCGGCTGATTTTCGGCCGGCAGACCACCGAGCGCGTCGGTGAACTGGCCCGTGAACTGGGCGCCAAGCGGGTACTCCTCGTCACCGATCCCGGTCTCATGACTGCCGGCCACGGCCCACGCGTCGAAGCCATCTTGCGCGCGGCAGGCTTGACCGTATCCGTCTTTGCCAAGGTCCAGGAAAATCCGACCACCCACTGTGTCGAGCAATGCCTGGCAATCGCCCGGACCGAGCAAGTGGACACG
This sequence comes from uncultured Verrucomicrobiae bacterium, assembly GCA_963788655.1. Taxonomy (GTDB): domain Bacteria; phylum Verrucomicrobiota; class Verrucomicrobiia; order Limisphaerales; family JAFGQR01; genus JAFGQR01. Next base: position 108,453 of record CAWBHS010000038.1, on the reverse strand, counting down.
TTCATTGGATTGGGTGGCGGGAGCGCGATGGACACGGCCAAAGGCTGCAATTTACTACTCACCAACGGCGGCCGGATGCAGGACTATTGGGGGATCGGCAAAGCCGTCAAACCATTGCGGCCCCTGATCGCCATTCCCACGACTGCCGGCACGGGGAGCGAATGTCAATCGGCGGCGCTGATTACGGATGACGCCACCCATCAAAAAATGGCGTGTCTCGATCCCCAAGCGGCCCCGCGGGTGGCGGTGCTGGATCCGGAACTCACCCTCTCCCAACCGGCGCGGGTAACTGCCGTCACGGGTTTGGACGCAATTGCCCACGCGGTGGAAAGCACCGTCACACGAAAACGGAATCCGTTTTCACTCATGTATTCGCACCAGGCGTTCACACTGCTTGCCGGCGGTTTCTTGCCGGTGATCAGTCAGCCGGACAATTTGGCTGCGCGCGCCGAGATGCAGTTGGGCGCCGCCTTCGCCGGCTTGGCGATTGAACACAGCATGCTGGGCGCGGCGCACGCGGCCGCCAATCCACTCACCGCCCATTATGGCATCGTCCATGGCCAAGCCGTGGGAATGATGTTGCCGGAAGTGGTACGGTTCAATGCCCATCACCCGCCGGTGCAGCAAGCTTACGCTGAGATGGCTGCCACCGCGGGACTGGTTCCCGCAGGGCATGCTCCTGCCGACACGATCGAAGCCCTGGTTCGGTGGCTCACACAGTTTCGGGAGCGCGCCGAATTGCCTGCCTCGCTGGCTGAATGCGGCGTCGAAGAATCCGCCATCCCCAAGCTGGCCGAAGAAGCAGCCCGGCAGTGGACCGCGCAATTCAATCCCCGCCCGATCACGGCGCAAGACTTTGCCGAGATCTACCAGCGCACGTTTTAATCTAAACGGTGCCGTCTAAGCGCAAAGTCAACGGCTCAGCCGCCGCCGCAACCCCATCCCGGTAGGGCGTGACTCCGTCGAGCCCTGATTCACCCTGAGCGCCTTCGCCAACAAAACCCCGGGCAAAGGGTAATCTTCGATTTCCGAAGCTCGAAGACTTGCCTGCGTTGAAGCTGGTGAATCGAGCTACGACAGTCGACTTAAGAATCAAAGAAGCAAAAGTGAAATCTATCGCCAAGCCCAATTTGGGATTGCTTCCAGGAGAGCAATTGGCTAAAGGGTGGCTTGTTTGGCTTGTTCTTTTTACAGATGCCAGGAGCCAGTGCAGATGAAGCTCTTGGCGGAGTCTTTCGCGTTGCAAGGACTCGAACCCCGTTCCCAAAACACAGCGACACAATTTTTTGCCCGAAAGTCTGCCTCGGCGCGCGAGCAACTCGCGCGTCCTGGCGTGCTTTTCGGGCTGGGCCGCGTCGCTGTGGCCCTGGAACGGGGGTGCGGTAGGCGCGCCTGCTTTTCCTAGGTTGGTCAGGAGGTTCGAGTCCGGGCAAACGAAGCTCGGCACTAAACAAAAACTCAAAACAAACGATCAAAATGAAACTAGGAATCACTGGGAAAGTCAGTTCGTCTGCGTTCACAGCGTTCGTCGCCGGCATTCTCGTCGGTTCAGCCGCAGCGCAAGCGGCGGAGCCTCTCGCCGCAGGCTCAGAACCACAGGAGACCCCCGTCGGTGTTGACCAAACGCTGAACCGGCTCTACAAGACCGTCTTCGTCGGTTTTCAGAACACCGTCAGCCCGCAGCCGACGTTCATTGAGGCACTCCTGTACGACTGGCCGCACCCGAGCCTACAAATACCCAATGCTCCCATCGTGGACTCCGTCGCCTTTGCGTTGGATTTCGCCTGGGAAGGTGACGCCAATTACATTCGTTCCCTCGCTCCGAAAACGCTCGGTTTTGCGTGGCTGCCTTACCGGACCATTTACGACTCGCAACTGCGCACGAACGATTTCTCCTCCATTGACTTCTCCTGGTGATGAGACGGAAATCGACGGCCACCAGCACATGAACGTTCACGCATTTCTGATTCGAAATCGCCGCACCGCAGCGGTTCGTGGCCGTCAGCCTCCTTACCGCCGGGTGCGGCGGACCGAGACTGACCGAAGACCGAACCATGCTCTTCACGGACCGAGTAGCGCCCGAATTGGAGCGAGTGCTTAGTGCGTTGGAGGCCACAAACGCAAGTCCGGTCGAGGTCGGGCGTCCACTTCGACCGGACGATGTGGTTTGCACCTACGCTTCGATTGACGGGACCGTCTGGGTGGTGCGTCGCAACGGGTTCACCGCCGCACTCGAAGTGCGCTCGTCCGGCGCCGTCAATCTGTTGTCGATGGAGGTGAACGATTCGCGAAATCAGCAGGCTGTGGCCAAACTGCAGGAACGGCTCGCCACAACTGGGCAAATTGAGCCGTCAGCGCAGTTGCGGGCGGCCAAACAACTGGGCAATGTTGAGTTTCTTAACTCGAGGATTTCAGACCCGACGAATGAATTGCGCCTCTCAGGCAATCGGATTCGACATATTGCGCAGGCACTTGGCTACCCCTCCAGTCAGGGTGGAGTTGTTCCAGGAAAAGACCTCGGTGTCGTGCTTCACTACGGCGGCAACAGCCCCGGTGGGCTGGGCCTGACTGAAGAGAACTCCGGCGGCTACGTGGGCCTGTTCTCGGCCAGCACCAATCTGAACTCGGTTGATTTGGTCGTGTTCGTTTATCGGGGCAAAGTGCAGGCCATCCTCGAGCGGTGCGGTGCTTTAGAGCGGAAACATGGCGCAAGCGCGGCCAGCGGTTGACAATGAAAGGGGCAGGAATACGCACAACGGTCTGGATTGGAGTCTTAATCATGCTCCTTCTGGCGGCTCTGCTTTTCTTCATGCTACCGCCGCAAACGCCACGGAAGATACCTTCCGCAGCTTCGCAGCCTGATCGATCGCAAGTCGAGGTGTCCAATGCTGTTTTCGCACCTGCGGCTGGACGGCCGAAGCTTGACGACGCCGTGCGAGCGAAAATCATTGGCATCACAAACTTCTCAGCGCTCACCTCGAATCAGGTTCGGCAGTTCGATCGGGTCGTCGTTCCCGGCGTGAGCAACTTTGTTGCGGTCTTGAGCCAGCACGGCGTATCCCGTTTCGATACCCCAATCATCGGGCCGGAGAACTTCGTCAGCCTCCACGACCCAAAACCAGGGAATATCTGGGACCTCAGGCTCCAGGGCGACAATGGCCGCGACTACTTCATGCGATTCAACCAGACGCGAGAAATGGGCATTATCGCTGGCCTGACAAATGTCGTCTCGTTCTTCCCCATGACCGGTCCGTCGATTCAAGGCGTGATGGAAGGATTCGTTCGTGGCGGTTTGGAACCGCAATCAGCGGTCGAGGTTCGGTCGCGCTCGGAACCTGTCGTGGAAGATACGGCCCGCAACTTGGCCCGCGCAATCCTGATTGACCTCGGCAACAATGCCCGGTATTTCACGGAGGTTTCGACAACCACACAACGCGCCAGCAGCGTCGCGGGCGGATACATGGTTACCTTTCGGCCCTCCGGTCTCGACCAGCCGGACAACGCTCTCTACGACACCAGCTTTGGCTTTGTTACCCGCGGTGGCCGCTTGGTCCTGGACACGTTCACATACAACAGCTCTCGGCTGTTGCCGCCGGAACGGCAGCGAGTCCCGCCAGCCCAGTTGCCTGTTCCCAAGTTCTGAGACATTGATTTCCTCCCCAACTCCCTGGAGTCGCCCCAACGCACTCTCGGTTCTTGAAATTGCCGAGGGAGCATACCTTCTCCGACTTATTCGCCCACCCTTTTGCAGACGGGCCGTTACCGCTGTCGGTTAAACGAAGAAGCCTTGCGACCCACAAGGCTTCTTCGCGAAAACGAAATTGGAAAGCTAACGCGGCGAGAATCCGCCATCCGAATTACTCCGTGATTTTCAGTTTATATTCCGGCGACAGTCGGCTGCCCTCCCCGCGGCTGTTAAACTTCTGGTACTCGTAAAGCACCTTGAAATAGTAATTCACCGTATCCCGGTCCGCCGGCACGGGAACGTAGGTTTCCCAACGGTTGGGCACCGCCGGGGTGCGCACCATCCGGTATTTGTCAAAGCCCACGACCACGTAAGGCGTAATCGAGGACTCGATCAGCGTTTTCTGGCGGCTATCAATCGCCATTTCAACCAAGTATTGCCCCGACTGATTGCGCGGCAGCATCGAGGGAGTCAGGTTGGTAATGTGGGACGTCACACATCCTGTCCCCAGAGAGGCCAGCAAGAGTAGCGGCAACAATTTGATCATCGTTCGCATAGTGGGGTGAGAGTGACACAGGCGGCCGCGACTTGTAAAGTTGGATTTCAACGGTGGATTTCAACGGTCGGTTCTAACCGCGTTCTTGCATCCGCTTCCGGCTTGCCTTACGGTTCATTTCTTGAATTGACAACGCTTTGCAAGCGTCAGCAACATACAACTATGAACGCATCTTCAAACAATACTAACACTACCTCTCGTCGTGATTTCTTGAAAAACACCGGTCGCCTGGCCGCCGCTTCCGCCCTGGCAGGGGTGGCTCTGCCGGCCGTCCATGCCGCCGAAGACAACACCATCCAGGTGGCCCTGATCGGCTGCGGCGGCCGCGGCACCGGCGCGGCCGCCAACGCCATGTCGGTCAAACGCGGCCCGGTCAAGCTGGTCGCCATGGCCGACGTCTTCCAGGACCGCCTGGACGGCAGCTACAGCAACCTGAAACGCAATCCGGTTGGCGACCAGGTGGACGTGCCGGACGAACGCCAGTTCATCGGCTTCGACGGCTACCAGAAGCCGATGGATTGCCTGAAGCCGGGCGACATCGCCATCTTCACCACGCCGCTGGCGTTTCGCTGGGTGCACTTTCACCTACGCCATCAAGAAGGGGCTGAACGTCTTCATGGAGAAGCCGCTCACGGCCGACGGCCCGACCTCCCGCCGCATGATCGATCTCGCCAAACAGGCCATCGGCGAAGAATCTCAAGGTGGGCGTGGGCCTGATGTCCCGCCACAGCCGGGCGCTCCAGGAACTGGCCAAGCGCATCCACGATGGCGAAATCGGCGACATCATTCTGATGCGCGGCTACCGGATGCACGGACCGGTGGGCTTCGGCCTTCTCGGACAAAGTGGCCCGGCAACCCGAGCGAGTTGCTCTGGCAGATTCGGCGCTTCCACAGCTTCATCTGGGCCAGCGGCGGGTGCTTCAACGACTTCTACATCCACCTCATCGACCATCTGCTGCTGGATGAAGAACGCCTGGCCGGTCAAGGCCCAGGCTCTCGGCGGCCGCCACTACAAGACGAGCCCCAATGGCGCACCCTTACGTCGATCAGAACTTCGACACCTACTCGGTGGAATACACGTTCGCCGACGGCGCGCAAGTTCATTCATGGACGGCCGCTGCATGACGGGCTGCAACGACATTTACTCCAGCTACGCGCACGGCACCAAAGGCTCGGCGATCGTCTCGAAGTACTGGCGACTGCGGGCTCGCCCTCGAGGATGTTCAAAGACCAGAGCTTGCAGCGGGACCGCGATGACCTGGGAGTCCAAGCGTGCCCGCCGACGAGCGCAATCCTTACCAGAACGAATGGAACGACCTGATGGACGCCATCCGCGACGACAAGCCGTACAACGAAGTGGAGCGCGGCGTCATGGCGACCGCGACCAGTTCGCTGGGCCGGAAGGCCGCCCACACCGGCCAGGAAATCACGCTTGACGAGTTCCTCAACTCCGACCAGGAATACGCTCCGGGCGTGGACAAGCTGACCATGGATTCGCCGGCGCCGTTGCTGGCGGACGCCAATGGTTTCTATCCCATCCCGGAACCCGGGATCAAGAAACACTCGGAATACTAAGCGTTTGACGGTGCTTTCGAACGTTATACCCGCGGGGCTGTAGTTCCGTCGCTGATGTCGATCTTATCCGGCTGGCCCTTTTCCCGTTGGGGGGAGAAGGGCCGGCAGTTTTTATGGGCAAGCTGCTTGGGATCGCCTGAACCGCACCGGCAGCATGACTGAGTCGTCAGCCGGGATCGTTGGTGTTGAGCAATTGCGCGATTCGAAAACGGCGAAGTATCGCCACACTCTGTGATGTGGCGGAGTGTCGGACGCGCCTTCCACAGTTACGCCCAGTTTAATTAGCGGATCGCGGGTGGCCAAACCAGCGAGTCCACCTTCTGATTTCAGATGCTCAAATAAAGGTAGGGGCACGAGTTGCCTCGGGCGAAACTGGCGGGTTGAATCCCAGTGATGAGCGCAGAGCACAACATTCCCGGCAGCCCATGGCGCCTCACGGCAGGGAGCCTCCGGTTGGGCCGCCCGACAGCAGCATTCCCCTGAGTTGCGCGATCCCTCGGGTGATACGCGATTTGACGGTGCCCACCGGCACGCCGAGAATTGTGGCGATGTCTTTGCCGGAATAACCCACCGAAAGCAAAGCGCTCGCCGGAGCCGGCGTGGAGAACGGCGGCTGCGGCGAGGTGTGGTCTTCATGATGCCAAGAATGCTGGCTTCAGCCGGGCCGGATGTTTTGATTGAACCGGAAGAAATTCTCCGGATCGTAACTCTTTTTGACCTGGGCGAGGCGCGGATAGTTGGGGCCAAAGGCCGACTTCACCCGATCCCTTTCCTCGGCCGTGAGAAAGTTGGCGTACGCTCCGCCGGTCGCGTACGGCCGGGTCGCGCGATAAACCTCCCTCGCCCAGGCAATGCCCGCTTGGTCTTCGGCGGGCGTATCCCAGCGGCCATGCACGTTCATTACGAAATTGGCCTCCCGGTTGCCAAAGGCAGTCGCGTCCGCGGCCACGCGCGAGGCCTGCCCGCCGAGTTGCCCCACGAAAAGCTCGGAGTGCGGCGACGGGATTCCCGTGGCGCACTTCACGATCGTGTCGAGCAGCCCGTCCTTTAGCTCGAAGAAGTTGTGCGTCTTCCAGTAATTGCGCGCGCCCGGGGTGAGCAACGGATCAAACGCCTGCTGCCAGGCGGTGAAGGGCTGCATCCCGACGTGCTGGCCCAGCAGCGTCCCAAATTGCTCAAGCGGCGCGACGAGCTTGCGACCGCTCTCCTCGGGGCTCAGATGACACAAAGCCAGAATAAGGACAGTCCGGCCATGCACCTCCGGCGGAAGAAATGGGAGCGGCGGAGCCGCGCGCAGCACCACCCAAACGCTTAGTTCGTCCGGAGCGGTGGCGACGAAGTTCCGGTATTTGCGCAGCGCCGGGCCGGCTTCGGAAAGCGGGAACACCAGCAGGCCGCTCAGAACGTCCGGCCCGATGGGATGCAGAGCGAATTCGAATTCTGTGACCACGCCAAAGTTGCCGCCACCACCGCGCAGGGCCCATAACAAATCCGCGTGCGACGTGGCACTGGCGGGCAGCGCTTTCGCCTCAGCCGTGACGACGCGGGCGGACAAGAGGTTGTCCGAAGTGAGCCCATGTTTTCGGCTCAACCAACCGATGCCTCCCCCCAGGGTCAGCCCGGCGACTCCGGTCGTGGAATTGATTCCCAGCGGCGTGGCCAGTCCGTGGACCTGGGCGGCGCGGTCGAAAGCGTGCAAGGTTGCCCCCGGTTGGACTCGGGCGCGACGGGCCGGCGCGTCGATCCAAACTTTCTTCATCTGGGAAAGGTCAATCATCACCCCGCCGTCGCACACGGCGTGGCCGGCGATATTGTGGCCCCCACCGCGGATGGAGACGATGAACTGGTTTTCGCGAGCGAACGCGACGGCGTGCATTACATCAGCCTCCGTGCGGCAACGCACGATCACGGCCGGCTTGCGGTCAATCATGCCGTTCCAGATCGAGCGGGCTTCATCGTAAGCGGAATCCCCCGGGAGGAGGACCGTTCCGTTGAGGCGCTGTTTGAGTGTTTCGGTGGTATTCATGGTAGAATTCATAGGAGTATTCCCTTTCATTGTTGAGTTAATGCCGCAGTCAAACGCGACCGTGGCACAAATGTGATCCTTCAAGCGTTAACTTGTTCCACGAAGGCTCTGGCACTAAAGCCCCACTCTCCGTATCCAAGTTCAACGGAGTCGAAACGCGTGCATCGTCCGACAACAGAATGTCGCGAAGCTGGGCGATGCCGCGCGCGATGCGCGACTTGACCGTGCCGACGGGCACGTCGAGAATCTCCGCGATGTCTCCGTAGGCGTAGTCTTCCAAGTAGAAAAGTGCTACGGGCGCTTGATAGATCTCGTCCACCTGGGCGAGCGCCGGCAACACCTGCAACGCATCCAATCGATCGGCCAGAACCGGAGCGGCGTCCGGCAGTTGCTCGATGGCCCCATCCAATTCCTGCTGGGGAAATTGGCTCTGCCGGCGACGACCACGGAGGAAAGCGTGATGCAGAGTTGTGTGCAACCACGTCCTGACTTTGGCAGGATCCCGCAGTTGATGACCTTTCGTCGCCCAGATGTAGAGCGTGTGTTGGGTCAAGTCCCGCGCGTCCGCTTCCGCGCGCGTCAGGCCGAGGGCAAACCGGTAAAGCGCCTCGTAGTGCTCGCTCACCAGCATTTCAAATGGATCGGTTGAGTTCATCGTTCGTTGGGATCATCAACATCTTAAAAATTCCAACTGCCAGTTTGCACCGGCAGCCGGGCCGGCACAATGGGACGAAGGAGCAGGTCTTGGAGCGCGGCTGGGTCTAAATGACCAGCCGCAGCACAATCCAGGGAAGAACGCGGCGGAACCTCTGCAACCGTGAGAACCGTATGCGTGGACGAAAAACGGATCATCACCCAACGGCGGTTTCTGTTGAAGGCCATGCGCGATGACCGGGTGCTAACACTGGCCATACAGAAGCACCCTGACTCCGTCCGGTTCAGTCTCACTCCAGTTAGCGCCTGGCTGAAAATCGCAAGGGGTGCTGCGGCGAAGAACTTGGGGGGCAGGAAAGGCGGCGCGGCGGGAGCATCCCCGCAGCGGGCTGCGACCACCGGGCCAACGCAGCCTGCGAAAAAAACGCCGCCCGGTTGGCCAACGAGTGGACTTACAGTGGACTCATTTGTCCGGCAGCAAACGCAGGAACTCCGCGGGACTCACAATTTGAATTTCCTGGAATTCCTTGCAATGCCTGCAAATGCTTCTTGTCTCCGGTCACGATATAATCCACTTCCCCGGCCAACGCACATTCCAGAATCATTTCGTCGTCGGGGTCGGGAGTTGCGCCGGTCGCGCGGTCGGTGGGAAAAACAAGCAGCGCAGATTCGCCCAACGCATCCGCCCATTCAACCGGCTTTCGGTCGGCATATCGAAGGGAGAGTTCTTCAATCGTCTCGTGATATTCGGCGAGCGTTGCCGGACTGACGACCGCTTCGCACTTGCCTTGCGCCCAGGCTGTCAGGCAATCAAAGGGCTTTGCCCCGCCAAAAGCTCGCGCTGGCAACGACGTTCGTGTCGAAAACGACCCTCATTTACTTGCGCCGGCTGCGGACGCGTTCAATGGCCTGAGTCAACGGCAGCTTCATCGGCAGAAGTCATTTCCGGCAATTCCCGTCCCGCCAGAATCAATGAGCGGACGCGCGCCGGGCGTCAGTGCCTTGCGCTTGCGCATGACAATCAAACCATTGGCGTAACCAACGTCCAGTTGGTCGCCGGCTTTGATCCGCGCCTGCTCGCGGATGGCTTCGGGAATCACCGTCTGTCCCTTCACTGAAACTTTCGCAATCATGCGGTAAGACTAGCGTTACCAAGGAAAGAATCAAGCCGAGTGAGGAAAACGCTGGTAGCCCAATCCAAAATCCATGGGGCAACGTCACTGTGGTTTGCGGTCCTTCGTTGATCATGCGGTGCAACTCGTTCGTCGGACTGCCCATGGTGAAGGTGTTAGCCGGAATGAACACCAGGTTCGCCGGCGGAGTTTGCCGCAATGCGCGGTATCCGTTAACCGTCCAACTCACCTTTCCGCGATAGCAGCCCATCGGCGCGTTTCGATTCGGTATCACCGGACCGCCCGGCGTTTACACCGTTTATGGCTCGAGCTATCTCACGGACTGGGAGGCGTTGAATTTCGTGAACAACCCGCTCGGCGGTGTCTTCTTCCTCGATGCGGAGGCCCATCGTTCCCCGCTTGTCGAGCATGCGCCGGACGCCATTGTTGTTTTCGACGGGAATCCCGGCCGATTTCTTTTCGGCAACGAGCACGCCTTTCGTCTTTACGGCGTGCCGATGGAAAAACTGACCGAGCTGACTCCTGCGGATGTCAGCCCCGAATTTCAACCGGGCGGACGGCGCTCCAACGATCTGGCCCGCGAATGGATGGACGAAGCCTTGGCGGGAGCGATGCCGGTTTTTGAATGGACCCATCAGCAACGTCCGAGTGGCCGCCTGATTCCCACCGAGGTCCGGCTCATGCGCCTGCCGGCGGCGGAGGCAAAACCTGATTCGCGCCAGCATCATTGACAATACCGAGCGCAAACGGGCGGAACGAACCCTGCGTGAATCCGAAGCGAAGTTTCGCGTCCTGTTCGAAGGTTCAAGCCATGGCGTGGTTCTGCATGATGAGAAGGAACTCCTGGAGGTCAATCCGGCCGCGGTGCGGATTATGCGCCGCCAGAGCGCGGCGGAATTGCTGGGCCAACATCCGAGCGATCTGGCGCCCCCCGTGCAGCCCAATGGAGAAAGTTCAGCCGTCCTGGGCCGCCAGTATGTCGAAGAATGCCTGATCCGTGGCAGTGCTCGATTCGACTGGTTGGCCTGCGCTCCGAACGGCGAAGACGGAAACGTGCAGGTCAACAGTAAGATTGGCGAGGGCACCACCGTGACCGTCAGACTTCCCGTCTTTGGAGTGAAACATGAAAAAGATATTGGTGATTGAAGATGAACCCGAAATGCGCCGGAACATCACCACGCTCCTGCGCTACCACGATTACGATCCCATCCCGGCCGAAAACGGGCGCCGGGGAGTCGAGGCGGCCCGCCGGCAGAAGCCCGATCTGATCCTGTGCGACGTCATGATGCCGGAATTGGACGGTTACGGCGTGCTGCAGGCGCTGCAAAGCGAGGCGGCGCTCGCGCCGCATTCCCTTTATTTTTCTCACGGCCAAAGGTGAGAAGGACGATCTGCGCAGCGGGATGAATCTCGGAGCCGACGATTATCTAACCAAACCGGTGGCCAACAACGAACTAGTGCAGGCGATTGAAACCCGATTGCGCCGCTCCGAGCAGCAGGGCTGGCATCCAGCATCCGGCATCGCCCCCTCAAAGCCCCTCCTCTTCCCCTGCCAACAACCGGAGATCGTCCATCAGGAATTCGCGGGGGCCTTGGGCAATGAATTCAATGGCGAGCAAATCCACGGTGCTACGCGGCAACGGGGGAAATTCCGAGAAGCGCACGCTCACGTTGACCCATTGGTTGCTCAGGGGAATTTCACGCGGCAACACGGAAATCACCTGGTTCGTCGTGAACGCGTTCGCCAACAGCGACAGGCGGACGCGCCCGGTTCCTTCTTTCGCGCGCAACCACATTTGGAGGCCGCGGCAATTGAGTTTCCACAAATGCCATCCGCGCAAACGGGTGGTGGCCACCGTCACGGAATGCTTGTCATAAGGGATCTCGACCGCCAGGGCAGCGTGGCCGGTATGCGCCTCGGGATCAGTGTGCAGCGGCGGCGCCTCGGGCGACAACCCCCGCCAACTGTCCAAGTCTTCTTCGAAACCTTCGAGAAACGACCAGAAGAGCCGGGTGGGAACGCGCATTCCCAAACCGCGCGGATGGCAAATCCGCATGGACGAAAGCACCGCGCCCCTGGCCACGGGCACGCTCACGAAATAAACCACCGGCAGATCGAGATCGAAAACGGGCAGAGCCACTTCCCACTGTGGCCCGTGACGAACCATGGGGTAGGTACGCCAGTCCCTCACCCGCCAGTGCCCGGGCGCATCAATACTGGCGTGGAGGCGCAAGCCACCACCCGCGGGCGTGGCGGCTACGGGGCAGAGAATCTTCAATTGCCCCACCAACACTTCGGCGTGTAAGTCGCGGTAACTACTCGCCGCAACTTGTGTGTTTTGAAATGGAGCCGGGTATTGCACCGCATTCGTGATCCAGGCGTCGGCGGGTGGTGCAGGTGCGTTGGGAGCGTCCGCAGTTTGCGCGCGAACCGAAACGGAAAGTGCGATCAAGAAAACCAAAGTGGCAACCCAATGCTGCGACCCCGCCCTTGCCCACGGGGAGCGCGCCCGCCTCGGGCGCTGTGGTTGGCGCCCCGCCAACCACAATTGGAGCGCGGATGCCCTCATCCGCGCGATGGCACGGAAGGCAACGTGCGGATGTAGGCATCCGCGCTCCGAGCAGGATCGCCGAGCAGCTTTCTTCTGAAGTGAAGCAAACGTTCGTTCGCCTCCATGCTCCGGGGCCAACCGGCAGGGGGGGCGGTTGGCGACGCCCGAGGCGGGCGCGATCCCCGCCTTAAAGAAATGGTTGAAGCCAAATCATGCGCGGCTATGGTTGCGGTTTTTGCACGCTCGCACCGGTTGCTTCACCCAGTCCCAGGCTCTTGAAAAACGGTTTGAGCGACCGTGGCCGTCCCAGAAACTTTTCGATGGACACGTTCACGTCGCGAGAATCGCCGGGCGCGTAAATCTCGTCGCGCAACCGGCGTCCGATGGTTTCGTCTTCGTAGCCCTTGGGCGATTGTTCAAACACGGTGGCCATATCCGCGGCGATGGCATCGGCCCAACCGTAGCCATAATAGGCGGCGTCGTAGTGCATCAGATGATTGAAGTAGGCCACAAACGTCGTCCCGCGCGGCACCGGCAGAAAAACGTCGCCGAAAATCTTGTTCGACAACTTGACCGCGCTCACGCCGGATTTGATCTGGGAGTGCAACGCCAGATCGATCAGGGCCAGGGCCATTTGCCGCCGGTAGAACGTGCCGATGGTAGCCAGCTTTGCGGCCTTGAGCTGGTTGATGATTGTTTCGGGAATCTTCTTCGTGGGATCGCGGTAGTCCGCGGCGAAGCTGTCCAGCACCTGTTTGTCCCAAACCCAGTTCTCGAGCATCTGGGACGGTGCTTCCACGAAATCGCGCGGCACGCTGGTGCCGGAGAAGCGCACGTAATTGGCGCGCGTGAGAATCGAGTGCAGCGCGTGGCCAAATTCGTGGAACAACGTCTCGACGTCGTCGTGCGTCATCAGCGACGGCTGGTTCGCTTGCGGGGTAGGGAAATTGCAGACCAACGCCACCGTGGGCCGTTGGTACAGGCCGCTCGGCAGCCGCTTGCCTTCGATGAGGCCGAACTGGGCGAAGTGATTGTATTTGCCCTCGCGGGGAAACATATCGAGATAAAACAGGCCGAGCGGCTCGCCGGTTTGGGTGTCCAACACGGCATAGAGCTGCAGATCATCACACCACTTGTACGGCGGTTCGAGGCGCTCGAAGGTTAGCCCGAAGATGTGCTGGTAAATGCGGAACATGCCCGTCAACACCTTGTCATACGGAAAGTACACCCGCAGTTGTTCGGCATCGACCGAATACTTCTCCTTCTTCAAGAGGTTGCTGTAATAGCGCCAATCCCAGAATTCGATTTTGGCATTGGGATTGTCGGTTTCCTTCGCCTTCAACGCGGCAAACTCCTTCAGCTCCTGGTCGAACTTCGGCTGCAATCCAACCACCAAATTCTCGCAGAACTCGCGCGCCGTAGCGGCGTTCTTGGCCATCTTCGGCTCGGTCTTGTAATCCGCCCAGGAAGCGTACCCGAGTTTGGCGGCCACTCGTTGGCGCAGTTCGAGAATCTGTTGGAGCAGCGGCACATTCGCGTTTCGGGCCAGGGTCAACCGCGCCAGCAGTAGTTTCCTGCGTGTCTCCTCGTTCTTCGCGTTCTCCATCACGGTGATAAAATGAAACGTGACATTCGCCATGACCGTGTATTCGTCGTCACCGGTTTTGATGCCGGGCAGTTCCAAGAAGCTATCCGGCACACCCGCCAGTTCGGCCCGCGTGAACCGCACCGGTTGGCGGGCCTTGGTGACGTTACTGGAGAAATCCGTGGTCAACTGGGACAGTTCCTTGCGTATCTTTTCGACTTCGTCCCGCTGCGCTTTGGGCAAGCCCAGACCGGCGCGCTTATAGTCGCGCAACGTTTCCGTCAACAACTTGGCGTCCTCGCCGGTGAGCGGGGGCTGGGTGTCGGCAAACGCCTGAACCGCCGTATAAACGTCCTCGCGGTAGTCCAATCCCACGGCCCATTCCTGAAAAACCTTGATCGCGTCGGTGGCCGCCTCGCGAATGGCGGCGTTGGTGCTGGTTTCCTTGACCAGGTCCAACTGGTTACCCATCCGGCCCGCGTCGAACGCGATGTCATCCAGGGCACGAATCGTGTTCGCAAACGTGACTTTCCCGTGATCACGTTGGCCGATGAGATCCAACGCCGCGTTGGCGCGGGCGATCGTATTGGATACCGACTGGCGCACCCCGGCAGGTGTCGTTTTGAATTCCGGCACCGCGATGACCGCCTGGAACTGGCGGGCCTTCTTTTGGAGCGTGGCGAGCGAGGGCGGACCGGAGGTCTTCGAGGTGGTCGAGGAGTCCGGTGATTTACAGGCGGTTAACAAACAAACCAGTATCAGCACTGACACTAAACGCATAATGGCACACAACGTAACGGCCAACCCAACCTGCGGGCAAGTTGATTTGACCGCGTATCCAACCGACCGCAGTCAGAACGGAAACCCGAACGAGAAGTGCAACGTCCCGCTGGGATCTTGGGGGCGCGGATTGAGGTTGTAGCCGTATTCCAATCGCACGGGTCCGATCACCGTGTGCCAGCGCAAGCCCCCGCCGGCGGAATACAGGGCGGTATCGCAGGGATAATGATCCCGACTTTGGGCAAAACCCACCGCATCCATAAACGCGACCACGGAAATCGTCTGGGTCAGGAATTGTTCAAACTCCGCATTGCCTTGGAGGAACGTCTCGGCGCCAATGATTTCCCCGTTCGCATTGCGGGGCGCGGCGGCACCGTGCTGATAGCCGCGCACCGAATTGTCGCCGCCGGGGAAGAACCGTTTGTTGAAGGGCAGCTCGTCCGGCGAGCCATCCCATGTATAAGTGAGCCCATGGACGGCGCCGAGATGGATGATTCGTCCGCCGCCCAGGTCCCAATGCGTGGACCCGCCCAGCAAAAACCGCTGGTAGCTGACTTGGCCGCCCAGTTTGTCCGAGGCAAACTCGAGGTTGCCGAAGACCATGTAGCCGCGTTCGGGGCGGAGCGGACTGTTTCGACGATCGTGCTTGAACTCAAACACGATGGCTGCCGCTTGCGTTGCTTCATAACGGGTTACCTGACCGACAGCCAATCCGCCGGATTGGGCGTTCAGAAACTGGTAGTCGTAGCGTACGCTGGTGTCGGTGCGCGCCCGCGGCCAGTACCGATGCACCCCCACGCCGCCGCCGTATTCCTTGCGATCGAAGGTAATTTCCTGGCGCAACAGCAGCGTGCCGGAGAAGAACACGTCGGCCTTCTGGCGCAGCACCTCGGGCAGGGTGTAGCGGAAGTCAGCCAGCGTGGATTTGAAGGTCTGGCGGGCGCGCAAACTGGCCTGATGCGCCAACCCGAACACGTTGCGGTAGGTCAATTCGATGCCCCCGCCCAACGTGTCGTAACTGCCGTAGCTCAGCAGCAGCCGGCTGTCGAAGAACTTACCTTCCTTCAATTCATAAACCGCGTTCCGCGTGTGCGGATCGACCACGTTGTATTTCAATCGCACCGACTCGAAGATGCCGAGCCGCGCCAACCGTTCCCGCCCGCGCTCGATTTCGATCCGGTTCAACGGCTCACCCGGAGTCAGCCGGGTGAAACGACGGAGCACCGACATGTGCGTGCGCTTTTGGCCCTCGAAATGGACCCCACCCAGGGTGATGTTCGTGCCGGTGTTCACGCGGGCGGACAAGTCGGCCTGGATGGTCGCGGCATTGGTTTCCCGCCGCAACACCGTCAGCTCAACGTTGGCATCGGGGAAGCCGCGGTCATATTGATTCGTCAGCAGGCTTTGCGCAAAATCCTCCCGCCACCATCCGGACAGTGGCGTCTCGGTGAACCGATTGGTGCGCCATTGCGGAATGGCGTTGCTTGGCGATACTACCGCCACGGCGACGGTATGAACCAAGGTCGGCTTGTTTTCGGTAACGTCCACCGTCACCCGCACGGCGCCATTGGTCGGGTTGAGTCGGGATTGGGCGGTGACGGTGGCATTGATATAACCGCGGCGGTTCAGCGCGGCGCGCAAACGATTGAGCGAGGCTTCCCGCAAGTCCGGTGTGAACACCCGCATACTCTTCAAACGCAGCAAGGCGTCACTGGCCACGAAGAATTCCTTGGCCGCTGACACCGGAAGGGCGTGCAGCCCATTTATGTCGAGCTGTTCATAATAGTAGCGAACGCCGTGATGCGCCCGCAGCACGACCTTTTTCGCCAGCAGTTCCGGCGGCAGAAACGTGTCGAAGTCCTTGGTCCACGAATAGGATTGCACCAGGTCGTTGGTCAAGGTGAGTTCGGCGGCAATGGTCGGAGCCAGATAACCTTCCCCCTTGAGCTTGGACAACAGGATCAGCACGGCGTCCTCAATCTGGCTGGCGCGGTACAGGACCGGCGGTTTGCGATCCTTTTGCATCAGGCGCAGTTGCTTCTTCAGTTCCAAATTGCCCAGAAAGCCGAACCCCGAAATTTTGATTTTGGCGCGGTTGGTTTTGTCCGCCTCGCCCCATGCCGGCAGCCCGGTCCCCAGCAACAGCAGCAGCACCAGGCCCCACCGGAAACCCAACCGACTCCACGCAACTAAACGTCCCCGACTCACTTTGAGTAAAACCTCCACTTCACGATCGCGTTCAGCGTGTCAAACCGGTCGTATTCGCCCACCAGCGACCAGTCGTCCGTGAGCCGGTATTCGATGACGTACGTGGATCGGCCACTTTCCGAAATGCGTTCACCCGAATTGATCGTCAGCCGTTCTTCGGCCGATTCGCTGCCCAGGATGCGGGACAACAAATCCTTGCCGACGAACACGGCCAGCGTTTGCGCCCGTTGCTGTTGGGAAAAATACGCGGAATCGCTGGGCAACTCGCCGGCGGTCAACAGCAACAAAATCTGTCCGGAGCTCAACGGCGGCGAAGAGGTCAGGAGGATTTGGGGCGCGTCCGCCAAACCGCTAACGTCCATTTTGATCTCGTAACCGTAACGCTGGCCGGACGCCGTAATCGCCAGCCGGGGCCGATGCGGGGCGTCGCTGTTCACCGTCACGAAGCCACTATCCACGTTCAAGGGGCCGAAGGGAAATGTGACCCGGCCCGAATTGATTCGCGCCTCGCCCAGCGCCTGTGGATCGCCCAGCGTCCCTTGCACATGAAAGTCCGCCGAGGCGACGCCCACGAACAGCGGTGTGCGAACGCGGATGAACTTGTCGCCGGTAACGGTCACATCCAAGCCCCACGTGGCCAACGGTTCAGCTTCCACTTTGAAATAAGGAAAGCGCCGCGCGGAACCCGAATCAGCGCGGGGAGCCAGCATCTCCAGGCTCTGGAGCAACAGACTGTCGCGCAACGTGACCTGTCCCGACAACTTCGGCGGTTGGCTTTCATCGCTGGCCAGGTGCAAATCCAGGTCGGTGCGGAGGATGATACCCGGTTTGCGCACGACTGGCAGATTGGTGGCGCGCAGGGAACCCGAGAACTTCGGTTGCTGAAAATTCGCCAGATCGACCTGACCACTGACCGAGATCGGCGTGCCGGCAATCTGACCGGTCAGACTTTCCAAGGTGGCGGTGCGGTTGCTGAGCGTTACGGTGGCATCGAGTTGGCGCACGGGGCCCAGCGTTGGCAGGGGCGCCGTCACGGCATTGGTGATCCGCACCTGGCCGGTAATCAGGCCGCCGGTTTCCAGCGCCACCTCGACCTGCAATTGGCCCTGGGAAATCAGTTTGCCCGTGAACAGTTCCGTGAGCGGCCCCAGGTCCGCATTGGCGATCTTCAATCGGCCTTGCGCCTGTTTCCAGTCCGGCAGCTTCTTCTGATTCAAGCACTCCGCCCAACCGCCGGCGCCCAAGGGCCATTCGCCGGAGGCCGTCACTTCCTGCCCTTGCAGGCGCAACGAAAGAAGACTCAACTCGAGACGGTCTGGTTCCAGCCGGGCGTCGAGTTTCACTTGTTCGAGCGGCGGAACCGGCACCGCGTTGGTGGGTCGGGTCCAGGTCGCCCGGGCCAGTTGGAGGTGCAAGGCGCCTTTGAGGTCAGTGGCATTGCCGGTCAGGTCCAGCTCCAGCTTCGGCCGGACCAACGTGAATTTGCCCAGCTCGTTCAACGTGCGGGATAGATTCGCCGTCGGGGCTGTCCGCGCCTGGAGGTCAAACGGGATTTCCTGGCTGAACCGGATCAATTGCTCGGGGCGGGCGGGCGTGATGAGCAAGGGTATCCGACCGGTCACGGAAAAGGTCGGAATGGAGTCGGCTTTGAGCCGGAGGGTTTGCACGTTCAATCCGTTGGCGTCGCACTGAAGGCGGGCGACAACGTCCACCGGCGAGGTTTCCGGGCCTGGCACCCGGCCCGTCAGATTCAGCTCAAGGTTCATGGGGCCGGAATCCCAATTGGCTTTCAAAGCCAGCGATTCAACGAGCGAGTGCGTCAACGGAACTTGCAGCAAACCCGCGAAACGATCTGGGTCCAATTGCTCAATCAGGGCACTGATGTTTCCCCGCGAAGGCCATTCAGTTTGCGCCGACAGGGTGATTTCCCTGCCGGTGCCCAACCACTGCAAATCGTCCACCTGAATGTCCCAGGCCGACTCAGTTGGCGATTGCGGGTTCTGCCGGACCAAGAACGAGGCCGGATGATCCAAGTGGTAAATCGTCTCTTCACCCTGCTGCCAATCGAGCGTCTTTAACGCGAGGTCGATCCGAACTTGGTTCGTCAAACTCACGCGAATGGCCCCACCGGCGCGTAACCGGTTGGTATTCGCTTGGAGCACAACCTCGGCTTGTTCCAAGTCGAGGTATTCGCCGCGCCAGTTCAGGTGCAGATCACCGGGTTGCACGACGGGTATAGTCAGGCCGGTTATGGTTACTGCGCCGGAATGGGCCGGCTGGGTGAGGAGGCCGCTGAATTGTCCGGTTGCCTGCAACGTTGAGTAAGCGAGGTTGGTCGGCAAAAACCGGCGCAAATAGCCCCCGGCAAAGCGCCACTGACCCTTGGTCACAGTGCGCGTCTTCAGATCCAATTGGGCGGTGGTGGAAAGAACTGAATTCGTATCGAACTGAATCTCGCCCTGTTCCAGCACTAGCAGCGGCCAGCTAAGCCGCCCCACCACCGCCATTTGTTGCGCGGAAAATTTGGCCGCGGTCAGATCGCTTCCGGTGACGTTGAAGCGGGCCAGGGGCAGATTCGTGCCGTGGGGCTCCAGCCGCACCAGGCCGGTGATGTGACCGGTGAAATTGGTCAGCTCTAGGGCGCCGAGATCGAGCGTCAGCTTCAGTTCCGCTGGCTGGGTTAAGCCGCCGCGGGGAACGTTCAGGCCGGTCGCGGAAGCCAGTTCAGCCTCGCCAAACGGGGTGGTGACCTTGAACTGTTCCATCGTCACCGCATTAGTGTTGCCGTGGCCCCGAATCGAAAGCGCGACGGGTGGAGCAGCCAGCGCGTTGGTTACTTTCGGAGCCGCGTTGGCTTGAATCGAAAAGGTATAATGATTGGTAGCCCAATTCACGGCGAACGATCCAGTGAGATCTTGATACCCCTCAAGCTTAACCAGTTCTGCCGGCAGGCGGATACGGTCGGCCTGCACGTTGGCCACTTCCGGCAACAGGCCGTCGTGACCAAACTGCGCCGTCAGCTCGACGCGATTGCGGTGCCACGTTGCGTCGCCATCGAGAGCCCACTGTGCAGCGGAACTGCGCAGCCGAAGATCAGCATTCACTCCCAGGGGCTCGAGCTCGACGGTCAGCCCTAATTGGTTCGGATCAGTCAGGTCGCCGTGAAGCATCAGCGTTTGGTGGTAATTGGTGGCGGTCGCCGTAATCGTCAATCGACCGTCCCGCAAGGATGCCTGCGGCACCAGCAGGGTTTGCCCCGGGAGCAACACGATGCCATTCGTCAGCCGGGCTTCCGGGAGCCAACGGCGCAGCGTCGGTGCCAGGTGACTGATCTGATCCAGAATGGCGCCCACCGAATTGGTGCGGGAGCTGGTTCGATGCTTGCGGGGAACAACTGCCAATCGCCAATTGGCCGCGGCCACGTACGGAGCGGTTTCCTGGCCACCGAAAAAATGGCGCCACAGCCAGCGGTTCGGCAGGAACAACTGCAGGTCGTCGGCGGCAATCCTCACGCTGCCGAATTGACCTTCGACGCCGTGGACAAGTGCGCGCGTGTATCCCTGCGCTTCGTAGGACTTCCAAACGACGCCCGCTCGCCGGGCCAGGGGCCGCGCCACCCAGGGAAACCAAACCGGCAACAGCGCCAGAACCGCCACGAAAAGCAGCAGCAGGACTGCTAGAGTCCACACAACCTTTCGTTTTCTTGAACGCCTGTTGGTCATCAGAAAGGCAGTTTAACGGCGACGAGCGGCGATGTCGCCCCCGAACCAAAATTTGTTGGGGGCGCGATAGCGGCGGCGTTACTGCGGAACTGAAAACCAAACACCAGGAATACGGGAATCATACTCGCTCCGCCGGCTCATTCCGGCTGCGTTGGCCAGCATGGCCGCGCATCATGACTTTGTATTCAACGAGGTTTTGCCCCATGAATTGGCAGCCTCCACGCTCATGGGCGACGGTGGAAAAAAATGCCTTCATCCAAGACAGTGCGGCAACGAACAACGACGACTTGGGAACTGACGTTCCGCAGTGGATTATTGGTTTTTGCCTCGGTCGATTGCCCTCATAATTACCGGCAACGCCAATATCGAGGAAGGGGCTTCTTTCTTTTGGTCAAAAACCGCTGCCAAGAAAACAGGTTCGGCCCGCAGCTTGCTTTACAAGCCTCATTATGTCGGGACACCCGCTCGCTGGGTCGGCTGGTGAGCATGGGTGACGCGATCAACTTGATGAAATTGAACTGGATCAATCGGCTGAACGTCGGGTGGCCCCGGCCCATCCGCTGAACCAAAGCCATAATGAAAATGAAATCGTTACGCAAACTACTCTTGTGCAGTCTGACGAGCAGTCTGGCCCTCGGGGCAAGCCTCCTGACCGCGGCCGAGCCTGCCCCGCAACCCGCCCCGGTCCCGCCGCCGGCCCGTCCAACGCCAACGACCGCCGCGCAGCCCGCTTCGTCCGCGCTGACGGGCAAAGTGGTGGCCATGGACAAGGTCAAAAAGGCCATCACCGTGGAAATCAAGGGCCGGGTGTTTGTGTTCAAAATCAGCCGGCAGATTACCGTGCGCGTCAACGGTGAAGAGGTTCCGCTGACCGCCCTGGCTCCCGGACAAACCATCAGCCTGATCGCCCGCCGCAATGTGGCCGGCAATTTTGAGATCGTTGGCCTCGATATTCTTCCCCAGACCGACAAGATCGCCGTGGCGGGAGCGCCGTCTTCGACTGGGAAAAGCGCGGCGAAGCGCAGCAATCCCACCCTGCCCAGCCAGGTCTATACGCTGCCAACACCATTCCGTACGGAGCCTAATCCGGCCAATATTGCCGGTAACGTCATTTCCCCGAACTAACCGTCAGCAAACGGTTGCGAACCAACACAGTGGCAGCGGCATGGACGGCGAGCGCAGGATGGAACGAGGTTATCCCAACCTTCGACTGGGCTCCTCCGGTTGCGGCCGCCGCCCGGTAGATGAGTTGCCCAAAAAAACCTGCCGGGCGTGGCCCGGGAAGTCGGTTCGCGAACCGTTCAAGGCAAAAGCAAAATGAGTGCAGGCTGTTCCCGAAGGATCGATCATGAAAGTCACTATAAGGATATATCCCATTTTCTGTTTAACGCTGGCCGTCGTGGGGCTCGGTGCGGGCCACACGTTGGCGGCTGACGCGCCGGCCGCGCCGCCAACGACCCCGGCGTCTTCCCCAGCACAAAGTTACATCCTGTCCCCCAATGATGTGGTTCTGCTGAAAGTCTTTCAGGAGGACGACATGGAAACCCGGATGCGGATTTCCCGGGACGGCACCGCGACGTTTCCCCTGATCGGGGGCGTGAAGATCGGCGGCAAGACAGTGGACCAGGCTGCCAAATTGATCCGGGATTTGCTGGACAAGGATTATCTGGTCAATCCGCAAATCTCACTCACGGTGGTGGAATACGTCAAACGGCGGTTTACCGTGCTGGGCCAGGTTCAAAAACCGGGATCCTACGAAATTCCCAACGAGGAATCGATCACCCTGCTTGAGGCGATCGCCATGGCTGGCGGCTATACCCGGTTGGCCAATCCCGGCCGGATTACGATTACCCGCTCCTTCGGCGGACGGAAGATCAGTATCAACGCCGATGGCAAAGCTCTGGCCAAAGCCAGGACCCAGTCGTTTGAGATCCAGCCCGATGACACGATCACGGTTGACGAAAGGATTTTTTAACCTATGCCCGCCAATGCCCCCCATCGCGGCAGCGTGGATGCTGCCAATGCCAACAATGTCGATTTCCGCGCGCTGTATTGCACCTTGCGCGAAAAGAGCTGGCTCATCGGCCTGTGCTTACTGACCTTCGGTATTCTCACCGCCGCATACTTGTACCGCGCGCCGAGAATTTACTCCTCCAAAGTGGTGCTCCAAGTGGAGCAGGAGGAGCAAAAGGTCATCAACATTCAACAGGTGCAATCCGAGGACCTGCAGAGCCAGGAGTTTCTGCGCACCGTGGAACAAACGCTGCAAAGCCGCGCCTTGTTGGATCGCGTGTTGCGAAGTAACAACCTCGCCAAGAATCCTCGTTTCTTCAAACCGGAGCCCGGTCAGACCGTCAGCCATGAGGGACTGGTTTCCAAACTGGCGACGATGGTCGATGTCAAGCTCCGCAAAGGCACGCGACTGATTGACATCAAAGTCGAACACACGGACCCCGAAATCACCGAAGTGGTGGGTCGCTCGCTGGTCGAACAGTACCTGCAGCAAAACAACGAACAAAACTCCTTCGCCTCACAGATCGCGAACGACTTTCTGCTGGGTGAAGCCCGGGATTTGAAGGACAAGCTCGAAGCCGCGGAAATGGCATTGCAAGGCTACAAAGAGGAAATGCAGTCCGTGTCACTGGAAGACCGGCAGAACGTGGTGGTGCAGAGCCTGAAAGACCTCAGCCTCAAAGCCACCGACGCCAAGTCGCAGCGGATCGTGTCCGAAGCGGCCTACGAGCAGATTCAGCAATACACCAATTCCGTGGACGCCCTGCTCGGCGTCGCCGTCGTCGCCAATGACCAGAACGTGGCGGACATCCGCAAGGATATTGGCCGTTTGGAATCGGAGTTTGCCAACCTGAGCCAACGCTATCGCGCGAAACATCCCAAGTATATCCAGGCCGTCAGCCAGCTTCAGTCCCGCCGCGAAGCACTGACCAATGCCGTGCTGAGTGTCGCCGACTCGGTGCGGGCCACCTACGAAAGCGCCAAACTGGCCGAGCACGCCCTGGAAAAAGAACGTCGCGTGCAGGAAACCGCCGCGCTGGCGCTCAATAAAAAGGCCATTCGTTACCGAGTGCTCGAACGCGAAGTCGAGTCCAACAAGGCGCTCTACCAATCGGTGCTGAACCGAATCAAGGAAACGTCGATCGCCAAGAACATCAAACCCAACCGGGTTCGCGTCGTGCAACCGGCCGTCGTCCCCGAGCGGCCGATCAAGCCGCAAAAAATCAAGATCGCCATCCTGGGATTGTTCGGCGGCCTGGCGACCGGCATCATGCTGGCCCTGTTGCTGAACTTCCTGGATTTGACCCTGAAGACCGTCGATCAAACCGAAGAGTATCTCAACCTGTCGGTCTTGAGCACGATCCCCCGGTTCTCCGGGGTGGTGGCAAATCAGCGCAAACTGATCAATGCCGATGACGCTCAATCGAGCGAGGCCGAATCGTTCCGGACGTTGCGCACCGCCCTGTCCATGCTTGGACGCAAGGAAGACCGACGCACCTTCCTCTTCACCAGTGCCGTGCCGGCGGAAGGCAAAACCTTTTGCTCAATCAATTACAGCATCAGCCTGGCCCAGCAGGGACTGCGCACGTTGATCATCGATTGCGACTTGCGCCGGCCCATGGTCGAAAAGACGCTGCTGGCCAATAACAAGCGCAATTTCGGTATGACGGATTACCTCACGGCCCAAAAGGAATTTGCCGAAGTGGTTCACGCCACCGACATCGACAATTTCTTCTACATCCCGGCCGGCACCGACACCCCTAATCCGGCGGAGTTGCTGGCGAAGAACGGCATCGACGGCCTCATCGATGAAGCGCTGCTGCAATTTGACCGGGTGATTGTGGATTCGCCGCCGCTGCACGCCGTCAGTGACACGCTGCTGATTTTAAATCGTATTCAGACCCTGTGTCTCGTTGTGCGAACGCGCAAGACTCCGCGCAATTCCGTGCGCCGGGCCGTGCAAATTCTCAAGGAAGCGGGTGCCCCGTTGGCCGGCGTCATTTTGAACATGATGCCCCGGCGGCGCAGCATGGGTTACGGTTACTACGATTCGTACTACGATTATTCCTACCACGGTAAATACTACGGCGAGAAAAAGAAAGCGGCGGCCTGATCGCCGTTCCGGTGGCCTGCCGCGTCATGGATGACTTGCGTGAACAGTGTTCCTCGATGGCTGCTGTTGTTGGCCCTGGTGTTTGCTCCGTGGGCCTATGGCTCAACGCGTCCGTGGGCGGTTGAAGTTCTGAACCTGTTGCTGGCGGTCATCCTCGCCGCCTGGCTCGTGACTTGTCTCCTGCGGCGCTCGTGGCCCGCCGTGCCCCGGCTGCTGGTGGGAACTGCGGTCTGGCTGCTGGCCCAGGGGGCTTGGATGATTCTCAACGCCAAGTTCGATTATGCGCCGGCGCCCCAAACGGTTTTGGGATTCGATTACGCCCAACGCTTCGGTCTGGCACCGCTTGTCGATGCGGCGCCGGGTTCCTACCACCAAGCGTTTTCCCTTCCCGCCGTCATCCAGGCGGGATTGCTGCTGGGAATCCTCTGCTTCACGTGCGACCTGGTGCGCCGGTCCGAATGGCGCCGGCGCCTGCTGTGGACCATGGCCGGCACGGGCGTCTCGTTGGTAATCCTGGGACTGGCCCAACGGTTCACGGACGCATCGTCCATCTTCTGGTTGAAGGCCAATTTAGGGAAAACGTTTTTTGCCACCTACCGTTATCATGCGAACGCCGGCGCGTACCTCAATCTGATCTGGCCATTGATCGCCGGCCTGCTGGTGGGGACGTTTGAAACGGTGGGCCAGACACGACGGAAATATCTCTGGGGCGCCGCCGGCATCTTGTGTTTGGCCGGCTTGTTTGTGAACACCTCGCGCGCCTCCGCCATGCTGGCGGTGGCCTTGCTCGGAGTCTGGTCGGTGTGGCTGGTAAAACAAGTGTGGCGGGAACGGATCGAAGGCATCAGTCCAGGCGCGGCGGTGGTGACGCTGGGCTTGTTGGTCTTGCTAACCATGGGGGTCGCCTTCTTCGCCGGTCTCGAAAACAGCCTGCGGCGTTGGAGCCATTTTACGGAGCTGATCACCGCCGACAATCCGCGCTGGCTCGCGGCCGGCGTCTGTTGGCGCATGTTGCCGGAAGCCGGTTGGTGGGGCTTCGGTCCCGGGACCTTTTCCACGATGTTCCCCTATTACACGAATTACCTGGGCGACACGCTGGCCGGCGTCTGGTTTTACGCGCACGAAGATTACCTGCAAACGCTGATTGAATGGGGCTATCTCGGCGGCCTGGCGTGGGCGGTGGTGTTGCTGGGCGGAGTCATCACCTCATGGCGACAGTTCCACAAGCTGCGCGAGGACTTGAGCTTGCGGAAACGCGCGTTGCACTTCGGCATGGTGACTGCAATCGCGGGGGTTCTGTTGCACGCGCTGGTGGATTTTCCGCTGCAAGTGGCCTCCATCCAACTTTACGTTGCGGTCCTAATCGGAATGCTTTGGGGGGCGCCAGCCTGGCTGGTAATTCGCCGGCACCATCACCGTACCCGCGAAGCAGCCGACGAGGGCAACGCAACCGCGGAACAACCGTCCACTCACGCGCGTCCGCTGGCCGCGTAATGGGGATGGCACAACCGCTTTTCAACCTTCGGATTCTCTGAGTCGGACCGCGGCTAACGTTCCCCCGTTCGGATCAATTTCAAACCAGTGCTCTCGCTGGTTGGCCCGGAGACTGCGAAGTCAATGAATCGTGAGCCCCTCGGTAATTCGCAAGTGGTTGGCGAGGCGCCAACCACGGCGCCCGGGGCGGGCGCGCTCCCCGTCCCAAGTGAATCGTTGCGGCTC
Source organism: uncultured Verrucomicrobiae bacterium (assembly GCA_963788655.1). GTDB lineage: Bacteria > Verrucomicrobiota > Verrucomicrobiia > Limisphaerales > JAFGQR01 > JAFGQR01. Next base: position 82,132 of record CAWBHS010000038.1, on the reverse strand, counting down.
AATCTGGTTTGGGATAGCCCACCGATTGGGCGATGATGATTTTCTGATCGGGCCGCAACTTCAACGTTTTGGGCAAAGGGCCGCGGTTGAGTTCATGCACCACCGTCGCCAGACCTTCCGAGGCGCAGAAGAGGTAAACGTTCTGGACAATACAACCGGTGTCGATGGCAGCGTAGGCGGCCTTGTCTTCCGGACGAGCTTTGGCCAACCGCGTCAGGTCGGCCACAAAAAGTATTGTCACTGGCGCGTCTTTCACAAAAGCCTGCCCGCCCGTCTGAGAACGAAAATCACCGGACACGACGGGCATCAACCGGTGGGCTTTGGCGTCGTAAACATAAACGCCGTCGGCCGTGGCCACGTACAAATCAACCTCCTGCGAATTCATCGCCGAGGGCGCGGTGCGATGGTCGATCGCCGGCCGATTGATGCCAAATCCGGCCCAGAGCAAATCCGACAGCACTTGCGGTGGCAAGGCGTTGGTGCTGAACTCGCGGAGGGATTGGCGTTCCTGCAAGGACTGCATCAACGGCTTGCCTCCAGTTTGATGGGGCGTTGGCAGCGAAACCGGTTTAAGCCCGGGATCGGCCGCCAGCAAAAGCGTGGCGGATAAGAAAACGGTGTTCAGCAGAATGAATGAAAGGCGTTGCGTGTTCATGGTTGCGGATCAGGTGATCAGTATTTGCGCGCATTCCTTGCCGGAAATCAGCGACCAAAGTCAATGGCTATTGTCTGACCGATTACCGCAATTAGCGTCCTTCCACTCGCACAAACACGCCCCGTTTGTCAGAAACGACCCGAGACAAACAAGACGCCGTTCAATTACTCACGGAGAGCCGCCTTGAAGCGGCGGGTTTACTTGACCTGCCAGAGGATGACAGAGTTCTGGTCTTTCACATAGATCCGGTTCCCGGACGGCACGGGGTAGGCATACGTTTCCGAATCAGCCACTTTGTATTTGGCCAGTTCTTTGTATTCCTTGTCACTGGGCTGAAAGACGAGCAACTCGGCTTGGGGGGTGAGGGCCATCAACACCGACCCAGCACTCACGATCGAGCCAAATCCGCCTCGGCCGCCCAAGGAGTACGTCCAAGCCGACTTGCCGTCTTGTGCGTCGATGCAAAAAATGTCGTTGTTTTGGGAGAGACCGTACAACCGACCATCGTGCAGCACCGGGGTGTTGAATTGGACGGATTCCTGCGGGTTGCTCCAGAGTTCTTTGGCGGTGAAGGCATCGCCCTCTTTCACAATCTTCACCGCTTTGGTTCCCCGCCCCGCGCCGGTGTAAATGATCGTTTGCCCCTCGACAATCGGCGTCGCGGCGTTGTAGGCCCGGCCTTGGGGAGTGAAATCCGCATCCCACAAGAGTTTGCCATCGGCCACCCCCAAGCCCACGATCTTCTTCTCCGTCAAGGTGACAACCATCGCGGTGCCATTCACGGTCAGGAGCACCGGGGAAGCGTAGCCCGGGCCGTCTTCGGTCCACTCCCACTCGTGGTTACCGCTGGCCAGATCGTAGGCGATGATGCCTCCTTGATTGCCCGCGCCTACTTGCGCGATGCACAAGCCGTTCACAATGATCGGTGACGACGCGGTAAAGAAACGAGGCCATTTGTCCGCAAAATCGTCCTTGCGCCACAGCTTCTTTCCGGTGGCGGCCTCCAGGCAGGAAAGGGTGCCGCGCACACCGAAGGTCACCACCTTGCCCTCAGCCACGGCCGGTGAACTCCGCGGGCCGGAATGCTGCCGCGCAGCCGGACCGGTGGCGCCCTGGGCGTCGTAGCCTTCGCTCCACAACTGCTGGCCGGTTTCAGCATTGAGGCAAAGGGTGACTTCCTTTCCATCCTGCCGCGCGAATACATACAGCTTGTTACCCACCAGAGCCGGCGTGGCATCGCCCTGGCCAACCTCGACCTTCCATTGTTGCGCCAACTCTTGAGGCCAATTTGCCGGGGCCTTGAAATCGGGCGCCGCGGCGTTCCGATTGGCGCCGCGCCATTGCGGCCAGTCCTGGGCGAGGCCGGCGCCGGCGCTCATCAGCAACACACAACTTGAAATTACCACCATTGTTCGGTTTGCATTTTTCATAGCAGCTCCTGTTAAACTTAGATGTTCACGAATTGGTTTTAGAAAGTGTTGGGACACTAGTCCCCGGCCGGATTGATGGAAAGGATAATTCGAAGCCAGCCACGGAGCGCAGACGCCTTCGTTCACGCGAGCAATGGGGGGCACCGATGCCGTGCCGGTTAGTCAGCGGGCTTCGCGCCAATTCCGCGCATGGACCGCCATTATCAAGTGGCTGGGCCATGCTGCTCGGATCAAGCTGCACCAGGAGCGGCTCATCAAACCGTGGCAGGAGGTGAATGTTTTAGTGTAAGAGTCCCCCCGTTAAATCTTCTGTAGGTAATGAGACGGGAATGCGCCTCCACCGCGTGGCCCAGGGCCCCAGTGAAATCCAAATCATGGTCAACGATTATGAATTCAATGTGCTTAACGGTAGTCACAACATCGCTAATCGGATTGTTCCCTTGTTCGTCCGCATGGTCGCAACCCGGACTGTCGGTCAGGGTTGGCCGGGACGCTGCGGAAAATGATGCAACGGCCGTCCTGCGCTGGACCGGCGATTATGGACTGTATTCAACTTCTTCACTGAAACCGCCCGTTCGTTGGCAACGGGTGGCCGGCGATCCGCTCGTGGCCGCGGACGGACGCCGGCTCTTGAACCGTCCGGTGTTGCACTCGGAGGAATACTTCCAATTGCGCCCCAACCCGCGACCCGGTCGCCTGGCCACCGGTCTTTATGTGGATGCGCTGGAGCCCCGCGAGATTGATTTGGAGGATGAGGCACCCCTCCTGCGAATTTATGGCCAAGGATTTCAGGACAATGCCATCGTCCGGTTGCTCCATCCGGGAGTTAAGCCGCTCCAAATGGATCTCCGGCCGCAGCAGGTTCAATCCGGCCTGATCGAGGTGCGGATCGAGCCAGAATGGCTGTCCGAACTCTCCGCCATATTTACCACGCGCCGCGCTACGGCGAGCACCGTAGAACATGGCCCCAAGTGCTTCTATGTAAAAGTCATCAACGGAGACGGCGGGAGTACGGACGCCTGCTTGGTGCTGATCAATGACTTTGAAATTCGGGTCAATCAAATTGCCGTCTTTCAACCGCTGATGCCCGGCCGTTCCGCCGTGGGCAGCCTGATCAATACGCTCCAGGTTTCCGTGGAACGGCGCACTGTGCAGGAGGATGTTTTTGTCGAGGTGGTTGCCTATGAAGCGCCGCCTTTGTTGCGGCCAATCGCCCAGCCACAAAATGTTCGTCTAGCCAGGAAGGAAGGCATCAGGGGTCACGCCTTGTTACCCGCGGGAGACACGCAACTGCAAATCCCCCTGGAAATCCGAGACTCCATCAAACCGGGTTATTATCTGTTACAAGCCTCGGTCCTGGGCGTGCGGGACAACGGCGATATGGTCGTCCTCAACAGCGGTTCTACCGAAGCGTGTGTCGTCGATTCGGCCAGTGGCAAGTTCCCTCCTTCTCCCGCATACGGATTGCAGTTCGACGGTTTTCAAACCGGACAAACTTCCTTCGATTTAATGTGGAAATATCCGGTGAATGCCGACGGTTACGTCTTGGAACGTCACACGGCCAACCACGGGTGGACCACCATTGCGACCTTTGGCACCGGTTATGTAAACGGATGGATCCGGTACAGCGATACCGGGCTCCAGCCCGATACCGAGTATTGTTATCGCCTGCGGGCCTGGAATACCTACGGGGAGACGCTTTCCGATCCCGCCGAACTCTGTGGCACCACGGCGGGATTGCTCACGACGGGTTGTTATCCCAGTGATTGTCCGCCCAGTCCCTGGATTCAATTCCAGCCCACCACCCGGGACCAGACCTCGATCGGCCTGAAATGGCACTTTCCGTTGGACGCCGATGCCTACGTGCTGGAGCGCAAGGAAAGCTGGGAAAATAACTGGACCCAAGTCGCCGGCTTTCCCGGTGGTTATGTGGCGGGCTGGATCGAATACCTCGACACCGGTTTATCCTCCTGCACAGAGTACCTTTACCGCATCCGGGCTTGGAACGAGAACGGGGAAACGTTGGGAAAGGTCATATCCTGGGCGACCAATCCCTGGGAACCGGATGATGATTGGAAGCTTTGGACCCGGACTTCCGGTTCCATGACTCCGCCGGATCTGGAAGTCACCCTCACAGAAGCTCCGACGTGGAACGGAACGACCCTCAGCAAACACGTCACCTTTCATTACAAGTGGAAGGACAACGCCGATTGCGAAGCATACTACAATTTGCACGTCCAAAGTCCGACGGATCCGGGTATCAATTACAACACCACGGCCGGGGGATCGAGTCAGCTCAATGGGGGTTGGGTGGAAGGGGACTTCGTCCAGGGATTTTCGGTTCATCCGGAAAACCAACTCGGCACTTGGCGTTTCGTGATGCGAGCGTCCAACTGGGATGTGCCGACCTCAAATTACGAGCAATACGTGGCCGACTCGCCGATTGTGGAGATCGTGGTGCCGGATCCGCGTCCGCAGCCAACGCCGCCCGACGATCCTCCCCCACAAAACAAGCCGGACCTGGGCTTCACCACCAGCATCTGGATGCAATGGAACGCCCAGCCCATGACCTGGGTCCAGCCCGGTCAGCCCTTTGAGGTGTATTGGGGCGTGGGCAATTATGGAAGTGCCGACACCGGCGGTTTTCGCGATGTTCTGTTGCTTGATGGGGGAAGTCCCTGGCCCTTGGATATCACGTCCAAAGGGCCGGGTTGGTCGGACTTGGAATACCGGATTTACCCGCAAGGCTTGCCGGAAGGCCAGCATTTGTTTGAACGTCTATTTGGACGCGGATGATGACGTGGACGAGCTCACCAATTTGAACAACCACACGTACCTCAGCTTCCTCGTGGGATGGTAAGTTTTGTTACCGCTGAAGCAACCGGTTTCAATCACCCATCGGAATTCGACACGCGACATCCAGCCGCCAGCATCCCGTATCTGTCGCGTGTCTTGAGACACTGTCCATTTTTCGGACAGCCACCGCGGCGGCGAAGCCCGATCATATCCGAGGACGCGTTTCCTTTCCCAACCTTGCCTAGAGGTTGGCATTCAACCGGTAACATTTTCCTCCACGCTCAGTGGCCCGGCGCGAAATGCCTTGGTTCTGCTGCTTTCTGCCTACTGGCATATCGGCTGCTTGAAGACCCGACGTAGGTTTATGATTAGCGCACTCTTTAACCAGCCAAACTATGTGGCGGCCAAAAAGCTGATGGATGCCACGGTGCTCCGCCACGAGGCCATTGCGAGCAATTTGGCCAACGTCGAAACGCCCAACTACAAACGGATGGACGTGGCGCCGTCCTTCAAAGATGAACTGCGCCAGGCACTGGCCCTCAAAAGCTCCAGTCAGATTGCGTCGATCCAACCCCAATTGGCCATCGATAACCAGGCCATCTCCCGCAAGCTCGACGGCAACACGGTCGAGCTCGAAGCCGAGATGGGCGAACTGAACAAAAACATGGTGGCGCACGCGCTCGAAACCCAACTGATCTCCGGCAACCTGCTGCGCCTGCGCATGGCCATCACCGGCCGACCCAATTGACGCTTTGATTTATGATTGACCTGCTCCCCGGAATTCAAAGCACGACCTCGGCCCTCGCCGCCGAACGCATCCGCATGGACGTGATCGGCCAGAACATCGCCAACGTCAATACGACCCGCGGCTTGGATGGCAAACCGTATCAACGGCAGCAGGTCGTGTTTGAAACCGTGCTCCAACAGCATCTGGGACCGGATGCCGGCACGTCCTTTCCCAGCCTCCGCGTCAGCCAGATTGCCAAAGATCCCCGCCCGCCCAAGTTGGTTCACGATCCCGGCCATCCGGATGCCGACGCCCGGGGGATGGTGGCGATGCCGAACATCAACATGTTCGAAGAGATGGTCGATATGATCAGCGCCTCGCGGGCGTTTGAAGCCAACCTGGCGGTGGTCAAGAATGCCCGCGCGTTGGCCATGCAGGAACTGTCCATCGGGAAACGCGGATAACCTCCCCCATGCTGAATGAGCCCCTTATCGGCAATCCAACCCTCGGTGGTGCCCGAATTGCGGTCCCTGCGCCCGCCCGTCGGCCCGTCGGGGCCGGGAGTGATTTCGCCGGCGGAATTGGAGTCGCTGGCGCCGGCGGGCCTTACCCCCACCGAAAAAGCTGCGCCTTCGTTTGGATCGCTGCTGGGACGCTTGGTGGGCGAGGTCAACGCCAAACAAGCCGTCGCGGGCGATGCGGTGGCGGGGGTGCTCGGCGGCCAGAATGTCTCGTTGCACCAGGCCATGATCGCGATGGAAGAAGCCAGCGTTTCCTTCCAACTCATGGTCGAGGTGCGGAACAAACTATTGGAAGCGTACCAGGAAGTGATGCGCATGCAGGTATAACCCAGGATGGATTCGCTGAAGGCAGACATGATTTAGGGCATGAACCGAAACGTCGTAAAACTCGGTCAGCAACTTCTGGGAATCTGGAAACAACTGGGTTTAAACCAACGCATCAGCGTGGTGCTGGCCGCCGGGGTGGTGTTGATCGCCCTGCTCAGTCTGGCGTTTTGGTCCGCCCGCGTCGATTACGGTCTCCTCTATGGCCGTTTGGATGATGCCGAGGGTGCCAAAGTGGTGGCCTATCTCGACGAAGCCAAGATTCCCTACAAACTGGGGCAGGCGGGCAGCGCCATTTATGTGCCGAGCGACCAGATTCACCAGGCCCGCATGCAACTGGCCTCCCGCGGCATCCCCCGCGGCGACGGCGTCGGTTTCGAGATTTTCGACAAACCCAATTTCGGCATTTCGGATTTCGTGCAACGGGCCAATTACGTCCGCGCCATCCAGGGCGAACTGGCGCGCACCATCGCCCAACTGGACGAAGTGGAGGCCGCGCGCGTGATGATTGTCATGCCGGAGAATCGCTTGCTGGTGGACAACCAAAAGAAGACGACCGCCGCGGTTTTCGTTCGCACCCGCGGCGGCAGCATCTCGCCGGCAGCGGTCAATTCCATCCGGTTTCTGGTGGCCAATTCCGTCGAGGGCCTGCCGCCCGGCCAGGTCACCGTAGTCGATAACCGTGGCACGGTCCTTTCGGAAAACAGTGATGACAATTCCCTCTTCGGCCTGACCGCCAGCCAGCTCAAGGCGCGGCGTGACTTGGAACAATACTTTTCGCACAAAGCGGAGAGCATGTTGGAAGCGGTGCTGGGCCCGGGCCAGGCGGTCGTGCGCGTGTCGGCGGAAATCAACACCGAAACCTCGACGGAAACCCAGGAGAAATTCAATCCCGACGGCCAGGTCGAGCGGTCCACCACGACGACCGACGAAACCATCGATTCCAGCAACGCCGCCAGTGGCGGGGGCGCGCCGGGCATTGCCGCCAACCTGGGCTTTGAAACCAATTATGTGAGCGCCAGTCCGGTCAACGCCACCAAGACCAAGAAGAAGGTCACCGACACCCAATACGAGATCGATAAAACCACCAGCAGTCTGACGAAGATCGCCGGCGGCGTGAAACGGTTGACCGCCGCCGTCTTCGTGGCCGCCCGGTTTGAAGGCACCGGCGCGGATCGCAAAATGGTGCCGCGCCCGCCCGAGGAATTGCAGAAACTCCAACGCATCGTCCAGCACGCGCTGGGCATTCAAGCCGATGCCAATGGCACCCCCGGCGACCAGATCACCCTCGAGGAGATGCCGTTCAGTGAACCCTTTGCCGAGGTGGCCAAGGAATTCGGCAACCAAGGCAACAAGCAATTCTGGTGGGACCAAATGCAGAATTACATCTACCTGGGACTGGCGCTCGGCGTGTTGTTTATTTTCTGGCGATTACTCAAACGCACCCCCGCGGAGAACATTCCCGTGGGCCTGCACCTCGATGAGTATGCCGGTGGGTTTGACAACGGAAACGGCGGCGGCCTCCGTCCGGCTGGCGGCAACGGCGACGGCCACGGAACACCCGGCGGCAACCGGCGCCGAAATCTCCCCCCGGCGTGGTGACGCCGGAAGTGATGAACCGGTTGGTGCATGAAAACCCGGAGAACTTTACCCAGGCCATTCAGAACTGGTTGGCCGGCGGATCGTCCTCGAAAAACTGATTGACGTGTTGCGCCTATGACCAGCTATGCCGACCCCACCACCGAAACGACGCTGGACATTTCCAAGATGTCCAAGATTCAAAAACTGGCGGCCTTGCTGATCATCCTCGGCCCGGAAAGCGCAGCGCAGGTGTTGAAGTCGCTCGGCACGTCCGAATTGGATGCGGTCTCGGCGGAGATGGCGCGGATGCCGTCGATCACCCAGGAATTGCGGACGCAAATCATGGGGGAAATGTCGTCGCTCGCCGTGGCCGCCGGCACCACGTTGCACGGCGGCATGGAGTTCGCCCAAAGCGCGCTCGAGAAGGCGGTCGGTTCCCACAAAGCCAGCGACATTCTCACCCGGGTGACCCCGGGTTCCAACAATCCGGCGGCGCAACGCATCGCCGACATGGAAGTCCGCCCGCTCTTCAACCTGATCAAGGACGAGCACATTCAGACGATTGCGCTGGTGACCAGCTACCTGCGGCCCGACAAAGCGTCGGAAATGCTCTGCTTCATGCGGCCCGAGTTGCGCGACCAAGTGATCGAGCGGTTGGCGACGCTCGAGCCGACCCCGGTGGACGTGGTGGAACGACTGGCCGCCGTCTTGCAACGCCGGCTGAGCGGCAAGACCACGCGCGGCATCAACCAAACCGGAGGCGTCAAGGCGGCCGCCACGCTGCTGAACACGCTCAACAAGAGCTTGAGCAAAACCATTTTGACCGCGTTGGAGGAACGCAATGCCGAATTGGGGCAGGCCATCCGCCAGAAGATGTTCACCTTCGCCGACCTGACCCGCTTGGAAACCGCCGCGCTCCAAAAAGTCATGCGCGAAGTCGATATGCGCGACTTGGCGCTGGCGCTCAAGAAAGCCGACGAAGCGCTCAAGACCCGATTGTTCACCGCGATTTCCAAGCGGGCCGCCGAAACGGTCAACGAAGAAATGACCTTCATGGCCTCGGTTAAGTTGAAGGAGATCGAGGCCGCCCAATTGCGGATCGTGGAAGTGGTCCGGCGCCTCGAAAATGAAGGCGAGATCGATCTGGAATCGCCGCAGGAATTGGCCGCTGCCGCATGAACGTCACGTCGCTCAAAATCCGGTTGCCCGCGCCGCTGCGCGCCGTCCGATTGGCCGCGCCGCCCACCCCCGCTGAACTCACCGAGCAAGCGCTGGCGCGCCGGGAACAGGCCGCCTACGAACGGGGACTTCAGGAGGGCGAACAAGCGCTCAGCGAACAGCTCATGCAGCAACGCGGCGAACTGGTTGAACTCCAGAACGGCGTCCTCCAATCGCTTCGCGACACCGTGCCGCAAGTGATCCGCGAAACGGAGCAAACCGTCACAGCGCTGGCCCTCGAGGTGGCGCAAAAACTGGTGGCCGGCTTGCCGATTGACGCCGAGGTGGTGGTGGCTGCCGTGCGCGAAGCAATGGCCCAGGTCGAGGAAAATACCGAGTTCAATATCTATCTGCACCCGGATGACCTCGAACTCTTGCGCCGCGCGAATGCCGATCTGCTGGAGCCCCGGCCCGGCACCCAGCCCATCTACTTTCATCCGGCGACGGAAGTGACCCGCGGCGGCTGTCTGGTCCGCACCCGCTTTGGGGTGATCGACGGCCAGCGGGAGACGAAAATGGAAATGCTGAAGAAATCCCTCGTCGCATGATCGTGTTGCCCACCCAAGATTCCGCCCAACGCCTGGAGCACCTGCTCCAACGAGCCCGCACCGCGCGCACGCTCGAGAACCGCGGCCGGGTCGTGCAATTGACCGGGCTGGTCATCGAGTCGGAAGGACCGCTGGCGGCCGTGGGCGAAGTCTGCCGCATCGAATCCGCCTGCCACAGTGAATCGATGCTGGCCGAAGTGGTGGGGTTTCGAAATCATCATCTGCTGCTGATGCCATTGGGCGAATTGCACGGAATTCACCCGGGCAGTGAAGTCATCGCCGTCGGATGGGCCGCTGCGGGTGCCGGTGGGCGACGCCTTGAAAGGCCGCGTGATCGACGGCTTGGGCCATCCGCTTGACGACCTCGGGCCGTTGGTGACGGAACGCCGCGCCTCGTTGCACCTGGCGCCGCCGCACCCGCTCAAACGCCAGCGCATCCGCGACGTTTTTCACACCGGCATCAAAGCCATCGACACGTTCCTGCCCTGCGGGCGCGGTCAACGGTTGGGCATTTTTGCCGGCAGCGGCGTCGGCAAGTCCACCTTGCTGGGCATGATGGCCAGCCAGGCCGAGGCGGACGTGAACGTGATTGCGCTCATCGGCGAACGCGGCCGGGAAGTGCGCGAGTTTCTGGAAAAGGATCTGGATGAAGCCGGCCGCCGAAAATCGGTGGTGGTGGTGGCCACGTCGAATGAACCGGCGTTGGCGCGGTTGAAAGGCGCGTTCCTGGCGATGGCCATCGCGGAGCATTTCCGCGACGAAGGGCAGAACGTGCTGCTGATGATGGATTCGGTGACGCGCTTTGCGATGGCCCAACGCGAGATTGGGCTGGCGATTGGCGAACCGCCGGCCACGCGCGGTTACACGCCGTCCGTGTTCTCCTTGTTGCCGCAATTGCTGGAGCGCGCCGGCACCGGCGCGCGGGCACCATTACCGGTCTGTTCACCGTGCTCGTTGAAGCGGACGACATGAATGATCCGATCGCCGATTCGGTCCGCTCGATCCTCGACGGGCACATCGTCTTGACGCGTGAGTTGGCCACGCAAAATCATTATCCGGCGATTGACGTGTTGGCCAGCGTGAGCCGTTTGGACCGCGATCTGTGGAATCCCGAGCAACTGGCACTCGTTTCCGCCGCCCGCGAAGCGTTGGCGATTTATCGGAAGAACCAGGATTTGATCAACATCGGGCGCTTATCCGGCGGGGAGCAATCCGGCCATCGACCAAGCCATCTTTTGGCAGCAAACGCTCGAGACATTTTTGCGACAACCAGTCGAACAAGGGCTGCCGGCGGCCAACAGTTGGGAATTACTGGCCACGGCCATGCAGCCGCCGCCGGCACCGCCACCCAAACCCTCGGCCCATTCAAAATGAACGTCTTTTTGCCTGACCTATGAAAGCTTTCAAATCATCACTTCAAGCTTTGCGTACGCTGCGCGAACGGCAGGAACAAGAAGCCCTGCAGGAATACGGCCGGACCTTACAGGCCCAGGAACAGGCCCGGACCAAGCTCGATGGGGTGCAACAGGAATTGGTGGAATGCTGGGTGGAACTGCACCAGTTGCTCGAAGCGGGCGGCGCGGCTGAGAAATTGGCGCACCTGCAGGCGTATTGCCAAACGGTCGAGCGGCGGCGGCGGGCCAGTGAACACGCCTTGAATGTTGCGCGGAACAACGCCCGATGCGCGTTTACGCATCTGTTGGCCGCCCGGCAGGCGCGCACGGTGGTGGACAAATTGATCGAAAGCCAGAAGCGCCACTATCACCGGCAGCGCCGCCGGCACGAACAGAAACAATTGGACGAACTGGCCAGCCGGCGCAACACCTTGTTCACCCTCCTCCATTTAACCCGCGAACCTTTGTGGAATTGACATGACCCGCCTGCTCCAATCCGGATGGTTTCTGGCCCTGATCGGTTCCGTGCTCTACGGAATGGTGACGCTGCTCATGCTGAGTCCGTCGAAAATCGTTCACTCCCGCACCATGGCCGGCCCGATTACACCCAACGCGCCGGTTCCGTCGTGGGACTTCTTCAATCCCGAAGTGGCCCGGTTGGTCACCGACCTCAAGCAGGAAAAAGCCGGACTGGCCGAGCGCAAGCAGCAACTGGATGAACTGGCCGCCCGCCTCGCCGCCGAACGGGCGGAATTGAACGTCGTCACCCAGGCGGTGCATCGCATGCAAATGCAGTTCGACCGCAATTTCGTGCGCGTCAAAGAAGAGGAAGAAAGCAACTTGCGCCGCCTGGCCAAGACCTACTCGGCGATGTCCCCGGAAGGCGCCGCCGGCATCTTCAAGGAAATGGACGACGACGAAGTGGTGAAGATTCTGGTGTTCATGAAGGACAAGGAAGCGGCGGCCTTGCTGGAGAGCATGGCCCAACTCGGCGACGCCGAAACCAAACGCGTGGCTGATATTACCGAACGTATGCGCACGGCTTTGTTTCGCAATTCCACGACAAAACCATGATGTCCAGCCCCACTTTGAACGTGCTCGCAACTCGGCGCACCTCGCCCACCGACGGTGCGACGGTGGAACCGCCATCCGCCCGCGAGTCCCACCAGAACGGCCGGTCCTTCAGCGCCGAAATGCATCAGGCGCTGGCGGGGAAGCCGCGTCGTGAAAATCCTCCGGGCTCAAACCGGGGGACGATTCCGGCGAAACTCAATCGCCCGGAATCCCCTGGAGATGCCGCCCCAGGAGAACAGGAGAGCGGATTGGGAACGATGTCCAAGCGGAAACACATTGAGCACAATGCTCGACCGGCAAAAGATTCAGACGCGGTACCGCCCGAAGGCGGAACTCCGAACGAAGCCGGCACGGAGACTATCGAACCAACGGAGCGAAACTGGATCCGGACGCGGACAGCGAAAACGCAGCCCGGCTCGATCCGGGATCGTGACCCGGAAACAAATGACGTTAATGCGCCAACTAGGCGGCAATCCGAACCGTCAGCCGGCGAGCAGGAGGCAGTCATGTTTGCGGCCATACCGCTCCCGGTAATGGCGCCGGCAGCGGTTCCGCCGAATGACGTTTCAAGGGCAGGAGGTCCCGGCATGGCGGTTCCCGAAGAGGATTTAACCGAACCACCCTCGGGCGCGAGCGAGGACGGAAAATCGAGGGCGAAGGAATCGGATCGCGTTCCGGCCAAGACTCCATTACTTGAGGCGCGTTCGGCCGTGACTTCCGAAAAACCATCCAGAGCCGCCGGCCCCAGCACGCCAGAGTCCGGCGCTACCGCGGATTCGGAGGCGCGCGGTCAATCCCCAATCTCCACGCCACCCACAATCCTTCGTTCGGTGACCAATCGCGAAACACCCGCGACGAAGGCGGAACCGAAATCGGATCAGCGCGATGGTGCCGAATCAGCGGCGCAAAGAAACGTGTACCCCACCGCACGGAAAGCGGTTGAAACCAATTCTGGAACGAAGGAACGCCCCGGTTCAAACCGGTCGGTACCCGCTGAGGCAATTTCCGCTAATTCGGTGGCCGGCGCGATGTCGTCGGCCCACCGGCCAAGTCCGCCTCGTCCCGATGGCACAGCCAGTGCTCAAACTGCCCAGTTGATGAAAACCACGGAAGAAATGATGCGTTCCGAACCCCGTTCGGAGAAAACGGTGCCGAACCCGGCAAGGAACGGAGCGGTGCCGGCAGATAGTGCCAAATCCGCCTCCACGGTGACCGCGACAAGTCAAGCGGCGCCGGAACGGTTGTATGCGCCCATTCAAATCTCCGAAGGCATCTACGTCGCGGATGTGGCCGGCCGGGGATCGGAAATCCTCCAGAGCGAAGCCGACAGCAGCCCGGTGCCATCCGCGGAGGCGCGGCTCGCGCACGTGCAACAGAAACTGATGCAAGGCATCGTCGAATTGAAGCGGAGCAACACGGACGCGGTAACGGTCGTCATCAAGCCCGACCGTGAAACCGAGTTGTCCGTGCTGGTACACGTTCGCGCCGGCGGGATCGAAGTGGACGCGCAATGCCGGCGCGGAGATTGCGCGGGTTGGACCACGCAATGGGGGCAATTGCAGCAGACGCTGGCGCTCCAGGGGATTCGCCTGGGGACTTTGCAGGATTTCACCCCGACCAATTTGTCGCACCAATCGTTCTCCGACGGCTTCCGCCAGGCGCCGGACCAGGACCAGACCCGGCGCCAGCCAATGCCGGAACCCGTCTCCCAATCTCCGCGTAACCCGAAGCTGACTCGTTCCGCTCAACCGCAACCCGCCCGGTTCACCGCCGGTGGCCGTCGCCACTGGGAGAGCTGGGCTTAGTTCATTGTTATGTCCGCCATTGCTCCTGTCAGTTCGTCTTCGGTGAACACCGCCGAGCCTGATCCCAACCGAATTCCCACGCGCACGTTGGACCAGCAAGATTTCCTGGATTTGGTCGTCGCGCAGTTGAGCAACCAGGATCCGCTCAACCCAATGAAGGACACGGAATTCATTTCGCAAATGGCTCAATTCTCCACTTTGGAACAGTCCAAGAGCATGCAAAAGGACATTGCCAATTTACGGGCCAACGAGGTGCTGGGGCGCATCGTTGAGCTTGAGGATACTGACGGGGAGCTGGTCCGGGGGACGGTCAGCGCCATTCAAATCGAGGCAGGGACGCCCGCAATCATTGTCAACGGCGAGTCGTACGACTTGAGCACTCTGCGCTCGGTCGAGCCGGCCGCCACCACCTAAACTCACTGCCTTATATGATTCGTTCTCTCAGCACGGGTATCAGCGGCATCCAGCAGTTCCAGCAACGCATGGATGTCATCAGTAACAACATCGCCAACGTGAACACGACGGGCTTCAAATCCGGCCGCGTGAACTTTGCCGATTCGTTCAGCCAAACCTTGCGCGGTTCGACCAGCGCGGACGGCACGTCGAGCGGCACCTCGGCCATTCAGATTGGCTCCGGGGTGCTCACCGCCGCCATCAACAACCAATACACCCAGGGCGGCCTGGCCCGCACCGGGGTGACCACCGACCTGGCCATCTCGGGCGATGGTTTCTTTGTGGTGCGCGATCCGGTCACCAGTGCGCAATTTGTCACCCGGGCCGGAGATTTCCGCCTGGACGCCAACAATTACTTGATCACCATCACGGGCTTACGAGTGCAGGGGTACTCGGACAGCAGCCTGAGCACGATCGGTGACATCCAAGTGGACGCGGTGGATCGGCCCGCGGACCTCGATCCCGACGCGGAGTACGTCTCGTTCAGCCTCGACAATCTGGGGCGGGTCAAAGTGCGGTTAACCGATGGATCGGAATACGATCGCGGCCAGATTTTGCTCCAGCGCTTCAGCGATCCCCAGGCGTTGATCAAGGAAGGATTGAACCTGTACTCCGGCATCGGGAGTGCTGGTCCGCTGGGCGGGGCTTCCGCACCGCAGCCGGCCCCGCCAGGCTCGTACGGCCTGGGCCGCATCGAATCGGGCGCGCTGGAATTGTCCAACGTGGATCTGGCCAACGAGTTCTCCGGCATGATCACCACGCAACGTGCTTTTCAGGCCAGCGCCCGGATCATCACCACCAGTGATGAAATGCTCCAGGAACTCGTGAATCTCAAACGGTAATTCTGCTCCTGACCATGGCTGACAATCCCAAAGAAACTACAGAACCATCGGCAGCCGCGGGTGGCTTGAAAGCCTGGCTGCCGTTGATCATCACGTTCTTGCTCATGCCGGCGCTGGCCTACGCCATGACGCTGTTCGTTCTGGTGCCACGGATGGAAAAAGCACTGGGCGGCGCAGCGGTGGAGGCTCGCGAAACCGGCGGAGCCCATGCCAGCAGCGCTACTGAAGGGCACGGAAGCTCCAGTAGCGCTGCCGGGCATGGCGCCGAGTCCGGTCACGCCGCGGCCGCCGGCGGCCCGCGGGTCAAAGTGCCGTTGTCGAAGCTGATTGTGAATGTGGCCGGTAGCCTGGGTTCGCGCATGCTGTTGGCCAGTTTCACCCTGGTCGGCAGTGGGAATGACTTCAAGGCGCGCGTCGAAGACGACAGCGATCAATTGCGCGACTTGGCGTCCAGCATCCTGGCCACCAAGACCATTACGGATTTGGAAAAACCTGAAGCCCGCAACTTGATCCGCACCGAATTGATTTCCCAGTTCAACGCGGTGCTGGGCAGCGGGGCGGTCCAGGAAATTTACTTCACCGAATTCGCAATCCAATAGGCAGTATCCGCTATGGCGTCTGACCCCCAGGCCAACGAGCCCCAGCAAGTCCTATCCCAGGACGAAGTGGAGTCGTTGCTTTCCCAAGTGGCCCAGGACCAGCCCCCCGCCACTTCCGCGGCGGCCGGGCCGGGACCGACCGCGCCGGCGCCGGTGGTGGCGCCCGCCCCGGTGCGGCGCTATGATTTTCGGCCGCCATCATTTCTCACCAGCCCGGAGTTGCGGCAACTGCGGCAGCGGCACGAGGAGTTTGTCCGCTCGCTGATGACGCGACTTTCCATTTATCTGCGGCTGGAATTCGGCGCGCGCCTGGTGGATTTGCAGACGGTCCCTTACCGGCGAGTCATTGACCGGCTGGCGCCGCGAACACACTTGACCTTGTTCCGCATCGAGACACTCAACGGGATGGGCCTGCTGGACCTTCCGCCGACCCTGGGTCTGGCCCTGGTGGACCGTCTGTTGGGCGGTCCCGGGCAACCTGCCAATCTGGAACGTGAATTTACTGAAATCGAGATCGAGATTTTGGACCTCGTCGCGCAACTCGTGCTGAAGGAGTGGTGCCAGGAAGTCACCCACCAGCCCGACGCGCAACCGCGGATCGTGTCGCACGAAAGTAATCCCCGCTTCCTGCAATGGTCCGATCCTTCGACCCACATGTTGCAGGCGACCTTCGAGCTGCAACTGAACGAAACCGCGGGGGAATTGAAACTCGGCCTGCCCAGCGGAATGCTCGAGCCGCTCCTGGGCCAGCTCAACGCCGGCTTGCCCGTCAAACCTCCGGAGTCGGCGCCGGCCTGCCCCGCGCCCGCGCGCTGGTCGGCCCGGTTGGATGAAGTACCGGTGCCGTTGAACGCGGCCCTTACGGATTTGGAAATCACGGCGCGCGAACTGGCCCACTTGCGGGTGGGCGACGTGCTGCAAGTGGCCCCGCAACAAGCCAATCAGGTGCGCGTTTGCGTCGGACAAATTCCCAAGTTTTACGGCCGGTTGGGCACCCGCGACCAAGTCTGGGCCATCGAATTGACCGGTGTTCTTTAGTCTGAATGGAAACTCCTGATCACAATCCTACCGCCCCCACGCCGAATTACGAAGTCCTCATGGACATTCCGGTAAAAGTTTCGGTCGAATTGGGCTCGTGCCAATTGCCGATGCGGGACGTGCTGCAATTGGGCGCGGGCTCGGTGGTACCGCTGGACCAGGCCGCGGAAGCTCCCGTGGACCTGTATGTAAATCAAAAGCTCGTGGCGCGCGGCGAAGTGGTCGTCGTGGAGGATCGCTTCGGCATCAAAGTAACGGAGATTATTGGCAAAGCCGCTTAAAGCCACGGATGGCCCCATGAGCTTCCCTTTTCCAACTTCGAGCCTTCAACGTCGGACCGGAGCGACGACCGCGCGTCGCACGCGCTGCTTTGGACGTTGGACCTCGAATGTTGGAACGGAGCGGAGTGGATGCCGGATGCCGGATGCCGAATGCCGGATGCCGGAACGGAGCGCCGCCGGTTTGTGGTCCTGGAGTTTCCGGCTTTTCCTCGCGCTTCTGGCGCTGGGTGGCTTTGGCTCCAGCCCGTGCTTCGGGCAACTGACCAATTCGCCGCCGGTTCCCGCGCATCTGGATTTGCCCAACGCAAGTATGTCGTTACTGCGGGTGCTTGGCGCGCTGGCGTTGGTGGTGGCACTGTTTCTTTTGGGGGTTTGGTGTTTCAAACACTGGCAGCGGTTGACCGTCTATCGCGGGCGCGCACCCAAGCTGAATATTCTCGAGGTCAAACCGCTCGGCCAACGTACGGCGTTGTATGTGGTGGCCTACGAACGCGAACGGTTGTTGGTGGCGTCATCGCCCAACGGGGTGCGCCTGCTCACGCCGTTGCCGTCGGCCGAGGCGGGAGAGGATGTGGAACCACTGCCCAATTTCGGACAAACCCTCAAACAGGCCCTGGCCTCCGGCAAACAAAGTCAGGGATGAAAATGCGGTTGATTCCAACTTGCAATGTCCGAAGGCCGTTGGGCGGGGAGCGCTGCTGTTCCGTAGCGTCTTCCCTTGAGCCGGCGCCTTTGGACCAATCTGGTTTCGGCCCGCAAATCCCGCGCTTGGGAGGACGGTGGTTTCTCTTGCTGTTGGTGTTGACCCTCCTGTTCACGGCGACCACAACCGGACGGGCGGCGGCGGCGGGAGGATCGGGCCCAGGCGCCGTTTCGACGAACGCATTTTCCATTGCCCCGTTCAAGTTCAATCTCGGGATGGAAGCCAGCAACCAGCCGCAGGACGTGGACATGGCGGTCAAGATCCTCTTCTTGATCACGCTGCTGAGCCTGGCGCCCGCGATCATCCTGCTGATGACCAGTTTTACCCGAACGGTGATTGTGCTCTCCTTCGTGCGCACGGCCTTGTCGTTGCAGGGCACTCCGGCCAATCAAATCATTGTGGGCCTCTCGCTCTTCCTCACCTTCTTCGTCATGCAACCGGTCTGGGAAAAGATCAGCACGGACGCCATCGCCCCGTACCAGGCCAAACAGATCTCCGGCCAGGAGGCGCTGGCCAAGGCCTCCGGTCACATCCGCGCCTTCATGTTGCGGCAGGCGCGGGCGAAGGACGTCGAGCTGTTCGTGGCGCTGGCCAAGGAAGGGCCCAAACCGCCCGAGCAGTTGCCGCTCAAAGTCGTCATCCCCGGTTTCATCATCAGCGAATTGCGGACGGCCTTCCAAATGGGCTTCCTGTTGTTCGTACCCTTCATTCTCATCGACCTCGTCGTCGCCACCGTGCTGATGAGCATGGGCATGATGATGATGCCGCCGATGACCATCTCGCTCCCGCTCAAACTGCTGCTGTTTGTGTTGGTCGATGGCTGGACCCTGGTGGTCCGCTCTCTGGTATTAAGCTTTGGATTCTGAGTCATGAAGAAACCTCGTCCGCAAAAAAAGAAACCGTCGTCGTCCGCGCCAGTTCCCCCACCCGTGGAGAACCAAGTGCCCGCTGAGAACCCGCCGCCGGCTCCCGGAGAACCGTGGGCCGAATGGACGCGCCAACTGGCGATGGAACTGATGTTCGCCGAGCCAGGCAAGGACGCCGGGTTGCTGCCGTTGAACAATCTGCTGTTGCAGCTCGAGGAATTCAGCCAGACCAATCCGCTCCCGTCCGAATTGTCGTCGGCCATCGGCAAAGCGCGGCAGACGGTGGACGGTATTTTCGAACGCACCGCCCGGTTCGACGAATCGTCACTGGCCTGGCTACGCGAATGGAACGTTTGGATGCAAACCGCGCTCGACGCGAGGCAGCGCCAGCAGCCGTTGCCGGAAATGCCAGCCGCGTGGTCGGCCGCCGAAAGCACCTCCGAAACGTCTTCGTCACCCCCGGTCGGATCCGTCGATGCCCCCGAAGCGCCCGGTTTGTCATCTGCCGCGGAGCCGCTCCCCGCCGAGTTGCCAACCGGTGCCGTGGCTGCCGCCGAAGCGTCTCCGCCGGCCGAAACACCCCGCACGGAAACCATTGCCGACCTGCCGTTGGAATTGGACCTCGAGCAAGACGCGGATTTGCTGCGGGAGTTTGTCACCGAATCCGAAGAGCATTTGCAGAACATTGAGCTGGGCGTCTTGGTCCTCGAGGACAATCCCGTCGATGCGGACACGCTCAACTCGATCTTTCGTGCCTTTCACACGTTCAAAGGCGGCTCCGGTTTTCTGCGGTTGACTCCGGTCAACCGGCTGGCGCACGAATTGGAATCGTTGCTGGACCTGGCGCGACAACACAAGTTGAGCATCACCTCGCCCATCATTGACGTGATCCTCGAAGGCGCCGATTGCCTGAAACAGTTCATCGCCGAAATCCAAAATGCGCTGGGCGCCGGACATGCCGACTCCATCATCATTCCCACCAACGCGCTGGTGGCACGGGTAAAAGCCGTCATCACCGCTCCGGAAGCATCGACGACGGCACCCGCGCCCACGCCGGCCATCGCTGCGCCCGCCGCGCCTACCGCCTCCCAGGCCAGTGCGAGCCCAGACCTTCCGGCCGCCGATTCGGCGGCGGTTCCCCCGGCCCCGGTGGCGACGGCCAAACCGGCCACGAACCGGCGCCTGAGCGAAACCGCGGTGGTCAAGGTGGACACTTTCAAGCTCGACAGCTTGATGGATCTGGTGGGCGAATTGGTGATCGCCCAATCCATGGTGGCCCAGGATGGCGCGTTGAAATCCCTCCAGAGCCAGCGGTTGAACCGCAACCTGGCCCAATTGTCGGGAATTACGCGCGAATTGCAAAAGGTCACCATGTCGCTGCGCATGGTCCCAATCCGGCCGACGTTCCAAAAGATGAACCGGTTGGTGCGCGACCTGGCCGCCAAACAAGACAAACAGGTCGAGTTGCGAATGAGCGGCGAAGAAACCGAACTGGACCGCACCATTACCGAGGAACTCACCGATCCATTGGTCCACATGATCCGTAACTCGGTCGATCACGGGATTGAATCGCCGGCGCGCCGGGAAGCCCAGGGCAAGCGGCCCCAGGGAACCATTTTCCTGCGCGCCTTTCACGAAGGCGGCAGCATCATGGTGGAAATTCAGGATGACGGTGCGGGTTTGGACCAAGCGCGTATTCTGGCCAAAGCGCGCGACCGCGGACTGGTGCGAGCGGATGAACAATTGGCCGAGAAGGAAGTTTTCGATCTGATCTTTGCGCCGGGCTTTTCGACCGCGGAACAAGTCACGGACATTTCCGGACGCGGGGTGGGCATGGACGTGGTGCGGCGAAACATCGAAAAACTGCGCGGCACCATCAGCATCCAATCCACCCCGGGCCGGGGCTCGACCTTTACCATCAGCCTGCCGCTGACGCTGGCCATCATCGACGGCTTCATTGTGGGCGTCGGCGCGGAGCGATTCATCCTGCCCACCTACAGTGTGCGCGAATCCTTCCGCCCTACCCCGGAGATGATTTCGACCCTGCACGACCGCCTGGAAATGGTGAATGTCCGTGGCCGGCTCAGTCCGCTGTTGCGGCTCCATGATTTTTTTGGGGTGCCCGCCGCCAAGACCGATCCCACCCAAGGCATCATCCTGCTGGTCGAAACCGGCGTCGAACGGCGCTGCCTGTTGGTGGATCAGTTGCTCGGCAAGCAGGAGGTGGTCATCAAAAGCCTGGGCGACATGTTCAAGCAATCCCCCGCCCTCGCCGGGGCCGCGATCATGGGCGATGGCCGGGTCGGGCTGATCCTGGATGTCAGCACCCTGGTGCGCCTGAAGTCCGCCCCCCTGGCCCGCGCCGCGTGAACCGCTGAGTTTGGGTGACTCGTTTGGTTAGACAATTTTGCCAGTAAACTGTCCATCGACTTGGCCATCTTCAGCATCGACGGCAGCGACGACCGCGGCGAGATCCTCTCTGGAAATGGTTCCCGTTCTAGTCAGCAAGCGCACGAGCGACGCGAAGTAGAGTTTCAACTGTGAGTTCTCGGCGATCAGCTTGCGGATAATATCATCCTGCGACATATCCTTCCGAAAGGCACCGGCAATCTCTTCCCTGAGAGCGGCGATGTCACGTTCGGTATCTTCAATATCTAAACGATTGCCAATGTCCCCGAGTAGTAAAGTTCTGCCCCATCCCATGTGCTGTTCCTTTCAATTTGGTCTTGGTGTCTAACGAGGTCGGCGACGGGAGCCAGCCGCCGATGACGGTCGAATTGTGTCTGAACTGAACGGCTGGCTCCCGTTCGCTGGACCGCCTTGTTGGCCGATCATTCTGTTGCTCTCATCGTGACCGCAAGAAAGCGCGAATGTCCTCGCGCGAAATTGTGGATAGTTTTGCCTGGACGCCATTCTCTAGAAAACACCTGAAGATCAGCTCGGCCCTCTTTGCGGAAGTCAATTTGTCCTGCTTCAGAATGAACATGATCAATGCCTCGTTGACCGTGGAGTCCTGGGCCTCGAAGAACACGTCAAAGCCGAGGTTTCTTAGCCGAGTGACATCGCTTAGAATGAGATCGTGAATGCCCGTGTCAAACACCTTGGTGAAGAACCGGTCTGGCTCCGGGATTGGTCTGGTGTTGAAGCCGACCCCGAGTTCCGTCTCTCCAATCGTCCGCACTACGCGACCATAGAGAGTCAAGTCATGATCCAGTCGCACTTTTGCATCGTACCATTGCGCTGCTTTGGCTTCAATTTCCTGGAGGCGGAAGACTTTGACAGCATAATGATACGAAAGCCACGCAGAGCCTGGTACTCCGAGCAGCGCCAGCAGAGAGACAACGAGTGCCCAAAGGGCCAACTTGTCGGATGTCGTCATACGCTTCTTCATTGATCGAGGGCTCTCGGACTTTCGGACTTGCTACGACGTTGTCGGCAGAGGCCAACGGGGTGAGCGACCGCCGCCGACAGGAACGGTGGAGCGCACGAGGCACTCTCGAATTGCCGCCCAGCGTCAAACGGACAAGCGGGGCGGCGGGGCGGCTCCACCCGCTTGTTCGGCAATCCTGACTGAAGAGTCGTGCTCATCGTGCCATCCCCTGCGCGAGCATCAGGCCGACGATCAGCAAGTGGACGCAGAAAAGTCCCATGCAAATCCAGCAAAGCACGTAACCAGTCCGTCCACGCGACGAGAGGCCGGTCTGCTGCCTGCCAATGAGGATGCCTGGAATGGCCGTGAATGGGTAAAGGAAAAACGACACGATGCCGAGGATCAGCAAGGTCGTGTCCGCGTGGTTTGTCTGGGTATCGTTGCTCATAAGTGCATGCGGCATGTCGCCGAACGCCGATGACCGATCCTCAAGGAGCGCAGCGGAGTGAGGATTCGTGTCCATCGCTTTGTTCGACATTCAGTCATGTGGGTCGGATGCGGATCGGACGCTGGGCGGCTCATCACACCAGTCGGTCTCGATGATGTGAAACGCGACTCCTTCGTCCGAGTGGAGGTCAGGTAACTGCCAATGCCATCGCTCGGACTGATTCCAAGCCATCACGAATGCTCTGGCATGGTTGAGTGGAATGTTGGCAAGCATAAAACTGAGTCCTCCGCGATTGGGGTGAGATGTCCGAATGGTGTCACCTGTCTTAAGACGAAGATCAAACCCAAGCCTGAAATTCGGTGTCTTGCGACGTGTTAGCGGCTTGCGGGCAAGACGGCTAAGCCGCCCCATACTCTGTTTCCCTATACGTGCTCGGCTCATAAACGTAAAACTCAACACGTCTCCGGGGACCAAGGCAGGCAATGAGGTACTCCAAGCGACGAAAGTCCGTCTTTCTCATGACATCTAGTTGGAGCTGGTTTCCCTTCACGGTGTACACGTGAGCACTCACCCCGCCGCGCTCACGCGAAAAGCAGCGAAGTGGTGCGTTGTTATTGTAACGAATCTCAAGGCCGTAAACCGACATAAAGCGTTGGGCTCCCAGTCGAACGTCCCGGATCAGTGACCCCGCGCCAGTGATATCCGGATTGAAACCAAGGCGCAATCGCGGGGTTCACTGCATCCGGCTTGTTCGGCGATTCTCTCATCTAGTCCCACCAGAAAAAAAGGTATTGGCCGTCGGCTATTGATTGCTCCGGCGTCTGGTCATCCAAACCCTCACTGCTGGCTTCCTGCTGATAAAACTCAAGCAGAGCTTCTCGCTTGGCAGACTCGGATGGCAAGACAACGACGAGAGAGTCGGAAGATGCCCCGCCTATCTCACGCCGGAGCCTCTCGTAATCGCGGATCGCGTCATCCGGCACAAATACTCTGGATGCTCCAAGCCGATAAAGCTGCTCCACGAAACAGATCGCTTCGTCCTTGTTCCCAAAGCGATTCAAGGCGAACCCCTTTGCGGCGGCTTTCTCTTTCAGCCATTCGAGTGCCTCTGGCCCAGTGTAGCACGTCAATGCCATACGCCGTCTTCCGCCGAACGCAAAGCTGACCGATGACGAGGAGCGCGCCAAGGGCGCTCGACTTGGAACATGCGGCTGACCGCGCTCCTCGTCATTCGGTGCCGGGTAGGAGCCGGGGTTGCCCCCGACGCCCCCCACAGACCCGTGCGTGAAGCATTCCCTCACACGGTTCCTCAGTACCCGCCACCCGGTGGGTGTCCCCGACCGTTCCCAGCCGGGGCGCATGACGCGTTGCTGCCCGCCCTCAAAACTCATGGACGATCCTCGGTTTCGGCAGCGGGCAGATCGCCTGCCACCGCACCATCCATTGCTCCCAGTTCAGCCGGTGCTTGGAACTCCGCCGACTCAACCACCGCTTCCACACCCGTTCGGTGTGTTCATAGGCAACTTCCAGCAGCTTGAAGTTTCCGCGCACACCGTAATACTCATAGTGTCCGCGCAGTTTGGCCTTCAAGGTCCGGTATTGCTCCACGATGGGGTCGTGGCGGTGCCTGCGGCACCACTCGTGAATCCCGCTCAGGAACCGGCGCAGCCGTTTCCCGTGGGTCTTGCGCTTGATCGTCCAGCCACCCTTCAGGGTCTTGCCCCAGTAGTGGTCGAACCCCAGAAACGTGAACGTCCCCGGGCCTTTGCCGTGCCGCCCGAACGGCCGGCTGAATTGCACCAGCCGGCTTTTCACCGGATGGATCGTCAGCCCATACCGATCGAACCGCTTCGGCAAGACCCGAAACCCTTTCGCCGCGTCGGTCTTGATCGCAAAACCCATGACAAAATCATCCGCAAACCGCACCAGCCAGCAGTTCCCGCCCATGCGCGGTCGCACGACCGTTTCGAACCACTCGTCCAGCACCGTGTGTAGGAAAATGTTTGCCAGGATAGGCGAGATCACGCCCCCTTGCGGGGTGCCCAGTTCGCTCCGAATCACTTGCTCTCCCTCCAGCACGCCCACGTGCAGCCACATCCCAATCAGTCGCAGGATGGTGCCGTCGTTGACGCGCTTTTGGAGGATGGTGCGCAAGTGCTCCGGCGCGATGGTATCAAAGAACTTGGCAATGTCGGCATCAATAATCCAATTGGTGCCCAGCTTCAGACACTGGTCCCGCAGACGACTCAATGCTTCGTGCGCGCTATGCCCGCGCCGAAAGCCATGCGAGAACCCATAGAAGTGGGGTTCGTAGATCGCTTCCAGCAGGCTCGCTACCGCCCGTTGCACGATTTTGTCTTCCAGCACCAGGATCGCCAGCGCGCGCTGGCTGCCGTCACTCTTGGGAATCATCACCCGCCGGGCCGGTTGCGCCCGGTATTTCCGGGTCTTCAACCGTTGCACCAGCTCGGCGATGTTTTCCCGCAAGTTCGGCTCGTAGCCCGCTACGGTCATCTGATCGATGCCCGCCGCGGCGTCTTTCCGCAGTTGGTGAAAGGCTTCCGTGAGAAAGTCCTCGTCCAAATGATGAGCCAGCGTGGTGAACACCATCGCCGGCTCCCGCTTTGATTGCTCCGCAATCTGGGCCAGTCGCGAGGATACCGTTGGTGCGCTCGAAGTCACTCCGGTAGTTCCCTGGTCCAGAGGTCATGCCCGGCATTGCCTTCCCGCTCCCACTGGGGGTTTATCGTGGGTCCCTTGGGCCTCGGTTCCCCACGCGTCCGATCCGTCGGCCTCGCGGCCTCGGAATCAGCGGTACTATGCGTTGCTACGACTACCTTCGTCCCTCCCGGTCGGTTCGCTTGCGGCTCCCTGCCGGTACCTTGGGTTGATGCGCTGTCTTTCGTGTTCCGTCCGGCTCGCGCCGGGTTCGGCTCGTTGACCGTCCGCATCCAACGGCCAACGCCAGGGTGTTGATGGTGCCGGTCACCCTGATTCCGGCGGTTTTCCCCAAGGAGACGGGAGGTTCTCCCGAGTTCCCGGATTACCCCTCTAAGCGCATGCCCCGCTCTCAGACCTCGGTGGGGTCCCGCCCGCTCGCCGTGACGCGGACAGGACTGCCGCCTTCCAGGCGATGGACCCTGTCGGCTTTCGTTCCGGTTGCCCGGACTTATTCTCTGACCACCACGATACATTTTTCGGGGTTCAATTCCGCGGCCTGCGCCCTCGCGTTCCCTCTGCTTCGCACACCGTCTGCTGACGATCGCACTTCGGTTCCGCTATCGACCCGGTGGCTAGCCTTTGGTCGAGTGGGATTGGACCGCACCCGCGGACGCACCCACTGGGTAATATTGACGAATTTCAAGGGGTGTCACCCCTCTTCCAACGTCCCGAGCTTGTCTCGGCACGACCATCGCACTTGTTGGGCTTGTTCTTCATCTCAACTGTTCTGTCCCTTCCGTAGAACCAACACTGCACCGGTGGAAACGAGTGAACTGCCCACCAGTACCACCCAGGGAATATCCCATCGTTCCCGGGAATTGATGAATCGAGAAATGGGACCGCTGAATCGGTAGCTGCTCTTTCGTGGTAGCCAAGCTGCCGTCATGACAAATATCCCGATATTGATTACGACAAGGCCGACGATAAGCCTGCCGGTCCTAATGATCGACCATGACCGCCCCAGTGAAGGATTCTGTCGGTGACAAGAAGGACATGCGGGCAATGTGTCGTCGTATCCAGTGCGGCATTCGGGGCAAATTGGCATATGCTGTTTAGGAATGTCCGAGTGATATTGTGGCCCAACGACAGAACTGAGCGACAGCCGCCCCGCCGTGATAACGCCTGTGCCGCTCGACAACCAGAGCGCGTCGCCGAAGCCCGTGACTCTCTAACTGCGAAGCGGGGCGGCTGTTCGCTCCAGTGACCTTGTTGGGCCTACCGGTCAATTTTGCGTGAAGCCTTTTCTTCAAGCGGTCGGATTTTGTCGTGATCAACGAAGTCACAACTGTAAACTCGCACCACCTTTTGTTAACGCGCTGATCGCTGTCTCTCCGTGAGTAATCTTCCAAGTCTGCAAGCACGACCTGCAACCCAGTAGTTCGCATCTCCGCTTCGCTAAGTATTCGGTAAGTAATTAAGGTATCAACTCAGACTCTGAGAGCCTGGCTTGATAACATAGTTCCATTCGCCATGGAACAGATTGCGTTTCACATTCACCCGCTTCATTTCTTGGTTGGAGACTTTTCGGCCTGTGGGATATTTGCGACGATCCAATCGACAGGTTACTTTTAATCCCTTGGCCGTAGTGGTCTTGGAAATCAAGTTCACGATGGTTTCGTAATCCCGCAACGGCTCACCCCGCCAATTCGAGGAGATGAAGGAAAAGAGGCGATGCTCGATCTTGTTCCATTTGCTCGTGCCGGGTGGAAAGTGGCAGATGGAAAGCGACAATCCGGTTTCATCGGCCAACTGTTGCAATTCCCATTTCCAGAGCCGCAGCCGGGAACCGTTGCTGCCACCGCCGTCGGCGGTGATGAGAATCTTCCGGGCGGCGGGATACAAATGGCGGCCTTCAAAGCGCCACCAACCCCGAATGGAGGCCACGGCAAAGGCACCCGTGTCGTGGTCGGTGCCGATGTTCACAAAGCCGGCATTGCGTCCCAGGTCATAAATGCCATAGGGATAAGCCCGGGGCACTTCGGGACTCGGGAAGTCATGGCCGCTGACTTTAATGGGCTGTTTGGAAGGCAGCCATTGTCGACCGGCATTATCGTAGTTGCCAATCAGTTCTTTCTTCTTGGTGTCCACTGAAATAACCGGCAGTCCTGCCGCCAGGATTTTTTAACACTCGCGTTGATATGGCGGAACTGCGCATCCCGGTCCGGGTGACCCTTGCCTTCCTCGGTCTTGCGATTGCTTTGCAGACTGTAGTTCTGTTCGTGGAGGAGTTGGGCCACTTTCACATGGCTGATCGGATGCCGCTGCTGGCGCAATTGCAAAGCGATGGTCCGCGTGCTCTTACAAATCCAGCGCAAAGGAGACTCCGGATCACCGCGCGTGCCACAGTCAATCAACTACTCCAGTGCATGCAGCAGACCCTGATCGGTTTCCGTGATCGTCTTGCGCCCCGCTCCCGCACGCCGGATGCGCCCTTCCGCAAGGCATGTCCCCGTTTGAATTTCGAGGACTCCCTTGCCAATCGCCTTCCGCGACAATCCACAAGCCCGATGAACGATCGACACGCCGCCATAACCCAGGCCGATCGCCTCGTTCGCCGCCATGATGCGCCGCGTTCGTTCATCAAGAAGTGGCCAAATCGATCTGAACTTCTGCGTGAGCACCGCCAAATGACTCATAGCGGAGCATCATAGCCAACTCGACCTGCACATGCCACCCTTATTTATTACCAGCGACTAAGGGATTGCAGGTATCCCCAGTTCCTATGGAAACCAGCAAACTTGTCGCGGCAGAACGATTGGAGGAAGAAGCCCGGCTGACGTGTGTGGCGAAGAACAGCGCAAATCGGAATGATCCTTGGCGTTGGGGACTGCTTCTTGCCAAACATGCGCGTGAGGACACTCATAGATTCGCCGCCGAACGCCGAGTGGAGCGATCCCGACGGCGCGATAGCGCAGTCGGGACTCGCTCGCACGATTGGTTCTTCGGTTTCACTTTGGTATTAATTGCGCCACAGTCCTCGCAGCAGTCCCCACGAAACGTCCGTGCGCTTCAGTCTAGCAGTGGAATCTCCTATTGCTTTCGGACTGGTCGCGGTGAAACGGGGTGGCAGTAGACTTCTGTTCTGAAAGAGTTCCAAACGGCTGTTGAAGGAATGAATTCCCGAGGCGCTATGACAGGCCGTGCAGCTCTCCAACCGCGGGACGTTGGAACCGTGTGATATTCCCGGATGCTCAATTGGATCACCAGATACAAAGGTGGTCGAGTAACGAATCTCCCCTGCTGCGACAGCTCTCATGGGGTTCCCGCTCTTGATCATCTCTCTCGGCTGCAGGACAAACTCCGCGAAGACCTGACTCGGCGGGAGTGCCTGATTGTTCCGCCTCGTAT
Organism: uncultured Verrucomicrobiae bacterium; assembly: GCA_963788655.1. Taxonomy (GTDB): domain Bacteria; phylum Verrucomicrobiota; class Verrucomicrobiia; order Limisphaerales; family JAFGQR01; genus JAFGQR01. Next base: position 53,390 of record CAWBHS010000038.1, on the reverse strand, counting down.
CAATATCGACGTTGAGATAGACACGCAATTGAACGCTCTGCACAAGCGGACTTAGAACAAGCTCCTCTGAGTCGCTAATCAGCAATGCCTGCTGCACAAGCGCAACTTGAGTTCCAACAGGAAACTGAGGAGTCAGCGGATTGTCGTGCAGGTCCAGATACCTCATCACCGGTTGCCGGGTTATATTTACAAATGGCTCCTGCTTGCCTGGAACCCACGGCGACCGAAAAGCTGCCAGTCGATCAAGGTAATCCAAAGTCTCCTGGCGACCGTCTGGCAGCCTCAAGAAAATGAGAAAGGCTGAACGCGAGCCTACCGAATCCGTGTGCAACATCGCCGGGACATCATGATCAAGCTTCGCAAGGCACACCCATGGGCCTTGTTCATTGTAGAGATCACGTGGAAACAATGTTTTCAACGCGTCGCCGGTTTCGCCATCTTGTGCTTGAACACTGAAATCCGCGGGCACTTTCATGGAGGTGGGTAACCGATGAATCTCCGTCTCCGACAGGGCGAGCTTTTTGATCGTGGAAGCGAGACCCTGCTGAAGCCTGAACAGCTTGGATTGCGTAAGCCGTGGTTCGAGCGATGATTCGCTGAGCCTCGTCGTCCAGTCGAACACCGTCCAGACGTGGTGCTGTAGAATTGCGCGCTTCACCGACGGATAGGCTGTGATCTGCTCCCGAGAAAGCGCGTTAAACCTGTCCAGTGAATTCAAAAGCCGCGTAAGCTCGCCTTTGTTGATCAAGTAGGTTGAATCACTCCAAAGCAAGGGTGACTCCGGTTCTGGTGCAACAACACCCCCATCGAGCGTCTTGCGGACTATGATGGTGTCATACAGCGCGTCGTATGGGTCAGGCGTTGCGCCCCCGCAGTGGGGATGGTTCGCCGCAAGGATTAGCATTAGGGACAGAAGGTATCGCATGGATTCGCACGTGATTCCGCAGAACGTAAAGGTCAGCGACGGGAGCCAGCCGTCACTGACGGTCGTATTTCAATGTGAGCGAACGGCTGGCTCCCGTTCGCTGCACCGTCTGGTTCGCCTTGAGTCTCTGGACATTCTCTCGCAGCGTCTCCAAATCTTTGCTGAACATCTCGTGCTGCTCGCAGTATGCGACGACGCGCTGTGCTGCCTCAAGCACACCACTCTCCACACGCCCAAATGTCAGCGCGCCACTTGGAACGAGGCCCGTCACCTTTGTGAGCGTCAGACTGTGCGGGCCGTCCATGAATCGCCACAGCACCTCGCGCCTCGTGGGCGTCTCCAACTGGAGCAATGCCTCGGCCCACCAACTGAGAATGATCACGGGGAAATCTGACCAGCCCGTCTCTGGAAATGCCCCCGACTCCAAATCAACGTGGATCACGCCCGTCACGGTGCCGCTTTCACGGCTTTGCTCAAACGTCTGAAGATCGAGCGCGATCATACTGCTGGCGAACGCTGAGAGCACCGATGAGCGGCATCCCGGTGCCTTCCAAATTCAAAACTGACGTGCTTGCCGCTCATTCGGTGACTCGATTGGTTAGGCAATTTTGGAACTGGACTGAAGGCCATGTGACATTCTCCAACTCTCGGCTAATTCGCGACCTGTCGCCATCACTCCTTCGTATTGCTTGCGGTCAAACTCGAAAGGCCCAATCTGCGGAATCGACGAGGGCTTGCCTCGCCACGCTGACGCAAGCTCTGACCAAGTAACGGCGCTGTCCGACCAATTTACCATAGCGGTCGCCGCGGTGACACCTGACCAACCCTGCTCACATGCAAGCACTGCCAAGCGCTCAGGACGAACAGAAATCCTGTCGTTGAATACTGTGAACCGTTCCTCTTGGCAAATCACCTGAAGTGGAAGGCCAAGGGCAACGCCGCCATGGTCGAAGATGATGTCGATAAGGTCGCGTCCGTTTATGATGAACGTAATTGCAGCTTCCTCTTCGGAATGGCCGAATTTGCTGAGTGCGATGGTGTCCATTTGTTGATGCGCCTTGCTTTGCCTAACGCTGTTTAGGCGTACCAACGGGTGGAATAACAGAATTAGGCAGAAAAAAGTTGCCGTTTACCGTGATAGGCAGAAAACCTTGGGTCTTCATAGGGACAAGAACACCCGATCTTGCCACCATTGTCAACGCCTAATTCATCCTTATGCGCCCGATGGATGCCTGCGGGTGATGGAGGGAGCATTGCGGTGGAAGTTGAACGATGCCAGATGCTGGATGGCAGAGACGGGCAGGGCAATCCAGTCCGCGAACTGCCCGAGGAACTGGTCCGGACTCTCTGGTCCGTGGGGCGCGTCCGCCCCGGAGGCAGTCAACGTCGCCGCGCCGTTGCTCTGAATGGCGCCGGGGAGGGGGACCATTCGAGCGTCGTCCTCTAACGGCCGGCGGGAGCGAGGCATACCGACCGACCGGCGAGGCGCCGGTCCTACATGTTCCAATGTGAATCCGCGTCGGTGGTTTCCAATCCTCGCGAAGCGTTTGGAGTGCGTGGAGCTTGCTCCCGCTTTCGTGCCAGGCGCCGCGCGTTAGGAAGCAGGCCGTGCCCGCAACGATTTGACCGCCGCTCCCCAACCAAAAGCGCCGGCAAGCCGGGCGCACTCCCAACGCGGGCGCGACTTACCTCCGCCCGGTGAACCCTCCTTCCTCCCAGCGAAGGAAAGCGATGGGATAAAGGAACCTATTCAGAATACGAGGCGGAGCCGACGCATCATGCTCGCGCTCCGCCTCTTTACGTCGGCGGTTACCGGCTGTCCGATTTTTGTGCGGGGAGCGAATCAGCCGCGTTAACCGTCAAGCGTCCAACCGTCCCGGTAATCGCGGCGAAGCAATTCGTTGGCCTCGGGGCTGTTGGTCACGCGGCCGGTGGCGCCATCGTAATTGATCTTCTTGCCCACGCGATAGGCAACCAATCCCAACAGCATCATCTCGGTCATTTTCCCACTGTAATCAAAGTTGCAGGAGGTTTGGAGGTTACCTTTGCAGGCCTTGATCCATTGGCCCTGGAAACTGCCAATCGCCGGAATCAGATCTTCCTTCTTGCGCGGCTGGTAATACGTCAGGTCGGCATGGCTGCCCAACGGATACAGCACCCGCGAGCCAAAATCGGCCACCAGGATGCCTTTGTTGCCCTCGAACATGGCGCCGTGACCGATCTTGTGCAGATTGATGTAGGGCGCCGGGGATTCCGGCATGGCGCCACCTTGATACCAGGAGACGCGGATGCCGGGTCGCCAGTTATTGGCGGGGATCTCGAAATGCGATTCCAGTTTGACCGGCGTGACATCGGCATTGAACGGATCGCCCTTGGCTTCGGCGGAGGTCGGCAGGTCGCCGTCCAGGGCGTTCCAGGCCAAATCCATCGTGTGACTGCCCATATCGCCGACCTGGCCGCTGCCGAAGTCCCAATACATGTTCCAATGCAGGCAGTTCATCCCCGAACCACCGGAGAAGTATTCCGGGTTGTAATGGTGATAGGGCGAAGGCCCGAGCCACAAATCCCAGTGGAAACCCGCGGGCGGATTGCCTTTCGGGGGCAGATAGCCGGGCTTGGGAATCTGGCGGTCGCCCCAGGCGCTCACCCGTTCCAATTGGCCCAGCGCGCCGTCCAACACCAGCTCCCGCACGCGGTTGAAGTTTTCAATCGCGTGGCGTTGCGTGCCGACCTGCGTGGCCAGTTTGTTTTTGTTCTTGAGATAATTCGCGCGCACCACCCGGACTTCCTCGACGCTGTTGCCCAGCGGCTTCTCGCAATAAATGTGCAGCCCGCGGTTCATCGCCCAGTTGGCGACAAAGGCGTGGGTGTGATCCGCCGTGCAACACATGACGGCATCCAGATCTTTTTGCTCGAGGCATTTGCGCCAGTCCACGTAGGTCTTGGCCTTGGTAAACCGTTTGGCGGCGCCGGCCAGGTGTTGTTCGTTAATGTCGCAAAGCGCGGCAACGTTCTCCCCGGAAACGGCGCCGAAGTGGGCTTCCGCCCGGCCCCAGGTGCCGATCATGGCAATGTTCAACTTTTCGTTGGGCGATTGTCCGGCCCGGGCTTTGACGACGCCGGAGGGGGCAATCAACATTCCGCCGCCCAATACGGCGGCGCGATTGAGAAAAGAACGACGAGTTAGATTGGTTTTCATAACCCGAGAGTTTGCCGCAAAGCCCGCATAACGAACAGCGCAAAAGCGCGGAAATTTGGTGAGCGGCTGAACCGGAACTTCCCCGCAATCTTGACGGCCAGGCGCTTTGCCGATAGCAATGCGGGTTTATGAGTACGGAAAAACCGTCCCTGGATGAATTGCGCATTGACCGCGGCGACGACGAGCCGGAACGGTCCAAGGCGCGCTGGGGCTGGATTGTGGTCCTGTTGCTGGTCGTGGCGGCGGTCGTGTTTTGGTGGTTCCGCAATGGGCGCGCGGTCGAAGTGCGCACGATTGCGGTCCAGCCTCCCGATCCGGCCAAGCAACGGGTGCTCCTGAATGCTTCGGGTTACGTGACCGCCCGGCGCGAAGCCACGGTGTCGTCGAAAGTCACCGGCAAGGTCACGGAATTGCTGATCGAGGAAGGCATGCGCGTGCAGGAAGGCGACGTGTTGGCGCGGTTGGACGATGCCAATATCAAGGCCAGCCTGAACCTTGCCCGCGCCCAATTGCAGTCCACCAAAGCCAGCCTGACGGAAACGCAGGTGCGCCTGGAGGAAGCGCAAAAAGAACTGCGCCGCATCAGTTCGCTCGTGACCAACGACGTGGTAACCCAGTCCGACCTGGATCGCGCCGAGGCCGAGGTAAATTCCCGCAAAGCGCAGTTGGAAAAGCAACGCGCGGACATTGACGTGGCTCAGAGTCAGGTGGCCCTGTGGCAACAGCAATTGGATGACACCGTTATTCGGGCACCGTTCACGGGCATTGTGACGACCAAGAACGCCCAGCCCGGTGAGATGATTTCGCCGGTGTCCGCCGGGGGCGGCTTCACCCGCACTGGCATTGGCACCATCGTGGACATGAACTCGCTCGAAATCGAAGTCGATGTCAACGAAAGCTACCTCAATCGCGTGTCCGAAGACCAACCCGTGGAGGCCACGCTCGACGCTTATTCGGATTGGAAAATTCCAGCCAAAGTCATCGCCATTATCCCGACCGCCGACCGCCAAAAGTCCACCGTCAAAGTGCGGGTGGGTTTTGAGAAATTGGACCCGCGCATCCTGCCTGACATGGCGGTTAAAGTTGCTTTCCTGCGCGCCGGTCCTGCCAACCCTGAGGACCGTTATCCCGTCGTGCCCCAGGCCGCCGTGGACGAAACGGACGAGCGTTCACAGGTTTGGGTGGTCAACGATGGCAAGGCCACGCGCCGTCTGATCGAAACCGGTGCCAAGCGCGACGAACAAGTCCCGGTGGTGGCCGGACTGACGGCGGGAGAATTGGTGGTCGTCGAAGGACAGGACAAACTGCGGGATGGCGTTCGCGTGCGGGAAATGGCCCGATGAGCGAAGGAACCGTCCAGGCCGGCAATGGCGTGCTCGTGTCCGTCCAGCAGGTGGAGAAATATTACCGCCGCGGGACGGAAGCGGTGCATGTATTGGAGGGCATCGACCTCGAAGTACGCCAGGGCGAGTTCCTCGCGCTGATGGGCCCCTCGGGTTCGGGCAAAAGCACGTTGCTCAATCTCATCGGCGGACTGGACCGGCCGAGCAAAGGTTCGGTGGCGGTCAGCCATCGTCGGATTGATCGGTTGTCCGACCGCGCGCTGGCGGCGTGGCGCGCCCGGCACATCGGTTTTGTCTTCCAACTGTACAACTTGATGCCGGTGCTTACGGCGGAACGTAACGTGGAACTGCCGCTCTTGCTGACCAGCCTTTCGCGCACCCAACGTAAACGGCACGTCGCGATTGCCCTGGCAGTCGTGGGACTGGCCCATCGCACCCGGCATTACCCGCAACAACTCTCGGGGGGCGAACAGCAGCGCGTCGGAATTGCCCGAGCCATCGTCACCGATCCGACGCTGCTGCTCTGCGACGAACCGACCGGCGACCTGGACCGCAAATCCGGCGACGAAGTGCTCGATCTGCTCCAGGGACTGAACCGGCAGCACGGGAAAACCATCATCATGGTGACGCACGATCCGCACGCCTCGGCGCGGGCGACGCGGACAGTGCATTTGTACAAGGGCGAGATGGTCACCGAGGCACCGCACTAACAAGAAGGAGCGATAACGTGGCGATTGTGAATGGTGGATTGGTCGTGGTGAATGGGGAGTGCCGCACTTTATTCTCACCCCTCACCCTAACCCTCTCCCGGTTGTGGGGAGAGGGAAAAGCCAGCGGGCGCGTTTGGGTGATTGGGAGCACCTTCGGCACCGATGCCAGAGGTATGCTGCTTCGACCTTCAAGACGGTTCCAGCCGCAGGTCGATTCGGCGGTCTATGCCCAGGGAACGTTGGTATCAATCGGTGGAACCTCCGGCTGTTCCCTCTCCCTGAGGGAGAGGGTCAGGGTGAGGGGAAACGCGATGTCCGAACCGCGCCTTGGCCTGGGATTTCCCCACGAGGACGATAGAGTGACTTTCGGCGGCACGAGTAACAGGACGGTTCCTTCCCCCTCACCCCAGCCCTCTCCCCGGGGGAGAGGGAGCACCTTCGACCGCGACCCACAGAGAGGGATGGCGCTCCGACCTTCGAGGCCGTTCCGCGTGAAGGTCGATTCGGCAGTCCATGCGCAGAAAATGTTCGGCACTTCTGCCCCTACTCCATGAAATTTCTTCACCTCATCGCGAGCAATCTGCGCCGCAAGAAACTGCGGACGTCGTTGACGCTGCTTTCGATTGTGGTGGCGTTTATCCTTTTCGGTTACCTGGCGGCCATCCGCGTGGGCCTCAATGCCGGCGTCGAGGTGGCCGGGGTGGATCGCTTGTTTGTGCGGCATCGGGTTTCCCTGGCGCAATTGCTGCCGGAAAGTTACCTGGCGCGCATCAAGCGTTTGCCCGGAGTGGCCAGCGCCGTCTATGAAACCTGGTTTGGCGGCATTTATCAGGACCCCAAAAACTTCTTCGCGCAAATCCCGGTGAACCCGGAGCCGTTCCTCAAAATGTATCCCGAGTATCGATTGCCGGAAGCGCAGAAAGAAGCCTGGCTGCGCACGCGCACGGGGGCCATCGTGGGACGGGCAACCGCCGAGCGCTTCGGTTGGAAGGTCGGCGACCGCATTCCCATTCAGGCGACAATCTGGACGAAGAACGACGGCGGCCGCACTTGGGAATTTGACCTGGTGGGCATTTATGATGGCGCGGCGAAAGGCACGGATACCACGCAATTGTTTTTCCGCTACGATTACTTCGAGGAAACCCGGATGTTCGGCAAAGGGACGGTTGGTTGGTACATGGTGCGCGTCCGCGATCCGGCCGAAGCCGCCGACGTGGCGAAGCGGATTGACGAAGAGTTCGCCAATTCCTCGGCGGAAACCAAAACCGAAACCGAAAAGGCGTTTCTCCAAGGCTGGGCGCGGCAGGTGGGCGACATTGGGCTGATTATCAAAGCCATTCTGAGCGCGGTGTTCTTTACCATTCTGCTCGTGGCCGGCAACACCATGGCGCAATCCGTCCGTGAGCGCACCGGCGAATTGGGCGTGCTCAAGGCGCTGGGCTTCACCAACGGGCAAATGCTATCGCTGGTGCTGGCCGAATCATGTTTGCTCGCTGTATTGGGCGGAGCGCTGGGATTGGGCTTGGCCTGGTGGTTCATTTCGACGGGCGATCCCACGCGCGGCGCGCTGCCGGTGTTTTATTTTCCCGCGCGGGACCGAGTGACCGGGTTGCTACTGGCGCTCACGCTGGGATTGGTGACCGGCATCATGCCCGCGGTGCAAGCCATGCGGTTGCGCATTGCGGATGCCTTGCGGAGAGCGTGACGATGAGCGGCCCGATCCATTGGTTTTCGCAACTGGCTTCGATCACGAAGTTCAGTCTGTTGACCATTCCCCAACGCAAAGGCGCCACGGCCGCGGCGGCGTTTGGCATCGCGGGCGTCGTGGCGGTGCTGGTGGGCACCTTGTCCATCGCTCAAGGTTTCCGGCAGGCGCTCACCATTTCCGGTTCCCCGGATGCGGCGGTGGTGATGCGCAGCGGTTCGGACAGCGAGATGGTGAGTTTCCTGACCGGCGAACAGACGCGCCTGATCGCCGATGCCCCCGGCGTCAAGTGGACGGAGGGAGGACCGCTGGCTTCGGCGGAACTCTTTGTCATCATCAACTTGCCGATGCGTTCCTCCGGCACCGACGCCAACGTGCCGTTGCGCGGCATTGGACCGGCGGCATTTCGAGTGCGCGATGACCTGCGGCTTATCGAAGGCCGGCGCTTTGAGCCGGGACGCAATGAAATCATCGTGGGCCGCGGCGCCGCCAACGAGTTTGCCGGATTGAATCTGGGCGCGCGGTTGAAAGTCGGCCGTAACGAGTGGCGAGTGGTCGGCATCTTCGCGGCCAACGGCGGGGTGGCCGAATCGGAGATTTGGACGGATGCGCGGGTGCTGCAATCCGCCTACAATCGCGGCAATAGCTTTCAATCCGTGCTGGTGCGGCTGCGGTCGCCGGCGGCCTTCGCTGAATTCAAGGACGCGCTGATGAGCGATCCCCGGTTGAACGTCAAAGTGATCCGGCAGAGCGAATACTACTGGGAACAATCGCGCGTGGTTTACAATTTGATTGCCGGATTGGGCACCATCATCGCTGGCCTGATGGGAATTGGCGCGGTCTTTGGCGCACTCAACACGATGTATTCAGCCGTCGCCGCGCGCACGCGAGAGATTGCCACGCTGCGGGCGCTGGGCTTTGGCAGCGGTCCGGTGGTGATGTCGGTGCTGCTGGAATCGCTGCTACTGGCGTTGCTGGGCGGCGGGATTGGAGGGGGATTGGCTTACTTGGTGTTTGACGGTTTTCGCGCGGCGACGATGAACTGGCAAAGCTTCAGCCAGGTGGCGTTTGCCTTTGCTGTGACCCCGGGCTTGCTGTTCAAGGGCATCCTTTACGCCGCGCTGATCGGCCTGGTGGGCGGTTTGTTTCCCGCGATCCGGGCCGCGCGGTTGCCCGTGGCCTCGGCGCTGCGGGAGATGTAATTGTTGCACCAGCGGGAACGGAAACGCGGGCATGGAGCAGGGCTTTGCTAAAGTCGGAAGAAACGTGTTCTGACTGGACCAAAATCGAACCCCGAAATCCGCAATCCTATTCCTCGCGCTGAATGCGTTCGATGACGTGTTCCGCTTTGAAACGCACTTTCGGCAGCGTGGCATATTTGTCATCGGCGGCCCGGTAGCCGGCGGCGCAAGCGACCACCGCGCCCAAATCCCGCCGGGCCAGGCCGAGGATTTGATCGTATTTGTCCGGCTCGATGCCTTCCATCGGGCAGGTGTCGATGCCCAGCATCGCGGCGCTGGTCATGAAATTGCCCAAGGCGATGTAGACCTGGCACGTGGACCAAGCGTTGACCTGGTGACTGCGAATGCCCTCGATGATGTCCTGCACGATGTAGCCCCGGTACGCGGCCAAGGCCTCCACGGGCACGCCGCGCACTTCCGCCATGCGTTGCACAAAGTCGTCCACTTGTTTCAGGCCAAAGTGTTTCTTAATGGCAAACACGACCAAGTGCGAGCAATCCACCACCTGTGCTTGGTTCCACGAAACCGGCAGCAGTTCTTCCCGGGTTTTGGGCCGGGTGACGACGATGAATTTCCACGGCTGCAAGCCGTACGAGGAGGGTGATAGCACCAAGGCTTCTTCGAGGGTTTGCCAGTCCAAGGCACTGATCTTCCTGGTCGGGTCAAATTTCTTGACCGCGTAACGCCAGCGCAATTGTTGCAACAGAGTTTCGTTGGATACCGGTTTGTTTAGCATGATTCCGTGCCAACAGGTTTAGCGCAATCGCCTCTCGTGGGCAAGCGGCAGGGGAGAATTAGTCGAGGTCAGATGCTGGATGTCAGATGTGATTTGGCGTCCGGCCCGTCGCGCCAGCGTTTGGAGTGCGTCCGGCTTGCCGGCGCTTTCGTGCGGCTAAGGACCGTCAAATCCTTCGCGTGGGGTAAAATTCGTTGTGCGCCCGCCAGCAACCGAAAGCGGGAGCAAGCTCCACGCACCCTATTCGCCACCTGAAAAATGCGGGGCTGAATGCGATCGAAAATGCACTGGCATTGCCGCCCAGTCTTTCTATGATGCTTCCCATCACCATGCGCGTGTTTGCTGAGATTCTTGTCGTTGTCGTGGCGGGCACTCTGGCCGGTTGGGCTGCCGAGCCTTCGCGCAACGATGGCGCTTCCTGGCCGACTCTCCACGGCGACCTTCAGCGCTCCGGGTTCTATCCCCGGTTTCCCCAGGGCCCCCTCAAGCTGGTTTGGCGCCAGGAACTCTACCACGAACTCACCGGGCCGCGCGCGGAAGTCATCGTTGGCGACGGCTTGGCGTTCATGGGCACATACGCCGGAAATTTGTATGCGTGGGACGCGGCAACGGGCGCTGAGAAATGGGTGTTCAACACCGGTGGCCCCATTGGGCATTCGGCCATGTTTAGTGGCGGCACGGTGTTCTTTGGCTCGATGGACCGCAGTTTGTACGCCGTCGAAACCAGCACCGGCAAATCGCGCTGGAAGTTTGCGGCTGGCGAAGGGATTTGGGTTTCGCCGGTCGTGTATGCTGGATTGGTTTTGTTCGGCGCGCGGGACGGCCTGTTTTATGCGCTGGACGCCCGCGAGGGACGACCCGCCTGGACGTTTCCCACGGGCGACCGCATCCTAACCAGCGCCTCGATCAGCGAAGACGGGACCCGGGTGGTTTTCGCTTCCGAAGACATGCACGTTTATTGCCTCGAAGTGTCCACGGGCAAACTGTTGTGGAAGTCGCGCAAACTCGAGGGATTGAGTGTGCGGGATTATGCGCCGGTGATTGTTCGTGGGTTGGTGATCGTGACCACGAATCCGGGCAAAGACTTCCACACCATTCTCGGCGAGAACCAGGAAATGCTTATTCGGCGAACTGGTTTTACCGGACCCGATCCCCGCTACGTTCCCGGCACCCGCGAAGACGTTCGCCACGAACAGGACTTCATTGTGGACTTCTTGAAAAGCCACTCGTCGGAACAAACCTTCTACGCCTTTCGCCTCGCGGACGGACAGGAGCCATGGATGGCTCCGATCCTCTACACGGGCGGCCTGCACAATCCGCTGACGCCTCCTTGCTGCAATCCGCGCACCGGTGAAGTGTTTGTGCTGATCCGGTCCGCCTACGGCGTCTGGGATGGCGGCGGCGAGGTACGGCCATTCACCGGGGTGGGCAAGTTGGATTTGGAAACCGGGCGCGTGGAGTTGATCGAACACGCCTACAAATCCAAAGAACCCGGCCGCCCTCCGGGACGCAAGGATATGCCTTGGATGACGTTCAACACGATTGGTGACGAAACGCAAACGCTGGCCTGTTCGCCGAACAAATTGTTCTCGATTCACCAAGGCTATATCGGTTCGCTGGATTTCCAAACCGGTCTGACCGCAAACCTGTTCGGCAAGCGCGATACTTATGGCGGCTTCTACGGTCCAGGCAATTTCGGTTGGGAAAATCAAGGTGGCTACGCGAAAGCCGCCGCGGCGGGGCAACCGTTTGGCATCGTCAACGAATGGCACGGTCCGGCGCGCGCGATTGTGTCCGTCGTCGGCAACCGCGTGTATTTCCCGGTCGGTTCGCAGGTGTTGTGTTTGGAGGGCAAATGAGATTGTCGAGAAACCATCCCCAAACTACTAGCAGCCGAGGTGACGATGCTCTGACATCCGCCAAGTCACAGCGCAGTCAGAAGAAATCAGAGCCTCGTCACCTCGGCTGCTACGTTGTCCGCAGTGTTCGGTGGCCAGTTCAGTCTCGCACCCGCAATTGGCCGCGGCGGCTGGCTGGCTGTTCTCTGTTGGTTGAGCTGATTTGCTGCCTGATGTGCAATTTCGGGATTGACTTTACCAGCGGCCAAAATATTGTCGGCGAAGTTAACCGGATTTCACCTGCCAACCCGGCCAAACTCACTAACAAGGATGTTAGTGAGTTTTTTAGTCAGACACCTCGTTTGGGGACTTCTCCGGTCGCTCCCGAAGCCATTCGTTGCCGCGCCAAACTCGAACGTCATATCGAAGAATTACTCGCGGCCTTTCCGTTTCGACCATTTCACCACACGCTCGGGATCAGCGGCTACGAGGTCTATTTCAATCATCCTGACGAAATGTTTTACTCGCTGGCGTTGGCCTGGCCGTTCTTGTCGGACGCTACGGGCGAGCGGGTGAAAACCTTCATGCGGGCGCAAGCGAACGTCGCTCCACCTTACGCGGTGGACGGATGGGACAATCGCCTAGGCCGGCCGCGCGAATCGTACACCGTGCCGGACAATCTGCGCCGTCTGGGCAAAGGCAAAGCGGCCAGTGCGTTTGGGGTGTATGCGTTTTGGGCGTGGTGCCATTATGCCCAGGACGCGGAGCTTGCCCGCGAGCATTGGCCGCGGATCAAAGCCCGCGTCAAGCCACTGTTGGCAAAGGATTATGTTTTCGATATTAACCGCCGGGATTTCAAGCAAGGCGAACCCGAAACCTTGAACGGTGATTTGGCGGGGTTGTTGGGAGTGGTTCGCCTGGCGAAACTGAATGGCGACGAAACGACAGAACGCCACGCGGAAGCTCGCGCTCGGCAATTGTTGGAGCTGCGAGTGAATCTGGAGCGGGTGAATCCGGGGATTCTGGAGCACTCCAATCTGGCGACCAAGGGGCTCCACAACTTCCGGTTGAGTCGCTACTGCGATTTGGTTCCGGAAGTTGGTCAGGCCCTGCACAAGTGGACCGACGGCCGTGGTGCCGCTTACTTGCAAGCGTTTCGGCAGGAGCGAAATGGGTGGTATCTGGCTTTTGGTGACCGGCTGATTGGGGGTGAGAATTACACGAACCCGTTGCACTTTTCGCGCGCACTGTTTGCGGGAGCTGTGTTGGTGGAACAATTACCGGCCGAGCCGGTCTTGACCTTTATCGACGTGCCGTGGTGCCCAGCGGACTTCTATTTCATTGAAAAATGCGCCCTGGCGCTCTGGGTCAGCAGCGGGCACCTTGGACGACTGTCCCGTAAATGGCCGAAGGCTTCAGCCGGTAGGTCAACTGTCCCGGCTGTCCCGGACGGCCAACCACCCTTCAATTAGGTATGGAGCGTATCACGCGAGGAGGAACGGTCTTTGGATATTCGGGACAGGCGAGACGCCTGTCCTACTTGCGAAATGGGTGCGGCCCAATCCCGCTACCCAACTGCCAAACTGGCTTGGCCCACCCGCTCGATCAGTTTGGTGAGCACCTCCCGCCGGTGCTTCAACGAGGCCTTGAAATCGCCGTGGTCGGTGTGATTGATTTCGATTTCCAGCTTGGTGAGCTGGTCCTTCAGCACTTGCTGCAGAAGTTCGTATTCCTCCGAGGTGATTTCCAAATGAATCATGGATCCTTTCCTTTCGTTTGGTAACGGTTAATTACAATCCCATCGCCCCTGGCGCACTTTGCCCGCGCCGACTGCTCGGACCTTTATGAGTCCTTCGGCAGCCGGCCCTTAATCCCTGTCGCCACGAGCGACTGATTAACTATAATCAATTCAACGCCCAACTCAACTGGGGTTGGCCGGGCGCTCGTCTGAATTGTCGCCCGCCATCCGAACTTGGCCGCAATCAGAATGGTTCTGAGCTTGAGTTTCGGACCAGGGAATCCGCCCGCAGGAGCGCCGGCAAAGGGGCGGGAGGCTGCGTAGCCTTGCGTGGAGCAGAAGCCGTTCTCCCCATCAGTGGGCGAAACATCCAGATTGGCGCGTCCCCAGGACCTGGTGACTGGCAGGGGACAAGGCATCTGGTAAATTTACTTCGTTGTTAGCGATGCAGAAATGCAGATCTGTGTGTGACTAGTCAGGCGTAAAACTGCGGCGCCGCATCGAAAAAGAATTAAATTTGTTCTCAGGAAAGGGCCGGATCAGTTCCGGCCTTTCTGTTTGTACAACAAAAACGCGTTTTAGCTTGGGGTTGAATCATTACGTTCTCCACTCTCCCCCGGAACCGTCGGAGACGTGCATAGCGTAGTCAGTGTCTGCCGCCAGGGCGGATTCAATGCGGCAACCATGAACAAAAATCCAAGGCGGAAACAGGGGAATAACAATCTTCGGACCGAAACGGATTGACGATTTGAAAACGGGTTTTGGTCATGCGGGAATACTCCTTAACCGGCCCCCTTAAGGCGAGGCGCAAGAACGATCGGCGATTCAAGTAGTCCAATCCACCTGACCCTCCCCATTCGCACTGTCCTTGACGGGCGAGGTTTGGCCTTTAAGCTTCGGCCGCAAAACGAATGAAAGCATGGATCACCGGCGCGGGCGGCCTGATTGGCAGTTACCTGGTGCGGACGGCGTCGATGTATGCCCCCGACTGGGAGGTGCGTGGTTTGACGCGCCCGGAGTTGGACTTGACGGATTATCAGACGGTACGGCTTTTGTTCGAACAGGACGATCCGGACTTGGTGATTCATTGCGCGGCGCTAACTCGCACGGTGGCCTGTGAACAGAATCCGGCCCTGGCGCGCGTGTTGAATGTGGATGTCACCGCCCTGTTGGCGGATTTGGCCATTGATAAGGCCTTCGTGTTCTTCTCGACCGACTTGGTTTTTGATGGCCGACAGGGAGAGTACGACGAGGACGATCGCCCCCATCCGCTCAATGTGTATGCCGAAACCAAACTGGCGGCGGAACAGAAAGTCCTCGCCAACCCGCAACACACGGTCATTCGCACGTCGCTGAACGGAGGAACCTCCACGACCGGTGATCGGGGTTTCAATGAACAACTCCGCCAAGCGTGGCAGAAGGGGCGAACCTTGCGGCTGTTTACCGATGAATTCCGATGCCCCATTCCGGCCGTGGTGACGGCGCAAGCGATTTGGGCGCTGGTGGCGGCCAGCCAGCCAGGGGTGTACCACTTGGCCGGCAGCGAGCGGCTCTCGCGGTGGCAGATTGGCCGATTGCTCGCCGCGCGTTGGCCGCAGTTCAAGCTCCAAATACAGCCCGCGTCACTGCACGATTACCAAGGACCGAAACGGGCGCCGGACACCTCGTTGAACTGCGCCAAAGTTCAACGAATTCTACCGTTCCGGTTGCCGGGTTTGACCGAGTGGCTGGCGGCCAATTCCGACGTGGTGTTTTGATGCGACGTACCGCGAGCAACCCCAGTCCCGCCCCTCGCATAACCAAAGCGGATTGGCTAGGCTGGAGGCGATGACGCAACCCGCTACCAACGCAGAAGGTTACCGTGGACGGCTTGCACCGTCGCCGACGGGTTACTTGCACTTGGGGCATGCGCAAACTTTTTGGATCGCGCAGCAACGGGCTGAACAGCATGGAGGCGCGTTGATCCTGCGCAACGAGGATCTGGATCCGGACCGCAGCAAAGCAACGTTCGCGGAAGCGATGCTGGAAGACTTGCGGTGGTTTGGTCTCCAGTGGCAGGAGGGTCCGGATTGCGGCGGTCCTTACGGTCCTTACCACCAAAGCGAGCGGCGAGAGTTGTACGCTGCCGCGTTGGTGAAGTTGCATGCCGGGGGCTGGGTTTATCCGTGTACCTGCTCGCGCAAAGAACTGCAACGTGCGTCACAGGCTCCGCACCAGGGCGAGGAAGAACCGGTTTATCCGGGAACGTGTCGGCCGCAAGCGGGGACACCGTTGACCGACCAAGCCGCAATTCATTCCGCTCTTGATACCACGTTGGCCGGTTCTGCCGACTTGGCCACGCGAGCAATCATGGGGGAGCGTCCCCGGATCAATTGGCGGTTTCGCGTTCCAGACGGCGAAGTGATCCGGTTTGGCGATGGCTGCCAGGGACCACAGGCGTTCGCGGCAGGCAAAGACTTCGGTGACTTCGTTGTGTGGCGCCACGATGGGGTGCCGGCGTATCAATTGGCGGTGGTGGTGGATGATGCCGCGATGCGGATTACGGAAGTGGTGCGCGGAGCGGATCTCTTGTTGTCCACCGCCCGGCAACTCCTGTTGTATCAGGCTTTACGACTGCTACCGCCGCGGTTCTTCCATTGCCCGCTGGTTACAGATGATAACGGCGTGCGCCTGGCCAAACGTCATGATGCCCTCAGTCTGCGGCACCTGCGGCAGCAGGGCGTCTCTCCCGAAGAAGCCCGAAACCGCGGGCATCGGTCAGCGTTGGCAACGCCGTAACAACGCAGTAGGACAGGCGTCCCGCCGGCCGCGGACGGAAGTAATCCATGGGATTTTGTTGCGTCGTTCAAACGATCTCAGCGCCACCAAAGGGTGAGGAAGGCCTTCGGTGATTAGCGACAGGCGAGACGCCTGTCCTACGGTTGAGTGAGCATTGGACGGTCGCTCTCCTCGCGCAAGTAATGACAAACCGGGCGCACGACAAACGCTGGCGCTACGGCCAACCCGCCAGTCCAAACGGAAGCTTATGGTTGAGTCACCGGCGTTCCGTCCTCCAGCGCCGTGACGTCCACGTTCACAGTGAGCGAGTGTTCACCGGCCCCCAGGATGACGCCGCGAATGGGACTGACATCGCTGTAATCGCGTCCCCAGCCGATGGTGACATGCCGGTCGGAGGGCAGCAGGTTGTTCGTCGGGTCCACGTCAATCCAACCCAAGCCGGGGCAGAAGAACGAACACCAAGCATGGGAAGCGTCGGCGCCGGCCAGTTTGGGCTGGCCCGGCGGTGGCAGGGTTTCCAGGTAGCCGCTGACGTAGCGCGCCGGCACACCCATCGCGCGCAGACAGGCAATTTGCAGGTGCGCAAAATCCTGGCAGACGCCCCGGCGCAATTGCAGCACTTCGTCGAGCGGAGTGGCTACCGTGGTGGCTTTCGGATCGAAGGTAAAATCCCCGTGAATGCGGCGCGTCAGTTCTAACACCGCTTCCAAAACCGGCCGTGCCGGCGCAAAGGATTCAACGGCGTAATCCGCTACTGGGGGCAAGCGCCGGAGCAGCGGCGAATCAAACACAAATTCGCTGGCCGCAATTTCCGGAGTGGCAGCCTGGCCATTGCAAGCAGCCCGTACCTGTTCCCAAGGCGGCGTGGTGGACGGCTCCGGCCAAGTGACCGGATCGACGTCCACCATGCTCAACGAAACCACTTCCAGCCCACGGTGCGCCTTTTCCAGCGTCAGGAAAACGACCGTGTTCCCATAATAATCCGTATGGTTCCAGCTCAAGGCCGGTTCCGGAGTGAAGTGGAAATTGTGCTGCAAGCGGCGCTGCCGGGGCAGGTCGCGGGGAATCAGCCGCAGCGCGTGCTGGGACAGGGTGACGTTGTCATCGTACTCGTAGCTGGTGCGGTGGGTAACTTGGTAACGCATACGCCAATCTGACAATCAACTGACCCGGGCGGCCGTGTGGCTAAAGTATCGCTCGGCCAAGTTGTCGGAAACCCGGCGGATTTCATCAGCCACCGTGAACAGCGTTTCCACGAGGCGTTGGGACTGGGACTCGTCCAGCGGATGCGACAAGTCCTGAACGCGGATGCGCCGCAGATGTTCCTGGGCGGTCGTAAGCTGTTTCAACTCCCGGCTCAAACCCAAGGCCCCGGCCTCACTGGGCAACACGGCGGTGTGCTCGGCCAGGGTCTTCAACTGGAACGCGAGGGAGCGCGGATTCTTCTCTTCCAGCAACAAGAGCAGGAGCACCGCCGGCCATTGGGGCTGGGCAAAGAACCGTCGCCGATACGTCATCACACTATCGGCGATGATCAACAGCGGTTCCAGCAGCGCGCCGGTGCCGGGTTCGGTGAGCAGCGCCGCCCGGATCACGGTGGCGATGGCGAGCGCCCGCTCCAACCGCCGGCCAATGTCCAGGAACCGCCAGCCGTGGCCGCGGTTCATGTTTTCCATTTCAATGCCGCTGAACGCGGCCAAATCCACCACCAGCGCGTTAAGCTGCGCCTGGACTTCGAGCAAGCGCACGTGGCCGGGCAACAACCGGGTACTGGTTTGCAACTTCAAAAAGATGCGCCAGGAATCCGTGGAAAATCGGTCACGGACAATCAAGGCGATTTGGCGCATCCGGGTGAGCAAATAACGTACGCTGCCGGCCCGCTCCTCATTATTGACGAGCGCAATGATTTCCTCTTCGAGTTCGGCCAATGGCGTTTGTTCGCAAAATTGCGCGGGCAGCAGGCCGAGCCAGACGAGCATCCGCACCAGCGCCGCGCGCTCCGGGGTGGCGTCCGGACCGGCTTCGGCGGACAGGTAACGAATGGTACACCGCAGCCGGCGCATGGTATCTTCCAGACGCTCCGCATAACGGCCCAGCCAATAGAGATTCTCCGCCACCCGGCTGGGCACTTCGGCGGCGGTGGTGTCCAATTGGAGGGATTGCGCGAGACTGGGCACCAGCGTGACCATCGGCACCGGTCCTTCGGCCAGAATCCAGGTGTCCTTGCTACCGCCGCCGCTCTGCATGGAAACCACCGGATCCCGTTGCGAGGCGGACACCCGCGCCAGGCCACCCGGCAGCACCGCGTAAGCATCCCCGACCGCGGCCACATAAGCGCGCAAAACGACCGGACGCGACACCATCCGGCGTCCCGTCCAGACCGGGGCATGCGACAGGGCCACCTGTTCCTGGCCGACAAATTCGAGCGGTGAGGCCCGCAATTTGGCCAACAGCGCGGCGCGTTTGCTGGCCTTCAATTTTATACTGAACACCGGTTCCGCAAACGAGGACGCAAAGGCTCGTTTGACCACCACCTGGTCCAGGTGTTCGGCCACATATTGAAATTCACGCTCCTGGCCGCACCACCAGGTGCCCACCGATGGAAGTTTGAGTTCTTCGCCCAACAAGTGGCGGCACAAGCCCGGCAGGAAGGCCGGCAAGGAAGGCGTTTCCACCAGCCCCGAACCCAGGGCGTTGGCCACGGCCACGTTTCCGGCCCGCACGGCATCGACCAAGCCCGGCACGCCGAGAAACGAATCGGTCCGCAATTCGAGCGGATCACAAAACGTGTCGTCCACCCGCCGGATGATGACGTCCACCGGTTGCAATCCCTCCAGCGTCTTCAGGAACACACACCGGTCCCGCACCGCCAGATCGGCGCCTTCGACGAGGGTGAATCCCAGGTAACGCGCCAAATAGACTTGTTCGAAGTACGTCTCGTTGTAGGGGCCGGGCGTCAGCAGTACCACTCGCGGATTCTCCTGATGGCGCGTGGCCAGGCCCCGCAACGCGTCCCGTTCCATTTGGAAGAAGGTAGCCAGCCGTTGCACCTGACAGGATCGGTAAAGGCCCGGCAGCACGCGGGAGATGACGAAGCGGTTCTCCAGCGCGTAGCCGGCGCCGGAAGGCGCCTGAGTGCGATCCGCCAGCACCCACCATTGTCCGTCCGGCGCGCGGGCAAGATCCACACCGTAACGGAAGAGGTAAACATCGCCCGGAACCCGGATGCCGTGGCAGGCGCGCAGGAAGGCCGGATTGGCGTACACGAGTGCGGGTGGCAAACGGCCTTCGCGCAGCAACCGTTGCGGACCGTATAAATCCGCCAGGATGGTATTCATCAAATGCGCCCGCTGAATCAGCCCCGCCTCGATTTGCCGCCATTCCGCCGCCGGGATCAGCAGCGGCACCAAGTCAAATTCCCACGGCCGGTCCATGCCCTGGGCGTCGGCGTACACGTTGTACGTGACCCCGTGTTCCTCGAGCATGCGCCGGGCGTCCTTCCAGCGGGTGTTCATGTCACTCGCGCCAAACTGAGTCAAAGCGTCCCGGAATTTCTGCCAGTGCGGCCGCGGTAAACCGGGTCCGGTTTCCATCTCGTCATAGACACCGGGCGTTGCCAGATAGTCGTGGAAGAGCCCGGACGATGCGCTCCCAACCTCAGGGTTCGACACAACATTCATGATCTGTGCGACATCAACTTCAGATACCGTTCAACCAGCCCACAGGCGGCAACCATAATCTCCAATCGCATATCAACTCTTGCGCTTGCTCGGTTTCATATTCGAACGCTGGCTCAAGCCCGCCGAGAGATCAAGACCATGAGCCGGAGCAAGCGCAAGAACGAAGTGTTTCCCGGGAGTTCAAGTCAACGCCAGGCTGGAGCGATCCTTGGTGGAGGAGGGTTTCTTGAGCGCAAAAAAAGTATCGAAGATGCCGGCACCGATTTGGTTCATTTGCGTTTGGAGTTCATCCACGTATTCGTGCAGCCCGCCGTCGATGATTTCCTGCACCGCCGTGTACCAGAGGTCCGAACAAAGCTGTCCGAGCAACCGCTCGTGCGGAAAGCGGAAGGCGCCCAGGGGCGTGCCGGAAATGGCGTGGAGCGAATCGCGCGCCGCCATCAAGCAATACTGGATGGCCCGCGGGAACAACCGGTCCAACAAGAGAAAATCCACCACGCCGGTCGGGGAAATGCGGCCGTACCGCTTGCGGTACATCTCGAGGGCGCTGGCGGACCGCAGGACCGCCGCCCATTGCAACTCATCAAAGGGCGTGCCCACGTCGTCCACGTTGCGCAGCAGGTAGAAGTATTTAACATCCAGGATGCGGGAGGTTTTGTCGGCCCGTTCGAGCATGCGACCCAACCGGCAGAAATGCCAGGCTTCCTCGTGCGTCATGGTCGCATTGGTCACCCCGGAAAACAGGTGGCTGGCCATTTTGACTTCGGTTAGAAAATCGTGTTGTGACGCCAGGGTACGCGGATTATTGGCCGCATGGTTCGCCATGATGTAGGCCTTGTTCAACTGCAGCCACATGTCCGAGGAAATGATCTCCCGCACGGTACGCGCACTTTCGCGCGCGGCCCGCAGACACGACAGGATCGAGTTCGGATTCTGGGCGTCGAACGTCAGGAACTGGATGACGTTTTCCTGGTGCGCCCTCCCATAGCGTTGGGCAAAGTCGTCGGCATCGCCGGTGGTGTTGACCAAGGGCTTCCATTGCTGGTCGAACCCGTCCGGCGCATCCAGCATCAGCAGGAAATTGACTTCCAGGAAACGGGCCACGTTTTCGGCCCGCTCCACATAACGGCTCATCCAATAGATTGATTCAGCAACCCGACTTAGCATGGGAATAAACGGGAATGAAGGCCGAGAACCAAAGGACCGAAATCCAGTTCCGGGAACCATGCGCTTCCATTCCCCGCTGCCCAGCGGTTGAAGTGACGTGTTGGAAGGATCGCTACTTCAGATCTGCTGCCTTTGAATTTCATTCGGTTTTCGGTTTGCTTTCGGATTTCGGATTTCAGCCTTTGGATTTGGTTGGCCGCTCGCGGCATGGTCGGCCAGCACCCAGGTGTCCTTACTGCCGCCGCCCTGGGAGGAGTTGACCACCAGCGAACCTTGCTTCAACGCCACGCGGGTCAGGCCGCCGGGCAATACGAAGATGTCTTCGCCGTAAAGAATGTACGGACGCAAATCCACGTGCCGGCCCTCGAAATGATTGTCCACAATGGTCGGCACCCGTGACAAGCCCAGCGTGGGTTGGGCGATGTAGTTGCGCGGGTTGGCCTTGACGCGTTCGGCGAACTCGGCGCATTGGGCGTGGGTGGCCTGCGGCCCGACGAGCATGCCGTAGCCACCGGATTCATGGGCGGCTTTGACCACCAGTTCGGGAAGATGCTCCAACACGTATTGCAGATCCTTGGCGTCCGCGCAGATGTACGTGGGAACGTTCGGCAACACGATGTCTTCATCGAGGTAATACTTCACCAGGCGCGGCACATAGGCATAAACCACTTTGTCATCCGCCACGCCATTGCCCGGCGCGTTGGCCAGGGCCACGTGGCCCTGCTGATACACTTCCATCAAGCCCGGCACCCCGAGCATGGAATCAGGACGAAAAACCCGCGGGTCCAGAAAATCATCGTCGATCCGCCGATAAATCACGTCCACGCGCTCGAAGCCCTTGGTGGTGCGCATCCATACGTAACCGTCATGGACCACCAGGTCGCGGCCTTCGACCAGTTCGATACCCATCTGCTGGGCGAGGAAGGAATGCTCGAAGTAGGCGGAGTTGTAAATGCCCGGGGTCAGCAAGACGACGTGCGGCGAAGTCACCTCCGCGGGCGCCAGGTAATCGAGCACGTCGCGGAGGTGGCTGGGATAATCGGCCACCGGACGAACCTTCATCGCCGCGAAGACTTGAGGAAACATGCTCTTCATGACGCGGCGGTTTTCCAGCACGTAGGACACCCCCGAGGGGCAACGCAAATTGTCTTCGAGCACGTAAATCTGACCGTCGTGGTGCCGCACCAGATCCGTGCCGGTGATGTGGCACCAGATACCTTGTGGCGGCTTCAATCCGATGCATTCCCGCCGGTACGCTTTCGAGGAAAGGACAATTTCCTCGGGCACGACGCCGTCTTTGATGACGCGCTGTTCGTGATACAGGTCGTTGATGAATAGATTGAGCGTATGAATGCGCTGCTTCAATCCGCGATCGATCCGTCCCCATTCCGCTTCAGAAACAATGCGCGGCAGGAGGTCGAAGGGAAATATCTTCTCCACGCCCGCGCCTTCGCCATACACATTGAAAGTGATTCCCAGTTGCAGCAGGGCCCGCTCGGCCGCCTGCTGCCGGATTAACAGCTCGCCGTCCGGAAGGTTGTCGATGGTGGCGATCAATGGCTGAGCAACCGGGCGGGGCTGCCCGTGCTCATCGAACATTTCATCGAAGAACGCTCCTACATCGTAGTTCTGAAAATACATAAACCAATCCTGCAAACGTTAAGAGCCTGTTTTAAAACTCCAACCGGTCCGTAGCCGCCAACGTGAGGAGGCTCATTTTTCCTCGGAAAACCGTCCCACGCCCGCAATGAATGAGCCTCCTTACGTCGGCGGCTACCATTGTTCAAACAAGCTCTAATTCTCGCGCAGGCCATGCGATCAATGCAAGGATTCGGTGGTTTTAGCAACGTTGATGCCACCAGGCCCGTCGAAGTTGGAAACGCAGGGCGCCCTTTGGATTGAGTGCCATTTTGCGGTGGAAACTTGAGGCGAACCTTGACGCTGGTGCCCGTTCAGGGTGAAGACAAGAATTCGGGCACCGGCTCCGGTAGTGGTGTGGATATAGAAGCAGGTTGGTCATTTATTGCACGGAGTGGTTAATATGCTACCGATGCCAGGCAGAGCGCACAGTCCCCCGTACGCCGCGAAGGGAGCAAACCGCATCAGGGGGAACCAGCCGACGCGCACGGGGTGACGTGCCCTACCGTTCAACCATGTTTGGCCATCACCCGGCCAACAGGGAGATGACGGTGGGTTCGGAATAGCGAACCGCCCCGGTCGGAGACGTGTAGCGGGCCAGGACGGTGATGCGGTTTTGCGTCGGCACCTGGTCACCCCATTGAGGAGTCAGGCGGTACCCAACGCCAATGGAGCCGTTGGCAGCATACGCCCGGAGTTCTTCGGCGGTGTAGGTCCAGGTTTTCAGGGGCTTGGTCGTGGCAAATTCCCTTACTTTGAGCAGACCGTCATACATCAAGATTTCCAGTTTGCCCTCGGGAATAGCCACAGATTTAGGCTCGCGGGCGGTCGTGGCAAACAGGGTAACGCCGAAACCGTCCGCCCCGGGAAGTTGGTCGAAGTTGATGGCCACCGGCTGGCTGATGATGTGAATGCGGTCAATGGGCGAGTTGGGTGCGGCGTTGCCACTCGTGGTTCCCTGACGGCTGGAAGCGCATCCGGTCAGCAAGGCAACCGCCAACCCGATGAGAACACAACGCAGCATGCCCCCGGAGAACCGCGATCCGATGCGGCGGCTAAAGTGGAGGAGAGTCGTGGTCAATAATCGCGCCATCGGTAGAATTCCGGTCATGATGGGTCGGGCGTTTCGTAACGGATCGGGACGGCGGCATCAACCGGATCAACCGCGGGTTTTTTGGATTGCGGTCCCGGGGTCGGTTGTGGCTTCTCTTCCTTGATCGTCGGGAACAGCGGATCCAGCAGTTGTTTTTGTAACGTATCCCGTTTGATTTGATCTTTGATCGTCGAACGATCCAAGTTCTCCCGCGTCAGTTTTTCCGCGTCCACGCCCACCGAGTTGGTGCGACTGGCCAACACCTGGGGGGTCAGCAAGATCAACAATTCTTTCCGGTCGGTCGCCCGGCGGGAGCTGCGAAACAGCGCGCCGATCAGGGGAATATCGCCGAGCAAGGGCATTTTCTTCACGCGCTCGTCATCCGTCGTGGAAATGAGCCCGCCAATGATAATAGTTTGGCCGCTTTGCACGCTGAGGGACGTGGTGGCCCGGCGCGAGTTGATGATCGGGACATTGGCCGACGAGCCGACCTGGACGGTCGAACTGCTGATGGCGCTGTTCGTGGTGGAGACTTCCATGCTGACCAGGCCGTCCGGGCTGATGCGCGGCGTCACGGTCAGGTTGATACCGACGTCTTCATAGCGGAATGTGGTGACCGAGCCGCCTTGGGGCGTGATCTGGCTATCGGTGATGAGCGGGACGCGTTGGCCAATGTTGATGGACGCCGGTTTGTTATCGGCGGTCAAGATTTGCGGGCGGCTCAGGACTTCCAGGCGCCCATCATTTTTCAGCGCCCGCAACAGGAACGTATAATCGCTACCGGTCACCGCGGCCGAGTAACCGCCGAAGGTCTGCAATTCCTGGGCCACGCCAAAGTCGGTGCCGGTGAGAAAATTGTTACCGCTCTTGGCGCCGGCATAACTCCATTCCACACCCAGTTCCGTGGTCGAATCCAGCGTCACTTCGGCCAATAACACCTGGATGAGCACCTGCGGCTGGGGTTGATCCAATTGTTCGATGAGCGCCTTGACCTGGGTAAAATAACGCGGGTTGGCCGAAACCAACAGGGTGTTGCTGACTTCCTCGGCCACGATGGCGACTTCCTGCTCGAGCAACCGCTGGGCCGTGCCGACCGCATCGGCACCCAGGACTTGGGTGACCCGCTGGCGTTCCTGGTCCAGGAAACTGCGGACCGCCGTTGCCACCCCGAGGGCCTGCGCGTTTTTCAAGCGATAAACCTCCGAATGCCGTTCCTGCCCGGGATTCGCGTCGAGCGCGGTCACAATCTCGGAAACCAGCTCGACATAGTGTTCGGTGCCGCCGACCAGCAGGCTGTTGGTGCGCGGATCCACCGTCACGGTCAGCGCGCTTTGTTCCGCGGTGCCCAGCGTGGCCGAAGCCAGTTCCTGGTCCGGGCCGAACATATCGAGACCGCTGAAATCGGATTTGACGAGCGTGTATTCGATGGATCGCTGGTTGGCGGTGGCGGCTTGCTGCATGCGGAAGAGCGTGCTCAGCACATCGGACATTTGGCGGGCGTCGGCATTCAGCAATTGGAACACCTTGATCTTGGCCACTTGCGGCGAACTGGAATCCAGGCGGGTGATGATTTGTTCCAGCAAGCCCATGTAATCGACGGGGCCGGAAACGATCAGCGCATTCATCCGCACGTCCGGCGTGATCAAGACGGCTTCCCGCAGCGCGGCGGTAACCAACGCTTTGCCGTCCTGGGTGCGCGCGACAAACTGGAGCAGCGATTGGGCATTGGGGCTTTGCTCGGTCAACGGCGTGGGCTTCTGATTCAGGGCCTGGTTGAGGATGGTGGCCAGGGAATCGGCCCGGGCATATTGGAGCGGGAAGATTTTAATCTCGGCCACTTTGGCCACCTGGTCGGTGTCCAGTTTCTTCACCAAGTCCGAAATGCGTTTGGCGTCCGCTTCGCCGGCGGAGACGACGATGGCATTGATGCGCTCGTCGGCGCTGACGGACACGGGCATGGCGGCGCCGGCCGTGCCTTCGCGGAACAGGCCCTGGATGGTTTGCGCCACGCGGGTGGCGTTGGCTTTGGCCAGGGGCAACACCTGGACGGACAACCCGCCTTCCGTCGGCTCACTGTCGAGTTGCTCAATCAGCGAGCCCACCATTTCCAAATCTTCGGTCGAAGCCCCCACAATCAGCCCGTTAACCCACGAGTCGGCCACGATGGTGATGGGATCGAGAGGTTCGCCGCGGACGCGCGGTGGGCGGTTGGCGAAGATTTGCTGCAAGGTGGATTGCAACTTGGTGGCGGTGGCTTGCTTCAACGGGAACACCTTGAAATTCATCCGCGCGAAAATCTCATCGCCGTCCAGTTGCTTGATGATCCGTTCGAGAACATCGAAGCTTTCCTTGCCCCCGGTGACCAGCAAGGTGTTGCTGCGGTCGTCGGGAATGACTGAAACCGGCACGGTGCGTTCGGCCGCGTTGATGCCGGTGGATTCCGCGGCGCGCTTCGAGCGAAAGAACTGTTCGAGCACGGTGGCCAGGCTGCTCGCCCGGGCCTTCTTGAGTTGGTACAAGCGCACATTGCCCGTTTCCGCCATGTCCTGGGTGTCCACCCGATTGATGATTTCCTTGATGACCAGCATGTTTTCCGGACTGGCGGACACAATCAACGTGTTGCTGCGGGGATCGACCGTGACCGCCAAAGCGTTGCGCTGGGCGGCGCCGGGACCGCGCGGAGAGGAAGCGCCGGGACGATAGAGTCCCTGCGTCACCAAAGACTGCAGCATGGTGGCCACGCGCTGAGCATCGGCGAATTGCAGCGTAAAGGTCTGAATGATCCCGCCGAGGGCCACGGGTTCCACGTCAATCTTTTCCAACAAACCCTTGATGAGTTCCTGGTTCTCTTTGCTCGCGTAGATGATCAGCGAGTTGTTCAACGACTCCGGCTCGACGTTCACCATGTCCTGTGGCGACGGCGTCTGGCCCGGCACTCGACGCGCGCGCAACCGAGCTTGAAAAACCGATTCCAACGTAGCCGCGACGCGGGTGGAATCATTGTGCTGCAAGCCCACGACGGTGATCACCATCGACGGGTCGTCTAATTTCTGGTCGAGCTTCTTGAGCAGTTCATCAATAGCCTGGTTGTCATCCACACTGGCAGCCACCAACAAACTGTTGCTGCGCGGGTCGGCCACAATGACTGGCCGGCTACGCTGCACGTCTGGCGTGCGGGCCATGGAATACCGTTGCGTGAAGAGTTGGCCCAGCGCAATGGCGATGGACCGCGCGTCGCCGAATTGCAGCGGCACCAACCGGATGCGTCCGCTCAACGCCGGCGCCGCCTGGTCCAATTGCTGGGCCAGCGAGGTGACCAATTCGTAACTGTCTTTCGAGCCGCCAACGAGCAGGCTGTTGCTGCGCGGATCGGCCACAATGATCACCTTGAGCAGATCCGCCTGTTGCTGGTCCAATGCGGCGCGGCGCGTTACGCGGGCATCCATCAGTTGCTGTAACGTGCCGGCCACAACCGTGGCGTCCGCGTTTTCGAGCGCCACGATGCGAATGTCGCGCAATTCAAACGGCAGTTCCTGGTCCAACTTTTTGAGCAAGCCTTCGATAATGCCGAAGGCTTTTTCATTGCCGGAAACAATCAAGGAATTGCTGCGTTGATCGACCGTAACCGTCGGCCGGTCTTCCGTGCGGATCGAGGCGGCCCGCGGTCCGGTGTGGAGGTCGGTGATGATTTTCTGAATGGCGCTCGCGTCGGCATGGTTGAGCGGGTAGATGCGGATAGTGTCCATGCCGGAGGCGGCGGGAATATCCAACTGATTGATCACTTCCTCGATCAAGGGCATGGCATCCGTGCGGGCGGCCACGATGAGAATGTTGGCAATGTCGTCGGCCTGAACCACCAGTGCGGCGCGCGTCTTGGGTTGCAGGGTGGTAATCGGAGCGCCTTGCTCCACCGCCGTGCGCAACCGGGTTACCATGGTGTTCAAACCTTCGGAACCGGGCACCGCCGGCCCTTCGGCAAACACGGATTGCAACAACGGCAGCAAGCGGGTGGCCGAGGCGTGCTTCAGCCGGAACAGTTTCACGTCGGTCATGAACCGGTCCAGTTCGCGGTCCAGGTCATCGACCACTTTGAGCGCCAGGTCGAGGCTCTCCTTCTGGCCGCTGAGGATGAGCGTATTGGACCGCGGATCGATGGCCACGTTGAGCGGGTTGACCAGGGCTTTGCCGGACTCGCTTTCCGGTTGGGCATTCGGAATGGGGCCGGTGGCCAGTTGTTTGCCCTGAGTAAAAATGGTGGTCAACGTCTGGGCCACCGTGTTGGCGTCGGCAAAGGCCAGGTGAATGAGTTTCACGTCCACGCCTTCCTGCACCGGCACGCTGTCCATCATGGTCACGACGGCTTGCAGGGCTTTGAGGTTGTCCGGCGTCGAGGTAAGGATAAGCCGGTTACCGCCAGTGCCGGTGGTTTGTGGATCGGGCAAAATCTTGATGGGCTTGGTCAGGTCCAGGACGACTTCCTCGCCGGCGTCATTCTTGATTCTCAACTTCCGCACTTGTTCCTGGAGTTCGCGGGCTTCCGGCGTGAGTTGCCCCTCGGTGCCGGGCTTGAGCATGTTCTGCAGGTACACTGGCCAATTGCGGCGCGCTGGCCTTCTTGAGCGACACCACCAGCACTTCGGCCTGTTCATATTCCGAAGGCACGTCCAGCGCGCGCACCATTTGCTCGATGCGATCCAACACATTGGGACGCGCGACCAGCAGCAAGCCGCGCGAACGGGTATCGACCGTGACCGTGAGCGGGTCACCGGGCCGGACTTCGCCCAGTTGCTTGACCATTTGCTGCACCAGGCCCACGACCTTTTCGGGCTGGGCATTGGTGAGGAGCACCACGCGAAAGTCCAATTGCGCCATCAGGTCCGCGGCGTCGAGCTGTTTGATGAGGCCCTCCACCAGCGGGAAATCCGAGGGTTTGGCGCGCACGATGACGCTACGGGTGCGCGGTTCGGCCACGACCGTCAGCTTGGGCTTGGGCACCACCGCGCGAGGCGGCTGGTTTTGCTGCTGCGGTTGGCCTTGCTTTGGTTGTTGCTGCACTTGAACGGCCGGCTCGCGGAACAGTTCGGTCAAGGTCCGCGCCACCACCACCGGGTCGGCTTCCTTGAGCGGATAGAGCCGGAACTCGGCATCGCTGGTAATGAAGTTGAAGGTCAGTTCGGAGATAATCCGCTCCACCTGATCCAATTCCCGCGTAGGACCGGAGAGAATCAGCGCGTTGGCTTCTTTGTCGAGCGCGATGACCACTTCCGGCGGCACCGGCGGCGGTTGGTAGGGCTGGTCGGCAGCGCCGGAGCCCCTGGCGGTTGGTTCGTGCCGGCGGGCTTCCGGGCCGCTTCGGGTTTCATCGGCTGCGGCTTGAGTTTGTCCACCACCCGGATTTGGCCGAAGACCATCTGCGGATAAATGTTCGTCAACATTTTGATCATTTGCTCCGCCGGCACGCTGGTGATCGCCCGCAACCGGACTTGCACCGAGTTGTCGTTCGACGGTTCGTCCATGCGGGCGATCATGTCCTGGATGTGCGCGATGTCGGCCTTCTTCCCAATGATCGTGATCGTGTTGGCCATGATGTCCGATTCGATGACCGGGCGGTCTTTTTCGTCGCGCGCTTCAAAAGCGGAATTCAATGTGAACGCCACGTCCATGGCCTGGGCGTTTTGCAGCCACACGATGTCAATGTCGCGGTCGGCGCGTTCGGGAATTCTGTCCAGCGTGGGCAGGACTTTCTCGACCACGCTGAAGTGCGCCGCCGTGCCGGAAATGATCAGGCTGTTGGATTTTTCGTCCACGGACACCGATGCCGGAACATTACGCGCCAGGGACTTACTGCGCGGCGTGGCGCGGGTGACGTTGAGCAGGAGTTGTTGGATCACGGTCGAGATCTCCTTGGCTTCGCCGTTTTCCAGTTTGTAAATCCGCACTTCGATTTCGTCGCCTTTGCTCTCCTGGTCCAGTTCGCGGATGATGGACAACACTTCTTTGACCGCGTCCCCGGGACCACTGATGAGCAGGCTGTCGGCACCGCCCACGGCGGTTACGTTCACACGCTGCATGCGCGTCTTGGGCGCGCCTTGCATGCGGCTGGTGCGGTCGGCGATGTTTTGTGACAGCGCCTCGGCAATGTCCTCCGCCCGGCCTTTGGCCAGGTGAACGGCCTGGATGACGTTCTGGCCTTCGGCGTCTTCCTTGTCGAGCGTCGCGATCAGTTTCTCCGCTTCCACGATTTTGTCCGGCGGACCCTGCACCACCACGGCGTTCAGCGCGGGCGCGGGCGAAACATGCACTTCGCGGGTGGCGGCACCGCCCATACGCGCATAGCGATACGACGCCCCCGGATAATAAGTGGTGGAACGGGAAGAACCGCCAGTGCCGGACAACATGTCGGAGAGCACGTTGGAAATCTGTTCCGGCTCGGCAAACTTCAAGATGAACGTGCGAATCTCACTCGTGGGGGCGGCCGACTTCAGCACTTCTTCCACCAGCTTATCGATCTGGGTGAACTGATCTTTCGTTGCGCCCACCATGATGACATTCGAATTCATGTCCGCTTCAAACCGCGGCTCCAGGCCGGTGCGGGTTGGCCCGCCGCGTTCGGTGAACAACCGTTGCAGGCTCTGCGCGAGGTTCATCGCGCTGCCCTCGGGCGCCGGGTACGTGCGCACCTCCCATTTGCCGGGGCCTTCCTCACTGTCCAACGATCTGACCAGTTGCTCGGCCAAAACCAGTTTGTCCGGCGGCCCCTGAACGACCACCGCTTTCAACGAAGGTGCCGCCGCCACCTGGACATTGCTGGGGCCAGTGGCGCGCGAGCGGCCATAGCGAAAGGGAGAACCGTTGGCATCACCGTAAGCCCTGCCACCACCACCGCGGCGGGAGCCCCCCGCACCACCGGCCAACATTTCTTCGAGTACGCTGGCGACCTGTTCGGGATCGGCATTCTTCAACACGAACGTGCGCATCTCGTTCGTGACCGATATCGAACTCTGCAATTCCGTGATGAGCTTGCTGATTTGTTCGAATTGATCCTTGGTCGCGCCCACCATGATGACGTCCGCGTTGGCGTCCGCTTCGAAGCGCGGTTGCAGGCCGACGGTGTTCGGCCCGCGCCGTTCGGTAAAGAGGCGTTGCAGGCTTTGAGACAGAGTCACCGCGCTGCCTTCGGGCGCCTGATACGTGCGCACCTCCCATTTGCCCGGACCTTCCTCGCTGTCCAACGATTGGACCAATTGTTCGGCCAGCGCCAGTTTGTCCGGCGGTCCCTGCACGACAATGGCGTTCAAAGAAGGCGCCGGCGCGATGCGGACTTCGCTGCTGGAACTGCCGGAACGGCCATAGCGGTAGTTGCCCGGCCGGCCGGGGTTGCCAAAGCGCCGCGAGGAACCGGATGCGCCGGTCAACATTTCTTCCAGCACGTTAGCGATTTGTTCGGGATCGCCGTTCTTGAGCACGAACGTGCGCATTTCGTTGGTGACCGACACGGACGTTTTCAATTCCGTGATCAATTTGTCGATCTGTTCGAACTGGTCTTTGGTGGCGCCGACCATCAGCACGCTGCCGCCGGCGTCGGCTTCGAACCGCGGTTCCATGCCCCGCCGGGGCCGTTCGCCGCGTTCGGCAAAGAGACGCTGGAGACTCTGGGCGAGGTTGAACGCCGTGCCTTCGGGCGCCTCGTAGGTGCGCACTTCCCATTTGCCCGGACCTTCCTCGCTGTCCAGCGTCTTGACCAATTGTTCGGCGATCACCAGCTTCTCCGGCGGCCCCTGCACGACTACGGCGTTGAGCGAGGTCGCCGGTGTCACACGAACTTCGTTGAGACTGGCACCACCGCGGCTACGCATGCGATACATGTAGGATCCCGGTCCGCGATATCCGCCCGAACCGCGCGACGACCCGCCGTCGGACAACATGTCCTCCAGGACTTGGGACACTTGTTCCGGATCGCCGTTCTTCAATACAAAGGTGCGAATCTCGTTGGTCACGGACACCGAGGCCTTCAATTCTTCGATCAACTTGTCGATTTTCGTAAACTGGTCTTTGGTGGCGCCGACCAAAAGGATGTTCGATGTGGGATCGCCTTCAAACCGTGGCGCCGGCCCGCCAGCGCCGCCCCCCCGTTCCATGAACATCCGCGACAAACCCTGCGCCAGCAGCATGGCGTTGCCATCCGGTATTTGATAGGTGCGGACTTCCAACGCGCCTTTGGCTTCATCGCTGTCGAGCGTCTTCACTAGCTGCTCGACCTTTTCCAGAATCTGGCCGGTGGCATCCACCAGCAGCGTGCGATCATCCGGGGAAGCGGTGATAACCAGGCGCTGGCCGGGATCGGTGCTCCGCGTCTCGCGCCAGAACAACTGGGACATCATGGCGGCGATGGAACTGGCTGAATTGCGTTCGAGCATTAACACCCGCGTCTGCCGTCCCGTGCCTTCGCCGGCTTCCTGGAGTTGGGTGACGATGCTCTCGATCACCTTCATGTGCGCGTCGCTGGCGGTGACAATCAGCCGGTTGCTGACATCGTCGCCCATGATCAACGCGTCCGCTGTGCCGCCCTCCGCACTGCCTTTAACCTGATCCTTGTAAAGCTGCTCCACCCGGCTGGAAACTTCGGTGGCGAGACCGGTCTTCAAGGCAAAGATCCGCATGGAACGCTTGCCGCGCGTGATCGCGGAATCCATTTCCTCGATGATCGTCGCCACCGCCTGGAGGTCCTTGGGTTCGCCGGAAACAATCAACAAATTATTCTGGCGGTCAGCCCCGACGCTCACGCGCGGCAGGGGACGGCCATAACGGCTCATCTCGGTAAACGCGGTGGACAGCACCGACGCGACCTGTTCGGCTTCGGCGGACTTTAATTTGAACACCCGGGTGCGGCCGGATTGGAGACTGACGTCATCGAGCTTCTTGATGATGGCGTCCAGCGCCGCCAGTTCATTCGTCGTTGCCGAAACGATCAGTCGATTGGCGGTGAGGTCCGGCAGAATGGTGGCCTGGCTGACGGGAGCACTGGGACGCGATTTGAGCTGTTCCTGGTACAACGTTTTGACGGTCGTCGCCAACTCCGCAGCGGACGTGGCCTGCAAATCGTAAACCTTTGTTTCGATGGCAGCGGCTTCGGCGCGCTCCGGGTGGATTTGCGTAATGATCTTTTCGATGGCCGCCAAATGCTCCTGGCGGGCAGTGACAATCAGACGCCCGTTCTGTTCGTCGGGCAGGATTTGGGCGTCGGCCGGATCCTGCGGTTGTTTGTCCTTCCACTCGTCCGTGTACAATTGCTGCACCAGCGCCTGAACGCGGCGCACTTCCTCCGGTTGCCCGATCTCGAAGAACTTGGTTTCGCGCGGACCTTGCGCGGCGGCGTGTTCGACGAGCTGGCTCACGATGTCTTCGATCACCTTCACCTGCGGTTCCGTGCCGGCTAGAATAAGTTGATTGCTCGTGGCATCAGGCAAAATCAACGCGTCGGCGAGGCCCAATTCGGGATTGCTCTTGACGCGGTCCTGATACAATTGCTGCACTTGGCTGACCAATTCGGTCGCGTGCGCCTTCTTCAACGGCACCACTTTCATCTGGCGTTCGGCCTGCACCCCAAGCGAAGAATCGAGTTGTTCGATAATGACCGAAGCCGCCTGCAATTCTTTGGCGTCGCCCGTGGCGATGATCGTGCGGGTGGCGGCATCGACACTGATGGTGACGCGTTTCCGCGGCCGGCCATACGAGTCATAGGTGACCAGCGCACTTTGCAAAATTTCGCTGACCTTCGTCGGGTCGGCCGACTTCAACTTGAACACGCGGGCGGAAGCGCTTTGGGTGCTGACCTTGTCGAGCTTGGTGATGATGTCCTCGACCATCGCCAACTCGTTCGTCGTCGCGCAAACGACCAGCCGGTTGGCGCCGGGATCGGGTTGAATGATGGTTTCACTGGCGGTCGAACCCGGACGCGCCTTGGCCTGCTCCAAATACAACGACCGCACCGTGGCCGCCAGTTCGACGGCGGTGGCGGCCGTCAGATCATAGACGCGCGTCTCACGCAATTCCGCCGTGGCTGCGCGGTCGCCTTGGACTTTCTTCACAATGTCCTCAATGGCGGCAATGTGATTCGTGCGGGCGGTGATGATGAACCGGCCATTCTTCGTGTCCGGCATGATCTGCGCGTCGGCCGGATCGCTCGGTGCCTGGTCCCGCCATTGTTCCTGGTAGAGTTGCTGCACCAACGGCAGGAGACGCGTGACTTCGTCGGCGGGGCCGATGTCGATCATCTTCGTTTCGCGCGGCGCCTGGTTGGCTTGCGCGGCTTGCAGATCGTTGATGATTTTTTCGATCAAGTCGAGTTGCGCGGAGCTGCCGGCCAGAATGAGCTGATTGCTGGTGGCGTCGGGCATCACGAGGGCATCGGCAATGCCCAGTTCCGGACGGCTTTTAACCTGGTCCTGATACAGTTGTTGCACCTTGGTGTATAGCTCGCTGGCGCGAACGTTCTTCAACGAAACAACCTTCATTTGCCGGTCCGTCTGAGTCCCGAGCGAGGAGTCGAGTTGTTCAATAATCACCGACGCCGCCTGCAATTCCTTGGCGTCGCCCGTGGCAATGATGGTGCGCGTATTGGCATCGACACTGATGGTAACCCGTTTCCGCGGGCGGCCATACGAGTCATACGTCACCAAGGCCGATTGCAGAATCTCGCTGACCTTTGTCGGGTCCGCCGACTTCAACTTGAACACGCGGGCCGAGGCGCTTTGCGCGCTGACCTTGTCGAGCTTGGTGATAATGTCTTCCACAATCGCCAATTCGTTGGTTGTGCCGCACACAATCAGTCGGTTGGCGCCGGGATCGGGCTGAATGATGGTGTCGCTGGCCGCCGAACCCGGCCGCGCCTTGGCCTGCTCCAAATACAACGAACGCACCGTGGTGGCCAGTTCGATGGCCGTGGCGGATGTCAAATCATAGACGCGGGTTTCGCGCAGGTCGGCGGTCGCCGTCCGGTCACCTTGCACCTTCTTCACAATGTCCTCGATGGCGGCGATGTGATTCGTTCGCGCGGTGACAATGAAGCGGCCATTCTTGGTATCGGGTATGATCTGCGCGTCCGGCGGATCGCTCGGATCCTGGTCGCGCCATTGTTCGCGATAGAGTTGCTGCACCAACGGCAGGAGACGCGTGACTTCATCGGCGGGGCCGATGTCGATCATCTTGGTTTCGCGCGGCGCCTGGTTGGCTTGCGCGGCTTGCAGGTCGTTGATGATCTTTTCGATCAGTTCGAGTTGCGCGGTGCTGCCGGCCAGAATGAGCTGATTGCTGGTGGCGTCGGGCATCACGAGGGCGTCGGCAATGCCCAGTTCCGGACGGCTTTTAACCTGGTCCTGATACAGTTGTTGCACCTTGGTGTATAGCTCGCTGGCGCGAACGTTCTTCAACGAAACAACCTTCATTTGCCGGTCCGTCTGAGTCCCGAGCGACGAATCGAGCTGTTCAATAATCACCGAAGCCGCCTGCAATTCCTTGGCGTCGCCCGTGGCGATGATCGTACGGGTGGCGGCATCGACACTAATGGTGACGCGTTTCCGCGGCCGGCCATACGAGTCGTAGGTAACCAGCGCACTTTGCAGAATTTCGCTGACCTTCGTCGGGTCGGCCGACTTCAACTTGAACACGCGGGCCGAGGCGCTCTGGGCGCTCACCTTGTCGAGCTTCTGGACGATGTCTTCAACTGCCGCGAGCTCAATCGGCTCGGCGACCACAATCAGCCGGTTGGCATTGACGTCGGGAACGATGAGCGTATCCGGCTGAAGCGAGCCCAACCGGCTTTTGACCTGGTCGAGGTAAAGTGTCCGCACCGTGGTGGCCAGTTCGACGGCGTTGGCCGAAGTGAGGTCAAAGATGCG
The DNA here is from genome assembly GCA_963788655.1 of uncultured Verrucomicrobiae bacterium. GTDB lineage: Bacteria > Verrucomicrobiota > Verrucomicrobiia > Limisphaerales > JAFGQR01 > JAFGQR01. The sequence goes on along the minus strand of CAWBHS010000038.1, from coordinate 17,702 downwards.
CGTTTCGCGTTCGGCAGTTTTCAATTTGCTGGGCGGTGCGTTCGAGTCACCGCTGACGTTTACCCCGAGTTGCTGGAGGATGGCTTCGATCTGCTTCAGGTGATTGGTTTTGCCCGTGGCGATAATCCGGCCCGCGCGAGGATCGCCCATGATTTGTGCATCCGCCGGATCTTCCTCGCTCCGGTCCTTCCACTGATCCGTATAAAGCTTTTGCACCAACGGAAGCAACCGCTCGACATTCGCCGGCGTGCCGACCTCGAACGACCTCGTGGCGCGCGTCACCTGATTGGTATCCGTCATCGGCTTCAAGTCGGTCAAAATATTTTCAATGAGTTGCAATTGGTCCTGGCGCGCCGAAACAATGATGCGGCCGGTGCGGCCATCACTGATCATTTGCGCGTCCGGCGCTCCGGCGGCAGGGTCATTCGTGAGCCGGTCGCGGTACAGTTGCTGGACCAGCGGCAACACCCGTTGCGCCTCGGCCAGCCGGCCCAAGTCGAAGACTTTCGTTTCGCGGGTCAACAGGTTGGTGTCCGTGATCGGCTGGAGCGTCGCCACGATGTCCTCGATGCGTTTCAAGTCATCCGTCCGCGCCGACACAATGACCCGACCAGAACGCGGATCCGTGATCAGTTGCGCGTCAGCGGGACCGGCGGTGGGATCGTTGGCCAGTTGGTCTTTGTAGAGCTGCTGGATCAACGGCATAAGTCGTTGTGCTTCGGTCGGCAACCCGAAATCAAACACCTTGGTCTCCCGCGGGGTCTTCGCCTGGCTTTCCAGTGCTTCGACGATCTGCTGAATGGCGGCCGCTTGTTCCTGGGTGCCAAAAACCATGAGCCGCTTGCCGGCGGTGTCCGGATAAATCGTGGCCGGTTTGCCGGGCTTGCCCTGCGTTTGCTCGGCATAGATCCGGTTGACCGAGGTCATGAGTTCCTGCGCCCGGGCATTTTTCAAATCCACCGGGTGCAACCCACGTGGTTCCTGTTCCGTGGGCAGGTCCAACGTTTTGATGACCGTTTCGACCTGCGGCATCAACGTGGCGGGCGCCATCACAATCAGCCGCTTGCCGACCGGCTCGGGGGTGATGGTGAGGACATTGGTCAAATTGCGGCCGAGGTTTTGCGCGGTGAACACCTGCAACGCCAATTGCGCCAACTGGGCCGGATCGTCCGTGTTGACTTTGATGACTTTGAGCTGGCGCGTTTGATCGCTGGCCAGGAAGCCGCCGGAGTCGCCGTCCAGTCCTTCAATGATCACCGCCGCGTCCTGTAAATCCGTCCGCGAGCCGGTCACGATCAGGCTGTTGGATTTCGGGTCGGCGGAGACGGTCACTTTGCGGATCGGCTGTCCGCGCACGTCGAACCGCATCATGGCGTTGGAAACAATGGGCGCCAACACGCCGGCGTCGGCGGAATTGAGCTTGAAGACACGCGCGCCGCTGGATTGTCCCGGGGTTTCGTCCAATTGTTTGACCAATTCCTCAACCATCTCAAGCTCCGGCTTCGGACCGGTGACAATCAGGCGGTTCGCCGAGGTATCCGCCACGATCTTGGCCTGCGCCACATACTCCGGGCCGCGCTTGTCCTTGATCATTTCGGTGAACAGGCTGGTGACCATTGGCGCCACGGTGGTGGCATCGCCGGAGCGCAGATCCATGATCCGAATTTCGCGCGGCGTCATGTCTGAGCGGGTGTCGAGTTGGTCGATGACCTTGGACGCGGCTTCGACCGCGGCCGAATCGCCGGTGAGCACGAGGCTGTTGCTGCGCGCGTCCACGAGCACCTTGATCTGCTGCGACTGGGCATTGAGACTTTTCTCGACCAACGCCGCCAGTTCGGCGGCCAGCGCCGATTTCAAGCGGACCACCCGCGTTTCCTCTTTGGTGCCCTTCAGGCTCTCCGGATCCAACTGGCGAATGAGAGCCTCGGCGCGGGCGATCTCCGCTTCTGATCCGCTGACCATGATGCGATTGTTCTTGGTGTCGGCCAGCAATGTGGCGGCGCCGCCGGCGGGTTCGGCCAGGCCTTTCAACTGTTCCTGATACAGTTGCTGGACGAGCGGCGTCAACTCAGTGGCATTACGGCTAAACAATTCCACCGCTTTGAATTGCCGCGCTGCGGACGTGGCGGCAGCGGTGTCGAGTTGTTGAATAAACGTTTCGAGGCGCTGCAAATCGCTGGGCGTCGCTAGCGCGATGATTTGCCGGCCGGACGGATCGGGGATGAGCTTGGGCGCGAGTTGCGGATTGGGCTGCGCCTCGACCAACTGCGTCATCAGTTGCGTGGTCAAGCTGATGATTTCGCCGGCGGACTTGGACTGAATGGCAATGACTCTCATCTCCCGCTTCGCCGTTTCGGGCACCACGTCGAGGAGGTTGATGACTTGTTCGATCTCCTGGAACTGCTCGTCCGTGGCGGTGATGACCAGCCGGTTGTTGGGCGCGTCGGGCACGAGCGTCGGCTTGGGCACCCGGTCGAAGCGTTTATCGGCCATCCGTTCGTTGACCAGGTTGTTGATGCTGGTCAGCCCGGTATCGACGCGCAGGTGCTTAAGCGTGACCACGTGCAGGTCGCGCTTGGCCAGCTCGGGCGCGACGTCCAGCAATTGCAGCACTTCCTCGATTTCCTTGAGTTGATCCGCTGAAGCGGTGACCAACAGACGGTTGTTGGGAACGTCCGGCGTAATGGTGGGTTTGGGCTGGTTGACGAAACGTTTATCGGTCAGACGCTCGTTGAGCAGGTTGTTGAAGCTGGCCAGGCCGGTGTCGGCCCGGAGATTTTCCAGTTTAAAAATCCGGGTCTGACGCGGCACCAGCGCCGGTTCGAGGTCGAGGATCTGCAGCACGGACTTGATTTCCTTAAGCTGTTCCGCGGTCGCGGTCACCAGCAATCGGTTGTTGGCCGCGTCGGGCGTGATCACGGGCTTGGGCAAATCCTGGAACCGTTTTTCGCTCATCCGCTCGGTCACCAGGCTGGTCAGGTTCTTGATCACGTCGTTCACCTGCGTGTGGTCCAGCGTCAAAATCTCCAGATTGCGCGGTTGCGTCGCGGTGGGCTCGGACTGGAGATCTTTGAGCAGTTTTTCAATCAAGGTGAGGTGCTCCGGTGTGGCGGTAACAATCAACCGGCCTGAGTCCGGTTCAGCCACAATCTTGGCGGCGGAGGGCAGTTTGTTGGCGGGCTCGCCGACTTGGTTGCGATAGAGTTGTTGGACCAGTGTTTCCAGGCGTTTAGCCTCGGCGGCGCTGCCCACTTCGAAGAACTTCGTTTGCAGCGCTTCGGTCGGCACCGTGCCGTCCTCGAGTTGAGCGAGGACGCTGATGGCGGTTTGAACGTCGGACGGCGAGCCGCTGACCACCACGCTCTGACTGCCGGGCTCGACACTGACATTGGCACTGGTAGCGGTTGCGCCGGATGGCAGGCGACGCGTCAGGGCTTCGGTGAGAATCTTGGCAACGGTCGCCGGCTCGGCGGTGCGGGGCCGGAAGACCTTGGTCACTTGAATGGTTTCCGAACGGATGCGTCCCGGGTTGTTGCCGGTGGATTTCACGCCCTTGTCCACCTGGTTGATGAAACTATCAATGGACTCTAATTGCCCGGGAATCGGCGCCACCACAATCAGCCGGTCCTGGCTGGCATCGGGAATCAAGCGGGCCTTGGTCGGGGCGTTTTCATTCGGCGCCGCCACGCCGGGAATGGCCTGGCGGATCATTTGGGCCAGTTCCTCGAGTTTGAGATCCTGTGGATAATATATTCGGATGTCGCCGCCCAGGCCGCCTTGTTGCTCGAATTTGTTGATCAGTTCCTCAGCGAGGGTCACGCGGTCGGTCGGACCCCAGAGGACCATCGTCCGCGAGGCCTCGTCGTAGATCGAAGTGACGTAGTCCGCCGGATCGGGCGGCAGCACATCGAGGCTGGAATTCTTGGGATTGTGCCGGGTGCGCTTCGGGGCGGTGCTGGCGCCGAAAGTTTTGTTGATCAAATCGGCCACAATCGCGCCGGAGGCATGGACCAGCGTGTAGGTCTTCATTTGCCGCGTGACGGCTGATTCAGTGTCGATCTGGTCGAGCAAATAGCGGATGCGCTGAATGTTGGCCAGGTGGTCGGTCAAGATCAGGCCCTGCCCGCGCGAAAGAGGTGCCACCGAGCCGGCGCTGGAGAGCATCGGCGTGATCGATTGGGAAACTTCGCCGGCTTCGAGATTCTTCAAGCTCAAGACCACCGTGACCACCTCGCCGGGGCGAACATCGCCGTCGTGTTCGAGGCCGTGCAGGATTTTGAGGGGCATTTGCGGCAGTTCCTTGAACGGCACCAGCCGCAGATAATGGTCCGTTTCCACCAGCATCAGGCCCTTCATCGAGAGCATCAGGTTCAACGTGTCGAACGCCTCGGGGTAGGTGTACGGCTTGGGATCGTTGTACGTGAGCGTGCCTTCGACCTTCGTTTCGGTGAGCAATGGTTTGTGCGCCATTTGCGCAAATCGCTCCAGCACTTCGCTGTAGGACATGCCGTCGAACTGGAACCGGATGTTGCGCTCGGCCGCAGTCGGTTTGGCGGGCGCCGGGGCGGGGGCGGGAGACACTTCCTCCGTAGCCGGCGACACGGCATTGGTGGCGGGCGCTGTCGTCGGTGCGGCACTCGCAGCATTGGTGGCAGCCGGAGGCACGTTCGTAACGGGCGCACTGGCGGCCGGGGCGCTCGCGGGGACCGGGGTTGCGGGAGGTGAATTCGTGGAAGCATCCTGGGCCATCGCCACCGTGGCGGCGGCCAGCATGCAAACCAGTCCGTTGCAGAATCGTTTCAGTCCGTTCATGAGATTGAGATCACAGCTTAAATGAATGGGTCGGGGCATCAGATTGTAGGGCGCGGTTTTTATGAAAGTGAGCAGGTGAAGACTAAGAGCCCATTGAAAAACGGGTAGCAGCCGACGTAAGGAGGCTCGTTTTTATCGAAAGCAGTGAGGTTTTCCGAGGGGGAATAAGCCCCCTTACGTCGGCTGCTACCCGCGGGCTGGATTTTTGAAAACTGAGAACATGCGCTCCCGCAAAGCGGCGCCTGTCTCGCGTCGGCATGGCCGCGCTTCGTCCGTTTCATCGGAGGCAACACAAAAGAAAGTTGTCGGTTCGTATTTAGGTCCATTCGTGATTTCGGAAAAACCACCGTCGCTCAGAGTTGCGACAATTGCGGCGGTAATTGCTCGGACGCCAATTTGTATTTGTCCGCCAGGGTTTGACCCCGCTCGACGGCCCAGTATTCGCCGTCGATTTTGAGAATAACGCGGCTATAAGACATCAGCCCCGGCTTACCCGGCATGGGCAACGCGCGGTAATCCACCATCACCACCGCGCCGCCGGCCAGTTCGTCGCCGGATTTGTAGGCGGTCGTTTTATTGGCGGTGAGATCACGCACGTGGACTTCCGGTTGACCGTCCCAGTCGCTCAGCGACACGATGCGATAGGTTTCCGGTCCCGGCGGCGCCGGTGTTGGCGGGGGCGCGGGTGGCGGCGCGGTCGGCGGAGGTGCCGGTGCCGGCGGCGGGAGCGGACGTTTGATATAGGGCCGGAGAATGTCGCGCCGGACAATCGGTTTATACAATTGGCGCTTGGGATTCTCGAGGGTGATCTCCGGAAGCTTCAGCGGTTCCACGTCCGGCGCCGGTATGACCACCAACGTCAGGTATTTGAAATGGACTTTGACCTGGCCGGATTTGTCCGCCGTGCCGATCACAATGCTTTCGATCCGGTGAATTTGCGGCGATTCCTGGAGCAGGAACAACAGGTTGATGACGTTGGATAACGGTCCGCCGCCCTGGATGTTCCAGCCGATTTCCATGTCGCCTTTAGCGCGGATCCGCCGCGGGCCGACGGGCAGCCGGGTGAAAGCGGTTTCCGGCAGGCCGCTTTGCAGGATCAGTTGGGTGAGCACGGCCCCGGATCGCGCGCTGGCGTCATCCACCGAATCGGCGAACGTGCGCTGGGTCCAGGATTTCACGCGGTCTTCGGCTTCGAAAAAAGCGCGGCGTTCCTCCTTGAGTTTATTCAACTTGCCGCGCAATCCGGCATTGCGCTGGTCGGCCGCCTTGAGGGGTTTGGTCAAAATCGTCTTGAGCCCGAAGCCCAATCCAAACACGCCCACGAAGCCGAGGATGCCGAACAGCAACAGTTTCTCGCGCGGTTTCATGAGCCACCTCCTTTGGTCCCGGAATCCAACGAGGCGTCGTCTTCCGGACGCGGCGGAACATTCAGTTTGGACAAATCAATCTTCAGTTGGTCCGGGATGATCAATTCCACGCTCGAGCGAAATGGATAATCAAACTTGTCCCGCCCCGGCTTGATCGCCAGGGGTTGGACTTGGTAACCGGCCTCGCTGAGTTGTTTTTCGAGCTTGGCCAACACTTCGCCGCTGCGGGATTGCACCGCCAAATTAATGCTGCCCCGGCTGCTGATGCTCAAGGCGGTAATATAGACTTCCTGGCACGACGGCAACACACTGCTCAGATAGGCGTAATGATCCAGCCAGCTTTGTCCGCCGTCCAACCAGTTCTTGATTCCGAGCGCCTGGATGCGCATCCGCCGATACAAATCGTGCCGGCCTTCCTCAACTTTCAACTGGGCTTGCAGGGCGTCGCGTTCCCGGTTCTTTTGGCGCAGCAAATAGAATTCAATCCCGCCTAGCGTCACCGCCAGCAGGGCCGCCGCGGCGATTCCGGAAAGGAGCTTGATACGCCGCAGGTTGCGACGGACTGCCGGTCGCTTGGGATTCAGGAAGTCAAAGGGCAATCCTTGCGGATCGAAAATGCTCAGCCCCAACCCCAACGCAGCAATGGCGCCCGAGGCATAACCGCGCGCTTCGAGGGGGAGGTCCAAGGCGCGCGCCGGTTCCATGAGTTCGCAGGGAATGTTGAGCCGCTTCCGGAGCGCTTCCACGACCACGTTCTCGTGCCCGGTGGCTCCGGCCAGCACCAGGCGCGAAACCGGATTCTTGACTTCCATACCTCCAAACCCGTGGAAGCTGCGGACCACTTCGATGGTAATGGCTTCGACGAGAGAATTCTCGGAATCCTTGAGGGAGGCTGCGGCTTCCGGCGTAAGTTGCTCCGGGTCCGCCGGCAATTCCGGCTCCGGCAGTTGACCGTCCGTCACGTAGGCCGTTGCGGCGGTTTCGTAATCGAGCTTGGTCGAGGTGCCGCGGCTGAACACCAAGTCCTGCTGGGCAATCACGTCCACCAACACTTCGTCCGGCCGCAACGTGACAAACGCCACACTTTCATCCGGCCCCGCAATCCGACAGGCTTCCACGCAACGGGCATTGGCGTAAGGACGAAAACCGAGCGCCATCAGCTTGAAGCCGGCGGCGGCGGCGGTTTTCTCGTAAAACCCGATAACCTCCCGGTTGGCGGCGGCCACCAGCACGTCCAGTTTGGGCTGGGTCTCGGCAGATTCCTTGGCATCTTTGGCCTCGCTGCCGGACGAGTTGGTTCCGGCGGGGGTCGAGGTTACCGAGCGAAGAACCTTAAAATCAATCACCGCCTGGTCCATGTTGAACGGCAGATCTTTGGCGATCTGAAAATGCACCAGAGAAGCTACTTCACGAACGTTATCGATGGCGGGTAACGATAACGTCCGCAGAACCACCAGTGCGCGCGGCACACCCATCACCACTTGCGCCGGTTTGACGCGCAAATGCGCCAGGGCTTTCGCGATGGCCCGGCCCAGGATATCCGGATCGGCCAGACTGGCTTTGTCGCTAATATCCAATTGTTCCACTGCGACGCGTGAGACGCGGGTACGCCCGTTACGTTGGTAGGTTTGCACCACGCGCAAAATGTCGCCTTCGACGTCGATGGCGGTGATCTGGCCGCGCGGCCGGCTGCGGGAGCGTTTTCGCCGTAGCGGCAGACGCAGTTTGATCAACTTGTTTTTCGGAGTGGGAACCGAGTTAGCCACTGGTCACCTCCTGGTTCACTTCGATTTTGAATGGCAAGCCCAGCCGGGTGATCTCGCGCAAATACGAGATTGCCGGTTCGACCTGTCCAAAATCCACGGTTGCTTCAAACACTCGATAACGTCCGGAGGGAACTCCGTATCCAATCACATGAAAACTGTATTGATAACTGCGCGCCGTCAGATGAGGCGCAATCTGCTTAAACACGTCCGCAGAAACCGCGCCTTCCTGCAACAGCCAGGCAATGGTCTGGCGGCGTTCCGGCGCCACATAATGCCGGGCAGACAGGATGGACTCCGCCACCAAGCTGTCAATGCCCGGTATGGTTTGGAGCACCGTCGCCGAGGCCGTGTTGATGTTGATGAGCCCATCGAACCGCGTGTCGGCGGTGGTTGTCAATACATCCAGCACCGTCGCCAGCACGGCTTTATCAACGCCGGATTCCATTTCGACTTCTTTGCCATTCTCATCTTTCAATTTTTCTTTGGCGTCCAGCAAGTCAGCCGGTTGTTCGAGCGACACCCCACTCCGGCGCAACGCCTCGAGGTAGGCAAGGGTGGTGTCCGGCAGGTCCGTGTCCGGCAAAGGGTCGTCCGGGTCATTGATGTTGGTCCGGGGGAAACCGTCGCTGTCTTCGTTCAAGTCGTACGAAGCCACCGTCAGATAGCCGCGCAAGCCCAAATCCAGTTTGCCGTTGTTGTCGTCGGGCGGAAACGATTGGTCGCTGTCGTTTTCATTGGGGTCCAACCGGAAATTGAGGTTCATGTCTTCGCCGTACACAAGGGACGGCGTGAAACCGCGCACCAGCAACAATTCGTCCAGCGAAGCCAGCGGCTCGTTGCGAATCACGTAGGGATTCGGCAGCGCATCGTAATACTCCTGTTCGGCACCTTCGGGGCGCGCCTCATCATCGAGGTCGATGAAATCGAGCAGCGCCTGCACCAGTTGCGGTTCCATTTTCGGCAGTTTACCCAGGGCTTCCTCGGTGGCTTCATTGACGTTAAGTTTGCTGGCTTCATCCGTCAGGCCGTAACGAATCTCTTCCAGTTCCGTCGGATCGCCCGCCGTGAAAACCGTGAAATACCAGCGGTCAGCGCCGTCATCGAACACTTGGTGATCGTGAAACGTGTCCGGGCTGTTCTGCCAGTCCAGCGAGCCGGCCGGACATGCTTTCATAAACCGCATCACTTCCTGCACGCCACTCATGGCCGCGGCCCAGGCTTGTTCATTCCCGGCACTGGCAGCGCTGGCGGTGTCTTCCGCCCGCACCCGGAACAGCAGGCTGATTGCGATCATCGACGTCAGCATGATCACCACCAGCACGGCAATGAGGACGAAACCGGAGCCAGCACTATTGCGACACGTGAGGTCAATTACGGTCGGAGCGCGGCGTTTACGCCGCTTCGTCGCACTACTGGGCAAACCACTGAGTATCTTCCGGGGCTTGAAGCGGCCTGAAGGCCGCGCCCCGTTTTGCACAAGTGTCGCCGTCGTGCCAACCGCGAAGTGCGGCGCCCGTTTTTTGCGGCGAAGCGTAGTGATGGGCGCCGGACGGTTCACGGCGTTCCCTCCGCTGGTGTGGTGGCCTCGGCGGGGGCCGTTTCGTCCGTGGGGGCTGAATCGTCATAGGACATGATCTCATCCATCAATTCATCCAGCCAGGCGTCGCCAATGTTGGCGGTGCTGCCGGGGAGATAAATCACCCGCCGGAACAATTCGTACGGATATTCGTCCGCGGTGAGATCCTCCGGCAATGGTTCGCCACCAAAATTCACTTCCACGCCGGTCGGTAGATCGGTGGAATCCCATGAGTCTTGCCAGGCCGAACCATCCCAATACCGGAACCGCACAAAATGAATCGTGTCGGTCAACGGTTCCTCGGCCGGCAACGGTTCATCTTCCAGGAAGAAGCCCCCCAGATCGTCGGCCAGAATATCTTCGGTTTGCCGTTGTTCAACGAGCGGCTGTTCCTCCCGCGTGAATCCAGTGATGACCACGTTGGTATCCACCAGACCCGTCGTGGCCCGGTAACTGATGCGCCGCAAATCGGTCTCCGCGCGAACGGCACGACCGGGCGACGCGCCCTGCCAGGCGATGAGCGACGGCACGCCGGTGCTTACAAAGTCGAGCGAGGTGGCATCGCCGGTCAGCCCCATACCCAGCGAGAAATCGGTGCGCGCGCAGCGCAGATCGGTGGTCAGACGGTCAAGCAGCAGGCGAATGGCGGAAAGGCGTTCGGTTTCCTGGAGCAGTTGGGTCCGCAGACGGGTGGTTTGATGATAAAAGAAGAGCACCACCAACAGCAGACCCATCGCAATGAATATGGCAAGAATGACTTCGATTAACGTAAAGCCCGCAGCGTGCTGCCGGCGTCCCGCCGGCAGTAACGGACGCGCCAAGTGCGCTCGACGGGCCGACAACGTTCGCTGCCAATCCTCCCGTTCGCCCTGCCGGCAGGATGCCGGCAGCACGTTGGGGGCGCCAGCAGCGTGCTGCCGGCGTCTCGCCGGCAGAAACGGATGCGCCAAGTGCGCTCGACGTGCCGACACCATTCGTTGCCAATTCTCCCGCTCGCCCTGCCGGCAGGATGCCGGCAGCACGTTGGGGGCGCCAGCAGCGTGCTGCCGGCGTCCCGCCGGCAGAAACGGACGCGCCAAGTGCGCTCGACGTGCCGACAACGTTCGTTGCCAATTCTCCCGTTCGCCCTGCCGGCAGGATGCCGGCAGCACGTTGCACGCACCGGCAAGGACCGGTGCTTGGCTGAACCACGTGAGGCGGTTCCGTATGTCAGTACGTCGTTTCAAGTTCCGATTCTTCCGTGGGCGGGCTCACCGCACCCGGCCGGATAAGCTGCGACAAACGGTACGTCAGGGGCGGATCCTGGTGCCGAATGATCACTTCCACTTGAGTTAGCGGCGATTCTTCCTCGATCGCCAATCCACTCCCAACTACCGGGACCTCATCGGATGTGATCACAATTTCCCACGTCCAGTTTTCGTAAGGCGGCTCGAACGGTTCGGGACCGGTCAGATCGAGGCCGCGGATACCCAGTTGCAATTCCGAGATCACGGAGATGGCCAGATCGGCGGCGTGCGTGTTCAACCGCATCCGGTCCACCGAATCCAGGGAAGCATGCATACCGCCGGTGATCACGGCGGCAGCGGCCACAAAAAGAATCAGCGCCAGGACGACTTCCAGCAGTACGGCCCCGCGCTCGCGCGACCGGAACGAAAGTTTGCTGCCGAGCCGTAACGATTCAGTAGGACAGGCGTCCCGCCGGTCCCGAACGGAAGTAAACCAAGGAGTTGTGTTGCATCGCCCGGACTTTCTCAGCGTCACGAAAAGGTGAGGAAAGCCCGCGGCTATTCGAGACCGGCGAGACGCCTGCCCTACCTCGCCGAATCGTCCCGTCACTGGTCCGCCAAGTGAAGCGTTACGGCTGAGGAAGGAAAGTTTCATAGGCTTGGGCGCGAGCTGGCTCCCGTGGCTATTGGGGCGATGAAGTTATCGGGGTGACTGAATTCCCCGAACTCGAGGTTCCCAGGGAATCGGTGTTGGTTGAATCATCCAGCGCTTCCATGCCCATCTCATCCGCCTCCTCGTCCACCATTCTCCGTCGAATCGATCCGGTGACGCCCACCAGCTTGACCTCCATGCGCCGGGGATCGTCGTAGTCCCAGGACGTGATGGTGATTTTCGCGGAATCACTGGAGCCGTCCGGATAGAAATTGATTGGCGGCGTGGACATCGAGAACGGATCATCGAAGGCGAACGACCCGTCGTCCGCCGAAGCGGATTCGGACGCCAGCTCCTTGCCATTGACATCCAACAGGCGAACGCTTTCCACCATGACCGCTTTCGTAATGCCTTTCACATAATCCGAAGCAGCCGGCAACGGCACGAAGACGCCGGGTTGCTCCAACGGATCCGGTTCCCACACCACGCGAAGCCCGCCAAGGGCCACGTAAAAATCGTCATCGATTTTCTCTTCAAAGCTGAGTTGGACGCGGCGTCCGGTTTGCGCGGCCTGGGCGCGAGCGTAGTGCAGCAAGCCTTCCATTTGCAGCGCCGCTTCCTGGAGTCCGGCACCCCGCTGCAAGCTGTCAAAGCTGAAGGCGACGGCCCCGTAAAGGAGCAGCAGGAGCAAACACGTCAGCAGGAGCTCGATTAAGGTGAAGCCCTGACCGGCCCTCTGCCGACGCAGACCGGTCGCGATGGTCATGGTAGTTCCGTGGGATTACTTGGTCGTCGAACTGTCCGAAGCCGAGCCGGTGCCCATGGTGTCGGTTTCGACTTCCGTGGCATACTTGATGTCGTCATCGGTGTCGGGTTGGCCGTCCGGACCGATGGAATACAGCCGATACGGCAAACCCACGTTTTCGGTTTCGAGCGTCCGGTCCACCACTTCGTATTCAAGTTTGTTGTTCCAGGAGTCTTCCAACTTCGTACCCGGTTTGAGATAGGGTCCCATCCATTTTTCGGCCAGGCGCTCATTCTCAAAACTCGGTTTCTTCAACAGCGCTTCCAGCCCACCTTCGTCCTCCGTGGGATAATGGCCGATGTTGAGCCGGTAGGTATCCAGAGCGGTGGCGATATTGTTTAGTTTTAACCGGGTCGTGTTCTTCTCCGCGCCTTCCTGCTGCGGCAGCACAAACACCACCAGCGCCCCGGCCAGCAAGAGGATGATGACAATCACCAGCAAGACTTCAATGAGGGTAAAACCGGCGGTGGGCGCCGACCTGCGGGTTCTCGAGACAGTTTTCAGAATGGTCATATCGTTCTTTGATTCAACATCGTCAATGCTAACTAGACGTGCCAAATTTCCGCAAGATTCAAATTCTTTGGCCGCTTGGTAGCCAGCTTATGGGTGCGGTTCTGCCGGGCGGGGGCGTTGAAACGTCGCGGTTCGGAGTCCCGGCTTCAGCCAGCGGCGCGGTGCCCCAATTCCATCGTGTTGCAATATGCTATCCGGGCGCCATGCCGCCTGAAGGCGGGACTCCGAACTACAACCCGTCAGCACAAAAGCGGCTTTCCCTGGACGCGAATTTTGTGTTTAGTCCCCGCAAGCGATGAGCAAAACCGCATTATTATTTGCCGGGCAAGGTGCCCAGACCGTCGGCATGGGAAGAGACCTGGCGGACCAGTTCCCGACCGCGCGGGCCTGGTTCGACCGGGCGAATGCTGCCCTTGGCTACGACCTGGCCCAAGTCTGTTTTGCCGGACCGGAATCGGAACTGACCAAGACGGAACACGCCCAGCCGGGGATTTTCCTGGTGGGTTGGGTAGCGTTCGAATTGTTGAAGGAACGCCGGCCGGAGCTGACGTTTGCCGCCACTGCTGGTTTATCGCTGGGCGAATTCACCGCGCTAACGGCCGCGGGGGTGTTTACTTTCGAGGACAGCCTCAAAGCCGTGCGTCAGCGTGGACTGTTCATGCAGGAAGCCTGCGAAGCCACCCAGGGCGGCATGGCGGCGATCATCGGATTGGACGAAGCTCCCACGCGGGAAGTGTGCGCGGAAGCCGGCGTGGAACTGGCCAATCTGAATTGTCCGGGCCAAATCGTCATCTCCGGACCGACCGCCAACTTGGACAAAGCGTGTGAGTTGGCCAAAGCCAAAGGGGCGCGCCGGGCGTTGCCGTTGCCGGTTGCCGGCGCTTATCATTCACAACTCATGGCCGGCGCCCAACCCAAGCTCGAAGCCGCGCTGGGGGCGATCCCGATTGGCATTCCCGCGCTGCCCGTGATTTCGAACGTCACCGCCCAACCGCACGGCGCCCCATCGGACATTCACCGCCGGCTGGTGGAGCAAGTAACGTCTCCGGTGAGATGGGAGGCTTCGATCCGCTATTTGTTGGATCAAGGCTTCACCCGCTTCATTGAACTGGGGCCGGGCAAGGCCCTGAGCGGTTTCATGAAACGCATCAATCCCAGCGTCCAAATGCTCAACGTGGCCGATGTGCCCAGTCTGGAAGCGACCATAGCAGCATTGGGGTAATGGTCACCCCTCACTTCTGCTTCACGTCATAGCAGAGCAACAAATCCTGGTCGCGGATGAACAGCTTGCCGTCGGCAATGACCGGATGGGGCCAGGTGTTTTTGCCGCTGCGGTCCGGTTGATCGAAGCGGCCGTGTTCCCGGTAACCGTCCGGCGTGGCTTCGATCAGGACCAGCGTTCCGCGGGTCGATGCTTCACTGCGCAAATAGAAATGGCCGTCTGCGTAAAGAATGGAGCCTTTGCCCAGGCTCTTGTCGTTCCAGACAATCTCGCCGGTTTTGAAATCCATGCAGACCCAGCCTTTGCCGTCAGAGTAACCATATAAATGTCCGTCCAGAAGAATCACGCCGCCGTGATGGTTGGCCATGTTCTTGTTCGCATAGACCTGTTCGGCCTCAAACGGACTGCTGGCGGTAACTTTGAACAGATTGCACCCCACGCCATAGGCCGACGTCACAAAAACCAGATTGTCATGAAAGATTGGTGTAGTGATCACCGCCGTGCGGCCTCTGCGATCCGCACGCCACAACAATCGTCCATCGTCGGCCGCCACCGCAGCTACACTGGCATCGGTCAGTTGGAGATACTGCCGCACCCCGCCGATTTCCTCCAGGATGAGCGAGGAATACGCCGCGTTGTCGGTGAATTCTTTGCTGCGCCAGATCAATTCGCCGGTTTTTTTGTTCAGGGCAACAATCGTCCCTTCGCGGCCGCCCGGTGTACAAACCACTTGCTGGCCGTCCACCAGTGGCGATTCGGCGTAGCCCCAGCCGGACATCATTTTGCCGTGGAAATCCTTGCTCAAACTCCGGTTCCACCGTTCCTTACCCGTGACGGCTTCCGCGCAGATCAAGTCGCCGTGTTGATTCAAAGCGTAGATCAGTTCGCCGTCCACCGTCGGCGTGCAACGCGGCCCCGGATAACCACCACCGCCGCCTGGCCGGCCGAGGCGGGTGGACCAAACGATCTTGCCGTCCGCCAGATTCAGCGCCAGTAGATAACTGCCATCCCCGAGATCGCCCATTGTGTAAATGCGGTCTCCCACGACGGACACACCGGAATAGCCATCGCCCAAACCATGAGCTTTCCAGGCAAGCGGCGGCCCTTCGGCCGGCCACTGCTTCAACAGGCCGGTTTCGGTGCAACGGCCGTCACGATGCGGACCACGCCATTGCGGCCAGTCCGCGCCGGCGGCAATGGTCACGGAGATCAGAGTCAGCGAGGCCAGAATCAAAATGGAACGTATCAGTTGCTTCATCATCGTATTTGCAGATTCAATTAAATTGTTTGCGCGGGCACTTGCCATAATCGATGATTGGACGCGAGACAACCGAATTCCTTGAAAAAAACTTGTGCTTTATTCCTGGCGGCGTTGGCCATCTTGGCCTCCGAAAACCAGCTCCCAGCGGCGGAGTGGTTGGTGGCCACCAACGGTACCGAACGCGGTGGAGGCACGGCATCGTCGCCCTGGGACATCGCGTCGGCGTTGGCTGGCCGGCAGAAAGTCACGCCGGGAGATACCGTGTGGTTACGTGGCGGAACTTACAAATATCCGGGAACTGTTGGCAGCGCCGGCTTTGTGGTGAAGCTGGCCGGGAGTGAACTGGCGCCCATCGTGGTCCGCGCCCGACCGGGCGAACGCGTGACTCTCGACGGCAGCTTGACGGTGCAGGAACCGGCTACGCACCTCTGGATTTGGGGTCTGGAGATTTTGGTTTCAGAGCCGCGACCACCTCAACCCGTGCCGCCCGACCCAAGTTATCGCAATGTTAACCGGCCCTGGGGTGGGTTGAACATTCACAGCGGGAGCCACTGCAAATTCATCAACCTGGTGATCCACGACAACTGTCAGGGCATCAGTTGGTGGGTGGGTTCGCACGACAGCGAAGTGTCTGGCTGCCTCATTTATGACAATGGCTGGGCCGGCACTGATCGCGGCCATGGCCACGCGATCTACACGCAGAACAATGACGGTGTGAAGCGGATCACCGATTGTATCATGACCGGCGGGTACGGTTACACGATGCACGCCTACGGTTCCAGCCGCGCGTATGTGAACGGTTACCTCGCCGAGGGCAATATCTGCTACGACGCCGGCACCTTCTTGATTGGCGGGGGCCGGCCCAGTCACCGCATTCGTGTGCTGACCAATTTTCTTTACGGCCTGAATCTGCAACTGGGTTACAACGCGCCGACCAATTTCGATTGCGAAGTGCTGGGCAACACGATCGTCAACGGCGGTCTGATCATCAACCGGTTTGGCCAGGTCATCCAGCGCGGTCACCGTCTGCTTGGTAAGTCAGCGCCACGGCCATCCGTTCCGGAGATTATCCTGCGGCCGAACAAATATGATCCATTGCGGGCACGCCTGGCGATTACAACTGGAACCGGCAAGCAAGGGTCGCCGCGGATTTGTCCGGGTTTTTGAAGCCGGGTAACGCGTTTGCATTGCACCGACCGCGCGAAGTGTTCGGGCCGCCGACTGTCATGGGAGTCTTTGACGGACATCCGGTCGCATTGGATATCCCCGGCGAGTTCGCCGTTTTTGTGGTGTTCAAACGCTAACGTAACGTGCTGCCGACATCTTGTCGGCAGGTCGAACATAACTTATTTCCGCGAACCAAAGCCGATTTTCGAGCGCCCTTTTGGCGTCCGTTTCCTGCCGTCGAGACACAGCGAGCCCGTTCGGCAGTAGTCTTCCCAACATCCTGCCGGCGGATCAAACGAGACACTGCCCCATTAAACAGAGACGATATTCGAGCGCCCCTCGGCGTCCGTTACTGCAGACTAGACGCCAGCGGCACGTTCGACGGCGTGCTTACAGCATCCTGAAGGCAGGTGGAGCGCAACTTTGCCCCGCGAACCAAAGCCGCAATTCGAGCGCACCTGGGGCCTCCGTTCCTGCTGACAGGACGCCGGCAGGACATTGAGGGAAAACGCTTGGGCGCGGCAATGGTGGTTTGTGGGCCCGAAGAAATTTGCTCACTTTGATAATAAGTCGATGACACTCTAAGCTGAGCGTTGTAAATTTGGGATATGGATTCGGCGCAGATCAAAGTTCTGTTGGTCGAGGACAGCCGCATGGATTCGCGGTTGATTTGCCTTTACCTCGGAGAAAGCCGCACGCACTTTTCCATCACGGTCGTCGAACGGCTCAAGGACGCCCTGCAAAAGCTGCACGAGGACGAGTTTGATGTCATTCTCAGTGATCTTTCCCTGCCTGACAGTCTCGGCTTGGAAACTTTCACCCGGATCCACGCCCAAGCACCGAACTGTGGCAATCCTGGTGCTCAGCGGTGCGGATGATGACACGCTGGCCAGCTCCGGCCGTGCGCGAAGGAGCACGGACTATCTGGTGAAAGGTCGCTTTGATTCGCACTTGCTGACCCGGGCGGTTTGCTCGCGATTGAGCGGCAGCGCGCCGAACTGGTGTTGCAAGAACGCGAGCAACGACTGCAACAATTGCTCGAGTCCATCACCGATTACACCTTCGGTGATCCTGGAAAACGACCACCCCAAGCAAGCCGTCCATGGGCCGGGCTGCGAAGGCGTCACGGGCTACACTGCCGAGGAATATGCCAGGGACGGTGACCTGTGGATCGGATGGTGCAACGAGAAGGACCGCGACCTCGTGCAGAACAAACCCGGCAGCTTCTGGCCGGCCATACGCCACCGCCACTGGAGCACCGGATTGTTCATAAGAATGGCAATATCCTCTGGGTGCGCAGCACCGTGGTACCGCGCCGCGATGAGCACAAGCGGT
>CAWBHS010000037.1:0-42902 GCA_963788655.1 uncultured Verrucomicrobiae bacterium | reverse complement strand
CAGCTTACGCCCAGGGGCTGGAAGGCAAACCTTCGCGCCCAAGAGCCCGTCGCCCAGTGCCAGCGGCTGAATCTCCCCGATAGTCCAATCCAACCCCTTCGCCCGACCGGTCAATCCTCCCGACCCGCTGCCGGTGCCATACGGCGCCGCCGGACGGTTACGAATGACCAAGGCCCAAGGCCCACCGCGGGGCTGGGCAAGCCTGACCTGGCTACGATTTGGTTCTTGGGCGTTCTTTGGGATTTGGTCATTGGGATTTGGTCATTGGGATTTGGTCATTGGGATTTGGTCATTGGGATTTGGTCATTGGGATTTGGTCATTGGGATTTGGTCATTGGGATTTGGTCATTGGGATTTGGTCATTGGGATTTGGTCATTTTGTCCGCCTGCTCATCCGCGCGGTTCGTCTGCATTCGTTTCTGCCGGCGGGACGCCGGCAGCACGTTGGCGCAGCGTGCTGCTGGCATCCTGCCGGCAGATTGGAACGGCGGACCTGAATCAATGACCAAGGTCCAATGAGCCAATGACCAGAGAATGACCGAGGCCCAAGGCCCACCGCGGGGCTGGGCAAGCCTGACCTGGCTACGATTTGGTTCTTGGGCATTCTTTGGGATTTGGTCATTGGGAGTTGGTCATTTTGCTCTCGCCTGCTCATTTGCGCGGTTCGTCTGCATTCGTTTCTGCCGGGGACGCCGACAGCACGTTGGCGAGCGCGCTGCTGGCATCCTGCCGGCAGATTGGAACGGCGGACCTGAATCAATGACCAAGGTCCAATCATGCCTATCCGGTTGCTTGCCAAACCGCCTAAGCGGTGATAATTTCACGGACATGGATCCGCGAGGCTTTCCTACCAACCTGCCAGAATTCCAACGGGTTTTCCCGAGCGACGCAGCCTGCGCGGCCTATCTTGAGAAGCTGCGTTGGCCGGACGGGTTCACCTGTCCCAAGTGTGGGGCGACCGGGGAGCCGGACGATTTCCGAAGCGATCATCTGTTGTCCTCCGGTGCCGAAGTTGCAGGACGAATGTGTCGCTTACGGCAGGCACCGTCATGCAGTCTAGCCACATGCCCCTCTCGCTGTGGTTCTGGGGCGCGTATCTCGTGACGACCCAGACGCCAGGGCAGTCCGCCCTCCAGTTTCAGCGCCAGCTTGATATCAGCCGGTATGAGACGGCTTTCCAGACCCTTCACAAGCTGCGAGCCGGAATGGGTGCGACCCGACCGCGACACCATCGGAGGGCAATACCCCGTCGAGATTGACGAGACGTTGATTGGTGGGCGCACGCGTGGTGAAGGTCGGGGCATTCATCACAAGGCGACAGTTGTTGGGGCCGTTGAGGTGCGTCCACGCCGTGAGGGCAAGGATCGCACCGCCCAAAGGAGTGAAGGCAAGCCGCTTAAGCGTGCGGTTTACGCCGGGCGACTTCGGTTGCGCCTGGTGTCAGGTCGTGGCGCCGAAGACCTCACCGCGTTTGTCAAAGAGACTGTCTCGAAGGGTGCAACTGTCCGAACCGATGGCTGGCAAGGTTACGATGGTCCGCAAAGCTCGGCTACGACCACGAAGCGGTTGTGCTGGATGGTGACCCGGAGAAGACTGATGAACACCTGCCCATGATCCACATCGTCTTCGCCAATCTCAAGACATGGCTCTTGGGAACCCACCACGGCGTTAGCCAGCAACACCTCCAAGCATATCTGAACGAATACGTGTTCCGCTTCAATCGGCGCTTCTACCCGATGACGGCCTTCAATTCCGTGCTCGGCTTGGTCGTGCGGGCAGTGCCGCCGACCTACGAGGAATTATATTCCGGAAAGTGGGTTCACCCGTTGGCCTGAAGACTTGGCAAGCAACCGGATAGGCATGGGTCCAATGAGCCAATGACCAGAGAATGACCAAGGCCCAAGGCCCACCGCGGGGCTGGGCAAGCCTGACCTGGCTACGATTTGGGTCTTGGGTATTCTTTGGGAGTTGGTCATTGGGAGTTGGTCATTTTCTTCCGCCTGCTCATTCGCGCGGTTCGTCTGCATTCGTTTCTGCCGGCGGGACGCCGGCAGCACGTTGCTGGCTGTCGCTGCCAATGCTTTTTTCGTTTGGCGCGGGCTTTGCTGGCGATTAAGCTGGCTCGTAGAAATTTGCGGATACAATGACAACAATGAAAACACAATTGCTGATGGTTTCGCTCCTGGCGGCGCTGGGTCTTTTCCTGGCCGGTTGCAACAAGAGCGAGGAGTCAACTCCCGGCGGTGCCAATGCGGCCGCGTCCAATGCGGCTGCCTCCGGAAAGACCACCCAACCGACCGGCCCGGTCGAATTGAAACTGAAATGGCCCGTCGGAGCGCATTACACCCAGCGCATGGATTTGAACCAGCAGATGGAAACGAGCATTTCCAGCATGCCCAAAACCATGAAGCAGGAAGTCGAAATGAGCCAGGATTTTGGGCTGACGGTGCTGACCAACACTCCCGAAGGCGGGCGCGAAATCGAGATGGAATTTGAATCCATGCAAATAACGGTGAGCGCTGGGGACCGCGTGCAATTCAGCTTCGATTCGCATGGGGAATCGTTGGATGGCAATCAGAATCCGATGGCGGCCATGTTCCGCAGTCTGGTGGGCACGCGCATTAAGTATATTTTGGACGTTAGCAACCACGTCGTGCGGCTGGAAGGCTTGCAAGAATTTCGCAACAAAGCCCTGGCCAACGCGCCCGCCCAGGCCCGCTCAGCCATGGCGCAAATGCTGAGTGAGGACTCTTTCAAGCAAATGATCAATTTCGGTCAGGGCTTGCCCGACAAACCGGTCCGTGCGGGTGACGCCTGGCCGGTCCATACGGAGATCACCATGGGGCCGTTGGGCATCATGGAGCTCGACATGCAATACGTGTTCAAAGGATTCGAGGAGCACGACCAACGCAACTGCGCGCTGCTGGATTTTACCGGGATCATGAAAAGCAAGCCCGCGCGCGAGTCGGCGAATCCCAATATGAAGATGTCCATCGAGGAAGGGGTCACTACGGGCAAAAGCTGGTTCGATCCAGAATTGGGGATGGTCATTGGGTCGGACATCAACCAGGACATTAAGATGAACATCCAAATGGCCCAGCTCCAGCCCCCGGGATTTACGAACACGGATTCGAATACGCCGCCACCGGCTCGAACGATGTCCACCATGATGAAACAGAACATCAAGATCACCATCACGCCGAGCACAGCCGAAGCCAAGGCTGCCACCCCCCCCGAACCCAAGGCTGGCAACGATACGTCCGCCAAATAGTTGCCGGCTTGAATGGAGCCTGTTCCCACGGCACCGCTACGGAAACTTGGTCGCCGACTGCGTCGGAAACGACCCGTTGTGACGACCGGAAGCGACGCAGGACTGTGCAATGTCGCGCCAGCGTTTGGAGTGCGTCCGGCTTGCCGGCGCTTTCACCTGGAGATGGACGGTTACTCTTTCAAACCTGCCGCATTGATCTTGCGCGCCCCCGTTCTAATGATAGCGGGAGCAAGCTCCGCGCCCTCCAAACGCTCGCGCGAGATTCTTCCCCTGGCGTTCAATCCTGATCACTCGGACCGTGTCTGAATTTCGCGGAGGCCCGTTGCAGCCGGGCGCGTTCTTTCTTGGTCAGGCTGTCCATCCCCGATCGGGCGATCTTTTCGAGCAGCCGGTCAACTTCTCCTTCGTCTTCTTCCTTTGAGCCCCGCTTCCCGTCATTAGATCGCGGAGGGTTCGGGCTTCGTCGATAAACCGGCCTTCCCCACGAAAAGATGCGACCGGAGAGTCCCGTGGGATCGCACGCCAACACGTAAAGACAAATTCCGGCGAACACGAAGGCAGACACAAACAGCACGGGAGCGTGCAAGCACTTGGCCGGGGCAATCACCAAAGCCAGCGCCAGTCCCACAATAGCGCCGCCGAAATGAGCATCGTGACCGATATGGCCAATCTCCCGCCGCAAGGCCACGAAGGTGCCTGCCAAGTACAACACGGCGAACACCGGTCCCGGCAGGCTGATGGGCAGAAGCAACATTGCCACCGAAACGCCTGGCACCAGGAATATCGACGCGAACACCACGCCGCAAACTCCGCCCGAGGCCCCGAGGGCCGCATAATCATGATGACGGTGGAGAAACAATGAAAGCAGCGAACCTCCTAAAACCGAACCCAGGTAAATCCCGAGCAGGACCGGCGCTCCATAGATCAGCTCCACGACCTCGCCAAAAGTATAAAGGGCCAGCAGATTGAAACCGAGATGCATCCAACCCGCATGCACCAGGGCCGACGAAAACAAACGATACCATTCCTTGTACGCCAGAATTCTCTCCGGCCGGAACAGCAGGCGCTCGATTATTTCCGGCCGGCGAAAAGCCAGCAGACTGACGCCCGCCGTCAGGAGACATACAAACAGCGTTGCCGGTGCGGCGGTCATATCTCGGTTGAAACGTTCATTCTTCCGGCACCCAAAATCTTCCGACCAGTTTTATCCAATTGGTTTGGCCGATCAACACGCCCGCCACAATCAACGCCATCGCGAACCAGAACGTGCGCGTCATGGGTTCGTCCAGACAGAAGTAGGCCCACAGCATGGTGCTGGGGGGAATCAGGTTGTTGAACATATAAACTTCGCTGGTTTTCCAATGGCGTAGCGCGCTGTTCCAGAGTCCGAACGCCACGACACCGCCCGCCACGATGCAATACAGTTGCACCAGCACCAACCGCCCGTTCACGGGCAGCCCGAGGGAAGCGGTTTCCAGGAGCCCAATCGGCAGGAGCAGGACGCCCGCGCGCCACATGGTGTGGGCCGTAATGGTGGCACCGGAAAGTTCATCGCTCAGCGCCCGGCACTGGCGACCGTAACTCGTCCACAGGACACTGCAGGCCAAGCCGAGTAGTTCGCCCGGCAAACGGCCGCTGCCGCCTTTGAGCGTGGGCCAGAAGAGCACGACCACGCCGCTCAACGCCAGGGCCGCGGCGGCGTAGCGCTTCAGCAGTTCACGTCGGGAGAGACCGGCCCAGCCTTCCCATAACAACGCCCAGACCGGCGCGGCTCCCAAATACAGTGCCACGTGGGAAACGGCCGTGAGCTGCACCGCCACGTTGAAGGCGATGATGTAAAACGCCAGGATCAAGCCCCCCTGCCACCACAGCCGCCGCTTTTGACGGCGCGATAAAGGAATGGGGCGACCCAACCAATCCGTCCACGTCAGCACCGCCAACAACAGCAGGCCGGCGCAAAGAAACCGCGTGCCGCCCACGAAGACCGGCGGCCACGAGCGCACCAGGAACTTCACCCCGGTGTTATTGCCGCCCCAAAGGAACACGGCAAAGACGAGACCGGCGGCTATGGCGCTCTTGTTTCGATTCATCAACCCCAGTGGACGGCGTCCTGAATTCGCGACTGGCTTTTTTTTAGTGTCCAATGTCGCCCAGCACTCGGAGGGAGCGTGGCATGCGCTCGCTCTCGGTAAACCCAGGTTGCGAGCAACGAAGAGGACGATACGGTCGAGCGTTTGGTCCGGCTCAATCCAGCCGAAAGCGCCGGCAAGCCGGGCGCACTCCAAACGCTGGGGCGACTAGTCACAGGCCGTAATCAAACGCTAGTTGTCCAACAGGAGCAGTTCGACCTTCCGGAATTCCACCGGATGGCTTTCGCTTTGGAGGGAGATGGTGCCGCCGTAGAGCAGCTTGTTGCCGTCTTTGATCAACCGCCGCGCATCGGCATCACCTTCATCGAGCTGTGGTTGCGTGTACATCAGCACGGTTTCGCCGTCGATGATGTGCCGGATGATTTTGTTGCCGTGGACCTCGACCTCGACCGTCACCCATTGGTCGCCGCGATAGGTCTTGGATGTCGAGTCCGTGCAATGCTGCGTATGGAGTTTGCCGTCCAGGACCACGTGCGTGCCCGGGGTGCAAAGATTGGCGGTGGACCGTTTGCCGGTGGCACCGGCGCCGAGCAATTGGACTTCAATGGAGACGGGAAACTCCTGGTCCTTGCGCATGCTCTCGGGCGACTGGCCATGGATCATGATCCCGCTGTTGCGGAACGCCCAGCCCGCTCCCCCCGGCGTCTGCTGGCCGACAAACCGGTATTCGACGCGCAGGAGATAATTCGAGAACGGTTGCTGATAGAAAATATGACCATACCGACCGTTGAATTGGTCGTATTTGTCATAGCGCACTTTCATGACCCCGTCCTCAACGCGGAACGTGTTGCCAAAATTGTCGCCCAGATCATAACCGGTGATCTTGATTTTCCAGCCGTCGAGATTTTTCCCGTTGAATAGTTGAATCCAGTCTTTTGAACGGGCGTTGTCCTGGGCGGTGACCACGGTTATGGTAAACAGAAGAAGTCCGAGGATTGCGGCAGCAGTACGGATGGTTTTCATTTTCTTGGTCAGTCTTTTTGTTTCGGGTAAAACGTCGCCCGATGTTGGACGGCGTAGGATTGCAGTTGGGCGGCAATCTCAGGATATTTCGCCAGCACATTGCTGGTTTCGTAGGGATCGTTTTGCATGTCGAACAGGGATAAACCAATTTCCACGTTCTTATACTTGCCCGCCTGGCCGTCCTGGCCGGCGGTCACCAGCGTGCGGTAACGATGGGGCAGATGCAACTTCCAGCGGCCATCACCGCTGATCACGCCTTCAAACGTGCCGCCCGTGGAAAACGGATAATAGGCGTGCGGATTGACCGCCCCCGGCTTGCCGCGAATGAGGTCCCACACATTCGTGCCGTCGATGGGGTTGCTCGGCAGCGCGGCTCCCGCCAAATGGGCCAGGGTGGGCAGAATATCGATGGTGCAAAAAGCCTGTTGCGAAGTCGTCCCAGGCTTGATTTGACCGGGGAACTTCATGATGCACGCGCTGCGGACGCCGCCGTCGAACGACGTTCCTTTGGCCTCGCGAAATGGCGTGGTGCCGGCATGGTTGCCGTACGAAATCCACGGGCCATTGTCGGAAGTAAGCACGACGAGCGTGTGCTCCGCGACGCCGTTGTCCTTCAGCGCTTGTTGGATTTGGCCGACCGACCAATCGAGTTCTTCGATCACGTCGCCGTAAAGGCCGGTGCCCGATTTGCCGCGAAACCGTTCGCTGGCAAAGATGGGAACGTGGGGCATCGAATGCGGCACGTACAGGAAAAACGGTTGCTCGCGATGGCGTCGAATAAACGACACGGCGTGCTCGGTGTACCAGGTGGTGAGCAAGGGTTGATGTTCCTTGGTAATGCGTGGAATTGTCACTTTGCCGTTTTCCCAAAACTGCAACGGCCATTGGCTCCAAAACTTGGGATTCTCCGGATGGAATTCCCACATGTCATTGGAATACATCAGCCCGCACGACTCGTCGAAGCCTCGGCCGGCCGGACGGGTTTCCGGTTGATCGCCCAGATGCCATTTGCCGTAAATGGCCGTGGCGTATCCGCGGGGTTTGAGCACTTCAGCAAGCGTGGCGAATTTCGGATCCAGTCCGCGGGCTCGCGGTGCGTGCGCCCCGAAGATCTTCGTTCGGCCTGGAAAACATCCGGTGAGCAGCGCCGCGCGCGAAGCGGAACAAATTGCTTGCGGCACGTAAAAGTTTTCAAAACGGCAGCCCTCGCTGGCGAGGCGCTCGACGTTGGGCGTGCGATACGCCGGGTGGCCGAAGGGTTGGAAGTCACCCCAGCCGGAGTCATCGAGGAAGATGATGACGAAATTGGGTGGGGTGGAAGCGGCTTGAGCCTGGCCGGTTGCGGTCACCGCCAACAGCAACAACAGCCCGGCCCGTGCGGCCAATCCGCCAAGCACATCCGCCCATACCGGCGCATGGGGATAGCGTTTCGTTCTGATCATGAAAAAGAAATAGAGTTATCGTAGGTATTCAGCAAGTAGAGAAGCGGGTAACGAAGGGTTGCCTGCTTCTTGATCGGCACGACTTGCGCGGAACCGTTGGTGCGTCTGCTGTGTAAATGTCGGTGTAGGTGCGGCGAGGTTAGCGCAGACTTGGATTATACCTTCGGCAACGTGTACGGGACGCGATACTCTTTCGTGAGCAGCGCGTTTGCTTCACGATCATTCCCGAAATCTTCCTTTTTCGGATCGAAATGCACATCGCGCTTGAGACGCGTGCAGACATTGCCCAGGTGGCAAATCGTTGTGCTGAGACGCCCCAGTTCGATGTCCGCATTGGGACGCTGCCGGCTTTTCATGCAGTCCAGCCAATTCTTGGTGTGCGATCCTCCCGAAGGTTTTTCGCTGGGATTGGGCGCGCCTTTCTTGGCGTGGACGGTCCATCCGCGTCCGTCCACGAGTAGCACGCCCTCCGTGCCGTAGAAGGCCGTGCCCGCTGCTGTTCCTTCCAGCGGCAGTGAGTTCTGGAAGCTGTGCAATTCCCACACCAGCGCCATATCGCCGTAATCGTAGGTCAGAACTTGCGTGTCGGGTACTTCCTTGGCGTCATCCAACCAGTAGCTGCCGGAACTGCCGGACACGTGTTTGGGCAGGCAGTCTTCAACTCCGCGCAAACCCTGGATACCCCACAGGCCCACGTCCAGCATGTGAACGCCCTGGTTGCCGAGTTCGGTGTTGCCGTAGTCCCAGAAGAAGCGCCAGGTGTAATGGAATCGGTTTTTGTTGAAGGGCCGCTTGGGCGCGGGGCCCAACCACATATCATAATCAACCCCGGCCGGCACCGGACTGTCCGGCGGATTGCCAATGCTGCCGCGCACCTGACACATCCAGGCCTTGACCAGACATACCTTGCCCAGCTTCCCGGAAGCCACGTATTCGACGGCACTCCGGTAATGGGCACCACTGCGGCGTTGCGTGCCCACCTGCACCACGCGTTGGTATTTGCGCGCCGCGTCCCGCATGAGTTGGCCTTCCTGAATGGTCTGCGAGAGCGGTTTCTCGATATACACGTCCTTGCCTGCCTGACAGGCCAGAATGGTGGGAAGGGCGTGCCAGTGATCGGGCGTGGCAATGATTACGCCGTCGATGTCTTTGTCTTCCAGGACGCGGCGAAAGTCCTTTGCAAAACCGGGATCTTTGCCCTGGGCTTTGCCGAGGTCCGCGCCGACTCTGCGCAACACGGCGTCGTCAATGTCACAGAACGTCTTGATAACCGCGCCGTCCCGGATGGCGTGGCGGGCGTCGTCGCGCCCTTTGTTGTTACCGCCAATCAGAGCGAGCACGATTTTCTCGTTCGCGCCAAAGGCTGCGGGATTGAGATTGAGAAACGTTCCGGCGGCCAGGGCCGTGCCGGCCTGCTTGAGGAAGGTGCGACGGTTTTTGATTTGCATAGGTGAATTTGAAATTGCCTCCGTAGGCGGCCAAGCAAAAGGAAAAAGCCTCCGGGGTGGGGGCAATGAGTTGCTGAACAACTCGCGTCGGAAAGAGGCTTTGACACTGCCGATCCGTTTTCATGCTGAAAGAGGCGACAATTTCTGCTCGTCATTTCGCTGGCATGCCACTACGATAATCATCCGATGTATGAAAACTGTTAAGGCTTCCTGGAGAATTCTGTCGTTGGCGGTGGCCGCAAATGGATTGGTGCAAGGCTTGGCCCAGCCGCCATCGCCGCCGGGGGTGTCTCCGGCTCTGGCACCGCCAACCATTCCCGTGATCACCTCGCGGGCGACGAATACCCTGAGCCGCACGACCAATGCGCCCGTGCGCCCGCCGGTGTTCGTGACCAAAGGCCCCTTGCTGTCGTCGCCGCGAACCATTGTGCGACCGGCGGCTCCCACCCCGGTGGTCCGACCCGTTTATGGTCCGCAATTTGTCGGGCCTCGACCAGTTCCAGCCAAGCCAGTGCGGGTTATGCCCCGGCTCGTGGGCACCCCGGCGCCCACCACCCCGCCCAACGCGCTGGTCTTTGATTCGGAGTTAAAACAACTCACCCCCGAACCCGGACAGACCAGTGCGCATTTCGAGTTTTATTTGACCAATACCGCCAACGTCGAAGTCTCGGTCAACAACGTCCACACCTCGTGCGGTTGCACCGTGGCCAAGCTGCCGGCGCAACCATGGAAAATTCCGCCCGGCGGCAGCGGCCCCATCGGAGTGACCGTGGACCTGCGTGGCAAGCGTGGCATTCTAACCAAGAGCGTAACGGTGCAAAGCACCAGCGGCGTGAAAAACCTGATCGTCAAAGTCTCCATTCCCGATGCCCGCACGGGCTTCGTGGCCACCTCCAACGGCAGCGTGCTGGACATGGACCGGGTCCAGAACATCCAGAAGTCACTGGTGGATCGGCAAACGGTGTTCAAAGACAAAAGCTGCGCCGAGTGTCATGCGGACAAAGCTGTGGGCAAGAGCGGACAAGAACTTTTTGAAGTCGCCTGCGCGATCTGTCATGAGGCGCCGCATCGCGCGACCATGGTGACGGATCTCAAGCAGCGGAATCCTGGTATCGCCGAAGGTTGGCGGCAGTGGATTACCTACGGCAAAACCAATTCACTCATGCCGGCGTTTGGGAAGGCGCAGGGAGGAATTCTGGATGACGCACAAATCGAGTCGCTGGTCGAATACGTGACGCGGATCATGCCGCCGGTGAGCCAGTTTTCTGAACCTGCGTCCGTCCCGCTCGGGATGAAGGCCGCCTTCTACACGCCACCCCAGCCTGTGATCCGTCGAACCGCATTGCCCACCGGCCAACGGATTCCGCCGGCTAGCGTCGCGCATCGGCCATTGCCACCGCCGGTATCGCCGCCTCCTCCACCGGCCATGCCCGATCCGCC
Source organism: uncultured Verrucomicrobiae bacterium (assembly GCA_963788655.1). Lineage (GTDB taxonomy): Bacteria > Verrucomicrobiota > Verrucomicrobiia > Limisphaerales > JAFGQR01 > JAFGQR01. The sequence goes on along the minus strand of CAWBHS010000037.1, from coordinate 32,188 downwards.
GGCCACTCCTATCAATGCTTTTCCCTTTCCCAAGGACTAGCAGCCTGACCATGAAGATCGCCATTCGAACTGCCGAGATCCCTGTAGCTGCGGATATCAACCTTCCATGCTGATGCCGGGACTGCTGATCACGCTCGAGGGCACGGAAGGTTGCGGCAAATCCACTCAACTGACGCTGCTGGCGAAGCGCCTCCGCGAGATCCCGCGGGCAGTGCGCACAATTCGCGAACCTGGCGGTACGCCCATCGGTGAGGAAATCCGTCACACACTGAAACACAGCGAGCAAAACCACGCGATGACGGCGGAAGCCGAGCTGTTGCTCATGAATGCCAGCCGTGCCCAGTTGGTGCGGGAAGTAATCCGCCCGGCACTACAAGCCGGCGAAATCGTTTTATGCGATCGATTTTACGACTCGACCACTGCCTACCAGGGCTATGGCCGGCAACTTGATCTGGCTCAGGTCAAAGCGATCATTGACTTCGCGGTGGGCGACACTCGGCCTGATTTAACCCTATTGTTGGACATCCCGTTGGACATTAGTGAAGCGCGGCGCGGCGCTCGTCAAGGGACGCAAGCTTCCGTGCGCGACCGCATGGAGGAAGCCGACCGGGCGTTCTTCGAACGAGTACATCATGGCTTCCACGTCATCGCGGGCGGAGAACCGGAGCGCGTCAAGATCGTGCCGGCATCCGGCGACCTTAAATCGGTGGCTGCGGCGATTTGGACTTGCGTTGCCGAACTGGTGCAGCCTGGGGAGCAGGGCACAAAATACGATCTTTCTCAGCACCGCCAGGGTGTCCAGCAAAAGAGGGCGGAACCGTAGTTCCGCCCACACAGTATTGAATTGTTGCGGCTTGGCCGTTGGAGTTGATTCGCTTACTTGCTTCCCACCACCCTGGCCCGTTCCCGCGATCTGATGACGGCAAAGAGCAACATTGCGGTTAGCCCCGCCGACCCGAGCATCCACGCGGACGGTTCGGGGACGGCCGTCAGGAACAGATGATTGGGGTCATAATACCCGAAGGCCGCCAGATCGATTTCCGAAGAATCGATCGACGCGGTGTTGAACATCGGCACGGAATCCTGAGCCGGAAACACCCAGTTGGGCTGGGTGCTCGTGTAAAGGCCGTAACCCAAGACATCGCGGTAGTCCGGTGCCGGTGCGGCATCACTCGAAGTTTTGCAGATCCACATCCATATCTTCTGGTCATCAAAATCGGGATTGGTGTTGTACAGCGTGTCGGCGAAACGACCGGGTTCGCCGAAGATTTCCCTGATGTAAGTACCGCCCAGTTCATTCCAGGAACCTAGCAACGCGGGAATATTACTGCCATTGGCCATCACGTCGAACCCGGCGTCAAAATAGCCGATTTTAACCGGGTTGCCATTGGGCAGTGGGGTATTAATGTCGAGCCTGACGTCGGGAAGGCCATAGCCCGCGCCGAAGTTGATGGTGGCCTGGCTGTAGCTGCTGGTGGTGCCGAGGCCAGCCAGGACCAAAATGAGTAGGAGTCTGCTTTTCATGCTGTGCTGGTTGGTTGTGGTTGGAGCGTTAAGTGTTTATTCAGTGGGGATCTGCCAGTTGAATGATGGGCGCGGCGCTTTACGGTTGATGAAAAAGGCGCTGCCGGGCTCGATGGTGACGTCGTTGGCAAGTTGGTAGGTCCAGTCATACCATCCTTCCGGCAGGCCGGGAGCATCCACATAGAAATAGGATTTGGTTAATGAGTCGGGAGTGATCAGCAACACATTGTCCGCGGTGTTCGGATCGGTGCCGGCGGCCAAGCCCGTTCCGGGATCGCCCGTGTAAAGCCCCAGTTCCGACAGGGTCAGGGCATTCAGGCATTTGAAGGTACCCACCAGATTATACCCCGGGGTTATCGGGGCCAGTGTGGCGCAGTCCCGGATCGGCCCGTTTATGAACAGGACCACATTGCCGATGGTTTTGCGAAAGACCGCCAGCCCTTGTTCGGGATAGACAATTTGTTGATCCGCTGGGGTGTAATTGTCTTCATACCAGCCCCTGAAACCGGCCACATCGGCAAAGAAATAATTGTGCGTCTCATTGTTGGGAGGAATGATCAACATCACCTTGTCCGCCTGATTCGGATTAGGCCCGCCCTTCAGGCCGCTTTCATTATTGGCGCCGAAGATTGAGGCGAGCGTCAGGTGTTTGCGGATTCGGTAAGCATCGCCGGCGACGACGTCGGTAGGCAACGGATCGGGCAAGGTGAGCCGCCGATTGCCATAATCGCATGCGGCAATGTCCGCCATCAATCCATTGTTGAACTCGACATAAAACGTTCCGTTACTCGCTTCGAATTGACCGGCGGTCCAAGCGGCATTCGCGTCTTCCATGGTCGTCCCACCGGCCGCGGTGATAGTGCCGGCCGCCGTGACGGGGGACACAATCGGAAGTGAGAAAAACGTGGCGCGCACATCGGTGCCGTTACCGCCCTGGATGACTTTGGCCATGGCCATAAAGGTTTCCGTGGTGGACTCCACCGCTGCTTCACTAAGATGCGCTAACAACATGATGCCGATACTTACGTGACCTAGCCACGTTCCCGCCTTTTTAGCATGATACTTGCCCATAACTTCTATACTTCTAATTCTTGATGATTCGCAGCCGGATGAACCGGGGCTGGTTGGTGGGGACGGGGGTAAGATCTTGATAGGTAACTCCTTCAAATTCGGCGGACAACGGCGTCACATTGAGTTCGCGAACCGCAGCCTGGCCGTTCCAATGCACATGATCGGCACTTACTTCCGGGAGATACTGCAAAGAAGCGTCATTCTTGCGGCGAACGAAGGTCAGGCATAGCCGGTTCGTACTACCTTCCGCTGACACTGAGGAAACCAGCGCTTCCTGGCTTGGCTCGCTGGCCATTGGATCCAGCCCGAGGGCGTATTCGACCAGGTTCTCCCGGCCATCGTTGTCGGGATCAGCCTTGTCCCCCCATACCGTGGCGGCTTTCGCGGGATCGGCCAAATCCTGGGCGCTGAATTGGGTGTGCCGCCACTGATCGATCGCCAGCGGGGAAGGATCAACCGTAACCAGGAACGAGGTGCTGCTCGCTTTGGATCCGTCACTCACCGTCAGCGTGATCAACGTTTTGCCAAACAGGTTCGTTGCCGGGCGGATGACCGCCGTGCGGTTGTTGCTGCTGCCGCCCAGAAGAATGCTGGTGTTTGGCACCAGGGTGGTGTTGGTGGAAGAAGCCGAAACCGTCAGGTTGGCCGCCGGTGTCTCGGCGTCGTTGACCGTAAAGGCAAGGGAGCTGGTCGTCGTGTTTTCCTGAATGGTTTGATCCACCAGCGGCGAAATCGTCGGGACGCTGTTGGTTAGATCGGACGGAATCGAATTGGTGACCTCGTTCGAATAGTCGCTCTCCAAACCCGCAGTATTCGTGGCGGTGATGGCGAAGTAATAAGTAAGTCCTTCCTGCAATCCGTACACTGTGGCAGTGGTTACGTTGCCGACATTTGTGGAAGACGGATAGTCGCGGCTGGCATTCCCAAAATAAACGATGTAACCGCTGACATCCGGTTCCGGATTTGGATCCCAGGCCAGAGTGACGCTTTGGTCACCATGAGCGGGTAAACTGAAGGCGATTAAAGCGATGATCGCCATCCAAAATTGAACTACGTTTTTCCATGCAATAATCCGTGCAAGCTTCTGGCATCCGTGCCCTATTTGGGGCACTAACTTCATTAACAGGGCTACACCATTTTGCGTGCCATGTAACAAGTTGTAAATCAGTGACTTACAACTGGACAGATCTGTCCTACTTGTTGACAATTTGTCGCCGGCGAGGCAGGTGCGGCCAAGGCAAAAGCTGCCGAAGCAGATCTGTGCCGTCTAACCTGGAGAGAATTCGCCCGCCGTTATTGACAGGGCAGGGGAGGTGGACCGCTGCGTTTCCGTGCCATATCTATAATTCATTCAGCTAGGTACCGGAATTTGAATCGTCCTTCCGGTGCGACGTCGCCGCTGACGTAGAAGTCCATGATGTCGCCGGGGTGTTGGAGGTTGTCGGCCCATTTGAAGTCGATGGAAACGTGCAACGTTTCTGGCGGCAGACCAAGGGCCGCGCGCGGTACCACCAATTGGAGTTCATTGCCCAGAACCTGAAAACTAACCGACGCTGCTTTTTCCCATTTCCAGCCACCGTCATTCTTTTCCAACCAAGTTCTTCCCTCGCCGTCCATGGTCCGGTTGACGATGAAGTCGTAGCCTTCCCAGCCGGTGGCGGGATTCTGATCCGCATCGAGCAGCAGCCACATCCAGTTGGTGCCGGTGGCGGGAGTGATAGGCTCACGCGTGCGGACGTAGAAATAGACATTCCGATTATCGCGCGCGACTTTGCACGCCATGAGATCATTGCGACCGGAGCGGTTCGTGTAGTGCCGATCTGCGACCCCGGCGAAATCGCGCGGCACCGTTTCGCCAACGTGATCCAAGAATTCCGGTTCGACCTCGCGCCATTGCGCGAAATCGCCGGCAAGTTCAATGGTCTTTGATGCGGATGCCCTCGGCAGCGGCGGCGCGCCTTTGAAACGGCGAACATTGGCTACCAGTTGCCAATAATAATTATCCCCATGACCAGCAATCATGGGTTCGATATCGCGGCTGCACTCTTCATCAAACTGATCGACGAATACCAGCGGCTGTCCGGGCTTGCCCCACTGGCCGGCAATCCACTCGTTCCAGCCGGTGACCATGACGAACGGCGGTTTCAACTCGAAGGCCCGTTGCCATTGTTCCTGGAAATTGTAGCCATGATTCACGGCGCCCGGCGCGGTGTCCATTTTGCCATCATGGAAACTGCGGCCGCGGGCCTGGCCGGAACTCATGTTGGTGACTTTGCCGTCGCTTCTGACGCAGGTTTTGTGCGACCGACACGTTAACCTGTTCCGGTTGATTGGGATCGTCCGCGTACCCGTAAGGCTGCGGATAAGCGGCCTCCCAATGCCAGGCGTAGGGTGTGTTGGTCATGGTGAATGGCCAGTGCGCCCGTCGCAGGGTGAAGAATTGCCGCAGTTCGGGACTGGCCTTTTGCGGATCGCACAACATGAGTGGCTTGCCCTGCCAGCGAAACCAGAGATCAGGAAACAAACCCGGCTTGTAGAGATCATCATAAATCTGCTGCGCCGTCTCGCCCGCGCGGGTGTTTACCATGAATGCGATTTGCGGTGTTCGGCCCCCCTCCTGTCGAATCTGGCGAAACACCGCGCACAGGGCCCGATACACCTCGGGATACGAGCGGGCATTGGTGGTGTCAAAAATCAGCGTGTCAATACCCGCATCCGCCAGCAGTTCCGCGTGTCGGCGGAGCACCCAGGGATCGGTGCTGCGATAGTATCCAAGCAACGGCTCGCCCCAGTAATGGCTGGTGCCGTATTTCCCCCAGAGCGGCGAATCCGGTTTGTTCTTCGCGTCGGGATCGCGCGCCAGGATTTTGGAAATGTCATACGGCCCGTGAAGAATTGGGCTGATGGGACCGCGCTCGTTGTGCCACAGAAAATAAAAGATGCCCACGAAGCGGTCTGGCTTGGGCGGGCCGACCTCCGCTGGTTGCGGCAGGGTGCGTCCCAGGGCATCCGTGGCCGGCCACGGCGTGCCGGGATTGATGGCGGCCGTCGCGGAAGCCATTACGCCCGCGGCCAAAATCGCCAAAAGCGAGTGGGGAATGGCCAATGACCATTGACCAATGACCAGAGAATGACCAGGGGTCAATGACCAATTCGCCGACGGACGGCTGCTCGACTTTGATTTGGGGTTTGCAGATTTGGGCATTCTCTGGTGCTTGGTCATTGGTCATTGGTCATTGCGGCCATGGCAGCCATGGCGGCCATTGTCACAAGTTACTGCCATAAAGGCGTGCTCACGCAAGAACGCCGTATTGGGAATGCCCCAGCCCAGCTCGATGAATTTCTTGGACGTGGCGACGGCTGGAGCAGCGGCGTGTGCTACACTCGAAGCGAGCAGACCACACCCCAAAACCATCACCAACGATTTGCTGAGCATGAGGGTGAACTTATGGCGTTGCGGCGAGAGGAACAATGGAAAAAGAAACTGTGGGGAAGTGGGAAAAAGAATAATCCCTTGAGGGTTATTCCACCGATTGTTGGAGAATCGTGTTCTATCCGGCCCAAGCTCCCTGAGCCTTGCGGGTCTTCACCTCCCCCTTATACGCTTCGATTGTTTGCATCCTCCCCTCAACCGTTCAACCATCTGTCCCGATTCTGGCTGACAAACTCGTCGTCGTTCAGATGCGGGTATGTTTGGCAGACACGGTCGATTTCTTCGCGTTGACCCGGACTGAGGATTTCATTCGGATTGAGACACCACACCCCTTCAAGTAATCCTTGCCGGCGCAAAATCTCGTGGAGCCCCGGAATGCATCCCGCATACTGATGGGCCGCATCGAACAACGCCGCATTGCAGTCCGTGACCTCCCCCGCGCGCTGCAACAACCCGGGCGAAATTGCTTCCCCGCTCACCACGATCCGCTGACATTCGGCGTGCAATTCGACCGCGCGCCGCGTCCACACCGCCCAGTGCCCCAGCAGTCCCCCCACAATCCGGCGTTCGATCCAACGCCCGTCCACGCGGAAGCGATACGGCGTGAGTAAATCGAGCACGATGTTGTCATCGTTGCCGGTATAAAGCGCGATGTCGTCGCGGCCCGCTTCAGCCAGGGCACGGATGACGTCGAGCGTCTGGTAACGGTTGAAGGGTGCTATTTTGACGGCCACCACATTCTTAATCTCGGCGAAACGCCGCCAGAAAGAGTGTGGCAACAAACGTCCGCCCACGGCCGGTTGAAGATAGAAACCAAACACCGGAACGACATCCGCCACCGCCCGACAATGGTCCAGCAACTCGTTTTCGTTTGCTTCTCGCAACGCGCCGAGACTGAGCAGGCCCGCGTCATAACCAAGTTCCCGCGCCAACGTCGCTTCAGCAAGGGCTGGTTGACGATCGCCACACACCCCGGCAATGCGCACGCACGCGGGGCCGTTGGTTGTTGGCGTCGTGCTCCGCGTCAGCTCTTCGGCCACAAGTTCCAGGACCGGTTTGAACAAGCCCACGCTCGGATTGCGGATGGCAAATTGCGTCGTGTGGACGCCGACCGCCAAGCCCCCCGCGCCAGCCGCCAGATAGTAACGGCACAACGCGCGTTGCCGACGCTCATCGAGCTTGCGTTGTGCGTTCAAGGCGAGCGGGCAGGCCGGAATCACCAACCCCACGCCCAACCGTTCCCGCAGGGTTTCAATAGACGCCATCGCGAACTTCAAAATGGGTAGGTTTGTTCAGATAACTCCCGCCCGCCGGCACCCAATGCGCGATCCAACGGAGCATGGTCTCCAGCGACGTGGCGGGCGGTCCCAGTTCGGCGTGCAGCCGCGAGGAATTGATGAGCAAGGCGGTCGCGGCTTCCTCGTCAATGAGCCGGGGAGTTCGGTCGGTCCAGCCCCACTGGTTGCTCAAACGACCCGCCACGTCGCGCACGGAAAAGACTTCGGGCCCGGAAAGGTTCCAGACGCTCGGTGGCGAGGCCGCCAAGGGCAGTGCCCGCAGGATCATTTCGTTTGCGTCGCCCTGCCAGATGCAATTGAAGTGGCCGGTAGCCAGCGGAATCGGCTCGCCCGCGTGAAGTTGGCGCACGAGATCCACCAACACGCCGTAACGTAATTCGACGGCATAGCAAAGCCGAAGCAAGCACACTGACGTTCCAATCCGTGGCGAGTAAAACTCAAAGATACGTTCCCTGCCCACCGCAGCGTTGGCGTATTCGCCAACCGGGGTTAGCGCGTCGGTTTCCACCGAACCACCCCGCTTCACCTCGCTGAGTGGATAAACGTTTGCCGTCGAGAGGGCGACCATCCGGCTGTGCGGATAACGTTCGCAGACACGCGCTGGCACCAGCGTGTTCATCGCCCAGGTGGTGGCGGGACTTTGGGTGGTGCCAAATTTTAGCCCCACCAGATAAACGATGTTTTGCGCGTCCGGCAAACGCGTGACTGCGGCGGCATCCAACAAATCGCAGCTTACCGTGCGGACGCCGCGGGTTTCGAACCATTGGCGCACCGTTGGATCGCGGAACCGGCTTACGGCGATGATCTCAAGTGGGTGCCCGCTCGCGTCCGCGGCACGGCGCGCCAGCACGGCCAGGGTTGGTCCCATCTTGCCGCCGGCACCCAGATATGAGCAACGGACTGGCGATGCCCTTGACCGACTCCACCAGTCGGGGACTGGGTCGCGTGAGTACTTCCTCCAATTCGGATTCGGTACGGATAAGTTCAGGCAATCGAGGCATTTCCCGCCGCTCGTGTGACATGATGAGTGATGGTAACAAGGGAATGGCTGCCGACAACGCAAAAGAGCAATGGCGGGACGACAGGCGGATGCCAGGTGCCGGATACTGGATGCCGGATGAAATACCGTGTATGGTCTCACCTTCCGGAGCGCGGACGCCTTTGTCCGCGCATTTCCTGCCAGCGCAAGCCGTGCGCAACAGTACCGTCAGTGGCGTTGGGATTGTCATCGCCCAAAGAGGTCGCCGTGCCGGATCGTGGTGGTCACGTTGCCCCGGTGGTCGTATTTGAACTCGGTGACCAAGTCGCGCCGGACGGTTACTTGCTGCAAGACCCACAAGCGGGATCCGCCGGAGATGAAGCCGGGCACGTTTGGCGCCCGCATCTCCACGCTTTACCAGTTGCTGAATAAGGGGCACGAGGAATTTCGCTTGACCAACGAGGAGATGCACCGGCTCATTCTTTGGATGGACTGCAAATGCATGTTCTCTCCGCTGCAAACGATCTCGGGAGATAGGCCGCCGGGGAGATCGTCTGGCCCTCTCATAAATCGGATATCCTTGCTTGGCCAGGTCACGCCGTCCGTCGGTTCGGCGCAATCCCAGCCGGGCGATGTCCTCCGCAAATATCGGTCAACCGAAAGCAATGCTCAGCGACCGCAGTGAGGGCATTAAGTCCCAAAGGCCAAATCCTATCAATTGTGAACCTTACCAGATGATCATTTTGCCTTCACTCCGCTTCTTGTTACTGGCGATTGGCAGCCGGTTTGTCATGGCTGCGTTTACCGTTGCCGCTGCCCCGGCCGCCAACGCGACGGGGGTACCAGTGAGTTACGAGCTGCCCAGCAATGGGCCGCTGCCGCGGACCTATTGTGTCACCCTCGCTATCGTCGATTCGAAGAACCCCAACTGGATCGTGAGCCAGTTTGCGTGCGCGCTGCCGCGGACGGTCACGGCGGAAAATGGCGGGCGTTTCACGGAAACGTGGGACGGCTTGGACGATAATTTCATGCCCGTGCCGCCGGGCGATTATGGGGTTAAAGGCATCTTCATGCCCGCGCAGCAATGGCCCGTGGATAAGGAATGGCACTCCGTCACGCCGCGGTTTGCCGGCGGGGCCTCGCCGTGGTTACCCCGACCGGAGGATTGGCAAACGCCGGAGCCGTTCGGCGGCGATCCGGTGGGCGCGCCGTTGCGGGATGTCGCGGTCGGGTCCGAACGGCGTTGCGGTGTTCTACTACGAGTATCTGGAGAACGGCTTGAACTGCCCATTGATGGACCTCAAGAAGCCGCTGGGCTACGACCAATTCATGCGCGCGTTCAACTCCGGCGGCGCGGCGGGCGGCTCTTGCGCCACGACGGACGGCGAGCGCGTCTGGGCCTTCTCCACGGATGGCGGGCCGAAATTCGTTTATCGCGCGGATGGGAAGTCCTTCGGCCAAGCTGAGGGGGCGAACCGGCCCAACTCGTATCGCCCCGAAGGTTGGGTCCACGCGATGGCGGTGTGGCACGAAGCGGCGGGTCCAACGCTCGTGTTCGTCGCGCAGGGCGGCCGAATTGTCGAGCGGCGGAAGCGCGACTTCCGCGAAAGCGACTCGGACCTCGTGGACCAGATCACCGTCCACGACGGCGACAATGGCCGGGTGCTGGCCACGCTCCCCCTGATGCGCCCGTTGGGCCTGGCCGTGCAAGGCGCCAATCTCTACGCCTTACACGCGGACGGCGCGGGCTTGGCCGTGAGCCATGTGAAGCTGCCGCTCGACAACGCCCCGGCGTGGCAACGTCTCTTCGCCGTGCCCGCCAACCTCAAGCCCTTCGATCTCGAAGCCGACAGCCACGGGCGCTTCTATTTGAGCGATCCGACCGCGAACAAAGTCTTCCAGCTCGACCGTGCGGGCAACGTGCTGCGTACCTTTGGCCGGCGTGCGGCGCAAGAACCTGGCCGCTACGATCCCGAAACTTTCATGGCGCCCGCCAAGCTCGCGACGTGGCGGGCCCCCGACGGCGACGATCATCTCCTCGTCGTGGAAAACGCCGGGCCCAACCGCGCCAGCGAATGGAGCGCGGAGGGCAGGTTTCTGCGGGAATTCCTCTCGCTGCAAACCAAGGCCAACGACGGATACGCGGTCGATCCGGAGCATCCCGAACACATCTATCTGCCCGGGCACGGCGGTTGGCTCACGCGCTTCCGCGTGGACTACGCCAGGCATTCGTGGGCCATCGATGCCGTGTGGCCGCTGGAGGAGAACGATCCGCGCGGCGGCAAGCTGGATCGCGCCAAGCTCATTCGCGCGCAAGGCCGCATCTACTTGGCGGGCCGGCGCTCGTTCAATGTCTTCCGTCTCGACCCCAACCGTTGTGCGCTCTCGTCCGCAATTCTCCGCGAGCGCAAGACTTCGTCCCACCCGGCGGGGTATTCGTTCTGGCACGATGCGAACAACAACGGCCGCGTGGAGGACGATGAAGTCACGCCCGCCGAAATGCCGGATGGCTTGATGACCTATCACGGCCAGAACTGGCTGGAGGACTTTTCGCTGCTGGCCGTGCGGCAGGGCGGCAAGGATGTTTGGCGGCTGGCTCCGGCTGGCTTCGATGCGCATGGCAATCCGATCTTCCAGCAATGGCAGCGCCTCTTGACTGATCCCGTTTTCGAGGCGCGGGCCGCGGGCACGGCGGACGCGGTGCATGGCGGGAACGAGCTGGCGGAGAATTTTCCCAGCGACTGGCTCGGCGCTGACGGCTCGCTCCGCGAAGGATTCTACGTGCAGGCCCGCGGCGGAAAAAACTTCAGCGCCAACGAAGGCGCGCAACACAAGCTCACCCGCTACGTGCCTGACGGCGCGGGCGGTTTCCGTCTCCAGTGGCGCACAGGCCGCACCGCGCTGGAGCGCTTGGCCGAGCGGGGCGAGTTCTACGGCGCCATGCGCGTCGTGCGCCCGATTAACGGACTGCTCAGTGTGATTGACCAGTCGCGCTGCGGCGTGTTGCTCTTCACCAAGGACGGTCTCTACGTGGACACGCTTTTTCCGGATGGCCGCCGCTTTTCACCGAAAGTCGCGGGCGTTTATCCGCAGCCGGGCGAGTTCTTCGGGGGACATGTTTATGCCAACCAGGAAAACGGCAAAATCTACATCGCCCTCGGCAAATACACGCCGATGCTTTACGAAACCGAGGGCTGGTCGTTGCAAGAAAATCCCGTGCGCCCGCTGGCTGCCGTGCAAAAGACCGTCGCCATCACGGCGGCGCAAACTGCCTTCCCGCCCGAGATTGCGTTGAGCCTGCGCGGCGGCCCAGGAACGGCGAAGCTCGCGCGCTTCACCCCGGCGCTCGGTGGCGCGGTATTGGACGGCACGCTCACCGGCTGGGAATCGTGCGACCCCGTCCGCTTCGAGGCCGCGAAAGATCAGACCGTGGAAGTGCGCTGCCTCTATGATCCCGAACATCTCTACCTCCGCTGGCACGCGCGCCTGCCGGCGAAGTTCGAGCCGAAACCGTTGCCCGCCTTCGAGCGCCTCTTCACGCATGACCAGCTTGCCGACACCCTGAGCTTTTATATCCAGGGCGACGTGAACGCCCCGCCCGCCGGCCCGCGTGAAGGCCGTCCAGGCGACGCGCGCTTTGTTTTCGGCATTTTCAAGAACGGCGTGGAGACCCAGACCGTCGCCGTAGGCTTCTACCCGGACTGGCACGGTGTCGGGAAAGCCAATCCGCAAACGTATCGCACGTCGGTGGGCCAAGCTGCCTTCGCGCACGTTGAACCCGTGGACGGCGCCCAACTCAGCCACACCCTCGATGCCGACGGCCGGGGCTTCGTGCTGGTGGCCGCACTTCCACGGAGCGCCATTCCCGCCTTGAAAGCGCCCTTCGCCGGGGGCTTTAGCACCCTCGTGAACTTTGAGGCCACCTTCGGCGGGCACAACAAATTCTGGTGGGCCAACCGCGACGGTTCGGCGAGCCGCGAAACTTACGACGAACCGACCGAGGCGCGTCTCTATCCCGGCTCCTGGGCGCCCGCGCAATTCACCGGACTGGACGGCGGCGTGATCGTACGGCACTGGCTCATTTGCGGGCCGTTTGGCGGACCCGGCGCGGAGAAATTCACCAGCGATCCCAATGGCTTGATGCCGGGAACGAACCGGGATTGGAAGCGAGCTACGCAGGCATTTTGCGAAGCCGCGACCTATCCGCCCGACAACGGCAAAGTCGCCCTTGATGCCGTGTTCAAGGGTGAAGCCATCCGCGGCTATTGGCCCGACCCGCGGGAAGTTCGCTGGAAGCCCGCGGAGATTGCCGACCTCGATTCGCGCGTGATCCTCGGCACGGGCGGCCAAGTCTGGTATGGCACGACCTGGCTGCACGTCCCCACCGCGAGTGAACTGGAGTTCCAGTTTCAAGGTCATCCGCAAACCGCGCTGCGCTGGACCCTCAACGGCCACCCCGTGTCGGGACTGATCTTCAAGCCGGGAAGAACCATCAAGACCGTCGCCACGAGAAAGCTCACCCTGCGCGCCGGCTGGAACCAGGTGATGTTCCGCGGTTACTGCGTGGGCTATCCGCCCTTCCGGGTCGGCCTGGTCTTGAACGGACCTGCGGAAACGCTGTGGACCTGCCGGCTCTCAGCCGTTCCGCCGGAGGTGGCACGGTGATCGACAACCTCACCACATATTTCTATGCGATTGATCCCTTGCACCATCATTACCCCCAGCGTCCTGCCCAATGGCCAAGTTGTCGTTCTGCAGCGGGAGTAAATAAGGTTGATACTTCGCCGGCGCGGGAGTAGCGCATTCCCCATGAACATGAACCGAAAGCAATGCTCTGTAACCGCAGCACAGGCATTGAGGCCAACAAGAAGATTCCCGTTTATGGTCGTGCTCCTGGCAGCGTGTCTGGCCGTTGCGCTGGGGTTCCAGACTGCCGCGGCCCGCGAAATCCACGTGGCCACCACGGGCAGCGACTCCAGCCCCGGCGGCAAGGACCGTCCGTACCGGACGATCGGCCAGGCCGCGTCGGTTGCCCAGCCCGGCGACACGGTGATCATGCATGCCGGCACGTATCGCGAATGGGTCAAGCCCGCTCGCGGCGGAACGGGCGAAGACCAGCGGATCACCTACCGCGCCGCCTCGGGTGAGGTAGTAATCATCAAAGGTTCCGAGCGCGTCACGTCGTGGACGGACGAAGGCGGCGGGGTCTGGAAGGCGGAGCTGCCGAACGATTTATTCGGAGACTACAACCCTTACGCCCTGAACCTCTCCGGCGGCTGGCTCGAATACGGAAAGTGGCATCACCGGGGCACCTGGACGGCGAGGCGCTGCTCGAAACGCAAACGCCGCAGGAGGTGGCTCAACGAAACGGCACTTGGCATGGGCAGGCGGGCGAGCGGACCACGGTCATTCGTGCCAACTTCGGCCCGACCAAACCCAACGACGCCCTGACCGAGATCAACGTCCGCCCGTGCGTGTTCTTCCCCGAGACGACCGGCTTGAGCTACATCACCGTGGATGGCCTGCATCTGATGCACTCGGCGGAGAACTGGCAGCCGCCGGGGCTCGAAACGCAGATGGGGACGATCGGCCCGCGAGGGGGCAAGCATTGGCTCATCCAGAACTGCCGGGTCACCAACGCCCGGTGCGTGGGCATCGTGCTGGGGCACGCGGTCGGGGTGAACTACGACGACATCGACGCCTTCGGCGACCACGTGGTCCGCCACAACCTCATCCGCCGCTGCGGCGAGGCCGGGATCGGGGGCCAGAAGGGGGCCACGCGATGCCTCATCGAGGGCAACCTCATCGAGGACACCAATTACCGCAAGGAATTCGGCGGCTGGGAGACTGCGGCCATCAAGTTTCACCAGTCGGTGGACACGGACCTGACTGGCGCCAAGCGCACGCAAGCCATCCCCGGCCCCCTGGCCGAGCTGAAGCCCGGCCGCAACCGCATCGTGTGGGCGATGAAGAACTGAATGGTGAGTTCCCTGCGCGTGGCCATGCTGCCCCGCGCCGGCTGGGACAATGAAATCCACTCGATGAATCCCGACGGGTCGCAGCCATGGCAGTTGTACTTTGATCAGGACCACAATCACACGCCGAGTGTCCTGCCCAATGGCGAGATCGTCTATTTGCGTTGGGACCATACCGGCATCAATCACATCTATAGCTATGCCCTTGACCGACGCCACCAGTCGGGGGCTGGGTCGCGTCAGTACCTCCTCCAGTTCGGATTCGGTACGGATGATTTCAGGCAATCGAGGCATGTCCCGCCGCTCGTGTGACATGATGAGTGATGGAAACAAGGGATGGCTGCCGACAACGCACAACAGCCAGGAATGGATGGCGCGGTTCCACTACCCCAGAGGGAGAAAGATATTCGACCGGGTTGGCATCGAGACCGGAAGTGAACCGGCGGAAACTGCCGCTTGCTTGAGGAAAGAATGTCCAGTGCTTTATGGGGGCTGTCTGGCGAAATCTCTGGCAGTGAATGAAGGTGCTCGGCTCGGTCCCATGATCGATCCATAGCAATTCTGCGGCACTGCTGAAATTGCTTGCCATACCGATCATCATGCATTGGCGGCTTCAAAACAGCACTTCCACGCGCCAGTAAAGGCAAATGGTGCCTTCGCTCCAGGAGTTTTGCCCCCTACTCAAACGCCGATCGGCACAACCGCCGTCTGATTTGTAACATCCCGCCATGAGTAGTTATTAGGCAGGCAAGCTGCTTGCCCTGAGACGTAGTGGTAATGCTAAATGTAGTTCTAATCATTAACATTTAGAAACAAGTAGTCCGGCCCGATTGAATCTCGGTAGCCAATCACGCTCCCTTGCCGGATTTCAGGCGGCAAGCGGAGCTTACGTACCCAATTGTCAGACAGGCGCCAGTGCGGATGAGATATGGATATCGGAAAGCACAATGAAACGGTTTCCCAGGTCTTCGGGCAGCTTGCCCATCGATTACGTAACCGGCTTCGTCCTGGCTCCGGGCCGCCTTCGTCCCGGCCGACCAGCCAGGAATCGGACCAATTGCTGGACGAACTGAAACAGCAGAAGTTTGCCCTGGATCAGCATTCCATTGTTGCCATTACGGATCGCGAAGGGCGAATTATTTATGCCAACGACAAGTTCTGCGCGATCAGTAAGTATTCCCGGGAAGAACTGCTGGGCCAGAACCACCGCATCATAAAGTCCGGACACCACTCCCCGGAGTTCTTTCAGGAAATGTATCAGACCATCTCGCGGGGAGAGGTCTGGCGCGGCGAGGTCATGAATCGCGCCAAAGACGGTACGTTTTACTGGGTACATACGACGATTGTACCATTCAAAGATAGCGAAGGTTGCCCGGTCCGTTTTGTTGCGATTCGCACGGACATCACCGACCGCAAACGGGCTGAGCAGAGCTTGCGGGAAAACGAGGAGCGTTTCCGGATGCTGGCAACGTGCTCTCCGGTCGGCATCTTCCTGACCGATCTCGACGGGAACTGCGTCTATACCAATCCACGCTGGCAACAGATTGCGGGACTCACCCACGATGAATGCCTGGGCGCCGGCTGGTTGCGCGGGATTTATTCCAAGGATGCGGATTGTGTGATTCAGGATTGGAATGACAGTATCCGCGCGCAACGGGAATTCGCCCGCGAGTTTCGATTTCGCACCCCGCAAGGCAAAGTTCATTGGGGGCATACCCGGACGGCGGTTGTGTATTCGGAGGGCAAGGTCATCGGTTTTGTCGGAACCACCGAAGACATTACCGAACGCAAACGGGCCGAGGAACAAATCCGTTCGATCCACGCGTCGTTGCAGCAGACCCACCAGGATTTGTTGCGTCGCAACGAGGAAATTCAACGCTTTTACCACACCCTGTCCCACGAACTGAAGACCCCGCTGACCTCCGCGCGGGAATTTGTTTCCTTGGTGAACGATGGACTGGCCGGACAAGTCAATCCCACTCAAAAGGAATACCTGGGGATTGCCCTGGACAGTTGCGACCAAATGCGGGTTTGCCTGAATGACCTGCTGGATGCCACCCGGTTGGATACCGGTAAACTCAGGATTGACGTCGCGCCGGTTTCCCTGGGCAGCTTGGTTCAGCGGTTGGCGACCACGTTCAGTCCGGCGGCGGCGGAGAATAAGGTCCGCCTGGTTTGCGAGGTGGAACCGGATTTGCCGGAAGTACCCTGCGACGCCAACCGCATTACCCAGGTGGTCGGCAACCTCATCACCAACGCGATCAAATTCTCACCGGCCAAAAGCACGATTCAACTCCACGTGGCCACGGCACCCGCGGAACCGGATTTCGTGCAAGTGTCGGTGCGCGACCATGGACGCGGCATTGAAGCGGATCGCCGGGACCAGATATTCGACCGCTTATACCAGGTCCAAGATGGAGATGCCGCGGCGGGCAAGGGCATTGGCCTGGGTCTGTATATCTGCCGCGAAATCGTGCAGTTGCACGGCGGCCGAATCTGGGTGGAAAGTGAGTCCGGCCGGGGCAGCACCTTTCGCTTTGTTCTCCCTAAACAAACCATGGTCCAACGATGGAACGTCCTGGTGGTGGATGACGATGCGCAGATGCGGGAGATGTTGCGCGAAATCCTGGAACAGGCCGAATTCAAAGTCGCAGTCGCCAGCGGTGGAACCGATGCCCTCCAATCGATGGAACGTCACTTGCCTGACGTGGTGGTGCTCGACCTGGCCATGCCGGAGATGGATGGCGCGGAAACGCTACAACGAATTCGCCGGCAATGGGGCGCGCTTCCGGTGATCTTAAATACCGGGTATCCGGACAGCGATATCATGTTACGGGCCATGGAAGTTTCCCCGTCCACCGTCTTGGCCAAGCCGTGCATGCCCCGGCAACTGATCGAAGCGGTTCGCACCGCCCGGCAGTCCACGGAAACCACCTTTTGGAGTCGGCGCCCCCAGGCCGACATGGACAATTCCCCAGGCCAAGCCCAGCCGACGAGTTTAATAAGCAAGAATTAAAACGACACTCATGAAGAAAATACTCCTGTTGGAAGATGACAAAAAGATTGCCCGAGCGCTGGGCATTCGGCTGCAAGCTGCCGGCTACGATGTGCTCACCGAATCCAATGGACGTTATGGCATCAAGGCGGCCCTAAGCTACCAACCGGATTTGATCATCTCGGATATTTGGATGCCTGGTAAAGCCGGATTCCTGGTGGCCGAAGAACTCAAACGCCTCGGCCTGGATCAAATACCCGTCATCTTCATGACCGCCAGCCGCAAACCAAAGCTATGGCGGACGTCGCAGGAAATGGGAGCCGCGGCCTTTTTCGAGAAACCCTATGACCCGGTGAAACTCCTGGCCGCCGTCGAGCGCGCTTTGACCAACGCACCGACCTCCACCGACGCGCTGGAGCCCGATCAACAGGCGGCTGCCTGACGCTCGATCCCATGAAAACGATTCTCATTATTGAAGACGACCCGCGCATCGCTTCCGCCTTGAGCCTCCGATTCCGGGATCAGGGCTACGAAACGGCAATCGCCAACGACGCGATCATGGGCTTCGATCAAGCCGTCCGTCGCCGCCCGGATTTGGTTTTACTGGACATCCAATTGCCCGGCGGCAATGGCCTGGAACTCGCGCAACGTTTGCGATCGCAATCCGAGACCCGCCATATCCCATTTATCCTGGTGACGGCCAGCAAAGATCCCGATCTTTGGCGCAAAGCCATGGAAATCGGCGCCGCCGGTCTGTTGGAAAAACCCTACGACCCCGGGGAACTCATTCAACTCGCGCGCTATGCGATGGGCGATACCCACACCGCCAAGATTCAGCCCGACCTTTCCCCTGAGGAACTGAAGCCGGCTCCCGTTCGTCGTGGCAAGAAGATTTTGATCGTTGAGGACGATCCAAAAATTGCCCAGGCCTTGTCGATTCGGTTGAAGTCCGCCGGTTATGAAACCGCCGTTGCCCAGGATGCCCTGGCCGGCGTCGGCGCCGCGGTCAAATTGGAGCCGGACTTGGTGTTGCTGGACATCAGCATGCCGGCTGGAAATGGGTTTACCGTTGCCGAAAAAGTGCAGACCTTGATTGCTCGCCCCACTCCGTTCATCTTTCTGACTGCCAGCAAACAAGCCGGTCTGCGCGAGAAAGCCAAAGCTCTCGGAGCCGCGGGCTTTTTCGAGAAGCCCTTCGATTCCGAGCAACTGTTGACCTCCATTCAACAAGCATTGCATGGCCCGCCCGCTGTTCTCGAACGGGGCTAGACATGAGTTCATTTGAGACGCGGACCTCCGAAGACGCCCGCTTAACTTTCGATCACGTCATCAACGACCGCCTGCAAGAAATGATCGACTCCAATTTCAGATTCTACAAGCAAGTCTCCGCTCTGAGACGGTAAATAACGTCGCGCACCCTACGCCATTGCACTCCACAAGTGGCAGGGTGGGGAGCGAGACCCTGGTGATGGTTGGCCTGTCTGAGCGTGAGCGATGTTTTAACTCTCCGCCGCCTATGGAAACTTGTCTGCTCATCCTGCCACCGAGTAAACACCCACATCCCGTTCGGGATAGCTCTCGTAGACGTGCTCGAAGAGGGCGGAGCACTTTTGCTGGTAGAACGGTTGGTCGTAGGCGCGCGGCAGGCCGGTATCCAGCACGTCCTCGATGGCCAGCCGGAGTTGGGCGCGCGCGCTGGACTTTTGCCGCCAGTTGAGGACGAGCAATTGCTTCAAGCGGTTCAGAAGTTCGCGGGCGACTTTCTTCACCTCGGCGCGTTCCTCCGGGGCTCAATTCGGGCGCGGGGCGGGTGAGGATGTCGAAGATGACCAATTCCTCCTCGGTCATGTTCTCGCGGACATGGCGCTGCTGTTCTTCGGACAAGTTGCGGCTCAGTTTCACCAACTCCTCGAATAACTCCTCGATGTTCCGGCTGCCGGCATTGTAGCTTTCGATCAACTCCTCGAACTTCTCCGCGAAATCCGCCCGCGTCTTGTTCAACCGAATCAGCTTCTCCAGTTGCGCGCGGATGGCGGCCTTCAGCACTTCCAAGTCGGTGTTCTTGTGCTTGGACTCTTTGAACCGCCTGCGCAGCGCCTCGAAATCAATCTTCGACAGGTCCATCGCCGGCGCGGGCTTGGCGGGCATGTCCACGCCAGTGATCGAGGCGTCCAGCAGCTTCGCCGATGTCGCCCATTACCTCGGAAATATCCGGCGGGCCGGGATTGAGTCTTGCGCGCGCATGGCGTCCGCGATGGCGGCCAGGCAGGCGACGCGCGCGGCGAACTCCAACGCCGCCGGGTCGGGCTTCACGGCCCCGTAAAGCGTGCTCACCAACCGCTCGTGGCCCAGGAACTCCCGCCGCAACGGGTCGGGCGAGATCAGCGCGTTGACCGCATCGTCCATCCGCTGCAATCGCTCCATGCTGCCGGCGGGCAATTGTTCGATGGCCGGCAAGATGACCTGGCGCGTGGCGCAGAATGCGGTCGCCGCCTCAATCGCTTTGCGCAGATCCGCGACCAGCTTCGCCTTGTCCCTCACCGGGTTCTTGCCGCCCTTGCCGGCGCCGTAGATGGCCAGCGCCTTTTCCAGCGACGCGAACACGTTGGCGTAATCCACAATCATGCCGCTGTGCTTGCCGGGGAACACCCGGTTCGCCCGCGCAATGGTCTGCATCAGCGTGTGATTGCGCATCGGCTTGTCCAGATACACCGTCGAACAGCTCGGCGCGTCGAAGCCGGTCAACCACATGGCGCACAGGAACACCAGCCGCAGCGGGTCGTCCGAGTCTTTGAACTTCTCGTCCAGCGGCGGCTGCGAATCATTCATCCGCTTGCGGTGCGGCACGATGTCCAGCCCGTGCTTCTTCATCTGCTCAATCTCGTTTTGGGCGGGCGACACGATCAGCGCCATGTCGGTCGTCTTGAGCACCTCCAACCGCGCCTGAAGTTCGCGCAACTTCTCCGCATCGTAGCAGCCGACGTGAGCCGGCTCTGACTTCTCGGGAGCGGACGATTTGAGCCTCCTTACGTCGGCTGCTACGGGGTAGCGGGTCATCTCCGCGATCTCCCGCTCCACCCGCTCACGTTCCGCCGCCCAATACTTCCGCACCTTGTCGTGCATCTTGAGCGCCGTGGCCTTGTCGATGGACACCACCATCGCCTTGCCCACGAAGCCGCGCCCGAGGAAATGCCGCACGATGTCCTGGGCCACCGTCTCCAGCCGGTCGTCGCGGGTGAGGATGTGATATTGCCGGCTCAACTCCCGTTCGAGCTTCGCCTCCTGTTCGGGATCGAGTTCCGCCGCCTCGATGAGGTTGTAGATGTCCTCGTTCAGGTCCGGGTTCACAAGCTGCAACTCCGGCGTGCGGTTCTCGTAGAAGAGCGGCACGGTCGCGCCATCCTCGACGGATTGCTGGAAGTCGTAGATGGAAACGTAATCGCCGAACACGTCCTTCGTCCGTTCCTCGCCGGCGATGAGCGGCGTGCCGGTGAAGGCGAGGAACAGCGCCTTGGGCAACGCGGCCCGCATGTTCAACGCCAGCGTGTCGTATTGGCTGCGGTGCGCCTCGTCGGTCAGCACGATCACGTCGGGCCGGTCGCATAATACGGGCATTTGCCCGTAACCCTCACCCCCAGCCCCTCTCCCAGAGGTAGAGGGGAGTTCTAAGGCGACTGCAATTTGACGCAGGAATTCTTCGGGATTTTCCAGCACGAGTTGATTCTGGAAACGAAGCACCTTGAAGCCGAGCGAACGCAGCATCGCATCGCGCACTGCATCCTTCGCCATCACTTCCGGCGTTTTGTGAATTTCCCCGTCCAACTCGATGTCGAGCTGGTGTTCCACGCAGAAGAAGTCGGCGATGTAATTGTTGATCTGATGCTCGCGCCGGAACTTCAGGCCAGCAAACCGCCGATCCCGTAACAATTCCCACGCAATTTCTTCTGCCGGTGTTTGGTGCTTCCTCAGTTCGCGCGCCCGCTCTACCAGCCCTGAGTATTGCAGCCCGCCCCGATAATGCGGCGGTTCGCCCCCTTCTCCCCCTGGGAGAAGGGCCGGGGATGAGGGTGTTTCAGCCCGAATCTTTTCGGGCTGAAACTTATGGATGAGCGTGAAGACGTAGCGATGATTCCCGCGCAGCAACTCGCCGCAGATGCGCGCCGCTCGCGGCGTGGCATTGGTCGCCCTCGGCTTCGCTCACCGCGCCGGTGGCCTTGAACGTCTTGGCAATCTGGTCGTCCAGCTCCACGCGGTCAGTCCCGATCACGAACGTCCAGTTTCCCGGCACTTTGCGCAGCACCTTCTGGGCGAAAAACACCATCGAGAAGGACTTCCCCGAACCCTGGGTTTGCCAGACCACGCCACCGCGCCCGTGGCCCAGCTTCCGCGCGGCGAGCATCGAGACAATGGCGTTGTTCACGCCCAGCAACTGATGGTTCTGCCCGATGATCTTCACCAACCCCGCCTTGTGCTCCGAGAACAGCGTGAAATTCTCCACCAGGTCGAGCAGGCGCGCCCGGTCGCACGTCCCGCGCAGCATCACCTCCAGCGACACCCGGCGCGGCTCGTCCTCGCGCTCGATGCGTTTCCACTCGAAGAACCGCTCCCAATCCGCCGTGAGCGAGCCGACGCGGCTGTCCGTGCCGTTCGAGGCGATGAGCAGCGCGTTGAACCAAAAGAGCTGCGGAATTTCCGCCTTGTAGTGCGTCAGGTTCTCGTCGAACGCCGCGCGCGCGGGCACGCCGGGCTTCTTCAACTCGATGACCACCAGCGGCAGGCCGTTGACGAAGCCGACCAAATCCGGCCGGCAGGTGTAGAGCGCGCCCGTGACGCTGAACTGGCTGACCAGCAGGAAATCATTCGCGGCGGGATTTTCCCAGTCGATGACGCGAACGCGAACTGTGCGCTGACCACCCGCGCGCCGCGAACCATCGCCGCCGCGACCCTCACCCCCTGACCCCTCTCCCAAAGGTAGAGGGGAGCGTTTCTTGCCGCGACTCCCTTCTCCCGCTGGGAGAAGGGCTGGGGATGAGGGTGAGTCTTCCGGCTCGGCAACGGAAACTGGGATCCCTTCCTTCAAATGGCGATAAATCTCCCGATTAGCCGCCGGAAGACTCATAGCCGAACGGTCGCGGGTCAATTCATCCATCGGCGGCGGTGATGGCCTCGGGCGGCAGCGCGGGATTGAGCCGCTCCAACGCCGCGCGCAACCGGGACACCAACACCACCTCGCCCTTCGTCTCGCGCCCGAGCAACCCGGCGTCACCAAGCGGCTCTCGCCGGCAACGACCGGCATTGGGAGGCGGCCCTGCCACGGCCCAGCCAAGCTCCGCGAACAACCCGATGGCGGGCTGCTCGACAAGCTGGTCTTCGGTGTAGGCGTGGGCGCTCATTCGTCGGTCAAAACAGGCTCAGGAATTTCTGGACCAGTTCGTAAGCACTGCCGCGCGTGCATGGCTTGCGTTTCCGCGTCCGGCGCGGAGTGAAACTCCACCAGTTGCTGCGGGCCGAAACGCATCCACGCCTGGCGAACTTCTCCCGCAAAATCTCAATCGCCTTGGCGATGTTCTTTTCCCCCGTTCGCTTCTTCCAATCCTCGGCGAGCTTCTCCATCCCGGCGGGAAACTGTTCCAGGCAATAGCAAAAGTCGTAGGTATCCTTCGGCTTGTCGCGTCCGCCGATGGCGTGGGCCTTCATCACCAGAAAATCCGCCAGCGAAGCAACCCGCAATGTCACGGTGTTGGTTGCGCCGCGCACATTCTGGCCGGGTATCTTGAGTTCGACGGGATTGTGAAACGCCTCGCTGCAAGCCTCAACCTGAAGGACACGGAAATCCGCGAGCAGCTTCGGCCTGTTCTTCTTCAGCTTCACTTCCTTCGGTGCAAGAAACTCCACCTCCACCTGCACGGGCTTTTCCCCATCCTTGAGGTCAACCTCGACCACCAGTTGAAAGTCCTTATCGCCGGCCCGGTAGCGTTTCGTGTCCAGTAACAGCTTTATCAGTTCGGCGTAACGCCCGTCCTTCAACTTGGCGGCATCCAGCGCGAGGTCCACGTCAATGCTGCCAACGTGCGGTTCGTCCGCATCCGGCAACAGCAAGTCCGGCGTCCAGCCGCCGACCACCACGAGACAATCCATAAAGGACGCCAGCACCTGGCCCACGTCCACCAAGACCCGCCGCGCCGCCGCCGTCTGGCGCTCGCTGTAATCCGCCTCGTTCCGTGGTTCTGGATTCATACGTTCAGCCCTCGCACTTTCCATTCTGGCTTCAGGCGCTGATTCAGCAACGCCTCCGCCGCTTCCTCACCCCGACCGCCGCAGTGATACAAATCCACATACGTCTGGACCGCGTTCGTGCAGGGAAGCCGGCTGTCACCGACCGTCCCGCCGTCGCCCAAATAGAAAACGCCGTCGTCGTCGGGAATCAGCACGACCAGGTTTTCGCCCGAATCCACCGGCTTCGCCTCGACTGCATCCCGAAACTGGCCGTCCAGGCTCGCAGATAGATAAAGCCACGTCTTGGGCTGGCGCACATGCGGCGCTTGATAATCCGCCGCCGAGAAAGCGGCGTAGGCGGCGTGACCGCCGGGATTCAACTCCAGACCGGCCAGGGCATCGCGCAGCTTCCTTCCCTGCAACAAGGTGAAATAGCCGCGCCGCTCGTGACGCTCGAAGCGATAGGCGTCGCGCCACGCGAACAAGAGCTTCAGCGGATCACGCATCTGGAATTCGCCGCCTGGCATATCCTCGACGAACGCTTCGTCCTTCAAGTGGCGGACCACCTTGTTCACCAAACCGATGCTCACCGGCGCTTGCGGCGGGGCGCTGGCAATGTGGTTCATCAGGGAGGATTGCGTCCACTGCTGCCCGAGATTGTCCAACGCCAGCAAGGCGCGAAGCACTCGCGCCGCGTGCGGTGTGCCCAAGTTCGCGCGGGGCGGGGTCGGATGATGCACCGCCGCCAGACCGGTGCGCTCAATGTGAATCGCGCCCGGCACATGCAAACGGCAGTTGCCCGCAAGGTCATACCAGCCCCACCCGTGCAACTGGCACAATTCAGCCATGCGCGGAGAAACATGGGGCGCGGCAAGCACGGGCGTGACGCCTTTCGGCAGCGCCTTCGTGGCGCGCGCTTCAAAAAGACTCGGACGCGGCTCGGTTTTGCATTCGATGTAGAGCACCGCCTCCTTGCCGTTCGGCAGGGGAATTTTCGCCACGCCATCAAATCCTTCGTCGGTGGCTTTGCGCGCTTGTTCCAACTGCGGTTGTCCAATGCCCACCACGCCGTCCAGCAACGACCGGAACTTCTCCAGCAGCAACCGCTCAACTTCGGCGGCGGTGCGCTGAGACGCTTTCATGTATTTGCTAGTTTTCACGATTACGTGAAAGTGCCACAAAACGTGAAAGCATCAAGTCCCGACTTCCACCTGCCCCGACAGCAGACGCGGCAGTCCCGGGACGGCGGGATCGCGGATCAACTCATCAATCGGCGGCGGTTATGGCCTCGGGAGGCAGTGTGGGATTGAGTTTCTCCAACGCCGCGCGCAACCGGGACACCAACACCACCTCGCCCTTCGTCTCGCGCCCGAACAATCCCGTTTCATCAACCCAAGCGGGCACTTCCTCTCCCTCTGGGAGAGGACCGAGGTGAGGGTGCGGCTGCCCCAGACCCCAGCCCAACTCGGCCAACAGCCGCTTAGCGGGCTGCTCGACAAGCTGGTCCTCGGTGTAGGCGTGGATGCTCACAATTCAAAGTTTACTCAAACCGGGTGGTTTACTGCGCAGTAAACTCGGCCTTGGCAGTAAACTGCTGCGTAGTTCGTTCGGAAATCTCGCTTCGTGTTCACGCGCCAGCCAATGTTCACATCTCCGTGAACATGGCCGAAATCGTGAACATTGGCCCGAACCCACTGCGCATGATTGTCGGCCGTCCTGCTTTGCAAAGCCCCTTCCCATCAAATACCCATCAAATACGCCACGCCCTTTGTTTTCAGGCATTTGCAGCACTTCGGCCGTTCCAAATGCCGCGGTTTCCCGGCTTGCCATCAAATACCCGTCGAAAATCCAACGTTGGGTATTGACGGTGTGCGCGTCACGGGTGTATGTATTCGGCATCTCATCTACCCACGGTAGAAGGAGTTGGGCCGACGCTCTGCGTCGGCCTTCTTTTTTAGGTCGCAAGGCGTCGCTCATATTTCCTTCGGAGCTTTCTGCGTTCGTGGCCATACTCGACCCAGTAGGCCGTGATGAGCCGACGGCTGTCGTCGCCCATCTTCCGCATGATGATGGCGTAATCGTGGTCCGGCAGCCAGACGTATGTGTTGATGCTTCCGTCATCCTCCTCGAAGTCCCACGCCAGCACTTCGGCGGCAGTTGGATTCTCAATCAATGGCCGCGCCCACGGCAGTCTTGCCGAACGCATCGGATCAATTTTACGCTCACCCGTTCCCGGATTCTTTCGGCTGGTCAGATGGACAAAAACCAATTCATGTCCGTAAGCCATTTCCGGGAAAAACCAAACCGCACACCCGCAATAAAATAACGGCGTGCCCTTGAAGTCCCGGCAAAACACTTCGGCGTAAAGCCGGTCGTAAAGCTCCTTGCTCCAGGGTTCGACCACGAACATCTCGGGCAACCATGACGGCTTCTCACTCATGGTTCGCGGGTCTGGGAGTGAACAGGAACAGATTCAGTTTCTGTTCGGACAGTGAGGTGGAATGCAGCAGGTCGCGCCGGTGCAACTTCTCAATGCGCTCGACGAGTGCCACCTTCTCCGGGCTGCCGGTCTTGCCACGATGACGGTAGGCCACCGCGCCCAGCAGCAAGTCCGCCACTTGCATCAACTCCAATTCCCCCGAGTGAACATTCTGGATGTGTTCGATCATTTCGCTCGTGAAATCGTGGACGTTGTTGCACAGCACCTCGCGCAGGAGCTTCAATCGCTGACGCCCGCGCGTGTCCTTGATGTCGAGGTAGATGTTGTATTTCTGGTCGGGGCTGAGAATTTTGTTCAGCAACGAGAAATACATCTTGTAGTAAAAGGCGTCGTGCGACCCCTTGTTGAACTGCTGATGGTTCAACCGCTCCTTGTGCTGCACGACCAACGCCCGGAAATGCAAATCGGCACGCGCAAAGAACCAGTCAACGACCGCCTCGTAGAATGCCATTCTGGATTTGGAGACCTTCGTCCACTTCAACTCACCTTTGGCGTTGTGCTGCTGCTTGAGCGCTCGCAACTCCACCGCCAACGCACCCGCCTCCGGCTTCGGACACCACACCGCGCCGAGCAACATCACAGGCTCGCGGTCATTTTCCAGATGGCAACTCTCGTCGCAGTAAATGTTGTAGAACCCACTCATAAAGTTTGCGCTCCTGTCTTGGTGTTTGTGCGAACTGACAGTTCCATCTGCCCCGACAGCAGACGCGGCAGCAGGTCGCGGGTCAATTCATCAATGGCGGCGGTGATGGCCTCGGGCGGCAGTGCAAGCTGCGCACCCTCATCCCCCAGCCCTTCTCCCATTGGGAGAAGGGTGGCCGACAGGCCGGGTTGAGGGTTCGGCAATGCCGATTGCGCCGCGCGCAACCGGGACACCAACACCACCTCGCCCTTCGTCTCGCGCCCGAGCAACCCGGCATCACGCGGCTCGCCGGCCACGCCGGCATTGGGCGGTGGCCCTGCCACAGCCCAGCCAAGCTCCACGAACAACCCGATGGCGGGCTGCTCCACAAGCTGGTCTTCGGTGTAGGCGTGAGGCATGGCTCAAGTCGGCATTGCTGGTGAGACGCCCTCACCTCAGCTTGGCCCGCTAAGCAGCAGGGAGAGGAGTTCCATCCCAAAGTTTGCCAGCGTTCAGAGCTTCGAGCATTTCCCTCGTTTGCTGGAGCAACTGGTCGGCTGGTATTTCGGTGTATGTCACCACCGAGAAGATGCGCTCTCGCGGCGAGACCGCTGTTGCCAAGTCTGGCACCTGCTGGAGTAATTGGCGGGCACGGTCGGTACCGCCGAGCAGGGCATAGGGAATATGCATAGCCTGCATGTGGTTTAGCCGGATAACGGCAGAACCAACCCCCTCAGTAGCTGCGCCCCGCTCGTAAAGGGCGACAATTTCCTTCAACTCGCTTGTCGAGATGGGTCGCCCAGCCCTCCTCCGGGCTTCGGAATAGTTGAATGCATTTGCGAGGAGTGAGACATCGCCTCCCTCTTCCGTTGAAGCGCGACGTGGTAGAGGCTCGTACACCTTGACCGCCTCTTCGTATTCACCCGCGGTCATGCATAACTGACCCAGGTCGATCCGGAGAGAATCCTCGACACCTGAATCCGCTGTGTTCCTTACAGCTTTTAGCCGAGCTTGGCAGACCGCGATTGCTTCCTTATAGCGCTTCTTGACTTTCAGGAAGCCAATCGACTCTGCCGATGCTGGTGAATAAAAAGGATCGACCTCAACGGCCTTGCGGAGAGCGGATTCAACTGCGTCGATTTTCCCAAATGCTCGGGACACTTGCGCGATTTGGTAATAACACTCTGGCCGGTCGGGATAATCCCGCTTTAGGGCCTCAACAGCTTCGTTAGCGCGCTGGTCGTCTAATTCCTCAATCGCTCGCCCCACTTCTTTGATGAGAAAATCGAGACCTCGAACATCGTATTCCACGATTTTCTGGCGAAGCTGCATGTATTCGTGGGCTAATCCGGAACGGAATCCGCGGACGGAAGCGAGGCTCGGATTCCGACGGCTAAGTTCTAAAATTACAGGGTCGATGTCCTCCCAAATCACGATCTTCTCCTTGAGCGGCACCCGTCCATCGTAGTGGATCTGGCAGTGAGGTTTTATTCCCATTTCCTTCTCCGCCAAGTCAAGTCGCTCTTGCAATAGGCCGGTTCTCTCCTTTGGCATAATGGGAATAGGACTTGCAACCGTCAGAAGTTGGGGAGGTCTGGTATTTTCAGCCTTGCTGATAGCCCGAGCTACGCCCGCAATACCATGAATGTTTTGGTCGTTCAGTGAGTAGAGCAGCACCACCAACTGAGGCAGATGCAGCGTGCAGATGCCTCCGACATCTGTCAGGCCAGTTCGAGAATCAATTAGCACATAATCCGGGGCGTAAGTCTTCTCGACATCTGCTTTCCAATTCTCGATAAACCGCTCTCCGTCATATTTGTCATAAAGCTCCGTCCAGTTTATTCGGGCACGGTCGCGATTGTATTGTTGGTCCTTCTTTCCGCTGGGCATCAACCACAACTTGCCGCGCAAATGAGTGGAAGCTGGAACACACTCCCGGACAAACGACGTTATTTGCGGCGCCTTTCCCGTGGCAAGATATTCGGCGGCATATTCCACGACGCCCGGATGCCCCTTGGCACAGCCGAGGCCCTCGAATGCATCCAGGCCCGGTGCCTCAAGATCGAAGTCGATGAGCAGAACTCGCCGGCCTTCCTTGGCAAGCATCGCTGCCACGTTCGCCAGCGCCATCGTTCGGCCAACGCCGCCTTTGTAAGAATAGAAAGTGACCCAAAAAGTATTCATTGGACGTTCGCGATGAGAAGTCCGCGTGCGGCGTTAAAGCGGCGGATTGTCGGCTTTGGAGCGGATTCTATTTGGGCTCCGCTCGTGCGACCGCAACTCGCCGGAAAGCGGACCTGGTAATCGGCTTCCCAGAAACCACCGAGTTGCACGGCGATGGTCTCGCTCGCCTTTTGTTCTGCGCGCCGCCAACTCCGATTCCTGATCCACTCATAGACGGCGGGGTGTGCCATCAACGCCCGCAGGAAGTATCCCATTGAGCGACTCACCCGCTGCGTGCCGCGCGCCCAGCGGTGGAGGGTTTTTCCACCCATGCCGAGTGCTTCGGCCGCCTCAGTCTGGTCAACTTGGAATTGCTCCAGAAAGGCTCGCACTGCGGCTGGTGGTAAGGTGTCTTGGTGCTGATCGACGGCTGTCTCAATGCGCCGCGAGGACTCCGGCGGGATGGTGTCCTCGCCGCACTTGTCGCAGCGGAGGACCAGCAGCTTTGGCACGGTTAGGTTCTCGCCTTCGGGGAGGTCGAGGCGATAATCCTCGATCACTTCCTGATAGTGGCCCTCGCCGCAGGTGAAGCAGGTTTCAGGATGAATGCTCATGGTCAAATTTGTCTTTGTCTATCTTGGCAGCGGGGGATACCCGGTGCTGTGTTCTTTCACTTGCAGCCAAGCCCGGCTCAGATTCACTTGCACGCGATTGTCTTGCAGCTTCACTTCAAAATAGACGGTGTCAGAATCATCCGGATCGAGAAGCAGGCTTCCGTGGTATCCCTGCCCGCCGTTCGGATAGACTTTAACGTGTATCTTGCACTCTTCATCGATGTGACGTATCAGCGCATCGATGAGCACAGAGCGCGAAACTCCCCAAAGGAGGATGTTCCTCTGGGTGATCCCGCTGAAATGCACATCATCATCGAGGCACGCATGTTTTATTTGCTGGACCACATTCGGGGCGGCTAAGCGTTCAGGTCCGTTCATGGCCAGTGCTGATTGATACTCGGTTGTTTAGACACAAAGCTCAAGTGCTTTTTGATACTTTTTCTGTTTCAGATTAAAAACCACGCTCAATATTTTGAAGATAAGCCGTTTATGAATCAGACATAATCCTCGGATTTGGCATCGATTCGTGTTCATGGCTCAATTCTCCGCAAGTTCCACCTGCCCCGACAGCAGACGCGGCAGCAGCAGGTCGCGCGTCCGGCGGAGGTTTTGGATTTGGCAGGTGAGCAATCGCACTGCGTCGGTAATCGGCGTGACGATGCGCTGCGAACTTTTCAGCAAGCGCGCGGCGGCGGCACGCAATCGTCGAAGATCGGTCTTGCAGTCGCTGGCGTCCGGTTGCGCCGAACGTGTCTTGAGCCGGCGTCGCGAATCCGTCGCTGCGAGCGAGCAGTTGGACGAACTCGTTGCTCGTGAGCGTGCGGGTAGCGCAGCAACGATGATACGTGTGTTGGTCATGCACGCGCTTGCCGCGTCAGCGAGGCAATTCGGACGCGCCGTCGTGCATGTCTTCGGCAATGCGCATGCTGGGGCAAACAGCTTGTCGCCGTCCTGGAACTTCGCGGCGCTGTCGCCAGTGCGCGCATTCGATGTCGGTGATAAGCACGAGTCGTTGAGAGCAGCTCCATCTCGGCGCAGTCGGTTTCTCGCCGTCTGGCGTGAGCCGACACCGTGATGCCCGCAAATTCGGCGAGCTTCTTCACCTCCCAGCCTTGGGGGATGTCGCCGAGGGGGGAGGTAACGAGCTTGGCTCGACCCTCACCTCCGCCTCTCCCAGCGGGAGAGGAACGCCTTTCGTGGCCGGGGAAGCGGAAGTGGACGAACCACTCGCGGTAGAGGGCGCGGGCCATCGCCTCCAAGAGCCGGATGCGCCGCTGACTGTTCTCCATCAGCTCGTCGTAGGCCGACAGGATGCCCGCGATCCGCCGTTGCACCGGCAGCGGGGGAACGGTGACTTCAATCCTCCG
This sequence comes from uncultured Verrucomicrobiae bacterium, assembly GCA_963788655.1. Classification (GTDB taxonomy): domain Bacteria; phylum Verrucomicrobiota; class Verrucomicrobiia; order Limisphaerales; family JAFGQR01; genus JAFGQR01. Next base: position 1,431 of record CAWBHS010000037.1, on the reverse strand, counting down.
AATGGTCGCGAGAAGCAATTCGTTGCTGACGCTGCGCCGCCGCAAAGCTCAGATTCGAACTCGTCGTGAAGCGTGTCGGCAGGTGAACGTAATAGAAGGAATCGGCTCAGCTCGCTCGCTCGGGTTCAGAATCGCACTTCACTGCTTGCGGAACGACGTCCGCCGCGTCAGCAGATGTCCGGCACAATCGACCGATCCTGGCCAATTGTGCCGCTCGTTCGCAGATGAAGACATCGGTAGTCGCAACCGGGTTCGCCGTTGGGTGTCGAGCGAAGCTCGGCTGTCAGCGATTTGCCGTGCGACCTCGTAGTCGAACTCCCGTTCGGCGATATCCTTGCAGTCAGCAGATGGATATGTCCGGAGATCATCGGCCATCCTGAGATTCGCCGTGCTTGCCATCCGTGATCTTCGAGCGCGAAGCACGTCTCATCCCAGCTTCTCCCAGCGGGAGAGCGAGTTGTGCAGCTCCGGTTGTTGCCATCGTCATGCCTCCAGAATCTCCGTGACGTTGCCGGCGATGGTTTGTTCGAGTTCGCGCGCCTGGGCGTTGAGGGTTTCGAGTTCCTCGTTCAGCGTTTCGAGTTGTTCCTTGAAATCCTCGTCGCTCACGGCTTCGCCGGCGGCCACGCCCACGTAGCGGCCGGGGTTGAGCGACCAGCCTTGCGCCTCGATTTCCTTGAGCGTGGCGGCGCGGCATAGACCGGGGATGTCTTTGTAAGTAATCGAGTGAACAGTCATCAGTTTTCAGTTTCGAGACGGCGGCTGTGCCGAAGATTTCTTCGAGCTTGGCGCGGGCTTCGTCGCCGCCGAGGGTGAAGTCGAGGGCTTCGCCGCGATAGAGGCGGACGAGGTTGGCGAGGAAGCCAATCTGCGCGGGCGTCCATTCGCGGTGCGCGCGGTCCACCTGCCGGTAGACATGACGCGCATCGATAAAGAGCACTGTGTTGGATCGGTCATGCGCGTCACCCTCACCCCCAGCCCCTCTCCCAGAGGTAGAGGGGAGGGATTGGATGATTGTGTTCAGCAGATTCTCGGTATCCTCGAAAACCAGCTTGTTTTCAAAGCGGAGCACGATGTGGCCAAGTGATCTCAGATACTTGTCACGCTTCTCGTCGTGCTTCTGGCGCTTACTGGTCTCGTGTGGCTCGCCGTCGAGTTCTACAACAAGTCCATGCTCGGCGCAGAAGAAATCCACGATGTAGTCCCCGATCTGGTGCTGGCGGCGGAATTTCAGGTCCGCGAGTTGCCTGTTTCTGAGCAATTCCCAGAGCGCATCTTCTGCCGGCGTCTGCTCTTTGCGCAACTTTCTCGCCTGTTCGACCAGCCCCTGAAACTGGAATCCCCCTCGCCCTTTGGGAGAGGGCTGGGGTGAGGGTGATTGCGGTCGAGCTGCCTTGCCCTTGTCCAGAAACCAAAGCGTGCAAGGTGTCC
>CAWBHS010000036.1:0-38618 GCA_963788655.1 uncultured Verrucomicrobiae bacterium | reverse complement strand
AACGCGTCAGCACCGCTTTGGAACTGGCGCCGACGGGCGGCCCGGAAGAATGGCGAAGGCTGTTGGCCCACGACGCAATCCAGCACGTGGAAGGACTGCAACCGCGTCAGATGCTGCCCTTGCGCGTACCCGGCGTGACCCGCTGGACCATCCTTGTGCTGGCCTTGGCCGTTGGACTTGGTTTTGTTCCCGAATATCGTACCCAGGCCTACATCAAGCGGCAACAGGACGCGGAGAACATTCGCCAGGTTGGAAAAGAGCTGGCCGAGATGATGCGACACACCCTGGTCGAAAAGCCTCCAGCGCTCCAACCGGTTCGCAAGTCCATGGAGACCGCGATTGAAGCCGCCGACCAATTGACCAAAGCCCCGCTGACTCGCAGTGAAGCCTTGCGGGATTTGGCCAGCGTTACCGAAAAGCTCGCCGAGCAAAACAAGGAGTTGGGACAAAATCCTGGCATCCAACGGCTCGAACGCGCCGCGCGCACTCCCGGCGGCTCGGACGGCCCCTCCGCCGCTGACCTCCAAAAGAAAATGGCCGAGCTCAAGCAGGCCTTGGGCAAAGGAACCGGTGATCCCGAAAAACTCGACGAACTGAAGAAACGCATGGAGGCGCTCAAACAAAAGGCTGCCAGCATGGCGGGCAAGGACGGTTCCCTGGGGCAGGGAGACCGCTCCCAACTCGCGGGCGCTCTCGGTGAAATGGCGCAAAGCGCGCAATCAATGGGCGCGGCTCTGCCGGGGCTCGAGTCCGCCATCGAGGCGTTGAAAGCCGGCAAGACGGATCTGTTCTTGAAGGATCTCGAAACCGCCCTAAACGATTTGGAGAAAATGAAACAAACCGCCAAAGCCATGCAGCAGTGCCAGCAGCAGGCCGAGAAGCTGGGCAAGGATTTGGGCGAGCAACTGGACAAGGGCCAGGCCCAGGCTGCCGAAAACACCCTCCAGAAAATGATCAACCAACTCAAGTCGGGCCAGGCGTCGGGCGAGCAGCTCCAGAAGCTGATGAGCGAAGTTTCCCAGGCCGTGAAACCCGGCAGCCAATACGGCCAAGTGGGCGAGCATCTAAAGAACGCGGTGAAGAACATGCAACAAGGAGAGAATCAAAATGCCGCCCAAAACCTTGCCGACGCCGCCAAGGAACTTCAAAAACTCCAGCAACAGATGGCTGATTCCCAAGCCCTCCGCGATGCGCTCGAAGCAATGCAGCGGGCGCAATCCGCCATCGCCATGGGCAAGAGCTGGGAGGAACTCTCCGGCACGTGCCAATACTGCAACGGCGCCGGTTGTTCACATTGCCGCGGCACCGGTCGGAAATTGGGCTGGGGTCAGGGCGGCAAGCCGGGCATGGGCGTGGGCACTTGGGCAGATCAATCCGGGTGGAATTATTTCGATCCGTCTCAAATGGGGCAACCGTTCGATCCCTCGGGCGTACAACGGCCGGACTTTGATCCGCGCGGACAGAGTGACCGCCCCGACCTGCTCAATCCCAACCTGGCTCCCACGAAAGTCCGTGGCCAATTCCAGCCGGGCGGTTCCATGCCCAGCATCACGCTCAAAGGGCTGAGCATCAAAGGCGCCAGCACCGTCGAGTATGAGCAAGCCGCGTCCGCCGCGCAAAGCGAAGCCGAGAACGCACTCGAACAGGACAAAGTGCCGCGTCCCTACCAGCAGACCGTGCGCGATTACTTTGACGACTTGAAGAAATAGTCCCGCGTCTTCGCCTTGCACCAAAGCACCTCAAACTTGTTGCCACCAGTCCTGACCGACGTTACCAGCGAGCCCTATTGCACGTCACCGGCGCTGGCAATTTTTCGTGTATTTCGTTCGGTTGACGGTTAAACAATGCTCCCATGAACATCGAAGAAGAAATTGGCGTCTTTCGCGAATCCTACACCCGCTTGCGTGATGAGATCGGCAAAGTCATTGTCGGCCACGAAGCCATCGTGGAAGGCACGCTGATCTGCCTGTTCGCCGGCGGTAACCTGTTGCTTGAAGGTGTGCCCGGTCTGGGCAAGACCCTGTTGGTACGCACGCTGGGCGAGGCGTTGGCTCTGCCCTTTAACCGCATCCAGTTCACCCCTGACCTGATGCCGGCCGACATTCTCGGCACGAACATGGTCATGGAAACGCCGACGGGCCGGCGCGAATTTCAATTCCAGAAAGGACCCATTTTCGCCCATCTGATTTTGGCCGACGAAATCAATCGCGCCACGCCCAAGACCCAGTCGGCGTTGCTCGAAGCCATGCAGGAAAAACAGGTCACCGCCGGCGGCGAAATGCGGCGCCTGGGCGAACCGTTCTTCGTGATGGCCACGCAGAACCCGATTGACCAGGAAGGCACGTATCCATTGCCCGAGGCGCAACTGGACCGCTTCTTTTTCAAGCTGCTGGTCGGTTACCCAACCGCCAGTGAACTGACCGAAGTGCTCAACCGCACCACCGAAACTCTCAAGGCCGAAGTACAAAAGGTGATGCCGCGCGAGACGCTGTTGGAATTGATGACTTTGGTGCGCCAAGTGCCGGTGGCTTCGCACGTCAAGGATTACGCGGTGCGTCTGGTGCTGGCCACGCATCCCAAAACCGACACCGCTATTCCCGTTGCCAATCAATACCTCCGCTTTGGCAGCAGTCCACGTGGCGCGCAAACGTTGATGCTCGCCGGCAAAGTCCGCGCGCTGGCATACGGTCGGTTCAACGTGAGCTTCGACGACATCCAGGACGTTGCCCTGCCCGCACTGCGCCACCGGCTGATCTTGAACTTCGAAGCCGAAGCCGAAGGCATCACCACCGACCACATCATCCAGCAAGTGCTCCAGGAAGTGCCCAAAAACGTGGACGCGGGCGTGGCGGTGTAAGCGGATGCGGCCAAACCGCATTCCACCCGAATCGTTCAACTCCGGAACACAACGCTTACCCACCGCTAATCCCTGGCTAACTGTTCCCAAGGTCGCTCATGTCCAACGCGCTGCTCACTCCTGAACTCCTTCGCCGCCTCGAGCAATTCCAATTGTTGGCGGCGCGCAAATCCAAAAGCTCCGCCAAGGGCGAGCGCCGCAGCCGGGCGCGCGGCCAGTCGGTGGAGTTTGCGGACCATCGGAATTACACGCACGGCGATGACTTCCGTTATCTCGACTGGAACTTGTATGGCCGGCTCGACCGGCTGTTCGTGAAGCTTTACGAGGAGGAACGCGAACTGCCGGTGCGGATTTTTCTCGATGCGAGTGAGTCCATGACGTTCGGAGAGCCGCGCAAGTTCGACTTCGCCCGCCAGGTCGCCGCCGCCATTGGCTACGTGGCGCTGTGCGGGTTTGACCGTGTGAGCGTGAATATATTTCCCGAGTATGGCACCACTCCCGGTGACAGCGCGGAGCAGGCGGCCCGCGGGGCACTACGTTCTGTGCGCGGCAAGAAATCGTCCCTCCAGTTTTTGCAAAATCTGGCAGTGCTGACGGCAAGCGGCGCGGCGGATTTAAACGAGTCGCTGCGGCGTGGCGCCATTGCGGCCCGCCAGACCGGCCTGGCGGTGGTGCTGAGTGATTTTCTGGATCCCGCGGGGTACGAAGCCGGCCTCACGGCATTGGTGGGGCGCGGCTTTCAAGTGAACGCGGTGCAAATTCTGGCGCCCGACGAACTCACTCCAGCAACCTACGGCGATTTGCGGATGGTCGATTCGGAAACCGGCGGCATGCAGGAAGTCACGTTTGGCAAGTTCCGATTAAAAGCCTACCAGCAGACGGTGAACAATTTCTGCCAGCGATTGCGCGAATTCTGTACGGCGCGCGGGATCAGCTTTTTCACTGCCACCTCCGACGCCGCGCTGGAACAATTGCTCTTGAAACAACTCCGTGAAGCCGAAATTTGGAAATAATGTAGGGCGGCTGAAACCACTCCCCAATCAAGGTAGGGCGAGACTCCGTCGAGCCCTGATTTCTCCGCATCGTTTTCAAACACCCGGTTACGTCATCGCGGAAAGTCTTTGGCGTTGCGACCGCCAAACATGTCCCATTGGTCGGCTTCTAGTTTTAGGAAGCCCTTTGGTAAAGTCAGGGCTCGACGGAGTCTCGCCCTGCCGAGAAGGGATGGCGGTGAGCGGCATTGTATCCATGAGCCGCCGTCTGCTGGCCTGTCTAAGTTCTTGTCTAAGTCAACGGGTCGGTTAGCCTGGCATTATAAGTGTAACAACATCATGAGTTTCCTCGCCCCGGCCGCCTTTGCGTTCGCTGCCGCCATCCCGGTGGTGATCGTCTTTTATTTGCTCAAACGCAAGCGGGTGGTGCGCCTGGTGTCGAGCACGTTGCTGTGGCAGCGGTTTCTGGCCGAGACACAGGCCAACGCTCCCTTTCAGCGGCTGCGCAAGAACTGGCTGCTCTTCCTCCAATTGCTGCTGCTCATCCTGGTCGTGTTCGCGCTGACGCGACCGTTCTTTGCCGGCAAGAACAAAACCACCAGCCGGCGCATTGCCATTCTCGATGCATCCGCGTCCATGCAGGCCACGGACGAATCGCCGAGCCGGTTTGAGAAGGCCCGCAGCGAAGCGCTCAAATGGGTGGACAGCTTGCGCGACGACGAGCAAATGATGATCCTTCTGGCTGGCGCGCAGACCGAAGTCAAACAATCCCTCACGTCGGACAAAACCGCCCTGCGGCGTGCGCTCAATGCGTGCCAAGCTTCCGACGCGCCCACCCGCCTGGCCGAAGCCCTCAAGACGTCCGCCGCCTTCACCTTTGAAAAGCGCGGCGAGGAACAAGTGTCCTTCGGCGAAATCCATTTATTCAGCGACGGCAAGGCGCCCGATCTCGATGAATTGGCCAACAAGAACCTTCCGCTGGTCTATCATCGCATCGGCCAGGACGGCAACAACGCCGGCATCGTGTCGCTGGACGTGCGCGCCAATCCGGAAGATCCGTCGCAACGCGCCGTGTTTGTCAAAGTGGGCAACTTCGCGACCAACACCATCCAAACCGACCTCGAGTTGCTCTTCGACGGTCAATTGATCGAGACGCGCCCGCTTGATTTCCCGCCGACCAACACCGTGCCGCTGGTTTTTCTAGTGCCGCAAACCAAGAACGGCGTGTTCACGGTGCGCCTGAAAGCCAAGGACGATCTGGCCCTGGACAACCAGGCCTCCGCCGTCAGCCTGCTGCCGCAACCGCTCAAAGTCCTGCTGGTCACCAAAGGCAATCGTTTTCTCGAAAAAGCGCTTCGCGGTCCGCCCAATGTGAACCTGACCGTAACCGCCGTGTTGGCGGATACCGCTGAAACTTACGACATCGTGGTGTTGGACGACGTAATGCCGGCCGTCTGGCCCAAGGTCAACACGCTGGCGATTCACACCGCCCAAACTAATTGGTTCACGCAGTTGACCACGGTCCAGAATCCTTCGTTTGTGGATTGGAAGAACACGCATCCGCTGCTGCGGTTTGTGAATTTCGGCAACGTGCAAATCGCCGAGTCCATGGCCGTGAACCTGCCGGCATGGGGCGTGTCGGTCGCAGACGCTGCGCAAACACCGCTCATCCTGGTGGGCGAGATCGACCAACGCAAAGTCGTCTGGATTGCGTTCGATACTCTGCAAAGCACGTGGCCGTTGCGGGTATCCTTCCCGATCTTCATCGCCAACGCGCTGGACTGGCTGAATCCCTTCGGCGCCACGTCCGAAGAATACATGGCCCGAGCCGGGCAACCGTTCCGTCTCGGTTTGAAGCAACCCGTTTCGGAGGTTGAAATCAGATTACCGGACGGCAAAAAGAAAACGCAGGCCGTGGAGCCGGGTGCTCGCGAAGTCATTGTGGGCGATACCGTGAAGCAAGGCACGTATCACGTCCTGGCGGGCACGAACGAAGTCACCTTCTGCGTCAACCTCGTCGATTCGTTTGAGAGCAACATTATGCCACGCGACGAGTTGGCCATGGGTGAATACGAGCGGGTGCAGGCTACAAAACTAAAAGCCGCCAACCTCGAGCTGTGGCGCTGGCTGGCCGCCATTGGCTTGCTGGTCCTGTCGTTCGAATGGTGGTTTTATCACAAGCGAACAGCCTGAGCCATGGTACAAAACGTCGCTTCGCGTTATCTGATTCGTTGGTTGCTTCTCACGTTTATCGCTGGCCTTGGGATTATTGTCAGCTCGTGCCAGCCCGGCCCGAACGCATCTTCTACGGTCATCGTTTATGCTGCCCAGGACCAGGTCTATGCCGAGCCGCTCCTGGCCGAATTCACCCGGCGCACCGGCATCAAGGTCCGTGCGGTTTATGACAGTGAAGCGGTCAAAACCGTTGGCCTGGCGAACCGGTTGTTGGCAGAACGCGGCAACCCACAGTGCGATGTCTTTTGGGGCAATGAAGAACTGCGCACCCGCCAACTCGCGGCCGAGAACGTCTTTCGCGAAACCAACGGCTGGGCCGCGTTTGGCTATCGCAGCCGACGGATTGTCATCAATACGAACGAACTGGCGCCGGCAAAGGCACCGTCCAATCTCCTGGAACTGACCAACTCAGAGTGGCGCGGCAAAGTGGCGCTGGCCTATCCGTTGTTCGGCACCACCGCGACCCATTTTTTAGCCTTGCGCCAATTGTGGGGCGACGCGAAGTGGCAGAATTGGTGCCGCGGACTGACGGCCAACCAGGCCCTGGTGGTGGACGGCAATTCAGTCGTAGTCCGAATGGTAGGCCGGGGCGAGGCGTGGATTGGGCTCACGGATTCCGATGACATCGTCGCCGGCCAACGCGAAGGGCTGCCGGTCGCCGCGCTGCCGATGAACCGGGAAACCCTGCTTATTCCGAACACGGTCGCTGTCGTTCGCGGGGCGCCTCATCCGCAAGCGGCCCAGCGTCTGTTCGAATACCTGCGTGCGCCTGAAGTGGCGCAGCAACTTGTGACCATGCAGGCGCTGGAAGGCGTGGCGATCAGCGACGTGAAAACGCCGACGCTCAAACCGGATTGGGAGGCGCTGCTGCGTGAACTGCCGGCTGCCACCGCGATAATGAAGGAGATTTTCCTGCAATGAACGCGGGCGGCTTGTGAATTGGCACCTGCTCCAAAATAGCTTGCTGGTCAGCGGCGCCGCTACGCTGTTGGCGCTAACCCTGGGCTTCCTTTCCGCCTTGTGGCTGGCCGGACTTGAACGGCGTTGGCGGAAGCGGCTGCTGGCCGTGTCAGTGATCGCGCTTGCGCTGCCCCCGTTTCTCGTCACGAATTGCTGGCTCGACCTGCTGGGCACTGCCGGCAAATGGCATCGTTGGCTGCCGTTCAACATCTATTCGCTCAACGGCACTGTCTGGATATTGGCACTGCTCACCTGGCCGATTACGTTGCTGTTGGTGCTGGCGGCGTGGCGGCGACTCGAGCCGGCCCAATTGGAGAGTGATCCGGCCTTGTGCGGCTGGCCGCTCATTCGTTGGCTGTTGTGGCCGCTGGGGCGGATTGCGGTTGGGTACGCCGCGGTGATCACATTTGTTCTGACACTAAACAACTTTGCCGTGCCCGCCATTTTGCAGGTCAAAGTTCTCCCCGCCGAAACGTGGGTGCGGTTCAGCACCGATTTGAAACCAATGGATGCGTTGGCCTTCGGTTGGCCGTTGATCGTGGCCCCACTGTTGGTGCTGCTGGCATTTCGGCGCGCCGCGTTGGACTGGCCCCATGAACAAGGGCCAGCCGCCGCCAAAGCTGTGCGACGCCAACTGGGTCCGCGCTGGCGGATATTGGGCGCGGTCGTGACACTGCTGTTGCTCGGACTGTCCGTTGGCTTGCCCGTCATCGACTTGGTGGCTTCGGGACGAACCTGGAGTGAATTGCCCGATGTCCTGCGTGCCGCGCCGGGCGCGATTGAGAACTCGTTCTTTTATTCCGCCGCCGCCGCGACGCTGGGCATCAGCTTCGGCCTGGTGACCTGGCGGTGGCCGATCAGTCTGCCGCTGTGGCTGCCGTTTTTTATACCGGGCGTGTTGCTGGGGATTGGATTCATTGTGGTCTTCAACCGGCCAGGCTTGGAAGTTATCTACCGCAGCGCCGGCATTGTCGTCCTGGCGTTTGGGATTCGCTACCTGGCCCTGGGCTGGACGGGGGTGGCTCACGCTCTGCGCGGTGTGGATCGCGATCTGACTGACGCGGCTCGTCTGGAAGGCGCCGGCAGTTGGACTTTGTTGCGGCTGGTCTATTGGCCGCAGATCGCCCCGACGGTTGCCGCCACCTGGTATGTGATCTACTTGCTCTGCTTGTGGGACGTGGAATCGCTGGTCCTGATTTACCCGCCGGGCGGAGAAACGCTTGCCCTGCGCATCTTCAACCTGCTTCACTACGGACACAACGCGCAGGTGAATGCGTTGTGCCTGGTGTTGCTGGGACTCGCGATCGGACCGCTGTTGTTAATCAGCACCGTGAACAGACGATGGCAATGACCAGTGACCAATGAACCAATGACCAGAGAATGTCCAATACCCAATGACGCAACGCAAAGCCGCGCCCGCAGCTTTTGGGGCATTGGTTCCTGGGCCTTCTTTGGGATCTGGTCATTGGTCATTGGTCATTCCGTGCGCCGTGCCTTGCGTTGCTTGGGCGGCCTGTTCCCCCTCGCCCTAACCCTCTCCCCAGGGAAGAGGGAACAGCCGGCGGACAATGCTGCTGATTCCAATCGCTATTTGCAGATGCCGCCTTGCGATGATCCAAAAGGTTCCAACAGTAAACAAGCGCGACAAATGGTCCTCCCTCTCCCCCGGGGAGAGGGCCGGGGTGAGGGGAAAGGAACCGTCCGCAAACCCCGGTCTCCTATCGCGCGCGGCATCCGCGGTTATCATGGTCATTGGTCCTTTGCTCCTCACGGGTTGTTCACCAACACCCGATGCTCACGAAGCGACGCTGAACAGTCGTTTCTTCAGTCGCGTGCAGATAATCGGCACGCGCGGGACGGCGGCGGGTCAATTCAACAAACCTCGTTCGGTGGCGGTGGACCGGAACGACAACCTGTACGTGGTCGATATGACGGGCCGGGTGCAGAAGTTCGCGCCCGACGGGCATTACCTATTGTCGTGGCAGATGACTCAAACCGATCTCGGCAAGCCCAAAGGCATGGGGTTGGACAAGGACGGCAACCTCATCGTGATCGAACCGCACTATCAGCGCGTGAACCATTTCACCCCTGAGGGCCAATTGGTGGCGCAATGGGGCAGTCACGGCACGAACGCCGGCCAGTTCAGCATGCCGCGGTCGGTGGCGGTGAATTCCCAGGGCGAACTGTATGTCTCCGAATACACGCTGACTGAGCGGGTGCAGGCCTTTCTCACCCAAAGACAAAAAGCTGTTGCTGAGCTTTGGCCGTCCCGGGGAAGGCGACGGCGAGTTCAACCGCGCCGAAGGATTGGGCATTGGTCCGGATGACCGGGTGTATGTGGCCGACTCATGCAACCATCGCATCCAGGTGTTTTCACGCGAAGGGAAATGGCTGAAGACTTACGGCAAGGCGGGCACTGGTTTGGGCGAACTCAGTTATCCGTATGATGTGCGCGTGGACGCGCAGGGCATCCAATACGTGTGCGAGTTTGGCAACAGCCGCCTGCAAATCTTTGACGCGCAAAACCGGCCCGTGGAAATCATCGGCGGCCCCGGCAGCGCTCCGGGCCAATTCAACAATCCGTGGAGCATTGCGCTCGATTCGCACGGCAACCTCTACGTGGCCGATTCGCAAAATCATCGCGTGCAGAAGCTGATTCGACGAGATTCGGAGGGACGACAGACGGCAAGCTTGAAATAATTCAATGAACTTCCAATTCACCCATCCTCTTTGGTTGTTCGCGCTGCCGGTGGCGTGGGGGTGGGTGATTTGGCTGGCGCTCAAATCCGACGTGCAGATCGGAACCTGGCGGCGGTGGACGGCGTTGGGCATCCGCCTCGTTGTCGCCGCGCTGCTGGTGCTGGCGCTGGCCGGCGTGCAATGGCTGCGTCCGATGGAAGGCGTGAATGTGATGTTCCTGCTCGACCGATCGGACAGCATTCCTTCCACGCAACAAGAGGGCGCGCTCCAATACGTAAACCAGGCCGCCACCGCCAAGAAAAAAGAAGACCGTGGTGGCGTGCTGGTGTTTGGCACCGAGGCGGCGCTGGAATCCGAAGCGGAAACCATCGTGGACAAAGCCAAAATCCAGGCCGTCGTCGGCACCGAGCGCACCGACATCGCCGCCGCCATTCGACTGGGTACGGCGGCGTTTCCCGAGACGGGCCAAAAGCGATTGGTGCTGTTATCCGATGGGAACGAAAACCTGGGTGACGCCATGACGGCGCTGCTGTCGGCGCGGCGGTTGGGTGTCACCATGGACGTCATCCCCATGGGCGTGCGGCGAACCAACGATGTTTCGGTGCAGCGACTGGGATTACCGCACCGGATTGAGAAGGGGCAAACGTTTGAAGCGCGACTCTTTGTTAACGCCGACCGGGCGCAAACCGCCAAAGTGCGGATCTTTCGCAACGAACAGGTGCTGGGCGAGCAAACGGTGGAACTGGCCCAGGGCAAGAATCTGTTCACGTTCCCGCAGGCGTTGGACCAGGAAGGCTTCTACAGTTACTCCGCCTACCTGGACAGCGCGGGCGACAAGGTGCCGCAAAACAACCAGGCCAGCAGCTTCGTTTCGGTGGTACGCGGCGAACCGCTCGTATTGGTGGTCAACGGTGACAATAGTCCGGCGGCTGACCAGGATTTGATTGCCGCGTTGCGCAGGCTCGCGATTGCAGGTGAAGCCCGTGACGTTGGGCGGTTTTCCCGAAACCCTGGCGGAAATGCAGGACTACGACGCCATCTTCCTGAACAACGTGGCCGCCGGCGATTTGGGCGATCCGGCGATGCACCGTCTGGAAAGCGCCGTGCGGGATTTTGGGATGGGCTTGGTATGCGTTGGCGGCGATCAGGCTTACGCGGCCGGTGGCTACCGCGGCACGCCGCTCGAAACGACGCTGCCATTGAGCATGGAATTGGACAGCAAGAAAGTGCTCCCCAACGGCGCCGTAGCCCTGGTGATGCACGGCATGGAATTCAACAACGGCAACCAAATCGCACGCGATTGTGCGCTGGGTGTGCTCGACTCGCTCGGCCCGCGGGATGAAATGGGCGTCGTGCTCTGGGACGGCAACGAGCACTGGCTGTTCCCGATGCAAAAGACCGGCGACAAAAAGAAATTGGGCCAAATGATTGCCGGCATGAACCAGGGCGATCTGCCCACGTTTCAGGGCGTCATGTCGCTGGCCTTCCAGGGGCTGAAATCGTCCACCGCGCACCTCAAGCACATCATTGTCTTCAGCGACGGTGATCCGGGCGAACCGAGCGCCAAGCTCATGCAGGACATCGTCGATAACAAGATCACGGTCAGCACAGTCCTTATTTCCGGTCACGCCGGTCCGGAGCGCATGCAAAAGATTGCGGCGCTGGGCCACGGTCGTTTTTATGACGTGCAAAACCCGGCGCAACTGCCGCAGATTTTCATCAAGGAAGCGGCGGTCATTCTCAAGTCCGCCATTTTCGAGGAACCGTTCACGCCCAAGCTGGTCGCGCCCAGCGAAATCGTGCGCGGCATCACGTCGTATCCCCCCTTATTGGGTTACGTCTGCACGACACCGAAACCGCGGGCGGAAATCCCGTTGATTTCGGACAAGGGCGATCCCGTGCTGGCGCACTGGCAATTCGGATTGGGCCGCTCGGTCGCGTTCACTTCGGACGCCAAGCCCAAATGGGCCAAGCAATGGTTGACCTGGCCGAAGTTCCGCCAATTCTGGTCCCAGGTTGCGCAGTGGAGTCGTCGGCACCTCGAGATGTCAGAATTCTCGACCGAGGTTTCGGTGGAAGAAGGCCAGGGGCAGCTCAGCGTTGAGGCGATGGATCAACAGGGCAATTACCGCAATTTCCTTTACCTCCAGGCGGCGGTCGTCAGTCCGCAAGGGGAAAAGAAGTTGGTGCGGTTGGAACAAACCGGTCCCGGCCATTACGAAGCCAAGTTCGCCACCAAAGAGGTCGGCACGTATCTGCTGAACCTGATGGAGTTGAAGGACGGCAAGGTGGCCAGTTCGCAAGTGGTGGGCGCCAGTGTGAACTACTCGCCGGAGTTCAGTTCCGCGGCACCCAACTTGAATTTGCTGACCCGCCTGGCCGCATCGGGCGGCGGCAAGTTGCTGGATCCGCAGAAGCCCTCCGACAACCCATTTCTGCTCGACCGGCGCCAGACGTATCGTCCGTTGGACTGGTGGGAATGGCTGCTCAAAATGGCGTTGCTGTTGTTTGTGGTCGATGTCGCGGTGCGGCGGATTCAAATCGAGCGTGAGGAAATGTTGAAGGCGTGGGTGGCGGTCAAACGCACCGTGCTGTTTTGGAAAGGCGTGCCGCGCGCGCCCGAAGCCGATCAATCGCTGACGGCATTGCTCGCGCGACGCGACCAGGTGCGCGCCCAACAAAAGCCGAGCCCAACGGAAGCCCGGCCGGAATTGTTTCAGCCTCAGCAGACCGTGGAACTGCCGGGCAAAACCAAACCAGCTCCAACGAAACCCGCGTTCACTCCCGAAAGTCCAGCCGCATCGCAACCCGCCGAATCGGAAGACCAATCTTCCAGCACCACCGGCCGCTTGTTGGACGCCAAACGCCGGGCGCGCAAGCGGCTGGAATAGGATTGGGATGGATATTTCACCCGCGCCGTAGCCGCCGACGTGAGGAGGCGGACCTGATACCCATCGACCGTTTTCCGCCTCCGTACGTCGGCGGCTACTACTTGTCCTTACCGCGGGAATGAGCCGGCTGAGCCTCCTGACCGTTTGTGAGCCGTCATCGTTCGTCGTCGCGTAAATTCACAACAAAAGGATTGCCTAACCGGGCGCAACTATGGCTTTATCCGGTCTGCCGAACGCCGACAACGTCTTTGTGATTCGCGAGTTGAAGAACGTTTCGGCCAGATGCAATATGAACCGCCACCGGTTACACGTCTTTTACTCCGGTCGGGTCCAAGGCATCGGGTTTCGCTACACCACCCGCATGCTGGCCCGCGGCTTCGAAGTGACGGGGGTGGTGCGCAATCTGCCCGACAGCCGGGTCGAGCTGATTGCCGAAGGGGATCGGACCGAACTGGAAGCGTTTGCCCAGGCGGTGCGGGACTCGGAACTGGGTCATTTTATCCGGCAGGAAGATGTCCGTTGGGACGATGTGAAAAATGAGTTTCACGGTTTTGAAATAGTTCGTTAAATTGGGCCAATGAAATACGCGGTTATCGCCGACATCCACGCCAATTGGGAAGCCTTCCAAGTGGTGCTGAATGACGCCAAAGAGCAGCAATGCACCCATTATTGTTGTGTGGGTGACGTGGTCGGCTACGGCGCCAATCCCAAACAGTGCCTGGATGTCGTCCGCGACATGGGCATGCCCTGCGTCAAGGGTAACCATGACGAGGACCGTTCCAGCGAGGACGATTTGGAGGGCTTCAATCCCCATGCCGCCGAAGCGGTGCGCTGGACCCGCAAGCAATTGAGCGTGGAAGACCGTCAATGGCTGCGCGAACTCAAGTATGTCCGTCTGGTCGCCAGTTTCTCGATGGTTCACGCCACGTTGGACCAGCCCACGCGCTGGGGCTACGTGTTCGACAAGCTGATGGCGGCCGCCAGTTTCACTTACCAGAACACCAGCGTTTGTTTCTTTGGCCACACCCATGTGCCGGTCGCCTTTGTGCGCGACAGTGTGGTCCGCGGTGGCACGTATTCAAAATTCCGCGTCGAACCGGGCCGCAAGTATTTCGTGAACGTCGGCAGCGTCGGCCAGCCCCGCGACGGCAATCCCAAGGCCGCCTACGTGGTCTATGATCTGGACGAGGGCTCGATTGAATTGCGGCGGCTGGATTATGACATTGCCACGGCCCAAAAGAAGATCATCGCTGCGGGCTTGCCGCAACGACTGGCGGATCGGTTGGCATTCGGCAAGTAATCCGTGCATGATCCGCTGGCTGACGCGCTAGTGGTCGCTCCGTCCTTGGGGCGGCATTTCTCGGGCATCAATGCCACCATGATCAGCGTGATCCCGGTGCATCGCGCGCCGCTTTCCCATTGTCGCCACCGGTTTTCAATCTCACCCCCGCCGTGCCCCAATTACCGCTCGGCCTTGCCTTGCGGGCGTTGCGCCGCTTGACGCGCGCATCTGGCACGCGCGGCGTAATCTCTTGAATTGCTCGTCGGTTTTGTTCCACTGCCGGACATGGCTCCGGTATGCCGCCTCTTTCTGGTTGAAAGTGGACTTCGGCCGCGCAAGCCGGGGCACATGTGGCTCACGCGGGCCTGCCTTACCGGCGCACCTTTTGAATGCATGATCGCCCCAAGCCTGTTGCGCGGCCGGCTTTTTACCTGTCTTGTCCGGCCAGCTGGTGTATCACGGCGTGGATGTGTCGGTCTATCATCCGCCCATAACCGCGACGACGAATGCCGCGTCCGTTCCCTGCCCAGCGCGCGTGGAATCTGGTATCTTCGGGTGTTATCCGCCCCCAGAAAGTGCTCCGGTGGACTTGATAACGGCTTTGATTGAAGTACCGCCGCAGCATCCGGATCGGGGCGCATTTCGTCGGGCAAATAGGAGGATACCGGCTTGAGGCCACCGGTTGAATTATCATTTGAATCAGCCGGGCTGGAGAACCGGGTGCGTTTCAACATGGTTTCGTGCCAGCAGACTATTTCAGACGAGATACCCCGGTGGTATCGGGCCGTGGATTTCGTGGTGCTGCCCGTCGCGCAACGAGGGTTTTGGGGTGACCTGTCTTGAAGCCATGGCGAGCGGTCGTCCGGTGGTGGCCACGCGACCGGCGCCTGGCCGGAAATCGTTGAGGAGAACCGAAATGGCTGGCTGGCGCGGACAAGTGATCCTGCGGATTTGGCGCGGGCCTTGCGGCTGGCCCTGGCCACCGATGAACCGCAGAGAATTGCCATGGGCCAACGTGCCCGGAATAAGGTCGTCCAGGAATTTGCCATCGAAAAGGAAGCGGACGGGTTGATCGCAGTTTACACCTCGCTTCTGCAAGCCCGCGCCAACCAAGGCGTGAGCAGGTGAGGATGCCAGATGCTGGATGCTGGATGCCAGGCGCTGGAGAACGGATCTCTGGAGTTGGAGCGAACTTTCAGCTACCTTCGGACATTGGAGTTCGGGTTACTTTCGTGATTCGGACTTTGGAGCATCCGCATTGCCCGGCGAAATTCCCTGACTTTTCGCTTGCCACCGGGTGGCGGGGCTTTATGTTTCGGTTGCCTGAGCCCTGTTGTGGCAGTGGTTCATTGAGGCTGAGAAAGAGAAGTTAACGAATAACCTAACCTTCAACCTCCGTTGCCACTGCAACGTCTGGTCCGTTAGGCAATGGAGTCTTCGAAGCGGCGCCTCGCGCCGACCAAGCCTCCCGCAAGTTCGTCCGGAAACGCATAAGATTATTATGCTCACCATGGAAGAAGCCCTGAAGCAAAGCGATATGCAAGCTTTGCCGCTGGCGAAATCGTCAAAGGAACCGTCATCGAAGTCCGCCCCAAGGAAGTCCTGGTGGACATCGGCTACAAAAGCGAAGGCGTCATCCCCGCCAACGAATTTGACGACATCAAGACCGTCAAGGTCGGCGACGAGATTGACGTCCTGATCGAAAAGCTCGAAGACAAGGAAGGCATGGTCGTCCTCTCCAAGGAAAAGGCCGAGTTCAAGACAGAACTGGGAACGCATCCTCACCATCTGCAACGAAGGCGGCACCATCACCGGCAAGGTCAAGGCCATCGTCAAAGGCGGTCTGCATCGTCAACATCGGCGTGGAAGCGTTCCTGCCGGCGTCGCAGATTGACGTCATGCCCCCCAAGAACCTCCAGCGCGTTCGTCGGCAACACCTACGAATTCAAGGTCGTCAAGATCAACCAGGAGCGGCAGAACATCGTCCTGTCCCGCCGCGAACTGATCGAGCAGGAACGCGCCGAACGCCGCCAGCAGCTGCTCGACCGAAATGATGCCCGGGCGACATCCGCAAGGGCACGGTCAAGAACATCACCGACTTCGGCGCGTTCATTGATCTCAACGGCATTGACGGCTTGCTGCACATCACCGACATGAGCTGGGGCCGCATCGGGCATCCGTCCGAACTGCTCAAGGTCGGCCAGGAACTCGACGTCGTGGTGCTCGACATCAACAAGGAAAAGGAACGCGTCAGCCTCGGCCTCAAGCAGAAGCTGGCCAATCCGTGGGACAACATCGAAGCAGAAGTATCCCGGTCGGCGCGCAAGGTCAAGGGCAGGTGGTCAACCTCGTGCCTTACGGCGCGTTCGTGGAACTCGAACCCGGCGTCGAAGGCCTGGTGCACGTCACCGAACTTTCCTGGACCAAGCGCATCGCCAAGCCCTCCGACGTGCTCAAGCCGGACCAGGAAATCGAAGCCGTCGTGCTCGGCATCAACCGCGAGGAACAGAAGATCTCGCTCGGCATCCGCCAGCTCGAAACCAATCCGTGGGACAAGGCCCAGGAGAAATACCCGCCCGGCACCCAGGTCAAGGGCAAGATTCGCAACCTCACCAGCTACGGCGCGTTCATCGAACTGGAAGAAGGCCTGGACGGCATGATCCACGTGTCCGACATTTCCTGGACCCGCAAGATCAATCACCCGTCCGAAGTCCTCAAGAAGGGCGACGAAGTCGAAGCCGTGGTGCTCGAAGTGGACAAGGCCAACCAGCGCATCGCGCTCGGCATCAAACAGCTCGAGCGTCGATCCGTGGGAGAACATCGACCAGTTCTACAAGGTCGGCGACCTCGTCACCGGCAACGTCACCAAGCTCGCCAGCTTCGGCGCGTTCGTCGGCCTGCAGCACGACATTGACGGCCTGGTCCACATCTCGCAGATCAGCGAGGAGCGCGTGGAGAAGATCAAGAACGTGCTCAAGGTCGGCCAGGAAGTCACCGCCCGCGTCATCAAGATTGACAAGGGCGAACGCCGCATCGGTCTGTCCATCAAGGCGGCCAACTACTCGCCACGAACAGCTCAAGGCCGAGCAGGCGATCCTCGACGCGCTCAAGCCGGGCGAAGACCTCGTGGCCCTGCAGCACGCGTTCGACGCCGCCGAAGTGGTCGTCAAACCTTCCGACGAAGAGTCCGGGGCCGAGGAAAGCTCCGAAAGGCGGAAGGAATAGAACTCAACGCCTGATGTTTCTCACGACCGGCGGATCGGCAACGGTCCGCCGGTTCGCTTTTAGGGAGCGGTGTTCGCGCCCGGTTCGTTTGGTAATGGTCCGGGGAGTCAAGGCCCAATGGCTGAAGAACCAGCACGTCCCCCAATGCCAATCCGAGTTCGAGCGGTCGTGCGCCAGCCAGCCGGTCATTGGGGCTTGGGACAAAGTCATTTGCTTTGGGAAGGTTCATGAACGAGGAGTCTTGAGGCCCTGGCCTGGGCGGGAATGCAAATGCTCCCGGACTTCCGGCAGGGATTGCTCGGCGCAATGCCCGGTCAATAGCCGCAATAGCGCGTGGGGTAGCACGCTAGATTTCGGCGTTGCCTGAGTTGGGGCGCATACCTACACTGCTGCTTATGAAGCATCAGCTTGACTTCGAAAAGCCGATCATCGAGCTGCAACGCAAGCTGGACGAATTAAAAAAGCATCCGGACATGCATTCTTTGAAGGTCAACTTCGAGGAAGAGATTGCACGCATTGAGAGCAAAATTGCCGATACGCGCAAGGCAATCTATTCGAATTTGACCGCCTGGCAGCGGGTGCAACTGGCCCGGCATCCCAAGCGCCCGTTCACGTTGGATTATGTCGAACGGGCCTTTACGAATTTCAACGAACTCCACGGCGACCGCCTCTTTGCCGAAGACCGGGCGATGGTGGGGGGTCTGGCGCGGTTGGACCAACACAAGACCATGGTGATCGGCACGCAGAAAGGTCGCGACACCAAGGAAAACATCCGGCGCAATTTTGGCTCCGCCCATCCGGAAGGTTATCGCAAGGCGCTCCGCCTCATGCGTCTGGCCGACAAATTCGGTCTGCCCATTGTGACGTTGATCGACACGGCGGGAGCGTACCCCGGCATCGGCGCCGAAGAACGTCATATCGCCGAGGCTATCGCGGTGAATTTGCGCGAGATGATGCTCCTGTCGGTCCCGATCATCGCCGTGGTCATCGGCGAAGGAGGCTCTGGCGGAGCACTGGGCATCGGCGTTGCCGACCGGGTGTTGATCCTGGAGAATGCCTATTATTCCGTCATCAGCCCGGAAGGATGCGCGGCAATTCTGTGGAAAGAACGCGCTGCCGCCGCCAAAGCCGCCGAAGCTCTGAAGATCACCGCCCAGCACCTGCACGAACTCGAGTTGGTGGATGAAATCATTCCCGAACCGATGGGCGGCGCTCACAACGACCTCGACGCGATGGCGGCGACGTTCAAGAAAGTCCTGCTCAAGAATCTCGAACAACTTCTAAAGCTTCCCGCCAGCGAACGTCTCAAACAGCGTTATCAAAAGTTCCGTGCGCACGGACATTACCTGGAGAAGAAGGCCCCGGGCCTCCAATCGACACCCGCATCGTAACCGAACGTTTCAGAATGCCATTACGCATTCCAAAGACAAAGGGATTGGAAATCCGAAGACCGAAATCCAAAATCCGAAAGAAACCCGAATATCGATAGCCGAATGGACAAGACTTGCTGTGACGTCCTTTTGAGGACGCCTTCGCTCGCCCCGCCACCCTTTGGCTACCAATGCTGACAGCCGTCCGCAGGCTTTCAATTTCGGGCCTTCGGATTTCGACCTTCGGATTTCGGATTTAACCTAAGCTCCCGCCTCACCAAATTACTCACCCCATCACTCCCCCTTTCCATGCTCTACCCATTCTCCTTTCAACCCCTATTCAAAGAACGCGTTTGGGGTGGCCGCAAATTGGAGCAGTTGTATCAAAAAGCGCTCCCGCCCGAGAAGCCCATTGGCGAATCCTGGGAAATTGTGGATCGTCCCGAGGACGTGAGTGTCATCGCCAACGGTCCGCTGGCCGGCAAAGATCTGCACTGGCTAATGGAAAACCATCGCGAGCAGTTGCTAGGCACCGTCGCTCCCGCAGGGGAACGTTTTCCCTTGCTGATCAAAATCCTCGATGCCCAGGAAAAACTTTCTCTGCAAGTCCATCCACCGGCGACCGTGGCGGCGCAACTGGGTGGGGAGCCCAAAACGGAGATGTGGTACATCGCCGATGCCACGCCGGAAGCAGATCTTTTTGTGGGACTGAAGCGCGGCGTAAACCGGGAGCAATTCGAACGCAAGATTAAGGACGGCACGGTCGCCGACTGTTTTCAACGCCTCCCGGTGAAAGCCAGCGACGCGATGTTTCTGCCCAGCGGACGCGTGCATGCCATCGGGGCCGGTCCCGTCATTTTCGAGATTCAGCAAAACTCGGACACCACCTACCGCGTGTTTGACTGGAACCGCGTGGGGTTGGATGGCCAACCGCGCGAGCTTCACGTCGAGCAATCCCTGGCCAGCATCGACTTCCACGATTTTGAGCCGCCGCTCATTCACAGCGAATTCTCGCGCAACCAAAGTTTTGCCGTGCGCTTTCTGGTGAATGATCCCTTGTTCCGCGTGGATGCCTGCCGCGTCAAACGCGACCAACGCTTCTATCTGCGGAGCGACGGCGTGCAAATCATCGGGGTGCTCCACGGCCGACTGCGGCTCAAGTACAACGAACATGAACTGCCACTGACCGCCGGCCAATTCGCGTTGCTGCCCGCCTGCCTCGAACGCGTGGCTCTCACCGCGGAAACCAAAGTTGAATACCTGCAAGTGCAGGCTTGAACCGCTTGCCGGAGCACCGACCTGCTTGTCGGCGCTCAACAAATGATCCTGATGGATGCTACGACGGCGGTGTGCCGCCACTGAGTTCAGCGCCGTTTCTGCTTCCGCCCGGCCGGCGCGCTGAGCGCCTTCATCACCGCTTCAACAATCGACTCCACACCCAACAACCGGCCGACGCCTTCGTAGCCGCACGAAAGCATTCCCTCGTCCGGCCCGATGAAATGTACGCCTCGCGATTTGAGGGTGGCGACATTTTGTTCCGTAGCGGGGTGCAGCCACATCTTGCCGTTCATGGCGGGAGCGACGAGCACTTTGGCCCGCGGATTCAAGGCGAGCGCAATACACGTCAACGCATCGTCCGCGAGCCCATGAGCCAGTTTGGTAATGATGTTGGCAGTCGCCGGAGCGATCAGCAGCAAATCCGCCGCGTCGGCCAGGGCGATGTGCGTGGGTTTCCAGCCTTCCTCTTCGTCGTATAAATCGGTCACGACGGGGTGACGTGAAAGCACCTTGAAGGGAAGGGCGGTCACGAAACGTTGCGCATCAGCGGTCATCACCACTCGCACGTCACAACCCTGCTTGGTCAACGAACTGCAAATATCCACCGCTTTGTGCGCGGCAATCGAGCCCGTCACTCCCAAAATCACCTGTTTGCCCGTGTTCATCTAGTCCAATTCAAATCCATCATCCCGCATCTGGTATCCGGCATCCCGCATCCAGCCTCATCCCCCTTCAATACCTCGGCAGCCCCACCCGCCTTTGCCGTAACTTCTCCGTCTCGAGAATCGCCTGCATGCGTCGCACGTCCGCGTCAATGGTGCCACTTATGATGACGTAGTCAAAGCGGTCCAGATGCTGCAGTTCCTGGCGCGCTTCACCCAAACGCCTTTCAATCTCCGCCGCAGCGTCCAGTCCCCGTTTGCGAAGCCGCTGCTCCAGCACGGCGATGCTCTCCGGCGCCAGAAAGACCGTGACCAGCGCCGGCTGCAACTCGGGGTCAGCTTGGGCCGCCCGTTGAATATTCGCCACGCCCTGCACATCGACGCTCAGGATCACGTCGTTCCCCTGACGCAATCGACCGAGCACCTCGGACTTCAACGTTCCGTAACTGCGGCCATATACCGTGGCGTGTTCAAGGAACTCACCGGCTGCCACCTTCTGATCAAAGGTTGTCGGATCGAGGAAATAGTAATCGCGGCCGTCCTGTTCGCCTTCGCGGGGTTGGCGCGTCGTACACGTGATGGCGCGTGTCAGGCCGGGCCGCAAGGTCAACAAGTGCTGACATACCGTCGTCTTGCCACCACCGGACGGCGCGGAAACGACCAACAGCACCGCGCTGTTGCGTGGGGCGGCTGGAGCCGTTAGCGCACTGGAATCCTGGTTCTGTTGAGCGGACATCTTCTTTGAGAATCTCGAGCTATTCCACGTTCTGCGCCTGCTCCCTGAATTTTTCCAACTCCGCCTTAAACGTGACAACCCGGTGGGCGATGTAACTGTCGTTGGCCTTGGACCCGATGGTGTTGATTTCGCGGTTCATCTCTTGGGCCAGAAAATCGAGTTTGCGGCCAATCGACTCATTGGACTTCTGGCAATCCTCAAACTGGGTGAAATGACTTTGCAGCCGGGTCAACTCCTCCGAAATATCCGAACGATCCGCAAAGAACACGACCTCTTTGAGCAACCGTTCCTCGTCCAAATCCAGGTCCGCCAGACCGGCGCCTTTGATCCGTTCGATCAACTGTTTGCGGTAGCGGACTTGCACGGTCGGCGCCTGTTTTTGGATCTGCTTGACGGCGTTGCGCATCGTTTTGATCCGCTGGGCCAGATCCTTCGCCAAGTGCAGTCCTTCGCGCTTACGCATCTGAACGAGCATGGCCAGGGCCTGGCTCAAAGCCTTTCGCACCGTCGGCCAGAAATCCTCGGCGTCGGCCATTTCATCGCTGCTCTGCAACACGCCCGGGGAGCGGAGCACAAGGTCCAGGGAAACCGGTCCGGCCAGCTTCAACTCGCGGGCCAGCTTGGTAAACTCACGGGCATACGATTTGGCGAGGGTCTTGTTCAAGTGCAACCGGGCGCTGTCCTTGCCCTCCGCCGTGTGCAACGAAATCCGCGCCGTGACTCGTCCGCGCGCCACCCGCTGGTTGATGTCGTCGCGCACCTGGGCTTCGAGCACTTCTAATTCGCGCGGCAGGTTGACGGAAATCTCGCTTTGTTTCCGGTTCACGGAGCTTAACTCCACCGTAACCTTCAATCCTGCTTTGGAGCACTCGCCCCAGCCGTAACCGGTCATTGATTTCATGGGGTGGGAACTATGGGAAATAATCCTGCGTCTGGCCAAGCAATTTTACAGTTTCTTGGAAACACTCTGCCATGAAGGACAAGGCGTCTCGCCTGTCTCGAAGGTCCAAGGGGGATCCAATCTTTTGCGGAGCGTCCCGTTACAAATGAGCGCGATTGGATTATTCGGGACCGCCAGGATGGCCGTCCTTCGCTGCCAAACGCTCTCCGTTACGCCAACCCGACCAGCCGGGCGGCTTGGGCCACGTCCTTGTCGCCGCGGCCGGAGAGGTTGATGATGATGAGTTGGTCCTCGCTCATCTTCGGCGCGCGCTTGATGCACTTCGGCGACGGCGTGGGCGCTTTCCAACGCGGGAATGATGCCTTCCACCGCGCCAGTTTCATGAACGCTTCGAGCGCCTTCGTCATCTTGGCGTAGGTGTATTCCACGCGGTTTTGGTCGCGCAGCCAGGCGTGTTCCGGCCCGACGGCCGCGTAATCCAGTCCGGCGCTGACACCTGTGCGTGAGTTGGATCTGGCCATGTTCGTCCTGCAACAGATACGAACGCGTGCCCTGCAACACGCCCAGCGAACCGCCTTGAAAACGCGCCGCGTGTTTGTTGGGCAGAATGCCTTCCCCGCCCGCTTCCACGCCGACCATGCTGCACCGCTTCATCCTCGAGGAACGGATAGAACAGCCCGATGGCGTTGGAGCCGCCGCCGACGCAGGCCACCAGCAAGTCCGGCAGGCGTTGTTCCTTTCTCCAGAATCTGCCGGCGCGCTTCGTCGCCGATCACGCGCTGGAAATTGCGGACCATGAGCGGATACGGATGCGCGCCGTAGGCGGTGCCGAGGATGTAATGGGTGGTGCGCACGTTGGTCACCCAGTCGCGCATGGCCTCGTTGATGGCTTCCTTGAGCGTCTGCTGGCCGGCCTGCACCGGCACACTTCCGCGCCGAGCATTTTCATGCGATAGACATTGAGCGCCTGCCGTTCGCAATCCACCGCGCCCATGTAAATCACGCATTTCAAGCCCGAACATTGCCGCGACCGTGGCCGTGGCGACGCCGTGCTGGCCGGCGCCGGTTTCGGCGATGATCCGCGTCTTGCCCATGCGTTTGGCGAGCAGCATCTGGCCCAGGCAGTTATTGATCTTGTGCGCGCCGGTGTGGAGCAGGTCTTCGCGCTTGAGATAAATTTTGGCCCCGCCCAATTCGCGCGTCAGCCGCTCGGCAAAATAAAGCGGTGTTGGTCGGCCGCAGAATTCCTTCAAGTAGTAGTCGAGCTCCCGTTGAAACTCCGGATCCTGCTGGGCGCTGGAAATACTCCGCCTCCAGCTCCTGCAACGGATGCATCAACGTCTCGGGCACAAATCGTCCGCCATAGGGACCGAAATGGCCTTGGGCGTCCGGTACCGCTTGTGTGGCAGTCGAACTCATGGACGGGAGTGTAACCGCTTCTGGTGGTTCCGTCGAGGATCGAGCGTTGGATCCGGGTGCTCCCCCATCTGCGTTTTGCTTGATTCAAATCAAGTCATGGCGCTCATGGCCTGTTAGGGTCATCGGTGCATAGGCAAGATGGGTTCGCCCCCTCTGGCAGTCTGGGCGCGGTTTTCGAGGCCGGAGCTGCACTTGCCGAGTTAATTGATTGAAAGATGACGAAACAACGTAGCGATTGTATGAGTGAATCAGCCCAACCAGTTTTGGATGCCAATCGGGTCATGGACGTTCGTCCTATTCCCTGCACGATCAAGCATGGCCTGATATTGAAAACCTGGCATGATCTGGCAGTAGGAGAACATTTTATCCTGCTCAACAACCATGATCCCGTTCCGCTACGGCATCAATTTGAAGCTGAATTCTTCGGGGCGTTCACCTGGGAATACCTGGCGTGCGAACCGGGTGAATTCCGGATAAAGCTCACCAAGCATCACGTTACTCCCTGGCTGAGCGAACAGGTTTGTCCCACCGCAGCCGCGAACGACCACGAGCATTCCTGACGTTCCTGGCACGGTTGAATTGGCCGCGCGCAGCACCAGCGTGCTGCCGGCATCTTGCCGACAGTTTGGAACGGTGGCTCCAAAGTCCAATAGCCGCTCGCGCTCGGACAATGGTCACACATTCGCATCTGCCGGCGTCCCGCCGGCAGCACGTTCACATCACCGAGTCACCTTGGTTTACGCCGGCTTGCTGGTGCTGACGTTCAAGAGTTCCACGCCTACTTTGTTCAGCGCATACTCGATTTCGCGCAAATGGTTTCCGTAGGCGGTCATCCAATGGAAACCTTTCATCTCCTTCAACAACACGTCGCAGTCGCCGTTGATTTTGACATCGATTTGCGACCGGCAGATGGCGTGGAAGGGATTGGCGATGATCGTGCCTTCAAACCCCACCCATTTCTTGCTGGCGAAGTCGGGCACCAGGTTGGTGCATACTTGGCCGATCTTCATCTCGACTTTGGGCGCGGCGCCGTAGTCGGATTCGAAATGGGTCAGGATTCGCACAGGTTCGAGCTTCTTGCCGTCCATTTTCCGCGGCGCCGTGCAGTGGGCCAGGGTGACGGTATTATCGTGCGGAAAGGTGGGATCGTTTAGGAAGACTGGTCGGTTGCAGATGTAGTGCAATAGCACGCCAGAGGGGATGACGACGAAATCCGATTCGCAGAACGCCAGGTAACCGTCGTCGTTGAGCAGGCTGAGCGGCATGCAAGCCGTGGTTTTGGACATACCCATGATGGTGCCCATGCAATTGTTGACGGTGATGGCATCGGTGCCGGCTTCCTCCATGATGTCCTTGAAGACTTCGGTGAGCACGAAGGCGTTGTTTAGAAACGGGCGAGTGGTTTCCAGTTTGACCGCTCGTTTACCGACATATTTGTCCGCGGCCGTCGTGCAGGCCTTGACCAGTTCCGCTTTCTTCAAGGCGTCCTGAATCCGCGGCCCCAAGTCCTTGTAGGAATAATCGATGAGGTCCATTTTCCAGAGTTCCTTCGTCCGGGCCGGCGCGGTGCGGCCACCGGCGCCCCAACCGGCGGCGCCGCCGATGCAAATCATCTTCTTGCCCAGCGTGTGCTTCAATCCGCTTAATGCGCGCAGCCGCCATAACATCTCCTCGTAACGATCCACCACCACGTCGTTCACGTCCCAGCCGGGCTGACCGTATTCGTCCACGGTCTTGCGCAGGAAACGCGGGTGCGCGATTTCATACCAGAGGTAGGCGGGACCCGGATCGTGACGCAGGAACATCAAGTTCCATTTGTCCTTGGCCGCCAGGGTTTCGAGAAGGTTCAACCACCCGCCGGCGCCGTAAATCAACATCACATCGTGATCGCCCTGGGCGAGATTGGCGGCGGGTTCCACCGACTTGATAGCCTGCACCGGCCGAATTTCCAGCGGGAAGTCCGCTGCCTTTTTCATTTGGGCCAATTCGGCTTCGATCCGCGCTTTTTCTTTATTCGCGTCTGCGTCGGTCTGGATGCCGCCCCAGGACCGCCAACTGGTGGCTTCGCGGCGTTGCGGTACGTCGTAGGTCAGCACCGGCTGCACGGTGATGGTTTGGCGGGGAATCGGACGGCGCATTGGCAACGCAGCGCTTTCCGCGGCGCCTAATTCCAGGGTGGACAAGGCCAGACCGCCAACGGTCGCCGCGCCAACGCCATAGAGGAATTGGCGGCGGGTCACCCCGGGCAGCGGCGCTTCAGATTGGGCGGACGCTGCCGCCGCGCAACAAGGACAATTGCAGGAAGGAGATGAGTGTTTCATACCTGAATTCGTGTAGAGGTTTTATCGCATGGTTCGACACCGTTTCAAAGCCGCCGGGCGACCACTGGCCGCGCGGTTTGGCGCCGGGGACTTTCATTAGGGATAACGGATACCTGAGAACCGGAGAAAAAGACAACTGATTTTTATCGCAATCTTGGAGGCAGGGCAGCGCGCGTGACCGCAACGGTGGACTCGAAGTCGCGCCAGCGTTTGGAGTGCGCCTGGCTTGCCGGCGCTTTCCGATCACGGTGGAGAGCCAAATGTTGCCAGCGTCGTGTTGGTCTTTGCGCGTTCTGGGGTTCATGAAAGCGGGAGCAAGCTCCGCGCACTCCAAACGCTGGCGCGCTGGTTGGTGTCCCATCCCATCCGACTGCCGCCAGGTTTTGGAGTGCGGCGGCCCTCCGCCGCTTTCGTATGACCCGAAAGCCATCCTCCACCAGACGCACCCTCCGGCATCCGGTATCCGGCATCCAGCTTCCGCGAATCTTCGTAATACCGTCGCTACTCTCCCGCCACCAGCACTTCCAATTCCGCCAGCGATGCCCAAGGGCCGTTCGCATGTCCGGACAGGGCAACTAGCCGTACAAAACGTCCGACTTTCGGCGCGTCGAGCTGCACGGTCTTCAAACGGGCATCATTGGGAAATGTTCCTTTGGCCACCGGCTCGCCCCAGTCCCTGCCGTCCTGGCTCACGTAAAATGTGTAATCCTTGATCCAGCCATTTCGGTTGTTATCTTGACGGGGCAAGGCAGTGAAGCCACCGATGGGAAAAGGACGGTCAAATTCAATTGCCAGTTCGTGCGGAAAGGTCGGCAGGTGACCCGTCCATTGCGTGTGCCACATCGTGTTCGGATCGCCGTCGATGGCATTGGCGGCGGGGAAACCGTCTTCGGCGCTGCTGACTTTGAAAATGCGCGCACCATATCGTTGCATGGCCGACGGCTTAGTGAACAAACCGCGCACCTGTTCGGCGGTGACTGCAATCCTGGGTTTGAATGCCGCACTGGCCAGGTATCGCAGCAGGCTGTGCCGGAATTGGCGGGCTACCGGATTTGTGTCGAGATCGTGTTCCAGGTCAATGCTGCAAACGGCCAGTTTGCCCTGGCCAAGTCTGGCTTCGAACAGCAAACCCAGTTTGCGCGCGGTAAACCAGTCGTCAATCACTTGCACAGTCGGTCGGAGTTCGGCTGGCAAGTCGTCCAGGATCATGGCGCGGGCACGACTGATGAGATACCACCATTGCCAGTTGCTGTGGTCATCGGTGGGAAACTCTGCCAGCGCGGGTTGCTTCGGATCGCACAGGATGCCCAACGTCGTCGGGGCCTGGCGGCGGGTCCAGGCGGTGTTCCAGAAAATGCTGGAGAAACCGATCGCGACTTGGTCCTTCGCCGCATTCTTTATGCGCGAAGGTGGAATAAGCAGTAGCACCTTGCCGCCAGCCGCCAATGTGTTGAGCGCTTGTTGATCAAGTGCGTCCAAGACGGTCACTTGGTCGGGCACGGCGATTGCAGCCTTTGACGGATACACCCAAACGTCCCAGTCATTTTCGAAGCGACCAGGCAATGATTGACGTAAGCTTCGCGCCGCTTGCGCGGCGGGTGTCTGAATGCTGGCCACCAGTTTGTAGCGCGCCGGAGCCGACACATTCTTCAACGCAACGCTCAGATGGCCGAGTGCAATGCCGTTGTCAATTGGGATCGTTTTGGCGGGCAATTCGCCGGCAGCTACGGCTTTGCCATCGTCGCCAACCAATCGCCACGTGGTGACGGCACGCTCCAGTGGTTCCGAACCGAAGTGGGCCACCTCGAAGTCTGCTTCCAATGTTTCGTCCGTGGTGAACACCCGTTTACGGCAGCCGCGCCAGCGGCACGGTGCAGTTGCAGAACCGGCTGAATTCCGCGGCCGTCACGTAGCCCTTTTCCTCCCAGAACGGATCCAGCACGCCGACCAGCGCCGTGCCCTGGCCGGGAAAATCGTGCAAGTCGAGCAACTGAAATCCGCCCATGCCCGGCGTGCGCAGGGCCGATTCGATGTCTTCCTTGTAGCACAGCGTCTGCAGTTTGCCGGAAGCCAGCAGGAATTCGCTTCGCCTGATCGAGCCCATGCCGTGCTGCCTTCAGTCGAGTCGCGGAAGATCTCGAAGTTCCTCGGCTTGAGGTAACCGGTGTATTTCTGGATTTCGTCGAAGTTCGGATACACGCACCACTGGCCGATCTCGTGGCTGATCACCGGCACGTTGCGCGCCTGGATGTAATCGCGATAATCGGTCATCGTCTCCGGCGGCTTGGCGTTGATGCGGCTCTTGAGTCCCGCGCCCCAGGCCTGGATGCGCGGGTCGGGCGTGACGTGAAACTGGTTTTCCGGAATCTGCGGCCAGCCGGCGCCGCTGCTGTAAAGCCGGCGCGGATCCTTCGCCTTGTAATGACTCACCCATTTTGCGAGATAAGCCACGCGTTTTCGTCCGCCCGGTTCATTGCCGTAGGGCATGAGGACGAAGGACGGATGATTGCCGTAAGCCTTCAGGATGCGGTCCGTCTTCGTCGATAAACCCAGGCATCCACCGGCTTGCCGTCGCCGAGCGTGGTGGAGTGAGTTGGCCCACGAGGCACATTCGACCTGGAAGTAAAAACCCAGTTCGTCCGCCGCCACGAACGCCGCCTCCGGCGGGCACCACGAATGGAAGCGGATAGTGTTCAAGCCCGTGCGCCTTGGCGACGCGAATGACTGCGCTTCCAGGACTCGACGTCCGTCGGCGGATGGCCGGTCTTTGGAAAAATGCAGCACTCCAGCGTGCCGCGGATAAAGGTCTTGCGGCCATTGATCAGGAACTGGGTGCCTTGCGTCGAGATTTCGCGCAGCCCGAAGGTGGTCGTAGCCGCAGCGGGCAGGCGACGATTGCGGTCCTGAATGTCCAGACGTGCGGCGAGCATATAGAGCCGCGGGATTGAACTCGTCCCATAATGGGGCATCCTTGCCGAGAGGAATGGTCGGTTTCGCACGTTCCGCCATCTGCACCCCAGGCAACTTCCTCGGAAGTTGATGGCGCTGTTGTTGGTGTGGAGTTGTCGGGCGAAAGCTTCGCCGTCAACTTCAACAGGCCGCGGCCCGCCTTCCCGGTCGCGTTGCCCAGCTTGACGATTACCTTGGCCGACTTGGTGTCCACTTGGGGAAAAACCTGCAAATCCTCAATCCACACGAGCGGCGTTGCCCGCAATTCGCATTCGGCCCACGATCCCATTCCAATCGCCCTGGGTGTGATCGCTGATGCTGTGCGAGTTTACGCCGATGTCGATGACCATGCGGTTGTCCACGCGGATGGTGAGCGTGTGTTTGCCGGACGCCAGGCCGGTGCCGAGGTCATATTCGTGCGGCGTCGAGAGGCTGTCGTTGGTGCCGATGAGGCGTTCGTCCAGCCAAACGCGGGTTTCCCAATGGGGCCGTTCAAGCATGAGCACGACGCGTTGACCTTGCCACGTTGAAGGAATGTCAATGTCGCGCTGATACCAGGCGACTCCGGCATAATACTTTTCGGGTTGCAGCCAGAATGGGACTTTAACATGGCCCGGCTGCCGGTAGCGCGCGTATTCGGGCGCGGTGAAAAACGACCGGTCCACGATGCCGCCCATCCACTGGGTATCCATAGTTACGTCGTCACCAATCCCTTGCTCGGGCAGCGAGCCGGGCAGCTTGATCTTGTCCGGCAACTGGCGTTCGAACCACTGCTCGCGAATGCCGGCATCCTGGCGATCCAGTTGAAACCGCCACGTACCGGCGAGTGATTGAGTTGGTTGGTTGGATTTGGGTGTGGCGGCGGTCAATGGTCCGCCACCCAAAACGAACGGAGCGATCAGGCCGCAATAAATCCAGAGGCGTTGCAGGTCATTCATAAAGCGATTGTGTCGGCGAGCTTATCGGGGGACCGACGGTGAATACAATGACGGATCCAGCGTGCTGCCGGCATCCTGCCGGCAGATCGAACGGAGGGAGGTGTAACGAATGATGGAGTGGATGTCCGCACGCGCCCTGTGTGTTCGCTCTTGCCGGCGGGACGCCAACAACACCTTGCCCACCGTGCTACGGGAATGCTGATAAGTCGGCCTTCGTGGCGACGAAAAGGAAACATTTCACAAAATCGTTTGCCAGTGTTAGCGATCTTGATGCGGCAAACAACGGTGCCGCAGTTGAGTTGTGGTTCGAACAAATCGGCCAGGTCCCCAACGGAAGCCAGTCCACCGGGAAGAGTAATCTTGGAGAGTCCAACTCCGTCCTTGGGTGCGATCAGGAGGGAAACCGCTAAAGGAGATTTATTCAGAATGCGTGACCACGTCAGTCCGGATAACCATTGGGGTGTTTCTGGTGCCACTGCCAGGCGCTCTGGACGATGGCTTCCAGTTTGGGGTATTGCGGTTTCCAGCCCAATTCGCGACCGGGCCTTGTCGGCGTTGGCCACCAGTTTGGGCGGATCGCCCGCGCGACGGGATTTCTCGACCACCGGGATTTTCCGACCCGACACTTGTTCGCACATCTCAATGACTTGCCGCACCGAATAACCGTCGCCATTACCGAGGTTGAAAAAACCCTGTTTGCCCGGCGTGAGCGCCTGAATGTGCGCCTGCGCCAAATCCACAATGTGGATGTAATCCCGGATGCAGGTGCCATCCGGCGTGGGATAATCCGTGCCGTAAATCTCGGCCTGTTCCGCCTGACCCATCAGAACGCTCACCAACCGCGGGATGAGGTGCGTTTCAATGCGATGATGCTCGCCAAAACGCGTCGTGGCACCAGCGGCGTTGAAATAGCGGAACGCCACAAACTCGAGTTCATGAATCTGCTGATACCAACTCAGAATCTTTTCGAACATCAGTTTGGATTCGCCGTAGGGATTGATCGGTCGTTGCGGCAGGTCCTCGGTAATGGGCACCCGTTCGGGCGGACCATACGTCGCGCACGTGGAACTGAAGACAAATTTCCGCACGCCTGCCGCCACGGCGGCTTCCAAAAGCTTCACCCCATTGCCGACGTTGTTGCCAAAGTATTTGCCGGGATTGGTCATCGATTCGCCCACCAAGCGCATTGGCGGCGAAATGGATGATGGCTTCAGCCTGTGATTTCCGCAGAGCCTCAGCCAACGCCGGAGCGTCACTCAAGCAGGCCTGCACAAACGTCGCCCGCGGATCGACGGCAGATCGATGACCTTCGGAAAGATTGTCAAAAACCGTCACCGCATGCCCTGCCTTGAGCAATTCTTCCACACAAATCGAGCCGATGTAGCCCGCGCCACCAGTGACAAATACGTTCATTGCCACCAACCTAAATCAGAGGAATTTACCGACACAACGGTAAAGTGCGGGGTCAGACCGTACTGTGTGCAAGCTATGGAAATCAATTTATCGCAGAGTGCTTTTGCAATCGATGGCCGCTCCAATTGCAAAAAGTATGGTCTGACCCCTAACAGAAAAAGAGCACCAGCACTTGGGCGATGATGATGCGGAGCAGCATGGTGAGCGGATAGACGGTGGCGTAGGCGACCGACGGTGCATCAGAGTTGTTGACGGTGTTGGCAAACGCCAGGGCCGGTGGATCGGTCATGCTGCCGGCCAGCAAACCGCAGAGGTTCATGAAATTGGTGTTGAGAAGCTTTCGTCCGATGAATCCTACGGTCAGCAGGGGAATCAGCGTAATGAAGACACCATAGCCCATCCACACCAGGCCCGGTCCGTGCAGGAGTTGCTCGACAAAGCGTTCCCCGGCCTTCAATCCCACGCAGGAAAGAAATAGGACAATCCCCAATTCCCGCAGCACCACGTTGGCATTCACCGGCATGTACCACACCAGCGGACCGATCTTGCCGATGCGGCTGAGAATGATCGCCACGACCAGCGGGCCACCAGCCAGTCCCAATCGAACTGGCGCTGGCATATTGCCGAGCGTGATCGGGTAGGTTCCCAACACAATTCCCAACACAATTCCCACAAAAATGGGGATCAGATTGGTGTGATTGACTTCCTTCAGCGAATTGCCCAAAGCGGCGGCGGCATTGGCGATGGCGTCCTTTTCCCCCACCACTTGGAGCATGTCGCCGAATTGTAGCTTCAAATTCGGCAACGCCGTCAGCTCGATGTCAGCCCGGGTGACGCGGGAAACGGTTACGCCATAGACCTGGTTCAGTCCCAGTTCGCCCAGCGATTTGCCCAAGACCTGTTTGCGGGTGACCACCACTCGCTGCCGTGTTACTTGTCCAGGCATGCGGAGCAGATCAGCGGGACTTTCCTTCCCAACGATCAGGCGAAAGCGGTCAAGGTTGCCCTTCGTGCCGACGGCCAGCAGCGTATCGCCAGATTGCACTGTGGTTGAACCTTGGGCCGGTCGCACCTTCTCATCACCCACGCGTTTGATGCGGGAAACGACGACCTCGAGTTCCTGCATGCCGGGAATTTGATCGAGGCGTAGTCCGTTGAGATTCGGATTATCCACGAGCAAATTCATTCGCTTGAGCGGTTCTTTATCCGAAGTGTGCGATTGGCGAAAGCGTTGGCCTTCCGCTTCCAGATCAATCCGAAACACCGTCCGGAACAGCAGCATACTGCCAATGATCCCGATGATTCCGAACGGATAAGCAATGGCATACCCCAACGCCGGCAAATCGAGTCGCGTCGGAGCCACGCCGGGAATGCTGCGCAACGCATCCTGCGCGGCGCCCAGCGCGGGCGTGTTGGTGGTGGCGCCGGTAAACAAACCGATGGCCGCCGCCCAATCCAACTTCATCAACCACGCCAAGCCCATGGTAACCAGGGCGCCCAGCACGACGATGCTCATGGCCATGAGATTCAATGGCAATCCCTGGCGCCGTAATGACGTCAGAAAGCCGGGCCCCACCTGCATGCCGATGGTATAGACAAATAGGATCAGGCCAAATTCCCGGACCCAGTGCAGCACGCTGGGATCAATGCCCCAGCCCAAGTGGCCCAGGAAAATACCCGCAAAGAGAACGCCCGCGATGCCCAGACTGACGCCCCGGATTTTGATGCTCCCGACGCCAAGCCAAGCACCGCCACCGCCGCCAGCACCAGGATGGCGTGGGCGACCGGCTGGCTGCCTTGCAATTTGAACAACCACATGCGGCAAGGATCACAAAAGTTGGAACTTGAGGGAAAGCGAATTCTCTACCCCGCCGGATTGCCGAACTACCGACCTCAAACAAGGCGGGAAAGGTCAACCGCTCTCCAATGCGGATTGGGCGTACCCGGCGAGCGCGCCGTTCCCCCTCACCCTGACCCTCTCCCTCAGGGAGAGGGAACAGCGGGCGAACGTCCACAGAAACTCGGAAACGTCTCCAGCTCTCGGCGCCGCCGCTGCCCACGCCCGGTTGCCAGCCGTCAGTTCGAAAAAGCTCGTCAGAAACATTGTTCCGCTCCGAAGATGAACAACATGGCTGCTCGAAACCAAAGAACAATGATGGCGTCGTCTCTGAGCCTTTGGGCAGTGACGCTAGCCATTTCCTGGTGTGCGTATGCGTCAGCGTTCGCTCGCGTGGAATTCACTCGCGATTTTGCGCCCGAAGAAGGTTGGGTTAAACCTCCGGAGCAGCCGTACCGAGAAGACCTCTGTTTGAATGGCCGTTGGCAACTTCAACCTGTACCGCTGCCGAAGGACTGGAAACGGGGTATCGGTATCGCTCCGGAACTGCGGCTGCCGGCTGCCGATCAGTGGGAAACCACACCCATTAAGATTCCTTCGCCCTGGAATGTGAACACCTGGGGCGCCGGTCGCCACGTCGGCGAAGGCACGGTGCATCCCTATTGGCCGAGTTCGGTCTATTACCCGAGTTACCCGCCACGTTGGGATGGCGTTGAGATGGGTTGGTTGCGCCGCACGTTCCGCATTCCGGAAGCCTGGGGCGACCGCCGGATCGGGTTGCACTTCGAAGCGGTCGGCGGTCAAACGCAGGTATTGGTCAACGGGCGAAAAGCAGGCGAGCATTTCGGCCGATACCTGCCGTTCGAGTTCGACATTACCGACCTGGTCAAACGCGAGGGCGACAACGAACTGCTCGTGGGCGTGCGCAGCTTGCGGCTCTTTGACCAGCGCAGCACGAAATACAAACACATGCGCACGCCGTATCCGCCCGGTTCCAATACCGATAACTTGAGCGGCATTTGGCAGGACGTGTTTCTCCTGGGACTGCCCCCATTGCACGTGACGGAGGTGTTGGTCAAACCGTGGGTGGACCGGGATTCTCCTCGAAGCGGAAGTGATGCTGCGCAACGATTCGGCCCGCGAACAAACCGTCATGGTCAGCGGTCGCATTCAGCCCTGGGTGAACTTGGCCGGCCCCAATCTCTTGGAGGCCCCGGAGCCGAAATGGCGGCTCGACGCCCCGGTGATGGCTCTGCCCGCGCAACGAATCGCTTTGCCGCCGGGCGAAACCAAGACCATCACGTTGAATGAGAAGGTCGCGGGGCGTCTTCGGTTTTGGTCGCCGGAAACACCCAATTTGTACGGACTGGTACTGGCGGTGCAGGCGGGCGACCGGACATTGGATTGTCGCTACACCCGCTTTGGCTGGCGGCAAGGCAAGATTGTGGGAACGGATTTTCTGCTGAATGGAAAGAAGGTGACGATGTTTGGCGACCTGCTGCACCCTTTTGGGCCGTTCATTAATTCCCGCCGTTACATCTGGGCGTGGTATCGCATGATCAAAGACATGCACGGCAACGCGGTGCGCCCGCACGCCCAACCGCATCCGCGCCATTACCTCGACCTGGCCGATGAAATGGGTCTGTTGGTGCTGGATGAAACGGCCTTGTTTGGCAGTTCGTTGCAGTTGAACTTCGAAGCACCCGTCGCTTGGGACCGGTTCGCCGAACACTACGACCACTTGATCTTGCGCGACCGCAACCATCCCAGCGTCTTTGGTTGGAAGGGCAACGAATTGTTCGCCACGTTCATTTACGACCCGGCCATCACCAAGGAGCAAACCGATGTCTGGTATCGCCGACTCGCCGAGTTGGGCGCGCGCGGTCGCCGATTGGATCCCACCCGCTCCTGGTTCTCCTGCGATGGCGACGAGGATCTGCGAGGCACGATGCCGGTCTGGAACAAGCATTTTGGACTGGGGCTGCCCCGGCCGGAGTGGTTGCCGCCAGCACCAACGAAACCGCTGATGGTCGGCGAATCGGGTGGCACCTATTACGCCCGGCCCGGCCAGCTCGCGGTGTTCAATGGCGATCGCGCTTATGAAAGCTACCAAGGCCGCAACGAGGCGCTCGCCATCGATGTTTACGACAACATCGTCCAACTCGCCCGGCCCAAGCTGACATTCTTCTCGCCGGCCGAAACGGCGTGGTTCGGGATCGAGCATCTGAATGTCGGATACCACGACTTCAGCCGGCTACCGAACGCCACCGACGGGGTGTGGTTCAAACCGTTCGAGGAGGGCAAGCCCGGCGTCCAACCGGAGCGCCTGCCGCCTTACGTTTGCACGTTCAATCCCGGCTGGGACCCGGACCTGCCCCTGTACCGGCCGTTGCCGATGTTCATCGCCGAACAGGCCGCCCAGGCTCCTGATGGTCCGGAACCATGCGTCTGGGATCACCGCCCGGAAATCAAGCAAACGGCGGTGTGAGGCCGCCCGCGACCATTGAGCGCGTGGCTTACATTGGCGCGCGTGACGGCGAATTGTCTCGGCGGCTCGTGGCGTTGGGATTGCCGTTGGCCGAGGGACCAATCCAGACGGCCCAACTGCTGGTGGTGGATGCCGAAACGCTAACCGCTGATCTGTTCTCCGCTGCCAAAGCCGCGGCTGATGCTACGCTGGCCAACGAAGGCACGGTGCTGGTCATGTTCCGCAAGGAAGGCGAAGTCACTCTGACAGTGACCCAATTCCTGCCGGCGTCCGTGACGCTCACCTCGCGCCACGCCACGGCGCTTGTACCGCGCCAGCCGTACACCTGGACTGCCGGTTCCGCATTGAAAGACCTGTATTTCGCCGAAGACGCCACCGACAAGGCGATCCTCAAGTGCGGACTCGATGGTCCATTGGTAAAACAAAGCCGGGTGCTCCTTGAAGCCAGCAACACGGATTGGTCGTTGTTCAACAACGCGCCTGAAAATGCCAAGTGCGCCGCGGTTGTGCTTTACGAACATCTGCGCAAACCTGCCGGAGCCGCGTTGGTTTCGCTGCCGTGGTCCAAGGGAACCTTGGCGGTTTCCGCGATGGATTGCGTGCCCCGTTCGAAAGCCAACGCCCAGTTTTGGCGCGGCCTCTTCGCCAACATGGGTGTCCGCCTGGCAATTCCCGGCACGCAAAACACTCCGAGTTCGCGCGAGCAGAAAACGCATAACTTGTTGCTGGACGGACCACCGCAAAAGCAGTAAGCGAGTCAGGCCGCAGTCCCGTCTGTGGCATCCGGTAGGGCGAGACTCCGTCGAGCCCTGACTTCACCGCATCGTTTTCAATCTTTGAAAAGACGAAACCGCAGTGAGCCTTCGGTGATTCGGATATCAAGGATTTCCCAATGATCAGTCTTGGGTTTGTGGACGCCCTGCGGGGAAATCAGGGCTCGACGGAGTCTCGCCCTACCTTGCTGGATTTGGCCAAGCGATGCACTTCAGCCTCCGCGAGTGCCCGATAGAACACGTTCAAATCGGCAAAGTCCGCGGACAGAAATTCGTTACCGGAAAAGTTCGGATTGCCGCCCAGGGCGCAGGTGCGGGAGGTGGTGCCGAGAAATTGAGGCACTGCCATGCGTTCACGCGCCTGACCATCGAGGTAAAGGATCAGCGTGGCGCCCGACTTCACAGCCGCCAGATGATGCCAGACATTGCGCTCGACCATCAGGCCCTTGGAGGAATAATCCGCCTGGGCTTCGATCCGGGCATAGAGTTTGCCGCCTTCAATGGTGAGGCGCAGCGGATCATCCATGTTCTTGGTCCAGGCACTGAAGATTTGTCCAACGCGACCCTCGGGAAGAGCGAGCAGGCGGAACCAGACGGCCACCGAGTAATCTTCGTCAAGCTCTTCGGGCAGCGTGTAAACCAGCATTTGGTCCTGGCCATTCAACCGAATCGCGGTGTTGGTGGAACCACCGGGATCCATGGTATCGGAATAAGCTGTCGCCCGTTTCAACCGCCCGAACTCGGGTTTAGGGTCGCCGTGCAAAGCTGCTTTCAAGCCCAAACCGTCTGGCCCGATTTCGAGTTCAGCTTCGCCGGCAGTTGCCGGCACCGTTGGATCATATCGAAAGCGGGCGGCTGGTTCCGCGCTGGACGTTTCGCCGTGCGGACCGCGGGCAATGACGCGCCAATAATACCAGTGATCCGGTTGGAGAGGTCCTTAAACATCTTCGAAATCCAGCCGTGGCCGCTTCAGGCCATTTACTTCCATCACTGCTGCGGTAAATCGGGGCGAGTCGCCAATGAGCAACCGGTATTCGGTCAGACGGCGTTGGTGCGAGTCGTCCAGCGAAAGCGAGTCGGGCCCGGTCCGATCACTGCTCCATCGGCAGGCGAACGCGTGATGGGTGGCGGCGGGGGCGGATTCGAACCCTCAGCCAGGAACGATACCAGGTACCGATGGCTCCGGCGCTGGCAAAGTCGCAAAGCCGGAGGGCTGTGCCGTCCTGCGTCGGAAGATGCAGCAGCAACCAAGGCGATAATGCCCGGTTCCCAGGAAAGCCGACCGGATCAGCAAGCTGCGCTTCCTTCAGGCGATTAACGTCTATACGCGGCATTCTCCGTTCATCGGATGAATTCAAGCGCTGATCGTAGGCGAGCAACAATGCATCCGCGGTACAGCGAAACCTTGCCAGCAGCCTCGCGGTCGCCGGGCACAAAACGCAACTCCAAGTCCAAATCCAATTCGACGACATCACCTTTGTTCCACAGACGGTCACTCTCGAAGTAATGGCCTGGGTTCACCCCACGCTGTTCCTGGCCGTTGAGCCGTAAAACGGGATTGACCGACCAGGCAGGAATGCGGAAGCGGATTACCAATCGACGGGGCGCAGCGCTGGATTGCAGCGTCCATTTGATGGTCCCGGCCGAGAGGATAGTCGGTTTCGCAGCGCAGGCGAACCGGAGTTCCGTCACTGAGTCGCACGGCGAATGTGCCCGGACCCAGCCAATTGACCACCAAGCCGTTGGTGTCAGCCATGACGGCCCAATCGCTGAGCATGCCCAAAGCACGGGGCCCGTTGACCGAGCAACAGTTTAATTCCGGCGTTCCGGCGCGGAGCCTGGAAAACAATGCTGTGCGCCGAAGCTTCGCGCACACCGTCCATCGGCGGTGTCGGACGTCCACCAGCGGCCGGATGGATGCTGGGCGCCCAAGGCGGCGTTGAAGGTGGTCAACTCCAGTTCATCGGCCACTTGGGGATCGCCGGTCAACCGCAGCATGTCAACGCTCACGGCCATCCAGGCAATCGTGCAGCAGGTTCTCATGGCCGCCGGAGAATAGGCGTTGCCGGTCGCCTGTTCGCCGCTGCTGAAGCCGCCGGTGTTGTGGCGGTCCCACCGCGCAATGCTGCGCCAATGATGCATAAACGCTTCCCGATATTTCGGCTCGCCGGTGATGCGCCAGAGTTCCACCAATCCCTGAAGGTCGTGCAAGCTTTCCCAGCGCGGACGCGGCGTAGCGGCATCCCGTGCCGTTCAAACCGGTTCGCAGATAATCTCCGGCACGTTTCCAGTCGGCTTCAATCTCGCGCATCATTTTGAGAAAGCGCGGTTCACCCGTGAACCGATACAACGCGCCCAGCCCATGAATGATGGCCATGTTCATTTCAGGCG
>CAWBHS010000035.1:0-54665 GCA_963788655.1 uncultured Verrucomicrobiae bacterium | reverse complement strand
TGAAGGCAGGAGCAGATCCAATCGGCGACCTGATTCGCGACCGGGAACATGACGACCAACTTGACCAAACAGACGAACAACGGTGACTCACCTCTTGGATACGTCGGCTCTGCTGGCGCACTACTTGGCCGAACCCGGTGCGGCAAGAGTCCAAGCTCTTTTCGAAGACGATGCCGTGGTGGTTGGAACCTCCGTGCTTGCCTTGTTTGAATTCGATCTCCGCCTCCATCTACTGGGGATAGATGGAGCAACTCGTGCGGCTGAAGTGAGCCGATATGGATCTCTGCTGGACAAGATCGTCGATGTCAATGAAACCGTCGCGAATGAAGCTATCCGGCTCCGTATCGGCGCTACAACTCGTGTGTCAGCGATGGACGTTTTGATTTCAGCCTCTGCTTCACTTGAAAACGCCACATTGGTCCATCGCGACCCGCATTTCGCGGCTATCCCGAACGACCTGCTACGGCAAGAAGGCTTACCAGCCAAGTGAGAAAATAACCTGATGCTGTCACTTCCGATCCAGGTCTTCTCGGAAGTCGCTCTCCCCTCGGACGTACAGGACGGTACCAACAGCGTCAAAGTCGATAGCCACCAACTTCCGCGTGTTTTTCTCCTGAACGTGGTTGTGACTTGCTGTTCCTCGCACAATGCCCCGCGGCCATTTAATAAGAAGCAGTCGCGTACGACGCCCATGTGGCGAAACGTCCTTCGCGCTTGAAACGATCCGGAAATGATGGCTCTCGGTCGCAACCGCGGGTTGAGCGTGAATTCTCACGGCGTCTCAAAATTTGGGGAGGATCGCACCCGGTTTGTCGCGGCGGCGCGGTATGAAGGCTTTTACTGTGCGTGGGGGGACAAGGAAAATGTGCTCAAACAACAAGTGCTGGATTTACCGGGGGCCCGGATGAGCACGCACGAACTGGCGAGCAACCAATTGCGGCTGTGGCTGGCGACCCTGGCGTATCTGTTGTTGGAGCGCGTGCGGACGGTGGGGGCTGCGGGGCTGCGGGTTGGCGACGGCGACGGTGGGGACGATTCGCACGCGGCTGCTGAAAGTGGCGGCGCAAGTGACGGTGAGCGTGCGGCGGGTGTATGTGCAGATGAGTTCGGCCTTTCCGTTACAAGCTTTGTTTCGCCAATGCGCGGCGAGGTTGGCGGCTCGGGCGATCGGCGCAACGTAGCTGGCCGGCAGGCAAAAACTCCCAAACGGCGGGGCGCCCTGCGGCGCGGGGCGAGGCGTCTTCAAAACCGGCCCAAAAGTGAGGTTTTGAGCGGTCAAAATCCGATAACTCCTGGGGCGCCCTTGCCGTTTTGAAAAAGCGGCGGTTCGCCACGAATTCCGGCCCCCAAAATCGCGGACCGGATGCCTTCCGAAGAGGCGTGTGAAATATTGCCGCACTCCATGACGCTGCCGCGTTGGCCGCCAGTGCGACCGGTGCCCACCCGATCCTAAAGTACGGGCCGGCTCTCCCACCGCTTTCGACCTCAAGGAGAGGCTACCATCACGGGCCAGAGTTGCGCCGAATTGAATTTTGCTGTATCGCCCAGTGGCGCTCGGCAGGGCGTTCACGATACAAGAACAATGAAAAAATGGTCCCGTCAGCAGGTGCTGCACCTCCTGTTCAAAATCGGCATTGTCGCCAAAGGCGTCGATGGATTTTTGGAAACGGTGGGCGGCGTGTTGTTTCTGGTCGTGCAACACTCAACGCTCCATGAGATCGTGCTGGCCTTGACGCACCACGAATTGATGGAGGATCCGGATATTTGTTGGCCAACGCGCTGCAGCAGGCCTTCCATCACTTCTCCTCGGGACGCCAGCTTTTTGCGGCCGTTTATTTGCTCATTCACGGCCTGACGAAGGGCTTCGTCGTGTGGGGGCTGTGGCGCAATAAACTGTGGGCCTTTCCGGTGTCGATGGTCGTGCTCGTCCTGTTCATCGGTTATCAGGTTTACCGAATCACCGCGCACTTTTCCTGGGGTTTGGTCGGCTTGACGGTCTTCGATGCCTTCGTGGTGTTTCTGGTCTGGAACGAGTACCAACACGTCAAGCCCAACTCCG
This sequence comes from uncultured Verrucomicrobiae bacterium, assembly GCA_963788655.1. Lineage (GTDB taxonomy): Bacteria > Verrucomicrobiota > Verrucomicrobiia > Limisphaerales > JAFGQR01 > JAFGQR01. The sequence continues at coordinate 52,606 of CAWBHS010000035.1, read as the reverse complement.
CCCCGGTTGGTTCCGGGGACGAGGCTTCGACTTGAAATACCGGCGAGCCCGGCTAAGTCTGGTCTGCTGGACGCTGCGTGCCGCACGTCGGCATTCCGCTGGAATTGATGGGAGACTTATCCTATGAAACCGAAGCCGCGGCTTGAAGTTCTGCCGGCTGCGATTACTCCGTGCGGAACCGACCGGCATCGTGGACGCTCGCGGCGTCGAGATGTGCTTGGTCGATTTGGGCGTACAGAATCGTAGTTCGCGCGGTGTTGCTTTCGACACTAATGCGGTCGTCGAAGCCAGATGCACCAACGAGTGGACGGAAATGCCAAACCTGGGGACAGCTCCCGGACTGGCGGCTCGCGGCCAACGGATGAGCACCAACCAGATCACGTTGCTCCTTCCGGCCGATGCCGATGCCTGCCGCTTTGTGTTAAATTACCACTACTTCAGACGCCGACTCCCGCTCGGAATTGGCGATCCCTGGGCGCGCACCGAAGTTCCCAGTTTGGGGTCGCGGCGAGTTCAGCAGGTGACCAAGCGCATTTCGCTCACCATTTACAATTGGCTTTGGCCGCCATTCGCTTCCCCCGCGCCGCCTCATTGGCGCAAGCTGTCCGCGGAAGTGGTGTTCCCTCAGCCCATCGCCTCACTTTCTCCCGAAGATTCCGCGGAGCCCAACCGAAGCAATGCCAGCCAGTGAAGTGCTGGTTAGGACAGAACGCACGTCGTTCATTCGTATCCATTCAGTAGCTGGAGCAGCAATGACGCGATTCAGCGCGGTAGGACAGGCGTCTCGCCTGTCTCGAATTGCCAAAGGCATTCGCACCTTTTGGTGACTTGGAGAGACTTCCGACGCCGCGGTACAAATCGATAGTTTGCAGTCGTTCGAGACAGGCGGGACGCCCGTCCTACTGAATAGTCACGGCTCAATGGCTATTCATCGGCTATGTTTTTCTTGGATTGGCCACCTTGATCCCCTACGTTTTACCCATCACAGATATGATGAATACAAAGCTTTTTTCAAATGGTTGGTTATGGTCCTTGGTGACCGGTTCGATTATAAGTTTGTCGGCGTGGAGCGCAATGGGCGCTTCCGGCTTTCAAGCCACAGCCTTGCGCTGCGAATACGCGGCAACTCCCCAGGCCGTGGACGCGGCGCAGCCACGATTGAGTTGGGTGGTTCAAGGCGAATCGGGCCGGCGGGGTCTGGTCCAATCAGCCTATCGCGTGCTGGTGGCCAGCCGCCCGGAGTTACTCGAGCAGGAACAGGGCGACTTGTGGGACAGCGGCAAAGTGGCCTCGGACCAATCCGTCAACGTGGCCTACGCCGGCAAGGCCTTGCCGTCCGCCCAGCCGTGTTTTTGGAAGGTGCAACTGTGGGACCAAAGCGGCACGGCCTCCGCGTGGAGCAAACCGGCGCATTGGACCATGGGCCTGCTGCAACCCGCCGATTGGCAGGCGAAATGGATTGGTTTCGAAGCCGTCGCCGAAGGCGGAGACGCTACCGCCCAAGCCATGCAACGGCTCTTGCGCCTGAAGGAAAACCAATGGGTGTGGGCCAACGGCAGCCGCGCCGGCAATCAACCCGCCGGCAAGGTCTATTTCCGCAAGGTCTTTCAAATCCCGGCCGGCCGCACCGTGAAACAAGCGACGTTCCGGTTGACCGCTGACGACGGTTTTCGTTTGTTCGTCAACGGCCATCCGGCCGGTCAGGGCACGACTTGGAAGACCCTGATCAACGCCGAGATCTCCGGTCGTCTTCAACCCGGTGCCAACGCCATCGGTGTCGAAGCCGAGAATGGCGGCAACTCCCCCACCCCCGCCGGATTGGTGGGCCGATTGGCGATCATGTTCGAGGATGGCGAACCGTTGGTCCTGCCCATCGACAGTTCCTGGCAAACCAGCCGCACTGCCGGCGAACGCTGGAGTTGGGCCGACTACGATGCCGCGGATTGGAAGCCCGCCACGGCAATCGCCAAATTCGGCGCCCAACCGTGGGGCGACATCAAAGCCGACGTGGCGACCATGGAACCAGCGCCGTTGTTCCGAAAGTCTTTCACCATCGGCAAGCCAGTCAAACGCGCCATGGTGTTTGCTTCGGCGTTGGGTGTGTATGAATTGCACCTCAATGGCAAACCGACAGACACCGACGTGCTGTCGCCCGGTTGGACCGACTACCACAAGCGCGTTCACTATCTCGGGTACGACGTGACCAAGCAATTGCGCCAGGGCGAAAACGTGTTGGGCGCCATTCTCGGCGACGGCTGGTATGCGGGGTATCTGGCCTTCACCGGCAAGCGTCATTACTACGGCGACCAGACCCGGCTGATTGCGCAGATGCAGATCGAATACGCCGACGGCACCAAGGAAGTGATCGGGACCGACGGCAGTTGGAAGGCCGCCATGGGCCCAATCCGCCAAGGCGATTTGTTGATGGGCTGCATTTACGATGCGCGCAAGGAAATGCCCGGCTGGGATGCGCCGGGATTCAGCGACGCCCAATGGCACGCCGCCACTGTGGATGCGTCCGTGAAAGCCAACCTCGAAGCGCATCCGGGCGAACCAATGCGGCGGATTGAAGAAGTATCGGCCAAGAAGATCAGCGAACCCAAACCCGGCGTGTATGTCTTCGATCTCGGACAAAACATGGTGGGCTGGGTGCGTTTGCAAGCGCGCGGCGAGACCGGCCAAAAAGTCGTGGTGCGGCACGCCGAAATGCTGAATCCGGATGGCACCATTTACACCACGAACCTGCGCGCCGCCAAGGCCACGGACACTTACTATCTCGCTGGTGGAAGCAAGCGCAGTTACGAACCGTATTTCACCTTCCACGGTTTTCAATACGTCGAGGTGACCGGCTTGAATTACCGGCCGGAACTGGGTGACGTGACCGGGCATTGTGGTGCACTCGGATTTGCCGCGGGCGGGTTGGTTCGAATGTTCGGATCCGCTGGTCAACAAGCTCACGCTCAATTCGCTTTGGGGCCAGAAAGGTAACTTCCTCGACGTGCCCACCGATTGTCCGCAACGCGACGAGCGGGCCGGCTGGACCGGCGATGCCGAAGTGTTCATGAAGACGGCTTGCTTCAACATGGACGCGCCCGGATTCTACACCAAATGGCTGATGGACCTGTGCGAGGATTCCCAACGCGACGACGGCGCGTTCGGCGACGTGGCGCCGCATATCAGCATCGTCAGCTATGGCAACACCGGCTGGACCGATGCCGGGCCGGTCTGCAACTGGCGGATGTATGAGATGTACGGCGACAAACGCGTGCTCAAAGAGCATTACCCCGCGCTGGTCCGCCACATGGGCTACTTGGCCAAGACCAGCAAGAACTTCGTGCGCGGCACCGGTGCTTACGGCGATTGGCTGCGGTTGGCTGGCCCCCAACATTCGGACGTGATCGGCACGGCTTACTACTATTACACCGCCCATTTGATGGAGGGCATTGCCCGGGCGTTGGGCAAAACGGACGACGTTCGCCAATTCCACCAACTGGCCGAGAACATCCGGTGGACGTTTCGGCAGAACTTCATCAAACCCGACGGCCAAATTCTGGATGGCAAGAATGAGACGGGGCAAACTTTCTATGCGGTGGCGTTCGGCCTCGATCTCGTCCCGGACAGCCTCAAGTCCAAGGTGGCGGACCAATTCGTCGCTCAACTCAAGCAACAAAACGATCATCTGGCGACCGGATTTCTGGGAACGCCCTTTGTTTTGTTCGCGCTCCAAAAAGCCGGGCATCCGGAACTGGCCTACAAACTGGTGCTGAACAAAACCTACCCGTCCTGGTTGCAGCAAGTCCTCTGGGGCTCCACCACGATGTGGGAACGGTGGGACGGTTGGCGGCCGGACAAAGGCTTCCAGGATCCGGGCATGAACTCCTTCAACCACTACTGGCTCGGCTGTGTGAGTGAATGGCTGTTCACCCAAGCCGCCGGCATTGACACCGACGGCCCAGGTTTTAAACGCATTACCATTCGCCCGGAGATTGTGGCGCCCAACGTTGGTTTTAGTTGGGTCAAGGCGGCCTACAATTCGATCCGCGGCCGGATCGCCAGCGACTGGAAACTGGACAATGGCCGTTTCAATCTTGAAGTCACTGTGCCGGGCAATTGCACCGCCACGGTTTATGTGCCAGCAACGTCAGTAGCCAGCGTGACTGAGAGCGGTAAACCTGCCACCCAGGCCAAAGGTGTGAAATTCCTCCGGCAGGAAGGTGATCAGGCGGTGTTCGAAATCGGCTCCGGCAAATACGCATTCGCGAGTAAACGTTGACGGGTCACAATCGACGGAAGGTAGGGCGCGTCACGCTGTGCGCGCCGGCCGGATGCTCCTGACACGTTCGTCCGCGTGCGCAGGCGCGCAGGGGACTGCGCGCCCCACCGCGCGATGGCGAAGAAAGCGAATGGTGTGACCGCCAATCGGAGCGTGTTGATGAATGCCCGTCGGCACGCCCGCGTCTGATTTCCGATGCAACAGATTTGTCTTCTCATCGCTCTATTTGTCGCGGCAACGGGCGCCGCACTGGCTGCTCCCACGACAGCCTTTACCAGTCCGCGTCTCGAGTGCGTGACTTCGTGGATCGGCAACGCCTATCCCGGCGCGCAGAAGTGGGTTCAGCAGGACATTCGCGCTCTAACCGTTGCTCCGGACGGCACGGTTTTCAGCAACGTCGAATGGGAGGAAGGCGGGGGCAACGTCGGTGAATATCGCGATGGCAAGTTGATCCGTTACGCGCGGCACACACACGGCTGGGGCAACCTCGGCGGTGAAGCCATTGCGGCCAACTCGAAGTATGTCTTCATTGGCATGCAGGTCCACAACGAAAGCGGCGGCTTGAAAGATCCCGGCACCTGGCCGGTCAAAGGTTTGAAATGGTTTGGCGTTTCGCGGCGCTGGCGGACCGACATTTCCAAGGCGGCACAGTTTGTCGGCGGCAAAGGCGGCAAAGGCGATACGCTGAAGGATTCGTTTCTGGTCGTCGCCGAAGTGCCGGATGGCACCAAGGGCCCAATCCCCGGTTTGTGCGCCAATGAAACACGGCTTTATGTCGCCGATCCGCACGCTTCGCAAATCAAGGTGTATGACACGGGCTCCATGGAGTTGGTGAGCAGTTGGCCCGTGGAGCGCACTGGGCCGTTGGCATTCGAGCCCTTCCGGAAGCGTGTGGATGCTACAACGAAAATCCGACACCGCCCCGGCGCGCTTGGTGCAGTTCAGCGTCCAAGGCAAAGAACTGGCGCCCGCGTTCACATTTCCGGGCACGGTGGTTCCGCTGGCCTTTTGCTTTGCGCCTGATGGTGGAGTACTGGTGGCGGATGATAGTCCGGCGCAGCAAATTCGCATCTACACGGTCACGGACAACGGTCTGCGCGAGGCGGGAACGTTTGGCAAACCCGGCGGCATTTACGCCGACACGCCCGGTGTAACTGGCGACCGGAAGTTCAATCATGTCACGGCAATCGGCTGCGACAGCCAAGGCAACATTTACGTCGCCCACGATGGTCAAAGTGGCGGGGGCGGCACCGTCCTGGAGAGCTATCAACCTGGTGGCCAACTCAACTGGCGACTGGCAGGCCTGACATTTGTCGATATGGCCGATATTGATCCCGCCGACGACACGCAAGTATTCACCAAGGAAGAACGTTTCACCCTCGATTACTCCAAACCCGCGGGGCACGAGTGGCGTTACGCCGGCTACACCATCCAACGCTTCAAGTATCCGCAGGATCCCCGGCTGCACATCTGGTCGGCGGGTGCCTGGGTGCGACGGATCGAAGGCAAACGGTTTCTGTTTGTGAACGACATGAACGGCCAACAGTTGCAGGTCTATCGTTTTGCTCCCGACACCGACGGTGAAATCGCCATTCCTTCGGCGCTCTTCGCAGGCCGGCACCTCAAGGAATCCGATGGCTGGCCCCCACATCAACCAGCACAAGGTGCCTGGAACTGGCATGACACGAACGGCAACGGCACCTTTGACGCAGACGAGTTCGAAGGAGAAACAACAGACGCTCCGGCTTATCAAGGCTGGTGGGTGGACAGTGCCGGCACGATATGGGTGGCCACGGAAACGCGGGGCGTGCGTTGCTTCCCCGTGCAAGGTCTGGACGCGAACGGCAATCCTCGCTGGCCTGCGGCGAACCTGAAGGTCTTCCGGCACCCGGTCGAGTTCAAACATGTGAAGCGTCTGCGCTACGATCCAGTCACCGACACGATGTTCCTCGGCGGCACCACGGACGAGCACCGCAATCAGCATTGGAAACCAATGGGGCCGGTCATCGCGCGCTACGACGGTTGGCTCCATGGCCGCCGCGCGCTGCGCTGGAAAATCGTGACACCGTACGCCGCTGGCTCGAGCGGCCATACCTCGTGCGAACCGATGGGATTCGACGTGGCGGGTGATTATCTTTTCGTGCCCTACACCGGCGCGTCCAAAGCGGACGGCGTCAAAACCGGGCGAGTTGAAATCTTTAGCACCTCGGATGGCGCATCAGTGGGCCATTTGGAACCGAACGAAGCCGTTGGTGAAATCGGCTTGCAGGACATTCGCGAATGCTTGCGCGCCCATCGCCGCGCCAACGGCGAATACCTCGTATTCCTCGAAGACGACTACAAAGCCAAAGTCTTGATGTTCCGCTGGAAGCCCGAACGCGCGCACTGATTCTGCGATTAAACCGCATGTCCAGTGGTAGCAGCCGAGGTAACGAGGCTCATTCTTTCCGAAACCAAGAGCGATGTCAGGGTCTCCTGACGTCGGCTGCTACTTGACTGCTAACGGATCTTCTCGTCCGGCAATTCGGTTTTGATGCCTTCGTCGAGCGGCATTTTGTCGGTCTTGGGAGTCAGCCCGGTCTGCTTCATCAATTTCGCCAGTTGCTTTTGCAGGTCCTTCACCGTGCCAGCGTATTGCGGGTCGTCGATGAGGTTGTGGCGCTCGTCGGGGTCGTTCTTGATGTTGTAAAGCTCCGCCTTATACTGGTCCGGACTTCCGTCGCCATGCGGATAGTGCATGTATTTCCATTCGTCGGTGCGAATGCCGCGCACGTTGGGTGTGTAGGGGAATTGCTTCTCGTAATTGTATTCGTAGAACCACGCGGTGCGCCATGACTTGTCGCCTTCTTGCACGAGCTTCTTCCAGGATTTTCCCTGAATGTGTTTGAGTTTGGGCGCACCGCAGACGTCCAGGATGCTGGGGGCCATGTCGATGGTCAGCACTTGTTGCTCGATGACCTTCGGTTGGTCCGGCGGCGTCAAGCCCGGATACCGCACCACGAGCGGCAGGCGAATGCTGGGCTCGTGCATCGTGCGCTTATCGACCATCCCGTGCTCGCCATTAAGCAGACCGTTGTCGCCCATCAAAACGATGAGCGTGTTGTCGAGCTGCCCCATTTCCTTCAACGTCTGATAGAGTTGGCCCACGCTGTCGTCCACGCTCTTGATCGTACCCCAATAGGCGCGGGTCATCGCGGCAAAATCTTTGACGGCCTCGGGACGGTCATCCGGGAACTTCTTCCGCCAATCAAACAACGGCCCGTAAATGCCGTGCCAGGTGTAGAGGCGTTTCTTGATCCAGACCGGTTTGTCGTTCAGTTGAAAGGCAGTGTCCGGATACTCGATCTTCACGTTGTCAAAGATGTTCGAGTATTTCGGCTCGGGAATGTAAAAGCTGTGCGGAGCCTTATGACCAAGCATCAACAACCAGGGCCGGTTACGCGGGCGCTTGAGCCAGTCCTCCGCCAGACCCGTGACCACGTGCGTGTAGTAACCGGGCAACACTTTGCGCGTGCCGTCCACATTGAACTCGGTGTCATAATATTTGCCCTGCCCTTTGTGCGTAACAAAGTAATCGAACCCAGGGCGTTTCTTGTCGTTGTTCTCGCCCATGTGCCACTTGCCGATGTAAGCGGTTTCGTAGCCCGCCAGTTGGAGGTTTCGCGGGAAACTGGCCAGGTTGGTCGGGTACTCGGTGAAATTGTTCACCACCCCATGGCTGTGCGCATACAAACCGCTCAGGATCGAAGCCCGGCTGGGCGAACAGAGCGATGTGGTGCAAAACGTGTTCTTGAACAAAATGCCTTCGTGAGCCAGCCGGTCGATATTGGGCGTCTTCAAATACGGATTGCCGGCGCAACTCATGGCATCCCAGCGCTGGTCATCGGTCAGGATAAACAGCACGTTGGGACGGCCGGCTTTGGCCTTGGCCGCCATGGTTGTCCAACTGCCGGCGAAGAGGTAAACAACCAGGGCAAGGGGAAATAGCGTTTTCAACAACATGGACGTTGTTTGTTTCATGCGGTAGAGATTACACAACAGCTCATCGTACCGCGACAAAATTGTGAAGAGCAAGGGAGGAAACCCAAGGCCGAAATCCGAGATTCGAAGGCAGGAAGTTGCGAACTGGAAGTCCGCAATACGATAGAACTTAGTTTCGCGTTACGCCTGGCGGCAATTCCTTTGACCTACTTTGGTTACTCGAAGTTGCGCATCATTTGCGAGTAAGGAACAGGCGGTCACCGTGCAAAGTTTCGCCCGCTTGGTCCTGTTCCGGCCGAGAGGCGTTAGTTCGAACATTTCACGCTCGTTCTAGCCGACGACGTAAGGAGGCGGACCGGATACCTCTTCCAATGCTCCGCCTCCGCACGTCGGCGGCTACAGGCGGTCCGTGTTTTAAGCTCAGGGTGAATTATCAGGTAGATGTACCCCCATACCGGCACCAACCACCATTTGCGGTTTAGGCGTTTTTCTGATAACACTTGTTCCAACAACGAATGCCGAAAAAGATGGACGAACCAAACACGCCGGCAGCGGCGTTGGCGCCGGACGCCAAACCAGCGCCGGAACCAACGGTGTCCCTTGATCCGCAGCGCTGGGTGGCGGAACACGGTGATGCGCTCTTCCGTTTTGTCCTGACCCGCGTGCGCGACCGAAGCATCGCGGAAGATTTGGTCCAGGAAACGTTCCTGGCTGCCCTCGGTTCCCTTGACCGTTTTGCCGGACGGTCCTCAGAGCGAGCGTGGTTGTTTGGCATCCTGCGCAACAAGCTCGTCGATTACTATCGTCAGCAAACTCGAGAGAAACCACTGGCAGACGTAGAATCGTTGAGCGAAGAGGAAGACGCCTGTTTTCACACCCACGGCCTGGGCAAAGATGGCTGGATTAAGCGGCTTGGGCCAAAATCATGGCCTTCGCCGGATGAAAGCCTGGTGATGCAAGAATTCTGGCGCGTGTTCCACGACTGTGTGTCGCGACTGCCGGAAAAGATCGGGCAAGTCTTCCTGCGGCGAGAAATGGATGAGGTGCCTTCCGCAGAAATTTGTAAGGAATTGAAGGTGTCTGCGAACAATCTGTGGGTGATGTTGCATCGCGCCCGACTGGCGTTGCGGCGCTGCCTGGAAGTGCATTGGTTTGGGCGGCGGCAGCCATGAGCAGCGGGCGAGTCTGCCTGGACATTGGGTTTTAGGTTGGGTAATTAGGGTTCATAGTCATGTTGAATTGCCGTCAAGTTGTTCACTTGGTTTCACAATCGATGGATGAGAAACTGCGTTGGTACCAACGCTGGGGCATACGGCTGCACTTGCTTTATTGCGTGTGGTGCCGGCGCTACGCGGCCCAGGTGCGGTTCTTGCGGGAAGCGGCCCGGCAATACGCCGGCAAGTTAAACCAAGCAACCAGCGACGCTCTTTCCTCCGAAGCCAAAACGCGGATGCAACAGCAATTGGATATAGCGATGAAGGAGCATCCGACCCCGCCCGCAGACCCCACCGCTACGGAATAGCAGGAGCGGCCACGCTGCTTTGACCCGAACGTCACGAAGCGTTTGGTGCGGGGAGCTTGCGCCTGTTTTCTTTGGGTTCAGCACGCCGCTTTCGAAACACCCAGGCACGGAAACACTGGGGAGAAATCATTCTGTCCTTCATTTACGTGCCATCTTCGATGTCGTTCCTCTTTCGACGCCGATTTCATCTCGGTTTGAGCTGTCCGGAACAGTCAGGAACGCCGGCCACGCTTTGCTCGCACCGCCCCAAATACTTCAAACATTCATGCCGGAAGCCCCCAGATCAAACTCCACTTCGGCAACCTCGCCCCGGGCTCCACCCCTACATACTCGAAAGTTTATTGTAAGGATTCCACCCCCTGCTTCGACTTTGCAGTCGCGTGGTTGAATAGCGGGGCCGTTGGCAATTTCGCCGGCCGCGCCTAAACCAGCGCTTCGCCAACCGGCGAGGCGCATTGCTGAATAACAACCAAAAAACCGTTAACGACTAAATTATGGAAATGAAGATGAAAACACGATCCTTGAAAAATACACTCGCCTTGTGCGCCCTCAGTCTCGGTCTGGCCGGATTATCCTCCATGGCTATGGCCCATGGCAACCCCAAGGCCGACTACCGGGGTGTCGTATTCACGATGGACAACAGCGACCAGGGCAATCACATCCTGGTCTTTTACCGCAACCACAAAGGTCAATTGATCCCGGGCGATCCGGTCGCCACCGGGGGCCTGGGCACCAGCGCCGGGCTCGGCAATCAAGGAGGATTGGTCCTGCACGACGACCTGCTGTTGGTCGTAAACGCCGGCAGCGATGACGTGTCCGTGCTCGAAATGACCAAGCACGGGCTCAAGCTGGTGGACAAGGTGCCCTCCGGCGGAAAGAACCCGATCAGTGTCACCGCGCACAAGGATTTGGTGTATGTCCTGAACGCCGGCGGGGCGGTGGGTGACATGGACAACATTGCGGGGTTCCGCCTGTCGAAGCACGGCCATTTGTATCCGCTGGCCGGCTCGACGCGGCCCTTGAGCACCGACAACACCGGTCCGGCGCAAATCTCGTTCAACGAGCACGGCGATGTGTTGGTGGTAACCGAAAAAGCCACCGATTCGCTTGGCCTGTATGTGCTGGATGAAGATGGGCTGTCAATGGAACATAAGCTCTTTGCGTCGGCAGGCCCCACACCGTTTGGTTTTGCCTTCGGCAAGCACGGCCAACTGTACGTCTCGGAAGCTGCCGGTGGTGCCGATGGGGCCAGTTCGGTTTCGTCGTATTGGTTAACCCCTTGCGGTGATTTGATTGTGCTCGACGCCAGTGCCCCCACCACCCAAACCGCCGCCTGTTGGATTGTGGTTACCAAAGATGGGAAATATGTTTACACCACGAACGCCGGGAGCGGCTCGATTTCCGGCTACGAAGTGGGACGTTGCGGTCAACTGTCGTTACTGGCTCCGGACGGCCGCAGTGGCGAAACCGGTATGGACAGCAAACCAATTGACATGGCGATCAGTCACGATGGGCGGTTCCTGTTCAGCCTCAACGGTGGCAATGCCACCATCAGCACGTTCCGTCTCGACAAACAGGGCAACCTCGAAGCCTTGCCGGTTCTGACCGGTCTTCCTGCCACGGCCAACGGACTCGCGGCTTACTAAACCAAAGCTGCCACAGTAGGAACCCAATGGGGAACTAAAGCATCCACCAAGCCGCTTCGTTTTACGAAGCGGCTTGTTTGTTTTGCAACGTGCTGACGGCGTCCCGTCGGCAGAAACCGAATACCCCAGAAACCTACGTATCTCTGCCTCCATTTAGAAACGCCTGGCTCCGTGCGATCTGCCGGCAGGATACCGGGCAGGACGCCGGGAGGCCAGCCGTCCGTCGCGCCAGCGTTTGGAGTGCGCGGAGCTTGCTCCCGCTTTCAATTAAACCAATGCCCGGACAAGCGCGCCGTAAGCAACCAGATTGGAAGCGGCTCACTCCAACATGTTCGGTTGCACGGAGCGCGGATGCCTTCATCCGCGCGATCACCGGCGACGTTCGCGCGGATGAAGGCATCCGCGCTCCAATCGGCGATCGTGAACTCGGTCGCCCAGCAAGTTGGCTGCCTTCTCGACGCTTGGTCGAAATGGCATCAGTCTTTGGCCTGCGGCAACTTTTCAGTCTTCATCGAAATTCGCTTTTCGGCGCCGCCCGTCATTGCTATTTTCGCTGGCATGTCGCACCAACCACAACCGACTGCCCGCGGTGTTCACGGCGCTTCACATCCAGCCTTCGATGCGCAGCCAGTTGGACTTCACCATCCGGCTCAACCAGTGAATTCAATACGCAATGGAATCCTGCTCGCAGTAATCACACTTCTGCTTGCTACTACGGCCTTCAGTGCGGACTCGCCGACGGCGAAAGTCACCGTTGAACAACTCACGCAGAAGCTCTGGCCCAAAGAACGCCTGGAACAGGCGCTGTGCGAAGTGGACCAACAGAAAGCGCAAGGGCTGCTCAGCAACGCCGCCTACGCCAAACGCCACCAGATGCTCGAGCAGCGGTTGGCGGGGACGTATCAGCCCGAGTCACTTTCCGTAGCCGATCCGCCGTTGAACTTCATTCAGAATGGCGGCTTCGAGCAGATCAATCCCAATTCCGCCAAGAACCGCTCGCGCTGGCTCTGGTGGAACGGCTGGAGTTGGGGCGGCGATTACGAGAACCGGTGGGAAGAGCAGCCGGCGTTCGTCCATTCCGGGAAACGCTCCGCCCGCATCCGCTGCACCGGCGCCAAAGGCCGGATCGGCATCAACACCCCTCCCCTGCCCTCGGTCCCGGGCGTTACCGAATACCAACTGACCTTCTGGTCGCGGGGCGCCGGTGACAATCTGCTGTTTGTGAATTTCGAGGCTGGCGCCACCGGTACGATTCGCGAGCAGATGGGCAACCAATGGAAAGAATACACGGTCGTCGGCAAACCGGTGGCGGGAAAGAAAACTTACAACGTGTTTTTCTACGCCATCGGCGAAGGTACGATCTGGCTCGACGATGTCGCACTGGTACCCATTGGCGGAAAACTGGATGAATAGACTGCCTGGCTGGGAGATTTTACTATGAAGCAACTCACACTGATTCAGCATTCCTCCGATCACGGCAGCACTCGCCGCTTCTTCTGGGCCGGCATGGCGGCGTTCGGTCTCCTGGCCTCCTCAGCGACATTTGCCGCCGAACTTGATTTGTACGTCACCGATTACAACGAGAATCCCTCCAGCGAACAAAAACCACTCGTTGATCAGCCGCTGATTTTTGCCCGACCGCAGGCCGTGAACATCAAGACTGCTGACGGCAAGAGCGTCACCATCGAATCACCGCGTTCCGTCAGCGTTCGGAAGGAATTGGCCGGCAATCCGCGGGAGGCCCGACTCTTCGCAACGCCAGGTGAATACGAACCCTTCAGTTTCCTGCTGCGGCCGCAGGAAACCTTGCAGCAACTGTTCATTGCCGGCACGGACTTGAAAGGATCCGGTGGCGCGCTCATTCCGGCCCGGAACGTTGTAGTCCAGTCCGTGGAAGGATTCCATGGCGGCGGACGCGACATCCTGATGCACCTGGGCCGTCCGTGGAATATGTCCGCTCACAGCACCGAGTTTTTTTGGTGTACCATCCAAGTGCCCGCGGACGCCAAGCCAGGCCCGTACGAAGGCGAAGTCCAATTAACCGCCGACAGCAATCCCATCGCCGCAATTCATATCGTATTGGAGGTACTGCCTTTCAAGCTGCCAGAACCGCCATTTTCATTGGGCTTCAATTATTCCAAACCCGCCGACGATCCGGATGGCACAATCCTCGCCGCCCATTTCAAAGACATGCGCAAGCATGGGATGACTTGCGTGGCGCCGCTCTACGACTGGCACCAACCCGTCTATGACACGGACACCAGCGAACTGGGGCGGGTGCTGGAAACTTACCAACGCGCCGGCTTCCCCGGCACGTTCTATTGGGCACCGCCCATGGACCTGCAATTGACCGACCTGGCCGGTTACGGCAATGAGACCAGCCGGCGCTGGCAGCAGAAATACATCAAGGTCATGCGCCTCATGCATGCCGAGGTCCGCAAACACGGCGTGCCCACGCTTTTTTCCATTGGCGACGAAATGACCAACAAGGGTCTGGAAGGCGTCCACACCGCGGGGCGCCTGGCGAAATTCGTTTGGGAGGAATTACCCGAAATCGCCACCACCAGCGACATGAATGGTTACCGGGAAGTGATGGCGATGGCTCCGTTTCTCAACGTGGCCACGTTCAACAACGGTTGGGACGGCGCCGACCATCACAATCAGGGCCGGCGCTTATTGAACAAGCCGTTTCTGGAAGCGCTCCAATCCAAGACCGGCGCGATCCCGTGGTTCGTCAATGCCGGGAGCGGCCGGTTTCCCTTCGGCTTTTTCTTTTGGAAAATGAGCCATTACGGCGTGCGGGGCAAAGTCGAGTGGTACTACAACCTCCGCAACGAATCCGGCTCGCTGGTGCGCACGCAGCAGGACGCCATTTACCCGACGCTCGACTACGAACGTTGCCGCGAAGGCATCGACGACCTGAAGTATCTGTGCCACTTGGAGTCCTTGGCCAAGCACACCAATCCGGCCCAACCCGCGGCGCGAAAAGCCCGCGACCTGCTCGAAACCATTGGCAATGACATCGCCGATGACTGGACGCTCTATGAAGGCAAAGGCGGCCAGCGGTTTCCCGACGATGGATTCGCCCGGCTCGATCCGGACAAGGTCGTTGCCTTCGGCCGGCTTAACGCCATCCGCCGCGAACTGGCCGACGCCATTCTGGCGCTCGATCCACAGTAAGGCGCGATTGACCAGCCGGCGCACCGAAGACGCCGCATTCGGTGCTTCCGAATAGTAAGAGCGAACCGGCTCAGGTAGGACAGCCGTCTCGGCTGTCTCGAATGCCAAGGCGCTGTCAATCGTTGCAAAACGCTTTGCAGCATGATGAATATGCTTGGGTATTACGGGACAGGCGAGACGCCTGTCCTACAAGACAGCTATCCGCCTGTCGCGATGTTGACGGGTGCCGAGTCACGTGAAGCGTATGGCACATCAGCTTTGGTTTCCACTCCCTTCGAAGACCTCGGCAAACAGCGTGCCTTCCGCGACGCGGGTCACCGGACCCGTCATCAGGATGGAGTAATCGTCGCCCACTTCAATCGCAAGGTTGCCACCGGGCATCTGTACCGTGATTGCTGAATCGCACAATCCGAGTTTGCGTGCGACGGCGGCAGCGGCGCTACTGCTGCTGCCCGAGGCCAGGGTGTACCCAGCGCCGCGTTCCCAGATTTCGATCCGGATATGCTGCCGGTCCAGCACTTGCAGGAATTGCACGTTGGTGCGGTTGGGAAAATTTTGATGCGTCTCGAGGAGCGGTCCAAATTGTTTTGCCAGCTCCGCACTGAATTCAGGGAGCGGCAAGACGCAATGAGGATTGCCAATGGACGCGGCGCAAAATTCGAAGGTCTGGTCCGCCGCCTGAATGTGCTCGCGCAAAACCTCGCGACGCGGACCGGTTACCGGGATTTCATCACTCCAAAACGTCACCTTACCCATCTCGACCCGGACCTGTTTGCCCTGGGCCAGGACCACGGACTGCACGCGACCTCCAAGTGTTTGGATGGAAAAAGGTTGGTCACCTACTCGTTGTTGGTCGTACAGGTATCGTGAAAAAATCCGTAAACCGTTGCCGCTTTTCTCCGCTTCGCTGCCATCGGGATTGAAAATGCGCAGCGCAAAATCGGCTTGGGCATCCGGCAGTGGGCCGTACAAGATGCCGTCCGAACCCACTCCAAAATTCCGGTGGCAAATGATCCTGACCTGCTCCTCGGTGAGCGGCCCTTCCCAGTCCTGGGGATCGATGACCAGATAATCGTTTCCCAACGCGTGGTACTTGGAATATTTCATGGGCCGGCAACGTAATGATTCGAGCCGCAAGTGCAATGCCGAACTTGCGCCGATCTTGGGTCGTCACTGACAGCCCTCCTTACCGCCAACAAAAGACTTGCGCCGGTCAGTCAGCCATTTACGCTCCGCCCGTGGTTGAAGCTGATAATCCCGTTTGCCAGTCGAGACTCACCCACCTGCAAACAGGTGGTTTGTCCTTGCTCGTCCAGCGTCTCAACCCGTCGCAATCAAATCTCCGTTCAACCTCAAACAGGAGCAGCTCATGATCATCACCAATACGGAAACCGTTCCCGGATACCGGATCACGGCCATCAAAGGACTCGTGCAAGGGAACACGGTCCGCGCCAAACACGCCGGGCGCGACATCGCCGCCAGCCTGAAGAATCTGATTGGTGGTGAACTCAAGGGATACACCGAGCTGTTGACGGAATCCCGGCGTCAGGCCATGGAACGGATGCTGGCCCAGGCGCAGCAACTGGGAGCCCATGCCGTCGTGAACGTCCGTTTTACCACCAGTGCCGTTACCGCCGGAGCCGCCGAGCTGTACGCGTATGGCACCGCTGTCATGCTGGAAGCCGAAGCGACGGCACAACCCCTGGCTTGAGGCGCCTTTCTATGGACGATTCCATTGCACTGATCGTTAATATTGGCATTGTCTTGTTCCTGCTGGGACTCGGGTATTTTGTGGGCCACCGTCGAGAACAGAAGCACTGTGCAAACCTTGACGAGCGGGAGCAACAATTGGCGGGCATGTTCATCAGCCAGCTCAAGTCGTATCCGGGCTTCGCAACCGGCCCCTCACCGCCCTCCCTGCTCGTCGGTGAAGCAGTGATTGCCACCGACTACTTCAAAAGCTTTCTCGCCAAGTTGCGGAACATTTTTGGCGGAGAAGTCCGGAGTTACCAAACCCTGCTCAACCGGGCACGCCGGGAAGCCTTGTTGCGTCTGCTGGAACAAGCGCGCGACCAAGGCTACAACGCCGTGGGCAATGTCCGGTATCAAAGCGCGGACGTAGGAGGCAATTCCACCATGCGTAAGACGGCCATGGTCTGTATCATCGCTTCGGCGACGGCCTACCATGCGCATCCCGCCTCAGCGTGACGACGCCCAACCACGATCCGTCCATTGAGCATGAACCGTTCTGGCAGCAGGACGGCTTTCAAGCCGATCCCAGTGAAGGCTCCGCCGCTGAACAACTGTCCCGCGCGGCCCGCAAGGAAACCGAGGATGACCGCGTGGAACACACGGTTTGGGATGAAACCGCTTGGTTGGCTAATCCAGCCGGCACCCCGCCCCCGGACGCGCTGACATACGCCCGCTGGCTCGATAAACGCATCGCGGAAACGAGTGGCACACGCTCCTGGCTCATGGTGGCACTCGTCGCGTTGACCGCCGGACCGTGGGCCATTCTCGGCGCCTTGCTGGGCGGCGGCCAAACGACGGTGGGAGTAGCGGTCATTGTGGTGTTCGGGCCGGTCTTGGAAGAAATGATGAAGGTGGCCATCCCGCTTTGGTTGGTCGAGAAACGTCCATTCCTGTTCCGCTCCCGCGTACAGATCGCGTTGTGCGTGCTGGCCAGTGGCTTCGTGTTCTCCGCCGTGGAAAACGTTCTTTATCTCCACGTTTACGTCGCCAAGCCGTCCAACTTCTTGATCCAGTGGCGCTGGTCGGCTTGCGTCGCCTTGCACATGGGCTGTTCGTTGATCGCCGGCATGGGCTTGATGCGCATCTGGGCCCAAGTCATGGCACGTCGCACTCCTCCGCGCTTGGCCGCCGGCTCGGTCTATTTGATTGCGGCCATGGGCTTGCACGCTGCCTACAACGCTTTCGCCGTTTTCCTGGAGTTGTTCAATTTTCGCATTTGAGAGTCCTGGCTATTTCCTGACGGAAACCCTGACTCAGCTTAGTCTTCGACCAACCAAGGGGGAGGACGCAGCAGCGCTGGCCTACCGCAACTGAATGAATTTGGTCAAGCGCCATGGCCGCCTGCCTTGGGAACAGATGGCGCTGGGATCAAAAAACCATCACCCCACGGCTTCCCGAATCAGTTGCAGCAAATCCGCGTACGTGTCCACGGCTTTGAACTGGGGAAACTCCTGCTTCACATTATCCGGCGCGCGAAACAGCAGCCCAACATTGGCTTCGCACAACATGGCCGTGTCGTTGTACGAATCGCCGCCGGAAATGACGTGATAATTCAGGTGCTTGAAAGCAGCCACCGCCTCCTTCTTCTGCTGCGGCAGACGCAATTGGTAATCCGCAATCACCCCCTCCTTGACCACCAATCGATGACACAACAGCGTGGGCCAATTGAGCTGGCGAACCAACGGGCTGGCGAATTGTTCGAACGTATCCGAAAGAATGATCACCGGCAAAAGCTCGCGCAATTCATCGAGAAATTCACGGGCGCCGTCCAATGGCCGGAGCGTGCCGATGACCTGCTGGATGTCCGGCAGCCGGAGTCCATGGCGGTCCAGCAAATCCAACCGGTAGCGCATCAGCTTGTCGTAATCCGGCTCGTCGCGCGTGGTGCGGCGCAGTTCCGGGATGCCGGTTTTCTCCGCCACGGCAATCCAGATTTCGGGAGTCAGCACTCCCTCCATATCCAACGTAACTAATGACTGCTTCACAGGACGATGGTTTCAGCATTTCCCGGGCCTGTCCAGCGCATCACTTTCAATCCTCGCGTGCAGAGTGCAAAAGGACACCTCTCACCCGACGATGCCCCGAATATCGACCAGGTAAACCTGTCGCCCGTTTCCCCCATGCGGGGAATCGAGGGACACCCATTTACCGTCGCGGCTGGCGCACGGATGCGTGTCACAACGCCATTCACCGGTATATTTCGGCGGCGAAAGGAAATGGCCGAGCGGCACCCGGCGGTTGGTAGGGAGGTGATAGAGGTATGGATGCTGAAGATGTTCCTTGTCTGGATAGGTATCATTGAGCACCCACTGGTTATTGGTGCCCGGCACAAAAGTATTGTGGCCATTACGGGTCATCACGTCCTGCCCCACCACCTCGACTTGGTCGGTATGGTCGCGATAAAGATAGAATCGTTCCCCGTGTGAAGGGTGCCAGGCCCAAGCCATGACGTGGCGCGCATCACGCCAGACGAAATGTGAAGTGCGCCCGTAGGGATCGAGGATGAAGAGATCGTTGCCGTCCGGATCGGCCGTAAACATGCGCGTCGCAAAGCTCCGGCCCTCCTTGTCCCCGCGCCAGCGATGCAGGAACAAAAATCGCGAACCGTCCGTGTTGAACAGCAGGTGATTGAACCAGTGTTTCGCGCCCTTCGAAAAGCCCGGCGGATACGGAATCTTCGCCGCATCGGCCAGGGAGATCAGCAATTCGTGCGTGCCGGTTTGCAGGTCCATTTTCCATATCCCCACGTCATCCGGCGCCAAAAGCTCCCGGTTGGGATCCGGCAATCCAGTGTACCCATAACCGGGACGCGTGTCATTCAGGCGACGGAAGTCGGGCGCCACGGCCCAGCGGCCATCCGGGCTCAGGCAATAGAACGGATGGGGCAACGTGCGCTTTTTCCCGGTCTTGATGTCCAGGATGCGGGAAACGAACTGGTCCCCTTCCCGGTCGTTCCAAGCCACTTCGCTGGCCGAACCCGGCACCCATTGGAGCATGCAGCCTTGCTGCCAATTCCAGGCGCGGGACGTGCCCAATTCAATCCACTCGTCGTGGTTCTGGAGATCGACCATGCCGACGCGGATCTGGTCGTCGGCGCGCGGCGAGCGATGTTCAAAATCGACTTCGTTGGCGAGGACATACCGATTGGTCGGATCGAATAGCAGCTTGTCGTAGTACCCGCGCCAATGAAACCTGGGGCCGCGGGTAATGGCCCGGATCGGCGGCAGTTTGTCGGCGGCAGCCGCTTCGGCGATGGCGGTTGGGATGGCGGCGCACCCGCAGGTCACCGGGACGGCCGCGGCCAGGGTTTGAAGAAACTGGCGGCGGGTGGTCGGGGTATGTTCATCGGTATTGAGTGTAATTGCAATGGTCGGGTAACGCGATGTTGTTTCAATAACCAAACTCGATCACTTCATGCACGTCCTGCACCGTGGCTTCAAACGAATTGCCATAGTTGGTCACCACCGTAGTGGAACTCCAAGGCCGGGCGCGTTTCATCGTCAGGCGGGGCGTGATGGTGACGCGAAATATCGGGGCGTCTTCGATCAGGCCAGGCAAGACGTGCGGGCGATCTTCCGCCGGGGTGGTGGCCGGCGGCGAATTATAGCCCAGCAGATGCACCCGCAACGACCGGCTGGCCGCGTCGTGCGACACCACGACTTCGACATTGGCCGGCGCGGTAATCTCGACGAAGGGTTTGGCATCGAGATAACGCACCGCATTGTGCAGCAACAACCGGTCTTCAACGATGTAATGCTCGCTGGCCGTGGCGAAGTCCGGTGAGGCGGCAAACGTCAGCACTTTACCCTGGCCGACCCCATTGATCAGGATGGCCGGTCCCACCGGTACGTCCGCACTCATCGGCCAGTCGGTGCCTTCCCGGCCCTGCCGTTGGCGCACGGTGCGGTGAGGTTTCAGCAATTCGCCCACCGGCGTGGCCGTGGTCGGTTGGTATTGCGCGGCCGGACCTTTGACCAGGAAGGGCCACTCAGTATGAATGCGGCGGTGAAAGACGGACCAGTCTCCGTTGGTGTCGGCTGGAAATTGAATGTGGTTGTCCAGTGACTCCAGCCGCCCAGTCAGGGTGGCGCCGATCAAATCGGCCACAGCACTTTCCTTTCGCGGCTGCCCCATCTCATCATACAATCCGGTAAAGCCGGTCAGAAGCAAGTTGCCGCCCTCCTCGACATATCGGCGAAACAGCGCAATTTCATTGGTCGATAGAATGGCCACGTTGGGGAGCATCACGATGGAGAAGTTCTTCAGCCGTTCCAAGGTAACGTTTTCGTCGAGCAGCACACCCCAAGTGATGTGCTCGTAAACCAGCGCTTTATGGGCTCCCTGGAACGACTGAAAATACTTGGCCGGAGTTTCGCGACCGTACCAGTCGCGGGTGCGGCTGCTGAAGTAAAGCCCCACTTCCTGGACCGGGGTATGGCCAAAGTGTTCCCGTTTGGCGCGTGCTTCATGGAACGCCAGTCCGATGCGTTCGTAAGCCACCGGGTCCAACCAGCCATCATACGCGGTCTTGTCCACCATGGTCACGAACGCGCCGTGCGCCAGCAGGGTCAGGAGTTCCCAGCGGATGTCGTTCAGCGGGCGGGTGGTTTGGTCATGATACATGCGCACACCGCGTTGGATGGCCACCTGCACCGGCAAACCCGGAGTCGCGGCCCGATAAAACTCGGCATTCAATCCCACGCCCAAGGCGCTGAAGCCCCAAACCCCCGTTTCGCCCGTTACGAAATTACCGTTGGTGGCATGTTGTACCGGACGCTGGCCCACCTCCCACGAGAACGGCGGATTGCCGTGGTAATTGAAATCCACCGTGGCCTGGGGATTGACGGACTGGACGTGATCCCGGAGGGCTCGCTCAAACTGCGCACTCGATTGGTAACGAAATTCGAGCATGCGATCCCAATCAGCGTCCCAGGTGACACCTGGGGGCATGGGCCGGCCATATTGGGTTTGGAATTGCTTCTGGCACGTGTCGCACCAACAGCCGTAGGGCAAGCCAAAACCCTGGTCCACCATGTCCAGATGAAAGCCCGCAATGCCGTACGCCAGCATTTCGTCGAGCATCTGTTTCATGAAGTCGAGGTAGCCGCTGCGGTAACATACCCGGTCAATCGGTTTACCGTCCGGGCCGCGCATTCGCCAGTCGGGATGCTGGCGGAGGGTGTCGCCGCAGTATTGCAGCACGCAATAGGCAATCACTGGCAGGTTGTATTGGCGGGCTTCAGCGACGGTTTCCCGCAAGACATCCCGCTCGCCCAACCCGGGGCATTTGGGTTGAAGACGGGAATTGTAGTATGCGTATTCGCCATCGCGCGCCCAGATGACGAGGTATTCGCCATTCGCCTCGACGCAATGGCGGACGATGTCAGCCCCGTTGAAACGGGCCGCGTAATTGGTGTCGCTCGGATCGCTGCCAAACTGGGCTCCCGTGGGTCCGACTTCCATGCCGACCAGGTTGGTCTGATACCAAGCCAACCGGGGCGGGGCCGTTGGGGTGGAATTGTTGTTCGTGCCTGCGGGGCCGTTGGCCGATGCCGTGAGCCCAACCGAAGTGCAACCAGCGAACGCTGAAACCAAGACGCCAAAATGAATTCTCCGCCAGAACAAATTGTCTCGAATCATAAGCCAAAGCCAAACCTGACCGTCACGGGAAGCCTCCGCATTGCTCAGACCAAAATCACCAATACATCGCTAGAAACGCGGCCGCCACCAGCAACGCCACCACCCACCAGAGCCAGCTTATGCCGCGGGCCCGCAACGGATGCTCCTGCCCTTCGCCAAATTCATTCTCCAGGAACTCGTCGTAGTCGAATTCGCCATCCGGAATGCCCAGTCGTTGGGCGTCGGCCCGATCCGACCAACCGGTGTGCTCATCCGCGCCGCAAACCGGACACGCCCGGGCCTCCCGCGGCACCTCTGCCCCGCACGCCGGACAAATCTCCGGAGGCTCGAAATGTCGCTGACCGTGAATGGGGTTGCGGGCCATCACCACGTTGCGACCGTTTTGCAAGAGTCTCTCACGCCTCGCAAATTCTTATCGCTTCACCGCTTGAGCCCTTCAACCTTTCAACCACTTGGCCGCCTCAGCCCATGCCGGCGTATTCTTCGTCGGTCTTGAGCATCAGCCCCATCAGGATGTAATCATGCAATCCGCCCTCCATGTCTTTAACGTATTCCGGCAGCCGTAACAGTTCGGTGAAACCCAGCAGCCCGAAGACCTTCATCGCGTGTTCCTGTTCGCCGATGAATTCCGCCTCGACCTTTTCGAGGCCGCGGTGGCGGGCAACGTCGATGAGTTCCGACAGCAGCGCGGTGGCCAAACCCTGCCCGCGGTACTGCGGGTGGATCATCACACTGGTGCGGCCGACGTGGCGTTTCCAACCGCCTAGTTGCTGGTGCAACGTGGCGTCGCCGATGATCCGGCCTTCGCTCAGAGCCAGCAGGGGCAGCTTGTGTCCCAGGTCAATGTTCTGACACCACTCGTGGATGACTTCCGGTTCCGTAACCCGGTGCTTGATGAACAGCCGTTCCTTGAGCGGCACCGCCAGAAAGAACTCGTGAAACGCCAGTTCATCGTTGGCCTCCAGCGGACGCAGCGCGCACTTCAGCTTGGTTTTGAGTTCGATCTCCTTCGGGAATTGTTCCAATGAAACGTCCAGCGACATAAGTTTTTTTAGAGTGGGTTAGGCTCGGTTGATGGTCTGCGGTTCACACCGGTTAACGGAATTGGGTCGAAGATAGGCGCCCGGCGATCCCCTGTCCTTGCTTCACGAAACGCAGGTCAATGGTAGCCGGGTTTACACTCCAGCGCGCGGCCAGGAGCGACAATCGCTCGGTATTGACGGCCAGGGGATTGGATTTGCCGTTGGCGATGCGACCAGGATGTTCGCCGTACTCATAGCATTGAAATCCCAACTCGCGTTCGGCTTCGGTCAGGCAACCCTGGTTCCAAAGTGTTTTCCCCGCCCAGGCATAAGCTCGGCCAACCCGACCATGTTCCAACCGCGCCCAGGCATGGTGTTGTAGCGACCGGTTGAAACTGAAGAACTGGATGTGTCCCAACTTGGTGCTCAACTGGCACAGGAAATGGAAACAAGCGTCCACGTCATCCGCCGGCTCGGGCAGGCTGGCCCCCATGACCAGCGTCCAACCACCCACCGGCGGCGCGATGAACATTTTGTGCTCGTGAGCGGCGCTCAAGCCCTCTTCCCAGGAACAGGGAGTGGGATCGTGCAGCCGCAATGCCGCTTGCACCAAGTGTGGATGACTGTCGCGAATGGCCAGCCATTGGCAAGGGCCGCCCACGGTCGGCGGGCGCCACGAGCGTTGCCGCGACCAATGCACCGGCGGCCGCAGAATCCGGCGGCGCACCGTACGATTCTGGCGCAGGAAATAGACGGAGAAGATCAACGAAGCCACCCCCAAACCCAAAGCCAATCCCAACAGCAACGCAAAGAGCACGGTCAACGATCCCGAGCCCTGGCCGGAGGACAGGGTTCCTGCGATTGCAACCATCACACCTGGCATGACAAAAGTTGGTGTCATTGTGGACCTGTCAAAGTTTGGCACGCTTCCACTCAATGGCAAAGCATTTTTGGGTTCAATTTCGCAAGGTTGAAGGGTTGAAACGTTGAAGAGGTGAAGGGGTGCAGCGGGAGACAATTTGTATGGCTCGCGATATTTTATTCAGGAAAGCCGGCCGGCCAGGTCAGGCGATCCGGCCTGCCGACGCGGGGCAAACATCACCAACAGTCTAAGCCGTATCCATTCAGTAGCTGGAGCAGCGATGACACGATTCGGCGCGGTAGGACAGGCGTCTCGCCTGTCTCGAATAGCCAAGCACATCCTCACCTTGGAGTGACCTGGAGAGACTTCCTACGCCGCGGTGCAAATCGATGGTTGGCAGTCGTTCGAGACAGGCGAGACGCCTGTCCTACTGAATAGTCACGGCTAAGAGAACATAATCCTCGAAAACGTTTTTGGATGGTTCCAGCTCAGAAATTTCACCCCACGTATTGAATGGCCGAAACCGTGTAGCCGCCGCCGTGAGCAAGCGGAGCTACGTCAGGGGGCATCGGCTCCGCCTCCTCACGTTGGCGGCGATGGCCAGTGTCCGGACTAAGCCTCGCGGATCACAGCGTTCAAGGTCTGTTTCAATTGGGCGACAAGTTGCTCGTGCGTGGCATTGACTTCCGCATCAGTCAGCGTGCGTTCGGTGTGACGGTACGTAAACGCGTAAGCCATGCTCTTTTGACCGGCTGGCACGTTCTTGCCGCGAAACACATCGAACAGTTCCACCGACTCCAGGTTCAGCGGTTTGACCTTCCGGACGACCCCCAGCACCGCGTCGTGCGTTGCCGCTTCGGGCAGGATCATTGCCACGTCGCGTCGGATCGCCGGAAAAGCCGGCAACGTTTTGAATGACCGGGCGGCAGTGCGTTTGGAGAGCAGTAAGTCGAAGTTCAATTCGGCCAGAAACACCGCGTCCCGCAGGTCGTAATGTTTGGCCAGCGCGGGAGTCAGTTGCCCAATCACCCCCAACGCCAACTTGCCCATATTAATCGCCGCGGATTCAAGGTATGTCGCCGAGTCGCCCTGGCGTTTTACCAGGCTCACGCCGCGGAGGCCGAAATGCTCGAAGAACTCCTCCAGCAAACCCTTCAGATCAAACACGTCGAATTTTGCCTCGCGTTCCGGGCCGGCCCAGAAGAGTGAATTCCGCTGCCCGGTCAAGGCGATGGCCAAGCGGCGTTCTTCGCGCAGCTTGCCGTCGGTCTGCGAGAACACCCGCCCCAATTCGAACAGGGCCACCTCGTATTGCTTGTGGCTTAAGTTGTGACGCAACGTATCCAGCAAACCGGGCAGCAGGCTGGATCGGAGCGCATTCATGTCACTGCTGAGGGGATTGGCCAGCAGCACCGGCGGCTGCGCACTCCACAACTTTGCCGCCTGGTCGGAAATCAACGTCTGGCCTTGCGCCTCATTCAAGCCCAATCCCGCCAGGACGCCACGCGCCTGGGCAATCAGATCGTGGACCGCGTCAAACGGATGCGAACCAATGGCGCCTCGCGGCGGCGTGGACGGCACCTTCTCCAGACCGTAGAGGCGCTCGACTTCCTCGATCAAATCAGTTTCCCGCTTTAGATCCACCCGGAACGTCGGCACGCGAAACAAGGTCACGTGCGGCGAACGGATGCCGGTGGTCGGCGCAATGCCGGGAGCCGTGAGGACCTCCAGACCAAGGTGCTGGAGAATATCGATTTGTTTGTCGTTCGGAATCTCGATGCCCAGCAACGCGTTGGTCTGTGGATGCCGCAACACAATCTCCCGTGGCTGCGGCGGCAGCGGAAACGCATCAACAATCCCCTCCGCCAATCGGCCGCCAGCGGTTTCGAGAATGAGCTGGGCGCAGCGAGCATTGGCCCAATCGGAAATGCCAATGTCCGCCCCGCGTTCAAATCGGTAGCTGGCATCCGTGCGCAAGCCCAGTTGTTTGGACGTGCGCCGGATGTTCTGACGGATTGAAATAGGCGCTTTCGATCAGCACGTCCACCGTCTGATCGTTGATCTCGGTATTTTGGCCGCCCATCACGCCGGCCAGCGCGATGCCTTTCTGCTCGTCAGCGATCAAAAGCATTTCATTCGTCAGCGTGTGTTCCTGTCCGTCCAGGGTGATGAACTTCTCGCCGGCCTGCGCCCGACGAATGACAATGGTCGGGCTTGCCATCCGGCCCCGCGGGCAATCAAATGGTAATCAAACGCGTGCAGCGGCTGGCCGATTTCCAGCATCACGTAATTGGTCACGTCCACGACGTTGTTGATGCTGCGGATGCCCACCTTTTCGAGCATCGAGCGCAGCCAGTCCGGACTGGGACCAATTTTGACGCCGCGCACAACGCGGGCGGTGTATCGCGGGCACAGCTCCGCATCGTCGATGCGCACAGCCACCAATTCGGCGGCCGTTTGGGTATCGCGGGCTTCGGACGCAAACTCGACGTGTGGCAGCTTCAGCGGATTGCCGGTCAACGCCGCAGATTTCGCGCGCGATGCCGAACGACGCTGTTGAGGTCGGGACGGTTGGGGGTGATTTCCAGATCATAGACGACGTCCGTGCCGGTACGCCCCAGGTATTCGGCAAAGGGTTGGCCCGACCTCGGCGTCTTCCGGGAGAATCATCAATCCCTCGGCCTCGGCGAGCCAAGCCGAGTTCCTGCGGCGAACACATCATGCCGTGCGATTCCACGCCGCGCATCTTGCCCACCTTGATGGTGAAGGGCTTTTCGCCCGGCTGGGCGGGCAGGGTCGCGCCGGGCAGAATCAGCGGCACTTTGTCGCCGGCCTTGAAATTCTGCGCGCCGCAAACGATCTGCCGTTCGCCCTTGCCGTCATTGACGCGGCAGACGGAAAGCTTGTCCGCGTTCGGATGTTTGTCGCGGGTGATGACCTGCGCGACGACGATGCCGTCGAATTCGCCGCCGAGCTTTTCCACGCCTTCGACTTCGAGGCCGAGCATGGTCAGGCGCTCGGCCAGTTCCTCGGGCGACCAATCGAAATCGACGTATTGTTTGAGCCAGTTAAGGGTGACTTTCATGGGAAATGGCCGCTTAGAACTGCCGCAGGAACCGCACGTCGTTTTCGTAGAACAGCCGGATGTCGTTGATGCCGTAGCGGATCATGGCGATGCGTTCGATGCCGAAGCCGAACGCCCAGCCGGTCCAGACCTCGGGATCGTAGCCGACGTTTTCGAACACTTGCGGATGCACCATGCCGCAGCCGGCGATTTCGAGCCATTCCTTGCCCATCTTCCGCATGAGCGAACTGGTGAAATCAATTTCGAAGCTCGGCTCGGTGTAGCTGAAATAGTGCGGACGGAAACGGATCTTCACGTCGCTGCCCATCACTTCTTTGAACACGAACTCGACGGTGCCCTTGAGGTCGCCCACGGTGACGCCCCGGTCCACGTAGAGTCCTTCGATCTGGTGGAAGGTCGGGTTGTGCGTGGCGTCGGCGTTGTCGCGGCGATAAACCCGGCCCGGCACGATGATGCGCACGGGCGGCGGTTGCTTTTCCATCACGCGGATCTGCACGGACGAAGTGTGCGTGCGGAGCAAGTAGCCTTGTCGGGAAACTCCAGGTAAAACGTGTCCTGCGTGTCGCGCGCCGGATGGTCCGCCGGCGTGTTCAGCGCGTCGAAGCAGTGGTAGTCGTCCTCGATCTCGGGGCCGTCTGCGACGACGAAGCCGATCTTGCGGAAGCTGCGGACGATGTCTTCGGTCGACCTGCGTGAGGGGATGCAGTTTGCCCACGACTCGGCGGCGGCCCGGCAGCGTGAAATCCGTGGGCTCTTTGGGCAGGGCGGCTTGGAGTTCGAGTTCGCCCTTTCGTGTCGCCAGCGCGGCTTCCAGTTCAACCTTCGCTTGATTGATGGCTTTGCCGGCAGCGGGCTTTTCTTCCTTGGGCAGCGTGCCCAGTTGTTTCATGAGCGCGGTGAACTGTCCCTGCGCGCCGATCCATTTGCCCTTGGCCTGGTCCAGCGCGGCCAAGTCCGGGGCCGCGTGGAGGTCCGCGATCGCGGCTTGTTTCAACGGTTCAATTTGACTCAAGAAGTCGGCCATAAACTGGTTCCCATGGTTTGCCGGAAGGCTGCTTTCACCATACCCAATCCACTCACATCTGCTTTGGTTTCCCGCCCGTTACCGGGGCATCTTCAAAAAAACAAAGCGGGCGTCCGTTGCCGGGTCGCCCGCTCGCAAAATTGCTTCGATCCAATCAGGCCTTCGCAGTCTTGGTCTTGAGCGCGTTCTGGGCGACCTTGACCAACTCGGCAAAAGCGGCGTTGTCGGTGGCGGCAATGTCGGCGAGAACCTTCCGGTCCAGCCCAACTTGGGCGGCCTTCAAGCCTTCAATAAACCGGCTGTAAGTGATACCAGCCAAGCGGGCCGCCGCATTGATGCGGATTTGCCACAAGGCGCGGAACGTGCGCTTCTTGTTGCGGCGGTCGCGATAGGCGTATTGCCGGCCATGATCGACGGCGTCGGAGGCGTAACGATACAGTTTAGAACGGCGAAACCGGTAGCCTTTGGCGGCCAGGAGCATTCGTTTGCGCCGTTTTCGGGAGGCAGGAGCGTTGGTTACTCGCATGGTACTCTACAATTCAATATTCAGGTAATCGTCAAATTCATTTAGTGGTCAAACAGCAAACACTGCTTGATCTTGTATTCGTCCGAAGCATTGACCACGGCCATCGATCCCAGATTGCGGCGGCGCTTCGGGCTTTTGCCCTGCAGCAGATGGCGCTTGCCGGCATGAGCCCGCATCACTTTGCCGGTCGCGGTGATCTTAAACCGCTTGGCCACTGACTTCTTTGTTCTTACACCTTTTGGGCGACGCATAATTTAATCAGCTTTCTCTTAAAAAGAGCGCGAAATATAGGGGCAAAGGCAAGGGGGACGCAAGCGGGAATTTGGCATTTTTTCAGGAGCTGCTCCAACGTGCTGCCAGCAGTTTGGTCAATCTATGACCAATAGCCAATGCACAAAGCCCAGAGAAGGCCCAATCGCCAATGACCAGTAAGGGCCGACGGTTCGCAGTTCGGTTGAGGCTTGGAAGTTGGACCTTCTCTGGCGCTTGGTTATTGAGTATTCGATATTTTGCTCTGAGCCGTGATCGATCATCCGTAATCAAACAAAAAGCTTGCTTTCGGTTGTAACCAACAGCAGAATCACCTAGTCTATGTTGCCAATGTTTCCACTGTTGTTTACTCGCCGGCTGACGATTGTTGTTGCGACTGCCTTAAGCCTGAATGTCACCATCAATTTGCAGGCGTTGACAATCCTCACCGGCCCGTCGGTCGCCACGGCCGCGAACGCGCCATTGGCGGGGGTCTTGACATTAACGACGGACGATCCCTCGCGGGTCAGCGTGTCGGTGAGTGATGGGACCAACACTTGGCAGCGAAATTTCTATGATTACGCTACGAACCATTCCATTCCCTTGCTGGGATTCAAATCCGACCGGACCAACCTGATTGCAGTGACGGTGCATGACAAATTTCGGAACGCCGTCACCGCAGCCGACCCTCTGGAGTTCATCACCGATCCGTTGCCAAGCGATTTTCCTCCGAGCTTGTTAATCACCAATCAACCGGCAAAAATGGAGCCCGGTTACACCTTGCTGAGAATCGTAAATCGGAATACTTACCGCGCCTATTTAACGGTGGTGGACAATGCTGGCGAGGTCGTCTGGTACAGCCGCGTCACGTCAACCTCCGACGTGCGCCAGCTTGAAAACGGTGACCTCTTCATCCCGCTGACAAGGAGCTTTGTTGAAATCAATATGCTGGGAAACACGGTCCGAACCTGGAATGTCCCCTCCGGATTGAACATCAACCTTCATGATGGCGTTCCCACTCCCCACGGCACCATCCTCTACTTAAATGATGCGAGCAAGGTGGTGTCCGATTTCCCAACGAGCGCCACGGACCCAGACGCGCCGCTGCAGACGACCAATGTCCTTTACAACAAAGTCGTCGAAATCTCCGCCACTGACAGCAAGCTGCTCAATACTTGGTCGCCGATTGATGTGTTGGATCCCCGCCGGCTCACGTACTTAACGTTTCAGATCCGCAACTGGAACCTGGGTTGGGACATCGAGCATGCCAATGCCCTCATCGAGGATCCGCGTGACGACACACTGATTGTTTCGATGCGGCAACAAAACGCCGTTATCAAGTTTTTCCGAGATACCGGCCAAATCAAATGGATTCTGGGCCCGCATGAGAACTGGGGACCGGAATTTCAACAATACTTGCTGACCCCAGTAGGGACGCCCTTCGCGTGGCAATACGGGCAACATGCTCCCATCATCACGCCGCAGGGAACTTTGCTGGTTTACGACAACGGCAATTTCCGGGCGAGTCCCTTTGACCCGTTCGTGCCTGATGAGGACAATTACACTCGCGCGGTGGAATATGACATCGACGAAACGAATATGACCGTCTCGCAGGTGTGGGAATACGGGAGCAGCATTGCCGAACCGATCTTCACCGGGCAAGTTGGAAACGCCGACTGGCTGCCACAGACCGGTAACGTGCTTATCAATTTCGGTTTCATTTGGTACATCAATGGGGTTCGTCCCAGTCCGTTCTCAACCAACGCCTCAATGATCCGAATCAAGGAGGTAACTCATGAACCAAATCCAGAGGTTGTGTTCGATCTCGCCTTCTTCGATTATGCGAATACTAACTCCAACTATCTGGGTTGCTGGACGTATCGCTGCCATCGCATCCCGGATTTGTACGGCCATTTAGCCACACCCATAACCGATTTGACAGTCAGATTTGAAGAGGGCATTCCGCGCCTGGAATTTTCCGCGGACGAAACCAAAACCTACGCGATCGAAGCCTCAACCGACCTGTCGGATTGGCGCGAGATTGGAAATGCCTCTCCCGAAGCGGAAGCCGGCAACTTCAATTTTGAAGATCACGACACGCTTGCAGCCAGAGCACGGTTTTACCGTGTCGTTTCGCAGTAGCAATTAGCGTAAGGGCAGGGAGCGACCGGATAATCGGTGATGTGAATCTCTGCGACGGTGTTCACGAGAACTCCCCAATAGCCAATAACTTCGAGCCAAACAAGGCTGGCTTCCTTTTCCGGGCGCGCTATTGCAGCCGCAGCCGGTAATAACGCTGAGGGAAATCACCAAAATCGTTAACGGTTTGTTCGTTGCCATCGCCGGAAAAGGTATCCAGGATCTCCCAATAGGGCGGATTGAGCGACTCGGTCACTTCGACGACGAATTCGATGCCGGGCACGGTGGTGAAGAAAATACTGAAAACGCCATCAACCATTTGCGGCCTCAGGAGGTTGATGGCGCGGGGCACGGTCAACAGGACCAGTCCGTCGCTTTCGTAAAGAGGAATCAGAACCAAGTCGCCTGCCAATTCCGGCAGGTGCATGACCGAGAACGTTCCGCTGTGCGACGAATACGGCATAATACGAAACCGGTCGCCCGCCTGCGGTGCAAAACTAGTAACCAGGACCACGTCCAAGGTGCCGTCGAACTGAACGTCACCCGTGGTCTGTAATTGGTCGTACGCGTTGGGTTGATTGGTGCCGCCGAGTTCGAGTTCGATCCGGCTGCTGGCGCCGAGGCGCAGATTACCGTTCACGAACAAGGTTCCGAGCGGATCGCCGGGACGAACCAATCCGGAATTGTCCAGGACTGCGTTCACGGCGCCATCCCCACTAAGTTCACCGCTGGCGGTTTGGGTAATGTCACCGCGTGCGCTCACACTACTGCCGGTGCCAACGCGAAGACTGCCGGAATTGTCCAGGAAACCGGTAGTCGTCCAACTGGCACCGTTGCGCACCTGCCACGCGCCAGCGTTCCGGGAAAGTCCCAGGGCGGAAAACGAGGCGCCGGAGCCGTCCAGGATGACGGTGGCGTGGTTGGTGGTGATCGAGCCACCGGACCATTCCAACGTCGCGTTGGTGCGCACAATCCAGGTGCCGGCGGAAAGGTTCCCATTGACTAGTTGCACCACGCTGCCGCGCACTTGCAGCAGTCCGGATTGGACATCCATCGTGTCGCGGTTGTCCAATACCACGGCGCTATCAAGAAACGCGGTGCCACCACCGGTTTTAAGGAATTGGCCGGCGTTGACCACCACAGGCGGCGAACCACTGCCCGCGCCATTGACCAGACTGCTATTGCCCTGGAGTTCGATGACGCCGCCCGGGGCGTTGGTCAACTCTGCGCCGGCGTCGAAAAGCAAGTTGGTGGAACAGTTGAACACCAACCGGCCCTGGTTCGCAATCGTTGCTTCAAGCCGGATCACGCCGCTTGGTGATATACCGAAAATGCCGTCCTCCGCCGAGAATGTCCCTCCGCCGAGGATCACCCCACTGGTCCAACTGCCCGCACTGGTCACCCGCAGTACGTGACCGTCCAGATGGAGAATGTCGCCGCTGAAATTCAGTTCGGCCACCGACTCATCCTGGCTCAAACTGATTTCGTTGCCCAGGATGTTGGCGGTGTCCCCAGCGACCGGAAATTCATGATCGGCAGCGCCGCCCGACGCGGTCCAGGGCACTGGGGAGCGGCAGCCCGCGCCAATTGCCATCGGCGCTGCTATTGAAGACCGCCGGCGCGGCGCGAAGAGGGAGGCTGGCGGCAGACAACAAGGCGACACTGAGGCTGGTCGCACCTCCGACAAGTTTCGAAAGGGTTTTCATACTGATGATCTGATTTAGCGGTAAGGTCAAACGTCCAAACCCGCACGCAACATTTTGGTAAATAATTCGCCACTGCACCGAAAGCAAGCAAATGTGTCGAGGTACCGCAGTGCGCAATGCATTGAGTGGTTCAGTCTGATGTCGGCGGGCTCGGCTTCGATCCGAGAAGTGTTCGCAGCCGAAATGGTGTTCCAGCGTTCAATTCATTTGGCAACATGGCGGCCATGGTTGGCGGGTCGAGTTCATTGAAACGACCCAGCCCCAAGCCCGAGCCGCAAATCGAGTTCGGACCGCCGGCGGCTGGGTCATTGGGGCTTCAACGTCGATCATGCGCCAGTCCGGCGTCATTGCCCAGTCTTGACCCAGCGCGAATTTCAGGTTGCACTAGAGCCCGATGTTACCCGACATGCTCTTCTTTGCCGCGGCGGCCGGCTCTTCGGCCAATCTTTGGCCTTTTGCCATCCTGGGAATCTGTGTGGCGCTGATCATCGTGCTGATCACCGTGCTGCGCGTACACGCCTTTCTGGCCTTGGTGCTCGCGGCCATCACGGCGGGCTTGCTTACCCCGCTGGGACAGTTGCCCGGCGAACGGGTTAAGACGAACGTGATCACCACCAACACCATGGCCGTCTTCACCAATGCCCACGGCGCCTTGGTGGTGGAAGAGGCGCAACCCGCGACGCCGCCCGGCGGGATTCAATCCTCCAACCTGCAAATTACTTTGCCGGGACAAACGACCCACTCGCATTACATACAAGCGGTGGAATTGACCGCGGCAGAACTGGGCAACACCGCGGGCAAGGTCGGGGTGGTGATCGCCCTGGCGTCCATCATTGGCATGTGCCTGATGGAAAGCGGTGCCGCGGACAAGATTGTGCGCCGGTTCCTCGCGTTCTTTGGCGAGAAACGCGCCGGTGTGGCCTTGGTCACCAGCGGGTATTTCATCTCGATCCCCATCTTTTTTGACACGTTCTTCATGCTGCTCCTGCCGCTGGCGCGGGCGATGGCGGTGCGCACTGGCAAGGACTATTTGCTCTACGTGATGGCAATCTGCTGTGCCGGCACAGTCACCCACTCGCTGTGCGTGCCGCATCCGGGGCCGCTGGCCATGGGAGAAATCCTCAAGCTGGACGCCGGCTTGACGCTGATTGCGGGCGTGTTGGTGGGCATCTTTCCCGTGGCCGCCTCGTGGTTGACCGCCAAGTGGCTCAACCGGCGGACCACCATTCCCATACGCGAAACGTCCGGGGCATCGATGCAGGATCTTCGGCAGATTGTGGACAAGCCGGAATCGGAGTTGCCATCGTTCTTCTGGTCGGTGGTGCCGGTCATTCTGCCGCTGTTCCTGATTGCGTTGGCTTCCACGTTTGAAGCCCTGCCGGGCTTGAAGGCGGGTTCGCCCGGTTTCAGCCAGACGGTGGCCTTCGTCGGCAACCGCAACATGGCGCTGATCATCGGCACCGTGGTGGCCCTGGCAATTCTCATGCGGCAGCGCCGCCTCGATTTGGCGGGAGCCGCACGCTTGATTGGACCCGCCTTCGAAACCGCCGGAGTCATTATCCTGATCACCAGCGCGGGCGGCGCCTTTGGATTGATGCTCCGCAATGCGGGCGTAGGCGACACCATCAAGGAACTGGTGGCGGGCAAAGCGTTCAATCTGATCCTGCTGGCCTGGTTGGTCGCCACGGTAATCCGGGTCGCCCAAGGCTCCGCCACCGTAGCCATGTTGACGACCGCGGCGATGGTCTATCCGATCATGACCGCGGGCCCGCTGCCGTATCACCCGATTTACATTTACATGGCCATCGGCTTTGGCGCCATGACGTTGTCCTGGATGAACGACAGCGGTTTCTGGGTCGTAGGGCGCCTGAGCGGATTTACGGAAAAGGAAACTTTGAAAAGTTGGACGGTGGTGGTGACGGTCAATTCGGTGGTCGGTTTGTTAACGTGTTTGGTGTTTTCTAAATTGCTGCCGTTCGCGGGAGGGATGTGAGCGGGGAAGTTGGAAGCCGGATGCCAGATGCTCGCTCAGTTTGATCAAATTGGGAATGTTCGTCTTGACGAACTTGGGGAGAGCAGGCTTGCTTTCCGCCGTGCCGATTGTTGCATTCGTAGCAGGAAAACCGAAACCCCAGAGCGGTTCGGTCAAGCAGCGCCCGTTTTCCGGCGGACGCGCTGCCATAGCGCGATTTAAGCCAAAGGGATGCAACAAAGGGATGCAACAGGCTTCATAAGTCGTTGACAGCCAGTTTAGCTCAGCGGTAGAGCAACGGTTTTGTAAACCGTCGGTCGTCGGTTCGATCCCGACAACTGGCTCCAGCTTGAAGTGGTTGGAGGTCAGTCGATTCCAATAATGCGACAGTCCCGGCTATTGGTAATGCCTTCAGCCGGCTCGGGTACATCTTCCCCAAGGCCCACAGGCTCAGAGTTCAATATCCCGGCGCGCTCTACCACCTCATGAATCGGGGCGACTGTCGCGAACCTGTCTTCAGGGATGCGGATCGGCAGCGCTTTCATCCGGTCGGAGCCAGACTGTTGGCCGACGAACAGCCGCCGAGCGAATACGCATGGAGCAGTTACCCGACGTATTTGCAGCCGCGGACGAAGCCGTCCGTGTGGCTGCGGCGAAGCTGCAAATCTCGGCGCGGCTGTGGCGGGAGACGGTGCAGACCTTGGATTGGATCGCGGAGCGCCGGGGACGGGCACCCGCGCCAGCCGCCGTTATCACCTCAACGTCCGTGTGCCCAATCATCTCATGGGATGAATCACGGCATGAATCGCGGTGACCGGCGCGAGTTGATCTCCTGGATGACGCAGGTCGCCAGGGCTTCGTCGAGGCGCTGGGCGAAGTTTGCGCCAAGCGGGCTGGCTCCACGCTTCGCTGGATTTCAAATAGAAGATCGCAGATGGCAGATTGACCAGGACGGCAACTACACGAGCCGTTTCCACCGGTGGCGCGGCCAGAAATTACGCGACCGCGAAACCGACTTTGAGGGTGACCTGCCAGTGTTTGACCTGGTTCTTCTCGATGCTCCCACGGGTTTCGACAATCTGGAACCAGCTTAGGTTCTCAATGGTTTTGCCGGCGCGTTTGAGCGCGGTGTTCACGGCCTCCTCGATGCTTTTGGTCGAGGTGCCGGTGAGTTCGATGAGTTTATAGACTTTGTCTTTCATAAATGAGGAACGGATTGTAGAAGAACCCGACGATGCCGAACAGGATGGCCATGCCCTGACCCACATTGGCGGCGATGGCCGTGGCGCGGCGCCGGCCCAGGCGCATGGCCAATAGCGCGAGAGAGACGCGACCGCCATCCATCGGAAAGGCCGGCAGGAGATTGAAGGCGACCAGGAACAGGTTCAGCAGCATCAACCGTTGCCAGAAGGAGCCGCCGGTCACGCTGAGGACCAGCACATGTTTGCCGGTCGCGTGCCACGACTCTGGCAAAACCGTCGCGCCATAACTGCCGAACGCGAGGGCATACAGCGACAGCATCACCACGTAACTTAGCCACAACAACACGTTCAGGCTGTCGGTGAACAGGCCGGCGCCGAACGCGCGATCAAGGAAGGTCACCGTTCCACCGCGACTCGGATAAGTGACGGAAAGTTTTGCGGACGAATACGCCGTCAGCAGGGCCACGGCGCCCGCGATGGCAAAGGCCACGGGCGTGCCGCCGTGCGCCAGTTGCACCGCCAGCCCCAGCACCGCAAAAATCCCGCCCACGCCGTTGGCCACCACCGCCCAAACGCCCAGTTTGCCCGCGCCGGCTTTGCTCACGTGCCTGGCCTCCTCTTCACGCCTGCGGCCACCACAAAGAGTACGATAAAAATTGTCTCTACCTGCATGATAGCCGCTTACTTCCGGTTACCCTTTTTGGCCGAGGCCGAATCCGCCGGCTTCTCCTCCCTTTGCTTTGGCTGCCAACGCTTTTCCAATTCGCCCAGGTTCTTGCTGTGGGTCAGGATCACGATCTCGTCCCCGGTGCGCAACTTGGTCTCCTCATCGGCGTGGGCGAATTTGTCTTCCCGATAATAGCAAACAACGCGAGCCTCCGCCGGCAGCTTTAGCTCTTTGACGGCAACGGCATCTTCCTCCCTGGCGGTGAACGTGAAAAACCGGGCCTCGTGTTTGAGAACCGTGGACAACTCGACGTGTTTGCTGCCGGCGACCATGTCCTGCAGGTAGCGGCTGATCGTGCGGGACGGGATGATCGTATCCTCCAGCCCCAACTCGCGGCAGATGCCCTCGAATTGCTCATCGCGAATGCTCGTCACGACGCGCTTGAAGCCGAGCGACCGGCCCAGGAGGCTGGCAATGACGTTGGCCTGGTCGCTATCCGTCAGGCAAAACAGGATGTCAGTCTGTTCGGGATTCACCTCGCGCAGGATGTCGGGCCGGCTGCCATCGCCGTGCAGAAAGCTGCAGTCCATCTCATCAGACAATTCATCAATCTTGGCCTTGTCGGTCTCGATGATGATGACGTCGTGGCCCTTTTTGACGAGCGCCCTGGCGGTTTCCACGCTGACTTCGCCGGCTCCAATAAACACAGTTCTCATGTTATCTCCATTCTTTTGCCAAACCACGTTCCGGGGAACAGCATCACCAACCAGGCGATGATTTCCAGTCGTCCCATCAGCATATCCGCGCACAACACCCCCTTGAGCTGGGCCGGCAAATCGGCGCTCGTGATTCCCACCGAAAGCCCGACCGTTCCCGTTGCCGAAACCACTTCAAACAACGAATCCAGCGGATGGTATCCCGTCGCGACAAACTGCAGCCAGGACACCGCGACGACCACCCCATACAGGAAAATGAGCAGCAGCGCGGCTTGAATCTCGTCGCCCTGCAAACGGCGTCCCGCCAGCCGCGGTTCGATCACGGCGTGCCGCGGCAGGCACGTGCGCACGATGAGCAACCGAAACACACTGACCGCAATCAGGAGCCGCAGCAGCTTGAATCCCCCGGCGGTGGAGCCGACCCCGCCGCCCACGATCATCGAGAAAATCACCGCCAGCTTCGAGTCGGGATCCAGTTGCGAGCACGGCATCGAGGAAAAACCGGCGGTGCTCTGCGCGGAAACGGCCAGCAGCGGTGCCTGATGAAGAGCTTGGGCCCACGACAGTCCGCCCCGCACCCGCATGCTGGCCACCAGCAAAAGCGTGACGACCACCACGGCCAGCCACCACCGCCAACAGTTGGAACACGTCCACCGCCACCCGCCGTTTCTGCCAGAATGATTCGGTGATACAGCGTCAGCGGGATCGCCCCCGCGAGACAGAGCAGTGTGATCCACGCCTGCGCGGGCCAACCGAACGTCGCCAGGCTGCCGTCATGCGGCGCAAAGCCGCCCGTCGAGACCGCCGCAAATGTGTAGAGGACCGCATCGAACAGTCCCAGTCCCGCCAACAACG
This sequence comes from uncultured Verrucomicrobiae bacterium, assembly GCA_963788655.1. Taxonomy (GTDB): domain Bacteria; phylum Verrucomicrobiota; class Verrucomicrobiia; order Limisphaerales; family JAFGQR01; genus JAFGQR01. The sequence goes on along the minus strand of CAWBHS010000035.1, from coordinate 14,587 downwards.
AACCGACGATGCCGATGACGGTCAGCGCCCCGTACACCTTGAGGACGCGCCGCGTGTGGGCTTTTGTGCCCCCGACCAAATCGTCCGCTTCGACCTCGTTCACGGCGAGGCCTTTCGCCAGCAGTCCCGGCTGCATCACCAACGCCAGCGACAGCACGACAATGCCCAGTCCCCCATACCATTGCATCCAGGCGCGGCTGAAGAGAAACGCGGACGGCGCACCGTCCAGCGTTGCCAGCGTGCTCAGACCGGTCGTCGTCACTCCCGAGACGGCTTCAAAAAAGGCATCCAGAAAACTCAACCCGAAGCCCATCATCGGATAGGCCATCACGAGCGGCGTGAAGAGAAACATCAGCGCCACCAACACCATCCCTTCATTCGCCTGCACACGGGTCGGCGTCCGCAGCCGTGCCAGGCCACCTCCCAAGGCCACGAGTCCGCCGATCACCATCCCATAGCGCAGGCTGATGCGCGTGTCGCCAAAGATCACCGACATCACCAACGGCACCAGCGTCAGCGCGGCGAGCACGAGGCACAGTTGGCCGAAATACTTCAAAACCACCCGAAAGCGGACGGCATATCTGAGCTCGGTCGCCTGTTTACTCACAAATTCCCTTCCGCGTCATGAGCCGCGAGCGTTAGCGGGGTTCATGGCTGATCCTTCGTCATACTTCAATCCGAGCAAAGCCAGTTGCGCGCATGGGGATTTGTAACCCGGATGTTGAATGCTGCCAATCCCAAATCCTTCCGCGATCTGGGCGAACAAGGGGCGTGTTTTCGATATCGACAACCGGCGCGGCTGGCGTTTGGGCGATGTCCGGCGCCAGCCGACAGATGTCCGCGTCGGGCTTGCGGAGGCCGACCAAGTCCGAGGAAATTAACGCATCCACCAACCCGTCCAGCTTGAACTGCCGAATCCGATACGCATTCAGTTCGCGCGCTTCGTTGCTGACCACGGCGAGCTTCAATCCATACTTTGCCTTGAGTTTGAGGACCAGCTCGAATAGCTCAAGAAAGGTCTTCGTTTGCGCGAACACTAATTTCCGAAACTGAGCCCGGGTGAACCATCGCTGTTTGCGAAAGACCACCCGATCCCAATACTCTTTCAGCGTGAGCTTTCCCTTCGCGAATGTCGAAGTTCAATGGATGCCGCTCCTCCCTCTTCGTCCATTCCAGCTTGAAGTGCTTCGCCGCTTGCTGGCGGGCAAGCTGATCCCAGCCGTTGTTGAGCAGGGTGCGCATCGTGATTTCAATAAGGGGACCATGGTCTGAGCGGCATCAATCAGTCCGCACCCACCGCAGCCATCGTCATGGTGGTCCTGACGCAGAGAGTCGCACCGTCGTCTGGCCATCCAGGCGTTGGGATAAATCAATGGGATCGCCCACGGAAACTTCCAGCGGATTCACCTGATACGCCCACACTTCAAACGTGGTCAGCTTGGCCTCGCCATAGATCGTCGCAAACGCGCCATCCACCGCGTCCGCGCCGTGCGCGACCTTCACCCGGCCAATGCGCGGAACGTTGAAACGCGGATCGAAAGTCAGCCAGTCCTGGCCGAGATAGACTTCGCAGTAGGCATGAAAATCCATCGGCGTCCCCGCGTCGGCGCAGCCGATGTCCGGCAGGTGTCCGGTGACGTAGCGGGCGGGTAGATTGAAGGCGCGACACAGCGCAATGGCCGCATGGGCGAAGTCGCGGCAAACCCCGAAGCGCCGTTCGATGACTTCGGAGGCGGAGAGGTCCGCCCGGCCGGACAGGTAGCGGTATTCGATATTCTTGTGGACCCAATCGCAGATGGCTTGCACGCGCGGCAGGCCGTGAGGGATCTGCCCGAATTGTTCCCAGGCGAAATTCATCAGCTTATCCGAATCGCAATAGCGGCTGGGTAACGTGTAGCGCAACAGGTCGGAAGGGAGTTGGGCCACGGGCTGAATCGGTCCCAGCACTTCCCGGTTGTCGGGCTGAGCCGAAACGGCGACCAGCGCATCATGCCGAATGTCGTTGCCCCCCGGCATCAACATCGAGCGATAGGTGATGTTGCCATGCGAGTCCTGAAATTCATACGCAGGCTGCCCAATGCCAAACGAGAGCTTCTCCTGCATCACCAGCACCTGGCCTTCGAGCCGGGGTTTGAGCACAAACAGCACCGGCGTGGGGACGGTGGTTTGGTAGGCCAGGTGGCAGCCGACACGGACAGTGAGGTTCAGCGGCGACCAGTTCATGAGCTTCGGACCAAGGGTTCCTTTAAATGATCTTTATTCGGCCTATCATTTTGGCAATGCGCCGAACACCTTTTGGAGCAAGTCGGTGGTGCGGGCCGCCGGATTTTCCCGGATGCGTTTCTCTTCGGCGGCGATTTTCACGAATAGGCCGTCGAGCGCCTTGTGCGTCACGTAAGCATCGAGGTCCGGCGCATCCTGGCCCAACAGGCTGCCGCCCAGACCGCTCAGACCGCCTCCGGCTTTGTCGGTCATCCGCTTGTAGGCCGCGGTGACGCCGGTCTTTTCGGTCGCGGCCTTGACGATGGGGAGGAAACGCACGTAGAGATTGGTCTCACTGGTCCGCCGGAAATATTCGGTGGCGGCATTGTTGGTGCCAGTGAGAATGGTTTTGGTATCTGTCAGCGTCATCTGTTGGACGGACTGCCCCAGCACGGCGGCCGCTGCGGGCACCGCCTGTTCCGCCGCGCGATTCATGGTCGTCACGAAGTCATCGGCCAGCTTATCCTGACGCAGCATCCGCAAGGAGCTTTCCACCTTCTTCAGACTGGCCGGCAGGGGAATTTTGACGCTGAGGTCTTTGAGAAAGCCGTTCTCTTTTCCAAGCGAGGCGACCGCTTGCTCGACTCCCTTGCCGAGGGCTTCTTTGAGGCCGCTGACCATTTGGTCCTGGGAGAGCGCGGTGGCGAGGTTCCCCGCCGGCTGGTTGATCGCTGTCTTCTTGCCGAAACCGAGGAGGTCGAGCCACCCCGCGTCCAGGGTGCCGGGGGCGAGCACGAGGGCAAATGCCAGTAGGGAGGAGAATGGTTTGATCATAAGGTGATCGAGGTTTTTGTTTTGCTATTGCGATTCGTTTGCTTTGGCGGGAGCGCTGAAATTACTGATGGGTATGTAGCGCCGTTGTTCATCCGCAGGCAGCCCGGCTTATTGCACGCTCTCGGTGAGTGGCGCGATTGCCTCGCAGGGATTCTCGACAGCCTCGACTGCTTGATCAACTTCCGGCCAGGGTTTGGCGCGAGGACTGCCCAGGCGCGATTCCAGGAGTTTCAGGGCCAACCGGCGGCATTTCTCGCGCCGCACGTTCAACTTGCAGCGATAGCCAACGCGCAGGCCGGCGAAAAACAGCAGAGAGAGCAGCGCGGCCAAACCCAGCGCGCTAACGAACGTGATGACCAACGGCGGCACTTTTCGGAGAAAGTCCTCCAGCAACACCGCAGCGTAGCCCAGGCCAACCAGCACCAGCGCCATGAGCAAGGCCACCAGCCACATCGCCCGGCATAGACAACGATCGTCCCGCAGGCTCTGGGCGATCCCTTCCTCCAGTTCCTGGCGTTCCTCGCTTTCAGCGTAGTCCAGGCACTGCCGCAAGAACGCCGTTTGTTTTTCGTGCTCATTCATAGTAACCGATGCGTCATGGTGGAATAGTTGCCATCACCGCACGCATTACGCTACGCCTGCGCCTCGCGCGTGGCTATGGGGTATAACCCTACCTCCGGTGGAGGCCCTGAATTTTCCAAAGATGTGCCCACCCGAGGCGATGTCGCCATCGCCTTTAGCCGCCCAATTCCAGTCCACCGCGTGGCGCAGATCAACGAACGGGGCATCCTGGATGAATTTGACTGTCGCGTGCGTCTTCGAGGTAGTGTTTGAGGCTCGTCAATCCCCATTTGGTCAGAGACACCAGCACTTCGATTCGCCGATGAGGATGCTCACGTTCGTCAGCGGTGACGGCGTTCGTCAAAATTGGAAGGTAGTGTTCAACGGCTGCCATGACTCGTGCATCAGTGTTTCCAGCGTTTGAGAGTCGGGGTGAATCGTCCATGTCCGTCTCATCAGTACGGCGGCTGAATGCAATCCTCCGCCACCAACGTCTCCGGCTCAGGGAAGCCGGGCGGGACTCCAAGCAGAACTAGCGGGCGGCCAAACAAGCTACCCAGACCATGGCGGAGAGCCTCCAATGTTGCAATGCATTCATAGTTACTTTCCTCGTTGACGGGAGTGGCCTCGAGCCGTCACGCCTGCCCGCCAACAGTCCGGGCGGTGACGGTTATAGTCAGTTTTGGTTTGGTCCGTGGGCCTAGCGCTTCTTGCGCGCCTTGCTCAGTAATGGCGTCAATTCCAATGACGGATCTTCCCAGCCCATTTTCTCCTCGATAATTTCGCGCAACGCGATGTCGGCCGCCCCCAAATTGACGGTGTCGGCCACCAAGGGACGGCTTATCCCTCCCCCGCCGGAGTTGAGCTGGCGGACGCGGCGGGAAATCAAATTTATAAGCGTGTTGGCGCTGCCAACTTTCGCCAGTGCTTTTTGTAAAAGTTCAGTGTTCATGATCGTTGTTACGGCAAGCTCTTGCTCTGCATCCTCTCGGCAGCCAAAGACCTACTTGGTCCCGCTCTGAATCCCTTCGCCAGCCTTCTGCATGTCCTCGCCGAAGCCGTGGGCTGTCCGGCAGCCGACGCCGACAATAACCAGGAGAGTAGCGACCAGAAACAACAGAACGAGACGTTGCACCCGTGTGATTTGATTTGTTTTCATTGCGTGATAATAAAGCCGAAAACCCGCATGGGCGCTATGGGGTGTTCACCCCATCTCCCATCGGAGACGTCCGCAGGCCCGGTGGCTCAGGGAACCTTCCGCGGATCGTAGGTGGATTGGGTCGCCAACTCTTTCCAAAGGCGCTCTTCCTCTTTGCCGATGTGGAGTGGAACTTGGATAGAAACTCCGACGTACACATCCCCTCGCTTGCCCGCGCCTGCCAGTAAGCCTTTACCCTGGACACGCAGTTGATGTCCCTGCTGCGTGCCTGGGGGAACTTTCACCAAAACCGTGTTTTCGAGCGTTCGCACGGAAACCGTTGCCCCCAAGACCGCCTCCCACGGGGCCAACTCCAGATGGCCGACCAGATCGGCGCCCCGCACCTGCCATTCCGGGTGCTGGGCATAGTGGACGCGCAAATAGATGTCGCCGGCCCGGCCTCCACCCCATCCCTCGCCGCCTTTGCCGGGCACCCGAATTGACTGGCCGGCCTGAACTCCGGCGGGAATTCGCACCGAATAGGTTTGCGTCTCCTCCTGACCCGTGCGGGCATTGGTTTGACGCACGGAAATGGCACGCATGGCTCCGTGAAGCACTTCATTGAGGGTAATCAGGAGGTCGCCTTGAATGTCCTGACCCCGCAGCGCTGCCTCGGGTTTGTGGGGGCCGGTCGAGGACGCGGGTGAGTCGAACGGTGAAGCCTCGTGAGACCAGTTGGCACCGCCCCCAAAAAACTGTTCGAAGAAATCACTGAAACCCGTGCCCTCGAATCGGAACTCGGTACGCTTCGCCATTGACGCCCCGGCCCGCGAACCGGCCTCCAGCCTGGCCCGGCGGTGGACGCCATGTTGCGCCTGGCTTCCAATTGGCGCCCAACTGATCGTACCTCCGGCGACTCTCCGGATCGCTCAGGACCTCGTGGGCCTCGTTGAGTTCCTTGAATTTGTTTTCCGCCGTCGTTTTATCTTTGGCAACATCCGGATGATACTTCCGCGCCAGCTTGCGGAACGCTTTCTTGATGTCCTCGCCGCTCGCCTTGGGTGGCACCCCGAGGACCTGGTAATAGTCTTTGAATTCAACGGGCATGACGGGTTTCCTCGGAATGAGTCAGGTTATTGACCACCACTTTGGCCGGGCGAAAGATTTGCCCACCCTGCCGGTAACCCCGTTGGAGCACCTCGAGAATAGCTTGATCGGGGCGAGTCGGGTCGTGCCGCACGGAAACCGCTTCATGCTGGTGCGGATTGAACGGTTATTCATGAACGGAGAACCTCACCTAAAAAGCGTGTCGGCGCTATGGGGTGTTCACCCCAGCCGAGGACTTCCCGGCATCCAACCGGTGTCCGAGCGTCAATGACTGATGACATCCAGAACACCACTCCGCAGGGCGAACCAGGCAAATTCCAGAAACGTGTCGTTCGGGCCTCTCGCGTAGTTCACCTTCCCCTCTTTCATCGAGCCCGAGGCGTCCGGAGCGTTGGCATTCCGGACTTTCAACACGTTCGCCAGGAACGACACGACGCGATTGTCGATTCCCTTTTCGGTGCCGGTTTGTTCGTCGAGAACCGCGACCACCAAATCCCGATAGATCGCGCGCACCCGGCCGCGCGCCTGGCCGGCGGTCACCGCGATGTCGAAGTCCGCCGCTTGCGCGCTGCCGGACTTGATCCGTAGGTGTTCCGCCCGGCCAAGGAACGCATCCAGGCGGGTCAGGTCCATGGCGCCAAGCGAACCGGAATAGTGGAACGAGAAGCTCGCGGTGGGTGATCGGAATTGACATCTGTATCTTCATCGTTCCGGTTTCCATAAGCTCGCCCTGCCCCCGGAGTTGGATGGCGGCCGTCGCGTCGCCCCGGTTCGCGATGCCCTCGATGGACAGACTCACGGCCCCGAACGTCAGCACGGCGGGCGCGGCGCCAACGGCCAGCCGCTCGCAGTAGTTCAGGTGCCCGTTGGTGAGGCTGAGGCGATCCACCTGCAACGGTTGCCGAAGGGCGGCCAGCGCTTCAGGCACCATGAGCGGAGGCTTCCCGAGCGGCGGCGGCGGCTTGTCGCGATTGACCAACGCCTCGAAGGAGGGGCGGGAAAAATGAACCGACCGGGCCCGGTACGACTTTCCCTGGAGCAGTTCGCCATACGCCAGGCCCAATACCTGGCACTCCGGTATCGACCACAAGAAATCGCGTCGTTCGAAACGGGTCCGCGGCGAAGAATGCTTCATCTCCGACCAGTGGCCGCAATTCGGTCCCTTCGGCGAGCAGGTGGAATCCGGCACCGACGCGCGCAGCCGCCCGCAGCGGATTCCGTAGTGCGCCTGGGGAAATGCCACTTCGAGATTCGTGACCTCGAGACCGGCCTGGGCGAGGACATCCGCCAGCGGAGCCGTTCCCCAAAGCAGTCGCGTCCAATGAACGCCCGTCAGCGAAATCCGACCGGTCTTGAGCGTCGTGTGGGTGGCATTCAGGGTGACCGATTGAGCGACCAGGCGATTGGCGCGCACCGAATAATCCAGTTCACCGATTCGCAACGTGCACCCGGGATGCGCTGCGGCAAACGCTCGCTCGGCCTTCGCTTTGCCGTAGTGATTGAGGATTGTACCACCGAACACAAGGATAAGCCCCGCGATGGCGAGGACGAGCGCACCCAGGAAAAGGCCAACGTAGGCCGACCACCGCCGCAGCGACCACCGTCGGCCACCCTTCACCGCGCGTGCGTGAACCCTGTTTTTTGGCAAACCACGAATGTTCATGAGGGGAGCATCAGCCGTGCGCGCAGGCGGGGTGGAGTAGTTTCAAAGCAAGAGTGATTAGTGATCAGTAATCAGTGACCAGTGTTTTGTTTCCTGGCCAGACTTGGCAGCGAAACGCTTGCGGGCTTCGCCGACTCTTTCCGCGCTCGCGTCAGCGGTGGCGCCCCTCAAGGTGCGAGCATCTTCGGCCAGTTGCCCCAGGTCGTTGCCGATTGCGTGAAGTTGTTTGCTCATCTTTTCTACGGTTTCGGCTGGTTGGCGTTTTTCAGGGGCAGATGTTCCGCGTCGGCGAGATGGGTTGCTTCCAGCGACCTGGCCACCGTCAGCAGCGAGTTCATGCCACCGAACGGATTAGGCGCTGTTACCTTGGCCCGCGGATCGGGGATCCAATGGCCGTCCACCACCAGGCAGTATTCATAGGTGCCGGGCGGCAAGACGGTGTCCTGGTGCCAGCGGCCACCGCCTACCGAATGCAGGGGTTTGGTCTCGGGCTGCCAGTCGTTAAAGGTTCCGGCCACACAAACGGTGGTGGCTGTGGGATGCGTGAATTCGAAGCATACCGGCTCCAATTGAGGCCCGGCGCTCTTGGCGGGGTCATGGGTTTTGTTCTGTTTCATAGAAATTTGTTACTTTGCTTTTTATCGCTGGTATCACGCTAGACGGTGGGCTGGCGCTTGGCTATGGGGTATAACCCTACCTCGGTTGATGGGCGTTGCTTCCCGCAGACCAACCGGGCCCAACGTGATGAAAATATGGTCACGGTCCATGAAATGTTTTGCGGGCTTGTCCAGTCAATCCCGAAGGGATTGCGTCGCTCTGCGTGGAACGAGCTACCTTGGGCTTTGTGGCAGAATCCCGTGGGATTCAGATTTCACGGACGTAAACTCTTCGGCGGCTCTTCCGGCTTGGGATCGGGTGGCCTCATGGGCGTAAGCGCTGCCAAAATGGCCTTTTGCACCGCCGGATTGGAAAGATTTCCCAGATGACCGCCTTGCGGGAAGACCGTCAATTGTTCCGGGGCAAACGTGGCGTGAAGCCAGGCCAGGTCCTCGTCCGCCAGGAGAAAATCGTTTTGATTGACGATGATGCGGATGTCGGGGTTGGCGCGCAGACCGGTGTCATAGGTCCGCAAATCGCCGGCCTTTTCCATGCGCTGCCGCCGGCGAGGGCAGGCCACGGGCTCGATAATACGGAATCGCAAACTTCTCAAAATAATCCTGGTAGGAATACTGGAGGATTTCCTGATACACCGGGTCGCGCCGCCAATTCGGATCGGGTGATGCAGGACGCCCTGATTGTCTCGCCGCTGGCTGCTGAAAATTATATCCCGCAGCGATGAGCCGAAACGTCAGGCCGATGAGAAACTTGGACTCGATGGCGCTGAAGGGCAGCGAAGTTTGCGGCGTGAGGGTGCTCTTGCTCAAGGCGGCCACCTTCAAAAAAGTATTTTCGATGTTGTCGGTCCGGTTGGTGGCCGGCCAGCCCAGGGGCGCACGGTAAAATTCGTCCAGCTTGGAAACCCCGTGCAGCAATCGGACCGGGGTGTTGATGGCGACGTAGCGGTCAAACTGAATCAACGGCACCTGATTGGTGACGGGGCAATTCGCACTTCTTTCACGCCCTGTTTCCCCGCAGAAAGCGCAGCACCCGCCCCTTCGTCACGACGCAATATCGTTCGTTGCCGGTGGCGGCGATGAACAAGGATTGCAAGCGCGCCCATGGAATAGCCCATCAACGCCCGGTTGCCCAGCCGATCCGGATACAGTGCATGCAAATGGCGATCAATCTCCGTGAGCGCGACGTGCACATCGTGGCCGTCCACCGGCAGATACGCCGGCATCGCCGCCGTCGAAGCGTTTTCCATGAACTCGGAGTTGAACGGGCTGCTGACGCACACGGCGGAGAAACCATTTTTGTAAACCAGCTCGGCCAGCGCCAGGGAGGCTTGGGCCAGCCGATGCCGACCCAGCCCGGGAACGATGTAAACCACGGGCGCCTTTCCCGGTTGCAGCCAAAACGTGAACTTCAATTTTCTGCCGGTCGCCGGAATCCGAACCGACCGGGTCTTGCCGTGGCTTGGGAAATTCCGGATCTTTGATAGGTGAAGAAGACGGATTCGAGGGTTTCCAGCGAGGCTGGGTCCTGTTTCCCTTTCACCTGGAAATCCGCCACCCGGTTTGCGCGCGCGAACGTCCAGGCATACTGAATCTCGGAATACGGGTCCACTTCGGCCTGGCTGAAGCGCACATATTCATCCACGGTGTCGGAGAGGTTGTTATACATGACCCCGTAGTTGAGATAACTATAGGGACCAAGCCAGGTCAGCGGATCGTCCGCGACAAAATCGTAAGGGGAGATATAGAGCAATGGATTCGCCGCCGTGTCAGCGGCCAGGCCGAGGGTGTCCCGCTCGTTGCTCGGTCCATAAACCGGCAGCATGATGAAACACTGCGGCTGCCAGCCCCACTGGCCGAACGTCTGGCCGAAATCCGCGTCCGATTTCGGAATTTTCCATTTGCTCGCCACGTCGAAGACCCCGGCCACCCCGACGGTGGTATTGCAAACAAACCGGTAGGATTCATCGCGGGCGCCGCTCCACTTTCCCTGGAGCAGATTGTTGATCAATCGCCCCGGGTAAGTGAGGTTCCGGCCAAAATTTCCGATCCCGGTTCGGACCGGTTTCACGACGACAAACCGATAAACCCGGCTCGTCGGCTTGATGACATCGGTCATCAGCCTCTTGTTGAAGCCCCACATCACCCGATTAAACGGTTCGAGGGGGTCGGGGACGGATTGGGGGAGAACCACCGTTGCCGCCCTGGCCTCGATCGGGATCCCTTTGCAAGTGGGCCCGGTAGAAACCGGGAGGGAAGTCTGGCCCCCGGAACTCGTGACCAAGCTCCATCCCAGCACGGTGGTCAGCGCAATGCGCACCAAAGGAATTTTGCCGGATGGGTTGCAAGGTTGATTTGTCGCCGGCGGCATGGTTCAAGGCCGGCTGAGGCGATAGAACCTGTCACCCACGCCCGCCGCGGGGTAGTCGCTGAACTGAAAGGTCCCGGGGCTGCCTTCGTTGGGAATCCCCAGCGCCGTCCAATGGATGAGGTTGGTGGACCCCCAAACCGTGTAGCCAAATCCGATCTGGCCTTCAAAGGAGAGCAGGTGACCGCCGCTGCCAAGGATTTTCAGACCGTTGATCCGCGGCGTGGAGCCATTGCTCGTGGCAGTGTTGTTGTGGTAAACTTGGAGTGTGGGATTGCCGACGGGGCCAAGACCGGCCAGCAAAAGATCCAGCCGTCCATCATTATCGAAATCGGCCCACGCGACCGAGCCGGAGTGGATCCCCACGAACGCGGCGTTAATATTCGTAAACACCCAGTTGCCAGTATTCCGCCACCCCTGGCAGAGAGGATGGGCTTGGCTGTCCAGGCCGGCGATCAGGATGTCCAGTCTGCCATCGTTATCGCAGTCGGCCAAAGCCACGGAACTTTGATAAACGCCGGGCAGACCGACATTCATTTTGGTGAAGGCCCCATTGCCAAGATTCCGCCACACCTGGCAGACCGCTCCGATTGTGGTGTAGCCCGTCACGAGAATGTCGAGCCTCCCGTCTTGATCGAAGTCCCCCCACGCGACCGCGCCCTGGGTAACTCCCGGCAGGGCGGTGCCGACCTTGGTGAAGCTGCCATTCCCCAGGTTGCGCCACAGTTGGGCGACGGCGGAAGTGCCAAAACCATCCGGGGTTCCCGTCAGCAGGATGTCCAGTTTCCCGTCGTTATCGTAGTCGCCCAACGCCACGGAACTGTAAAGCACTCCGGGCAAGCCGACGTGGAGATTTGTGAACGTGCCGTTACCGAGGTTGCGCCAGATCTGAGCCACCGCGCCCGTGGAGGAGTAACCGGTCAGAAGAATATCCAGGTTTCCATCGTTGTCGAAATCCCCGAGCGCCACCGCGCCTGTATCCACTCCCGGCAGGCCGGTCGGAACATTAGTGAAGATCCCGTGGCCGGTGTTGAGCCACACCTGGGAGACGTAATTTGGAAAGTTGTTTCCATCTACCCCGGTAAAGCCGGTTAGGATGAAGTCGGACCTGCCGTCATTATTAAAATCACCCCGCGCAACGGCGCTGCTGGAAACTCCCGGCAAGGCGGCATTGAGATTGGTGAAGAGGCCGTTCGATCGGTTTTGCCACACCTGAGAGATGGGGGTGAACGAATCACCCGATCCCGTCAGCAGCACATCCGGTTGGCCATCATTGTTAAATTCCCCGCAAACGACCGAACTGTAAGCAACCCTCGGCAACGCGACGTTGGTCAGGGTGAACCATGACGCCGAGAAGGCCGGGAAGGCGATGGCCACCAGTGCCACCACGACGGTTTGGAGACAGGCGAGCCACCAGCGCCAGTACCACGCCCAAATCGACGCGACCGGTGGTTTTCCGTCTCCCCTCGAGACGAATCCGAATGCAAACTTCCCAGCAACTGGGCGCTGAAATAAACCGAGCTGTGGATTCCTCATGATGATTTGGTTGAGCATCAGTACCTGCCCTTGGCCCAAGCCGAGCAGGATCGTCCTTTTCCATTCCAGAATTAGACGATCCACTTGAGACGCAGCAAGCCCAGCCCGAGCAGAGTCCCTCCGAGCATGGCGACAGTCGTACCCCCATCGGGTACTCCTGAAACGGGAGCGGTGGTCGTGGCTGAAAAGGTGAAGGTCGCGAGATCCAAGCTCTGGGCGGAAAAGGCCCAGCGCCCGGCGGTGTCCAGTTTGTCCAGTCCTGGACCGGTGATCTGCGCAGTGCCAAGACCGGACAGAAACAGACTGTTGTTCGAAGCAAAGTCTTGGTGCAGAACGTCCAGATCAAACGAGTAAGTGTTCCCGCCGGAAGTGAACGTCCACAACGGATTGAGCGGGGTGCTCGCCGTCGGCGGATTCCAGATGAATGGCATCAAGGTGACCGCTGCCCCGCTGGTTCCGAAGTAATCGCCGCTCAACGCCGAGGGCGAGCCAACAACAACATCCTGGAACAGCGTAAATCTCGTTGCCGTAACGAAACTCGGGCCGTCAATCGTCGAGGTCCCGGAGAACGAGATGGAGCCGGAGATGGGGGTTGGAATTGCTTGTAAACTCAGGGTAAAGCCTGTGATCGCCAAGATGATGCATGCAGTTTTGGGAGATAAGAGAGTTATTTTCAATTTTTGTTTTCGTTTTTGTGCTTTCGCTTCTTCTACAGAAATCACGCTACGCGATCGGTTGGCCGGGTGCTATGGGGTATAACCCTACCTTGCTATGAGTGAGGTGAGTCGAAGGATTGAGGGACGGGAGGGAACTGCTTCGACCGGTGCGTTGGTCAAGCGAGGCAAACGATTTTATCCGGTTTCCGCCTCCAATGGATGCCACGAGGATTCGTCCAGTTCTTGCCGATCATAAACGGCAGCGTAAGGCGACCACGATGGAGTGTTCACCCCCACCGTTGGTTTTCAGTTTCCCAGGCTCCCTCCGCTTTTGCCGGGGCGAATCTCACCCGCCGGCGGTTCGAGGGTTTCGGCCTGGCCGGCGCAGAGGCAGGCGCCGAAGATGAAAACGCACCCGGAAAGATAAATCCACAGCAGCAACGCCATGATCCCGCCAAACGCCCCATAGACCGCGTTCAACGTGGCGAAATCCTTCAGATAGATTACGAACAGACTTTCGCCCGCGCGCAACAGAACCGTGGCGCACAGGGCGGCGGCCCAGACTTCGGCAAACCGCGTGCGCCGGCGCGGCGCGAGCCGGTAAAACAGGCTCAGACCGAAGAACACCACCATCAACGGAATGAAAAAGCTTCCCAGGTCATACACCCAGGAACCGAAATCATGCACGGGAAACAGCCAACCCTTCGCCATTCTCATCAGCACCGGCACCGCCATGCCCAGGAGGACCGCACCCGCCGTGATGCCGAGCAGCACCAGGCTCTTCAGCGGCAGCCGCCACCAATTGTATCCCGCGCGTGCCCCAGGCGCGGTTGGTCGCGCAGATGAGGGTGGTGAAACATTGGAGGGCGACCCAGACCAGGATGAGTAACGCGACCGCGCCCGCCTGCTCGCGCGCTTGGATCACCCCGGCGATGGTGTCAAAAATGTGACGTTGCATCTCGCCAGCTAATTGGGACGTAACTTTCCATGTAGGCAATGACCTCTTTCCCGGCCCGGTCCCGGTCAACAAAGAACGAGGCAATCGTGACGAGCAGGACGATCAAGGGAAAGAGCGAGAAGAACGCATTGAAGGCGAACGCTCCCGCCCACTGTTCCCCGTCAATCCGGAAAAACTTTTTGACGGCGAGACACAGTATCGCCCAGCCCCGGCGAGCCGCTTGGCCCAGCCTGCCTGGCCCGACTTAAGGGCGTCGCGGGCTGCGGGCGTGTCGTGCTCGGCGCCCCTTATCGGGCTCGGCTTGGGTGATGGCTCATTCATGCGGGTTCTCCTTTTCAGGGTGATTGCATGAACTCGGTGGGACGCACCCCCTCCCGCTGGCGAGCGGCGCGGTACTGGGTTCGGATCATCTCTTTGACGCTTGTCGGTCTGGAGACGCTGGACCAAGTCCACTTCCGGGGTGCTGTCATCGTCGGCCAGCACCGTGATGGTGCCGTAACCCAGCAGTCGTGGCAGGATCCCCTGATCCACCACCACGTCTTTCACCCGATACAACTCCAGTTCATTCAGATGCTTGGCCAACCACCCGCGCCGGACCAACAACCGTTGCGTGGTCAGGCGATAACTGCACGACTTCACCCGGATCCAAACCAGCAGCAGCAGGAGCACCCCGAGCGCGAGCGGAACCAGCGCCACCCAGGGCGGCCAGGAGAAATCTTGGGCCCGGATCGCCAGACCGATTCCCAGACCGATGAAAATCATTCCGAGAAGGATCTGCCCCGGATAAGCACGCGCCACCGGAGACAGTTTGAAAATGTCGGTTTCCTGGTTCGCCGCCTCCGGGCCAGTCGGGGCGCTGGCCGCCGGTTCCTGAATCAACCGGGCGGTTTGCGGTTCTGCGCTGGCGGGCGCCGGCGGGACGAGAATCGTCGTCTGACACTTCCGGCACT
>CAWBHS010000034.1:0-9007 GCA_963788655.1 uncultured Verrucomicrobiae bacterium | reverse complement strand
AGCGAGGAGGATTTCTTCAGCACCCGGTCGCCTGCCCGGACCGTCTTGGGCTCAAAGGCCAGTCGCAACGAATCCACACACGGGCTCAGGGCGTCAAAGGTCGTGTAGGTAATGGCCCCCTTGCCATAGACGACCGATTGCACCACCGACGCCGACCGCATGATGTGGTTTTCCCGGCCGGCCCCGAGTTCGGCGGGAAGGAAGCCCATGTTGCGGAGGTAGAACACCACCGGGTTGAGCACGGCGATCTTATACCAACTGCCGGCCACGCGCGGTTTCCCGGTAAACAGGCCGTCAATGACCTTGCCGTTTGCGAGAATGTCATAGGAGGACAGGATGGCCATGCGCCGCCCGATTTCGCGCGCCCACTCGCTGCCGGTCAGGCTGGCGTATTCCAGGAACAGCCCCGCGGTCCGCTGCGGGCCGTAGCCGCTGGCATCACCGCAACAACTGGTGGATTCGGATGCTGCCAGGCGCCGGCATGCACGCCGCCCTTGGCAGCCGGATTGGCGCTGGTGCGATTGAGCATGATGGTCATGATGTTGCGGGCGTCATTCTTCCAGTTGGGAAATAGCTCCGGTGGTGCATCAAATAGCGGCAGGCTTGGTACACGATGTTCTGGTTGGAGGTGGGCGATTTCCAGTCCCAGTAATTATATCCCCACGTCGGGTCTTCATGCCATCGGGGAAGTAGTTCGCTGCGCAAGTAACGCCGGCCCGCGTCGCGCGCTTTGACCAGCGCCCCGTTATTGCCGGTGTGGCCCAGCGCAATCAGTTCCTCCAGGAATTCTGTCACCCAGACCGCTCCGCCGGTCATGATGTTCCCATCCGGCTCCGCTCCCCAGGGGACATCCTGCGGATTGGCGTAACGCGGCCAGGGCCGCGCTCCCGGAGCCAGATCGCAGCGTTCGGCCAGAAGGTCCCCCCAGTGCCCAACCGCCGCGAGCCAGCGCTCGTTGCCGGTCAGTTGGTACGCCCGGATCATGGCCAAACCGATCTCGCCCACGTGATCCAGTTGGATGAATCCGTTGGGACGGCAGTCGAAGTAAATCTCGCCCGCCGCGGGGACACTCACCGGGAACTTGGGCCAGGGGTGATCCGCCGGCGTGAGGCAATGGTCAATCAGGTAATCGGCCGTGAGGTGGACATAGGACAAGGCTGCCGGATCGCCAGAATAGCGGTAGTACTCGACCATGGCGGTAATGATCTGGGCGGCCCGTGGCCCGAGTCGCCGTTGATCCAGTCCCGCTGCAGGACCCCCGCTTGTTTCGCGCTTCGCCCGAAGGTTTGGAGACGGTGATGTTGCCCTCGTGGTCCATTTGCCAGTGGCCGTTGAAGATGAAATGCGGCGCGGGAGTGACGGACTGCTCTCCCTCGGCCCAGGGATAACGCTTGAGCGTTTCCACCGCGATCCCAACCCGCAAGTCGCACTGGCCGTTCTGACCCTGATACCAGGGCGCGATCACGCCGTGGCGATCCAGCACTGCCTCGTGGGCATAATAACGCTGGGGCAGGTTCGTTTGACCGGCCGAGCCACTCCAGAGGGGAAGGAGGGCTGACAACACCAGAAAGCAGCATCTCATGAGTGCGGGATGCTACCTGGAGGCCGTGCGCCGGAAAAGCCTTCTTAGTATCCCCGCACGTGGCGTCGCCTCCCAATCCTCGATAACGTCCCGGAATTGGGGGGCTGCTGGGCCAGAGCGGACACGGCGGAAGTGGATTTGGACTTGGCCATCCAGGCACCAGCGTTTCTTCCAGTACCTGCGCCCACGGCTCTGGATCCCAGTGGTGCTTTCCAGCCAACCTGCCATCCCGCCTCCTCCAGTCCCCGCCAGCCCCGGCACCCCTGGCTTGGCGCTACGGTGGCGGCACGGTAGTGCTACGGTGTTGGTCCCATGGGCAGCGATCCACATGGGGACAACCAGCCACCGCCAAGCCACCGCCAAGCCACCAGCAAGCCAGCAACCAGCCAACGTCGCCATCGTCGAAACGTGCTGAGAACACATCACTTAGGCCCGCCAGAGCAGTCCCGCTGGGGCCAACGGGCAAAGCAACCTCGGCCAAGGAGGTGGGAAGGGGGAGGTCTCGGAGAAAGGCGCTCTGGGCACGTTCCACGACACCCCAGTCAGAGCCGGCCAAGACAGGGCCTTCTGGATGCTCACTTCTTGCTCCCCCCAATTCTGGGATGTTGCCCAACCCTTGACGACTGTCCGGGCGATGGCTACGGTCGCGCACAGCCAGACTGGAATGAAAAAGCTCGATTTCCTCCGCCACTGTCCCGCCCTTTGCCGGGTCACGTTCCTCGGTGCAACACTTGTCGCGGCATTGCCGGCGAGCGGGGCCACCGCGGCCAACCAAAAGCCCAACATCGTCATCCTCCTCGCCGACGACCTGGGCTACGGCGACCTCGGCTGTTACGGCCATCCCACGTTCAAGACTCCTCATTTGGACCGCATGGCAGCCCAGGGCGTGCGCCTGACGCAATTCAATTGTCCGGCGCCTTTCTGCGCACCGACGCGAGCATCGCTCCTGACCGGCCGCTATCCCTTCCGCTGCGGCATGGTGGCCAACCCAGCCCCGGACGGCGGTGCGGCGGCCGATAGTCTGGCTTTGCCCGCCGGGGAAGTGATTCTGGCACAAGTGTTGCGCGCGGCCGGCTATCGCACCGGCATGCTTGGGAAATGGCACCTGGGCCACAAACCCGGCTCGCTGCCCACCGACCGCGGCTTCGACGAATACTACGGCATTCCCTACTCCAACGACATGCGCCCGGTCCAGGTGTTGCAAGACACCCAAGTCGTGGAATACCCGGTGGTCCAGGCGACGCTCACGCGCCGTTACACCGACCGTGCCGTCCGCTTTATTCAGGACAACAAATCACGCCCTTTCTTTCTCTACTTCGCCCACGCGATGCCGCACAAACCATTGGCGTGCTCAGAAGATTATTACCGGCAGAGCGGGCACGGCCTTTATGCAGATGTGATGGCAGAGCTGGATGACAGCGTCGGACGCGTGTTCCATACCTTGAAGGAGGCGGGTGTGGACGACAACACGCTCGTCTTCTTTACCAGTGACAACGGGCCGTGGTTTGGGGGCAGCACCGGCGGCTTACGCGGGATGAAAGGCTCCTCGTGGGAAGGGGGTTACCGGGTGCCGATGATCGCCCGCTGGCCGGGCAAGATCCCGGCGGGCCAGACGCGTTCCCAACTGGCGGTGATGATGGATATCTTTGCCACGGTGCTCGATGTGACCGGCGCGAAGATGCCCGATGAGCGGGTGCTGGATGGCCGCAGCATCCTGCCCGTCCTCATCCAGGATGCGGCTTCGCCCCACGAGGTTATCTTCGGCCATCAGGCCGATAAACTGGCCACCGTGCGTGATGGTCAATGGAAGCTGCATGTGCTGCCGGGCCAGAGAGTTGAGGCTGCGTCCGGGCCCCGACGGCAAGTGGCCTGACCCACGCGCTCCCGACGGCGTAACCATCCTGGCACCTTACGAACAATACCAGCCCGATGCCTATCCCGGCTTGCGCACCGGGGACGCCCCGGCCGCCATGCAGCTCTACGATCTGCAGGCCGACCCCGGCGAGCAGCATGACGTGGCTGCGGCGCATCCCGACGTCGTCAAACGCCTCGAAGACCACGCACGCCGCCATGGTGCGCCAGGTGCCGCCGAACCTGAAGAACCCCAAACGCACGGGCCCCGTGGTAAAGCCCAGAACGTAACGGCGCCCGTGTCCACGCCAGCTAACTGATAGTTGCTTTTTGGGGTTCATCCGAGGAACGCCTCGATCAGTTCAATCTCGCGCGGCAGATGTTCCGGGTCATACGGGCGGATGCGATGCAGTTCATCCAGCAATTCCTGGGTGACGATCTCCGGCTCGGTGTGTTTCATCCCGTGAACCACGCGGTGTCCCACGGCTTTGACCGACGCGAAATCCATTCTGCTTTTCGAGCCAGTCAATCAGGACATTCGCCGCCGATTTGTGATCGGCGGCGGCGAGTTCTGCGGCTCTCGCGGCTTTTCTTGGTCGGGTCGTTGAACGTCAGATTCGTTCCGCTCAGGCCGATGCGGTCAACCTTTCCATGCAGCCCTCGCTTCAGCGGTTCTCCAACCTGGTAGAGCGCGAACTTGATGCTCGAGGAGCCGCCGTTGATCGTCAGGATCATTGGTGAGTCGCGGTGCGGTTGGGTCGGTTGGTTATTCATGCAATTGGATCTCCCGTTTTGTCAGCCGGTATATGCCCTCGATGGTCACCGCCAGCGCGACCATCGCCGCCAGCACCCACAACTTCATGGGTCCGGTCCGCGCCGTCTGCCAGACCAACGCGCCCAATGCCGCCAGACACGCGACGGCCCCGGCAGCCGAAATCCAGGCGCGGCTTTTCGTGTGCGGCGCATGCCGCGCGTTGGCGGTGTTCACGGCGGCGAAGATCAACAGAAAGCCGGCGCTGCCCAGCGTCGAGATGCTGGTCAGGTCAAAGACGTTGGCCACGAACAGCGTCAGCCCGGCGGTGATCAACAGTCCTTCCACCGGCTGACCCCACACTTTTCGCTCCAGCTCGGCCGGCAATTCGCCGTCGCGCGCGATGCAGTAACTCAACCGCGCCGCGCCGTAGAGCGTGGCGTTGATCGCGGAAGCGGTGGATAACATCGCCGCGATCGCGATCAGCGTGAAACCGGCCTGCCCGAGAAAGGGCCGGGCCGCTTCCGCCAGCGCGTAATCCTTGGCCGCCACGATCTTGTCCACGGCGAGATTGCCCACGGTGACGAGCGCGACCAGCACATACAACGCGATGACGAACCCGACCGCGGTGTAGTAGGCGCGCGGCAGTGTTCGCGCCACATTCCGCACGTCCTGCGCGGTGTTGGCGATCAACTCAAACCCTTCGTAGGCCAGAAAAATGATCATCCCGCCCGCCGCCAATTGCAGCGGCGGCGACCACGAGCCGGGCGCGATCTGGGCGGTCTTGATGCCGGCAAACCCGACGCCGACGAACAACAGCAGGATCGCCACTTTCAATCCGACGATCCAGTTCTCCGCCTTGCCAATCACCCCGGCGCTGAGCAGGTTCAGGCCGGTAATCAAAATCACGCTGAGACTGATCAGCACATGTTTGCCGGTCGCGTGCCAGGCTTCCGGCAAAAACGTCGCGCCGTAACTGCCGAACGCGAGCGCATACAGCGACAGCATCACCACGTAACTCAGCCACAACAACACGTTCAGGCTGCCGGTGAACATGCCCGCGCCGAACGCGCGGTCGAGGAAGGTCACCGTTCCACCGCGACTCGGATAAGCGACGGAAAGTTTCGCGTACGAATACGTCGTCAGCAGCGCCACCGCGCCCGCGATCGCAAAGGCCACGGGCGTGCCGCCGTGCGCCAGTTGCACCGCCAGCCCCAGCACCGCAAAAATCCCGCCCCCGACCATGCCGCCGACGCCGATGGCCACCACCGCCCAAAATCCAAGCTTGCCCTCGCCCGCTTTGCTCATGTGCCTGGCCTCCCTTTCACGTCTGCGGCCACCACAAACAGCAACTGATAAGAATTTGCTTTTTTGGCGGCCGCATGTAACTCAGCACTGCGCGGGTGAGTGGTGGTCGGTATGGTGACAGCGGACAGGGCCAAAACGCCAAGTTAACTGCTTAGCTGGGCGCTCTTCTGCATTGTGGTGGCCGAGTTCCCCGAATCGTCCTTCGGGGCCGCAGGTTTTCGGTGGACGAAGAAGAGGACGGCAGAGGCGACGAAGCAGGCCAGGAACGGGATGGCCATGACAGCGCACAAGGTCAGGGACCAAGCCAGGTTGGGGCGGCTCGGGTCCGCGAGTGCGGAGCAGAAGGCGAAGCCAAAGAACGCGATGGGGATGGTGTTGATTCCGAAAACCAGTGGACAGAGCCAACGGATGCGGCGGCCACGGAAGTAACAAAGGGCTACGCACGCGACGTCGGCGAGGAGAAAAAGGAGGTAGATAGCAATACCGAGGAACGCTGCGGCGCCGTAGCTCATGGGCTGGAGACTGGCGGTTGGTGGGTTCGGTGTCAAACATGATAGACCCCCGGCATGTGGCTTCCCAGATCCTTGGTGCCCTTGAGTGGCAGACCGAGGTGGGCGGGTATTGCAAGTGCCCGGGCGAGTCACTGATAGAACGCGTTCGGTTCTTGAGGTCTTAGCCGAGCTGGAATCGCCCGCGGCTCAATTCCCCGTGGGCGACTGCGTGGCCAAAATCGGCGGGTTCCTTGACGCGCTGGACAAACAGTCGCCGCCCGCGCCGACGGCCGTCTGAGCCGTCAATTGCAGAAAAACTTTGCCGTCGTGCTCTTCCGCCTGAAAGGTTTGCAGGGCCACGCACACCGGTTTGCGCTGCGGCGAGCCGTCGGTGAAATCAAAGCGGCCATTGTGCTTGGGGCATTCGATCTGACTGCCTTTCACAAAGCCTTCGGCCAGGTGAGCGTTTCCGTGGGTGCAGAGACCGTGAGTGGCGAAGAGCCGGCCCTCCGCGCTGCGATAGATCGCGTAAGTCTTGCCCTCATGATCGAACCGGATCACGTCCTCCGGCTTTAGAAAACCACTGACGCAGACTTCGGCCCAACCGTTAATCACGCGGCCCTTGGCGGTGAAAATGCGCGGACCGGTGGCCCATTCGGGTCGAGGGTCGGGGTCGGCAGCAGGCCGCGGGACAAAGTAGGAAGGGTCCTTTACCTGTCGCAGCACCGCGGGAACCAGCTCCCGCCAGGCATCAAACAGGCTCGTGTAGGCAGGGGGCATGTCGGCTTTCACTGCCTCGTGCAGCCGCGGCAGGTTGTGATACGGCACCAGCGGGAACATGTGATGCTCAACGTGGTAGTTCATGTTCCAGTACAGAGTACCGGTGGACGACGTTCATGTACACGGTCCGGCAGTTCTTGCGGTGATCGAGGACATTCTCCTCCAGGCCGGCGTGTTGCGGGTGGCCGTAGATGGACATCAGCCACGCGCCGTAGATCGATGGGAGCCCGACATACAGCAGCGGCAGAATGCTCCGGTAATAGACGGCAAGGCCGATGACGGCGGCATAGATGAGAAGATAAATCCGCGCGCGGAGAAAGACCCGCCTATACTCGGACTCCGGGATGTAGGTTTTTTCTTCGGCCGTAATCCGTCCCGTGCAGTGGAGCAGGACGTGGCGGAAGTATTTCGGCATCGCCCTGAGGTTGAAGAAGCCGAGGATCAGGGCCAGCACATCCGGCGGCCGGGGCACGGCGATTTCCGGATCGCGCCCCACGATGATGGTGTCGCTGTGGTGACGGGTATGGCTCCAACGCCACGGCACGGACTCGCGCATCACCATGAATGAGGCGATTTCATAGAGCGCATTGTTCATCCAGTCCGTCTTGAATGCCGTCCCATGACCGGTCTCATGCCAGCGGGAATCCGAGCTGGACGCATAGATGGCCCCGTAGATGATAAAGGGGGCAACGGCCCACCAGCTCCCGGCCTTCCAGAGCAAGTAAGCGCTGACCCCGGAGCCGATCAGCAACGCGAACCAGATGATCGTGTCGCGGATCGCGGGCCCGTCGCGGCGTTCCAGCAATTCCCGCATGGTCTCCTTGGGAACCGGCGAAGTGTACCAGTTGGCCTCGGCCAGGCCTTTCTGAAGGGCGAGAAGGGAGCACTCGCCTACGAGACTGTAATCCCTCTTCATGGTTGCGATCCCGCTAACGGAGCGGCTTGAGATGGGTGAGCGGCTCGTGATCGGGCAGTTGATCCCAGGCCAGCGCTTCGTCGGCCGCGGGCACGTAGCGTGGCTCCAGGCCCAATTCCTTGAGGACGATGTTTCGTGCCATCGGGATGCCGACGGTCTTGTAGAACGCCAGGTGGCGATTGAAGCCCTGCCGGCCGAAACCGCAGTCGGTCGAGAGCACCAGCTTATCGGCCGGGATGTGCTTGCAGGCAGCGCCGGATCCGCTCGGCAACCACGTCGGGGAAGTCCGCCTGCAACGTGCGATGGCTGATGACGCCCACGGCGATCTTCTTCTTCAGTGAGTTGCGGTATTTGCGCGAAGAGTGACAATTCGCGGAAGTCGTTCTCGGTGGCCTCAATGGTCCAGACGTCCCCCTTGAGCCGTTCGAGATAGATCTCCATCGAGTTCGCGTAGGATTCGTCGCTGAACACCTTCTGCATGTTGGGATTGCCCCAGCAGGTGTGGATCCACACCTCGACGTCGTCCAGGCCCTCCACCTCGCGATTGAAAGCGTCGACCAGGAAGTCGAGCAACTCCTTCTGGTCCGGATTGTAGCGGGCCATGAAATGCAGCGTTGGCTCCTCGACCTGGATCACCTTGCAGCCGGAAGCGGCCAGCTGGCGCAGTTCGTGGTTCATCGCCTCGGCCATGTCCCAGATCAACTGCTTCTTGTCGTCCAGGTCGTAGTTGGGCGTGTGGCTGTCGAGGAAGAACGCCAGCACCTGGGCCGAGCAGGTGCCGAACTTGACGGGCTTGCCGGCGGCCACCGCCGCCTGCTGGGCGATGCGCCAGATCTTGGCATACTCGAGCGGATTCTTCGGATCATGCTCCACCTTGCCCGACCACGCGCGGCCACCGCCACGTCTTGTAGATCGAATCGAGCATCGTGCCCGACCGGATAGGAGAGCAGCGGCGAGCGGTGTCTTCTCGGTCTGCAGTTCCTCGTGCTCGAGGCCCTTCCAGCGCTGCAGCAGGATAGTGGTGCCACGAGCGGCCCGCGACGTCCTCGTCCAGGTGATAGTCGCCGGTGGTCAGGATGTCGAGGCCGGCGCGCGCCTGGTCCGAGACGACGATCGCTGGGCGTCGGTGAACTGCTCGCGATACCACGGGTCCATCATGGCGGTATCGAGGGGCCGGCCCCACAGGTTCGGGTGTACCAACGAGGACGAGGCCACGAGCCGGTCACGGTGGCCGGAAGCATGAGGTCTTTGGTTGCAGTAAAAGCCATAGGTGTGACGCAAATTATACCCCATTTCTTGTCTAATGCGAACTATCTCAAGCACAATGA
>CAWBHS010000033.1:0-36684 GCA_963788655.1 uncultured Verrucomicrobiae bacterium | reverse complement strand
GCCTCGTCAGCAGAATCTGTGGGTAGTTTCCGGCTCTGGGAGCCGGCCTAACGTGTGATACAAGGCTATTTCCATCGCGTCGTAGGTGCGAAATCCGTAGGATCTTCTGGTCACCACTCGGATTTTATTGTTCAGACCCTCGACCGGGCCGGACGAGAGTTCCCCTTTGGCGCGGAACCAGTTCAAGAGCAGCTCTTGGTGGTTGCGCAGCATCCTGGCCACTTTGGCCATCGGTTCAAGGCGGCTGCGCAGAGCTCGTTCAGTCCGAACGTCCAGAAAAGCCCTGGCCCAAGTGACAGAGCGATAGCGCCAGAACGGCTCGAAGGTTTCCTTGAGCATCCAGGCTCGCCCAGTGGCCAGTTTACTGCGCAGCAGTCCCCAAAGCTTTTGCTTGGCCCGGCCGCGGACCCGATTTCCCCGGCGCAGCAACTTCCACCGCATGTGCTTGAGCTTTTTGGCCGCGGGACGTCCCCGCAGCCGACCACTCTCGGCTCGGCGCACTTGGTCGACGGCTTGATTCAAATGCATCGTGATGTGGAAACGGTCCAACACGTGCAAGGCGTGCGGGATCTTGGCCCCAATCACATTCAGGTAGGCCCGCCACATGTCACTGCAGACAAAGCGCACGCCGCTGAGCACCGTCGGCCCCAACGCCTCAAAGCCCCGGCGCAGCGTGGCCTGCGTGCGTCGGCGCCCCACCCACAACAGCCGCCGACAGTGCTGGTCGATCTGGTAGATGACGGTCAGGAATTGCTCCGCCCGCTTGCCTTGGCCCCAATGGATCTCGTCGACGCCAAGGGATTGGACCCCTTCAATCTGACGGTGGGCCAACCCCCACTCCACGAACCACTCGACCGAACGATAGACCGCTTCCCAACTGGTCTGAAACGCCAGGGCGGTCTGTCGCCAGGACAAGTGCCGCGCCCATCGCGCCAAGAATCCCATCATCGCCGTGGTGATCGGTCTCTTGCCCCGGCTCCACGGCATGTGCTCGACGATGACCCCATGCGTGGGACACTCCACCCGCCGCGGCGCATAGAGGAATTCGGTTTTAATGCCCCACAGCGGCACAAAGAGCCAGGTTCGTTCCGGCAGTCGGTCGTAACCTGGCGCCGGCTCTCGGCACTTCGAGCACCGGCCGCACCGCCCTTGATGCGCCTCCAGGGTAATCTCAACGCGCAGCTTGTCGCGCTCGCACAGGAGCCGGACCTCCTTGTAAACGAACCCCGCAAAACGTTGTATCCGGTTCAGGATGGTTTTAACTTCGAGTTGAATAGCTGGTCTCCGGGTCGATGGTTTGTTTTGTTTGCAAGCTGCAAACTAATCGGCGCACAAGGGGATCAGCTATTCTTTTTTGCCACGCACGTCCGCCCCGTAGTCTCAGCGGCTGGTCTCGACCACCAGCGCCAGGTTGAGGGGAGGGTCGCCGACTGGGATAGGCGCCGATCGGAGCCGGTCTTGCGCATCCCAAGCGCGGCTCAGATCGTGCGCAAAGGGACCCAGTCGGCGGGCCTCCCCTCAACCGGTCGAGCCTCCCACACGCTTCGTTTGTCCCGCCAGCAGATCGCTCACTCCGGCCACGCACCTTTTTCCTTTTTCACAGCCGCTGTTTCAAATCCACCCACAAATTTTGCTACAGAGCTGGTTTTATGAAGTTCATTTCAGTCCGTGGCCTCGCTTACGCGGCTGTGCGTGAGCTTCGTTGGGCGGAACACGATTGAGCATGCACGGCGATTCATCAATGGCAGTCATCGGACTGGTTCTGGGGTTGGCCTTCTTGGTGTTGGCTGTCGCGTCCACAGTTTCCAGAGTCACCCTCAGCGTTTTCAATCCGTGGATCGGGCGACAGATCAGGTATGGGGAGCATCCACGCACATTCGTCGCGGTGGTTCTTGTTTATTGGCTACTGGGTGCGGCAGCGGTAGTCATTGCCATCTTGAGTTTGGCATCCGGGAGATGAAAAATTGCCCAACAAGCGAGTGGAGACGAACCGCCGCCCCGCGCTCCCGCTCTACGCTGGGCGAAAATTCAAGAGCCCCCGTCGCGCTCCACCGTCACTGTCGGCGGCGGTCGCTCACCTCATCTCGACGGGAGAGATGCCAAATTCCAAGTCCACTCAGCACCGAGGGTTATTCCGTTTCGCTTTTCCCTGAATCGGAACAGAACCAGAGCTTGTTGCCCTCACTGTCGAGGAAGGCGCCTATCGGATTGTCGCCGTAGACAGTCACCGGATCGGAAATTGTGACCCCTCGCGCGAGTAACGCCTTTTCGGTTGCATAGGCATCCTTCACCTCCAAGGTAATGCGGGCATTCAATTCCTCAGTTGGTTTCCCATACCATTCCTCCTGCGGTTTAAGAAGCAGGACGACATTGCCAATCATAAAGGCCATGGCCAGCTTGCGAATGTTATCGGGTGGAAGGCCGAGCGTTTCGCCATAAAAATGCTTTGCCCGGTCCGCATCCTCTACGGCCAAGGCCACCGCTTTGACCTGAACAAATTCCAAATCATTTAAGGCTCTTGAGTTCATGAAAGGTCAGCTAGCGATCACCGATTGGTCTGTCAAGGCGTTTCCCGAGGATTGCGTCAAATCCAAGTCAGAGGCATGCTTGACTGTATTGGCTGAGGGTTGCTGCCTTGGCGATTGCCGCGATGGCAACCATCCTGGGGTCGGCGATGTTTCGTGTAACGTCTGTTGAAACACAACCTGCCGACCCGTCGGCGCAGACAACTGGCTTTTGCCGTTGCCGTTCGATCCGGTTGCATGAATCCTGCACCCTTAGTTGAGGAGCGCCAGCGCGGCTTCTGAGCCAGTGTCTGACCTTCGTCGTGCTGCCGATAAAACCATAAACACAAAATTGAGATCTCAGAACCAAATGAAGACCCCACAATTAAAAACATCCATCGTTCACTTTGCGGGCCTTTTGCTTGCCGCCGTCGTCGTTTTCACCAACGCAGCTCTCGCGGAAACCAGCGGGACCACGGCAATCCGACCCGGAGCAACGATTGACGGGCTGCGCATGGAAGCGCGCGCGCGATTAGTGGATGGCAAAGAGGGAAAACTGTTGGTTATCCACGCCATCTTGATCAATGAAGGGTCCCAGGATCTGACCGTGTTGACGAAGGAGCTTGGCCCGTCAATGAGCCGGGATGCCAAGGGGCTTACCATCGGTTTTGATTTTACCGGACGCCAGAAGCTGAATGGGCGGCTGATGATTCCGTCACTCTACCCGCACGAGCCGGTTACCCTTCGTCCCGGCGAAGCCACGATGCTGTTGGCTCGGCTATCTTCGAAATCAAAAGTCGAGCCACTGAAGGACGGGGAAGTGATTCGGGTGGGGTATTTCGTCTGGGATGGATGGGGCGAGCGCTTTGATCTCTGGCACGGGTATGTTTGCGTGCAGGTCCACGTCGAAATCGCCCCATCAAAGTAAACCTCATGGCAATACCAGCCGATGCCCCCTCTCCGCCCCGGTGAACTTCAGTGGAGCAACCCACGCGTTAGGCGGAGGACGGAGTAGCGATGGCTCGGGATCGACGTTTCGTGGCCCTACATCGCGGCGGTTCGCTCGACCAGGATTGTCATCGACTGCTCGCGAGTTGGGCGGCGGACTGTGCGGAGCACGTCTTGCCGTTGTTCACCCGGACGCATCCAGACGACGAACGACCGCGTCTCGCGATCGAGGCTGCGCACGCCTGGGCTCGCGGCGAGATCACGGTGGGGCAGGCGCGCGAAGCAGCGTTCCAGGCGCATGCGGCCGCGCGGGAGACCTCGGACGAGGTGGCACGGACGGCGGCGCGGGCGGCCGGTCAAGCCGTCTCCACGGCGCACATGGCGGATCACTCACTGGGGCCGGTGTACTATGCAGTCAGAGCCGTCAAACTCGCCGCCCCAGCGCACGAGGCACAAGCGGCTGGCGAATGTGAGCACCGCTGGCAGCGGAAGCACCTGCCCGCAGCAATTCGTGAACTTGTCATTTCAGCGCTGGACGAGGGGACGGTCCTCGGCAACTGGCGGCCTTGAACTGCCAATGCTCAGCGGGGGGCAAGTCCGTGATACCGCAGTTTAGAATCAGCGTTGCGCCTGGCGGCAATCCCGCTGGCCTCGGCAAGGAAGATGCGGGCAAGCCACAAGCCACCCAAAAGCGCCGTCGAGCCGGGCGCACTCCAAACGCTGGCGCAACGTTCCAACCGGTCTTGCCCTCCGTCGCGCCAGCGTTTGGAGTGCGTGGAGCTTGCTCCCGCTTTCGCTTGGTCTCAACGCGTCTCAATCCAGTGAGGCCGGTGAGGTTCCTGGACGGCACCACGCTTCAATACGGAGCGCGGAGCTATCCACGGATCGAATGGTTTCGTCGCTTCCGCCAAATGGCCAGGCGGCGGCGCTGTCCGGGTCCGCGCGGTTGCGTATCAGAAGCTGTTTGTCAGGGCCAAAGTCCTCCGGGGCTTTCGGTGGGCTGCCAAGCATTCGAAAGCGGCAGAGGACTGCCGCACTCCAAGACCTGGCGGCGGTTCGGATGGCAACTTGAACCGACGCACTCTCGAACAGGCAACCAGCGTTTGTTTGCAAGTCCACGGCGAGGCGCCGTGGACTGCGCCCGGGGCGGGCGCGCTCCCGATTCAACCCCCGGTTTAGGCTTTCCACGCGGCGGGTTTGCCTTTTGACTTTCGGCCGCATGACCTTTCTGCCGATTGTGGAGCGTGAGTTGCGCGTAGCGGCTCGCCGCCGCGCGACGTACTGGAACCGCCTGGGCGTGGCCCTGGTGGGCCTGATCATTGGTGGCTGGATCATGTTGTTTCCCGGGATGCGCTCGCCGCAGATCCTCGGCATGGCCTTGTTTTATGGCCTGGCAGTGGTGTCGTTTTTCTATTCCGGATTCGCCGGCGTGCTTTCGACGGCGGACTCATTGAGCGAAGAAAAACGTGAAGGCACCCTGGGCCTGTTGTTCCTCACCGATCTCAAAGGCTACGACATTGTGTTCGGCAAACTGGCCGCCAAATCGCTGAACACGTTCTATGGCATGCTGGCAATCTTCCCAGTGATGGCCATCCCCCTGATGGCCGGCGGCGTGAGCGGGACGGAATTTTGGCGGGTCGTGCTGGTCTGCCTGAACAACCTGTTTTTTTCCATGGCGCTGGGGCTGTTTTGTTCGGCCATCAGCCGCGACGAACGCAAAGCCATCGTGCTGGCCGTGCTGTTGTTGTTGTTCTTTGCGGCGGGGCTCCCCCTGTTGGCGGCCATCCTTGAAAATTGGACCCGCGACCGCGAACTGATTCTCGGCTTCCTTATTCCCTCGCCCGGTTATGCCTGCGTCATGGCGTTTGAGAGCAACTTTCGGGGCGGGGCGCAATGGAATTTCTTTTATGTCTCGGTCATCGTGGTGAACCTCTTGAGTTGGCTGCTGCTCGTCGTCAGCACGTTGATCGTGCCGCGCACCTGGCATGAGAAAGACGTTCGCCCCGCCCGCAACCAATCAACCAGCTTGTGGCGGCAGTTCCTCCATGGATCCGCTGCTGCCCGCCGCGCCGTGCGCGAACGGTTGCTGAGCCGCAACGCCTTTTACTGGCTAACCGGCCGGAGCCGGGCCAAATCCCTGCTGGTGTGGCTGGTCCTGGGAATCGGCGGATTGATTTGGGCGCTGGGGATAATATTCAATCCGCGGGATTGGCTGGAACAGGCTCCCTATTTCATAACGGCGTACCTCGCGCACACCATTTTGAAATTCTGGGTGACGTTTGAGGCTTGCCGCCAATTGGCCGACGACCGTCGCAGCGGGGCGCTCGAACTGCTGTTGGTGACGCCCATTCGCGTGAAGGAGATTCTCCACGGTCAAATGCGCGCGTTGATGAAACAATTCGGGGGGCCAGTGTTGCTGGTTTTGTTCGTGGATTGCTTGTTCCTTATGAGCAAGAGCCGCGACGACGATTGGGTTACCCTTATGGGCTCGCTCATGGCAGTGTTCGTGGCCGATCTGGTGGCGCTGAGTTGGGTGGGGATGTGGCAGGCGCTACGCGGACGGAACGTGAACCGCGCGGTGGGCGCGACGATTGTGCGAATCCTGGTGCTGCCCTGGGTGATCTATGCCGTGTTCCTGACGCTGGTGGCCCTGGACGCGATCAATGCCCGCCGCTCCGGCTCCGAACGGTTCGTGATGGTGATGGCTCCCATCATCGCGTTGGTGATCGACGTGTTTTTTGGATTCGCGTCGTTGTTTCGATTGAAGTCGGCATTCCGAGTGGCGGCTTCTGAACGCCGGCGATCCCGCCGTTCAGCTCAACCAACCATTGCCTGACGCGGCGGCGAGGCTTCGCCATGCACTCCAGCGAAGCGGCGGCTCGTCAAGCCTGCCCCATGTTTTTGGCTTTCTCCAACAGTTCCGGCCGGGCTTCTTCCATCATGTCGCGCACATCTTCGTAGCGCAGGGTGCGTTGTTCAAAATTACGTTTTTCCAAACTGCCCAGGAAACGGCCTTCAAACTCCCGGAAATACGAACCATAAATATGATAGCTGTCCACCACGTGACAATACCGGCCCACTTGCACCGGACGCCCGGATAACTCGGCAACGCGAGCCGCCAATCGCCGCTGCAATTGCACGAGGGCAAAGATGTTCATGAAGGCGGCCTTGTAGGCGTCGTTTGAACGGAAGCGCACGTTCATGCTCAACACCGCTTCGCCCGCCTCCTCGAGAATGCGACACCAGACGCTCTGCATGCAGGCCGGGTCGTAACACTCATTGTCCTCCCAGACCTTCCAGGTGATGGCCTGCGCGCGGCGGGTGTGCGGGGTCTTGGCCAGTTTTTGGCAAAGCATTTCGATCTGATCGTAGGGCTTGAGCGTCGGCACCCCGTAGGCAAACAGCCGCTGATGATACGTGTATTCCCAGCGGGTGTCCTTTGGGTCGTCGGGATTGCGCACCAGATGGTCCTTGATCCCCTCGCAGACCTCCATGACGTATTCCTGCAATTCGATTGGGCCGCCGGGGAAATCCTTGTGGATCATCGGCTCGCTCAGCGGATCGGTGATCGTGATGATCATGGTGGCGTCTTTGCTGGGCGGATCGTCCGCTTTGTCATACTCGGTTTTTACGTTGCAGCCGTTTTGGTGCAGCTCGATGAGCGAGCGTTCCCAGGCGCGGGCGATGCAATCGCCTTCCACGTGTAAAACGGGGATTCCTTTCATGCGAGGTTCTGGGTCAGGAGTGAATTGGGGGGTTCAGGTTGGAAGATGACCGGGTGCTTGAATCGTATCCGGCAATGCCGGCCACGGTTTGCTGCGGCCACGGAGAATTCACGGTGGTCATGGTCGCTTAAATTCGGGATCTGAACAGAATTCGTCAAGTCCTTGAGCCATTTGATTGACCAAGTTGACTATTCGTTTTGCCGACTCTCGGACCGGATTCGCTCCCGAATCGCCTTCAGTTGAATCACTGCGAGTTTGTCCCGAGATTCACCGATAGCCATTTTGGCTTCAATCAGCGCATCAATCCCCAGCACCAGGCAGGAGCCGTACGGAAGTCGGATGGAGATGCTCGCCGCTTTTACAGCTTCGAATGCGCCCACTCCCTTCACTTGGCTCAGGCAGTCAAGCTGGCCCCAATCTGTCATTAAATAGAGGTTTTCCAGACGTCTGACGTTTTCCGGTGCGATTTGGAGCGGTAGTTGGGCCGGGGACAGACGGCGAACCGGATGCAGGTCTGCCAGTGCAACCTGCAAGCGCTGGAGGTTGGACAGCGTGAACGGACAGCAAATGTCCACATCTTGAGTCACCAACGAGACGCCGTGCGCGACCGCGGCAAATCCACCGACGATGACAAATTCCACCTGACGCTGAACCAGGCGCTGCAGCAGCGACTCAAGAGCCGGCATATCGTTGTTGTCGCATGGCTTGCCGCAACTCGTCCGCCAGCGCCAGCGCCCGGTTATGGTTCCGGATGCGTTCCCAGGGCGTTCGCCGCAGGTTCATCTCGACCACGGACATATCGAAGCCGGCGGCCTCAGCGGCCTGCCAGGCAGTCGCCGGCCTTGCGCTGGTTCTGACATGGTCTTGCACAAGGGAAATGTAGCCGAGCACCCAAGGATGCCAAGCCGAGAACACGGCGACTTCGTGCGCGGCACGACGATGCTCAGACTTCATTCGTGATCTGGAAATGGAACCCTGAGACGAGCCTTCGACGCACCTTGCCCGGACAGCCAAAAGGATGTCCAACGTTGCCGGCAGGCGCGGGTTTGCGGATGACACGATGGTCGTCGCAGCGTAGCGTCTGGCCATGAATTGTGCGCGCCAGTTTGCCGGAATGTGAATCACCGCCGAAAAGGAAGTGACTTCCCAACCATGAATTCACCCGCCAGGAAAACCAGCGCATGAGCAGCAACGGACGGTTCGTCGTTTTTCTCACGGTGGTCTTGAGCATCTGGGCGCTGATGCACACTTACGTGTTTTGGCGGCTGGCCAATGTCCCGTTCGTAGCCGCGCACGTTTCGCGTCGCGTGTTGATGATGGCCGCGGCGGTCTTGTGGGTGAGTTATCTGCTGGCGCGCATTTTGAATTCTCATCGCCTGGAAATGCTGGGGCAACCCTTGGAATTTGTCGCCGCCACTTGGATCGGAATCTTGTTTTTGCTGTTCGCGGTCTTCCTGGCGGCGGACCTTATTACCTTGGGCGGTTGGCTTTGGCCGGAGCAGGCACCAACCATCCGAGGTTGGGCGGCGGTTATCGGCGGATTGCTTTCCCTCGTGGGCGTGATCCAAGGGCTGCGTGCTCCGGTAGTGCGAGATTACACCGTACATCTCCAAGGACTGCCACCTGAACGCGATGGCCTCACGCTTGTTGCGCTCACGGATCTGCACCTGGGCACGCTCATCGGCCCGCGTTGGATGGCGCGCCAGATTCGCCGGGTCCAGGCAATGCAGCCGGACCTCGTGGTAATCGTCGGCGATTTGGTGGATGGAAACGTGGGACAGGTGGACACCATGCTGCCGGTCCTCAAGCAACTGCGGGCGCCGCTGGGTGTATGGGCGGTAACCGGGAACCACGAGTTTTACGCGGGGATCGACCGATCGGTGGCCTTGTTCGAAGCCGCCGGTTATCGGGTGCTGCGGGATCGATGGGCGGAAGTGGTTCCCGGCCTGCTCCTGGCGGGTGTGGACGATCTCACAGCTCGGCCGCCCGTCAAGCCGGCAAGCCGTCCGGTCGAACAGGCTCTGGCGTACCGGCCACGTGGTGCAACTATTTTGCTGTCGCACTCGCCCTGGCAAGCGGAAACAGCGGCTGCCCACGGTGCCGGATTGATGCTGTCCGGACACACGCACAACGGACAACTCTGGCCGTTCAATTACTTGGTGCAAAGGCAATACCCACTGCTGGCGGGCCGATATGAAGTTGACGGCATGCCGGTCATTGTCTGTCGCGGCACCGGCACCTGGGGACCGCGCATGCGCCTGTGGCGACCCAGCGAAATGCTTCGGATCAAGCTCAAAGTTGCTTCGTCCCAATCTGCAGTCGCGGCCTCCGGCACCCCTTGAACAAAGCCCGCTGCAAGGAGGACGGCGCTCAATGCCTCCCGCGCACTACCCGAAGACAATGCGTTGCTCGCGCGCTGAAATGGACGCGTGAGCAGAGGCGTTGGCGCCGGTCCAATATTTAGCAACGGCCGCGCGAAAACGGAATTCGCCAGCCCAGCGTGCCGATGATAGATTCAGCGCGTGTCTTTGTTCGCCCATGCCAATTGAGCCAATCACCAGCCCGTTCGGAGCCAGCCGGAAAATTCGCTGGCAACAAATACGTCACCACTGTTTTAATTCGTTATAATGACACTATCCATTCAAGCCGTCAGCCCCGCCGTGGAAGCAGGGGAAACTTACCAGGCGATCACCGCCAACATCGAGAAGGTGATGCAGGGACAATCGGCCACCATTCGCTGGCTCATGGCAGCGCTGGCTACGGGCGGGCATGTGTTGCTCGAGGATTATCCCGGCACCGGCAAAACCACCCTCGCCAAGGCGTTGGCCCGGTCAATTGATGCCCGGTTCAAGCGGGTCCAATTCACCCCTGACCTGCTGCCGTCGGACATTTTGGGGGTGTCGGTGTTCGACCAAAAGCACCAAACCTTCCGGTTCCACGAAGGCCCCGTGTTCACCAATATCCTGCTGGCCGACGAAATCAATCGTGCCTCGCCGCGCGCCCAATCTGCTTTGCTGGAAGCGATGGGCGAACAGCAGGTGAGCGTGGACGGGGAGAACCGCCCGCTGCTGGACCTGTTCTTTGTGATCGCCACCCAGAACCCGGTCGAGTTCCGCGGCACGTACCCGTTGCCGGAAGCGCAATTGGACCGGTTCGCCATGGAGCTGTCGTTGGGCTACGTGAAGGCGGAGGAAGAAGTCGCCATTCTGACCGCGCAGGCAAAGAAACATCCGCTCGAACAACTCGCCCCGTGCAGCACATTGAAAGAATTACTGACGCTCAAAGAGGCCGTGCGTGACATCCGCATCAGCGACGAATTGAAGCGCTACATCGTCGATCTGGTGAGCGCCACCCGCTCGGCGGCCGGGGTGCAATTAGGGGCCAGTCCGCGGGCGTCGCTGGCCTTGTCGAAAGCGGCCCAGGCGCTGGCGCTGTTTGACGGCCTCGAGTTCGTGACGCCCGAACATGTCCAGGAACTGGCGGTGCCGGTGATTGCCCATCGGTTGGTCATGGAGCCGCAGGCGAAGTTCTCCGGCGTCACCGCGCGAGGCGTCGTGGCCGAAGTGGTGAAGAAGTTGAAGGTGCCGGCTTAGCTGGTCGCGCTCATTGCTCCGCATGTTGTGGGCCCGGAAAATCATCTATCGCACCTACCGGTTAAGTAGTTCGCTGCGTTACCGGATCCGCCGGCGCTACACCCGGGCGGGGTTGGCCATGTTGGGCGGCGTGACCGTCAGCGCTACGCTGAGCCTGAACATCGGCGCCAGTTTGTCGTACCAAATTCTGGCGTTGCTCGTCTGTCTGCTGGCCGTGGCGTTTGTCGGCACCTGGAAGTTTCGGGGAAAGTTCACCGGCTGGCGCCTGTTGCCGCGCTTCGGTACGGTTGGCACGCCGCTGGGTTATCGGGTGGTGCTGCGCAATGACACCGGGCAGCCCCAATCTGATTTGATGCTGCTCGAAAACATGGCGGATCCACGGCCGCAATTTGCGGAGTATGTCGAGCTCCAGAAAGCCGAGGAAAAACGGGTGCGCTCGTTCAGTGTGGCGCGGCGATTGGCGCGCCGCAGTTTTGAGTTTGCCCGCATCCAGGAAAGGCGGTTGCCCGCGCTCGCACCTGGGCAGGAGGCGGAAGTGCGTTTGGAACTGACACCGCTGCGACGGGGCTGTTTGCGGTTTACCGGATTGACGGTGGGCCGGCCTGACCCGTTGGGTTTGATGAAAGCCTTCGTTCGCCTGCCACTGCCACAGTCGCTGTTGATTCTGCCCAAGCGTTATCCCCTGCCGCCGGTGGCCCTGCCGGGTTCGATGAAATACCAGCAGGGCGGCGTGGCCCTGGCGTCGTCGGTCGGGCAATCGGAGGAGTTTGTTTCCTTGCGCGATTACCGGAACGGCGATCCGCTACGGCACATCCACTGGCGCAGTTGGGCGAAGACGGGCAAACCGATTGTGAAAGAGTTCCAGGACGAATTCTATGTGCGCCACGCGCTCATTCTCGACACCTTCACCGATCATCCGCACAGCGCCGTGTTTGAAGAAGCGGTTTCGGTGGCCGCCTCGTTTGCCTGCACCATCCAGACGCAGGAATCGCTGCTCGACTTGTTGTTTGTGGGGCCGGAAGCGTATTGTTTTACGAGCGGACGCGGTCTGGCACACCGGGAACAGATGCTGGAAATCCTGGCCGCCGTTGAGCCATGTCGCGAACCGCGATTGGCCGCCCTTGAAGGGCTGGTGCTGGGCCACGTCAGCCTGGTGAGCGGCTGTATCTGCGTGTTGCTCGACTGGGATGAGCCACGGCAGCAACTGGTCCAAAAGCTGCGCCAGGCCGGGGTGCCGGTCTTGGTGCTGGTGATCACCGGACCAAACGAAGGCAAGACCTTGGTCACCGGCCCGTTGGATGACGAACCGGGCCAGTTCCAGGTTTTGGAAGTCGGCAAAATCGAGGAAGGATTGGCGAGGTTGGAATGAATCCGCAAACCCTCAAGACCCCGCCCTTGCTGTTGGGAACCGCGCTGCTCTTTTGGGGGTGGCAAAGCGATTTCCTGCTCGTCGGAATCTTGCTGGCGGCGCTGATTGAAGGCGCCCGCTTCGTCTCGGTGCGCTGGGAGCTTTCCGAAAAGGATTTTCGGCGGATATGGGATTTTTGCTCGCTGCTGTTTGTGATGGCAGCGCTGTATGCGTTCACCTCGAACGAAGGTCCCGGGAGCGGTCATGGGCTTCTTTCAGAATGCGTCTCCCGCAAGCGAGCGCAAAGCCATGGAGCAAGCGGCGCTGGCGGCACTCGTGTTGTTTCGCTGGTTGCCCATGGTGTTCTTTCTCTTGGTGGCCGCCCAGGCCTTCAGCACTTCCGAACGCATTCCGTGGCGCGTGTTTTCCTGGTTCCTGCGCCGCAGGAAGGGTTCCGCCGACACCATGGCGGCGGCCGGTCCCCGCGGGTTGAACACCGGCTATGTTTATTTCGCGGTCTGCATTTTTGGCGCGAGCATCACCACGCAACCCAGTTATGGATTTTACCTCGGCTTCAGCGGATTGCTCGGGTGGGCGCTCTGGAGCCAGCGTCCGCGGCGCTTTGGCCTTTCCGTTTGGACGGGACTGATCACGCTGGCCGTGGTGCTGGGCTTCCTGGTGCAAATCGGGCTGATCGTGCTGAACCAATGGGGAAACATGTACAGCGCACGGTGGCTCTCCCAATTCATGGGACGCGGCGCGGATCCCAAGGAAAGTCGCACGGCCATGGGGGAGGTCGGCCGGCTCAAGCTGTCCGGGCGCATCATGCTGCGGGTGAATGTGCCCCATGGTCAGGCGCCGCCGCCGTTGCTCCGCGAGGCCAGTTACCGATTCTTCAAGTTTCCGGATTGGGTCGGCGCCGGCAAGGGATCGGATTTCGGTTACATCCAGGCTGAAACCAATCATACGACCTGGGAATTCCAGACGAACGACGCGCCCCGCGGGCCGGTGACCATTGCTCAATATCTGCGGGGTCATGGCGAAGATGCGCGCCGGGGCTTGTTGGCGGTGCCGCAGGGGATTGTCCGGCTCGAAAACCTTCCTGTCTTCCTGATGAGCACGAACGATCTGGGCGTGGTGCGCGTGGATGAAGGACCGGGGTTGGTTATCTACGATGCCTGGTATGCGCGTGACTCGACCATCGACGCGCCCTGGGACAAGCGCGATCTGGACATCCCGCTAAACGAAGAACTGGCCTTAACGGAAGTAACGAACCAAGTGCATCTCGATGGATTGACGCCGCAGCAAACGCTGCACAAGCTCTCCGCATGGTTCCTCGCCAATTTCCAATACCGCACCTGGCTGCCGGGATCACAACACAGCCGGACCAACTTGACCGTGCTTGGCAATTTCCTGCTGCACGATCGGGCAGGGCACTGCGAGTATTTCGCGACCGCCGCCACGCTGTTGTTGCGCAAGGAAGGCATACCTGCCCGCTATGCGGTGGGTTACGCGGTGGACGAGCACAAAGGCGACCAATACATCGTGCGCGAACGCCATGGACACGCCTGGTGCCTGGCCTGGATCAACGGCGCGTGGCGTGACTTCGACGTGACGCCGCCATCCTGGCTGGCCGTCGAATCCGGCCGCGCTTCGTGGTTGGAATCACTGGGCGACGCCTGGTCGCGGATTTGGTTCGAGTTCTCCAAATGGCGTTGGGGCCAAACCGCGTGGCGCAAGTACCTGCTCTGGATCATGAGCCCGATGTTGTTGCTGTTGCTGGTGCGGATGGTGTTTCGCAAGGAATGGAAACGCTTCCGCCAATCGCGACGTGACGCGGCGGCGTGGGCCGCGTTGACGGGGGCGAACTCGGAGTTCTATCGGGTCGAACAGCAACTGGCCAAACGGGGGCTGGTCCGCCCGCCGAACGAGCCGTTGCTCGGATGGTTGACGCGTGTGCAGACCGACGCGCGCGTCGCTACCATTCGCGAACCATTGCCCGGACTTTTGCGGCTCCATTACCGGTATCGCTTTGATCCGCGCGGCCTCGACCGCGAGGAGCGGGAAAAGTTGCGCGCGGGCGCGGAGGATTGCCTGGAACGATTGGCGCGGGAGCGGCGCTGAGGGTGAGCTATCTGTCCAGCACCACATCGACAATCCTTGACTCGTAGCAGCGGACGTGAGTCCGCTCACTTGCTACCCTTCGAAAAAGTCAGAGCAGACTTACGTCTGCTGCTACAGTATTCAGGCAGGCACCACCCCTATTTCTTCACGAACAACCCCAACGAGGCCGTGTAGCCGTGCAGAAAATTCTTAGCGCCGACCGGACCAATTTCACCGTTGCAAAAGAAGCCGGCCAACCCAATCGGCCCGAGGTGTTTTTGGATCTCGGCGGCGTCATGATTCGGCGCGCCGAAGAGCCGTTGTCCGCGGCCGTTGCAGCAGCAGAGGCAGCCGCCGTAAATCGTGCGCCCGGCCAGTTGCTGCTGCGCCCGCTCCAGGAGCGCGGCCATGTCCGCCGCGCTGGCGGCGGCATCCCGGCGTTGGAACTGGACGGTTTGGCCGATGCGCGGAAAGGCGCCCACCGCCAAGGTGCCGCTGGTGGGATCGGCGCCAATCAGGTTGCGAATCAGAAAATCGCCCCGACGAAATTCCTCGCGGTATTCGTCGGTCACCAATCCCAAAAACAAGTTGCCGCGGGCGGTCTGTTGCTCTTTGGCCGACAGCGTATTGTAAGTTTCGACCAACACTTGGTAAGCCGGACGGTTGGCGATTTCGTGGATGAAATTCCGTTCCGCCCGGGTGATGGTCCACGTCTCGCCAATGGGAGTGCAGCCTTGGGAAATGACACTGGCCAGTTCGAGGTCGCCGTGGCAGGCAATCGCCACGCCGCCTTCTTCGTAAACGTGACCGTTGAGATAGACCTGGGTCTGTTGCTCGTGCGGTTTGCCGCTGGCCAGGCCGCCAATCACCGGCAAGGTGCCATAAGCCTCGTTCCAGCTTCGCAGCCAGCTTTCACATTCCATGCGAAACGGATCGGCGAACACCAGCCAGCCATTGACCGCGTCGGCCGACAGACCGGTTTGGGTCGGCCAATAATCGGAGCCCGCGGCGACTTCAACCTGGCTCTGGTTGAAATAGAACGAACTCAACGTCGCGTTCGGCAAGGCATACAAACCCAGTACCAAGCCCGCGGTGTCCTCGAGTTCCTGGTCGTTGGCAACCAGGCTGGTGCTCGAACAACCGGCCAACAGGGGAATCCGCGCATGCACCCGCAGCAATTCCAACACCTGCGCCGCATAAGGAAATAATCGCGGCGTCATAAACACCAAGCCCAGCGTAACTTGTGGCGCCGGAAATTGCGCTCGCACCGTTTCCGCCCAAACCTGAAGTTTCGCCTCATCAAAGTCGCCCTGCCAGTGCGCGGCGATGGAATACTCATTCTGCACGCAGAAAAAATAACGGTCTGCCGACGGATAGCAAACAGGAAGAATCCAGAGGCTTGACGACAGCGGATTGGCGAAGCCCTTCTGCAAAATCGCCCGACTGGAAACACGTCAGGCTCGGAGGGCCGCTTTCGAAAAGTTTGGGCGCCAGGCCAGCTCAAGGCCGGACTCCAAACCGGAATATTCAGAAGCCCTCCGGAGCACTCTTATCGGCAAACCTTTGTTTGAATAATCGCCGCCGGCTTACGTCTCATTCTCAACTGACGGGCGTGGAAATGATGGCCGGCGCGTCGCGAAAGCACGCTGGCCGCAATTGAACGGGGCCTGTCGGCGGGAGGAAAAGGGGATTCTGTTTGGTTGTTTGGGTTGAACGGGTGCTGTGGTGGCGCCCGTTCTTTTTTAGGGATGCCGTTCCAACGGGTGCGCGGTGGGCGTTGCCGTCGCCGAATCCGGCGCGGACCACCACTTGGTAGGGCGAGACTCCGTCGAGCCCCAATTTCTCCGCATCGTTGCCAATTTCCCATAACCGGAACCGCTGGGAAGCCTTCGATGAATCGAACGTCATGGATCTTCCTTTGGTCGGGTTTGGGAGATTCGAATGCACGGCGGAGAAGTCAGGGCTCGACGGAGTCTCGCCCTACCCTCAAACAGGGCACGGGCAACTCCGGCTCGACTCCGACCGGCTCGAAGCTGGGGGCCGTTGGCCCAATTCTTACACTAGAAATGAGCCTCCTTCAGTCGGTGGCCATTTGTTGAAGCAGGTCGTTACGGATCGCTGGTGATTTTGCTCCAATTCAAGCCTTGGGTTTCGGCGTACTTCGCGAAAGTCTTCTCGTGTTGAATCAACACGGCCCGCACCACGCTGGAATCATCGGCCCGGCCCATGTCCGGCAGGATGTCGGGAATGATGTCAAACTTCTTGTGGGCATAGGTCAGCGCGAAAACGGCACCCGCAAAAGCAACATAGGAAAGATCTTTATACGCGCCTTCGGCGAAATCTTCGACGGCATTGGCGAGGAACTCAAGCTGGTCCACCAGATGCGGATACTTGGGCGCGTTGATTTGCGTGAACTCGGCCTTCCAAAACGGCAGGTGGTGCAACAACTTGTCCACCACGCCGGGAGTGATCACGGACGCGCCATGGTTTACGTATTGAATGAACTCAGACATGGCCAAAGCTTACTCAAGTCGGCCCCGAAAAGTAAACCTTAATTCGAACATCGTACCGCAGGGTCCAACGTGCTGCCGGCAGATCGAACGGTGTCATGAGGACCGAATCAGATCGAAAGCTCGATCGCACCGGGCTGCTCGGTTTGATTGGCTGAGGGAGGGTGATGAGCGTCCGTGCCATAACGGCGCCGTCCGTGCCATAACGGCGCCGTCCGCCGCGTCCGCGTTTGGAGATGCGCCCGGCTTGCCGGCGCTTTTGACCGAAGAGTGACTGGCAAATGCTTGCGTGCGCCATCTTCTTCAAAGGTTCTGCGACAACCGAAAGTGGAAGCAAGCTCTGCGCTCCAAACGCTGTGCGGGTACGAACATCACCAACAATCAAGGTTGGCGACGCCGACGCAATAGTAGTCATTTTGAATTTGCGGGTCAGGAATCCTATTTTACACTGCCGCGCATGAATCCGTGCTCCACAGTCCGTTGGGTTTGCCTGGTCGCCTTGGCGGCGGTGGGGAACGCTATGTCCTTGCCCGCCGCTGAACTGGCCCGGTTCGAGATCACGAAGCCACCAGGCCAGACGTGGACCGATGAGTGGCTAACGCAAGAACTGGACTTGGACATCGGCGCCGGCGCCAACTTCCAGATCGCCGTTGTGCGAAATATTCCAGCCGCAGGGCTGCCGCGAGCCGATCAAATGAAGCCATTGGCGGAAGTCTCATGGCCAGTACCGTCGCACCGAATAAATCGGAGTGGATTCTAAAAACTCTGCCAAATGCCGCCAATTTCAATCCGCATTTTATCCCTGTGAACACCATCATTGCCCAAGTCGAAACGTTTCCGCTGCGATATCCAACGGTTGGACGTTTCAAGTTTTTCGAAGGACCGGGCGGTCAACCCTTGGGCCGCCAAGCGGTACTGGTCAAAATCACAGCCGACAACGGCGCGGTCGGGTGGGGCCAGAGCGTGCCCACACCGCGCTGGAGTTACGAAACATTGGAGACAGTGCAATCGACCATCCAACGTTATCTGGCTCCTCAGTTGATTGGCCGCGATCCCTTCGACCTAGACGCCATTCACGCGGCGATGGGCTTGTTCGTGGCGCCTTCCTTCTCAACTGGCCAGCCGATTTGCAAAGCCGGTCTTGATCTGGCGCTGTTTGATTTGACGGGCAAACTGCTCGGCCAAACCGCACCAGAACGTTGGGGGCGACAAGGCCAAGGCCGCGCGAGCCTTCCCTTGAGTTGGACGCTCAATCCCCGCACGCTGGACGAAGTCGAGGATTTGGTGGCCCAAGGCCGCGCACGAGGCTACCGGCATTTCAACGTGAAGGTGGCGCCGGACCCGGCCTTCGATTGTGAGCTGTGCCGGATTGTGAAGCGGCTGGTTCCCGATGGTTTTCTGTGGGCCGATGCCAATGGCGGTTACGACGAAAGCACCGCGTTGGCCGTTGCGCCGCGGTTGGCCGATTTGGGCGTGCCAGTGCTGGAGCAACCGTTGCCGGCCAATCGGCTGAGCGGTTATCGTCAGCTCAAACAACAAGGCGCCTTGCCCATCATAATGGATGAAGGGATCGTGTCGCACGTGGAATTGGAGGAGTTCATTCAACTGGGCTTGCTCGACGGTGTAGCCATGAAACCGGCGCGTTGTGGTGGACTCACCGAAGCTCGGCGGCAGGTCGAAATAGTGTTGGACCGGGGCTTGATGTTTCTGGGCAGCGGTTTGACTGATCCGGACGTCTCACTCGCGGCTTCGCTGGCGCTTTACGGCGCTTACGGTCTCGAATATCCAGCCGCACTCAATGGCCCGCAGTTCCTCGAGGGCTCGTTGCTGGAGCAGCCGTTCGAGGTTGTGAATGGGGAATTGTCCGTGCCGGCTGGACCCGGGCTTGGCGTTCAAGTGGCCGAGTCAAAAATCTCCGAGCTACTTGTGTCAGTATTCCTGATTTGAGGCGTTCGGCGAATATCCCACCGCGTGCCGCTCTACCACAAAAATGACTTCTGCTCGGAGACCAGGGTGGTGCCGTTCCATAGCGTCGCGCGCCAAGCGGTCAAGTCGCCAAAGGCCTTGTACTCTCTCCCCCCTCCAGCAGCAGGTAAGTCCAATTGCTGAACAGCCCACGTTTACGTTCACTGCTTTCTCGAATGACGGTGGTGGAGTCCTTTTCGTGGCGTCCCCGCAATTCGAGGCGCAGTTTGTATTGCCCGGGCACGGTCGATTTCCACTGCACGGCAATCCGCAGCCCGGAACGTTCTTCCGGATGCGTACGCAGGTGGGCTTGGTAAGCATCCCGGTCGTACAGACTGGGAGAAAGCGTGTGCCTTCCCTTCAAGTCGAGAAATTGCGGCAAGACCTTGATGATGCGCCCGGAAGCCGCAACCGCAACCGGGCTCGCACCGAACCAGATAGCCAACACCAAAATGAGCTGAGCAACAACACGCACGCCGAAAAGCTACGTGAACCTCCCCCTCCGGCTCAATCATGATTTCCAGTCTCCGTCTCGCAGCGGTTCCCTCCGAGCGTGTTGTAAAAGTCCTCAGACCTGTAGCCACCGACGTGAGAAGGTGGACCGTTTGGCTTGTTGCCGTTGGCGAATCCGCCTCCTTACGTCGGCGGCTCATTCACCGGCAGCGCGTTGCCGAAGAAATCCCGGCTCCCGGCATTGGGAATCAACCTGCCACAGGGAAAACCGGCGGTGTTCCGCAACCGATACCCATCCAGTGAGTCAAAGCCATCCCGGCCACTGCCAGGTTGGATCAACGGAGGGCGGTTGGTCAATGCATGGGCGTCGGCCGGAGGGGTAAGCCAAATCGCCCACAAGTAGGCGTTGGCGTAATATAGATCCACTCGTTGAAGGGCCTCCTTGAAGCGGTCTTCGGCCAGCGGACCCTGTGGCCTTGCGGCAACAGAAGGAGTACTTCCCATCAAGGTCTTGGCCTGGGCTTCGCAACAGCGCTCGCACGCTCGCCAGTCGGTCTGGCCGAATCGGATTCCTGTTGGGTTGGTCACGTTGTTACGGTCGGGTTGTTCACCTCCGGCAGCTTCCCACCCCGTGTTGCCACGACGCAGTAGCCTTCGGTTT
The DNA here is from genome assembly GCA_963788655.1 of uncultured Verrucomicrobiae bacterium. GTDB lineage: Bacteria > Verrucomicrobiota > Verrucomicrobiia > Limisphaerales > JAFGQR01 > JAFGQR01. The sequence continues at coordinate 16,874 of CAWBHS010000033.1, read as the reverse complement.
TCAGGCGAGTGCATGTTCCGCTTGGCGGGGACTTTAACCCCACGGTGTGTACACCTTCGCAGGCGCACGAGCGCACCCGCCTCGGACGCTGTTTTTCGCGCCTCGCGGAAAACGCCGAAGTGTAGCGCAAGTGGCGCGACTTTGCAGGGGCGACCGCCACGCAATCGCCGCCGGACGCGGGGCGTGTCCGGCGACGCCTGGGGCGGTCATGCTCCCCAGCCAAGATGTTTGAGCGATGGGAATTCCCGGCTTCCCTTTCCGCGGATTTGCCGTTACAACTGAAATGCACAATTATTTTACGATGACACATCTTGCTGCAAAACTGTCCCTGACAGTTGCTGGTTTTCTCATGGCCTCAGGCCCGGCTTTTGGTCAACTCACCAATGAACCGCCCCGGCCGATCACCGGCGCCCGCATGCCGGCGCTCAGTCCCGATGGCAAACAGCTCGCGTTCGTGTATCGCGGCGACATCTGGCTGGTCGCTTCAAAAGGCGGGCGCGCCCGGCCCTTGACTCATCACGTCGAGATGGATGCTTACCCGTTGTTTTCGCCCGACGGGACATGGCTGGCCTTTGCCAGCAAACGCGACGGTGGCTGGAACATGTACGCGCTTCCGGCCGAGGGCGGCGAAGCCCAACAGTTGACCTGGCACGGCAGTCCGGAATCGCCCCAGGGCTGGAGCCCCGACGGCAAACGGCTGTTGTTTGGGACCAAGCGGGACACGCCGAACTACGCGATTTATTCGCTGGACGTGGCCTCGTTGCAGAGCCAGGTGCTGGCCGAGGATTATGCGGCGATGAACAATCCCAATTATTCGCCGGACGGCAAACGCGTCGTCTATAGTCGCTATGGGTTTCCCTGGACGCGCCCCCGTTATCACGGTTCGGCGGCGGCGCAATTGTGGCTGCTCGACGTCGCATCGCACGTTCACCAACCGCTCACCACGAACAGCGCCCAACATCTATGGCCGCGGTTTCTGCCGGACGGCAAGCACATTGTCGCCGTGACCACTGGCGAGGTGACGCCTTCGGTCAGTCCGCTGGATCACACGATTCCCAAGTTCAAGGACAATCCCCGCCGCACGCCCAACTTGTGGCTTTACGATCTGCACGGCAAAGGGGAACCGTTGACCACGTTCACCGGCAGCGAAGTACGCTGCCCGACGGTGGCCAGCCGGAGCGGCGACGTGGCGTTCGAGTATGGGGCTGATCTGTGGTTCATGCGCAAGCATCGCAAGCAGCCGGTCAAGCTCACCATTTATGCTTCCGCCGACGAGAAAGAAACCCGGGTGCTGCGCGAAACGTTGAACCGGGGCGTGACCGAAGCGGAACCGTCACCCGATGGGAAATACTATGCCTTTGGCCTGCGCGGCGATATTTGGACGGTGCTCATCGACAAGCCCAAGGGAATTGCCGGCCGCAATGCCGACCTGGCGCGGCGGTTGACGGATTACGTGGGGGACGACTCGGACTTCTCCTGGTCGCCGGACGGCAAGAAACTGTATTTCACGTCGGATCGGGAATTCAGCACCCGCCTGTTTGAACTCGACCTCGAGTCGCGGAAGGTCAAGCCGCTTTGGAACCGCAACGAGAATATCACCGGTCCGCGCGTCTCTCCCGATGGCAAGCAACTGGGCTTTTGGGTCGCCGGGCCAAAAGGCGGTTTGTTTCTCCTGGACTTGAAGACCGAGGACGTCCGGAAGATCGCGGACGTGCCGGGACCGCAGTTTCGCGGCGTGGGTGGTGGTAGTTTCGCGTGGTCGCCGGACATGAAATGGATCGCCTTCACCCAACGGGGCGCCAGTCGCGCGTGGAACATTTGGATCGTGCCGGCCGAAGGGGGTCAAACCCAAAATGTGACCCAGCTTTACGCCCAGCACAGTGAGCCGGCGTGGTCGCCCGACGGCAAATACCTGTTCTTCCAGAGCGACCGGGAAGGAGACGGTTTGTATGTGTTGCCCTTGCAGCCGGAACCGGTGCGCACTGTGGACACGGATTTGAAATTCGAGAAGCCGGCCAAGCCGGTCAAAGTGGCAATCGATTTCAAAGACATCGCCAGCCGCATCCGGAAGGTGAGCGGGCAGGAACCGCAAGCCGACCTGACTGTCACCGCGCGGGGTCTGATCGTGTTTCTGTCGCAAAACGATGTTTGGTCCGTGAGCTACGATGGCCACGAAACGCGGCGGCTGACCACCGGCGGTGGCAAGGCGGCGTTGCGCGTCGATGGCGACGGCAAACAGGCCTACTTCATTCAGAACGGCGAAATGTTCAAGCTGAGCCTCGAGAGCAAGAGCACTTCGAAAGTGACGTTTGCGGCAGAACGCGAGCGGGACGTGTTCGCGGAACACGAGGCCGGTTTCAGGCAGTTTTGGAACGCATACGACCGCGGCTTTTACGATCCCAATTTCCACGCGCGCAATTGGGCGGCCATCCGCGAGCAATACCGGCCCATGCTGGATGCCGTCGAAACGGACGATGAATTTGCCGGCGTGCTGCACATGATGGTCGGTGAATTGGACGCATCGCATTCGGAGGTAACGCCCGGCGCCAGCAGCGCCAAACCCGATGTCACGCCGAGTCTCGGGTTCACGTTCGATTACGGTTATGCGGGACCGGGCCTCCGCGTCCGGGATGTGCCCGCCGGCACACCGCCGTCGTATCCGCAGACGGCCATACACCCGGGCGAATACGTCCTCGCCATCAACGGACACGATGTGGTGCTGGACGAAAAACTTTACGGGCTCATCAACGACAAGCAGGATCGGGAATTCGAGTTTTTGGTCAACACCAACGCCACCAAGAAAGGCGCGCGCACCGTCAAATACAAAGTGCTCAACCCGGAGGAATGGAAAAAGGTGACCTACAGCGACTGGGTGGACCAGGAGCGCCAACACGTGAACGAACAAAGCCATGGGAAGATTGGCTATCTTCATCTCTCCGCGATGCAATCCCGACAACAGGTCCAATTCGAGCGCGAGGCCTACGAAGAAATTGCGGACAAGGAAGGGCTCATCATTGACGTGCGGTTCAATACCGGCGGCAACATCGCCGACACCCTCATCGATTGGCTCGAACGCAAACCGCACGGTTACTTGCGTCCGCGCGACAGCGAGATCGAGCCGGCACCTTATCATGCCTGGGAAAAACCGGTCATCGTGTTGATGAACGAACACAGTTATTCGAACGGCGAGATTTTTGCGTATGCCATCCGGGCCCGGCACCTGGCCAAATTGGTCGGGATGCCGACGCCAGGCTATGTCATCTGGACCAGCAACCTGAGTTTGGTGGACGGCACCAAAGCCCGCATGCCGCTCACCGGCTTCTATCGCCTCGACGGAACCACCATTGAAAACAACGGGGAACAACCCGACGTGCGGGTGCCGCTCAGCCCGAACGATTGGTTGGCCCATCGCGACCCGCAACTGGACAAAGCCATCGAATTGCTGACCGCCACCGCCGAGCCTCACGACCGCCCGGCGAATGTGACGATAAGTTCCAGTGCCCAGCCATGACCGATGCCCGCGACGTCCTGCCGCAGACGGTGGCGCTGCTGGACCAGGGCATCGCGGACGGCCTGCACCGCGGCGCCCAATTGTATGTGAGCCGGCACGGCCAAGCGTTGGTGGACGCGGCGTTTGGCGAGTCGCGCCTCGGCGTGGCCATGCAACCGGACACGCTGACCTTGTGGTTGTCCGCCGGCAAACCGGTGACAGCGGTCGCCATCGCCCGACTGCACGAGCAGGGCCGATTGCGGTTCGACGACCCGGTATGCCAACACCTGCCGGAGTTTGCCACCGGCGGCAAGGAAGCCATTACCATTGCCCACTTGTTGACGCACACGGGCGGTTTCCGCACCGCGGACAGAATTCCGGAAAACCTCGGCTGGGACGAGACGTTGCGCCGGATTTGTGAGACACCGTTGGAGGAGGATTGGATTCCGGGCTGGCAGGCGGGCTACCATCGTTCCGCCAGTTGGTTGGTGCTGAGCGAAATTCTTCGGCGCATCACCGGGAACACCATCGATCGTTATACGAGGGAAAATATCTTTTTGCCGCTGACTATGAATGATTCGTGGCTTGGCTTGCCTCGAGAAGAATACGAGCGCTACGGCGAGCGCGTGGGCTTACTGTACCTGATGCAGCACCGCCACCCGAAACCTCACCCGCTGTGGAACAGTCCGGCCGGTGCCACCGCGTGCCGTCCGGGCAGTAATGTGCGCGGCCCGATCCGCGAATTGGGGCGGTTCTACGAGTGGCTGTTGGCGGCGCGAACCGGCCGGCCCGCCGTCGCAGGAATTCTGAAACCGGAAAACATCCAATTTGTCACCACCCGTCGAACGAGGGGGCTTTACGATCAAACCATCCACTCGCCAGTGGATTGGGGAATGGGCTTTTATCTGCACGCTCATCAGGCCGGCGACGAACCGGTTCCTTATGGTTACGGTCAGCACGCTTCGCCCGACACCTTCGGCCACAGCGGGGCGCAATCCTCCTGCGCGTTTGCCGATCCGCACGACGACCTCGCGGTAGCCTGGCTGTGTAATGGTCTGCCTGGCGAACCACGACACCAGCAGCGCGCTTGGGCAATTAACACGGCCATCTACGACGATCTGAAACTGCGCTAACGTGCTGCCGGCATCTTGCCGGCAGACCGAACGGAAGAGGGCTTTACGAATTCGCAAGCAAGGCTGAGCGCCTCAGTGGCCTCGGGTGGCGGCGGGAGTTCGGCTGTTTCCGGCGCTTCCATTTCTGCCGGCGAGACGCCAACAGCACGTTGGGCAGCGTGCTGCCGGCATCTTGCCGGCAGACCGAACGGAAGAGGGCTTTACGAATTCGCACGCAAGGCTGAGCGCCTCAGTGGCCTCGGGTGGTGGCGGCAGTTCGGCTGTTTCCGGCGCTTCCATTTCTGCCGGCGAGACGCCAACAGCACGTTGTGCAGCGTGCTGCCGGCATCCTGCTGGCAGACCGAACGGAAGAGGGCCTTACGAATTCGCAAGCAAGGCCGAGCGCCTCAGTGGCCTCGGGTGGCGGCGGCAGTTCGGCTGTTTCCGGGTGCTTCCATTTCTGCCGGCGAGACGCCAACAGCACGTTGTGCAGCGTGCTGCCGGCATCCTGCTGGCAGACCGAACGGAAGAGGGCCTTACGAATTCGCAAGCAAGGCCGAGCGCCTCAGTGGCCTCGGGTGGCGGCGGCAGTTCGGCTGTTTCCGGGTGCTTCCATTTCTGCCGGCGAGACGCCAACAGCACGTTAGGCAGCGTGCTGTTGACATCTTGGCGGTGGTTTGGGACCGGGGAAAGCGAATGTTGGCCAGATGCCGAATGCGTGATGCCGAAGTGGTGTGAGGTCCGCCAAGCGACGCAGCAATCCATCCCGGGTGGCCCAAGCAAAAGCCGAGCCATCGCTAGATCGCTATCCTGCAAGAAGTCACGCAGCGATAGGCCAACCTGGGGCATGACTGCAACCGCACGAGGTGGTCACGTTTGCCAAGGCCACCGGTTTCGGGAGGCGCCCAGTTCTGCCGGCCGGGTAGTAAAATTGGGACAATAATGACTTGAGTTTTCGGGGAGATGCTGTTATGAACTGCCCACCGTAGGCAACGTGCAGTAGTTATGGACGGCTATGTTTACAAAGACGCTGTCTCTCCCGCCAGGATGGAGGGGTGATACTACTTTGACAACCGCAGTCGCATGGATGCGGGTGAGTGAAGGAATCGCGGGTGACATTTTATTGTAAAAATGAAGAGAAGTAAGGCGGTAAGGGAGCGCTGAACGCTCGGGAGGGAGGTCCTTTGGCCGGGACCAGCCGGATTACTTTCATTCTATGATTCAAAAGGAAACGAATATGCGAATCTTGAAAACATACCTCGGAATTGCAATCGCAAGTCTGGCAACCACAGTTTATGCTCAGAGCTTCTCCAGCGGCTTGGTAGTGTGCCTTGGTTTAGATGGTAATCTGGACGCCCAATACAGCACCACCAATGCGGGCTCGGTGTTCGCCGGAACCCCTCGTTACACGACCGGCATCCTGGGCCTGGCGGCCCGTTTCAACAACGATGGCAGTTCCAGTTCCACTCCCAGCGATTGGGCGGTCTCCCTGGGCGACTTGGAACAGATTTATTCGAACAGCTTCAGCGTTTCGCTCTGGGTGCGGATGTTCAATAACGACGATGACGCCGTTCTGGGAAATAAAAACTGGTCCGACGACGATAATTTCGGCTGGGCTTTAACCACGCACAACGGGCAGAACGTCAATTGGAACACCGTGGCGGGATCGAAGCAAAATGTCGATCTGCACCCACCTGTGCTCGATGGCAACTGGCACTTGGTCACGATGGTGTTTGATCGCGATGCCAACCGTGGATACGTGTATTTGGATGGCAGTCCCGATTCGGACAAAAAACTTTCGAATGATAGCGACAGTCCGCTGACTCCCACCCCCAGCTTCAACACGCTGTTGGGCGCCAGTGGTCCCGGCCGGCACGCGGGACGCGCGGATATTGACGATCTGGGCATCTGGAACCGCGCGCTGACCGCCGACGGAAGTCAACGATATTTACCACTATGGTTTGAACGGGACCAACCTGGTGCTCAACCTGCCGATTCCGCCGGAGATCACCTTGGACCCCACCAGCCTTTCGATTGAAGCCGGCGCCACCGCCACCTTTACGGGCGCCGCCTCGGGCAGCGACGTCCAATATCAGTGGCAGGTTGATGAAACCGATTTACCCGACGAAACGACTGACACGCTTATCCTGAACAGTGTCATGCTCTCCCAGGCCGGTTCGTACCGGTTCATCGCTTCCAACGCCGGGGGCTCGGTGACCAGTGCTCCGGCCGTGCTGACTGTTACGGATACCACTGCTCCTAATCTGGATTGTGCGGGCGACAAATCGGTCGAATGTGGCACCGCTTGGACATTTGATCCGCCAATGGCGACGGATAATAGCGGCGAAGCCGTGACCGTCGCTGTGGTGGACACCCTGACGAACAACTTTGGCTGCGGTGAAACGTTTACGGCCCAACGCGCCTGGCAGGCCGTGGATTCCAGTGGCAACCATTCAGTGATCTGCACGCAAACCGTGGAGGTCGTGGACACCAAGCCACCGACGCTGGAATGCGCTGCCAACAAAACCGTCGAGTGTGGCACCCCATGGGACTTTGATCCGCCGTACGCCACCGATGAATGCGTCTTCAGTTCTTTGGTGTTCAATAATGCAAGCAACGATCTCGCCTATCGCTTTAATCCCTTCGAAGTTGAGGTAGGAGACGAAATCGTGCTCGCCGGTACCGCCCGGCACCTGAAGGAATTTGTCTTCGAGTACTGGGGGCTGAACAGCAACCAGGTGCAATTCGCAGGCAACGTGAAAGCCCGGGTACGATTTTATGCGAATGACGGAGATCCGTATAACGGTTACGCGACCCCGGGTACGGTATTGTATGACAGCGGGCTGTTCGGTGTGGATACCACAACGCGTTCGACGCTAACCATCGACAACTTCGTTACCGATGCTACCGTGCCGTTGGTCAGTCCGGTGCCGGACAGTTTCACTTGGACGGTGCAATTCAGCGGCTTGGATGATGGCGACGCGGCGGGTGTGGATTTATTCTCACCGGCCACGCTAGGCCTGGATTACACGGATTACTGGGAGCATGATCCGGCCGGATGGACGCTGAAGACCAACCCGGTGGTGTCCGTGGATTTTGCCGCCCAAGTCATCGCGGCCCAGGAGGACGTAACCGTCACGGTGCTCAGCACCTCGACCAATCATAACTGTGGCAAGCACCCTGGAGGCCACTCGCACTTGGCTGGCCACCGATTTATGCGGCCACACCAGCACGTGCAGCCAAACCGTAACGGTAGTGGACACGACCCCGCCGGTCTTGCACTGTGCCGCGGACAAAACCGTGGAGTGCGGCACCCCGTGGGCGTTCAATCCTCCCGCCGCCAGTGATGAATGTATCTTTGATTCGCTCGTTTATGACAACGCCGAAACCGACCTGAGCATCCGCTTCAACCCAGGCGCCTTGGAGATTGGTGATGAAATTATCCTCGACGCGAGCGCCGCCCGATATGCCAGCGAATTCGTGTTCGAATACTGGGGTCTGAACAGCAACCAGGTGGACTTCGTCGGCAATGTCCAGGCGCGCGTACGGTTCTACAGGAACGACGGGGCCGACTTCAACGGTTATCCCACGCCGCACACGCTCTTGTACGACAGCGGCAATTTTTCGTTGCCAACGACGACCCGATCAACCGTGACCATCGAAGACTTTGCTTCCGAGGCGGCAGTGCCCCTGCTCGTCGCCCTGCCGGATTCGTTTACCTGGACCGTGCAATTCAGCGGCCTGGACGAGGGCGATGCGGCCGGCATTGACTTGTTCTCGCCACCGATTGTGGGCGCCAACTTCCCGGATTATTGGGAAAACGACGGCTCCGTCTGGCGTCTCAAAGACCAATCCCGCCGGGCCGATGGATTTTGCGGCGTTGTTCCGGGCGGCTGCCGAACGGGTCACGGTGGGTGTTTTCAGTACTACGACCAATATGCTGACCGGAGGAACGATCGAAGCCACGCGCACGTGGGTGGGGACTGACTTGTGCGGCAACACCTCCACCTGCCGCCAGAAAGTTACCACGGTGGATACCACGCCGCCCGTGATCACCTGCCCGGCCGGAATGACCCTGAATTGCGACGTGATGGTGCCGTCGCCCAATCTCGGCAGCGTCGCGGTGCTGGATACGTGCGATTCCAATCCAGCGGTGCAATTCGTGGGGGATGTTGAAAGCGGCACCAATCCGCGCATCGTCACCCGTACCTATCGAGCGACGGACGCCAACAACAATGCCAGCGAATGCACCCAAGTCTTCACCTTCGTGGACATTGCGTCGTTGCCGCCGGTGATTGTGAAACAACCCAAGAGCCGCACAAACAACGTCGGCACCACCACGACATTCACGGTACAGGTCGTGTCGTGTCAAACGCCCACCTATCAATGGTACTTTATGTCCAATCCCATCACCGGGGCCAACGACGCCTCGCTGATCATCTCCGATCTCAATCTTGCCAACGCGGGCAACTACTCGGTGGACGTGGGCAACGCGGCCGGGACAGTCAGCAGCCAGACGGCTGAATTGGTAGTTAATCGACCGCCGATTGCGTTGCCGGACGCCGTCACGGCGGAACTCGATACTCCGCTCGTGATCCCCGTGGGCACGCTATTGGTGAACGATTCCGATCCGGACAGTGATCCCATTTCGGTGGTATCCGTGAGCAGCCCCAGCGATCAAGGCGGCCGCATCCTCTTGCAACCTGGCCAGGTCACCTATACCCCACCACCAATCTTTGTGGGCACCGACGAGTTCTTCTACACCATCAAAGATGGGCGCGGCGGTTTCTCGACCACCAGCGTGGACGTTACCGTCCAATCCAGCACCGAACCGGGCTCGGGAGAAGTACAGGTGTTCCGCACTAACAACGGGGGATATTTGTTGCGCTTCAAAGCGGCGACCGCCGGGGATTATGATGTACAACGAACGACCATCCTGGACGATCCCAGCCCCTGGCAGGTCATCGGGACCGTGACCGTCGGCGCGGGCGGCGTGGTGGATTTCATCGATTCCAATCCGCCTTCCAACATGGCGTTCTACCGCTTCCACGCCCTTTAGCCGTGACTATTCAGTAGGACAGGCGTCCCGCCGGTCCCGAACGAGTGCAAACCAACAACTTGTATCACGGCGCCGCGAGTGTCTCTATGTCACCAAACGGTGAGGATGCCTTGGGCTATTCGAGACAGGCGAGACGCCTGTCCTACCACGCCGAACTGCCTCATCGCAGCACCAGCCACTGAATTGATACGGCTTAGCCGTGTGGATTCAATAGCTGCCGCGGGTGTGAGTCCGCGCTGATTGATGAGAGAAATTGCCGCCTCGCCAGGCCATTTTGCGGTCACCATCGAGGCAACCGATTGGCAGCAGTGCCTTTGGCATATCCTTTCGTTAGCATCAGCGCCAACTCACGGCGGCGGCTACGGGGGACTGAATCGATTCTGCTTGGCCATTTTGGCGGCTGCCTGTCGGCCATAATTCAGTTTACCGCGGCAGCAACTAAACAGCCGGTGGTATTGATTTCTTACTGGTATCCGAGGCATTGTGAGCAGCGCACTTACGACTCAGCCCTTGCTTGACTTGCAATATTGGCCATGATGAATCGCCATAGCCTTGGGAACATATTGATTTACGCTGGTCTTTGTGGCCAGCGCCACGGCCAGCCCGGCGCCAGCAGCCTCCCGCACCGCTTCGGTACCGTCGAATTCGCAGAAACTTGATCTTTACATGGCCCTCCCCGCGGGAGCCTATCGTTGTGAAGCTGGGTCCAACCGAGTGCTGCCGTTGGTCACAGGAGGGTTTGGCCGCCTGTCCGGCCGGCCGGCCGCAGCGATTGCGCCGATGATCCTCTTCCATGTTCTGGAACTGACGCGCGACCATGAGGTTCCCAGCGAAACCCGCAACCTTGCCGGCTGGACAGTACATGTCAGCAAGAAGTTGCTCGAAACCAATGTTGCCGCGACCACGCGCGCCCTCGCACTGCTGAAAGCACAGCTTGAGGCAATCGTTCGGATGGTGCCGACTGCGGCTGTGACTCAGCTTCAAAAAGTGCCGCTGTGGATTTCCCCGGAGTATCCAGGCGTGCCGCCGCGTGCAGAGTATCATCCGGATGCGGGATGGTTGCGTGGGCACGGACGCGACCCGGCGATGGCGAAAGGTGTCGAGTTCACCAATGTCCGCATCTTCGAACCGGAATGCCGGCGCATGCCGATGATGGCCCTGCACGAACTGGCGCACGCGTACCACCATCGCGTGTTGGGTTATGACCAACCGGAGATTCAGGCGGCATTCGAACACGCCAAAGACGGGGGCACGTATGATCGCGTCGAACGACGGGACGCCCAAGGCCGGGTTCGGTTGGACCGCGCGTATGCGTTGAGCAACCCCCAGGAGTACTTCGCTGAAAACACCGAAGCGTTCTTCGGCACGAACGACTTTTTCCCGTTCATTCGCGCCGAATTGAAGGAGCATGACCCCGACCATGTTTGCGCTACTGGCTAAACTCTGGGGGGCCCCGGCACCAACGAAGGAACAACCGCACCAGACGGCGCCCGCGCTCGAACAGGTACCCGTGGATTTCAATCATCCACCGCGTGAGTATGAAACCAATCACGTGCGGCAATGGGCCGTGCTGGTCGAGAAGGAATTGGCCGTCAAAGATCCGGACTTGGCGACGCGGGCGCTGGAGCGGCTCGGCCGAAAGTTGGGCGAAGCCATCCGCGTGCTGCCGGCTCCAGTTCGCCCGCGTTTACAGCGGCTCCCGGTTTTTGTGATGTACGGCGTCGCCTCGACGAATGGCGGACGCGATAACGGCCTGGAATATTTTCAGAAATCTGCGCCGCAACACTTCGACTACCTTGATCCGCGCATGGCCAGCAGCATTGTGATTTATTCGGCGGCCAACTACGTCTGGATTTCCGATTTCTGGGCGTTGAAGGCCCTGTTGCACGAGTTCGCCCACGCGCACCATCTGGAGCAATGGCCGGAGGACCCGGGCCGACATGTACGAGGCCTGGGACCATGCGAAGACCCTCGGCTTGTATTGCCACGTTAAGGATGACAAGGGCAAGACACTGGAAAAAGCTTACGCCGTGCAAAATCACCTCGAGTATTTCGCTGAGCTTTCTTGCGCCTATTTTGTGGGCTGTAACTATTATCCTTTCAATCGCGAGGAGTTAAAGACGTATGATCCGGTTGGCTTCAAGCTGGTGGAAAAGCTGTGGGGCCTCAGTTCGGGCGAGTGAACCATCGTCGGCAGCCGGCGACACAACGTGCTGCCGGCATCCTGCCGGCAGAGCGGATGCAGAGAATTGCTGCGAACTGAAACCGTGCTTCAAACGCGTCGTTTCCGTTCGCTTCTGCCGGCGGGACGCCGGCAGCACGCTGCAGGTTGCGCCTCGCTTTCCACAATTCTGTTGCCGCTGGATGGTTGGGCCTTGAGAATTGGCCAGTGGCAGCAAATCCAAAACCCGTCTTTACGGTCCAGGTGCGCGAGTTGGTCGAGTTCGCGTTGAAACGCGGCGATCTCGGCAGTGAACGCGATTTCGTGGGGCCGGGACGCGCTCTGGCCGGGACGCGCGGTCATCAACGCCTTCAACGATCACGACCTGCCGGGTACCAAAAGGAAGTGCCGTTGCGTCATGAGTTGGAGGACGACCAATTTGTGTTGCGAATCCAGGGCCGCATCGACGGATTGTTGGCCACTGACGACACGGTGTTGATCGAGGAAATAAAAACTGTTCAGGGCCGTTGGAACCGCGTGGCCGACCCGCTCCATTGGGCGCAAGCCAAGTGTTACGGTTTCATGCATGCCCGCGAGCACGGCTTGGAAAAAGTCACTCTCCAATTAACGTATCTTGACTTGGACACGAGTGAATTGACCGAGTTTCGCGAAGACTTCACGGTGACTGATCTCTCCGCCTTTTTTGCCGAAGCTTCGGCGACCTACCTGGGCTGGCTTCGCGAACGATTCCACTGGTGCCAACGGCGAGACAAGTCCATTCGGGCTTTGGATTTTCCGTTCCCCCATTACCGGCCCGGCCAGCGAGAATTGGCCGTGGCCGCTTACCGGACCTTGGCCCGGGGTGGGCGCTTGTTCCTCGAAGCTCCCACCGGCATCGGGAAAACAATTTCGGTTCTGTTCCCCGCGGTGAAAGCAATGGCCGAAGGAAAACTGGAGCGCATCTTCTACCTGACGGCCCGGACGGTGGGGCGGGCGGTCGCGGAGAAGGCCTTCACCGATATGCGCACCGCCGGTTTGCGGCTGCACACGTTAACCTTGACCGCCAAGGAAAAGATTTGTGTCCAGTCCGGCCAACCTTGCGACCCGCTGACGTGTCCGTTGGCCCGAGGCTACTACGACCGCCGCCGGCCGGCTATGCGTGCGGCCTTGGCGCATGAGGCCATTACCCGGCCCGTCCTCGAAGCGGTCAGCCAGGCGCACCAGGTTTGTCCCTTCGAGCTTTCGCTTGATTTGTCGTCGTGGGTGGACGCGGTCATTTGTGATTATAACTACGTCTTTGATCCCAAGGTCTATTTGCGCCGGCACTTTGCCGAGGCGGCGGGCGATTACGGTTTTCTCGTGGACGAAGCGCACAACCTGGTGGACCGCGCCCGGGAAATGTTTTCGGCCGAGCTGGAGCGTCCGGAAATTCTCGACGTGCGGCGCGCGATTCGAACTGCCTTGCCACGTTGCGCCAAAACCCTTTCGCGTTTGAGCGCGGCGCTGCGCAAGCTCGATGGATCGACAGAGCAACCGGACTCAACTGCGGAGCCAACGGACTCCCCGGTCGAACTGGATTTGTTTTCGCCCGGATCGACGGACACAACGCCGCACCCGGCCGCACTGACCGCGGGGGAACGATTCGAAATCCACAATCAAACCGGGGGAATTATCACCAGTCGGGAATTCCCAGTCCATCTGACACCGTTGCTAAACCAGGCGCTCAAGGAAGCGGAAGTCTGGCTGGCGCGAAATCAGCCGGCTGAATTTCGTGAAGACTTGTTGCAGCTCTACTTTCGCCTGCAGTCCTTCCAGCGCACGGCAGAACTTTACGATGAACGCTACGTGACGATCATTGAAGGCGGGCCTTCGGCGCGGGTGCGATTGTTCTGCGCGGATCCGTCGTTCCTGCTGCGCCAGGCATTGGCTCGGGGCAAGGCGACGGTATTTTTCACGGCTACGTTCACGCCGATCGATTATTACTGCACGTTGCTCGGCGGAAGCCCGGAAGATCCGCGGTTGCAGTTGCCGTCGCCATTCCCGCCGGAACATCTGGCGGTGCTGGTGCAGGATCGAATTCGCACGCACTTCAAAGCGCGAGCGGAAACACGGGTGGACGTGGCCCAGGCCATCGGCGCGCTCGTGCAGGGGCGGCGCGGCAATTATCTGGTTTACCTTCCTTCCTACCAATATCTGCGCGTGGTGCAGGAAGAATTCAGCCGGCGTTACCCGATGATTCCGCTCCGCGTGCAGCAACCGGGCATGTCCGAGCCGGAACGGGAATCCTTCCTCGCAGCCTTTGGGGTGGAACATGGGGAAGCGCTGGTCGGCTTTGCGGTCATGGGCGGTATTTTCGGTGAAGGCATTGACCTGGTGGGCGACCGCTTGATTGGCGCCATCATCGTGGGCGTGGGGCTGCCGCAATTGTGTGTCGAGCGCGACCTGATCCGCGATTATTTCCGCGCCAAGCTTGGGGCGGGATTTGACTATGCCTACACCTTCCCCGGCATGAACCGCGTACTGCAAGCCACGGGCCGCGTGATTCGCTCCGAAATGGACCGAGGGGTAGTCATGTTGATCGACACGCGATTTGTCGAACAGCGTTATCGGCGGCTGTTTCCCGGTTGGTGGCGGCCGGTGCGAGTGCGGAGCGCCCGTGACATTGCCGATGCGCTCGACAGCTTTTGGAAAGCTTCCAATTGAAAGGTTCTTCGAACAGGAACGCTTGAGGGAATGGACAATTCGGTTGCGACGGTGACCGGCGACCGAGGAGATATTGATGAAGTGGCCGGCTTTTTGCCGCGGCATGTGCGGCAGCGCGGCGGCGATGCCATACAGCACGCCCTTGACGTTCACATCGAGGGTGCGTTCCCAGTCCTCGACGTTCAGGCGCTCAACCGGTGCAAGCGGCATGATGCCGGCATTGTTCAGCATCACGTCCATGCGACCGAACTGTTGCACGGCAGCATCCACCAGTTTTTGCACCTGGTCGCGATGCGTCACGTCCGTGTCGACGGCAAGCGCCTGGCCGCCGTTTGACTCCATTTCGGCAGCCAATGATTGAATGCGTTCAACCCGCCGTGCCCCGAGCACAACGGTTGCGCCTTGCGCGGAAAGATGCCGGGCTGTCGCTTCGCCCATTCCGCTGCTGGCTCCGGTGATGACAACGACTTTGCCTTGGATGTTTTCCATGTTTGAATCCTTTCTTTCCGTCAAATGTAGCAACGACTTTATTCCACACGCGCCCGGCTGTCGCACGGGGTCTTGCCAGACCGGTTGTGATCTTGCTCGAAAGTGCGGTGGCGTCGGACTTGAACAGAAGCAAACGAGGAAGGGCGGCACAGTCTGGATTCAGAATGGCCAATGGCTTCGCGAATCAGTAGCCTCTGTCATGCTGCTGACATTGACGACGACACATGAGTCGGCGACGGACATCGGCTTTTTGCTCCGCAAGAATCCGGCGCGGCCACAGTCGTTCAGTCTTTCGTTTGGCAAAGCCCATGTGTTTTATCCCGAAGCCACGGCGGAGCGATGCACGGTTGCCCTGCTCGTCGAGGTTGATCCGGTTGGACTGGTGCGAAATCGGCGCGGGCCATCGCGGCGAAGGCGGCGCATTGGCGCAATACGTCAACGACCGGCCATATGCAGCCTCCTCGTTTTTGAGTGTCGCGATTGCTGAAGTTTTTGGCAGCGCGCTCTCCGGCAAAAGCAAGGAGCGTCCCGAACTTGTGGACACGCCAATTCCGCTACGTGTGATGTTTTCCGCACTGCCATGTCGTGGTGGCGAGGATTTTTTGCGAAAAATGTTCGAGCCGCTTGGCTACACTGTCTCCGCGCGGCGGTTGCCTCTGGATGAGAAGTTTCCCGACTGGGGAGAAAGCACGTATTTCCATGTCGAACTGGATGCGCGACTGCCGCTGCAACAGCTTCTGTCGCATCTTTACGTGCTCGTTCCGGTGCTGGACAACGATAAGCACTATTGGGTTGGCGATGACGAAGTGGAAAAACTTTTGCGTCATGGCGAAGGCTGGCTGGCGACGCACCCCGAGCGCGAGACTATCACGCGCCGATATCTGAAACACCAACGCAGCTTGGTGGACGATGCACTGGCGCAGCTTGCGGATGAAGGCGAACCCAATCCAGATGCCGCTGCCGAAACGCGCGACGCGGAAGAAGCCGCGTTGGAAGCATCACTTCGTAGCAGCCGACGTGACGCGGCTCAAACTCTCTCCGCAACCACCGAAGTGCGAGAGCGTCGACTCACGTCCGCTGCTACATCAACCGAGGGCATTTCACCTCAACGAACAGCGTCTTGGCTCGGTGCTGGCCGCGTTGAAAAGCACCGGCGCGGCGCGCGTCTTGGACTTGGGCTGTGGTGAAGGGAGATTGCTCCAGGCTTTGCTGAAGGAAAAGCAGTTCACTGAAATCGTCGGCATGGACGTGTCGCATCGCGCGCTCGAAATCGCCCATGACCGATTGCACTACGACCGCCTCCCGCCCGTTCAGAAAGAACGTCTGCGCTTCCTGCATGGCTCGCTCATTTACCGCGACCAACGTCTCGCCGGCTTCGATGCCGCCGCCGTGGTGGAAGTCATCGAACACCTTGACGCCGCGCGTCTGGCCGCTTTCGAGCGTGTGCTGTTCGAGTGCGCCAAACCCAAGCACATCGTCATCACGACGCCCAACCGCGAATACAACGTGAAATGGGAAACACTGCCCGCCGGCAAGTTTCGTCATCGCGACCATCGCTTCGAGTGGACGCGCGCGGAATTTCAGACTTGGGCGAACGGCGTCGCCGCGCGCTTTGGCTATGGCGTGCGCTTCCTGCCCGTCGGCCCGGAATATTTGGCGGTTGGTTCGCCGACGCAGATGGGGCGGTTTGAGAGAAAGAGTTAATCCAGTCTCGCATCAATCAAAGCGAAAGGGCTGAAAGCCCGAAAGATGATAGCCCAGGGCAAGCGAAGTGAAACGAGCGCCGCCCTGGGTCAACGAACAAAATGAATTCAAGCCCTGAAAGGGCGAAAGACAATCGGATGCTGGTGGAATGAAAAC
>CAWBHS010000032.1:0-13534 GCA_963788655.1 uncultured Verrucomicrobiae bacterium | reverse complement strand
GACGGTGCGCGAATGGAGAGGCATTATCCCTGCCGGCACAACAAATTCAACGCGCTTCGGCGCACTGTCTCGCCTTCATCGAACCGAACAGACACCGCCACTTCAAAGTCAATCCTCCCCTCGTAAGGTCTTCAGCAGGGTTCCAGGGGAATTGGTCACCATGTCATATTGCACAAACAAATTGGCAAAACGCGTGGGCCCATCGTCGCCCTTCAGTCCCAATCTCAACTTGCCGTTGAACACTCGCATGGGATCGGCTGACTGGCCGTTGATGCTTATCTTCAAGGCGGTGCCACGGCGCGTCAATCGAAGGCGGTTCCATCCTTTGACCATGGCCAGGTCAGAGGTGGGCAATTCCGTATCGCGCGGCGAGTCTTCGACCGTCCGCAGCACAAACGGCGGGATTTTCGACTGCACTTCACCGGCCCAATTCCAGTCGGCTTGCAGTTCAAAATCGCCCCACGTTTCGCCGGCCCAAAGCACGGAGTGGCTTCCCTGCGGCGCCTCCCAGCGCAGCGTCCAATCGGCGACTTTCCAGCCGTCCGCCTCGGCCGCCGACGCCTGCCAACCGCGCAGGCTCCGCCCGTCATACAGCGAACGCCAGGCTTCCGCGACCGGGGCCGACTGCTCCGAAGACGCACCGGAAGGCGGCAGTTCCTGAAGGCGGATATTGCGCCAGTCCACGATGCCTCCTTCGCTTTCGAGTCCGAGGTAGCCCCGGCGCCAAACGCAGTCGCTGCCACCGGACACTTCCTTGCCGTTCACCGACAACCGGATGACCCCATTGGTGCAAACGACGCGATAATGATTCCATTCCGGCGAGCCTTTGCTCCGATGCTCGGTGGGGAAACTTCGCATGCCGCGGCTGGGAGGAAATGGTTTCATCGTCGAACCGTGGATGGCAAAAACATCGCCGTGGGTGGTGAACCAGTCCGAGGTGCCGTAAGCGTGATCGAGCACCTGCACTTCGATGGCCCGAAGAAACGGCTGGCCTTGGGCTGTTCAGCGGGCTGGCCGAGATAAAGACCCCGGCATTACCGCCGGTCTTCAGGTGGCGCCATTCCAGTTCCAGGATGAAATTCTCGTAAGGCTGCTCAGTGCGCAACGCGCCCGTGGGCACCCCATCGCAGTGCAGCAGGCCGTCACGTACCGTCCAGGTTTCCGGGGCGCAATTCACGTTCACCCAGCCGGCCAGTGATTTGCCGTCGAATAGCGGACGCAAGCCCTCTTCGACGCCAGCGCCGAAGGCCAGCCAGCCAAATTGAAGCAGCAGGATTACCGGCCCACACCGGCCCAAGGCGGAAGAAACTGATTTCATAAGCCGGAATGGTGCCTGAGGCGCTCCCGAGCGTCCAGCCGGCAATCCGGACAGCATGGAGAATGCGGAAATCTCCCCTTTGACATTTTGGCAACGGTTGCTAATAGTCCCGCCCAACAAAAAAGAAGTTCAAAACAACCAATAGAAATTATGGACACCACCCAACACACTTGGAGGTTCTTTCGCTCCGGCGGCGTGGAACAAGCGCCTTCACCAATGGCCGGGATATCCTGCATTTGGATCAACTGGATCAAAAACTGTGGGTGGCTTTGGCCATGCCCACGCGCGGCATCGAGTTCGATCCCAAAACCCTCGACCACCTGGACACCGACAAGGATGGACGAATTCGCGCCCCGGAAATTCTCGGAGCGGTCCGCTGGATCAGCGACGTTTACAAAAATCCGGATGATGTCCTGAAGCGCGGAGATTCCGTGCCGCTGGCGGGAATCAATGAGCAGACGCCGGCCGGAGTCGCGTTGCTGGCGGGAGCCCGGCGCATTCTCCATGGCCTCGGGAAAAGTGAAGCGCCGGCCATCAGCTTGGCCGATGTCGCGGACACCAAAACCATCTTTGCGAACACGACGTTGAATGGTGACGGCATCATACCCGCTGATGCCGCCAGTGAAGCCGCCGACCAACAGGCCATCGTTGACATCATTACGGCCCTGGGCAGCGTGGCTGACCGCAGTGGCAAACCCGGCATCAACCTGGCCGGTCTCGATCAATTCTTTGCCGAAGCCAAAGCCTATGCCGACTGGCAGGCCCACGCAGAAACCGACTCGACCATCTTCCCGCTGGGACCTGAAGCCACCGCGGCCGCGGCCGCCGCCGTCAAAACGGTGAAGGCCAAGGTGGACGATTATTTTGCCCGCAGTCGCCTGGCGGCCTTTGATGAGCGCGCCCTGGCGGCGGTGAACCGTCAAGAGGCCGAATACCTGGCCGTGGCAGCGCAAGACATGACGATTTCGGCGCAGGAACTGGCCGGTTTTCCGCTGGCCCGCGTCGAACCAAAGCGCCCGTTGCCCCTGGACGAGGGCCTTAATCCCGCTTGGGCGAACGCGGTTTCCGCGCTGGTGAGCAAAGCGTTAAAGCCCCTGCTCGGCGATGGCCAAACCAGCCTGACGGAAAATGATTGGGCGGCGGTGCAATCCAAATTGGCGCCCTATGAAGCCTGGTTGGCCGGCAAACCTGCCGGCAGCGTGGAAAAACTGGGACTGGCCCGCGTGCGGGAATTGCTGGCCAGTCAAGCCAAACAAAACCTGGCGGCACTCCTTCAGCAGGATGCCGCGCTCGAACCGGAGTATGCCCAGATCCTGGCGGTCGAAAAGCTCGTCCTCTTGCAGCGCGACTTTCTCAAACTCCTGGACAACTTCGTTAACTTC
This sequence comes from uncultured Verrucomicrobiae bacterium, assembly GCA_963788655.1. GTDB lineage: Bacteria > Verrucomicrobiota > Verrucomicrobiia > Limisphaerales > JAFGQR01 > JAFGQR01. The sequence goes on along the minus strand of CAWBHS010000032.1, from coordinate 10,834 downwards.
GCTGACTTCTACGGGCGCAAGGGCGCAATCTTTCAAGCGGGCACCCTTTACCTGGACGGGCGGAGTTGCAAGCTGTGCGTGCATGTGACCGATCCGGCTAAACACGCCTTGTTAGCCGGCTTGTCGCAAGCCTACTTGGCGTATTGTGACTGCACCCGGCCCGGCGGAGAAAAGATGACCATTGTCGCGGCGTTCACCAACGGCGACAGCGATTACTTAATGGTGGGACGCAACGGCATCTTTTACGACCGTAAAGGGCGCGACTGGGATGCTACCATTACCAAAGCGGTGGCCAATCCAATCAGCCTGCGGGAAGCGTTCTGGCTGCCCTATAAAAAATTTGTGCGGGCCATTGAAGCGATGGTCGCCAAGCGGGCCGCCGCCGCGGACGCGGCTTCGACGGCGAAATTGACCTCGACTGCGGAGTCGGTGGCTCAGGCGGACAAAACCAAGGCCGCCCCACCACCCGCCGCGCCCAAGAAAATGGACGTGGGCACCGTGGCCGCCATCGGCGTGGCCTTGGGCAGCATCGGCACCTTCGTGGCCTTGCTGTTGGCCAAATTCGTCGATTTGGGATTGTGGATGCCGCTGGCGATCGTGGGTTTGATTCTCTTGATCTCGGTGCCCTCGATGGTGTTAGCCTATCTGAAATTACGCCTGCGCAATGTGGGTCCCATTCTCGATGCCAACGGTTGGGCCATCAATGGCCGCGCCAAAATCAACGTGCCCTTTGGCAAGGTCCTGACTGACATTCCCAAGCTGCCGCCGGGATCGCAGCGCTCCTTTGATGATCCGTATCCGGAGAAGAAGCGCCGCTGGCCGTGGATTTTGGCCTTGCTCATTCTGGTGGCACTGGGGGCGCTTTGGTACGAGGGCAAGCTGGATCGACTCCTGCCAACCAAAGCTCGAAGCCTGCACGTGCTGGGCACCAATGCTCCGGCCTACAAACCGCCGACGCTGGTCCTCACCAACACCGCGCCTCTGATCGAAATAAAGAAATAAGTTTGGCCGGGATTATCCGCCAGTTACCTGGACTTCGCCTCAGGCTCGGCGTAAAGGGCAACTTCCGAAATTGCCGGGCAGACCGGCGCCTGGGTGATGCGCAGTCGGACTTTGTCCGTGGTGACTGCCTTGCCACGGAGCAACCGGCGATTGCCAATGCTGATAGCTTTGGCGAATTCCTGCCAGCGGCCCTCCTTCCAGGCATCCAACGCAACGGCCTCGACGCGCTGGCCCAGCGGCAACGCTTCGCGCAGACTGACCACATTAAACGTTTTGGCCTGGCCCAGGTCCAAGACTAATTCCGGCGTGGTCACGTTGTCGTCGGTGGCCCAATACGTGTAGCGATTGCCATCGAGCACGTTTTCCGGCGCGAATTGTCTGGCCCCGTTGCCGCGCGTATTGCTGGCGGTGAGCTTGGCTCCCTTGGCCAGGTCCGCTGCAAACGTGGCGTCCAGCAGCCGGCGGAACTCGCGCAATGACTTGATGTCATTGTCGTGGATCTGGCCCCGCCGATCCGGGGGCAGGTTCAGATTCAAACAGGCGCCGCGACCGACACTTTTGTAGTAGATGTCGAGCAACTGGGCGGGAGTTTTCACAGCGTTATCCTGGCTGGCGTGGTAAAACCAGCCGGGCCGAATGGAGACATCGCACTCCGGCGGAATCCAATTCGTCCCTGGCCGCTCGCCCTGGTTCAAGTTGGCGCGCGTGTTACCTGGCACACCGTCACCGGGGCTGATCGTAGCCCAGCAGGTTTCGCCGGCAATTCCCCGTTCGTTGCCCACCCAACGAAAGTCCGGGCCCACATCGCTAAACATGACCGCCATTGGCATCAGGTCGCGCACAATCTGCCAGGTGTTTTTCCAGTCGTAATAGACCTTGTTGTCAATCCGCCGCATTTCGCGAGCGCCTCCATAATAGCCGTCGCCACCGTTGGCGCCGTCCAGCCAGACAGTGAAGATGTCGCCGTAATGGGTGAGCAGTTCGCGGAGTTGATTGCGGTAGTACGTGATGTAGGCAGGCCGGCCGTAGTCTTTGTGATTGCGGTCCCAGGGCGATAGATAGACGCCGAACTTCAGCCCGGCCCGGCGGCAAGCCTCGGAAATCTCCTTCACCACGTCGCCTTTGCCGTCTTTCCACGGCGAGTTCTTCACACAATGTTCGGTGTATTGGCTGGGCCAGAGGCAGAAGCCGTCGTGGTGTTTGCACGTTAGAATGAGCCCTTTCATGCCCGCTTCCTTGGCCGTGCGCACGATTTGGTCGGCATCGAAATCCGTCGGATTGAACACCTTTTCGTCTTCGTCACCGTAACCCCATTCCTTGTCTGTGAACGTGTTCACTGTGAAGTGCAGGAAGCCGTAAAACTCCATCTCGTGCCAGCGCAGTTGGCGCGCGGTGGGCACCGGGCCGTACGGGGTGGGCGGTTGGGTATCAGCGGCGCCGGCCCCGGAAACAAGGCCAGTAAACGCCGCCACTGCGAGAAGGCTGAAGAGCGATGTCTGTTTCATGCTTATGGAACATTGTTTTACGCCAGCAATTGGCGCGGGTCAATGGAATGGTCTGGAAACCCAGCCGCGAAAGCGGAAGCAACGCCTTAACGTTCGCTGGTCTTTTTCTTCCGGCTGCCTGGCGACAACGGCTTCAATTGCTTCACCGCCGCCTCAAAATCCTTCTCCGCCTTGCGCCAGAAGACCTTCTCCGAAGATCGGATGTCGCGGATGCGCGCCAGCAGTTCTTCGAAATAATTTCCGCCGCCGGTTGCGGGAGAGGCGTGAGAACCACAATTACCGGCCTTCTTGAAACCAGTTGATCCAGAGTTAACAAATCTCGCGGTCATGTTAATCTGAAGCATTGAAACACATATTCACATCCTCCGTCGCCCTGCTGCTGGGCTGTTGCGTCTGCGGTCAAGATGCGCTTGCTCAGGGAAGCCGCGGCAGCGAGAATCCAACCCACGGTGCCGCATCTTCCATCGATCGACGGGCGTTGGTGACGCGCCATAACGTCACGCTCACCCACCCCGATCCGCTCACCCCGTTGACGGTCGGCAACGGTGAGTTTGCGTTTACGGCCGACATCACGGGGCTTCAGACTTTTCCCGAGTTTCATCAAGCGGACATCTTGCTCGCCACGATGTCGCAGTGGGGATGGCACCGCCTGCCCAATCCACAGGGATTCAAGTTGGAGAACGTGCTGAATTCCTACGAGGTCAACGGCCGCCCGGTTCCCTACCCGGATCAAGCCGCCCCAAGCCCATTGGCCAAAGCCGCCAATCAATGGCTGCGCGCCAATCCGCATCGCCTAAACCTGGGTCGCCTCGGACTCATCCTCCGCCACCCGGACGGCTCTCCGGCAAGCCTGCCAGATTTGACGGCCACGCGGCAGACGCTTGATTTGTGGCAGGGATTACTCGACAGCCGATTCACCATGGACGGCCAAGCGGTGCGGGTGTTAACGGTCTGCCATCCCGAACGCGATCTGCTGGCCGTGCGCATCGAGTCTCCCCGGTTGCAGAATCAGCGATTGGGGGTGCAACTCGCCTTTCCTTACGGCTCGGACAATTGGCGGAATCCCTCCGATTGGACGATAACCCAACCGCCACACCACCACGCTGCGCATCCAGGGAAATCAGGGCCGGTTCGAGCGAGTGTTGGATGCGGACCGCTATTACGTCCAAGCGGCATGGTCGGCCGGCGGCGCCATCAAAGAAACCGCTCCGCATCATTTTGAAATATGGGCGAAGGACCATGAAACGCTGGAGGTGGTGTTAGCATTTTCACCGCGCCCGGCCGCGGAGGGGTTGCCGGACTTTACCGCTGTGCGCGATGCCGCGGCTCGCCATTGGCAGAAGTTCTGGTCCACGGGTGGGGCCATCGATTTGTCCGGCAGCACTGATCCACGTTGGCACGAATTGGAGCGCCGGATTGTGCTTTCCCAATACGTGACGGCCATTAATTGCGCCGGTTCGATGCCGCCGCAGGAAACGGGTCTGGTTCAGAATAGCTGGTACGGGAAGTTCCATCTCGAAATGCACTGGTGGCACGCGGCGCACTTCGCCTTGTGGAATCGCCTCGAACTGCTCGAACGCAGCTTGCCCTGGTATCAGCGCATCCTGCCGATGGCCCAGGCGACCGCCCGACGCCAGGGCTACCGCGGCGCCCGCTGGCCAAAGATGGTGGGACCGGATGGACGCGAAAGTCCGAGCAGCGTCGGAGTGTTCCTGATCTGGCAACAGCCGCACCCGATCTATTACGCCGAATTGGCTTACCGGGCTCATCCCGAGCGCGCCACGTTGGAACGTTATCGGGAACTGGTCTTCGAGACGGCCGAATTCATGGCGTCGTATCCGGTTTGGGATGCCGCGAATCAGCGCTACGTCTTGGGACCGGTCCTGATCCCGGCCCAGGAAAATTATGATCGGCGCACCACCCTCAACCCCACGTTCGAATTGGCCTATTGGGATTGGGGCCTGAACACCGCCCAGCGATGGCGCGAGCGGTTGGGCTTGGCGCGCAATCCGGAATGGGATCGCGTGTTGAAACATTTGTCCAAGCCCACGGTCAAGGAAGGTGTTTATGCCGCCATCGAGACGCCGCCCTTCACCAAACGCCAGGATCATCCGTCCATGCTGGCGGCCTTGGGGGTTCTACCGCTCACACCGCTGATCGATCCCGACACAATGAGCCGCACTCTTGACAACGTGCAAAAGACCTGGGACTGGCCGCGGACCTGGGGTTGGGATTACCCGATGATGGCGATGACCGCCGCGCGCGTCGGCAAACCCGAAGAGGCCATTGACGCCTTGCTGCTGGATACGCCGAAGAACCATTACCTCGCCAACGGGCATAATTTCCAACGCGGCAACCTCCAATTGTATCTCCCAGGCAACGGCGGTTTGTTAACGGCGGTGGCCATGATGGCTGCCGGCTGGGATGGGGCGCCAAAGAGGTCTGCGCCGGGTTTTCCAAACAATGGCCGTTGGAAGGTGCAGTGGGAGGGACTCACCCCGATGCCGTGACCCACCCCTTATACGTGTCTAATCCATGGAGCCTTGGGCGGGCAAGATTGCATCGGTGATTCATCTTGGCCTAAGCTGCGCGGGTGACCGAAGTGTCTCCATTGCTATCAATGCCTAAATTGGTCGAGGTGTTGGGCGATTCGTTCGCGGTCCCCACCCACGCGTTCCAAGACCAATTGCGGCAAGCTGATCTTGAAACGGTTCGGGAATTCTTCGAGCGCGGACCCCGGCGAAATCACGCGATGCGGGTTCGGTTTGGTTTGGCCGACAGCCTGGCTCATCGGTCCTAATGGTAGCCCGAACCGCATTCGCAGCGCAAACAAGGAAGGACTCGATAATTGATCGTTCGCCAAGTCCCATTCTTGCCTTGCCCGTCGTTTGCCGTTAAGCATGCCGGCATGAACGTGGCCATATTATCCGACATTCATGACAACATCCCCAAGCTGCAGGCGGCGTTGCGGCGCTGCCAGGAGGCGGAGACGCTGATTTGCTGCGGTGACCTTTGTTCGCCCTTTATTGCCAAGGAACTGGGCCAGGGATTTTCCAAGCCCATCCACGTGGTGTTCGGTAACAATGACGGTGACCGCTTCCGGATTGCCGCGAACGGCGCGAAATTTCCGCACCTGAATTTTCACGGGGAATATGTGGAACTCGAACTGGGCGGCAAGACGTTTTCCGTAAATCATTTTGACAATATTGGCCGGGCCATAGCCAAAGGCGGTGGCTATGACGTGGTCTGTTTTGGACATAACCATCGTTTCGAAATCACGCCGCAGGGTCAGACGCTGATGATCAATCCCGGCGAAATCTACGGCGGCCTGACAGGCAACTCGACCTTTGTCAATTACGACACCGCGACAGGCACCGCTACGCGAATAGACCTCTGATTGGCCGAGCGGCAATGGAGTTCCGGCTTGGGGCGACAAGGCTCATCATTCGCTGATCAGGAACGGCGAAATGCCCTGGCGAAAAAAGTCTGAAAAAAATCCAATAATGGCGTTGACACCCTTGGTCTGAATCGGGTAAAAAGGACGCGGTTCTGGTAACAGTATAAATACCTCACAGCGGGATTCCCCATCCCCACCTCCTTGGCTGCTGTTGCCAGGGCCATTTTTTTATCTTTCCATACCGCTGGTAACGGTCCGCCTCCCCCCGCTGGCGTTTTGCTTGGACCGGGGTTTGATTGGCAACTTATCCGCCCCTTTCCATAATTCGGCAAAACGACCGAACACCCTGAACCATAGGAACCGACGTGAGAAATCTCTCAGTTCTTGGCTAGTTTAGAAGTGAGTTTCCGCCGTCCGCTTCTCCGTCGAAAGAAGGCTCGCAGAGCATGCCGGCAAATGTTGCCTCCCAAGTGCCGAACGAGAAGCTCGTTCAGCATGCACCGCGTCCGTACCGTTACATCGAAGCTACTGGGAGTTGGAAGCAAGCGGGCCTACGACAATCCTTTCACTTCCCAGCCTTTCCGGTAGGTCCGGCGGACAAAGGAATTGGCTTCCTCGACATTCGTAAACGCCAGTTTTTTGGCATTCCATTCCAACGTCGCGTGCGGAAACCGGGTGGCCACACTGCCCAAGAGTACGGATTCTGTCAGCGGCCCGGAGTAATCGAAATTGGCCAGGGGCGGTTTGCCGTTGCCGCGGGCGGCTTCGAGGAATTGCGTGTAATGGTGCGGCGCGGTCACGTTGGGAATGTTGTAGTCCTGGTACTGTTCCTTCGGTAGCAGTTGCGGCATGGCAATGTGCGGGATGAGCATGACCCCCTTTGTGCCGATGAGGATCGAGCCCTGCCCCGGTATTTTTTGTCCGCCGAGCAACGCCTGCACGTCCTGCGGCGGGCGGGCATCGCCGTCATACCACGTCACCTTCACGGTCTTACCTTCGGTGAACTGGGTCCCGGGGAACACGTAGTGGATCACCGCGTTGATGGCCCAATTCCATTGGTTGGGCGTCGGGCCCTCGGAGCGCACCGACAACGGCGCGGTCAGTTCCAGCGATTTGAACACCGGATCGTAAATATGGCAGCCCATGTCGCCAAACGTGCCGGTACCGAAGTCGAGACGTTTGCGCCAGTTGCCCGGGTGGTAGTAGGCATTGCCGATGAAGGGACGCTCCGCGCACACGCCCAACCAGATATTCCAATCAAAACCGTCGGGCACCGGGTCGCTGCGGTCCGGACGCGCACTCATGTCGCCCCATTTCTTGTTGCTCCAGGTGTGGACTTCCTTGACCTTGCCAAGGGCGCCATCCTGCACCAGGCGCACCGCAGTCATGTATTCCCGGCTCGAATGAATCTGGATGCCCATCTGCGTGGCGAGTTTCTTCTGTCGCGCAACCAGAGTTAGTTGCCGCGTTTCAAAAACGTCATGCGTGAGCGGCTTTTGACAATACACGTGCTTGCCGAGTTGCAGCGCGGACATCGCGATCGGGCCGTGCATGTGATCAGGGACGGACACATTGACCGAGTCGAGTTGTTTTTCTTGTCAAGCAACTGGCGCCAATCCTGGTAAATCTTGATGTTCGGGAACTGCTGTTTCCAGCGGGCGGCGCGGCTGAGATCCACGTCGGCCACGGCGACGAGTTGGACGAAATCATGATGGGTAATGGTTTCCAGATCGGCGCCCGCCATGCCGCTGCCACCAAAGCTGGCGTGAAACAACTTACCGCTCGGCGGAGCGGACATTAGGTTGCGCGTGACAAACGGAACGCTCAGCCCCGCGAAGGCCACTTGTTTAAGAAATGAACGACGACTGGTGCGAAAATGTGAATTCATAAACTTCTTCTAGGCCGATTTGCGTTCCGGTGCAAACGAGAAATGAACGCTGCGGTCACGGGTTTGCCGATAAATCGAACGTCAAACGAGCGAAGGAACGGAAAAAGAGGTTCCGATTGGCGTGCTTTGCCGTTCCATTCATCTCAGGGCGGGGCCAAGGCCGGAATGGCAACCTCCGAAAGTCGCGCCCGCGTTTGGAGTGCGTCCGGCTTGCCGGCGCAGTTGCGGTCCGTTTCTGGAGCTGCCTTCCAATGGCGACGCCCGGCACTTGCAGAGAGCGGGAGCAAGCTTCGCGCACTCCAAACGCTGGCGCGACTCTCGGAAGCGACGGCAATTTTGAATTGATGCTTGAGCATTGGCCGAGACTCACATCGGGCACTTGCAAACCAGTTCGCTCGGAACAACGCACGTCATGGCGCCAACAGTACCCGGTAGAAACGCGTGCCGGATGCCGGTGAAGTTCCATCCACCGCGGCGCCGGTCGTGTTGCTGGCGGTCACCTCCGCGGGCAGGTTCTGCCAGGCCGAATCGTCCATGGAATCCTTGAACTGCACTTGATAGGTGCGACCGGGTACGGCGCTCCAAAGCACGGTCGTGCTGCCGCTGCCGGGCGCGGTTACGGTCAGCACTTGCAGCACGGAGCCTTCGTTCGTCGGATCCGTGCCGGCGCGGAACTCCTCACCGTTGGTCGAACCATCGCTGTCAAAGTCCCCTGCCCCGTCGTGATCCAAATTCTTGAAATACGCGATTTCCCAATCGTCATCCAGGCCGTCGGCATCGGTATCTTGTCCACCCAACTGCAACACGAACACGTCGCGCGTGCCGTTGTAGTCGTGAGGAATCAAGTCGCTGGCGAAGCTCTGGAACACCACCGTGCGGCCATTGGCCGCCAGGATGGGTTGGGTGGACGCACCGTTGCCGGGGCCCGTGCCATGGTAGTTCATACTGGCGAGCAAGGTGGTGCCGAGCCATAGGTCTCGCACGAAGATGTCGCTGGCGTGGTTGGTATCGTTCAACACAAGGTTGTCCGCCCGACTGGCAAAGACCACATACCGGCCATCCGCGCTGATCGAGGCGGCCACGGAATCGCCGTTGACGCCCTGGCCCGAAAGGCCGCGGCTGACCAAATCGGTCGTGCCGCTCTCGAGATCGGCCACCATGATGTTCGTCGGGCCCGGGCGATCAACGGGTGTCTGGTGGTGACGTAACGCCCATCCCCACTGATGCTGGGGGCTTCGCCATGACTGGCCGCCACCGTGGTGGTTTGGACAACCAGATCGCGAACGGCGACCGTGCGCAAGCCGCTGACGAACGCCACCCGACGAGAATCGGCGCTGAATACCGCGTCGCGTAAGTACCCCCAAGTGCGCTGGGCTTTGGTCGAATGCTGATCAACGTCGTGGTTTGCTCGACGAGGTTGCGGGCATAGAGACTGAAGACGCCGTCCGGAGTGTCTGCCGTGACATACGACGCCGCCGTGGCAAACAGAATCCAATGTCCATCCGGGCTGAACACACAATTCGTCGCGGAATCATCCCAAAGTCCGTCGCCATACCAATCCTGGCTGATCAGCGCATTGGTGCCCGCCCACATGTCGCGCAGATAGACGTTGTAGTAATTATTGTAACTGCCATACGCTCCCGGCACCAAATCGCTAACGTTGGCATTGCAGCAAAAGGCCACGTACCGGCCATCCGGACTGACCACCGGAGAACGACAACTTCGTATCGGACTGCCGGCGGAATCGGCGTTCACCAGCAGCGCCTGACCACTGTCGAAATCATACCAATAGACATCGCCGGGATTCGATATTTCACGTATAATGGATGGGCATTATCGTATATCGTAATTGTGCCACAAGAAGGCCGCGGCTTCACCATGGGCGCTCACGTCAAGTTGCGAGCGAATACTATTGGTATCGTTGAAGCCGCCATTCGAATCGACACTCAACGGCATCACCGACCGGTGCCCATGTCCTGTACGAACGCATCCTGCCACCCATTCGTGTCGCCGCGGTGCCAGGTTGCCGTCCAGGCTAACAAAACCGATCCGCTTGCCGTCGGCTGAAATGGCGCCGACTTCGCGAGCACTCAGGGCGGAACCAGTGACGCGGCCAACGCGGGATCGCGCGCGGAAACCAACCGAGTTACGCCCGCAGTCACCTCGCAAACAAAGACATCTTCCATCCCGTTCAAATCGTCGGCCACCAGACGGTCGTCACTTGACGAAAAGGCCACCCAGCGACCGTCCGGGCTGAGCGAGGGAAGGGCAACGTCCAAATGCACCGCCCCGGGCCGGCCGTCATCGTCGGCGCTGACCGAGTCGTGACGTCATGTTCCAAATCTCGCTGGTAGATTTGCCAGACACCGTTGATTCCGCCGTCCACCAGATTCGTCGCTGAGCTCAGGAACACGACCCGGATCCGTTTGGTGTCATCAGCGGAGCTCGCGCCGCGGCACTCGCTGAATTAATGCCATCCATGGCCACACTGACAAGCACGTTCGAACCGGTTCCCGGTCCCAGTGGTACACCTGATTGGTGCTTTCGTAAGCCACGAAACGTCCGTCAGCACTGAGTTGCGGCCAGGTATCCGCCGCCGTTTCCCGCGTGAGCACCGTGTTCACGCCCGTTTCAAATCGTGATGGACGAACAATATCTCATTGGTCACTCCGATGCCCGTTGCTTTAAAACCACGGAACGTCCATCCGCGCTGAGCGCCGGGCCAAAGCATTCGTAGCCGGCGGCGTCCGGCATGGCGGCACCGACGTTCGTGCTCGCCCAAAAGGTTTGACCGGCGTTGAGTCACGCACATAAACGTCGCCCCGGCGGTTAGTCACCCCGGGGACGAGATCCGTGGCCGTGCTTACAAACGCAACGTATTTTCCGTCCGGCGTCATGGCGGCCTGCTCGGATCGGCCATTCCCCGTGGCGGTGCCGGCGGCGTTGGGACTGATCAAGTGCGTGGTGCCCGTTTCCAAGTCGCGTGCGAACAAATCCGTTTCCTGGTTGGTATCCGCCACCTCGACGAGATTTGTCGCTTGG
>CAWBHS010000031.1:0-17309 GCA_963788655.1 uncultured Verrucomicrobiae bacterium | reverse complement strand
AGATAACATCAGACAACCTTCGGTCGATTTAACGCACAAGCAACATGGAACTGATCAAACTGAAGAAGACCATCACTCTCGACGACTACGCCTCCTTTGCGCATTTGCACCGGGCCGTGCAGGAACTGCGCACCGAGGCCGCCATGCTGGTGCCCCGGCTCAAAGGGCGCGCGGTGCTCATGGTCAACTCCACCGCTCAAGGCGGCGGCGTGGCCGAAATGTTGCCCATGCAGGTGTTGTTGCTCCGCGAATTGGGCGTGCGGATCAATTGGGCGGTCATCGGCTCGAAAGATCCTGCCTTTTTCAAACTCACCAAGCGGTTGCACAACTTGATCCATGGCGAAGGCAATCCCGACTTGGGTCAAGCAGATCGCCAATTGTATGAGGACGTCAGCCAGGGCAATGCGGAAGCCTTGCGCGCGGAATTGAGCCGCGACGACCTCCTGGTCATTCACGATCCCCAGCCGGTGGGGACCGGTGCCTTGGTCAAGAAGTCGCTCGACCTCCCGGCAGTGTGGCGCTGCCACATCGGCCTCGACAATCGCACGCCCGCCACGGATGCCGCCTGGGATTTCCTGAAACCGTATGCCGAAGCGTATGACCAGGCGGTCTTCTCCGCCCCCGAGTACATTCCCCACTACCTGACCGGTCGATCTTGCGTCATCCATCCGGCGCTGGACCCGCTCAGCCACAAGAACCGCACGCTGAACCCGCACAAACTGGTGGGCATACTTTGCAATGCCGGCTTGGCTCAACCGCAATCGCCGGTCTTGACCGCCCCGTTTCACAAACTGGCGCAGCGCTTGCAGCCGGACGGTAGTTTCGGATCAGCGAACCAGCCCGACGAAATCGGACTGATGTACCGGCCCATTGTCACCCAGGTGTCGCGTTGGGACCGGTTGAAAGGATTTCGTCCGCTCATGGAAGGTTGGGTGGCTCTGAAGAAAAATGCGTTCAGCAAGAGCAACGGAATGCACGAACGGCATCGTCGCCGGCTCGAAATCGCCCGGTTGGTGCTGGCCGGTCCGGATCCGGAGTCCGTGGCCGATGATCCGGAAGGCATCGAGGTGATGGAGGAACTGCGCACGTTCTATTGTCAATTGGCGCCGGAGTTTCAACGGGACATCGTGCTCCTGACCCTCCCCATGGACTCCCGGAAGGAAAACGCCCTGATGGTGAACGCGCTTCAGCATTCCTCCGTGATCGTGGCTCAAAATTCCCTGCGGGAAGGTTTCGGACTGACCGCCACGGAGGCGCTGTGGAAGGCCATCCCGGTGATGGGCACCCAGGCCTGCGGATTGCGACAGCAAATTCGTGACGGCGTGGATGGCCGGTTGGTCAACCATGCGGAGGATCCGGTGGAAATTGCGCGCGTACTGGACGAAATGCTGGAAAACAACCTGGCGCGGGAACGCTGGGCTCGTAATGCCCAATTACGCGCGAGCAATGAGTTCCTGATCTTCACGCAGCTCAGTCGCTGGTTGCGACTGCTCGCCGGTCTGGCCTCCCGGCAGAAGCCGGAGTCAGGAACTTAGCCGTATCCATTCAGTGGCTGGAGCAGCGATGACGCGCTTCGGCACGGTAGGACAGGCGTCTCGCCTGTCTCGAATCGCCAAGCACATCCTCCCCTGTTGGTGACCTGGAGAGACTTCCTACGCCGCGGTGCCAATCGATGGTTGGCAGTCGTTCGAGACAGGCGGGACGCCTGTCCTACTGAATAGTCACGAGTTAGCCCGAATGTTTGACTCGTGCGGTAGCCGCGGACGTAAGGAGACGGACTCGATGCATCCAAACATGTTCCGCCTTCTTACATCGGCGGCTACAGCCTGTTGATGGTTTATGCCGCTAGGAAATATCCGCGTTAACCGTGCTTCAAAATGACCAGCCCATCCGGCGGAAGTAATACGCCGCCGTCCTCGGGTTTGACGTTTTCAGGTGAGGCAAGGAGGACGCTCGAACTGGCGGAACGGATTGGCACTTTTTGGGACTGGGCATTCAGATTACAAGCGATGGTGATGGGGCCGCGCTCGATCACCAACCAACGGCCAGCCTCGTCAAAATGCGTTTGCACGCGGTCCAATTGGCCATCGCTCAGGGACGGTTCCTCACGGCGGAGCCGAATTAACTGTCGATGCCATTCGAGGAAGTCCGCGTGAGCATGGCTTTCGCGTTCACTCCAGTTCAACTTGGCCCGCATGAAAGTCTCCGACGCCTGGGGATCGGGCACGTCTTCAGGATTCCAACCGAAGGCGGCAAATTCCCTGCGGCGACCTTCGCGCACGGCCTTGGCCAAGTCCGGTTCCTGATGGTCCGTAAAGTAGGGAAACGGCGTGGTCGCACCCCATTCTTCGCCTTGAAACAGCATGGGCACAAACGGCGCAGTGAGCACCAGCGCGGCACCGATTTTGAGACCGCCCAGGGCTGAGCAATTGGCTGCTGCGGTCACCCAATGCGCGGTTCCCGACCTGATCATGGTTTTGCAAATAACCCAAGAAACGGTGTCCATTCAATCCGAGTGGCGGACGGCCGTGCGAACGCCCGCGATGTCCCGAGTATTGCCCGTCATACACGTACGCGTTCCGGAGTGCTTTGGCGAGATCGGCCAGGGTGCCGAAAGTCCTCATAGTAACCTTTGCGTTCCCCGGTGAGCACGGTGTGCAGCGCGTGATGAAAATCATCGCTCCACTGAGCATCGAGTTCGAAGCCGCCGCGTTCACGGGACCAAAGCAGGCGCGGATCATTCAGGTCGCTTTCCGGGATGACCACGAAATGCCGGCCCAGTTGGGCCGAGAGCTGTTTCACTTCGAGGCCCAGTTGTTCGAGAAACGGTTCAGCGGACGTGTCGAGAATGGCGTGGACGGCATCCAGCCGCAGCCCGTCGAAATGATAATCGCGCAGCCACATGAGGACGTTATCGCAAAAGAAGCGGCGCACCTCGTCGCAGTGCGGACCATCGAAGTTCACGGCATCACCCCAAGGCGTCGAATATCGTGGATTGAAATACGGCGCGTATTTCGCAAGGTAATTGCCCGAGGGCCCGAGGTGGTTATAGACCACATCCAGCAGCACCGCAAGCCGCCGGGCATGACAAGCATTGACCAATTTCTTCAGCCCCTCCGGGCCGCCGTAAGCGTGGTGCGGCGCGAACAGTTGCACCCCGTCATATCCCCAACCGTGGTTGCCGGGAAATTCGTTGACCGGCATCATCTCGACGTGCGTCACGCCCAGTTCCACGAGGTGATCGAGCCGGTCGATGGCGGCGGTGAACGTTCCTTCCGGGGTGAACGTGCCGACGTGCAGCTCGTACACGATGGCCGAAGACAGCGGGGGCGCCTGAAAATCGGAAGCCGTCCAGGGGAAGAGTTGGTGGTCTGTCAGGCGGGACAAGCCGTGGACCCCGTACGGTTGCCAGGGCGAGCGCGGATCGGGGAACGGTCCTTCACCGTCCAGCAGATAGCCGTAATCACAGCCGGGCGTCGCCGCCGCCACCTCGGCAGTCCACCAACCGTCCGAGTCGGAGGTCATCGGGTGGACGTCCTTGAGAACTTGAATTTCAACTTTTTTCGGACGGGGTGCCCAAACGTGGAAGATGTGCATAGGTCAATTGATTCTTGTGAGTAACGCCACGGGAAAACGTTCCAGCATATTACCAACCAGGCAACGTCCGCCCGGAACGGTTTCCCCGGTGAATTCATTACGCCAGTTCCCATCCGGCAAGGGCAGCACCGTATCGACCCAATCACCAGGGATCCCCAGAACCAGACGCGGTGACACGGTAACGACCTGGCCACCGCGCGTGAACGCTACGGCATGCCGGGCCTTCGTTCCCAGGGCGTAGAGCGGCTGATAATCACTTTGGGCGCCGAACCAATCCGAATGTTGTTGGCGCACCGCCAGCGTCTTGCGGATCAGCCACAGCTTGGGCAAACCGGAGGCGCGTTCCTGCCAGGCTGCTTCAGGAGTAAACCGGTCGATTTCCGTCAACAAACGCCGGCGGGCATCGAAATCCACCGGACGCCGGTTATCCGGATCGACCAGACTCAGATCCCACAGTTCCGTGCCTTGATAAATATCCGGCACGCCCGGCGCCGTGAGTTTGATCAGGGTTTGCGACAAGGAATTGATCTGGCCGGGTTCGATGAGCGGCTCGACGAATCGCGCGAGGTCATCGGTGAAGTCGGCATCGTCCAATGTTTTCGAGACGAAACGCCGCAAGGCTTCATCATAGACCTGATTGGCCTCGGTCCAGTTGGTGTGTTGCTTGGCTTCGCGAGACGCCTTCTCCATGTAAGCGGTCGCCCGTTGCGCCGACAACGGCCAAGCGCCGACCAGCGTTTGGTAATAGAGGTATTCGGCATTGGCATCGGGAAAGCCGCGTTGTTTGTATCGAACGTTGTGCGCCGACCAACGCCGAACGGCCGCGATCCACGCCTCGGGCATTTCCGAGAGCAAGCCGAGGCGGGCGCGCACGTCTTCGCTGCGCTTGGTATCGTGCGTGGACGAAGCCAACATGGCGTTGGGCCAATGGGCCTGGGCCTCGGCGCACTGCTGGTGAAAGGCTTCCACGCTGAGGCCGAAGTGGCCGGAATCACCCCCGACTTCATTGAGCGCCACGAATCGGTTGTAGCAATAAAACGTCGTGTCCTCGACGCCCTTGGCCATGGCGGGACCGGTCAATTGCTGGAACCGCAGCACAAACTCGTCTTCCGCGTCGTCATGAGATTGGCCGAGTCGCCGAGACAACAGGGTTCTCAGAAACTCCAATAAATCGGGACTGAGCTTGGGCCGTTGTTCGCGAGCCGCCGCCACCGCCTGGGTGATATACGCGCCATCGATAGCGGAGACGCCCTTGTCCTCCGCACGAGAGTAGGTTCGATAGACCGGGAAATTGGCGATCAGTTCGCAAATCGTCTCCCGCATTTCATCGGCGGTGAAATCGCGGCAGGGCCAATGACGGGCGCCAATTTGTTGGAGCAGCCGCGTCAACTTTCCCACCTCGGCGGCGAACATTTCGCGCAATACCAGCCGCTTGTTCTCTCGCACCACCGCGGCGCACTCGGTTGGTTGGCCGGTGAACTCCGCGTAAAAGTCCGTCAACGATGGCTCGCCTTCCGGCGCGATGAACAGGCCGCCGACGCGATTAAGAAAATCGTATCCGGTCGTGCCGGCCACGGGCCAATCGACAGGCAGACTTTCGCCGGGTTCGAGTATCTTTTCGATGACGATCCACGTCTTCGGAAAGGTGGCTCGCAGTTGGCGCAGGTATCCCTCCGGATCGGCTAAACCATCCGGATGATCAATGCGTATTCCATCAACCAGCCCCTGCGTGTGCCACTCGCGGATGCGGGCATGGACGTCGCCAAAGACCGCCGGATCTTCCACGCGCAGCCCCGCCAGGGACGTGATGGTAAAGAACCGGCGATAATTCAGTTCGGCGTCGCCATGACGCCAGTCGGTGAGCCGGTAATGTTGCTGCCGTAGGATGGCGTCCAGCTTATCGGGGCTGGTGTTGATCTGTTCGATGTTCTTCGCCGACTCGGGCACCTTCGGGTCGTAAGATTCGGGAGCGAGGGGGAACTGGTGATCAAAATAGCGGACGACCAAGCCCTGTTCTGGCGAAATCTCCAGTCGAAGTTCTCCCTTCGTTAGCACGCGGTCGTAACGGTCGCCGAGGACGGGCACGAGCACTTTACCGCGCAACCGCGGGTCAGGGGATTCCCAATCGATATCAAAGTGCCGGGCATACCGGCTGGCCGAGCCGTGCCGGAGCACGTCCCACCACCAGGGATTCTGGGGCCCGCCAATACCCGCGTGATTAGGCACAAAATCCAACACCAAACCCATGCCGTGTTCGCGCAACGTTTCCACGAACGCGGCGAAATCCTCATCGGTGCCGATTTCCGGGTTGAGCCGGCTGAAGTCGCACACGTCGTAGCCGTGGGTACTGCCCGGTTGGGCCTTGAGCAGTGGCGACGCATAGACATGGCTCACGCCCAATTGATGGAGATACGGAATCAGTTCCTGCCCCTGACGCAGCGTGAACCCGCGATGAAACTGAAGGCGATAGGTCGCCCGGGGAACGCGGCTGGAAGAAGAGGTAGTGGGCATAGCGACGGTGGAGGCGTAGCTTCAGTGCGGCAGGACGGGGAGGGAGATCCGAAATCCGCAGGTCGAAATCCAAAAGAAGTCCGAAAGCCGAAGCGTTTGATCCCTCACCCAAGAATGGATGCGCCTCGGGGCCATGAACCGGCGCGCATGCCGCGGCAGCGTCATGGAATGCGGCAGTCCTCTGCCGCTTTCGCCCGGCGCGGTCCATTCCAAAAGCGCCAGAGGGCTGGCGCAGTCCAAAACCTCGCGGCGCTTCGGTCGGTTCATGGCAAGGGCCGGGGGGAGGGGTGTGAATACAGTCAACCCTCCCGAACCAAGCTCTCTGCAGTATTCGTGCCCCTTCGTGTGCATTCGTGGTTGTTGACTCCTTTGGTCGTCTTCAGCCATCCAGGCGGAAGCCCAGGTGTTCGCCCAGACTCACGAAATGAACCATCCAGGCTTTGGCGTCGGGGTCACCCTGTTCCGCGCGCTGGCGCATGCGCGAACACAGCGTCTTGAGCATCGTGAAATACGTGTTTTGCGGTTTCCACAGATTCACCTCGAACGGCAGGTCTTTCACCAGGTCGGCTTCACTCTCGAACTGTTCCACGACAGCGGATTCTTCGGGCGTCTTCTGGATTTGTTCGCAGAGCCGGTCGAGGTGTTTCTTCATCGCGTAGGCCAGGGTGTCGGTTTCCAACGCCAGCTTGTCGGTTTCGTTTTGGGTCAGCAGGGCGCGCACCCGTTCCAAGTCGATCTTGTCACCGTCGAATTGATTGAGCAATTCGCTGTTGAGCACAAACTCGATGGCCATTCGCAGCGCCTTGGGGGCCGGGGCCCGCAGGTCGCTGAGAAACCGCATCAGCGGCGTGAAACGATCGGTGAGCAGGCGATAGGTATTGTGCAAATCCTCGCGAGTGGCATCGAGAATCTGCGCGAGGATTTTGCGCTGCTCGTCGCGGAACAGCGATTTGAGCGAGTAATTGGATTCGCCAAAATGGCGGTCCATGATCCGGATCACATCCGGAAAGTCCGCCCGGCCGAAGGCTTCCTCGAGTTCTTTGAGATCCAGTTCGTAGGGTTCCGAGCCCTGGTAGAACCGCACGCCGCAGTTCAGATTATGGTCGCCCATGTGCAGCACGCCGTACGTGACCGTGTCGGAGTTGCGGGTGATTTCGAAGATGACCTTGATGCGGCCAATGACCAATCGGGCATTGCCGGCGGTGAACAATTGGCGATCCTCCTGCACGACCGTGAAGGAATAAATGCGCGCTTCTTTGGGATAACTTTCGAAGAGCGAACTAACCGCATAGTGGGCCGCCACTTTTTCCCGGTCCATGATGGCGGGTTTGACAAAGTTCTCCCACACAAAGCGGCCATCGCGATGTTCCCGGATGTTGCTTTTGGCCCGGCCCAGGAGGTCGAGGAAGCCCGGTTCGAGATCTTCGTCGGTCAAACCATTGGCCAGTTGGATGGCGCGGGCCGCGTATTGGATCACTTGCACCGTTTCGATGCCGGACAATTCGTCGAAGAACCAGCCGCAACTGGTGTACATGAGCATCGCGTGACGCTGCAATTCGAGCAAGCGCAAGGCGGTGATCTGCTCGTCATCACTCAGCGGTCGGGGACTGTGCTGGCTAAGAAACTGGACGATGTTCTCCGGGGAACGATCCAAAATGACCGCGATGTAATCATTGCGGGCGGTCCAGCAGTTTTGGAAAAACGTTTTCCCTTCGTTTTCAAAGATCGGGATCACTTTCTCCCGCAGCCAGTCCATCGCCTCGCGCAGGGGCCGGCGCCATTGCTGGTTCCAGCCCGGGTGGCCGCCCGAGTTGCAGCCGCAGTTGCTGCGCCAGCGTCCCACCCCGTGCGAGCAGCTCCAGGCGCTGGGTTGATGAATCTCGGCCTCGTGCGCGGGAGGATGGTTTTCGAGGAACTCGCCGTAGTTGGTCAGCCGGGCCATTTGGTTGGCTTCGACGTAGTGCAAGGCGTAGGCCAGCGCCATTTCCCCGTGGCGATGGTGATGGCCGTAGGACTCGCCGTCGGTGGCAATGTGGACGAGTTGATCGTCCGGGCGGTCGCCGGAATAGGCCTCCATCAGCCGATTGGCAAAACGTTTGCCGTCGATCAACAACTTTTCAAACGCCACCGCCCGGGAGATGGGGCCGTCGTAAAAAAACACGACGAGCTTGCGCCCCGACGGCAGATGAACTTCGTATGGACGAGTAGGATCGACACGCCCGCCATTGACATCTTTCCAGTGCTTTTGGTCGAGCAGCCGGATGCGGCTGGCCTGGAACGGAGACAGGATGGTGAACTTGATCCCCAGTTCGGCCAGCACATCGAGGGACTCGTTGTCGGCGGCGGTTTCCGGCAGCCACATGCCTTCGGGTGCACGCCCAAAGCGGGCTTCAAAGTCGCGGATGCCCCAGAGCACCTGGGTGTATTTGTCCCGGCGATTGGACAGGGGCATGATCGTGTGGTTGTAGCACTGGGCCAGGGCCGAGCCGTGGCCGGAAAAGCGCTTCCGGCTTTCCTGGTCGGCCGCGATGATCGCCTGGTAAATGTCCGGCGCTTTGTCCTTCATCCAGGAGAGCAGCGTGGGGCCGAAATTGAAACTGATCCGGGAATAGTTGTTGACGATGCTGATGATGCGACCTTCCTCGTCGTGCAACCGCGCGTGGGCATTGGGCGCGTAACATTCGGCGGTGATCCGCTCATTCCAGTCGTGATACGGGTAGGCCGAATCCTGGAGTTCGAGGCTTTCCAACCACGGATTTTCCCGCGGGGGCTGATAAAAATGCCCGTGCAGGCAAAGGTATTTGTTCATAGTGCGACGAGTTACTCGACTGGTTTGAACACCACGGCGCCCAACGGTGGCAAGGAGATCACCAGCGAATTGGGCTGTCCGTGCGCGGCAAAGGGCACGGTTTCCAGACCGCCGAAATTGCCGTGGCCGCTGCCGCCATATTCGCTGGCGTCGCTGTTGAGCAATTCCTTCCAAAATCCGCCGCGCGGGACGCCCACACGATAATTCAACCGCGGGATGGGCGTGAAGTTGAATACCGCCAGCAGGGGCTCGTTGGACTGGGTGCCAAAACGCAGCCAACTCAGCGTGCTTTGGTCGGCGTCGCTGCAATCCACCCAGCGGAATCCGGCCGGCGACGTGTCCAGTTCGTGCAAGGCCGCTTCCCGGCGGTAGAGATAATTCAAGTCGCGCACCCATTGTTGGATGCCGGCGTGGGCGGGCGTTTCGAGCAGATGCCAGTCAATGCTGGTGTCATGATTCCATTCCTGCCATTGGCCAAATTCGCCGCCCATGAACAGCAGCTTCTTGCCCGGCTGCAAATATTGGTACGCCAGCAAGAGCCGCAGATTGGCGCATTTCTGCCAATCATCCCCCGGCATCCGGCTCAACAGCGAACCCTTGCCGTGGACCACTTCGTCGTGGGAAAAGGGCAGGAGAAAATTCTCCGCAAACGCATACATGGCGTGGAAGGTGAGCCGGTTGTGGTGATATTTGCGATACAATGGGTCCACGCCAAAATACTCGAGCGTGTCGTGCATGAAGCCCATGTCCCATTTGAAGCCGAACCCCAAACCGCCCACATACGTCGGTCGCGACACCATGGGCCAGGCAGTGGATTCCTCGGCAAAGGTTTGCACGTCCGGGAAATCGCGGTACACCGCCTGATTCATCTGCCGCAGAAATTCGATGGCTTCGAGGTTCTCCCGGCCACCGAACTTGTTGGGAATCCATTCGCCTTCCTTGCGCGAATAATCGAGATACAGCATCGACGCCACCGCATCCACGCGCAACCCGTCGGCGTGGTATTGTTCCAGCCAGAAGAGCGCGTTGCTCAGCAGGAAGCTGCGCACTTCACAACGGCCATAGTTGAAGATGAAACTGTTCCAGTCCTTTTGCAGGCCCTGCCGTGGGTCGCCGTGCTCGAAGAGGTGGGTGCCATCAAAATAGGCCAGGCCGTGCTCGTCGGTGGGAAAATGGGAGGGCACCCAATCCAGAAAGACGCCGATTCCATGTTGGTGCAGGTAATCGATCAAATACATCAGTTCCTGCGGCGTGCCCAACCGGCCGGTGGGCGCGTAGTAGCCGCTGATCTGGTACCCCCACGACCCGTAGAACGGGTGCCGCATCACCGGCAGGAATTCGACGTGGGTAAAGCCCATGCGGACCACGTAGTCGGCCAGACGAGGGGCCAATTCCACGTAGGTCAAATAGCGGTTCTCGTCTTCAGGCACCCGCATCCACGAGCCCAGGTGGACTTCATAAACGGAGATCGGGCTGCCCAATGCCGCGCGCTGGCCCCGCTTGGCCATCCATTTTTCATCTCCCCACTGGTATTCGAGATCCCAGACCAACGACGCAGTCTCGGGCTCGGTTTGATGGCGGAAGCCGAAGGGATCGGACTTGTCCACGTGAAAGTCATCAAAGCGTGACGCAATGTGGTATTTGTAGGCTGTGCCCCGCGTCAAACCGGGAATGAAACCTTCCCAAACGCCGGAATCTTCTTTGGCGCGCAAGGGATGGACCGAAGCTTGCCAGTCGTTGAACTCGCCGATGACCGACACCTGCTGGGCGTTGGGCGCCCAAACGGCGAAGTGCGCGCCCGGTTCGTCTTCATGGGTGAGGAGATGAGCGCCCAGCTTCTGATAGACGTGCGCGTGCGTGCCTTCGTTGAACCAGTGCAAATCGTCTTTGGACAGCAAGGACACCGGCTGCACTTTTCCCACGGCCGTGCGGGATTTACCGTTTGTATTCATCATCATCAGCACGCTTTCTAACTTACCCGCGGGGTTGTCTCAAGCCAATATGCAGCCGTTGGCAGATTCTCCACTGTCTTTCAAGATTTGCGCGGGCGGCGCCAACCTTTTCACGCTTCAACCCTGCAACTGTGGTTGCGGCTCC
The DNA here is from genome assembly GCA_963788655.1 of uncultured Verrucomicrobiae bacterium. Classification (GTDB taxonomy): domain Bacteria; phylum Verrucomicrobiota; class Verrucomicrobiia; order Limisphaerales; family JAFGQR01; genus JAFGQR01. The sequence continues at coordinate 6,295 of CAWBHS010000031.1, read as the reverse complement.
GCCACGCTGGGTTCATTCCGGTTTGTTCCTGCATACGGCTCAGTGCTCAGTTAAATCCTGTCCGCTTCCACTCTTCGATCCCCCGGTATTGCGGTCGCTCGGTTCAATCCCTTTGCTGCCGCAGCAGTTCATCGATTTGTCGCCGCTGCTTTTTCGTCGGGCGCCCCCAACCTTTGGGAAATTTCACTGCGGGCTGGCTGCGCGCTGCGCGGGCGCGCGCATGTTCCTCCGGCGGAGTCAGGTCTTCCAGATATTCACTGACCACCTTCGCGCCCACGCGCCGATCCAACCGGCCGATGACTTTGACGGTGCGATGCAGGCTCCCGGTCTTGGCCGTGATGATTTCGCCCGGACGCACTTCGTGCGCGGGTTTGACGCTGTGACCGTCGATTTTGACGTGGCCGGCGGTGCAAGCCTCCGTCGCCAGCGACCGGCTCTTGTATAGCCGCACTGCCCACAGCCATTTATCAATCCGCACATGTTCCGATACCGGCACGTCCTCAGGCTAACGCCTTTCCAGAAAGATGCAATTCCGGGAGGATTTCAGTTCGGACAACCGTTCACAAGACACCAGGACGCAGCGCAGGCTTCTCCCAAAAACCTTGGTCATAAACTTCGTCGAGATTCACCGCCGTTGTTCGACAATGTTCCTGACAACGGACAAGACCACTGCTGCGGAGCAAGCCCTACAACGTGCCGGTCACCTTCCCCAATTCATCTCGTCCGGCAATCTCCTTGCCATCCGCCAACACGTGCAGTCCCCTGCCCCGCCCATATTTCTCGCCGGTGCGGTCGTAAAGAATCGTCAGCACGCGTCCGTGGTAGAGCACGTTGTCCAGGCAGAAATAGTCCCAGACCTCCTCCGGCACCAGCGGGTTAACCTCGACCACATTGTCTGCGCGCGGGCGAAGGCCGACCAAGCCCGAAATGATGAGATCGCAAAAGGACGAGTGGTTATAGTCCTTGCCGCGTTCCCGTGGCTTGCTCCCGCGGCGAAGCTGGAGCGTCCGGGCGATCCAATCGCCGGTGAAGGGATTCAGGTTCTCGTCAATCCAGCACACCGTCTGGCCGTCTGGCCGTTGCAATCGGTGGCTGAGCGCGTAGTTGCGTAAGACGGTGAAATAGTCCTGTTTCGTAATGACCTCCTGCTGGTCATGGTTGAGCAGGTTGGCCAGGCCGGTAAGTGTGACCGCCGTGGACAGAGGCCAACTGGGGCCGTTCCATTGGCATTCATGACCTTCGTAGGCAACCTTGAATCCGGGATGCCGCTGTTCGGCGGTGGTCGGTCCGAACGGGGCAAAGAATCCCTGCGGATCCATCAGTTGTTTCCAGGCCACCGAGTATTTCGCGTCCGGCAAATTGAAGTACCAGGGCGTGAAGCCGTGCTGTTCTCGAACATCGGCCAGTCGCAGCGGATCGGTCGCCGCTTCGGCGGACACGCCCCGGCAAACAATTTCCAACCGCAAAGCCCGGGTCGTCACCGGTTCGAACGCCAGGTTATTGTAACGATCGGCCGCCGTCCGATAGCGCTCCAGGTTCTTGACCGGCACCCAGCGTTCCTCATCGCGATACAACGCCCGCCATTCCGTGGGTACGCGACAGCCGCCAGTGTCCTGAAACCAATACACCTGCATGCGGTTCAATCGGACCGGTTCCTTGAAATCGTATTGCACCCACTCGGTGGTGCCCTGATGGTCCCAAAACGTGAACCGCGGAATGCTTTGATCGCCGGAGGACTGCGGCTCAACTCCATCGTTGAGTGCCGCCAAGGTATCCTGCGGGCCGCAGTGCGAAGCCGAGGCTTGCGCTGATTTGGTCAGCGCCGGATCATTGTTGACGCGCCATTCCAGGATGCCGGTGGATTTGGGCTGCGACGCGGATAAACGCGGCGCCACTTTGAAGAATTGCGCCTGCTCGTCCCACAGCAATCCCTGGACGAGTTGCCTGATTCGCTGGGCCTTGGCTTCGTAGGTCCGGGCCAGTTCTTTTTTGCCGGCCAGCGCCGCGATGCGGGCGATGGCCCGCGCATCCCCATACTGGTAACTGTTGATGGTCGCCCGATAGCCGCTGCCCCCGATGGATACTTCCATGCCATCCCGGTCATCCACCTGCCAAAAGAGCCCGTTGGGATCGAGGTGCGATTTTTCCCAAGCCTCGTAATTGGCCACCAAGTCCGGGAGTAAGTTCACCAGCAATTCCGGATTCGGCGTAACCAAGTGCCGCGCCCAGAGTGCGTCGGCCACCCAAAAACTGTAACGCCGCGGTTCGCCACCCTTCCGAAACCAAAAGACCGCGTAGTCATCGAGGAACCTCGGATCGTGTAACCATCGACCTTCATAGAAATGATGTCCCGCCGGACAACTGATGGTGTTGTCCTTGCCCGCCCAACTTACCGGCGGCAGGAATTCGGTGATAACAAATCCGTCCGGCGTTTGCTTGACGTGCTTGCGGTAGGTCCACCACCGAAAATAGTACGTCTTCTCAATCTCTGGATCCGGGCATTCAAAGAGGGGGATGTTCGGACGGAGAAAGTTCCAAGCCTCCGCATTGCTCACCAACTCGGGATAGAGTTCTTCATCCTCGGCATTGAATGTCTCAATGTAGGGTTTGAAACGGTCCGGCGATAAAACGACTGGCGCCGCTGCCGCAGTCCAGACCGCCTGCACGCCCAACACGGCTGCCAACCAGACGGCGGCCTTTCCAAGAGAATTCATGGCGCGAAAATATCAACCGAGCATCCTTCCTCCAAGCGCAACTTCGCGTTCACGCCAAAACTATCGCCGGACGGGCTTCCGGTCTGGACACGCTGCCGCTTGACCCTCTAACCTCCCCGGACTTTCATCGCGGAAACGCATGACCAAAACCGGCAAATTGCTTTGTGAACTGATCGCGCGGCCCAGCGTGAACCCGGCTTTTTTGCCACCCCGTGATCCGCGCGGGGGCGAACAGCAAGTCGCGCGGTTCCTGGCCGACCGGGCTGCCCGCGAACGACTCGAGGTCGAATTCCAGCCGGTCCTGCCCCAGCGCAACAATCTGGTGATTCGCCTGGCGCCCACCGTCAAACGGCAGCACCGCATCCTGCTGGCGCCCCATTTGGATACGGTGGGCGGCGATGAGCACCGCGACCAATTGTTCACGCCGCGAGTTCGTAACAACCGGATCTACGGCCGCGGAGCCTGCGACACGAAGGGAAGTGTGGCGGCGATGTTTGACGCTCTTTGCCGAATCGCAAGCAGCCCAAAACGACCGGCCCACACTGAAATCGTTTTCATTGGTTTGGTCGATGAAGAATGTGCCCAGGCCGGCTCGCGCGCATTGGCGACCAGTCGGCTGAAGGCGGACTTCGCGATTGTCGGCGAACCAACACGCTTGCACGTGGTAACCGCGCACAAGGGCGCGCTCTGGCTGCAATTGCAAACCCACGGCAAGGAAGCGCACGGTGCGCGGCCGGAACTGGGTCGGAACGCCGTGTACACCATGGCCCGTGTGATTGAGGCGCTCCACGTCGATTATGCGCGGCTGCTGCAACGCCGGCGGCACACGTTGCTCGGCACACCCACCTTGAACATTGGCTGCATCCGCGGTGGTCGGCAGCCCAATATCGTGCCGGGGGATTGCGTCATTTCCCTCGATCGCCGCACGTTGCCCGGCGAACGCGACGCGCAGGTGATGCGCGAGCTCAAGGACTTTTTGCACCAGCGCGGCCTGAACGTAACGCTGAAACGCGAACGCCCTGAACCATGCCTGCCGCTGGAAACCGATCCGGAGCTGACTTGGGTCCGGCAAATGCTTCGCAGCGTCCGGAAGAAGGTCTGCGCCGGCGTGGACTACTTTAGCGATGCTGGTGTACTGGCAAACGGCGGCATCCCCAGCGTAGTGTTCGGCCCGGGCGACATTGCCCAGGCGCACACCGCGAACGAATGGATTGCTTTGGACCAATTGGAACGGGGACGGGATATGCTGATTCGATTTTTGCAGTCATTGCCATGAAGTTACGAATGCGTATTGATACGGGCAGCGGCGGGCGCGGCTTCACCCGAAACGAGGGAGTGCGGCGAGGCGTCACGGCGCGACGTTCATGAGCAAAAACACCTTTTACCGCCAAAGCGCCTGGATGATGATTGCCACCATCGCCCAGGGCGCCCTCATGTGGGCGGTGCATCTGCTTTCAAAATACATTCCCGACTCCGAATACGGCACGTTTGGCACCCTGCTCTCCTTGAGCATGCTTGTCCCGGTGCTGCCGCTGCAAATGGTGTTCGCCCAGCAAACCGCCGCCGCCCTGGCCACCGGTCGCCAGGCGCAACTGGCCCGCATGCTGCGCATGGCCTGGGTAGGCACGTTCGTGGTCTGGCTCTTGGCGGTGGTGGTGATGCACTTCTTTCAAGGTTATTTGATCGATCGCTGGAACCTTTCCAATCCGCTGGCCATCTGGGTGGTGTTGGCCGGTTGGTTGGGCTGTATTTGGACGCCGATATTTTGGGGTGCGATGCAGGGCAAACAGGACTTCCTCTGGATGGGCTGGTCGATGATCTTTAACGGCATCGGGCGCCTGGGTTGCGCGGCTGTTTTTGTGCTCGTCCTCGGCGGCTACGCCACGGGCATGATGGCCGCGGTGGCCATCGGTTATGGCCTGGCCATTTGTGTGGGCATCTGGGCGACCCGCGACCTGTGGATGGGGCGGGGTGAACCGTTTGCCGTGGGCGCCATCCTCAAACAGATTATTCCGTTGCTGCTGGGTTTTGGTGCCTGCCAATTCTTGTTCACTTCCGATACCATGTTCGTGAAGGCTTGGTTTCCCGGCGACCCGACCGCCTTTTATGTGGCGGCTGGCACGCTCTCGCGCGGAGTGATCTGGCTGGTAATGCCGTTGGTGGCGGTCATGTTTCCCAAGATTGTCCATAGCACGGCGCGCTCGGAGAAAACCGATGTCATGGCCATCACGCTGTTGGGCACGGCGGTGCTGGCAATGGCCGGCGCGGTCGGGTTGTGGGTGGTGGGACCGTTGGTCGTGCGACTGGTTTTTAAACCGTCCTACGTTGAAGTCGCCACCTCCTTGCTCCCCTGGTATGCCGGCGCCATGATCCCATTGTCGCTGGCTAATGTGCTGGTGAACAACCTGCTGGCCCGCTCCCAATTCAAGGTAGTTCCGTGGCTGATCGCCTTGGCGGTGGCCTATCCCGTGGCGCTTAATTATTTTCATGGCAGCATGATTGCCGTCCTGCAAACGCTGGCGGCATTCTGCACCATTCTGCTGGCGATCAGCGCCTGGTTTACCTGGGGTCAAAAAGGCCACCTTCCACCGCCGTCCGAATCCCTCGTGCCGGGCGCGTATGGAAGAGTAACCAGTGATCGGTGATCAGTTATCGGTTATCAGTGATCAGTGGCCAGTGATCAAAATTCGAAGGAACAAAGGGCAAGGCCGACGAATAGGAAACGGGAATGGTCCGATTGCGGTTAGCGCGATCAATCACGAAGCTGACCACTGATCACCGATTACTGATCACCGATTACTGATTACCGATCACCGATTACTGATTACGATTACTGATTACCGATTACTGATTACCGATTACTGATTACCGATTACTGATTACCGATTACTGATTACTGATTACTGATTACCGATTACTGATTACTGATTACTGATTACCGATTACTGATTACCGACCACTGATTACCGATCACCCTGCCCCTTCGGTCCCGGCAGCGGCGGCGGCGCTTTGAGTTTGTGGTAAATCCACGTTTCCAGGGGCGAGAGCGGTCGCAACAGTTTGTAGAACGGCGAATAGATCAGTCGCAAGCGGATCACCGACAGAAGCATGGTGAGCGAAGTTTTGCCCAGAACGACTTTCGAGCCGATCTTGTCCGTCCATTCGGTGGGAACTTCGAGCACCTTACAACCAGCGCGTTTCAGCGCATAGAGCAGGTTAATGTCGAAGGCCATGTCCGCAATCCGCAGCGCCGCGTGGACGCGTTCCACCGCGCGCCGGTGCATGACTTTGGCGCCGCATTGGGTATCGCGGATATTCATCCAAAACAGGCCCTGCACGATCAGATGGAACATTCGGCTGGCAAACTGCCGCCGCCCCGTCTGCGATTGATGAATGATGGCGCCAGCAATCCAACCGGAACCCACCACACAATCCGCTTCGTCGCAGTGCTGGACCAGGTCATGGAACGCTGCGGGCGGCGTGGCGCCGTTGGCGTCCACGTAACCGATCAGATCCGCGAGCGGATGGAGTTTCAGTCCTTCGATCAGCGCGCCGCCTTTGCCGATGGGCAGCAATTCATC
>CAWBHS010000030.1:0-8957 GCA_963788655.1 uncultured Verrucomicrobiae bacterium | reverse complement strand
GGCAAGGCCGACTTCATGAGCCCCGAACAAGCCGATTTCAAAATCACCGATAAACGGTCCGATCTCTTTTCGGCCGGCGTAGTGCTGGCCAGCCTGCTGCTGGGCTTCAACGTGTTCAAAGCGCCTTCACCGGAGGAATCGCGCAAGCGTATCCTGAGCATGCCGATCCCGGACTTTCGCCAACTCGATCCGCGCGTGGACAACAAGCTCAACGAAATTCTCCAGCGCGCTCTGAACCGGGATTTGAACCAGCGCTATCCGAATGCGGACGAAATGCTCTACGATCTGGAGCACTACATTTACCACGCCGGGTATGGGCCGACCAACGAAACGCTCGGCAAGATGATCCGCGAACTCTTTGGCCAGAATCCCAACCTGGCCGTTGCGGATGCCAAAGGCGGCACTGACGTGCTCGAACGCACGGCGCGGATCACCAAAATCAGATCTGAACATTGAAGAAGTCCCGCACCACGGTTTGCCTGGGTTTGTTGCAGCACGCCTGCACCGCCAATCCCAAAGCCAACTTGCAGCGAGCCCTCAAGCTCGTGGCGCAAGCGGCCCGGCAGGGAGCGCAAATCATCTGCACCCAGGAACTGTTCCGGTTCCCAGTATTTCTGCCAGAGCGAGGACTACGAGAACTTCAAACTGGCCGAACCCATTCCCGGGCCGACGACCCGTGCCTTTCAACAAGTGGCGCGGAAGCATCACGTGGTCATCATCGCCTCGCTGTTCGAGAAACGGGCCCCCGGCCTCTATCACAACAGCGCTGCGGTAATTGATGCGGATGGCACGCTGCTGGGCGTCTATCGCAAAATGCACATCCCGGACGATCCGCTGTACTACGAAAAGTTTTATTTCACGCCCGGTGACCTTGGGTTCCGCGCCTGGCCCACCCGCTACGGCAAGATCGGGGTGCTGATCTGCTGGGACCAATGGTATCCGGAAGCGGCGCGCCTGACCGCACTGCAAGGCGCCCAGATCTTGTTTTATCCCACCGCCATCGGCTGGCATCCGGCGGAAAAGTCCGAACACGGCGTCACCCAACGCAACGCCTGGGAAATCATCCAGCGCAGCCACGCCGTGGCCAACGGCTGTTATGTGGCGGCGGTGAACCGCGTGGGCTTCGAGCGCCCGGTCGGCGGGAACGGCCTGGAGTTTTGGGGACACAGTTTTGTGACGGGTACCTCCGGGCAGCTCCTGGCTCAAGCCAGTGAGGACCGCGAGGAAGTATTGTTGGCCAACCTCGATTTGCTGGCCGTGGACGAGACGCGCACGCACTGGCCCTTTTTGCGGGACCGTCGGATTGATGCGTATGGCCCATTGGGGCAGCGGTTCGCGGATTGAGGACGTGGCTGATTCATTTGCTTTCTCGCCAAACTTCGGCAGATTGGCAACACAAGTTCGAAGCACTAAACGACAAACGACATGGACAAATTCATGAACACATTTCCAGCATTCAGTCTCACCCGGTTATTGAACACCGTTTTTGCTCCTGAGGGCGGCGAACGCATTGGCCTGCTCATCGACCTGTCCGATCCGCAGGGAGTTCGCGGCATGGCATTTCTGAAAGACCCTTCGTTGAGTGTCCAGCGACTGGCTTACGATGTCTTTTATCAAGGACTGAAAAATGGCGGATTGCAGGAATTGAACTGTCAGGGCGCTGACCTGTTTGCATACCAAGTCACCGGCGGCAGCAACCTGGAATTACCACCCACGGCTTTCACGCCAGCAGGGCGCGAAGTCAGTTTCGAGAAGGACATCTATCCGAATTACGACATTTTGTTGTGCCTCTCCACTTATTCGGCAACTGCGCCGTTGACCGCTGCGGCCAAGCGGTTTGGCTTTCGCGGGGCGACTCTGCACGGCCTCAACGAGACAATCCTGAAAACCGGTCTGGCCGTGGATTACCACGAAGTCAGCCGCAACGCCGAAAAGTTGCGGCTGGGAATGACGCGGGCGGATTATTTCGAAATCGATTTCGAAGTGGCCGGTCAGCATTGCACGTTGCGGCTCGAGTGCGGCCAACAGGAGGCCCAGAAGAGCCACGGCTTGGCGCGCGGCAAGAAGCCCGACGTGGTGAACCTGCCCGCTGGCGAGGTTTATTTCGTGCCCAAAGGTGCCGAGGGCCGGTTTCCGATGCGTTACGAAGACGGCACCATCGGCTGGCTGGATGTTGCCGAAGGGCGTGTTCAACGGGCGACGTTGTTACAAGGCAACGCGGCGGTCATCGAAGCGCACAATTGCAAGCTGCAAAGCGATCCGGTCACGGGCGTGCTGGGCGAACTGGGACTCGGCACCCAGGAATTGCCTCCGGCCGGCTGCGACATTCAGGACGAAAAAATTCTGGGCACGGTCCACGTGGCCACCGGCCGTGATGATCATTTGGGCGGCGATTTGACGCCCGACCGTTTTGCCAACGCCAAGAATGCAACGCACGATGACATCCTGTTTTCCCCTACCAAGACGCCGGAGATCATGGTGCCGCAGGTGCGCATGCATCGGGGAGACAAAACCGAAATCATCATCGACCACTACCAACCTTCGGCCTATCTGCGGGCGCAGTTGGCGAGTTGAATGGGCGGCATGAAATTCCACGAACCACCGTTTGTGTCGCGAAAACGAGTGGGTGCCGTGTGAGTCGCGCCCGCGTTTGGAGTGCGCGGAGCTTGCTCCCGCTTTCGTTTATGGCAACGCGCACGATGCATGAAGGGGCTGTTACGAAATTGAACCATCCTTATTGCTTCCGAAAAGCGCCGGCAAGCCGGACGCACTCCAAACGTCTCTCGCGCTTCGAAGGCCACCGACCACTGGGCAGCCGGGCAAGTCCGAGAGGCTGTTTCAATACCGGTAGCAGCCGACGTAAGGAGGCTCAGATTTTAGCGGAAACCAAAACTACACACGATGAAAATGAGCCTCCTGACATCGGCTGCTACGAGATGGCCGAAATTCAAAACCAACTTCTGAACGTCACTGTGACCGCCATTGAATGTGATTAAATCGTTCTACGAAACCGACCGGGCGCTGGCCGAATACTTGTTGTTTCACTACGGCAGTGCGAAGCAGGTGATGCCCTATTCATTCGGTCCCGCTGATGCCTTGCATTTTCCGATGCGCTGCGTGCGCGAGTGTCTCAACGACCTGCCGCTCCCGCCCAATGCCAGTGGCTTGGATTTGGGTTGCGCGGTGGGCCGTTCGAGTTTCGAATTGGCGCGTCACTGTGCGCGGGTAATGGGCATCGACTATTCCCAACGGTTCATTGACGCCGCCCGGCAGTTGCAGGCGCAGGGACAATTGCCCTTTGCTTACACTGAAGAAGGCGAGTTGACCACCGAAGCCATCGCCATCGTTCCGGCGGACATCGAGCGAAGCTGTGTGAGTTTTGAGCAGGGTGACGCCATGAGTTTGCGTTCCGATTTGGGGGCCTTCGAGGTTGTCCTGATGGCCAACTTGATCGACCGCTTGCCGGAACCGCGTCGTTGTCTGACGCGGCTGCCGTTGTTGGTGAAAGCGGGCGGACGACTGGTCATCACCTCGCCCTACACGTGGTTGGAGGAATACACCCCGAGGAATAACTGGCTGGGCGGTTTCCGGCGCGACGGCAAACTGGTTCGGACCCTGGACACCCTGCGGTCCGAATTGGAACCGTATTTTACGTTGCAATCCACCAAGGACCTGCCGTTCCTCATTCGCGAGCACGCGCGCAAGTTCCAATGGAGCGTGGCGCAAGCGTCGATCTGGCAGCGCACCTGAGCCATGCGAATCAAATGGTTTTAGCCATGACAATTCAGTCGCTGGAGCAACGATGTGCCCGCGCGGTGTGGTAGGATAGGCGCCCCGCCGGTCTCGGTTAACCAAGGATATTCTCACTTGATTGGGCGACCTTGGGAGAATGCAAGCTACTCGTTGCCGGTCAATGGCTCCCCGCCGTTTGGGACAGGCGGTCCGTCGGTTCTATTTCGACTGTTAATGGCCGGGCTGACCGCCAGCAAGGCATGAGTGGGCGTCCAACCGCCGTTGACCTGAAGTGGTCCGAGCTGTGCATCGACCCCGACGAGGTCCGAATCGAACAGGTTGCTAAACCCGACTTGAGTCCCCAGGAGATTAAGTCCGAGGCTGACGCCAGGATCGTACAGCTCATTCGCGACGATATCATTGGTTCCCATTGTGGTGCCGAAGTTACCGGAGATGATGGTATTGACCAGCGCCGCCAGGAGGGCAGGCCCCGCTACTAAAAGTAGTGAATTCAACGCTTGCGGGCCGTGGCGTCCAAAGAGGCTTCGCCTTGCTGGTCCTTTTTTAGCTCCCGCTGCCTTCATATCTTCTTGGCATTCGGCGCGTCGCCCGCCAACTTGGGCGTCGTAATGACCTGGCTGGAACGTATCGACATCGGGATCTTCCACTGCATCAATCAAACGCTGAGCAATCCGGTATTTGATGGGGTGCTGCCTTTTTTCAGCAACAACCGGTACTTCGTTCCCGCGGTGATCGTGCTGGCGGTGGGCTTGCTTTGGAAGGGCGGCGCGCGGGGACGCGTATTTTTCGTGGCGACCGCGGTGATCCTGGCCTTGGGTGACGGTTTGGTGATCAACATGCTCAAACACGCCGTGGGACGCCCGCGTCCGTTCCTTAGTTTGGAAGACGTGCGATTGTTGGTGGGCAGAGGTGACAGCGGGAGCATGCCGTCGTCCCACGCCGCTACTTGGTTTGCGGCCACGCTGATCGCCTTCGTGTTTTACCGGCGCAGTTGGCGGTTCATGCTGCCGATTGCGGCGACGGTCGGGTGGTCGCGGATTTACGTGGGCGTTCATTACCCGAGCGACGTGGTGGCGGGCGCAATTCTGGGTGCTGGGTATGCCGCCGCCGGTCTTTGGCTGTTGGCGCTGGGATGGCAATGGGTTGGTTCCCGTTGGTTCCCTCTGTGGTGGCGGGCGATGCCGTCGTTGTTGAATCCTGTGGTTCGCACCGATGCACCGGCGGGCGAACCAGCGTTGCGCGAGGCGCACTTTTTGCGCCTGGGTTATGTCTTGATCGCGCTGATGTTGGTGGGCCGGCTGGTCTATATCGGATCTGGCGTCATCGAAGTGAGCAAGGACGAAGCTTATCAGTGGCTCTGGTCAAAACACCTCGCTCTTTCGTACCTACAGCAAACCGCCGATGATTGCGTACCTCCAGTTTCTGGGCACGACCCTTTGGGGGGACAACGCGTTTGGTATCCGGTTCTTTTCGCCGGTGATTGGGGCAATTCTCGGCGTGGTGTTGCTGCGGTTCATGGCGCGTGAAGTCAATGCCCGCGCGGCCTTATGGCTGGTGCTGATCATCCTTTGCACGCCGCTCATGGCCTTGGGAACGGTGTTGATGACCATTGATCCGCCGCTGGTGTTATTTTGGACGCTGGCGATGGTTGTCGGGTGGCGAGCCATTCAACCCGAGGGCCGCACACGGGACTGGTTGTGGGTCGGCCTGACGATGGGGTTGGGATTTCTCAGTAAATACACCGCCGCGATGCAAATCGTTTGCTGGGCCATCCTCTTTGCGCTGTATCGCCCGGCGCGTCCGCAACTCCGGCGTCCGGGTCCGTATCTGGCGCTGGCTGTGTTTCTCCTGTGTACCGTGCCGGTGATTGTTTGGAACGCCCAGCATGATTGGATCACCGTCGAGCACGTGGGCACCAACGCCGGGTTGGATCATCAATGGAAACCGACCTTGCGGTTCTTTGGAGATTTTGCCGGGGTCGAGGCGGCGCTCTTGAATCCGGTGTTCTTTGTCGGCTCGTTGTGGGCGATGATCGCATTTTGGAAGCATCGGCGGGAGCGGCCGATACTGGTTGTATTTCTTCTGTATGGGGGCGCCGGTGTTTCTGGGCTATTGGGCGTACTCGTTGCGCGCCCGCATCCTGCCTAATTGGATTGCGCCGGCGGTATTGCCCATGTTCTGCCTGATGGTGGCTTACTGGCAAACGCGCTGGCGCGAAGGCACGCGTTGGATCAAAGGCTGGTTCATCGGCGGACTGGCTTTCGGTTGCTTCGCCGTAACCATCATGCACGAAAGCCGGTTGATCGGCCGCCTCACCGGACACGATCTCCCGCCGGAAATGGACCCGCTGCGCCGCGTGCGCGCTTGGGAAGAGACCGCTGTGGTTGTAGAACGGGCCCGTGAAAAGCTTGAGGCGGAAGGCAAGCCGGCGTTCATCATTGCGGATCACTACGGCATCACCGGTTTATTTACGCTGTATATACCCGAAGCCAAAGCCGCATTGAACGGTAAACCATTGGTCTATGCCAAGGCCTCTGAACATCCGGAAAACCAGTTTTACTTTTGGCCCGGCTACCGCGGCCACTGCACGGGCGAAAACGCTATTTATGTCACCGAGTTGGATCCCTATTGGCTGGAAAAGGGTTGGTTGTGGAAATGGTTGACCGGCCAATCGGTTGCCTATGCGGACGAACAACGAACGCCCCCGAGTATTGCGCCGGAAGTGGTGAGCGAATTTGATTCGGTCAAAGATCTCGGAGTGCAGGAAATCCGCTGGCGCGGCCGGATTCTGCGCCGGATTCGCCTCTTCGAATGCCGCGGGCTTCACTGATGCGACGGACCGAGAGCGTGTTTGATAAGGGAAGCCGCCGACGCAAGGAGGCGGATTCGCCCGCGCTACATGGCGCAGAGGTCCGCCTCTTTACGTCGGCGGCTGCTGGGGGCCGGACATTCGATGCACGCGCTGAAACGTTCCTTCCGGTGACCGGTTACGGACTGGCCGCTACCTTGTGTTCCGGCCAGGCGTTCCGCTGGACCCTTAACCAAACCGGTTGGTGGGAAGGCGTGATTGGTTCGCGATGGGTACAATTGATCCAACTGCCAGATGGCCTCAAAGCTCGCACGACTGCCGCTGTCACCGACTGGGCATGGCTGGCGGATTACCTGCAAACGGAAATCGATTTCGCCGCCGTCCTGAACAGCTTTCCCGATGATGAGCCCATGCGCGCCAGCGTGGCGGCGTGCGCGGGATTGCGGTTGTTGCGCCAGGATCCCTGGGAATGTCTCGCTTCGTTCATGGCGTCCTCGACCAAGCAAATCGTCCAGATCCGGCAAATCGTTGCCCTGTTGTGTGCCCGGTATGGAGAACCAGTGGCGGTACCTGCCGAACATCCGCCGGCGTTTGCGTTTCCCACTCCGGAACGGTTGGCGCAAACGAGCGAAACGGAATTGCGCGCGTGCAAATTGGGATTTCGCGCCCCGCACCTACTGGCGGCTGCGCGTCGGGTGGCGGAAGGGGTGCTTGACCTTGTCGCGCTCCGCCAACTGGCTTTGGCTGACGCGCGGGCGGAGTTGATGCGCTTGCCGGGGGTGGGGGAGAAGATCGCCAATTGTGTCCTGCTCTTTGCGTATGGCTTTCCGGAAGCGTTTCCGGTGGACGTCTGGGTGCAACGGGCGTTGCGGCAGCTTTACTTTCCGCGGCGCTCTCCCAAGCGACCGCGGTTGCTCCGGTTCATCACGACCCATTTCGGCCCCAATGCCGGCTACGCCCAGCAATACCTGTTTCATTACATGCGTCTGCAAGGCCGGGGCCGGCGGGCGGACATTTATTGATGACTGCGACTACCCAACTGGAAGTGCTCTTCACCCCGGCGGATTTCGCCACGCTACGCGACCGCGATTTGAGCGGCACCACGTGTGTTGTCTTCGATGTGTTGCGCGCGACCACCTCCATGATCACGGCACTCGCCAACGGCGCCGAGGCCATCATCCCGGTGGCGGAAATTCCCGAAGCGCTGGCTGTGTGGCAGCAACGTCCCGAAGTAATTCTCGCTGGAGAACGGCAGGGCTTGCGCATTACGGCCGAGTTGACCAGCGGAACCGAATTCGATCTGGGCAATTCGCCGCGTGAATTCACGGCTGAAAAAGTTCACGGCAAAACGGTGGCGATTACTACCACCAACGGGACGCGAGCATTGCGCGCCTGTGTTGGCGCGGAGACTGTGCTGGTCGGTTGTTTGCTGAATTTGCAGACTACGGCCAATTGGTTGAAAACCCGCAGGGTGCGGCACCTGATTGTCGTTGGCAGTGGCACGTTTGAACAGGCGGCCCTTGAAGATACGCTGGCCGCCGGGGGCTTGGTGGATAAGTTGTGGCCCCGGTTTGCAGGAGGCGACGTGAGTGATGCCGCGCTGATGGCCCGACAGCTTTACACCACGGTGGAAGACGACTTGCCGCAGGCGATTCATCAGTCACGCAATGGCCGCCGTTTGCTGGCCAATGCTGATTTACGGGATGACGTGGCTTTCTGCCTCCAGCGGGACACGGTGTCGTTGGTGGCTGCATTGGACCGTGACGGCGCGATCAGGCGGTTGCAGGAAGGGTGAGAAATTGAGCTGGTGCGCCTGGCCAACAATTGGTAGCAGCCGACGTAAGGAGGCTCAAGCGTATCGTATGCAGTGTCGTTTCCCGATGATATTTGAGCCTCCTTACGTCGGCTGCTACGAGATAGCTGGAGTTTTGGATGGGCTCCAAACGCATCTGCTTGCGCGGGTTTGAATTTTCTTTGAATTTTCTTTGTTGCATTCAGCGCGGAAGTGTGCGAACTGCCCTCGCAATCGGTGGAAGTAAATCATGTAGAATAATATATTATATAAAATAATCTTTGCGTCGCTGGTTGCGACGGCCTCTGCAGAATCCGGCAAGATTCAGGTTAACACGGCCAATAGACCAAGAACGGGAAACCGCTCGACGCCCCCACCTGGGACGCGGCGGGTGTTCTTGGTCGGGCCCCTTGCCGGAGCCTTGCAGAGGGCACTTGTCCGTGCCCTCTTTCTTAAGAGAGGTCAGGTCAAACCAAGAGACGCGAACAAAAGGAAAAATGAGCCAAGAGGAAGAACATGAAAAAGAACACAGGAGGACTACTGCCCAAGCTGCTCGTGCTGAGCTTTGCCATTACCCTTTACTTAGCCTTCAAGGCTAAAGCT
>CAWBHS010000029.1:0-6475 GCA_963788655.1 uncultured Verrucomicrobiae bacterium | reverse complement strand
ATTTTTGCAAAAAACATTCCATTAAACTGTCACGCTGCCGGTATGTTCGCCGTTGAGAATGAGCTATGAAAACGACCCTCTTCAGAACCGCCCTGTCCGGATTATACTTCAGTCTGCTTAGCCTGATTTCGTTGCCTGCGAGCAGCAGCCCCGTCCTATTGGAGCCATCGACCAATATTTGGGTAAAACGTAGCCCGTTGCCTGATGCGCCGACTTCGCCTCGTATGGGCTACGAAGGCGCGTGTGTTTGGGACAGCCAGCGCGAATTGGTTATCCGTTACGGCGGACACAACCAGGGCGGCGGCGGCGAACAAGGCGCGGAAGTTTGGACCTTCGATCCCCGCACCGCGCAATGGACGTTGAAAGAACCAAACACGTCGCCGCCCGGCGTTTGCTGCAATGCGCAGAACGTCTATGACCCGGTGAGCGCCCGGTACTTGCGGTTCCCGTTCTTTAGCGGCAACCACGGCTGGCAATGGTGGCGCGAGCTTTACCTCAATGATTCGTCCGTCTGGAGCTACGATCCCGCTTCGAACTGCTGGCGCAATTTGCGTCCGTATCCCACCCCGCGGCTGGCGGGATTGCGGTGCGCTTCCTGGGACAGCGACGAGGAAGTGGTGGTCGTGTTTGGCGGCGAAGGCAGCCACGAAGGCACGTTGATTTATGATCCCTACCCGAACGCCTGGCGCTGGCCGAAACCGGCGCGGCAACCGGACTTTCGCAGCGGGGGCAACATGGTTTACGACGCGGCACGGAAGGTTCATGTCCTGTTTGGCGCGCAGTTCTCCGATGATCGGCACACCTGGACCTACGACGTGCGCCGCAACGAATGGCGCGACATGCAACCGCCCGTGATGCCGCCGACCAAGGAGAACGATGCGGTACTGACCTACGATCCAATCCACCGGATGGTGATCGCGCTCGTGAAAATCACCACGGGCAAAGACGAATCCGCCCGGCACCGTGTTGAGACGTGGGCCTACGACACCGGCGCCAATCGCTGGACGCAAAAGCACCCGACCAGAGAGCCCGACAACGCCGGCAACCGCACCCGTCAACTCCTGTTTGCGCCGGAGCTGAACCTGGCCATCCTC
The DNA here is from genome assembly GCA_963788655.1 of uncultured Verrucomicrobiae bacterium. Classification (GTDB taxonomy): domain Bacteria; phylum Verrucomicrobiota; class Verrucomicrobiia; order Limisphaerales; family JAFGQR01; genus JAFGQR01. The sequence goes on along the minus strand of CAWBHS010000029.1, from coordinate 5,381 downwards.
GAAAACTGCACCCATCAGCCCCGCGAGCAACAAATCTGGACTTACCGTTATGCCGGAACCAGCGCGGACGGGAGGACAGTCCCAGCCGCGGCCAAATCCCGCTTGCAGCCACCCTCCATTACAGAAGCGACGGTTTCCGTCTTGTCGCCGACCCGCGTGGAAGTAGCTTGGCGCACGTCAAACGACAAATCCATCACGGGCTACCATGTCGAACGTGCCGCCGTTGAGGTCCTTACCGAAGACCAGCTCGTGCGGCTGAAGCGTCACACTCCGCCCTTGCTGGCGCCCTCCGTCGGAGCCATACGGCGGGTGGGACCGTTTCAACGATTGACGCAGCAGCCTTTGCAGGAAACCGGGTTCACAGACACGACCGTTGATTTATCGAAGCCGCTACCGGCCAAGGGTAACCCTGTGTATGACCACGCGCTTCATGCCGACCATCTGGATCCCAGCGGGAAGTCATATCGCTTTGCCGTGTTTGCCTATCGTGTCCAGGCGGTGAACGCCGCCGGCACGCAAAGCGGACCGTCACCCGCGGTTTTCACCATTCCCTCCTCGCCGCAATGGGTGTTCAGCCGGGAGGACGGGACTGCCTGTCAGCTCAAATGGGCGGCCAATCCGGAAAAGACCCTGCAAGGTTACCGGGTGTATCGCTTGGATGGACGCTGGGACAAAGACCCGATTTCACGGCTCACGACTGAGCCGATTTCCGCCACCACCTACCGCGATGCAACCGCCGGCAAAAGCACGCGACGTTATTATATCGTGGCCGTGGACGCACTGGACCAGGAAGGCTTTCCCTCGTCGCCGGTTTGGTTCGAGCGCGAATGGAAACCATACTATGAATCGTTCACCGGTGAATGGCATCAATGATCCTATGAAAACGATCGCAATCCTAATCTGCGCAACCGGCCTGGCTTCATCGCTGCTGGCGTTGGAGGTCCCGCTGACTATCGAAGAGCCCACGGGCGTCGCCCGCCAGGCCGCTCCGGTGAGCAGCGGTGTCTGTTTTCCGCGGGGAACTTTGCGACCCGATCAGCAGTTCAGTCTTTGGGATGGCGAGACCGAAGTGCCACTGCAAGTAACTCCTTTGGTCGTCGAACGTGATGACTCGCTGCGTTGGGTGTTGCTGGATTTCCAACTCAGTCTGGCGGCCAGGGAAAGCAAACAGCTTCTGCTGCGCACGGTGCCGGGAAAAGTCCAGCCGGCTACGGCGATTCAAAGCACGGAAAACAACGAGGCGTTGGCGGTCAGCACTGGCCCGTTACGGTTTACCATCAGCAAAACCAAGCCGTTCACCTTGTTCGACGAGGTGCGCGTGGGCGGCGTTCCGGTCGTCCGTGGCGGAGCCGTTGATTTCGTCGAGGGCCGGACCGGTGAACGTTACCAGGCGGGCAAGCCGAAGCGGGTTACCTTCGAATACAAGGGCCCTCTCCGCGTGACGGTGCGCGTGGACTTCGCTTACGAAGGCGCCGGCGATTGCCAATTGACGGGAACCACCCGCATCACCGCCTGGGCAGGCCGGACAGACGTGCGCGTGCAGCACATTTTGGCCAATTCGAATTCGGAACAGGTTTACCACGCCAACATCGCCCGGGCTTCGCTGGTTCTTCACCACACGCTGGGAACAGAGGCGGTAGCGTCGGCCGGCGCTGGAAACGTCTCGGCAAAACTGGCCGGCGGCACTTCAGTCCGGCTGCACCAGGGCAAAGAGAATCGCTACTATCGCGAACCCATCAAGGATGCTGGCCGCGCGGGAGTGGACAATGAAACCAAGTGGACCGGAGCTGATTCGGGTGGCTGGCTGGTGCTGCGAGGTTCGCCGGGCTCCGGCAGCCTCAACGCTCAACCCTCAACCCTCAACCTCTTCGTCTGCGACCGCGATTTTCGTGGCGATCCACCGCGCAAACTCATGGCCGACGCCAGAAGCATCACGCTGGAATATATCAGCGACAAGTTCAACGAAGGACGCGGCGTGCCGTTCAGAAGCGACCACTACTGGCTTTACGACTTGTCGCACAAGACCGCGGAACTCTGGATTGATTTCGCCGCAACGGGTGAACCGGACGTCGAAGCCCTGGCCGCGCGGTCGCGGTTGCTGGCCTTTGCCCCAGCCGCTTGGTATGCGCAGTGTGATGTGTTCGGCGTGGGACCATTTGGTTCCTTGACGGACGAGGAGCAGGTCTATCACCAGTGGGGCTGGAAGTATGACGCAAAACAATTGCCCCAGCGCGCGACTGATCCCGACGCGTTCGTACGCTGGGAGGACAATCATTATGAATCCGAAGCCGATAGTCCCGAGGCACTCCTGTTGATGGCCATTCGCACCGGGCAGCGGGGATTCTTCGACCAGGGCGAAGCCTGGGCGCGCTACCACGCAAATCTGCACGCCTGGCGGACGGACGGCTGGATTTACGATGATGGGGCGATTTGGTTTCCGCAAGGTGGTCCGCTCGGCACCAAACCCGCCCGCAAGGTGGCTAACATCAAATACCAGCAGTGGGACAAAGGCAGCGGCGACGATAAGGAGCTGTGGCACCAGGTGCAGGCCAAATCCTGTTATTGCCATTTCTATGGTGCCGGATTGGTGGATGCCTTTTTGTTAACGGGGGAACTGGACTTTCTGGAAGCCGCGCTGGATTTGGCGGAGCAGAAGAATTCGGAGTTCCGCAAACACCGCCAGTTCACCCCCGGCAAGACCACCATCTCCGACACACGCGGATTTGGGCGCGGCTTTTATGTTCTCACCCACTTGCAGGAAGCGGTGCCGGACAACGAGTTTGTCGCCGACTTGACGCGGCTCTGTCGGGACGTGCTTTGGAAGTGCCCGAATCTCGACGAACGCGGCTTTGCTCCATGTCACATCGGCGCCGGCTTCGGCGGGTTTGATCCGAAGAAGGACTTACCTGCGGAAATGCGCACGTTCATGGCGGGCGAGGGCATCACGATGGATGAACGCGGGTGGCTCACCGACCGCGCCGGTCAGCGGTGGCCGGTGGTTTGCCTCGGTGGCACCTGGCAACATTTTTACGTGCAGGCCGCGGCCGAACGTTACGCGCGCATTACCGGCGATGAGGACATGGCGGATTTCACTTACGCGTTTGGCCGGTTCGCCACAAAGTTTTTGCTCAGCCAGCAGTGCAAACAGACTTGGTATTACGCCTACATGGACGTGCCCAAAAAGGGTCTGCCGTGGGATCCGTGGCAATTTCAACCGGCGCACACCGCCACGCGCGACGGCGATGGCTGTGTGCATGACGGGTATTACACTCGTTTTTTCCCAGACGCCATAGCCAAGGCCTACTCGCTTTCGGGCGAACCGACGCTTTTGAAGCGCGCCCAGGAATTCTGGCACTACGGCAGCAAACGCGGCTATCAAGTGCCCCGGCTTTCGGCGGGCTGGGATGGCGTGGGCCGGTTTGCCAATCACGTGCCGCCCAAAGACGATTCGGTGTTGTCCACCAGCCGCTTGTTCTACGAATGGTCGCATCCGCGTGCGGACCGCGAACCGCCGGAAACCATTCGCGATCTGCGGGTCCGCCGCCTCGGTAACGGCAAGGCGGAAATCCGTTTCACCGCGCCCAGTGACCGTGGCGGCGGCAAGGTTGCACGGTATCAGGTCAAATGTTCCGAACTGCCCCTGGCGTCCTACGATGATTTCGAATTCGCTCGCGATAACGGCAAGAAGCGGAATTTCTGGCGGGCGACCAATCTAACGGGCGAGCCGGCTCCCAGTGGGCCCGGCACCTTGGAAGCCTTCGTTGTCACCGGTGTGCCGAACGTTACGAAGCTGTACTTTGGAGTGGTCAGCTACGACGATTCGCACAATCGCAGCCAGCCGGGATTGGAACACGATTGAGCCGTCAGCGAAAGCGAGTTAATCTGCCTTGATGTCGTAGCAGAGGAGCAGGTCTTGATCGCGAAGGTACAAGCCGCCGCCGGCCACCACAGGATGCGGCCATGCTTTCTTGGAACTGCGATGCGGTTGGCGGAAGCGGCCTTGTTCTCGATACCCTTCGGGAGTGGCCGCCACCAGCGCTACAGGACCGTCCTCGCTGCGACAATAAAGGTGGCCATCGGCATACGTCACTGAACCTTTGCCGACGCCGCGGTCCTGCCAAATCGTTTTGCCAGTGGCAAATTCCTGGCACGTCCAGCCGGCGCCATCGGAGTAGCCGTAAACATGGTTGCCCACTTTCACAACCCCGCCATGATGGCTCACGATGGGCTTCGTGGCATACACTTCTTTGGCGATGAAACCGGAGGCGTCCTTCTCGATTTGCAGCAGGTTGCAACCAAGTCCATAGCCGGAAGTGACATACACAAAATTATCCGCACAAAGCGGCGTCGGCACCACGGCACGCACGCCGGCCCGACGGAAGTTCCACAGTGGAAAACCGGACTGCGCGTCCACGCCAAACACATTCTGCGCCGTAAGCTGAATGTATTGGCGCATGCCGGCAATCTCGGCGGCAATGACCGACGAATACGCGGGTGGATTGGTGATCCCGCTACTGCGCCACAAGATCTTGCCGGTGGTCTTGTCGAGTGCCGCCAGGGTACCTTGCTCACCACCCGGAGTGCAGACGACCAATTCGCCATCCACAAGCGGAGATTCGCCGTAATGCCACATGGGGCGGACGGCGCCCAAGGCTTGTTCCATGCTTTGTTGCCAGCGCAACCGGCCGTTCGGCAGTTCCAGGCAAACAACGTCGCCATGTTGCGTCATTGTGATGAGCAGATTCCCGTCGATAGTGGGCGTGGCTCGCGGGCCGGGATAATTGGAGTTGCCGCCCGGAGGCCCGACGCGCGTCTTCCAGACGAGTTGGCCGGTGGCTCGTTCGAGCGCCAGGACATGACACCCATCGGGCAGGTCGCCCAGGATATAGAGATAATTCCCCACCAATGCCGGTCCACCGTAGCCAATCCCCACCTCACGGCTGGACCATTTCAGTTTTGGTCCGCTCTCCGGCCAGGTCGGTTGAAAACCGGTTTCCGTAGAAATGCCGTCGCGATGCCGACCGCGCCATTGGGGCCAGTCGTCGGGCTGCGTGGAAAGCTCGGCCGCCCCTTGCCAAAGGGAGGCGCCCAGAACGGACGCAATCAGAATGAGACGCGCGTTCAACATACGGTGACCTTTCATGACGGCATTTTGACGATGCCCCTGGACCACGACAAGTCTAAGCCGTGACTATTCAGTAGGACAGGCGTCCCGCCTGTCCCGAACGAGTGCAAACCAACAACTTGTATCACGGCGCCGCGAGTATTTCTATGTCACCAAACGGTGAGGATGCCTTGGGCTATTCGAGACAGGCGAGACGCCTGTCCTACCACGCCGAACTGCCTCATCGCAGCACCAGCTACTCAATTGATACGGCTAA
>CAWBHS010000028.1:0-12051 GCA_963788655.1 uncultured Verrucomicrobiae bacterium | reverse complement strand
TCATGGCTTCTTTATCTCGTTGGACGGAAAATTGTCACCAATTCCCGCGTTTGGCGAGTTTTTTCTGCCGGCCTTGATTGGGCCATTTTTCGGTAATTGGACAGGGGAACGGTCCATTTGTTCCGAAGTAAAAGCGCGGAGCAGCGCAGGGGTGCTGTTATTCGCTACCGGATTCGCGGATGCCAGATACCGGATGTGGCGTCGCCTTGTTCCGCCTGATACACCGCAATGGCGGCCAGGGTCTGCTCCAATCGGCGGAGTTGGACAGTGTTCATCGCCTGGGCCAACTACTGGCCCTGCCAAACCGCGCGCCGCGTTTGAAGGGTTCAAATTTGCGCCCGCTTTCGTTGACGTTAAGGCGTCCAAAAGCTCCAAGACCGGGCGGTCATTCGCATGGTTTGTTGGCAACGAAACGATGGCGGTGAGCCATGGAAGCTTCTGTAATTGAGTGGACCTCACGGGCCCAAGCATCGCATTACAGACAAAGGCCGACTTTAGTTCAGGCCTTTCCTGAAGCGTTGCACCGTGACTTCGATCCGATGAAAAAAACCGCGGAGCATGCGCACGTCCAAGTCCGTCAGCCGGGCGCGACCAATCAAATCGGCGAAACTGCTCCGGATGGATTCCTCCTGGTTCTTCCGCAGGTACTGGACTTCCTGCAATACGTGATACAAATGCTGTTTCAAACCTTCGACATCCTTGGATTTGGCCGGTGGCGTTTGTTTCGCCGGCGAGCGAGTCGGCGCGGTGTAGAGCTTTGAGAGTTCGTAGAGCGTTACCATCACTGCCTGCGCCAGGTTTAGCGAACGGCTTTCACCGTAGGTGGGAATGTGGACCAACGCACTGCAAACCGAGATCTTCCGCATTGGTGAGGCCACGGCTTTCCCGGCCAAATACCAAGGCAATTTTGCGGACGGTTTCCGGAATCAAGTTCCCGAGTTCGGGAAGGCGGGTGATGCGAGCGCTTCGATCCCGGAGACGGGCGGTGGTGCCGAGGATCAGTTGGACGTTTGGCACGGCCTCGGTCAACGAGGCATAGACTTTGGCGTTCCTCAAGATCTTCAACGAGTGGGCCGCCGTTTGGCGAGCTTCGCGGTTTTGGAAAGTGCACGGATTGACCAACCGCAAATCGTTCACCCCCATGTTATTCATGGCCCGCGCCACCGAACCCACATTCTGCGGTAACGTCGGCTCAACGAGCACCACGCAGACGTTATTTCGGGCTATTCCCATTACGCCGAGCGTAACGTCATACGCACCGTGACGACCGGTGCTTCCCGCAGTTTCGTGCGCATCTCGTTTTGGTCGGTAAAGGTCTGCGGCAACTGCCGGCCGTCGCAGACCAGGTTGACCTGTCCGGTTTGAAACGGCCAGGGCGACACGGTCATTCGGACGCGGTCGTTGGGGGACAATTGAATTTTCAGCGCAGCCAATCCTTGGGCGGTGGGGACTCTCTCAATCACTTGCTCACCGGCACGACCCATGCAACTGATCAAGGACAGCCAGTCCCAAACCGCCAGGAGTTGGCAGTTGCGTTCGAGGCCCGCCGCCGTGAGCCCATCGGCGTAAGCCGGGTCCTGGCGCAAGTCGGACCGCAAGGCCGACTGAATGGCGTGCTGTTGGTCCAGAAAATCCTGCAGCGCCTGCGCGTCGCGGGGATTGTGGGTCACCTTGTTGTTCTGGCACAGGTGCGTCACGTGCAAAGAAGCGAGCAGGGCCGCATACCGGCTATAGGCCTGCAACTCAGCCACGCTCGCCGACCATAATTCCAAGTGTGGACGCGTGGGCATGCTGGTGAACGGATGGGGCCGCCCGGTGGCCGCATCCAGCGTGGGTTTTCGTTCCCACTCCCAAAAACCCATATCGTGTTGCTCGGCCGCCAGGCAAACCTCGGCGAACGGAGCAAAGCTTCCAAACTCGGCGTTGCCCCATTGGCTCGCCAGTTGACCCGCCACCCAGGAATGGGCCGGCTGACTGATCACTATTAAACCGCCCGGATTTTCGCGATGGACCATGGCGCCAAGCTTAAGCACCGGCGGAATACCTGGAAATAAAATAAAAGACGGGGCAGTCACGAAGCTGCGGCCGATCCAAACCTGAGTTCCGAACGACCGCACCCCAATGCTGCTCCCCACCAAGCTGCCCCTACCTCTCGGACGCACGCCGGGAGACAAACCGTCGGCTCAACCAAGGCACTGGCGACGGCCGAAAAACACTCGGAGTTGTAAAGGTGCCGAAAACCGGCGGAAGCTTCGGAAACGCGGGCCCCAACGCGCTCAATTCAGATTTGACACTGCTGGCAGAATTCTTTTCTCTGCACTGGTTATGGAAAATACTTTTCTGCCTATCAGGGTAAACGGCACCTTTTTTCTGCCTAGTTCGGGTATCCCATTCGTTGGTACGCCTGAACAGCGTTTGGCGTGACATGAAAATCATGCGCTTCATTCTCGGTCTGGTCGGCTTCATAATCGTTTGGATTGCCGTTGCTGCCCTCATTGTCCTCGTGGTTCACGCGATATTCCCTGGCGCTGGAGGCAAGTTTCTGGGGGTGCATTGGGCGGTGATTCCAGGCAGTGTTGTTGGTGTTGTAGCGGGCTTCCGTGTTTATCAGATGGTTTCTGGCGACCGGCCGAGAAAGGCTGCCAGATGAGACTTGGATCGCCGACGATTGCGCCCAAACAGACGAAGGACTAACAGGCCAAAGACCGCTTCCATCCCGCCCAACAATCTGCCTCTTCAACTCTTAAACCTTTCAACCCGCCCGGCACTCCATTGCCGCCCCAAGAATTGCAATCCGTCCAGCCTGCGGGCATGCTATGTTTGAAACGTCGTACGATCGATGGATACCAATGATTTTCGAAAAGGGCAGCGTTGGATCAGTGAGTCCGAACCCGAACTGGGTTTGGGCACAGTGGTCCAGATGGGTGAAAACCGGGTACACATTTTGTTCCCGGCGACCGGCGAACTCCGCCAATATGCCACCGAGCACGCGCCGCTGAAGCGGGTGCGCTTCCGGGAAGGCGACACCATTAAGACCCATGACGACCAGACTTTGGTCGTGGAAACCGTACGGGAGGAGGACGGGCTGATTATTTACGCCGGAAAGGGCACGGAGATCGCCGAAGCCCAATTGAGCGACCGCATCAGCTTTCATCGCCCCGAGGACCGGTTGCTCAACGGCCAGATCGATGACGCGACGGACTTCGCGTTGCGCTGCCGGACGCTCCAATACCAGCATCACCGGCGCAAATCGGCGGTGCGCGGATTTGTGGGCGGGCGCATCGATTTGATCCCGCATCAGCTTTATATCGCCCATGAGGTCAGTTCGCGGCAGGCTCCGCGGGTATTGCTCTCCGACGAGGTGGGCCTCGGTAAAACCATCGAAGCCTGCCTCATTTTGCACCGGCTGCTGCTCAGTGGCCGCGCGGCCCGCATCCTGATCCTGGTGCCGGAAACCCTGGTGCATCAGTGGTTCGTGGAAATGCTCCGGAAGTTCAACGTCTGGCTGCACATTTTTGACGAGGAACGTTGCGCCGCCATCGAAGCCGGCAATCCCGAGGCCAATCCGTTTCTGGACGATCAACTCGTTTTGTGCAGCCTGGATTTCCTGGCAGCGTCTCCTCGACGGGCAGAACAGGCGCAAGCAGCCGGTTGGGACGTGCTCGTCGTCGATGAGGCCCATCACTTGGAATGGGCGCCGGAGCGCGTAAGCCCGGAATACGCCCTGGTTGAAGCGCTGAGCCGCCAGGCCGACGGGCTCCTGCTGCTGACCGCCACGCCCGAGCAATTGGGACCCGAAAGCCATTTTGCCCGGCTGCGCTTATTGGACCCGGATCGCTACAGCGACTTTGAAACGTTTAAGAGCGAATCCGGTAAATACCAGGCGCTGGCGGGGGTTGTGGAGAAACTTCAAGCCGGAAAGCGGGTGCTCAAAAAGGACCGCGCGGCCTTGGAAAAACTCTTTCCCGCCGAGGCAGAAACCTGGCTCACCAAATTGGACGCACTGGGCAAAGGCGATTCGGCCAACCGCAAGCAATTGATCGCGGACCTTCTGGATTTTCACGGGCCGGGCCGGGTCGTCTTCCGCAACACGCGTGCCGCCATGAGCGGTTTTCCGCGGCGAACGGTTCACCTGGCTCCGTTGAACGTGCGCGCCAATCACGCGGAATGGATTGACCGGGTTTCCACCGAGTTCGCCGTCGATGCCGGGGATACCACGCTGCAAACGCCTTTGGACCTCGAAAAAGATCCGCGCGTCAGTTGGCTGGCGGGACTGCTGCAAAAGCTGGCTCCGCAGAAAGTGTTGCTCATTTGCCGCAGTCCCGAGAAAGCGGTGGCCCTCGATCATGCGCTGCGGCTGCAAATCAACCTCAAGGCCGGAATTTTCCATGAAGGTTTGACGCTGTTGCAACGCGACCGCAACGCGGCTTGGTTCGCCGAGGAGGAAGGCGCGCGGTTGTTGATCTGTTCCGAGATTGGCAGTGAGGGACGCAACTTTCAATTTGCCCATCACCTGGTGCTGTTTGACCTGCCGCTGAATCCGGAGTTGCTCGAGCAGCGCATCGGACGCCTGGACCGGATTGGCCAGCGCGAGGAAATCCATATTCATGTTCCGTACCTGGCCGGCAGTCCGCAGGAAGTGCTGGCGCGCTGGTATCACGAAGGCTTGAACGCCTACGAGCACAATCTGGAAGGCGGCAACGAACTGCTGCATCAATTCGGCCGGCAGGTCCATGATCTGGCGCTGGAATTCCCCGTCGCCTCCGCGGCGGACCATGCGGCGGAATTGAAGGAGCTACTGGCCGCCACCAAGAAAGCACGGACCGCTTTGATGAAGCGACTCGAACAAGGACGCGACCGTTTGCTGGAAATGAATTCCTTCCGGCCGGAAATCGCCGAAAGCCTGGTAACGGCCATTCGCCAGGAAGATACCGATGAACACCTCGAAAAGTTCATGTTGGACGTCTTCGATCATTTCGGCGTGCATCTCGAAGAGTTGGCGCCGCGCACCTACCAGTTGCATGCTCAAGGGGTGATTACGGAAGCGTTTCCCTCCATCCCGGAGGAGGGCATGGTGGCCACGTTTGACCGGCAGCGGGCGCTGGGCCGCGAGGACGTGGGCTTTCTAAGCTGGGACCATCCGATGGTCACCGGTGCCATCGATCTCATTCTGGGCGGGGACAAAGGCAACACCAGTTTCGCCGTTTGGCCCGATCCCGAAGACCGCACGCTGTTGCTGGAAACTTCCTTTGTGCTCGAGACGGTGGCCGCCGGCCATTTGCACGTGGACCGTTTCCTCCCGGCCACACCGTTGCGTCTGGTGGTGGATCATAAACGTTCTGACGTGACGGAGAGCCATCCGCCGGAGACGTTCGCGAAACAACTGCAAAAAGGCAGCCCCTACAAGCTCATCGACAATCCCGACGTCACGCAAAATGTCCTGCCGGGTATGGTGCGAGCCTCGCACAAGATCGCCGAAAAACGCGCCCGCACCATCGTAAGTCAGCGACTCCAGGCCATGACGCACGTGCTGGATCACGAAATCAACCGTCTTCAAACTTTGCAGAAGGTCAACCACCACATCCGGCCGCAGGAAATCGAACTGGCCGAACACCAGCGGCAGGAGTTGGCCAAAGCCATTCAAGAGGCCCGGGTGCGCCTGGACGCCGTCCGCTTGGTCTGGAAAGGCCCGGCGGAGGCGCTGGGCTGAGGTTTCGTACAGCGAGTTCAGCAACCGCCCTCACGGCAGTTCCACCACCCGGTAGAATCGTGGCGACGTTGCGGCCGGTGGATGGTCGGTGACCGTTTCAAAGTCCGTATCAGGGACATTCGTCTGGATCGTCGTCCAATCGTTCGCGCCGAGATGGGTCGAGATCTGGACGTAATTCGTTTTTCCGGGAATCACGTTGGTTACCCCGAAAACAAAACTCGTTCCCCGCCACTCAGCCGAGGTCAACCGGATGGTTTTGAACAAGTCGCTCAGGTCATTGGCATTGGCGGCCTCACCCAGGAACGGACGCACGCCCAAGATACTTTGCACTGTGCGCAGTGTGGAACTGTGGGTGTAATAAAGGTCGTTGTGATAGCCCCCTCCTTTGGCGCGCGGGGAAAGGGCAATCAATCCGATCGGACCGTCGGGGCGGGAACCAGTGCCTTCATCCCAAAGAATCATTATTAAACCGCCATCTTGATATGCCGAGGAACCGAGCAACTTCGGCATTTGGTGCGCCAGCCATTGGTCGCCTTGCTGCGCCGAACTCGGGCTGCCATACGCCAGGTCGTGCATGTCGTTGGTCACATTCGGCGAGATGAAATTGAAGCGCGCCACGGTGTGATTGTCGAGGTCCCCGGCCAGTTCGCTATAGGGACGAATGTGCGCCAGGCAGTAATCCAGGTTGTCCAAAACCTCATCGAAAAAGACAAAAGGATTGTGGCGCACGGCGTATGGACCGTCGTTCGTGAGCGGACAATTCGTGCCGCTGATGTCTTCCTGGTAGGTCTTCCAGGAAATGCCGGTTTGATCCAGCAGGTGGAACAGCGTGTTGGTGGAGCTTTGGTAGTTGAAGCTGGGCGGCGAGTCGTTGTGGATGCCGAAGTTTGTGCCCGCAATCAGCCACAAATAATTGGGTTCGCTGGGATGGTTCCCGGGCGGTGAATAATACTGATCGCAATAGGAGGCCATCGGCAGCAGCGTGTCGTTAATGTACGGACAAAAAGGATTGCCCAAAATGGCGTCCCAGTTATGGTTTTCCATCAGAATCAGGAAAACGGTCTTGATGCCGTTGATGTGATTGGGCACCAGGTTCGCGCTTTTCTGCGTGCCGAGGATAGTGATTGCATCGGCAGCCGTCGCGCATCGGACGATCGGGCTGCAAACCAAGATTGCTGCCAAGAGCAGCATGATCGGCCGGTTTTGAAGGACGTTCCACTGGCAGCCGCAAACGAAGGATTTTTCAAAAGCAGTCATGAGTTTCATCGGGCGCATCGGGCGCTTTCAACGTTACCGCAATTCGCAAGCCTGTCTAACTGGCAAATTGGGCCGGCAAGAGATTAGCTGAAACGAAGCAACCCGGGACCAACATTTGAACTGCCAAAGGCTCGTCGCTTATCGTTTCGCGGTCCATTCGTTGAGGCACCGTTCGTCGTCGGGCGGAGCCGGTGCCAGGCGCAACAATTCCATGGCTTCACCCACCAGGTAAACCGAGCCGGTGACCACGACCTGAGACTCGCTGGCGGTTTGCGACATCGCTTCCCGCAGGGATGCGCACACGGTGATCGGCACGTTCGGATTGATTTCCCGACAATATGGCGCCAACTCGGCGGGATTTTCGGAGCGATCACTATGCACGGGAACCAACACCACACGCCCCGATAGCGGCACCAATTGCCGGCACATGCTGCGCCAATCTTTGTCCTGAAACACCCCGAAGACGAGTGTTGGGCGACCGTTTGGCAATTCCTCCTCCAGGGCAAGACGCAAGGCTTCCGACCCGGCGGGGTTGTGGGCCGCATCAAGGATCAATACCCGCCCTGAATCTGTTTGTACGTGCTGCAATCGCCCCGGCCAATAGACCGTCGCGAGCCCGTGGCGTAGCGCGTCGTCACTTACGGGAATTTGCCCGGCCAATTGACGTGCGGTGGCAATCGCTGTAGCGGCATTGAGCAATTGATGATGTCCCACCAAAGGCAACCGGATCGAATCCAATGGCGCCTGGCGGGTGTGCGGGTCGTCCACCACCGTCAGGAGTGACTGGTGTCGTCGCGCGGTGGCCGCAATGACCTCAAGGCCCTCCCCTGGATTTGCCGCGGTGATCACCGGCACACCGGGTTTAATGATACCGGCTTTTTCGGCGGCAATTTCTTCGAAGGTGTCGCCCAACCATTGTTGATGTTCACGGCCGATGTTGGTGATCACACTGGCGAGGGGCGTGACAATATTTGAGGCATCAAGCCGGCCGCCCAAGCCGGTTTCCAGCAGGACCAAATCGCAACGCTGTTCGGCAAAATACTGCAAGGCCATTACCGTCACGACCTCAAAGAATGTCGGATGCAACTCATCCGGAAACTGCGTCAGCAAGGGTTTGATCTCGCCGACCAAGCGCACAACTTCTTCGTTCGGGATCAGATGACGGTTGACTTGGATGCGTTCCGCAAAGCTCACCAGATGCGGCGAAGTGAACAGCCCCGTTCGAAGTCCCGCTGCGCGATACACGCTCTCCAACATCGCGCACACCGAGCCTTTCCCATTAGTCCCCGCTACATGAATGAACCGCAGTCGGTCCTGCGGCTTCCCGACCAAAGCCGCCAACTTGCGCGTATTCTCCAACCCAAACTTGGCCCCAAACAGGCGCAAGTCGTATAGAAACTGGATGGCATCCGAATACGTCACACAGCTTTGGGGTCAGACCATACTAGCGCGCAGCACTCACTCTGATTGATTCGCACAAACAGACTCAAGGGCTCCCTGCCAGTGCTGGTAGAACATGAGTAATCGGCATTCAAATCGATCTGCATCTGTCCCAATTGTGCAATTGTACGGCCTGACCCCTATGGGCGGTGGTGGGCTTGATTGTGGCAGGCGGCGATGAAGCCTTTGAACAGCGGATGCGGCTGGTGCGGCTTGCTCTGAAACTCCGGATGAAACTGGCTGGCGATGAAGAACGGATGGTCCGTGCAGTTCGATGATCTCCACCAGTTTGCCGTCCGGCGAAGTGCCGCTGAACACAAATCCCGCCTTCTCGAATCGTTCGCGGTAGGCGTTGTTGAATTCGTAACGGTGGCGGTGGCGTTCGTTGACGACGAACGCGCCGTAAAGCTGCGCGGCGCTGCGTACCCACCACCAACTGGCACGGCTGCGCGCCCAGTCGCATCGTGCCGCCCTTCTTGGTGACCTTGTTCTGCTCGTCCAGCATGGCGATCACCGGATGCGGCGTGTCCGGATCGAACTCCGTCGAGTGCGCCTTTCCAGGCTTCAACACGTTGCGGGCAAACTCGATGCGTGGCGATCTGCATGCCCAGGCACAGGCCGAGGTAGGGCAACTTGTTTTCGCGGGCGTATTGGGCGGCCATGATCTTGCCTTCGATGCCGCGTTCGCCAAAGCCGCCGGGCACCAGGATGCCGCCCAGGCCCTTCAAGATGCTTTTCGGCGCCTTCGCTGTTCGATTTCCTCCGCGTCCACCTGCTCGATTTCCACGCCGCAATCGTTGGCGATGCCGCCGTGGATGATGGCTTCGTAGACGGATTTGTAGGCGTCCTGCAGTTCGATGTATTTGCCGACGACGCCGATGCGCACGCGATGCTGCGGGGCGATGAGTTTGCGGATGATCTCCTGCCAGTGCGCCATGTTCGGCCGGCGGCGCGTCCAGGTGGAGCAGCTGGCAGACCAGGTCATCCACGCGCTCGCGTTGCAGCATCAGCGGCACTTCGTAGATCGAATGGTCCACGTCCTTCTCCTCGATCACCGCCTCGAAGGGCACGTTGCAGAACAGGCGAAATTTTCTGGCGCAGTTCCTTGTCGAGCGGCTTCTCGCAGCGGCAGACGAGGATATGCGGGGCAATACCGATTTCGCGCAGCTTGGCGACGGATTGCTGCGTGGGCTTGGTCTTGAGTTCGCCGGCGGCCTTGATGAACGGCACGTAGGTGACGTGGATGAACAGCGACGTTGCCGTAGCCCGACTTCGAGCGCGAATTCGCGGATGGCCTCGAGAAACGGCAATCCCTCGATGTCGCCGGTCGTGCCGCCGATCTCGGTGATGAGCACGTCCGCCTTGCTCTGCTCGGCCAAGCACGTGAATGCGGTTTTGAATTTCGTCGGTGACGTGCGGAATCACCTGCACGGTTTTGCCGAGGTATTTGCCTTCGCGCTCGTTGTTGAGCACGGTCTGATAAACCTGGCCGCTGGTGAGGTTGTTCAGGCGCGTCAGCTTGCACGTTGGTGAACCGCTCGTAATGGCCCAGGTCGAGGTCGGTTTCCGCGCCGTCGTCCAGCACATACACTTCGCCGTGCTGGATACGGACTCATCGTGCCCGGGTCCACGTTCAGGTACGGATCGAACTTCTGCAGCGACGACCTTCAGGCCGCGGTTCTCCAGCAGCGTGCCCAGGCCGCGGCCGTCAGGCCCTTTGCCCAGCGAACTCACCACGCCGCCGGTTACAAAAATGTATTTCATCTTAGTCAAATGAACTGCAGAGTTGATTGGTTGAAACGCTAAAGGGTTGAAGAGTTGAAGTGATGGCCGCCTGACCGCCGATTCGCGCTCTTAGTGTTATACTCTTATGACTTCAACCATTCAACGCTTCACCCCTTCAACAGCGCTTCCACGCGCGCCACGTCTTCCGGCACATCCACGCCCACGCTGTCGTAATCCACTTGCACGACGGCGATGTGGATGCCGTTTTCCAACGCGCGCAACTGTTCCAACTCCTCCGCCTGTTCCAGCGGCGACACCGGAAACTTCACCAACCGCAACAGCGTCTCGCGCCGGTAACCGTAAATGCCCAGGTGCTTCAAAAAAGGAAACGCCGCCAACTGTTCGCTCACCGAACGACTGGCGGCATCGCGCAAATACGGAATCGTGCGCCGGGAAAAGTATAGGGCGCGGCCGGCCGCGTTGACAACGACTTTTACGACGTTGGGATTGTCGTATTCATCGGCGCTCGTAATGGCGTCGGCGGCCGTGGACATCTCGGCATTCGCTCAGCGCACCTGCCACGGCGTCAATCACCGGCGGGTCAATCAGCGGTTCGTCGCCTTGAATGTTGACCACCGCATCGCATTGAATCCGCTGCACCACCTCGGCGATCCGGTCGGTGCCGCTGGGATGATCGGCGGAAGTCATTTCCACGCGGCAAAACTTCTGGGCGGCGTCGCGGATGCGCTCGTCGTCGGTGGCCACGACCACTTCACTGAGCGATTTCGCCTTGCCGGCATCGTTCGACGACGTGTTGAATCAGCGGCTTGCCGGCGATGGGATGCAAAGGCTTGCCCGGAAATCGGGTGCTGGCGTAACGGGCGGGAATCAGACCGAGAATGTTCATTGGCGTTTTCTCATTATGAAATGCTCGCTTGGCACGCAGTAAGAACTCATCGCCCTTCAGCCTCTCCTTGTTGGTTGGCAAGAATCCAGTCAGCGGCGGCGGCCAAATCGTCCACCACTTTAGCCTGCCGCAGTTGGCTCCCGGATTGACGTTCCAACTTCGCGCCGTAGCCGGTGCGGACGAGCAGACATTGCTTCACGCCGGCATTCCAGCCGCATTCCAGGTCGCTCAACTTGTCGCCGATCATGAAGCTTTGAGCCAGGGCCACCCCCAGCTCGTCTCGGGCATCGAACAGGAATTGCGGGGACGGCTTGCGTCCGCGGCTGGGTTGATCCGGCGCTTCCGGCGCCAGGTAGATCTTTTCGAAGCGCACGCCGTCAGGCTCCAGCAGTTCGAGCAGCCGGGCATTCACCGCTTCGACATCGGCCCGCGTGAAGTAACCCCGGCCCACGCCGGACTGGTTGGTGACCATGATCAACTTGAAGCCGGCGTCCTGGAGTCGTTTCAGTGCGGCGGCTGCCGCCGGGAACAAAACAACTTGATCCGGGTCGTGCAGATATTCTTTTTCTTCAATGATCGTGCCGTCGCGATCCAGAAACACAGCTCGGTTCATGGGCGCGAAGACTGGCAAATTGCGGCAAGCAGAAAAAGGAAATTCGGTCAAAAGATGCTCGGTTAAATGACTTGCGGGAATTTTGCAAAAAACCCTTCCATTGAACTGCCATGCTAACGGTATGTTCGCCTTTGCAAACGAGCGGCAACTGACCATCTGCGACGCCTGTTCCGAGCCAGGCGTGTATAACCTTGCCGTGGACGTTTCATCATACGCTGGCCAGGACTCGGACCTATCCTTCACTGCGTTTCACCTTGGTCCATACGTGAATGGAGCGATTCTGGATACCATCCGGTTTTCGGCCGTCACGGAACCTTCGGCATGGTCAATGTTCGTTTTGGCCGGGGGAATCGTCTGGTTGAGCGAGCGGCAATGGTTGCGATGAGCAAATTTTTTTCA
>CAWBHS010000027.1:0-105644 GCA_963788655.1 uncultured Verrucomicrobiae bacterium | reverse complement strand
GTCAGCACCGGCGCATCGGGCTGCAAACCGGGATCGTCCTTCAGCCGGGCGACCTGTCCGACTGAGCCGTGATCGAGCAGGTATTGCCAATGGAATGCACTTTGCGCGGTCTTTCCCGTGGCTGACTCCAGGAAAGCTCCAGATCAGCGCATCCACGTCGCCGGCTGCAGCGCGTGAAGCACAAACCTGATTTGAATCACGTTACCCGGTTCGAAGTCCACAGGGCGCACCGGGTTCACCACAACGTTGCTGGCCGCGAATGCGAGATGAAACGGCCGGCTACCAACGCGGACTGGTGGCCCCAGGAAAGACGCAAGCGGGTCTGTGGAGTCGGAAGGGAAGCAGAGGCAACAGGCTTCACGGATTGAGTAAGTGGCTCCTCAAGTGCCACGGTATCCAATGGCCGTTCGAAGAGGAAAAGCGAAAGGCTGGCCAGACTGACGCAAAGTGTGGCTGTGGGCCCACATGGGCGTAACGGGAGGACGAGGTTGGTTGTTCTTCTCGAAGCGGTCTGAAGCTGGTTAGTTTCCATGCCTGGCAAGGGCACTATCTGCCAGCCTTCCGTGCCGAAGCGGATGTCGCGTTCCACAAATTCCCAGATGACGACTTTCTTGTTCTCGAGCAGTGTCGGGCCGCCGATAAAGCTCCTGACGCACCAGTGTTGAGGCGCCGCCGTCATTGACGATCGAGGCCACCGGTTGTCCAAGCTGCCGGGCCAGATGCGCAATGAATCCGGCGGCGCCCGGTTCATCCTGCTGGAAGATCCGCAGGAAACTGTCGCCGAGCACGAGAACCTCCGACTGGGGATCGTCTTGATAGGAGTTGGTTGGTTCGGCACTGACGACTTGCACACAGTGGGCCCGTTCCGGTCGCAGGTGTTCTCTCAATGCGCGGCACGTTCAGCATGCGGACGACATCACCGAGACGCTGCAGTTGGAGCGGCGTCGGTCTGGTACGCCGTCCGGCCCGGTTGGATCCAATCCTCGCTGGACGAGATGCGTTGGGCGATGGCTTGGGCCGCGCAGCTCCAATCCGGCCGGCGACCAATGACTGTCCTGCGTCAAATACAAGGCGACTCGGGACGGTGTTGGAAGCAGCTGATTTGTCGCTCGGCGTACAGCTCGAACAGATTCACGACTTCAACGTCGGCGGCTTTCAGATCGCTGCAAGAGCGATTGGGTTTGTTCACAAAGCGCCACGGGAAGTTGTGCGGCGCGCGTCGCGACAATTGTTCCGGATACACGCTCTCCTTGTTGGGCGCGGGCACGACGAGCAGGTGAATGCCGCGCGCGCGCCAGTTGATCACGGAAATCACAAATGGCCGCCACGGGATCTTCCGCAGTCGTTTGAACGGGCCTGGCGTTGAGTAAGGTATTCGACGCCCGGCTTGTAGAAGAACCATCCGTTGGGGCCCCGCAGCGCTTTTTCCCCGGCATCCTTGAGCACGAACATATTGAGCATACTGCATCCAGGGACGCAGGTGCCTGGCCAGCCAACTCGTCGTCCTCCAGGTTTTGTTCGTATGCCCGCAGATGGGCAACGGTGGGCGTTCGCGTGAACAGTTCCAGCACGTTGCGGTCTTTCTCCTCGTGCGCAACTCCACCACAAGCTGAATGCCACCGGCACTCAGAACAATACCGGCGAAGAGTCAACGTGGTGAAAAGATGTGGGCTCGCGGTGGTTCATGGCATCGCGGTTCAAAACTGGAAATAGAGGAACGGATTGAACGCCTGCGCGAACATGGCCATCAGCGCGACGGCAAAGGCCGGCCCCACCGCCAGCGCCTTGGGCCAGGTGATCCGCTCGCTCCAATCGTGGGCTTGCAGCGGGATGACGGCCAGCCAGGCAGCCAGCGCCATCAGGATCAGGTTGCCCCGGGTGTACAGCTGGGCGGCGATCAAGAGCGGATGCCGACGTTCAGTTCGCCCGCGCCGAACATCATTCCGAAATACCGCACGGCATCGCCCAGGGTTTCGGCGCGGAACAGCACCCAGGAAAACAGCACCAGCACGAACGTCATCCCGATGCGCATGGGCTGCGGCAGGCGATGATAAAGGCTCTGCTTGCCCAGCCAGCGTTCCAAGGCCAGCAGCAGACCGTGATAGGCGCCCCAGACAATGAACGTCCAGTTGGCGCCGTGCCACAACCCGCCCAGCAGCATGACGATGGTCAGGTTCACATAGGTCCGCCGCGTTCCCCGGCGGTTGCCGCCCAGGGGAATGTAGAGGTAATCGCGCAAGAACGTGCTCAACGAAATGTGCCAGCGACGCCAGAAGTCCGTGATGCTCTCGGCGCGATAGGGGGCGTTGAAATTCTTGATAAACTCGAAGCCAAGCATGCGCCCCAGTCCCACCGCCATGTCCGAGTAGCCCGAGAAGTCGAAGTAGATCTGGAAGGCATAGGCCGTCACGCCGAACCAGGCGTCCAGCGCGGTCAGGGATTCCGGCCGCGAACGCGGCGTCGGCGATTCCCCCGATCGGATTGGCCAGCAGGATTTTCTTGGAAAACCCCAGCACAAACAGCGCGGCCCCGGAGGCGAACCGCTCCCAGGTGTGCGACCGGTTCGACCAGTTGGCTGGCCATCGTGTGATAACGGATGATGGGACCGGCGATCAGTTGCGGGAACAACGCGATGTAACAGGCGAAGTCCATCAAGGATCGCGCCGGTGGAGCGTCGCCGCGATAGACATCCACGCTGTAACTGACTGCCTGGAACGTGTAGAACGAGATGCCCACCGGCAGGAGGATGTGCAAGCAGCGTGACGCCCTCGCCGCCGAACCAACCCAACGCCTGGTTCAGATTGGTCTGGAAGAACATGAAATACTTGAAGAACACCAGCGTGCCCAGGCTGACCACGAGGGCCAGGATCAGCCAGAACCGACGCTGCGCGAGCGTGGCGCCGGGTCGGCTGATGAATTGACCTGCGACATAATTTGCCACGGAGACAAAGAGCATCAGCAGGATGAACCAGGGATTCCACCACCCGTAGAACACGTAGCTCATCAGGAGCAGCCAGAAATTGCGGGCCCGCGACTGGGTCTCAGCCATTCCCCCCAGGCGCGTCGATCACCGCCGGCACCGCGTAATAGACCGCCAGCACCGCGGCAGAAAATAGAAGACAAAGATGTGCGTGGTGAAGACCATTCGTCATTCCGCGTCCGTCCACACCGCCCAATACAGCGGGCCGGTGTCCTGCCCGAAATACTTGTTCACGATGCCGCCCATGTAGAAATCGTCGATCGGCACTTCCAACGCCAGATGATGAACCTGCCCGGCCTCAAACCGTTTCAATTGCCGCCAATGCCCTTGACCCGCTTGTCTGCCGCTTCGCTCCGCGGATTTCCACGGGTTGTAGTGGCCCACAAAGATGGTCTTGCGCGTCCACTTCGCCGCGATGAACCTTAAGCACCTGGTACTTGAGGATGGTCGCGTAATTGTAAAGGTCGCGTTTGAAGATGGCGCCTTCCGGCACCTCACCAGTCGCGCGGTGACTTCGACGGTGCCGTTGGTGGCCAAGTGCGGATCAGGCGTTGCGACTGCGGTTCGAAGAATGATCCCCGCAGGAACACAACAAGTAAGTTCCGACCACACCCATGAGCAGGAACAGGGCTCTGAATGGGTTTCATTTCGCGATCTCCTTCGCGGTCCAATGCGGTTCCCAGCCCTGGCCCAAGTCCAGGCGGGGACCGCCGGCTGGCATTGGGCAACCTCGGCGCAGCGTCTGCACTTCATCGCCGACCATGGGCGCATCCGCCCAACGGATGATGGACATGGTGGTGCCCGTGATTTGTCCACCCTGCCGAGATCCTCGACGCTGCGGGTAAACAGCACGTACTTGGCCATCCGGCGAGGCGCAGGCGCCGTAGATGTGGCGTCCGGTCTCGGCATAAAGCAGGCGCTTCTCTTGTGTCCATCAGCCGAGGCCACCCACAGTTCCGCCTCGCCCGCCCTTTTCCGGAATGATGCCCCGCGCATATACCACGTGCTGCGAATCGGGCGTCCAGTCCGGGGTGCAGTTGTAGCGGTCCGTTTCGCTCACCGCCCGGATCTCGCCCAAGCCAAGATCCAGGCAGCCGATGTTCCAGTACGGCCCCAGTCCATTGGCGGTGCCGACGAACCGTTTGCCGTCCGGCGACCACACCAATTGGCTGCACGATTCCCTTGCGTGGCATTGGCGGACGATCGATCTGCGTCGCCAGGTCAACGATTTGAATTCCCTTCGGTTCGAGGCAGGCCATTCGCTTTCCGTCCGGGCCCCAGGGGCCCAGGGAAGTATTCCGTCCAAATCCACCGGATTCCGTGCCGTCCGCCTTGGCGAGAACCAATTCGAAGGTGCCATAGGTGTTGTTATCCACGGTCTCGTTCCTGCGGCATGCGGTAGTAGAGCAAGTCGCGTTCCTTCCGGCGAAAAGCGCGCGCCCAGCTTCGTTGAACTCAGGCGTGTCGCGTCACCTTGCGGCGAGTCCGAGCCATCCGGCCGCATGAGGAACAAGATCCCAGTCGCCGCGCTGCGGTCTTGGCGCTGAAGACCAGCCAGCCGTGGTCGTGCAATTCGGCGGCGTTCTGAGTGCCGGCAGCCGGATATCGCCGGATCGGTCCCGGATCGGACCGAGCGGACGCGATCGCCTGCTGTCCGGCATCTCGCTGAAGGTCCAGCACGGTTCCCAGCCCGCTGGCAAGATCAAGCACCGGGCCGTCGTTCACCTTGCGGATGCAATGCGGCGCAATTCCCGGCTCTCGCCACCAATGATCGGCGCATCGCTCAACCGCATCAGGCCCATGGGCGCTCCGGCGTTTCCCGGATCGCCATCCTCCTGCATGTTTCCGGTGAAGAGCACATACCGGCCGTCTGGGGAAATCATGTCCGCCATACACATGCCGACCGTCCTCGCCATAAACCAGTTGCCGGGTTTCGCCTGTCGGCATCCGCCATCCACAACTGTGTCCATCCGTAACCTTGGTTGGCTTTTTGGCCGGGCGGGCGCCAGGAAAAAATGATGCGTTCGGAATCCGGAAACCAATCCGGCGTGCAACAGTCCACGCGATTCACGGCGCTGGCTTCACCGTCGCCACGCTCATCCGGGCAATGCTCCAACTGGCGCCAAACGAGTTGGCCACTCCCGCCAGCCATTGCCCGTCGGGCGACCAGACCAACTGCTGAAAGAAGCCTTTCCGCGGAAATGACCGCACGACTTTCCGGCTGGCCACATCGATCAGGCGTGATGCCCTTGATCGACAGGCAGGCGATTTGCGTGGCGTCGGGATTCCAACTGGCCCACGGATACTCTCCCGGCTTGCCCAGCATACCACGGGTTCCTTGCCGTCACTTCGGGCCAGCACCAACTCGCCTTGAGTGCCATGATGATTGTTGTCAATGGTTTCACTGCGCGGGAGTCGTCGATAAAGCAGCTTGCGGCCATCCCGCGAATACTGCGGCGAAAACTCGTTAAACTCCGGGGTCTGCGTTAATGGCCGAATGCCCGATCCATCGGGGCGGCAAAGGAACAAGTCCCAATCACCCTTTTCTGACCGGGCCCCGTAGGCGATCCAGCCCTGATCTTTGACTTCCTCGGCCAATCTTCTGACTTCGTCCGACGGAGCTGCCGATGCCAGGCCATGCTGAATGGCGAGGCAAACCCATAACGTTGCCGCGGTTTTCCCGAGCCGACACGTTTTCCACATTAGAGTTTTTGGTTTCATTCAATCTCAATCCACCGGACATCCCACGCTTTCAGTTTTAATCGGACTTTTCTCAGCTCATCCGACCGGCCAAAGTGGATCACCTGGATGTTGTTGACGGGTGCGACTGGATCGAGCCGCGCGATGCGACTGTTTCGTCCCGGAACTTCTGAAATCTGCAGCCGCACTTCAACTTCTTCATCACCCCCTTCACCATAGCGCCAAACAATGAGATGCTTGTAGCCGTTGCCATCACCCGCGATGGCCCGGATGCCATCGCGCTCTCCGTCCACCGTAAAGCGCGATCCATCGAGCTGCCCGAGAAACCGGAACACATAATAGGCCGGACGCACCCGTCCGTGATGATCGAAGAGGGCGCTATATTGCGGCATGGTGTTCCACCAATGGGCCATGAACCGCCGTCCGCCCGGCGACATCCAGTCAAAGTCGGCCGGATCTACAAAGCAATCGCGAATGTGATAGTAAGCCGCCATGTCGAGTCCCTCCTCGGCGAAGCGACGCATCGTCTCGAGCACGAAGCAGGGCTGGAATCCCGGCGCCAGATTGGGCCGCATCAGGTCCATGTTCCACTCCGAGATGAAGAGCTTGACGTCCTTCAGTTGCGGAAACTTGGCCAGCCGGGCGCGTTGCTTGGCGATGTTGCCGGCATGCGCTGCGGGCGAATCTGAGTAAAGATGCCAGGACAGAACATCGAGCGGCACATGATTGGTGGCGCAATGACCAATGAGCCCTTCAACCAGGAAGCTGTCCGCATTGGCCACCGTCGGCCCGCCCACTTTGGCATTCGGATCGCCCCGGAGCACGCCATTGACGGTGTGCGTGTAGAACCGGTTGTAGTCCTCCGCGCTCTTGAAATAGTGCGGCGTGCCGCCCCCTTCGCCAATGTCCGGTTCGTTGCAGACCTCCCAGACCGCGACTTCAAATCCGGCTTCCCGGCAGTGCCGCGCCAAAGCTTCGCACAACCGTTCCCACTCGTCGTAGTTGTTCGGATGCACAATGAAGTGGTCCACCTTGGGATAGAGCACGGGCGGTTTCATCGCCAGCGCCAAAGCCGGACGCGCCCCCGTGGCGCGGACGGTCCGCAACTCGCGGTCGAGCCGGGTCCAGTCGTAGGTGTCATGGTCGGGATAGATTCGGTAGTATTCGCTCAAAAACAGCCGGATCGTCCGGGGCCGAAGTTGGCGAATCTCCTTGATGTGCGGTTTGATCATCGGGTCGCTTTGCAGACCGCCCTGGCCCAGCGCCAGCGCCGGCATGTTCCAGTGGCCATCCGGCTTCGAGAAGTCCACTTTCAGTTGGATGGGCTCGGCCTTGGCGAGAAGCGGCACGGCGAATGTGACGGCGACGGCAAGCAAGTAAAGCGGATGGGACAGCCTCGGCTTTCGGAAATTGTTACGATTGGCGTTCATAAATGTCTCTGGCTATTCGAGCAATGCATTCCGAAAACTTTATCAATTCACTCCAGGGCCCACTTCAACCATCCCTGGGGGGCATCTTGGTTCCAGGCCTCGGTCGAAAAGGGACGGCTCCATTTCACAGTGCCGTCGGCGTAGAGGATGTCCACCCCGCGCCGGTGGCCGCAATACCCGTTGTTGACCATCCAATCGTGCGCGCCCACGAAGTCCATCAGCAGCCAGGTGTTTGCAGGATCTTCGATGTCGGCGAGCCGTTCGCCATTGAGCTGTTGGTTCCAGACATAGTTCAAACCGAAAGCCTGCAGGTCCGGGCTGCAGGTTGGGCAGGTGAACAGTGCCGCCTTTTTCTGGCCGGTGATTTCCGTTGCCCCCTCACCCCGACTCTCTGCCCCGGTGGAGGCGAGGAAGCCGATCAAAAGCGCGCACAGGCTGTCGGGGCTCGTCAAGGGCTGCTCTGGGAAAAACGCGGCCTTGGGCAGGTGGCCGTGCTTGGCGTCGTACCCCTTGATGAGGTCGAACAGGTTCTTCAGGTTGGAGGCGCACTCGGCCTGGCCCGCTTCGCTCTGGCTGTCGTGCGCGTAGCAATACACGGGTTGCGAAACCAAAACTTTCAGAGCCAGCACGTCATGGAATAGGGGTGGTAATTGCGCCGATGGATCAGGCGTCCAGCCTTTTGGCCGCCACGCGGGCAGGCTGCGTTCGTTGCGTCCGTCGGCCAACGCGGGTGGCTCGCTATTTCCCTTTTTTGGGCCACTCAGCTTGTTGCCCTGAAGCAGCGTTTGCGAGCCACGGTCCATGATCGGGTTATCCACATGATCAAATTCATTGCGGAGCAGAAACGTCTTGCGGGCCGTTTCGCTGACACTGATGCCGTTGTAAAGAACCGACGGCAGCCATGGTCGTGACTTTGAGTTTAGGCTCATCGTGCAACGTGTTGAACTTTTCATGTTGGTTCTCTATCAGAACTGCGCTGGATCGGCCACGCCCAGTTGCCGTTTTTCGGAATTTGAATCGACGAACCACCCACTGGCGGCATCCGAGTTTCGCTGGGCACATCGCCGATGATGTTAACCAGCGGACTGGTGTTCCAGACATTCCTTTTCATTTCAGCACATTCGCGTATTTCTCCTGGCCAGAGAGAATATAGGTTTCGGCTCCGGCAATGCGCCGCTGCACGCAGGAAGGATCAGCAGCCGAGCCGGATGGGTTCGTAAGCACCAAGTCCCAGGTGGCCGACCGGGGCTGGGATCTTAAATCCTCGACGCGGAGTTCGCCATCCTGCACCGTAGGCGGCACATCATGAAACGCCACCTCGTTCCAACGCTCTTGCTGCTTTCGGCAATCCTCATCCTGCCCGTGGGCATCTACCCGTCGCGCGCCGACAGTCTGGGCGTCGCGCTCGTCGCGCGCGGTGGCAGCGTGAACGTGCGGTCGCTGGATGCGTGGGATATCAGTCCCGCCAACTCCTGGTGAGCGCGTTCCCCTCGGATCGATACTTAACAGACCGATGAAATCCCGCTCCGCCCAATGGAAAATGCGCGCTTCGGTTTTGGCCGCGGCCCTGTTCACATTCTGGATCGCGCCAAAACTCGCTTTAGCTGAATCCTCGATCCTGGGTCAGTGTAGTTTTAGCGATCTGAACCCGAGTGACGGTAAGGAACTCGGCCTGGCGGAGCCGTTTATTCGCTTTACCGACGATGATCAGCACGTCGATTTCGAACTCGGCTGTCATCCGAAGAAGCAGAATTATCTTACGGTGAAGGTCTGGGGAAGTTCCGGCTCCGCGGGAAGCTCACTGGTGTTGCACGACCCTGAACATGGCGATGCTCCCTTTGACGCGATTGCACGGCAGGACGGTCCGCTGAAACCGAGCCACCATCCCCGCAAGGGTGAAATCGTCCGACAAACGGAAGCGAGAGCCTTTCCCGGTCGTTTCTATTACGCCACCCATCCCATCCCGCTCAAGATGACCCGTGCGATATTCACCGTGCGTCTTCGACTTCTATACAAAGGGCGCGCGCCCGGACTCGACGTGTATGGCGCCTACACGCATCTTGAGCCTTATTTTGAGCCGCCGGCCGGAGAGATTCAGGGCCAGCCGTTCGAACTGGGGCCGCCGCGGGAAGGGAAAACGGTGTCGGCCAAGGATCGCTTCGAGCATTGGAAGGCGCAGGCCAACGCCGGCTTTCGCAAAGCCAAGCAGTTTCAAATGTTCGGAGAGCGGTGGGAAGCAGCGAAAGCGAAGAATGTCCCGTCGTGGGCCAAGGGAGCCCTTTTGGGACGGGGCCGTGGTTCGTTCACGCCGAGCGGCCCCTATACGGAAGACCATGAAGTATTGAAGGAGGATATCAAACGCTGGGGCGGTCACTATATTCGTCAGGGCGATTCCCAGATGCTTGCTTTGCGATTCATCGAGGTGTTTGCGCACGCCTATTGTGCGGAATGGTCCGATTACCACCAGGATAGGGAAATGCTGGAACGGATTGTTGCGGCATTTGATTTCTACAGTCGCGCCCAGGGCAATAGCGGTGGCTTCATGGGGCGTCCGCTGCCGGGCAAAGATGTGAATTGGCCGACTTGGCTGGGAGGTCCCAATCGCAGTAACTTCAGTCCTGGCCTTGAAGTCGGACAACGATTCTTCTGGGATGGTTTCAGGATGGTGCTGCCGGATCTCGACCAGGGGGGATTTTTGGAAGCATCCATCGATGACGATCTGGATGCAAGCACGCCCGAAGTCAGCCGACGCGAAGCCTACACCCGGATGGCGCGCCGCAGTTTTGATCTTTATTCCAAGCAGGTTGCGAAGTGTTCGATTGCCAATCAGATGATCCACAATGTTCTGGCTCTGAACTCGGTTTACCAGGTCATCAAGATCATCGATCCGCGGTGGGCGAAGCCGCATGCCCGGCAGATGGAGGAGCTGGCTGAAATCGCCGTGGGCATTCGCCGGAATCCCATCTGGGACACCTATTCCTATTCGCCGGATGGAATGCCGCTGGAGGACGGATACGACGCCAACTACGGCAAAGGTGGGCTGCAGTTGGTCAAGGTGGCGGAGTTGACGCGCTATCCCCAGATCGAGCAGAAGGCACGGACCGCTTTCGAGTCATACGCGCACTTCGTTTACCTGGACAATGATTCGGAGGGCTACCGGACACTCCGCAATACGGAATGGATCAGTGCGCGCATCATGAGGGGTTTTCCTGGGCTTGAACGTTACTTTCTCTCGAAATATGCCGCCAAGGAGCTTCGGATACCGGCTGCGATCCGCTATTTCGAGCTTCGGGAAGAACATGGCCGCGCCCAGGACAAACTGGAGAGTCTTAACTTCAGATCGGTGGGCGGCCTGTGGGATCGGGTCATGCTGGCGGTGGCCAAGGCCAATGACGCCCAGGATGACGGCGCCTCCAGCCTGCCAACCACGGATTACCGGTTGCCGGACGAACGGGGAGAAGACAGTGCGTTGGTGGATGAATACCTGGGCCTCGTCGCCTTGCGGCATGGGGACGCGAGACTGTTCGCGTCGCTGAACTGGGAAAGCCGGTTTGGCCGGGATTGGGCGAAAGGCACAGCGAACGGCGTGGTTCGTCTCGAGTATACGACGCCCACCATCAACCGGTTGGTCACGGCCATCTGTGTGGACACCCAAGGCGGAGCGCTGGGGCTGAACACGCTGCGCTACGGCCCCTATTTCGTCGTCATCAACGCCTCCGAGAAAAAGCGTTTTCAGTACGAGATTCCCGAGGACATGCGGGGCCAAGCAGCGACCGACCTGCTGACCGGAGAACAGGCCGAATTGACGCTTTCTGGCATTATTCCCCCATTTGCCTCGCGGGTTTTCGTGCTCTCGAAAGTAGATTAGCTTCCACGGCTGGTCATCCTAACCCGGCGTAGCCGGAACCAAGAGTTTGGGTAAAGTTGGTGCATGAATGCACCGATCAAAGCGGGCAGTGATCTCCAATCCAAACTGCTGGACCGTTACGCCAAAGATATCGAGGGGACGCTCGGCTGCTACGACCGTCTCATTGTCACTGGTATGCTCGTCGATGTGGGGCATCCCGACGCCATGACGGCCCAGCTTCGGCATCTGAATATCCGCTGCTTTGATCTGGGCGTCTTCGCCGAACCCTTGCGCGATCAGGTGCGCGATAACGCCATCCTGCTGGCCCGTCAGGCCGGTCTGGAAATCCAGTATTTGGAACGTAAGGGGCTGCGCAAGGAAGCGCGGGTCGCTGAGATTCTTGAACAGCGCGGACGGCATCCCGGCTTGGTCCACATCTTCTCCGCCATGGAATCGTGCAAATGTTTCAAGCCCTGGCACGACCAGAAGACCGGGCGCGACGGGACTCAAGCTCACGGGCGGACGGTGCCTGCACTACTACTTCTATTTTATCGACGAGCAGTTGGGCCTGGGTTACATGCGCGTGCCCACCTGGCTGCCCTTCCGGCTGCAAGTTTACTTCAACCAGCACGCCTGGCTGGCCAATCAATTGCGCACGCACGGCCATCCCCCATGAGCTGGCCGACAATACGTTTGTCTCCTGCAGGGATTGGGCGAAGGCCCAGGCGTTGGTCGAGGGCTTCGAGATCAAGAGTGTTGGCGGCCCGCCTGCACGCCCTGGCCGAGGAGTTTTGCCCGGTGGTCAAACAGTTTCGCGGCGGCTACCACTGGAGTCTCATGCAGGTGGAGTATGCGCTGGACGTGGTGTTCAAGCGCGCCGCCGCCCTGCGTCCGGTTTACCAGGAGATCAGCCGGCAGGCCATCTTCACGGTGAAGGCACCGGACATCGCCCGGTTCCTGAATAAGCGGCTCAGTCCGGAGGCTGAGGCGCAGAGCGACTTTCATACGCGCGTCGAAGGCACGCGCATCAAACACCAGCTCAACCGGCAGGCGATCAAGATGTATGACCAGGCCGGACGCGTGCTGCGCCTGGAATGCGTGAGCAACGACGTGAGCTTCTATCGACACCACCGCAAGGTGGAACATCGGGATGGCAGCAGCGACTATCGGGTGGCGGACCTAAAGAAATCGATCTTCAGCCTGGGCGATCTGGCCGGGTTGATGCGGGCCGGCTGTGCAAGGTATCTGGAGTTTATCGGAGAGTTGGAAGACCGCAGCGGCGGGCCGACCAACTTGGATAAAATCAGCCGGCCAGTGACGGATGAACGGGAGCGGAGTTGGCGCGGGTTCAACTTTTTCCTCGGGCACGATCTGACGGTGCTGCTGGGGATCGTGCGCGGCGAGTATCAAATCAGCGGGATGAGCAACCGGCGGCTGCAAGCGGTGCTGCCGGGAAAGAGCAGCGGCCAGATCGGGCGAATCCTCAAGCGGCTGCGGCTGCACGGATTAATCAAAAAAGCCGGCAAGACCTACAAGTATTACCTGACGGAACTGGGACGGCGCGCGGTGCTGGTGGGACTCAAACTCAAGGAACACCTGCTCGTCCCAGGGTTGGCCAACGCCAGCGCATAAACCCTCAAATAGGTTGCGCCTCTTGCACAGGATTTTCCCGGTAAGGGACTAATAGCCAGGTTGTGGTCACGGCTACCCGTAGCGGGAACCTGCGCCTGTGGGCCACCGGCAGCGGATTCCGCTCAGCCACGTGGTTCTAGGCCGGTCCACACCACGCTGGGTCCACCGCTTGCAGTTCGGCCGAAAAGGACAGCTTCCTCTTGGCCGTCACCGAGCCGAACGGACCCGGCCTGTTTACTTGGACAGTTCCTATTCCCTATCAACGCTTGAATGATCCACCGGCGGATCCGCGACGGAGCGGAGCCCCGGAACGGCTTATGCGGGCCCTGGAGAGGACTCACCGTGATTCCGGGGCTGTTCCTCGACGCCAGCCCAAACGGCCATTGATCGCGACCACTTCGGGTAAAAGGGTGCGGATCCGGGACACCCATTCATTGGCCCCGGTGGTGAACCGATGGTCCATGACGAGTGGTGAATTGCGCCCGGTTCAGTCCGGATGAACTGCGCCTGGTCACCAGCACGGTCAACCGCAATTTCCTGCGTCTGGGATGCAAGAACGGGAATCCCATTTGCGATTGGCGCACGTCGCGGTTGCCGATTGCCTCGATCTTTTTGCGCCTGATGGTAAAGGGGTGATCACGGATGAAGGGATTCTTTGGCCGCTGGAGATCGTCCAACAGGCGGTTCCCCCATGGTTGCCCGAACTGGCCGAAGCCCTGGGTGGGCTCAGGCTGATCAACCAGCAAGATTTCGAATCTGTACCGGCTGACCAGTTCACCGGCCTGTATAAGAAACTGATGGCTGACGAGGAGGACGGTAACCTTGCCCTTGGGTGAAAGATCTGCTGGGGTCCACTCTGGATGCCGACAATTGAGCCGACGGAGGGGAATCCATGAACTCTCACCAGCGACGACAGATGCCCACCCCCAGGTGGGCGCCCGGAGCCGTCAAACTCGCCGGCGTTCTCCTGCTATGCGCCGCGGTGCGCCTGCCGCCGGACACCTATGGGGCCGCCGTGAGCATCAATGAGGTGGAGATCAGTGAACAGGCAGGCCAGATGTCCCGAGCGAGAAGGTCATGCCCGGCATCAACGTCTGACCGTCGAGTCGGAAGCCAAGCCCGTGAAGGAATTGATCAACGGCGACTCCCTGCGCACGCTGGCGCACAGCCGGGCCGCCGTGAAATTCCTGGACGAGAATCTACTGATGCTCAAGCAGTTGACCACGCTGGAGATTCACATTCCGTCCGCCGACACCAATGAACTCGTCGTCTATATGACTGGAAGACAAGCGCGCGTTCCCGGTCGCCGGCCATACCCGCGAGCGATTCGCTTCCCGAACGCCAACACCAACGAGCCCATCGTATATGTGACGGAAGGACAACTGCGCGTTTCCAGCCGGCTGCCATCTCCGCAAGCACTCATCGAGACACCACACTCGCGTGCCACGCCACACGGAACGGAATTTCTGGTGGTGGTGGAAAAGGATCACACCGAGTTTGTTATGTTTGACGGTGAGGTTGAGGTAAGCAACGACGTGGACACCCAGACGGTTCGTAGCGGACAGCAGGGCATCGTTGTTCCAGGTCTCCTTATTGAAGTGCATCCGGTGCTCCAGGCCACGAACATCGTCCAATGGTGGATTCATTACCCCGGCGTGCTGGATCCTGATGAAATTGGCCTACTGCCGGAAGATCAGGCGTTGCTAGAGGCGAGCCTGAATGCGTATCGCGCGGGCGACTTGCTGAGCGCCTTGAAAGCGTGGCCAGGGTATCCAACGTTGCGCCCGGCAACCACTGATGCCCAGCGGGTGCTGCTGGCCGCGCTGCACTTGGCGGTGGGAAGTGTTGATGAAGCCGAGGCCCAGTTGCGCAAGCTATCTCAGCCGTTATCCGCCGCGATTGCACTGCGTACCGTGATTGCCGCCGTGTCGCGAAAAGACATTCCGAGCGGTTCGAGAGTTGGGATTCCAGCGATTGTCGCGGCATCACGCTCCGCAAGTGAATGGCTGGCTCTTTCCTACCAGCATCAGTCGGCGCATGACCTCAAACAGGCCTTGCGCGATGCCCGCGAGGCGGTGGCGCAATCC
The DNA here is from genome assembly GCA_963788655.1 of uncultured Verrucomicrobiae bacterium. Classification (GTDB taxonomy): domain Bacteria; phylum Verrucomicrobiota; class Verrucomicrobiia; order Limisphaerales; family JAFGQR01; genus JAFGQR01. The sequence goes on along the minus strand of CAWBHS010000027.1, from coordinate 90,968 downwards.
CCTCGGTTCGGCTTTGGGTGGGCCCGGGTGGCCGAGCTGGAATTTGGATTTGGCCATACACGGGCGGCTCGCGAGGCGGTCGAAAAAGCCTTGCGGTTCGCGCCACGCAATGCGCAGGCGCACGCGCTGAAGGGCTTTCTCCTGGCTGCCGACAACCACATCAAGGATGCTCTCCGCTGCTTCAATGAGGCCATACAGTTGGACTCCGCGCTCGGCAACGCCTGGCTCGGCCGCGGCCTGTGCGAGCGTCGTCTTGGCTGGTTCCAAGCGCACGAGGCCGGATCGTCACCCCGACAGGAAGCGTGGCTGGCGGATCTGCAAGCAGCAGCCGGCTTGGAGCCGGATCGTGCTCTGCTACGCAGCTATCTCGGCAAGGGATATACCGAAGCTGGGGATCTCCGGTTGGCCGAGAAGGAATTGAATTACGCGAGCAAACTGGATCCCGCAGATCCGACGCCATGGCTTTACCTGGCTTTGCTTCGACAGGAACAGAATCGCATCAACGAAGCCATCAGCGACCTCGGACGGTCAAAGGATCTGAATACCAACCGTGTCCTTTTCAGGTCGCACTTGCTCCTCGATCAGGACCAGGCGGTTAGGAGCGCCAATCTGGCTTCCATTTACCGGGATGCGGGTTTGTATGATGTCAGCCTGCGGGAGGCTGCCCGTGCAACGGAATACGACTATGCCAACTACTCGGCCCACCTGTTCCTGGCGCAAAGCTACGATGCGCTGCGCGATCCCACCCGGTTCAACCTGCGTTACGAAACCCCCTGGTTTAACGAATTGCTGCTGGCCAACTTACAGGCCCCGCCAGGGGTGCCCACGATTTCGGCCAATGTTTCCCAGCAGGAGTATGCCCGGCTTTTTGCGCACGACCGGTTGGGGCTGACCACAACCTCCGAGCTGCGCACCGATGGGCAATACCGCGAACGCGCGTCCCAATATGGAGCGGTGGGCCCTTTCAGCTATTCACTGGACCTCGACTGGCAGCACAACGAGGGCGTGCGGCCCAACAATGAACTCAACCGCCTCGAGTGGTACAGTCAGCTTAAATACCAGGTGACTCCCAACGACTCCGCCCTCGCCCTGATCAAATACCAGGATTACCAGGCCGGCGACAATTTTCAGTATTACGACGCTAGTTTCGCTCGCCCGGACTTTGACTATTCAGAAACGCAGGCGCCTATGCTCCTTGCCGGCTGGCATCACGAATGGTCCCCCGGCATTCATACGCTGTTCCTGGGCGGCCGGTTGGTGAATGATCAGAAGTTGAGCGATACGGCCGCCGGCCAGATCATCGCAACCGTTAATCCCCCCAACATGATCGATCCCCGGGCAATTCCGTTTGACGTTAATTATCAAAGCAAGTTCGTTACTTACACCGCCGAGCTGAACCAGGTGTTCCAGCGCGAGCGCCACACGGACATCCTCGGTGCCCGCTATCAGGATGGTCACTTTGAAGCGATTGCGTCGCTGGACAACCCCGCCCAAACTTCACTCCCGTGGACTCTGCCGGAAACTTCTGCCACTGACACGGACTTCCAGCGGCTCTCGCTCTACACTTATCATCACTGGGAAATCGTGGACGGCCTCATGCTCATCGGTGGGCTGGCCTACGACGACTTGACCTATCCGGCCAACTATCGCCGGCCACCGCTGAACAACAAGCAGTCGGAACAGTCCCAGGTTTCCCCCAAGGGCGCCGTGCTGTGGGACATTACCTCCGGATTGCGTGCCCGAACCGCTTATGCCCAAGGCGTCGGCGGAGTGAGTTACGATGGCAGCGTTCGGCTAGAACCGACCCAGCTCGCCGGGTTCAATCAGTCCTTCCGCTCCCTGATCTCGGAGTCCATCGTGGGTTCGGTGGAAGCGCCCCGGTATGAGCTTATCGGGGGTGCGTTCGACCTCCGGCCCTGGAAAAATGCCTGGTTGAGCCTGCAAGGGGAAGTCCTTCGGGAGAAGGTGGATCAGGCAGTGGGGCTCTTCCATGCCAACTTCCTCCCAAGCACCACGGAACAGGCTAGCACCAGCGAAATCCTGAATTACCGCGAGTTCAACGCGCGGGCCATTCTGAACCAGACCGTGGGACGCCAATGGGCTTTGGGCGCGGAGTATCAATTCACCCGATCCGAACTCGAGCAGACGCGACCGGACATTCCGGCTACGCCCACTTACCAGCGCACAATCCGCTCCGAGGCGGATTGGCATCAGTGGGGGCTGACGGCTACCTGGTACGATCAGTCCGGTATTTTTGCCCGTGGAGGTTTTTGGGAAATCCTGCAGCAGCTTGATGGTTCGAAGGCTGGACCGCCGGGCGATGATTTTCAATTGCTGAACGTGTTTGTCGGCTACCGTTTCCCTCATCGCCGCGGTGATCTCACTCTGGGACTCATGAATCTGTTGAACCAGGATTACAGTTTCAGCCCGCTCAACTACCACCCCGAGTATCCCCCGCGGACGGGTGTTCTATGCGCGCCTTACGTTGAATCTCTGAGCTGCGATGCAACGGGATTTCCATACTTTCAAGAGACGCACGCCGAGCCTTGGCGATGTCGGCGTCGTCGGGCAACAACCGCTGCTGCCGTGGAACACCACTTTTGGACTGGCCAATAGGGTAGAAACCTGTATGATGCGCGCACCCTCCATGAAAGGAAGCATTGGGAAACGATTGCTTTGGTTGAACCTTAGAAAACCTTAGAAAACCAATTGGGCTTATGAAATCAGTTCGTGCAATTCTCACTTGGGCAAGCATTCTGGCACTTGGGGCGACGGGCGTGGTTGAGACACGTGCAGCCACCGATCCCTCGTGGGAGCGGGTTTACGAAGGATTGTCAGGGGGAACGCGCCGGCCGTTGTTTGAAGGAGGGATGGGGCAGGCTTCGCCAACTTTGGTGGACATCGACAACGACGGGCGACTCGACTTGTTTGTGGGCAACGCCGGTCGGGGAAATGGTGGGGCCGTGTTTTATTTCCGCAATACCGGCACCCCGCAAGTCCCGGTTTGGAGCCTGGTCTCCGAGGATTACAACAACATGGCGCCGGGTGCCCGAATGAATCCCGCGAATGTAACTCCCTGCGACCTCGACGGGGACGGTGCCGAGGAATTGCTCGTCCAATGCACCCCGTATGGCTGGTTCCCTGGACTTATGGCGCTGTACAAAGGCACGAATGGGATGCTCCTGGGATCGTACCTGGAATCCGGGCGGGGTGATGCAACCAGTGGTGGAGGACATGGATGGCACGGGGGCCGACGACATCTTTCTTGCCGGCATTAACAATGATTTCAGCCCCGCCGATTGCCCTCAATCAGGGTTCATTGCTCGCTTTGCTGGTACCAACATCTGGGGGGAAGCACCTTCCCACATCCACGAAAATAACTATTCCTTGGGTTCCCATCTTTATTATCAGTTGATCCACCCCGTGTACGGCATGAGTGCGCAAGGATCCAGTCCTTTCGCGATCGACACCAATAACGATGCCGTAAAGGACGCCTTGGTCTTCTGCGGCGGCGAAGGGCTTCGGTTGCTCAATCCCAGCACTGGCGACACGATTTGGACGGTTGGGCCCAACACATTCTCGTCAGCGGATGTTGTCCATGCAGGCCAAAGTAATAGTTACCTGGTTGCTGGAGGCACACTGCTTGGAGACTGTCTTGGTACGGCAAGACCAGGGTTGGTTGAGGCGGTCACCTTTGCCGGACAAAGCCGCTGGCAGTTCATCCTCGATGACCAGCGTCATGGCCCGGCCAACGGAATTACATCGATCAAAGCGGTGAATCTGGCGTCTGACGGAACCACGCAAATTGCCGCCCTATTGCAGGGGCGGATCCTGCTCCTGGACGAAACGGGGCAGGAAGTTGATTTTCTGGATGCCGGTTGCCAATCGATGCAATTTCTACCAAACGGAGCAGGCCACGACCTCTTGACTACTTCGTCCAACCGCCTGATCCGGTACTCCTGGACTCCAACTGGCGGTTTTTCCACCAACTGGTTTGTCGATCTTCCGGCCCAGATTCGGAGCATGGTGGTACGTGACTTGGGCCTGAACCAGGGCACTAATATTCTCCTTGCGCTGGATGCCAACCGGGTCGAAATGCGGGATCCGCAGGACGGCCATCTTCAGCGCGCTTTCCCGATCAATAGCGGAAGAGCGAATTGTGTGGAAGCCGCCGACCTGGACGGCGACGGTGAAAAAGAGATCATCGTCGGCTCGTTTGAGGGCAAGGGAATGCTGTATGCCTTTGACCTGAACGGTCGCCGGCTTTGGGCCCAAAAAGTGGGTTATGAATTTTATCGGACCTCCGATTATTCCTGTCCTCGTTTTGCAGACCTGGACGGCGACGGAACCAACGAGATGTGCGTGGTCACGTTTTACAGCAATGTGACTGAATATTATCGCAATCGCGGCTTGGAAGGAGATCAGATTCTTTGGCAGTTGGTGGATGACCATTTGGGCGGTATTACGACCGGAACCAATGGCGTCGGGAATCTTGCCCAACTTGCTTTCGCCGACCTCGATGCCGATGGGAAACCGGAGCTCTATATCGGCAGTGAAAGCAACGGCATTTCCTGTTTCACCAACTCGGGCACGCCTGCCAACCCGGCTTTCCGCCCTGCCCAAATGAATTACGCCGGCTTGACCACCTCTGACCTTTCACCCGTCTTCGGCGACATGGATGGGAATGGCACGTTGGACCTGATCGTCGGGAAAGCGGTTGGCACCTTGACGTACGTGCCCAACTTGGGCACGCCCGCCGCGACCGTTCTGGGGCGCACCGGTCGATAATTTCAGTGGCATCCAGGTTGGCGAATATGCCCATCCGACCGTTGGCGATATCAACGGAGATGGAAAGCTCGACCTTCTGGTCGGTGACTATGCCGGAAACGTGCATTCCTTCCTGAACACCGGAACGACCACTTCCCCAATGTTCGACTCGGCTTATGCTGATCATCACATGCTCGGAATTGAAAGTGGCACTTCGGGAAGTTACTCTTCTGTCGTCAAAGGCGGCGGGATTTGTGTTGCGGATATGAATAATGATGGCACCGTGGACCTGCTCACGGTGGATGAAACTGGATTTGGCCACTTCTACCGAAATCAAGGAAGTCCTATGGTTGCGCTATTAAATTTCCCGACAACCTACCTCTATGAGACCTTTGCTTTCAACCGCTACTCATCTGAGGGCCAGTGGTATTTCTATCGCGTTCTCACCGCCGCACTTTGCGATATCAATGCCGATGGGAAACAGGAACTGTTTCTCGGCGATTCCTCAGGCCGAATAGGCTGCTTTACCAACAGTTCCGCAGGGCAGCCGGCGTGGTCACTACAGACTGGCACATACGCGAATATCAACATCGGCACGTTTGTGGCTCCGACCTTCTGTGATCTGAATGGCAATGGAACTTTCGACCTGGTCACCGGGGATCGCTACGGCCATTTGACCTACTACGCCAACATCGGAACTCCGGCGAATGCCGCGTGGGCACTGGAGTTACCAACTGGATGGGCGTTGACGTCGGCTACGATGCCGCACCCACCTTCTGGGACATCGACGCGGATGGGGATCAGGATCTGTTTGTCGGCAACGAACATGGGAAGATCTGGTTCTACCGAAATGTGGGCAGTGCCGACGTTCCAAACTTCCAGCTCGTAACCCAGACTTTTAACGACATCGATGTCGGTTGGAACAGTCAGCCTGTCTTCGCGGATATCGATGGGGACGGGTATGCGGACCTGTTCGTCGGTGAGCAGAACGGTGGGGTGAACCTCTGGCGCAATGTTTCCCAGGACTGGAGCTGACTCCCCCACCTCAACTATGACGGAAGGCGAAGCGAAGATGTTCTCGGCCGCCGGCGGATCGCCACCCTACCTGTGGTATTTCGTCCATAATGCGTCAGGTGCGGTTATCGAGCCGAACACTGGCCAATACGTCGCTGGACAAGCGTTACCCGCTGGGGATGAGTTCTCTCGCGAGAACCTGGCACTGACGATCCCGGATTACTCATCGTCCTCACCGTCTGGAATCACCAATGTTCTCGTCGTCAATTCCTCGATCATTGTGACGGATCTTAACGTGTCCTTGAGCATTTCCCACACGTATCGGGAGGATTTGACCGTCGATTTGGTATCACCCCAGGGAACCACTGTGCGCCTGCACAACAGGAGCGGTGGCGATGCGGACAACGTTTATCGGACCTACGATGATCAGATGGGAGTGCCTCCGGACGGGCCGGGAACCCTTGCGGATTTCAACGGCCAAAGCGTTCAAGGAACCTGGAAACTGATCGTGCGCGACGAGGCTCCGCAAGATGTTGGAACCTTGAACGCCTGGTCCTTGATCGTCAACGGAGGACGCGTTTCAACGCTGGACATTATCGAGGCGCGGAACGCCAACGGATTGATCGGCCGAGCCTACGTGAACGTGGTCGGATTCCAACGAGGTCACCCGGACCGGCAAAGCCATCATTATTGCTGGCCGGAAGACCATCTACGATGTCATGTGGGACGCGACAGACTACCTGGCCGACCTGGCCTATAACACATTGCGGTATCGCGGATTCAGAAAAGCCGATATCCAATACCTCAGCCCGGTGACTAACACGGATGTGGACGGCGACGGATTGACCAACGACGTGGCCCTGGCCACGACCTGGGCCAATGCGGCGCAGACCTTCACCAACTGGGTGGGTAATGCCAGCCAATTGATCGTGTATTTGGTGGATCATGGCGAGAAACCTTCCGGGCAACCAACCTTCCGGTTGAACGAGACGGAGGTGCTGACGGCGGCTCAACTGGATATCTCGGCTGGACGCCCTGCAAGACGCTTACCCAATGGACGTGACGGTCGTCATCGACTGCTGCTACTCGGGAAGCTTCCTGGGTGAACTCACCAACTCAGGCCCGGCAAAACGAATCGTTATCGCCGCTTGTGCCGCCGATGAACCAGCCTATTTTTTGGCAGACGGCTTGGTGAGCTTTTCGGATGCATTCTGGAGTGGGGCCTTGCAAGGCTTGAACCTGAACGATTGCTTCCAACTTGCGGCCAATGCGGTTGGCATTTATCAACAAGCCTTGCTCGATGACACGGGGGACGGACTTTTCCACCAAGGAGTGGATGGGCAAGATGCCACTTTAGTGAGCGTGGGGGCATCGACTGTGGCTGGGGTGGACATTCCCCAGATTGGCCGCATCAGCGAGAATCAAACGCTGACCTCGACTTCGGTTAGCACACTCTGGGCGGCCGACGTCTCAGGCCCGGCGGCCATCGAGCGGGTTTGGTGTGTGATTGTGCCACCCGGTTTTGATCCTGATCCCTCCCAGCCCGTCCAGGATGTTCCGCAGGTCGAACTGCTGTTCAACAGCCTGAACCGACGTTACGAAGGCACCTATGACGGATTCATCCAAGCCGGGACCTACAAACTGATCTACTATGCCCGCGATGTCCGGCAGAGCGTCTCGTTGCCGCGGCAAGCGTTCATTACCCAGACCGGATTCGATGAACGCGCCATCGTGGTCGTTGCCGGGAACACCAACGAGACCTCCTGGGCTTCATTCAATGCCTTGGAACGTTACGCCTGGCATACCTTGCGCCTGCGACGCCTGCCCGCGGATCACCTCAAAGTCCTGAGCACGGTGGAGTTGGAGGACCTGGATGACGGAACCAACAATGTCGCGGGTTTGCCCAGCCTGGAAAGTCTGGGATTCGCAATCACGAATTGGGCGGATACCGCCGATAAGCTCACGGTTTATTGCCTGGGAGCGACCACGAACGGGCATTTTCAACTCAATCCTGAACAAACCCTGACCGCGACGCAACTCGACCTCTGGATCGACCACTTCCAAGTTTCCAATCGGAGCGTCAATGTGATGCTGGATTTTGACGGCAGTGGCGACTATGTGAAGGACCTGGCCGCGCCCAGTGGACGGGAACGCATTGTGATCGCCAGCACCGCGAGTGGCAGCCCGAGTATCTTTGGCGCGGCCGGGTTGATCAGTTTTTCGCAGTTTTTCCTCAACAGCATCTTGAATGGTCACAGCCTGGGCACTGCTTTCACTTCCGCGCGGGACGCTGTCCGGTTTGCCAGTGGACAGGTGCGGCAAGCGGCCCAACTGGACGACAACGGGGACGGAATTGCCAACCAGAAAGGTTCGGATGGCAGGCTGGCCCCTCACCGCTACTTGGGTGCCGCGTTCGTCACCGGGGACGATTTGCCGCTCATCAGCGAAGTGATGCCCGACCAAACCGTTGTGGCCGGGATGCCGGTGGAACTTTGGGCTTCCGGGGTGGTGGGTGGCTCCAACGTTTGGTGCGTCATCACCCCGCCGGATTATGACGGTCAGGGCGAGCTGCCGCAAATCACTCTGACCTGGAATTCCCCGGCGAACCGTTTTCAGGTTGCCTACGCCAATTTTACCATGCCGGGAACGTACGCCTGCACCTTTTTTGCCAGCAACCAGACCGGCTTGGTGTCCGGCCCAGCGCAATCGGCCATTACCGTTACCGACGCATATGAGGTGGACGACAGCGCGTCTCAAGCCAGAGTCATTAATGTGAACGAGACTCAGCGGCACAACTTCCATTCCTCCACGGACGAGGACTGGGTGAAGTTCTATGCGCCCACCGGATGGATATTCAATCTGGACGCCACGCAAAGGGGAACCAATAGCGACCTGGTGCTTGACCTCTATTATGAGCACTCGAACGGTCGTCTGGTGTGGGTCGATTCCATGGACGATCCATTAGGCGGGACGGGTTCAAACATAACGGAGCGACTGATTGTGGACTTGAAGACGGGGCAAAGCGGATTCCTGCCGGGCATGTACTACTTGCGCATCAGTTCCTACAGTCCTGATCTGCATGGTCCGGGGAGTGAATACGATTTGCAGGTTTATGTGCCCGTTGGCGGCAGCGGCGGGGTTATCCGTTTGGGAGATGGAGTGTCCATACCATTTCCCGTTGAATGCGATTATTACCCAATGGGCGGGTTTTACGTCTTCGTCAGTCCGCCGGAAGCTGTGGCGGCGGGCGCGGGCTGGCGTATCACGGAAGATTCCAATCAGACGTATTTCAGTGATACGGTGACCTATGGACTTCCGGCTGTTGGGGCCAATTACCATCTGGCGTTCCGTACGATTCCGGGGTATTTAGCGCCCGCCGAACGGCCGTTGACGATCACCTGCAACCACATCACCAGCGTCCTGGAATATTATACTTACACGGGTCTATCTCCGAGAGCAGTTGACTTGAACACCACCAATTCTGGCGTGTTCATCACCTATCTGGGTTCCGCCGGCCAACGCTACGCCCTCGAGAAAAGCACCAACCTTCTCCACTGGGTGTCGGGGAGCACCAACATAGTTCCGCAGGACGGTTGGCTGCGCTTCGTCATTACCAACGCTCCCGACAAAGCAGGCGCCTTTTACCGGGCTCGCTTGATTCCGTAAGGCCGACGCGACCTTGTGCCAACGAAGTCAGAACCCACCGGCAAAGAAGGTGGCTTGAAATGGCGTGAACCGTACAAAACGGTTTCAGCTCCAATTGATAAAGCGCAGGTCTTCCTTTTCCTTGGGAGGCGGTGCCCGAAGTGCTACTCTGCTTGGCCACCGACAGCAAGAGTTGTTAACCAGGCAAACTGGTGCTCAGCAAAGTAAATTGAGAATTAATAAGTGTCACTACCACGGCTACTGCCGCGATTTTCTCCTGCAAAGTACTGCTTGAGGTCATTGTCGATCCACGGTTGTGCCTGCACCCAGTTGAAACCATCCTTTATTTTTACTGCACTTAATCGGGCGATCTGCTTGTTGTGCCGGTTCAAAGCAACTGCAATACAGAGATAGTAAAGCAGCGTGGCAACCTCCGAAGGCACCGGATGGTCCACTTGTTCCCGGCATCGCTTGGCGAAGTCTTTCACTAATTCGAGTAATGGCAATGGAGGGTGTTGCTGTTGCATCAGTTCACGCAATGTGCCAGGCAAATCTTCGGCAGTAATGCCGGTGTCCTGCATGTTGCGCTCTAACGCTTGAGCCGTCAGTCCAATAACCTCGTGGATAGGGGAATCAAGTTGGGCTTCCAAGACGGAGCGCAAGTCGTCTGGTGTTAGCTGGCCAGTTTGGTCCAAGCCCAGCTTCATGATTTGAGACAAACGCTTGGCCGGGGCTTTGAGGATTTCCTGGGATGAATCGTTCATTTTGGCGGCGGTTGAGGGTTCATGGTTGAGGGTTGAGAGAATTAAGTTAGAGCCTCGTTACCTCGGCTGCTACGGGGATTGCCATTCTTATTGTTTACGGGATTTGTGTGGTTTTTATGCAGCCGACAGTTACTTTTTCTTGATCATGCCCCGAATGTGGCCATCGAGTAGAGCGGAGGCGCGAACATGTTTAGGCCAGTAACTTCCAAGGTATCGGCCCTTTCGGGCATCGTGGCAAACGGCTACCAGGCCATGCATTTCGTTTCCTCCACCCCCTCTAAAATTCCGTACGGTGGGTTTTCCCCAGTACGGCTTCAAACCCGCTTCACGCCACGGCCACCTTCGCCAGCGTCTCCACGCCGGCTTATAGGCCGTCACTGTTCGTATCTCCATCCCCGGCGTTTTATCCGTAGTCGGACTTGCGTCCAAGCGGCACCGATGATTTCTGACCTGAACCGCGGATCCAGTGGCCCTTGGCTCCCCAGTCGGTTGTATTGTCCGACCGGATCGTTGCTTACTATGGCCACATCTGCGCCTCTGACGGCCATCCCACGGCTTATGGATTATTCCGTCGGATTGCGGGTCCATCCCGCCAACCGTAGCGGGTCCCCAATTTACTCTGCCAGTCCGTTCCTCCCATGCCGTCGCCCGTACTCCGGTGGCGCCCACGACTGCACTCGACGATGCCTTCGTCGTGGATTCTGTCTTCGCCGTCTTTGCACCGGCTCGACCACCACAAGTCCCACGATTCCGGATCGCGTGGGTTGCGTAACGAAGCTGCAGCGTTCGCTTGATGCTACGGCCTGGAGAGGTTGCTGGCCCTGCTCCGGTCAGGACGTTTACTACCGAGCTTGCATGAGCCGGGTCACCCCGAAATCTCATGTCGGTTATCACTGGATGGTTCATCGTCATTTACCATCGCCGGACTTCCACCGGCTGGACTGGCAGCCTTATGGGCTGCGAGCAAAGAACGCAGATAGATAAGGAGTTACAGCGGCCTTGATCGAGCAGTTTAATCGGTGAGTTTCTTGTCCTGGTTTCCATCTTCGGGATCTTTGCGTTCTTTCTCGGCTGAATCGTCCCCTTGATCCGCGTCCCCGAGAATGTCGATCAAATGCTGGATTTCCTCCAGTCTGGCTTCATCACCTTCGGCGTATTCTCCGACGACTGAGTGTAGTTCCGTCTTGAGTTTCCTCACTACATTGAAGATTACCGCGTTAACGTTTGCAACTGGCATGCCGCATTCTACGGCGATATCCTCGTAAGCGGGACTTTTCTCGCCGGTAAACATTGGTTTCAGTCGGCTCAGATAGAATACGCACCATTTCTTCCCATCGCCCTTCGTTTCGTAAAATTTCTGGGTTCTTCCAACGGCCTGAGCAAGAACCTCGCGTGCCCACTCGACATCGCCGGGATCGGAGCGCAACGATTTCGGATCCGCCGGCTCCTGATAATCCGGGTGGTCCACAAAAACAAAACCACCTTTCGGCGTTCGCTTGGCGGCGTTCGCTTTCTCCAATATTTCAAAAACGAAATTGTCGAGCGCGTTCAGCAGGAAGGTGCGAAACCGGCCGCGATTTCTGTCCGCATGTTCAAGCAGCTTGTACTCGAGGATTTTCTTCTCGACGAAACTCTGGAACCAATCTTCCACGCGATCCTGCCAATAGGGAAACCGCCAACGCAAATGCGCGAGCAGAGGTTCGCGGTATTTTTCATAGATTTCGCCCAAGGCGTCACGGCCCTGCGTTTTTTCCAAATCTTGCGCGCGGAAAACAAGGGTCCAGCGGGTGGGGGGATACGCTGCGTTCTGTCCAGGGCTCTCTGCTTTCATAGGTTGGCCGCAAATCTTTCTGCGCTCGTGATCACACGCTTGGCAGTGGGGCTTAAAGTATTTTGCAACATCTGCATGAACGCATTCAGGTTCCCGTAAAGGAAGGTGAACATGAAAACAGCAACTTTCGCAACTGAAAAAGATTTGGGGAGTTGTTGTCGCCGGGGTCGCGCTGGCTGGCGCCAGTTTTCCGCAGCTTCGGTCAACCAAAATACCCTGAAACAAGAAAGGCGAAACCAATGAAACGAAGTCAATTAATAACCGCTATAGGCCTGGCCGTGGCGACGCTGCTCCAAGCGGATGCAGCGTCAAATAGCGGCAACGTACTAACGCTCAGCCAGTCCAGCGCCCAGTCCACGGATGTCCTGGCCAGTCGGACCAATTGGAATTGGAACTGCCCGAGTGGCAATATCGGTCAAGATGCCCAGGTATTTCCGAATGGCAACGGGGATTACGATGTCCTCATCATCTGCGCCAGCAATGCCGTGACGGTGACTTACTGCTTGAGCGGGAACTCGGGAGTCTTGAAATGGCAGATTGCAGGATTCCCGGCCTACGGTCACTTGGATGCCGTGCTCCATCACACGATCTATACGGACACGACACAATTCCCGGAAGGTCCTCCGAATGTTGGCGGAACGTCCGCGTCCGACATCCTGATCTGCCGGAGGGACAATTCAGGCAGTGGTTCGAGTCATGTGCTGTGTGTGGATGGAGAGAGCGGCCAGACGATCTGGGATTATACATCTCCAACGGGTGATTACTGGGCTTCCGGATTTGTTCCGGATGTCGATGGGGACGGGATTTACGATGTCATCGTCCGCTCACAATACCTGGGTGCCGGAGGCGGCGGACTCATTTGTCTGAGTGGTCTCGATGGGACCACAGTCCTCTGGCAGAATCCCCAGATCAGCCGGGGTGGGATCGCGGTTCCCGATGTGACCGGCGACGGCAAGGCAGACTACGCTGTGGGGCAATGCTGTTACGACGATCGCGTGCTTATGCTCGACGGTACTGCCGGGGAAATTGTCTGGCAGCAGCATTTCAGCGCATTCGACGTGCTGGGGATCCGTCCGGTTCCTGGAACGTCGGATTTCCTGGTCGCCGCCCAAGGTTCGTCCGGTGCCGGCGGCATTCGCCGCTATCGGGGCATCGACGGGCAGGTAATATGGTCTTGTAACTCGGCCTACAACAACCAAACAATATTAGGGCTGGTTCCAACTTCCACGGGTTATTACGTGCTTTCGGGCTGGCGTCATCAGGACCGTTCAGTTTGTCTGGATCTGCAAACCGGCAGCACGATTTGGGATGCGATTCCTGTCCCAAACTCTGACGACATCGGCATTGCCGTTCCGGATCAGGATGGTGACGGCTACGATGACCTGCTGGTCAACAATGCGGGCACGGTGAATCTGTACAGTGCATTGAACGGCACTGTGCTTCAAGCGGTTCCCGGCCTTATCGGCGCCATCAGCCTGGCTTGGATTCAGTCTCCACCTCGTCCAGAAGGTGTTCTGTTATTCAGGTACTGACCAATATGAACTGGTGGTGTGGAACCTTTTGACGGGTGAAAGTAACACTGTTCCGAATATCCCCGCCGCCAGCGCGGGTGCAGCCACTCAGCCAAGTTGGTTCTCAAACGGTAGTGATATTTTGTTTACGGGTGGCCCAGCCTTCGGAGCGAGAGTCTGTCTGATCAAACCGGACGGCAGCGACCTGAGATTCCTGACGGACGGATCCCAAGACATGGTGTGGCCGCACGCTCCGACGAACAGCGACTGGATTGTGTGTCATCCGGTTTACGGCTACGTGCGATTACTTCATCCCGATGGCTCAGTCCTGACCAACTTGCCGTTTCGTTTATCCCATACGCGTGCGTCGCGGGACGGCCGGTATGTCATCGGCTCGAATTGGGCGGTGCCAACCTATCAGAGCGATGAGTTTCTGTACGACGTAATCACCGGCGTGCTGACGAACTTGACGGCATGGTTCCGGCCCAGCGGGGCGGCGTTCACCCACTCCGATATTTCGCCGGATAACAGCCGGATTGTTTTCAGCGGCAACGGTGACATTTGGACTATGAACATTGATGGTGGCAATCCGGTCAACATCACGACCGAATGGCCCTGGGACTGCGGAACGCCGACCTGGACGCCGGATGGCAAATTCATTCTCTTCCTATGCCAAAACCAAGTCTGGGCTATGCGGCCTGATGGATCGGGCAAGGTGGCGCTGACTCAAGGGCCTGCAAATAAACAAGGGCCTGCCGACCTGTTCATGCTGCCGCCAACCTTCACGGAACAGCCAGTGAGCCGGACCGTCTCCTCGGGCGAAACCGTCACACTGAACGCCGGCATGACCGGCAGCGGTCCATTTGCCTTTCAATGGCAGTTCAATGGCATCGACATCGTCGGTGCGACGAATGGGATATTGGTCCTCGAAAATCTCACCGCTGAGAATGCTGGGGCCTATCGTGTTGTCGTGAACGGTTTCGGTTCGGCGATCAGCGAGCCCTTCAATGTGTCAGTCCTGGAAATGTACCTGATGCCGGGCCTCAAACTCACAGGTGCTGCCGGGGTGAACTACCGAATTGAATTCACCACCGATCTAAACAACCCAAGCGGTTGGACGGAATTGGAGACGATAACCCTGACAGCAAGCCCACACTGGTATGTTGATCAATCGGCTGCCGGCCAGCCACGGCGCTTTTACCGGGCTATTTCCGTGGACTAAGACAATGAGCGCTTTGATGGGTTAAACACGACATGCACGGCCTGCTCGGGTAAGTCCGAACAGGCCGTGCTCCATGTAAAATGAATTGAAGAACAAGAATCCAGGTCCTTCTCGTGTGAGAGGGCGGCGGGTTTGGACGGTGAACTTCTGTGTGTGCGTCCCAACCCGCTTCGATTCCTGTCACCGTTTTGAGCTGGACTTTTCCAGTCTATTTTGCTACTCAATCCTTGATCAACGAGAAGCCATTATGAAGACCTGCTCTTTCTGTTGGCGGGACAACGAGGATGACTCCATCCTTTGTTGTGATTGCAAGAAGCCCTTCGCGCATCGCGAGCTATCGGCAAAGCCGCTGAAGCAGCGTCCGGTTGGCTGGCAAGCAGAAAGCAAAAGTTTGCGATTTGACGTGACATTCCGGACTGCCTTTCTCCGTGACCCGTTCCGTTTCGTCCGAAATGGAACGGTCACTATAATCGAGGACGAGATCATTTATTACGGCAAGCAGCGTTGGTCAGAGGTGGCCTGCGTGGGCATATTTGTGCTAATAACGTTCGTGCCATTGTTCCTGTTCGGGTTCGGCTTGGGAATAATTCCTGCATTCCTGGTCGTGCATTATTTGTGTGCCTCGGATTGCACATTGACCATCGACCGGTCAGCGATTGGGAATGTAACTCGGAAGAACCGGAAAATAACACTTAAATTACAAGATCCGGAATCAGGGAAGATCAATAAAAGTACTTTCATTGTTGATGATAAATCGAACGCCACCAAGATCGAGAAAGAACTCAGGCCTCCGAAGTCGAAACGCATTTAAGAATACATGAGGTCCGGCTTGGCCACATTCCGGGGTTTCCTCATGGCATTGCACTCAACCCTCAACTGCTTCGACTTCACCGCGATACCCCCATCATCCGCATCGCCTCTTGGGCCGGCGGGTAATGGGGGTCGATCTTCAGGGCCGCTTGCAACTCGCGTTGTGCGGCTCGCCGCTGTCCCGAGGTCCAGAGGCTTTTCACCAGCAACAGACGCAACGACATGAAGGTCGGCATCCGCTCAGTTGCTTTCGCGAAGGCTTGCGCGGCGGCGGCATGGTCGCGGAAATCACTCAGCAGCGTGCCGTAGTTCATAAGAATCTGCCAATCGTTAGGACGCCGATCCAGGGCGGCCTGGTAAATAGAGATGGCTTTAGCCGGGCCGTTTTGCTTTTGGAACATATCGATGCGTTGCCGCAACGCCGCATTGGCTTGCGCCTGAGTTTGGGCATGCTCCAATTGATCCAGGAACGGCGCCTTGGCCTGCGACCGCACCATGGCCGAAGCCACGCTGATGTCATCCCATTCCGTAAACGCCAAATGCTGCGCACATTCCTCCAACGACGGCACCGCGCGAGACTTGGTCCCTTTATCGCCACCCGTCCGGGCAATGCCCAAGGCCTTGATAACGGCGGGCAGAGCCGTGCGGGCCAGCAGGTAATCGCCGGCAAAGGACAGATGCACATGATCGTTGAAATACTGTTTTCCCGGCACACCACAATTTTTTGGGGCCGCCGCGGCAAAGGCCTTTTCGGCGTCCACCAGCACTACGGTGGCATCAGCGTGCTGTGTGGCAACGTCACGCGTGATTTGGTTGAGCCGGCTGTCCGTCCGAAACGACAGTGCATCCCAGTCGCGCGCCAGTGCGAAATGCTGGGCTGCGCCTGAGCTGTCGCCAGCCGTGACGCAACAGCGTGCCAACCGATAGTGCAGCTCCGCAAAATGGTCGTCCACGGCCAGCGCCGCCCGGTAATGGGTGATGGCTTCCTGGGTCAGCCCGTGGGCTTCGGCATTGGTGCCTTGGGAATAGACCGTGCCCCATTGGGTCAGTTGGTTCGAGGAGAGTCCCGGGCGGTGCTGCGATTCGAGTGGAGGAAAATCAGCGAGATTCACTGCTACGGTCGAGACGACGACGCTGGCGTGGGCGCGCCGCGCGGTCCGGATAATTTCCTGGAGATTGGCGCGGAAGTTTTCATACACTGGTTGCCGCTCCGGGGCGTCCGACAGGAGGCAATGAGCACGGAAATACTCCATGTCTTGCTCGGGACGCTGGGCTTTCTTTTTCAGGCCGCGCACCATGTCGCCCAGCAACTGGCCGAGCCGCGTTTCTTTCAACGTCTGCCGGAGGTGGATCAAACTCGGGTAGGGGGTGAGATTGAATTCACCGGGAACCGGGGCGTGCAATCCCACCGCTTCGTTGTTCCCCATGTACAACAAAAACAAATCCGGCTCATAACGGCGGCACTCACGGCTGATCGGTAGGATGACATGGGAATTGATTCCTCGCATCGCGGCATTGACCACTTCGAACCGTTGTCCGGGAAATTGTTCCTCAAGCATGATCTCGAGTATGCGGCCAAAACCAAACGCGGGCGCCGGCGTGCCGACGGCGGCCGACTCGCCCAGGATAAAGATACGGCGGGTGCCGGGTTTCTTCTTGGCGTCCATCAGGGCTGGATATGGTTGCGTGGCAGTGTCGCGGTCCATGAACCGCCAGCCAAAACGCCGGTTGGTGGTCAGCGTTTGGCCGTCCGGCATGGGCACAAAGAAATTCAGGGGCACTCCATAGCCGAGCACGCGCAACACCAACTCGCTGCCCCCCAGCATGAGCAACGGCACCAAGAACACGAGCAACAGCCGCAAGCGCCGGCGATACTTCGCGGAACCAAAGAGGCGGGTATGATATTGGGGCGCAGCCCGCGGCAACGTTCCTGCGCTGGAAGCCGCCGGGGGCGATGGTGAGCGAACCTGGATGCGCCGCTTCTTGCCCATGACCGGATGATGTCATGTGGGCTAATAAAATAAAGTCAAAAATCCTTTCCCAATCTGATCATTGTCCAAGTTCCATCTTTTTGCCATGATTGGTCCTGACAACGCACAGGCGTATCGCACAGGCTTATGAAACAGCTAAAGCAAGACGAACTATACCGAAACCTGAGCGCTTTTCTGAAAGCGAAGGGCATCACGCTGAAAGAAGGCAGCTATAGCCGGCGCATCCGGCAGGGATGCGGTTTCCTGACCGACGCCATCAACGTCACGCAGGAAAGCCTTCAGCGGGCGCGGACCGAAGTGGACCGCAAAGTCGA
This sequence comes from uncultured Verrucomicrobiae bacterium, assembly GCA_963788655.1. Lineage (GTDB taxonomy): Bacteria > Verrucomicrobiota > Verrucomicrobiia > Limisphaerales > JAFGQR01 > JAFGQR01. The sequence continues at coordinate 73,099 of CAWBHS010000027.1, read as the reverse complement.
ACAAATGCGCCAGGTGATCCAAAAGAAAACCCGAACCGCAACTTCAGCGCCACCGCCGACAGCGAAAAGGACAGCGGCACGAAAGCAGAAGCCTGCCGCCAAAACTCCCCGGAAGCAGACGCGCCCCCGCAATCAGAAGCAAACCAAGCCGAAACGCCGTGCCCGGGCGTAGCCGTATCAATTCAGTAGCTGGTGCTGCGATGAGGCAGTTCGGCGTGGTAGGACAGGCGTCTCGCCTGTCTCGAATAGCCCAAGGCATCCTCACGTTTGGTGACATAGAAATACTCGCGGCGCCGTGCTCCAAGTTGTTGGTTTGCACTTGTTCGGGACAGGCGGGACGCCTGTCCTACTGAATAGTCACGGCTTAGCCCGCTCAAGAATCAAGAGTCGAGGGGCGATTAATCCAGGTTGTTTGACGAAGTAATACCTGACTGAATCTCGCCGCCAAAATTGCCGGGCGATGTGACTTGGATTATTCCTTCCCGGCCGCAAACCATCTTGTCCGGCGACCGCAATATTGTGAAACCGGACGGATCACAACCCGGCACTGCCAATTGCAGAACGGTGGACGCCAACGCGACGGAGTTGCTGGCCGGCAACAGCGGCGATTATCGGTGGAGTTCGAGCATCCACAGCGACGCGGGCAATCTCGGCCTGGCTGACGGCAGCGCCATCCAGACGTCGGATAGCGCCCGGCAACGGCAAATCGAGAGCTCGGGCGACGCCAACGGGAACAATCACATTCAGAATCCATAACCGTCCCTTCGCGAACGCTTCGTATTGAACCAGGGCACCGGTGATACGGTGCCCTTCTTTTATTTTCGGACCACCTTTCGGTCTGATCCCCACCGCGGTCCCTCATTGGTGGTGGAATTGAATGGTCAGGTCCGGAGAGTTTCATTAGCCTGCCCACCCGTGACCACCACCAAAAAATCTGGGGATCGCTTGGGCGTGCGGATCGTCTGGGGCATGGCCCTGGGATTGGGAATCGGCCTCCTGGCGCGGGTGATCTTTCACGCCCAGGAGTCGGTTATGGCCGGCTTACAGTGGTTGTCTGCCGAAGTGCTTGATCCGTTCGGCCAGGTGTTTTTGCGCATGCTGTTCTTTGTGGTCGTGCCGCTGATTTTCACGTCGCTGACTTTCGGCGTGGTCCAACTGGGGCGCCTGGATCGATTGGGGCCGTTGGCCGGTCGCACCTTTCTGTTGTTCGGCGTCAACATGTCCATTGGCGTGGCATTGGGACTGTTGATCATGAACACCGTCCAACCGGGATACCGCCTGACGCCCGAAACGAAGGCCCAATTGATCGAGAAGTACCGCAGCGATGCCGACATGGCGCAGGCAAAGGCCGCGGAGCAACCCCGCCTCACGTTCAATCGCCTGGTCGAAATGTTCATGCCGCGCAACCTGCTCGGGGCGGTGGCCGATTTCCAGATTCTCCCACTGATCCTGTTTGCCGTTTTCGTGGGCGCCGCCGGCACGCAATTGCCCGCGGACCACCGCCGCCGGTTCATGGACGGCCTGGAAATCGGCAACGAACTGATGACCCGCATCGTCCATTTCGCCATGCAGTTGGCGCCCTACGCGGTCGCCGCCCTGATGGCCAGTCTGGTCATTCGCGTGGGCACGGACGTTTTGCAAGCGGTGCTGCTGTTTGTGGTGGTGGTATTGGGCGGCATTCTCGTGCATTTGTTTGGAACCATGTCCATGTTGTTGAAACTGCTGACCCGCCGGTCGCCCTTCGAGTTTTTCAAAGCCATCCGCACGGTATTGGTCACCGCGTTCTCGACCAGTTCCAGCAACGCCACGCTGCCCACCAGCCTCCAGGTCAGCCGGGAGAACGCTGGGCGTTTCCGCCAGCACGGCGGGCTTTGTTCTGCCGTTGGGCGCCACCACCAACATGAGCGGCACCGCGCTTTACGAAGGCTGCGTCGTGTTGTTCGTCGCCCAGGTGTTTGGTGTCCACTTGTCGCTCGGGAGCCAATTGACGCTCTTGCTCCTCACCGTCTTCAGCGCCGTCGCCGTGGCGGGCATTCCCGGCGCGTCGCTGCCCGTGATGGTGGGATTGATGGCCAGCTTCCATATCCCGCCCGAAGGCATCGCCTTGATCTTGGGCGTCGATCGGTTGCTCGACATGGCGCGGACCACCTTGAACGTCACGGCTGACATGGTGACCGCCTGCATTGTGGACGAAGGCATCAAATTGAAAGCCGCGCGGAATTCAGCGCGGGCATCGTCGGAAGCTACTTAACCCGGATTCTTCACGCCGCTTAAAGCGCCACCAGCCTGTAGCCGCCGACGTGGGGCGGAGCACGGGAAGAGGCTTCCGGTCCGCCTCCTCACGTTGGCGGCTACCATTGCGTGTGAAAGATTCCGGCTGGGGAAACGATTCAATTGGAGGGTGGCTGCGTTCGTGAGAACGCGGCGGACCAGGCGCAAGTCAGAGCGCGACCGAGGTGGTTGGCTTCGCGCTGCGAGGCCATGCGCTCGCAGCGCGAACGCCGCTACCGCGCGGTTCGTGTAAAGGGAGCACGTTCGGCGCTTGCGGGGTGCGGAGACTGGGCTGCCATCGTTCGTAGCGGGGTTACGCGATCTGTGCAGCCGCGGCAAGTGCCGCTGGCCCATTCGAATTCCCATGGGCATCCACCGGCTGTTCCCTCTCCCTGAGGAGAGGGTTAGGGTGAGGGGAAAGAGTGCGTTCAATCTGCGCAGCCAATTCGCATTAGGTAGTGATTGCCGTCCGCAATTTTCAGAGGGCCCAGGCGACCGCTTGGCTCCTTCCCCCTCACCCCGGCCCTCTCCCTTGGGGAGAGGGAGCACGTTCGGCGCTTACGGGGCGTGACGGAAGAGCTGCCATCGTTCGTAACGGTGTGGCGCGATCAATGCAGCAGCGCACCCGGCATGGCGCTTTACTCTTCAATCCTTCACCAGCCCTCCCCCACGATCACCCCTCACGCCCACGCTTCCCGCAATCGTTTCACGATGCGTTCGGCGGTGTGGCCGTCCCAGAGCGGAATGGGACTGGCTTGTTTCCATTGGCCGGAACGGAACCGTTGCCAGGCGTTGCGGATCTTTGTCTCATCATTGCCCACCAGTTCGCTGCTGCCCAAGGACACGGTGATGGGTCGCTCGGTGCTGGGACGCAGCGTCATGCACGGCACATTCAACACGGAGGTTTCCTCCTGGATGCCACCGGAATCGGTTAATACGATTTGGGCGCATTGAATCATCCGTAGATTATCTCGATACGCGAGCGGTTTAATGACGCGGAATCGTTCGCCCTCCGGCAACTCGAGGGCGGCTTGCGCCAACCGTTCCCGGGTGCGCGGGTGGAGTGAAAACACCAACGGCACCTCGCGCGAGAATTCCTCCAGCAACCGCACCAACCGCCGCAACACCGCCGGATCATCCACGTTCGACGGGCGGTGGAGCGTCAAATAGGCGTAGCTTTGCGGGGCCAAACCGAGGTCGTTCAACAGGGTTGATTGTCCCGCATAAGGCAGTTCGCGGTGGAGGGTATCCATCATGATGTTTCCCACCAGGGTGATCTTTTCGCGGGGCTGCCCCTCGCGCGCCAGGTGCATCAGGCCCTCGGGATCGGACACCAACAACACATCGGCCAGCGCATCTGTGACGATGCGATTGATTTCCTCCGGCATCGTGCGATCGCCACTGCGCAGGCCAGCTTCGACGTGCGCCACCGGGAGGCACAACTTGGCCGCCGCCAGGGTGCAGGCCATCGTGGAGGTCACATCGCCCACCACGATGACGCCGCGCGGACGTTTTTCCGACAACAGGATTTGTTCGTAGCCTTCGAGAATGCGGGCGGTTTGGGCGCCGTGGGATCCGGAACCCACCTTCAAATTAAAGGCCGGTTTGGGCAGCCCCAGTTCCGTGAAGAACACATCGGACATTTGCTCGTCGTAGTGTTGGCCGGTGTGAATCAGCCGCAGGTTAAAGGTTCCGTCAGCGGCGAGCGCGCGAGCCAGTGGCGCCATTTTCATCATGTTCGGGCGGGCCCCCACAATTCCATCCAGCAGAATGTTCGACATAAGCGTTTAAACGTTTAATACCAATCAACTTCCCGTCGGCACGTCAGTCGAGCCGGTGTAAATGTCGTGAATGCGGAGCAATCCCAGGCAGCGTCCTTCAGGCTCGGCAACGGGCAATACCGAGATTTGGGAAGGCCGGTCTTCCATCAAGTCGAGCGCTTCGCGCAGGCGCGCTGCCGGTGAAATGGTCGTCGGGTGGGCGGTCATGATGTCACGGGCTTTCAGCGGGCGAATATCGTCATGAACTTGCAGCGCCCGGCGCAGATCGCCGTCGGTGATCAGTCCTTCGAGTCGGCCGCTATCGTCGATGACACAAGCGGCGCCGAGTGGGTGCGAGGTCATGGCCAGCACGACTTTCTTCACCGGCTCATCCGCCTGCACCCAAGCCACCGTGTTTTCCCCGTGCATGACATCGGCGACCGTCAAAAGTAAATTGCGGCCCAGTTGGCCGGCGGGATGGTAGCGCGCGTAATCGTCCAACGTGAAATTTCGAGCCCGGATCAAGGCCGAGGCCAGCGCGTCGCCCAGGGCCATGGCCACCACCGCACTGCTCGTCGGCGCAATGTTTGAGGGATCGGCTTCCCGAGCCACCGAGCCGTCCAGGACGGCGTCCATTTGGGGGGCGAGCGGTCCTTTCAAGTTGCCGAGAATGCCAATGAGCGGGGAGCGGAACTGGCGCAACAACGGAACCAGCCGCATCAATTCAGCCGTGGCCCCGCTGTTCGAAATCAACAGCGTCGCATCGCCGGGCGCATAGACGCCCAAGTCGCCGTGCAAGGCATCCGCCGGGTGTAAGAACACCGCCGGTGTGCCCGTGCTGCAGAGCGTGGCGGCGATTTTTTGTCCGACCAAACCCGACTTGCCCAGGCCGCTCACCACGACTTTGCCCGGATTGGCCAGAATGATTTCCACCGCACGGACCAGGCTGTCATCGAGCCGGCCGGCGGCGATTTGCAGACATTCCATTTCGCACCGTACCGCCGCGCGCGCGACGTTCAGCCAATCGGCTTTGGTTTCCTGGATTATTCATCTGATCACACCACGTTTTGCTGGTACCATTGCAACGCGGTTTCCAATCCCTGCCCGATCCGGTGCGTCGGGGCGTAGCCCAACAAACGTTGCGCCTGCGAAATGTCCGCTTGCGAATGCCGCACGTCGCCGGTTCGAAAATCCTGGTAAACGGGCTGGCGCGTTTTGATCTCCGGGTGGCTGGGCGACAACAGATCGCGCAGCAGGCCGTACAAATCATTCAGGGTGGTCCGCTCGTTCATGGCCACGTTATAGACTTGGTTGACTGCTTCAGTGGTGGCGGTGGTGGCCGCGAGCAAGTTGGCCTGGACCACGTTGGCCACGTAGCAAAAATCGCGGCTGGTTTCGCCGTCGCCGTTGATCACCACCGGCTCATTCTTAATCAACGCCGCAATCCACTTGGGAATCACGGCAGCGTACGGGCCTTCCGGGTCCTGCCGCGGACCGAACACATTGAAATAGCGCAAGCCCACCGTTTCGACACCGTAACAGCGCGCAAAAATGCCGGCGTAAATTTCGTCCACCAGCTTGGTGGCCGCGTATGGCGACAGCGGAGCGCCGAGCCGGGATTCCACTTTGGGCAGTTCCGGATCATCGCCATAGACGGAACTGCTCGAGGCATACACCAGCCGTTTCACGCGCTGGTCGCGCGCGGCCAGCAGCACATTGATGGTGCCGTTCACATTGACCTCGGTGGCGGTCAGCGGATCCTCAATGGAACGTGGCACTGAGCCCAATGCGGCCTGATGTAGTACGTAGTCCACGCCATGGCACGCTTGCTGACAAACCTTGAGGCCGCGGATGTCGCCTTCAACGATGGTGAAGCGGGACCATTGTTCGGAAGTAACCGCGTCGCGGACCTGTTCGAGATTCTTCCGGTGGCCAGTGGCGAAACTGTCCAAGCCGGTAACAGTTTGGTCCCAGCGCAGGAGTTGTTCGAGCAAATTGGAACCAATGAATCCGGCAACCCCGGTGACCAACCAAATACGGGGCGACGCCGTCAATTCAGTGCGGATTTTGTCGTAAGCAGTCATGACTTGTTGCAACCTAAAACAAGCAGTGTCTTAGCGGACCCGGCGGCGCAAGTCGAACTTTCTTTCCCGACTCAAAGCCGGTTTAAGAAATGGTATCAGGCGACCTGAGGAGGCTCATTCTAGTCCGTGAGTAGTGAGGTCTGCGGGGAATCTTGAGCACTTCTTACGTCGGCTGCTACAAGGAAGCTGGAGTCTTAAAATAGACTCTCAGGCTTTCCAAAGCGTGTTCGGCCGGCAATTCGCGCCCGCCATGGCGTTGCGAGTGTCCACGATGCAATCCGACCAGTCGGCCAGTTCCCGGTAATTGACGGCTTGGTGGGCTGTGGCGATCACAACGGCGTCGAAGGAGTTGATGGTTTTCTGATCCCAGGAAACCGATTTGGTGCCGGTCCATTCGCCGTGTTCGCGGGTGGGTTGGATGACGGGAATGTGCGGATCGTAATAGGCTACTTCGGCTCCCAGCCGCTTCAGCAGATCCAACAAGATGAATGTGGGCGACTCGCGCAGATCGTCCACGTCGGCTTTGTAAGCCAGGCCCAGCAGCAGAATGCGGCTGCCGTTGAGCGCCTGGCGCTTGGAGTTCAGGGCCTCCGCCACCCGGCTGACGACGTACTTGGGCATGGACGTATTGATCTCCCCGGCCAGTTCGATGAAACGGGTGTGCTGTCCATACTCACGCGCTTTCCACGTCAGATAAAACGGGTCAATCGGGATGCAATGGCCGCCCAGCCCCGGCCCCGGATAAAAGGGCATATAACCGAAGGGCTTTGTTTTGGCGGCGTTGATGACTTCCCAAACGTCGATGCCCATCGCCGCATAAACGACCTTGAGTTCATTGACCAAAGCAATGTTGACGCTCCGGAAAATGTTTTCCAATAGCTTGGTCGCCTCGGCGGTGCGGCAATTGGAAACCGGGATGACCGTCTTGATGGCCTGGCGGTAAAGCGCCACCGCCTGCTCGCAACAGGCCGGGGTGTAACCGCCCATCACTTTAGGTATGGACGCCACTTTGCTGTCCGGATTGCCCGGATCTTCGCGTTCCGGGGAAAAGGCCAGATGGAAATCGGTGCCGGCTTTCAGACCGGAACCACGTTCCAGAACGTCGCGTAAATTTTCGTCCGTGGTACCGGGATAGGTGGTGGACTCCAGCACCACCAGCGCGCCTTTTGGGAGGTGCGGGGCAATGGCCGCGCCGGTCTTTTCAATGTAGGAAATGTCCGGCTCGCGGTTTTTGTTCAGTGGGGTGGGTACGCAAATAATGATCGCCTCGACTTCTTTCACCCGGACGAATTCGGTGGAGGCGGTGAAATTGCCGTTTTGCACTTGCTCCTGAATGGCCGCGCTGGGGATGTGTTGAATGTAACTCTGCCCGGCGAGGCAGTCGTTCACTTTGGCCGGATCAATGTCCAGCCCCAACACTTTCACGCCCGAGCGGGCAAACTGGAGCGCCAACGGCAATCCAACATATCCGAGTCCGATAATGGCTGTGGTCATAAATGATTCCTTTCCTGCGCCCAACCCCGCGTCGGGGATCCGGCCACGCGGCCGGCCCGGACCCAAGCGAACACCGCCACGAAGGTGGCGGTGACACAAGACGGGTTGGCGGTTTTAGCGTTCAGTCTGGTTCCCAAGGCGACTAATAGCGGAACAAGGTTCTAATGCCAACTTGGTTATTACTAAAATCATTGGGGTTGTGTGTCGAGTCATTGTTGCGGTACCGGTAAAACGCGCCCAGGAACCAACGTTCCGTGATCGAGTAATCCAGCGCAGGTCCAACAAAGAAGTAATCGTCGCGGCGGTCAGGCGGGTGGGATGAGGTAGTAGCGTAGTAATCGGATTGCTCGTACCCGCCAGAGAGGGTGACGAAGATCCGATCCCGGATTTGTTGGCGTACCGCGGCGCGGACACCGGTGAGCGTGTAGTTCTGGCCGGCCTGCACCACCGAGTTTTGAGTGCGGCGGTAGGCGTCCAAGGTGAAGGTTGTGCGGACCCAGGGCTTATACGCGCCGCCAACTTCAAAGACCAATTGGGGTCCCCGGCTGCCGCCACCCTGGTATTGTTCAAATTGCATGCCCAGGCTGGCATTCAAACGCGTTTTAGCGGTCAGCGTATAAATGCCGCGGACCAGGGCTTGTTGATAGGTCTGGTTGTCGGCCAGTTGCACGTCGCGCCAGCCAAACGCCCCACCCAGCCCGACATTGATTTTGGGCGTGGCCTGGTAGTTGCCCCAGGTTTGCAGTTCCCATTGGTTGTAGCTGATGAGCCGTTGGGACTCGCTGTTGTCGTAGTCGCTGATGTTTTGCAGGCCATCGACTTCGAAGGAGGTTTTGTCACTGTATTCGTAAATGGCCCGGGCGGTGGTCACATAGACCGACCGTTCCACGCGGTTCAAGGCCTCGGTGTAACCGCCGGTGCCGGATTGGAAGGCTTGCCCGATCCCCAAGGTCAGTTTTTCCCAGTGCCGTTGACCGCGGAAATTCACCCAATGATCTACGGAGTTGAACTCGTCGTGGTCCGTATAGAGCACAATGTCCGGCCGGTAATCGAGCGTCAGGAACGTGCCGGCGGCATCCTCGTATTGGCCGCCACCGATCGTGATTCCCGGCGACAAGGTCCATACCACGTCGTGGACTGGTTGGTGTGATTGGATGCGGATGTTGTCATCGTACAACATGCTGCCCGCAAAATAGGGGCGCAATTCGAAGGGGCCGACCTTCAGGAAATTGGGGAGTGAGAGGCTGGATTCTGGGGCCGATTGGCCCATCCCTTCCACAGCGACGGCGGCAGCATCTGCCGAGTTCTGCCCGGTCGTCTGGGCCTTCAGGCCTCCGCTGGTCAGGGTAATTGCGAGGGCACTGCTACACACCAGCAGGGCAATGCGCGCCCGTTGGACGTGTTGTTTCATGGTGGGTTGATTCAAACAGGAGATTACACATCCCTGCGTCAGATTTCCGTTTTTCATCGATATTTGGACCACGAGATTCAAATCAAGACTTCGCGAGGACGAGTTTCAATTCGCCCTTCCGAAGGCAGACAAGCACAACCAAGGCCAACGGAGTTGCTAAACTGAGCAGCCCGGAAGAAGGGCTGGCCTGCGGCCCCGATTAGCGACGGTGACTGGCCAGTTGACTGGACAAGTAGCCCCAGACAATGCCCAGCACGAGCCCGACAGCGTGAGCGGTGTTCGCAATGTGCCCCATCAGGCCGCTCAGACAGAGGAAGAACCAAACCAGCATCATCGCCACTGTTTGCGGATGCAGGATCAAGCCCGACAGGGGATCAAATTTGCCTTTCATCCAGATGTACCCCAACAGCCCGTAAACCACTCCGGACATCCCGCCGAAGAATGGTCCGCTCATCAGATATTCCCCGACGTTGGAAAGCACTCCCAAGACCACCACCAGCAACACGAATTTGCCGGTGCCCTGACAGCGTTCGATCATGGTGCCCAGGTCGAACAGCCAAAGCATGTTGAACGCCAGGTGCAGAATCCCGAAATGCACCACGATGGGCGTCAACAGGCGCCACACTTCACCCCGGCTGACTTCCGGCAGGCTGAGGAACAAGTATTGGAGAACCGCTTCATTCTTACCGAAATCGGAGAGAATCGCCACCACCGCACAAATCACAATGAGGCTGACCGTCACCGGGCCAACCGCGTATGCTCTCGTCCGGGGAAACAACTGGCGGCGCGTGTATTGCCGTTTTTCGGCGGCTTCGGCTTCCTGCTGATGTTGCTCTTTCAGGAGTTGGGCCTTGCGGGCGTATTTTTGAACGGTGGGATCGTCCGGGTTGGTCCGGAAGCGCTGCAACAGCCCGTGGGCTCGTTCCATTTCGTCTTCCGAATGAATCCAGATCGCCCAGCCTTCTTTATCGGCTTCCACTTCATTCGCGATTCCCTGGACGACCAGGTAATCGCTGAACAAAGCCGCGTTCCGCTCATTCGCCAGATGACCAATCACTCGCATACGTTCCGGCTAGCTTAGGGGAGAACCCCCGTCGTGCCAAAGGATTCTTCTACTTCAGGGCCAAGCGCTGGCCAAGCCGACCCAATTCAGTTGCGGGCCATGAACCGCTCAGGACATTGCCTGTAGCTGGATGAAATATCGGGTGTGCCGAGCTTGAAGGATGGCGTGGGCGGCTTAAGTTTTCAGAGTGAAGTTTTCGCAGTGAAACCTTTAACGAGAAGGAGACCGATATGCCGGCAACAAAAGTGAAAGCATTTTTGGACCGAAACCAAATTAAGTACGTCACCGTCAAACATTCCGCCGCCTACACCGCCCAGGAAGTCGCGGCTTCCAGCCACATCTCCGGCAAGGAACTGGCAAAGACGGTCATGGTAAAAATCAACGGAAGATTGTGCATGGCCGTTCTGCCGGCGCCGCGCAAGGTGATCATCCAGGATCTGCGGGAAATCACCGGGGAAGACCGCGTCGAGTTTGCCACGGAACCGGAGTTCAATGATGCGTTCCCGGATTGCGAAATCGGCGCCATGCCTCCCTTCGGCAATCTGTACGGCCTCGAGACGTATGCCGAAGCCAGCCTGGCCGGGAAACCCACGATCGCCTTCAATGCCGGCACGCACACCGAACTGATCCAAATGGACTACCGCGATTTCGAGCGTCTCGTCCAACCACGAATCGTTAGTTTCACGAGTTAAACATTCGCCGCAAAACCAACCAGCCGTTGGTTCATTCCGCAGACTGTCGAAAGCGGAAGCAAGCCGGCGTAATACCCCAGGCTTCGCGATTTTGGATACGGCTAATCCGAAGCGCGAACGCGTGCTTGGACGAACCGGTTCGCTCCGCCGGATGACTGTCCTCCGCAAGCTGGTCCAGGCCCCCCTTTGCCGTTCTGGCTATTGGCTTTTGGATTCCGCGTTTTGGATTTTACCTCTGCCGCATTGCGCTCCCGGAAAAACTCGTTAGATTGGGTCATTCTTGCGATAGCGACCAATTATGACAGACAAACCGATGGCACCCTTGAAACCGCAAATGACTTATTCGCGAAAGAACCCGTTTATGGCGCACCTGACCGAGCATCGCTTGTTGACGAGCGAGGGTTCGGAGAAGGATACCCGGCACTTTGTGTTGAACATCTCGGCCAGTGGGCTCACGTACCAACCGGGCGATTCCCTGGGAGCCTTCGCCAATAATGCGCCGCCGTTGGTGGACGAACTGATCCAGGAATTGGGTTTCGCTCCCCAGGCGTCGGTCACCAATCCGGAAGGCCAGACGGTGCCGTTCCGCGAGGCCCTGTTGCACAATTACGTGTTGAATCGGGCCAATCGCAAAATCATGTTCGGCCTCAGCGCGATCATTCCCCAAGGCGAGCAGCGCAATCGGTTGATGGAACTCGTGGACACCGAAACGCTGATGGGGGAATACATTTTCTCCCGTGATTATGTGGACATTTTGCGGGAGTTCGATGAAGCCCGGTTTGAATCGCCCCAGGCTTTTCTGGCGCAATTGTCGCCGGTGACCCCCCGGCTCTATTCCATCGCCTCCTCGCAAACGCTGTACCCGAACGAAGTTCACCTGTGCATTGCCGTCGTGCGCTACGAAACGCACGGACGGCAAAAGACTGGGTTCTGTTCCGGCTTTTTTGCCGATCACAGCAACATCCGCCTGCCCAACATCCCCGTGTACGTGCAACCGTCCAAAACGTTTCGGCTACCCGAAGATGGTGCCACCGACATAATCATGCTGGGCGCCGGAACGGGGATCGCCCCTTACCGGGCGTTCCTCCAGGAACGGGTGCATCGTGGCGCCACGGGCCGGCACTGGCTGATTTTCGGTGAACAACGCCAGTCCTGCGATTTCCTGTACGGCAACGAATGGCTGAACTACCACAAGTCCGGCGCCCTGCACCGGTTGGATTTGGCGTTTTCGCGTGATCAAACGGAAAAGATTTATGTGCAGCACCGTTTGAAAGAGAACGCCAAGGAATTCTGGTCCTGGCTTCAAAACGGCGCCTGCTTTTACGTCTGCGGTGATGCCCGGCGCATGGCCAAGGACGTGCATCAAGCCCTGATTGAAATTGCCCAGGAACAAGGCGGCATGACTCCCGAAGGCGCCGCCGAATACGTGAACCAGACACTGATGAAAGCCGAAAAGCGCTACTTGCGGGACGTGTACTGATTGGATGGCGGCTGCCGCGCAGCATTCAAGTGCAATTGGCGCGCCGTTACCCTCAGCCGCGCAGACGCCCGACTTGAAATGCGCGGTTGAACGCAGCTTCGCGCGGAATCAGGCCGCAGAGCGGTTCGATGAATTGGCCGCCTTGCTTAGCGTCGATGGATCGTTGAGTGAGGTGCTCGGCTGTGATCTCAATTTCCGGATGGCCAGCGGCGCGGATTTGCTCCAGTCGCACGTCGTCGAACCAGACTTTGCCGGTGCCTTGGCCATAGCCAATGAAGAAGAGCACCACGTTGACCCGCCCTTCTGAAGGAACCCGGAAAACCGCTTCAGTCTGCTTCCACGGTGGCGTGCCAAACGTGCTCGGCCCGCGCGCCAGCGTCGCTCCATTGGTTGTCTGAATGTGCAGCGCGCTGCCGATGTCGGTGCGACCACCCGCAGTGAGTTTCTCGGTTTTCACGCGGCACTTGGCCCGTCAGCCGGAGGCCGGGGGCAGGGCGATCACTTGGCCAACGGCCATGTCCGCCGGGTCAATCCTCCGACCAGGCGTGGTTGTTTTCCCTGCGACGCGATCGGCGTATCGAAGCAAATGAGCAGCGCGGTGCCGTCATGGTAGATCCAGGTCCGCCACGGGTCGGTCAGTTTCGCGGCTTCGAATCCGGGATCGATCAAACTGCCGTGTGGTGGCGGGTCCGCGAAGAGGGTGGAAGCGCTGGAATAACCCCAGCATCAGGCAAGTCACGAAAGGCGACCGATCATAGCCCTTGATTCCGCATCGCCTTTCCGAAGTCAATCATTTCCCGCGGGAGCCAGCCACCTTCACAGCCCCACTCATGAACGAGCATTCACCTTCAGCTATCTGGCATCCGGCATCCAGCATCTTAACATCCCGGCTCCCCCTCCTTTCCATTTGCCATTGCTCCTACAATCGGCTACGAATCCCGGCAACGCATGTGGGAAATCTTCAAAGAGTTTCTGCTATTCCTGCGACAGGAAAAGAAATGGTGGCTGGTGCCGCTGGTGGTTCTCCTGTTGCTCCTTGGCCTCTTCCTGGTCTTCAGCGCGTCTTCGCCGTTGGCACCGTTGCTGTATCCGTTGTTCTAGTCTGGCGTTGTTCCAAAAGAACAGGGCGGCACCACGGCGCCGCCCTGCTGCCATTGAATTGAGGCGTTTAAGGTGTAATTCCGCCAGAGTTGAAAGCGCACGTTTCCACGCGTCATTCTCCACTCCGAGGTCTTAGCCCAGCTTGGGCATCGGTGTCCACGTGCCTTTCTTCGAGCTGGATTCGACGGCCGTCTGGATGAAGGCCATGCCCATCCAGCCGTCTTCGACGTTGGCGTATTTCGACCCGTCGCATGCGAACGGCTGCCCGGCCTTGTATTTGCGCACGTCCGCCTCGAAGCAACGGTGCAGGCGCGCAAACGCATCGTGGAACGCCTCGGGGTGCCCCGCTGGGACGGTCGGTTCGGCCATGAGGTCGGCGGGCACGTCCTGGGGCAGGAAACCATCGCCCGGTGCAACGGCGCCGCGGTAATAAACGCGATCCGGTTGGCCCATCAATGAAATGGTGACCACTTCCGGATCTTCCTGTCGCCAGCGCAAGGTGCCCTTGGTGCCGTTAACTTCCATGCCGAGGTCGTTCAAATGGCCGACGGCAATTTGCGAGGCGCGGACCAGCGCGCGCGCGCCGTTGTTCAGGTGACAATAGGCCGTGAAATGGTCGTCAATCGGGCGGCCCTTCACGAAGACTTCCAGGTTCGCCGAAAGTTCTTCGACTTCCAGTCCGGTCACATAGCGAAGCTGCATGAGTGCGTGCGTGCCAATGTCGCCACCGCAACCCGAGCCGCCGGCTTTCTTGGGATCGACGCGCCAGGAGGCCTGTTGCTGGCCGGTGTCTTCGAGTTTGGTGGCCAGCCAGCCCTGAATATAATAGGCGTCCACCCAGCGGACCTCGCCCAGCAAGCCGGCGCGCACGATGTACCGGCTGAACCGGCTGGTCCAATGGCCAAGATACGTGTGCGCCACCCCAAAGGGGATTTTCTTCTCCTTGACCTTCTTCACGATTTTTTCAGCTTCCTCGAGGGTAACGGTCAGCGGCTTCTCGCAGAACACGGGAATGCCGGCGTCCAACGCCTTCATGGCCGGATCGAAATGCACGAAGTTGGGCGTGACGATGAGGATGTAATCGAGTTTTTCGTCCGCGGGCAGGCTGGCCTGGGCGCCGATCATTTCGTCGTAGGAACCGTAACCCTTGATGGGGTAGGGCCAGTTGGCGGCTTCCTCGAGGGCGATCTTGGGATCGGGGAACAACGCGCCCGCCGTGACGCGACGGGTACCGTCAAAATGAATAGCTTTTTGATGGGGGTGAACGATGAAAGCGCCTTTGCCACCGCCGACCAGACCGACATTGAGAGGTTTATTGGACATAGATTCTGTTGTTTAGCTGATTCAATATTCGTTTGTTCCATGGAAACCCTGTCGGGTTTTCCCGGTCGATGAATTCTGGGCGGGGAGACTAAAGCAAAGCTGGGTTGGTTCAAGCGTTTTTGTGCGAGGGTGGACAAGGGATGGGGCAGCGTGTTACCGGCGTCCCGCCGACAGAACCGAATGCAAGCGCGGCGACCGAAGGAACTGGCCGGGGGGAAGAAATGATCAATTGCCAATGACCAACGCCCAGAGAATGACCACCTCCCGAATGCCCAACCAATCATCGCATCGCCCGCCCGTTGGTGATGGGTATTGGCCCTTGGGCTATTGAACAGTGGTCATTTACTCGGACCCGTCGTGCCAAACCGCCGGCAAGATGCCGGCCGCACGTGGCGGAAAAAGAAGGTGTTGAATTGGCGGCTATTGAACTTATTATTCGTCCCGACAACGAGTCGCCGGCGACTTGACCCTTATGTTGGTCCATTTACTGAAATCTAAAATCCATCGGGCGCGCGTGACGGCTGCCAATGTGAACTACGAAGGCAGCCTGACGATTGATGCCGACTTCATGAGCCGGGTCGGCCTGTTTCCTTATGAGCGAATTCTGTGCGGAAACATGGCGAATGGCGCCCGTTTCGAAACTTACGCCATCCCGGGCGAACGGGGTTCCGCTGCCATTGTGCTCAACGGCGCCACCGCCCGCTTGGGCCGGGCCGGGGATTTGCTCACGATCATGAGCTACACCGAGGTGGAGGAAGTGGCCGCCAGAACCTGGCAGCCCCACGTCATCGTGCTGGGTGAAAAGAACGTCGTCATCACCGAACGCGGCGTTTGATGGAATGGCAGCAACAAGTCGCTGGGAGGAGCCGGTTGGGGTGAAGAGCGGTGACTGGTTAGCCAACGTCCATAGCTTTCAAGTTTTACCTGAATCGGAATGAACCTTATGCCATACACTGCCGCAGGAATTGCTGAAAAACTGGGAGGGAAAGTCGTGGGCGACGGGACGGTGAAATTGACGGGCTTTTCGCCTGCCGATACCAGCCAACCGGGCGATCTGACCTTTGCCGAGAACGAGAGTTACTTTGCCCTCGCGGAGGCAAGCGCCGCTTCGGCCATTTTGGTGGCCGGCGATTTCAGTTCCGTTAAGAAAACGCTCATTCGCGTGCCCAACGCGCGGGTGGCTTTTGCCCAGGTGCTGCCATTGTTTTTTCCGGAACCAAGTTTTGCGCCGGGTGTGCATCCGTCCGCGGTGGTGGATGCCGGCGCGAAGATTGATCCGACCGCGTGCATCGGTTCGTTTTGCGTGATCGGCGCGGGAGTCGAGATCGGGCCACGCTGTATTTTGGAAGGCGGCAATCACCTCGGTGAAGATTGCCGGCTGGGGGCGGACACGCACCTGTTTCCCAACGTCGTCCTGTACGCCCGTACTCAGGTGGGCAACCGAGTGTGCATCCATGCCGGATCGGTGTTGGGCTCCGACGGGTTTGGCTATGTGTTTGACCAAGGCCGCCACGTTAAAGTGCCGCAAGTCGGCAACGTCGTCGTGCATGACGACGTCGAGATCGGCGCGAATGTGACGGTGGATCGCGGCGCGCTGGGTTCGACCGTAATCGGCAAGGGCACCAAGATCGACAACCTGGTAATGATCGCCCACAACGTCACCATCGGTGAGCATTGCATCATCGTTTCACAGGTCGGCATCGCCGGCAGCACTACGCTGGGCGACTATGTGACGCTGGCGGGCCAGGTGGGATTGGCGGGCCATTTGAAAATTGGCAGTCGAGTGACCATCGCCGCCAAGTCCGGGGTCATGCACAGCATTCCTGACGGCGAGAAATGGTTCGGTATCCCCGCGCAATCGGATCGCCCGGCGAAGCGCCAAGTTCTGGCGGTGCAGCACTTGCCGGAATTGATGCGTCGCGTCAAGCAATTGGAAATCCGCCTCCGCGAACTGGACGGCGAGGGCAAGAGGTGACGGGACGAGTTGAATGGTTGAAGGGCTGGTGCGTGGCCGTGGTTGCACAGTTTTTGTGAGATAGTGGCACAAATGGATACGTGTGGATGGACGAATGAGGCTTGGGCAGATTCGAGGGCGAGTCACTTTTCAGTAACGGCTCGTTCTCGCGCTGCGTCCGGAGCCTCGTCGCCAAGGCTGTCTTTCAAGGTTTGCGAACACCGCACAACGTTTTTACCGCTTCACCCCTTCAACTTTTTAATTCTTCAGCCAATCTTACCGTGGCCCCGCCATCGCCGGCCATGAACCAAACGCTCCAGTATCTGCAATCCGAATCCGCGGAACACGCGATTGAGATTGGTGTGCTGGTGAACTGTCTGCTGGCCGATGCCATCACGGCAGGGGCCAGCGACATACATATCGAGGCGTGGGAGAGCTCGATTGTCGTCCGCATTCGCTTGAACGGTGTCTTGACCGAATTGGTGCATCTGCCCCTGGAACTCCTGGACAAGGTTGCGGGTCGGTTCAAGGTCATTGCCAACCTGGTCAGTTACCAGACCGGCTTGCCGCAGGAAGGACATGCTTCCGTGGGGCCGGAACTTGGCGGCGTCGAATTGCGGGTTTCGGTTTTTCCCACGGTGCGCGGTGAAAAGATCGTGGTTCGTTTGTTTGATCCGACCAACCGTAGCTTCGATCTGGCGCAACTGGGTCTGGACGTGACCACGCATCAAACGTTGTCGAAGTTGCTGGCCCACCCGAGCGGATTACTGCTCCTGACCGGTCCGACGGGATCGGGAAAAACCACGGCCATTTACGCCGCCCTGACCCACATCGTTCACAATGCCGGGCCAGCGATCAGCGTGAGCACCGTGGAGGATCCGGTTGAGTATAACCTGCCCATGGTCAGTCAATCGCAGATCAACTTGGCGCAGGATTTTACTTACGCCAAGGCGCTGCGTTCGCTTGATGCGCCAGGATCCGCAAGTGATCATGGTGGGCGAAATCCGGGATCCGGAGACGGCCAACATTGCGGTGCAAGCTGGCCTGACGGGTCACTTGATCATCAGCACCATTCACAGCGGAATTGCGGCCGGTGTCTTTGCCCGGTTGATCAACATGGAAATCGAGCCCTTCCTGCTGGCTTCCAGCATCATTGGGGTGCTCGGCATTCGTTTGATCCGCCAGAACTGCCCCCATTGCCTCGAAGCGTATTTACCGGATCCAAACCTGTTGAGTCTGCCTCGGAGAAGAATTGCCTGCTGGCGTGGAATTCAAGCGCGGCGTCGGTTGCCCGGGGTGCGTGCGGACCGGCTTCGCCGAACGAACCGCAGTCACCGAACTATTGGTCGTCAACGAAGTGTTTCGGGATGCGGTGCTGCAAAAACTCCCCACCCGCCAACTCCAGCAAGTGGCCATCCAGCAAGGCATGCAAACGATGTGGCAGAACGGTCTCCAACGCGTCTTTGCGGGCCAGACGACGTTGGAAGAAATCCTGCGCGTTATTACTGTGGACCAACTGTAGTACGAACCGAGGGAACCATGCGACTCCGGACTAACCTATCGGCGACCATTTGTTGAAATGCTCTCATGTTCTTGACCCTTCCGCTGACCTTCCTGGCCCTGCTTAGTCTGGGACTAGGATTGTGGCAATGGACGGTAACCTGGCGATTTCGCCTGCACCACCGCGACGAAGAACTTGCTGCCGCTCCGCCGGTGACGGTGTTGAAGCCCCTCAAAGGCTGCGATCCTGAAACCGCTGCTTGCCTGGAAAGTTGGTTGAAGCAGACGTATCCCGCGCCCGTGCAATTCCTGTTCGGAGTTGCCTCGGCGCAAGATCCGGTCGGCGATCTCGTCCGCCAGCTTCTAACCCGCTATCCGGAAGCTGACGCGCAATTGGTCGTCTGTCCTGAGCCGCTTGGACCCAATGCCAAGGTGTCCACGCTGATTCAACTGGAACCGCTGATCAAACACGAAACCTTGGTTATCAGCGACGCCGACGTGTGGGTGCCAACAGACTTGTTGCGCCAGGTGGTTTCGCCGTTGGCGGACAGCAAGGTGGGGCTGGTCAATTGCTTCTATCAGATTGCCAATCCCGCCAACGTGGCAATGCGCTGGGAGGCCATCGCGGTGAATGCTGATTTTTGGAGCCAGGTCCTGCAGGCGCGCAGCCTAAAACCATTGGACTTTGCGCTGGGCGCGGTGATGGCTACCACCCAGACCCAACTCAAACCCATCGGCGGCTTCGCCAGCCTGGTCGATTACCTGGCCGACGATTATCAACTAGGGCAGCGCGTCGCCGCCACCGGCGCATGCATCGAACTTTGCCCGGTGGTGGTCGAGTGCCGGAGCGTGCCGATGGGGTGGCGGGAGGTCTGGTCGCATCAACTCCGCTGGGCTCGAACGATCCGGGCTTGTCAGCCCGTTCCCTATTTCTTCAGCATCTTGAGCAACGGCACCATCTGGCCACTGGCTTGGTGGGCGGTGGGCCAAACTTACCCGTTCCATTGGCCGAATTTCCTGCAGTTTCAGCGCGCGTCTGTGGAGGTTCTCTCGCAGCCGGTAGCCGGTAGTTGGTTGGCGCTCGGGCTGGGAGTCTGTCTGCTGGTGCGCATCTTGACCGCGCTGCACCTTGAAGCTCGGTTGACCCGTTCGTCAGCCCATGTCCGGTATTTCGGGTTGGTCCCGATTAAAGACCTGCTCCAATTCTTGATTTGGGGACTGGCCTTCATTGGCAATCGAGTCGTATGGCGGGGAGAACGATTCCAGATTCTCGCCGGCGGCAAATTGATTAAGCCTGACCGCGGTTTGCCTTGGCGGTCTTGATCAACCCGCACCGATCCCACCCCGGCAACGTCACAACTCAGGGAGCGCGCCGAGCGCCGACATTCTGATCGGCTCGGCCGGGGGGGGCACGATTCCTTGGTCCAGGATGTTGGCGTTCCGGCACTGCTGCACCGACGCATTCCATATTCATGCTTGGATAAGGAGGGCAAACAGTAACGTGTTGGTTTACTTCTACTTGCGCGCGTCGGTGAATTTCAAGGCTCCCTGGACGCACTTTGGAAGTGCTTGTGGAACAATCTTTTGCAAATTACTGCCAGCCGTTCTGAGCAAGGATCATCGGGCGAGGAATTCTTAATCGAAGTCACTTTTTTGTTGAAAATACTGTCAGCTTGATTCTTGACTCGTCGGGCAGGTTGCAATTATGGTTTGAACAGAATGGTAAAGATGGCCTTCAAGGCCCACGCGCGAAGTCGGAGATTATTCTGCCGGCTTTTTTGTTCCCCTCGTGGGAGGCAGGCGATTGTTGCTTTATGAATGCGGACTTATTAACAGTGCTGGAGTATTGGGTGCGAGAGAAAGGCATCCCAATGGAGAAGCTCATTGGTGCCGTCCAGGAGGCGCTTACCTCGGCGGCCAAGAAAGCCATCGGGCCCGCGCGGGAACTGCGTTGTGAAATGGATCCCAAAACCGGGGAAATCAAAGCTTTTGCCAAGCTGATCGTCGTCGAAAAAGTCGAGTCCAAGCATGACCAAATTTCCCTGTTCGATGGCCGGCGCATCAAACCGGAGGCCAAACTGGGCGATGAACTCGAGGTCGAAGTAACGCCCGCGGATTTTGGGCGCATTGCCTCAACCTACGCCAAACAATCCCTCTTGCAGCACATTCGCCGGGCGGAAAAGCAACTGATATTTTCCGAGTTTAAAGACCGCGTTGGCGATATCGTTCACGGGGTGGTCCGGCGCTTCGAGAAGTCCGACGTTACGGTGGACCTGGGGCGCTATGACGCGCTGTTGCCCAACCGCGAGCGCGTGCCCACCGAGGAATATCAAATCGGTGAACGGATTCGTTGCTACGTCAAGGAAGTCACGGAAAGCGGTCCCCACGGCCCGGAGATCATTCTCTCCCGCGCCGACCCCAATTTCGTGAAGAAGCTCTTTCAACTCGAAGTGTCTGAAGTCAGCGATGGCACGATTGAAATCAAATCCATCGCGCGTGAACCGGGTTTCCGAACCAAACTCGGCGTCTGGACCCGAGACAACAAAGTCGATCCGGTGGGCGCCTGCGTCGGACTTCGCGGGCAACGGGTCAAAAACATTGTTCGCGAACTCAACAACGAGAAAGTGGACATCATCCGTTGGGATCAAGACATTACCGTGTTGTTGGCCAATTCGCTGGCACCGGCCAAATTGAAATCATTTGATATTGACGAAAAACGGCGTCGCGCCCGCATTATTGTCACGCCGGACCAGCTCTCGCTGGCCATTGGCAAGCGCGGTCAGAACGCGCGCTTAACGGCCAAGCTCACGGGGTGGCAGGTGGATATTGAGGCCGAGCAAACCGTGAGCGAAGGATTTGAAGACAAACTGGCTCATGCCGTGCAGTCCTTGGCGGATATTCCAGGCATCACGCCGGAACAGGCGGATGTTTTGGTTCACCATGGCTGGACCAGCCTCGAGGCGCTCCTGCAGGCGGACTTGTCGGATTTGGAAGATGTGCCTGAAATTGGCCCGGTTTCCGAGCAGGTATTGCAGGCCGCCCGAGACGAAGCCGGCCGGAGAACCATTAAAATTGGTGAGTCTCCAGTTGCTTAAGGATATGATTTTGGTAAAAACTGCTCTCTTCGTTGTGTCGTTATGAACGCCATGCCGCAGCGATGGATGGTAGAGAGAATTTATGCCCGTTCGCATTTACGAAATAGCAAAGAAAGTTGGCTGGGAAAGCAAACACGTGCTTGCCAAAGCCAAAGAACTGGGCATTGCCGGCGCCCGGGTTGCCTCCAGCACCCTCGATAAAATCACCGCCGAATACCTGACCGACAAGATCTTGGAAGAGTGCGGGACCGCCCTGCCTAAGGGGAAGCAACCAGTAACCGCCGAGCCGGCCCCCGACATTTCCGGAACCACTTCCTCCCCGGCCGCCGAAGCCAAACCTGAAGAAAAGTCGGAAGCGGTCCCAGAAATCATGATCATCACGGCACCAGAAATCGCGCCGCCCCCGCCAGCGAACGTGCCCGCTGATTCAGTAACCGAAACCGCTGAGCCAGCCGCTCCCGGTGTGCTTCCGCAGGACCAAGTCAAGGTGCCGGAGATCATTGCGTTGCCCGCGGAGGGGCCAGAACTTGAGCCCGCCACCGAACTCGAACCGGATGAACCCGCACCGCTGGCGGAAGAACCGGCCCCGCCCACGACCATCCCTGAATCTGAGCCCGCTGCCGTCGAGGCGCCACCACCCGAGCCGCCCCCGCCGCGCGTTGGCGACAAGGTAGGTTTTATCCAACTTCCGCCCAAACCCACGCCGCGTTCCGCGGAAAAGACGGAACCGCCGAAAACCGCCGCCCGCGGACCGCAAGGCCGAGAGACTCAGCGCGGCCGGTTTGACCAGCGGGGACAACGGGGCGTGCGCGGCCGACCGGATCAGCGATCCCAGCCGGGAGCCGGGATGCCGGGGCGCCCGTCCCAGCCATCTTCCCGTCCCGCCGTTCCCGCGGCCACTGCCCCGAAAATTGTGCTGCCCGAAGACGCCCAAGTCATCACGATGAAACCTCCAATCATCGTCCGTGACCTGGCAGAACAACTGAACAAGAAGCCGCACCAGGTCATCGCCGAATTGGTCGGCATGAACGTGTGGGCCACGGCCAACCAGTCCATTGATGAAACGGTGGCCACCCGGCTCTGCGCCTGCTTCGGCGCGAAGTTTGAAGTGGAAAAACGTCGGCGGGACGCCACCCAGCAAATCCGCCCACAGGTTCGCGTCGTCGAACTGGACGAAGAAGACAAGCCGGAGGACATGCAACCGCGCCCGCCGGTGGTCACCATCATGGGGCACGTGGATCACGGCAAGACGACCCTGCTCGATGTCATCCGGGAGTCCAACGTAGTGGCCGGCGAAGCCGGGAGCATCACCCAGCACATCGGCGCCTATACCATTGCTTTCCCGCACCCGGGACGGAAGAAGGAGCTGCAACAAATCACCTTCCTGGATACTCCGGGTCATGCGGCCTTCAGTGCCATGCGGGCCCGCGGCGCCAACGTCACCGACATTGTCATCCTGGTGGTGGCCGCCAACGACGGGGTCATGCCCCAGACCATGGAGGCGCTCAATCATGCCAAAGCCGCCGGCGTGCCGATCATCGTGGCAGTCAACAAGTGCGATCATCCGAATGCCGACCCGCTGAAAGTACGGCAGCAACTCAATGAAAAAGGGTTGGCGCCGGACGACTGGGGTGGGGACACTATTTTTGTGGACGTTTCGGCGAAGGAGAAACAGGGCGTGGACAAGCTCCTCGAGATGATTCTGCTGCAGGCTGAACTTCTGGAACTCAAAGCCAATCCCGTCCGCGCCGCCAAGGGCAACGTGATCGAGTCCGGCATCGAACCCGGCGGACCGGTGGCCACGGTGCTGGTGCGCAAGGGGACGTTGCACGTCAGCGACGTGTTATTGTGCGATCAGTATTATGGCCGGGTGCGGGCCCTGATTAATGAAGATGGCAAACGCCTGAAGGAAGCCGGTCCGGCCCAGGCCGTCCGGATTTTGGGTCTCAATGGAGTGCCGGAAGCCGGGTTGGAATTCACCGTTTGGAAGAACGAAAAGAGCGCCCGCGAAGAGGCCGGAAAACGCGTCGAACAGGCCAAGGCCAGCAACCGCGAACAGGCCGGCCCCAAAGTTTCACTGGAAACCATTTACACCACCCTGGCGGCGAAGGAGGGCAAGGTGTTGCGGCTGATCGTCAAAACCGATACGCAAGGGTCCGAGGAAGCCATTGTTGATGCGCTCAACAAATTCGAGTCTGACAAAGTTGATTTGAAGATCTTGCACAGCGCCGTGGGCACCATCACCAAGGACGACATCGTCCTGGCCAGTTCCTCGAACGCGGTCATTCTCGGGTTTCATACGCGGGTGGATCCCGTGGCCGCCGAACAGGCCAAACGCGAGGGCGTGCAGATCAAGCTCTACTCCATTATCTACGAATTGATCGATGAAGTGCGCGATGCGTTGACCGGGTTGCTGGAACCGATTCTCAAGGAAGTGGTCACCGGCGCGGCCGAAGTGCGCAAGGTCTTCGCACTGTCCAAAGGCGGCAACGTGGCTGGTTGCATGGTGGCCAGTGGCCGGGTGTCCCGGGGCAAAGTGCGCGTCATGCGCCGCAAGAACCTGCTGTTCGAAGGCCAGACCCAATCCCTCCGGCGCTTTCAGGATGAAGTCAACGAAGTGCGCGCGGGCATGGAGTGCGGCATTCGCCTGGATGGTTTCAACGAGTTTCAAATCGGGGATTCCATCGAGTGCTATACCCTGGAGAAGATGGCCGCGACTCTGTGAGGCTATTGCGCAAACAACTTCCCTCCACCGCCTATGTCCTCCCATCGACTTCTGCGTGTGCGCGAACTGTTGAAGCGCGAAATCGGCGAAGCCATCCGCCGCGAAATTCCGATCGACGAGGCCGGGTTGGTCACCGTCAATGACGTGGAGGTTTCGGGCGACCTGCGTCAGGCCAGCGTCTTCATCAGCATCATGGGCTCGCCGGAACAGCAAAAAAAGGGGCTTCAACTCCTGCAAAACCACCGCCCGCGCATCCAGGACCATCTCGCCAAGGCCGTGATTCTGAAATACATCCCCCGCCTCCGTTTCGTTGTGGACGATTCCGTTATGCGCGGCAACCGCGTGCTGGAAATCATTGCCGAGCTCGAACGGAGCCTGCCGGAGGAAACATGAAGTCCGCGAAAATTGTCCAGCGCATCCTCGAGGGTATCCGCGCCAGCGAGCGCGTTTGCATTGTGGGCCACGTCCGGCCCGACGGCGATTGCATCGGTTCTCAGCTTGGTCTGGCCCGGGCGCTGCAAAGCGAAGGCAAACGTGTCACCTGCTGGAACGAGGATTCGGTGCCGCACAAACTGGCTTTCCTCGATTCGCAAAAGCTCATCCAACCGCCCCAGCCGGGCCAGGCGTTCGATTGCGTCATCGCCACCGACGCCGCCAGCTTGGAACGTTTGGGCACCGTGGGATCGTGTATTCAGGACCGCCATTTGTTTATCAACATCGATCACCACGCCAGCAATACCCGGTATGCGGATTTGAACTGGGTTCAAGGCAAGGCGCCCTCGACCGGCGAGCTGATTTACTACCTGCTGAAGGCAGCCCGGTGGCCGATCACGCCCGCGATTGCCGATTGCCTGTTTACGGCTGTGTCCACCGATACCGGTTCCTTTCAGTATCCCACGACCACTCCCACCACCTACGTGGTCGCCGGCGAGTTGGTCAAACGCGGGGCCAACCTGGCCCGAATCTGTCAGGAAGTTTATCAATCTTTTCCGCTTTCGCGGGTGCGGTTGCTCAAACATATCTACAATGATTTCCGGCTGAAACACCTCAACCAGATCGCCTATTTCTGGCTCCGCAAAGCCGATTTTACTCGTACCGGCGCCACCTCCGCCGATACCGAGGGTCTGATCGACCACCTCCGCGCCATCGAGCCGGTGGTGGTGGCCTGTGTCTTTGAAGAACTGACGCCTGACCTGACGCGCGTGAGCCTCCGTTCCAAAAGCCCGCGCGTGAACGTGGGGAAAATTGCCGCCCAATTTGGCGGCGGTGGTCATGCGGCCGCGGCGGGCGTCCGGATCGCCGGCAAACCAATCACCATTCAACGCAACATGCTCAGCGCCCTTAAACGAGCCCTCAACTCCGCCCCCTAGCCCATGGAAGTTTTCGATCCGCTGGATGGCGCCTTGCTCATCGACAAGCCGGCTCGGTCCCACGTCCCACGACGTAGTGGACATCGTGCGCAGCCGGTTTGGCGTGCGCAAAGCCGGCCATTGCGGCACGTTGGATCCCAATGCCACCGGCTTGTTGATCATCGTGATGGGGCGGGCCACCCGGCTCTCCGAGAAACTGATGGCGGATGACAAAGTGTATGCCGGCGCCATCCGGTTCGGGGTGACCACCAACAGCTACGACGTCGAAGGCGAAGTCATTGCCACCCAACCGGTGCCCCCGTTGACCGTGAACCAACTCAACGAAATGGCAGCCGCGTTCGTGGGCGACCAAATGCAAACGCCCCCCATGGTTTCGGCGGTGAAGAAAGATGGGGTGCCCCTCTACAAACTGGCGCGCCGCGGACTCGAAGTGGAGCGGAAGGCCCGGCTCATTCATATCTACAAATTTGCGTTCACCGATTACGTCGAACCGCTGGGGTGGTTCCGTATCGCTTGCACCAAGGGCACCTACGTCCGCAGTCTGGCTCACGAACTGGGCCAGAAAGTTGGCTGCGGCGCGCACCTGGCCCACTTGCGCCGGCTGGCCTCCGGACGCTTCGAAATCAAGGACGCCATTGAATTGGAGCAATTGATCCGACTGAACCCGGACGAATTCGAAAAACGGGTGGTGCCGTTTTTGCAACTGGTCGGCTGACATGAGAACCGTTCATGCGGCCACCGAACTGCGGCCCCACGGACGACGGGTGTGCCTGGCCATCGGCTTCTTCGATGGCGTGCATTTGGGTCACCAGCAAATCATCCGCACCACGATGGCTGACGCCAAACAGCACGAGGGCCTCAGCGTGGTGGTCACGTTCGACCGCCATCCTAATGCAGTAGTCGCCCCCGCGCGCGTGCCGCGCCTGATTTATTCCCTCCCCCAAAAGCTGCGGGCCATCGCTTCGCTGGAAGTAGACGCCACCTTGCTGCTCGCCTTTACCCCAGAACTCAGCCGCCAATCCGGCGAGGAGTTTGTGCGTGGCTTTGGTGGGTGATCTCGGGCGACTACAAAGCGTGTGCGTGGGCAGCGATTTTCATTTCGGCCACAAACGCAGCGGCAACGTGGCGTTGCTGAAGCAGTTTGGCCAAGAGTTTCACTTCCAAGTCCATAGTCTGTCGGCCGTGTCGCTTGAAGGCCAGGCCATTCGCAGCACCCGGATTCGCGAGGCGATTCGGCTGGGGCAATTGGATGCCGCCAGTCAGATGTTGGGGCGGGCGTATTCGCTGGCCGGACGGGTGGTCCAAGGCGATCAGGTTGGGCGTCAACTGGGATTCCCCACGGCCAATCTCGCTACCACAGGGCTCGCCTTGCCGCCCAACGGAGTTTATGCCGTGCATGCCAGCGCTGCCGGCCGCACCTACCGGGCGGTGCTCAACGTCGGGTACCGGCCTACCCTTGCGCACCCCGAGCCCCAATTGCGGGTCGAAGCCCATTTGCTCGATTTCCAGGTGACCTTTACGGGCAGGAACTGGAACTGACCTTCGTGGACAAGTTACGCGACGAACAGAAGTTCGCTTCATTGGATGCGTTGAAAGTCCAAATTGCCCGCGACATTGAATCGGCGCGGCAACGATTTGGGTAGCGGGCGCGCTTGCGACGATTAAAGACGAAGCGCCGACATTCTGGTAAGGTCGCCGGGCGCATCAACGTCCCGGCCGACAAGAATGGCGGCGTTGGTGCGGTGGTGAAGAATGCCCACCGGAGGGTGAAAGTCCCGCTCCGGTGGAACATTCACCTGCCGGCGGCCTAAGGCGATAGGACTTTGATGCGCATGTTACGGAAGGCGACGGTGCCATGGTCGCCCTGGAGGAAGATTGGCCCCGGCTCCGTGACGTTGCGGTCGATCTCCGACCCGGTTGCTCGATCGCACACCACATTGTCGTGAATCTTTTTGCCGTTCAAAGTCACCGTGATTTTGTTGCCGATCATGGTTGCCTCGACGGTTTGCCATTGGTCTCCCGGCTTCGAGGCAAAGACATCGGGCGCCTTGAAGGCATAAATGGCGCCGTTGCCACCCGTGCCGGCCTTGCCGCTCCGGTAATCGCCGAGGATTTGGATTTCATGACGGCCACGCAGATAGAAACCGCTGTTCGAGCCATCGGGTACTTTGAATTCGTAACGGACGGTGAAGTTCCAGAATTTCTTCTCCGTCACCAGGTCGGTGCCGTGCTCGCCCTTGTGGACGGTGTTCTGGAGAACCCCACCCGGTTCGACGGTCCAGGAATTGTGTCCGTTGGGATTACGCAGTTTCCAACCGGTCAGGTCTTTGCCATTAAACAGCGGCACAAATCCCGGTTCGTTCGCGGCCCAAACTGCCGCCGCGCCACACAGCAATAATCCGGTGAGTAACAGAGTGATCTTTTTCATGGTCAGGTTCGCTATCAGTTTGAATGTCAAACGATGTTCACGATTCATCGCCTCCAGTTACTTCGCTTGCGGGGTCGCACTTCCCGGCACGAGGCCCAAGGCCCATTTGATACCGTTCAAGATGTGCTGCTGATACGCTTTGGCCACTTCGGGCGAATTCTGCCGGTTCGGATATTTGTCATCCCACACGTCTTCGCGATGGCCCAGCGAGGTATAGAACACCCGGCCTTTGCCCGCGTTCTTGCACCAGGAAACGGGGAAGTATCCGGGCGTCTTTTTGTTGGGTTCCTTGTCCAGGCCCAGCAGCATGTGGACGTTGGAGCGCTCGAAGCTTTTAATCAGGTAAATCTCATCATGCACGGTCCAGGAAGAACCGAGATGCCGACAGCAGGCGCATTGTTGATCTTCGTTGATGCAATCGACTGTGGCCTGGGCCCCGTGGCCTTTGAATTCTCCGCCCAACATTTCGATGTACGGCCGGAAGTTATGGAACGTGTCGCTGGCGCTGTGCATGCCGATGAAGGCCTTGCCGGATTCGATCCATTTCACAAATCCATCGGGATCGGGCAGCGGCAAATCCCCGGTGGTGTTGGCGAAAATCACCCCATCGTATTTGGCGAGATTGTCCGGGCTGAGTTTGCTGAGCGCCTGCTTCATCTTGTCCTGGAACTCGGGATCTCTGCTGTTGCCCTTTGGTTGTTGCACCAAGTCCACGGTGAACGATCCGTCTTCCGCTGCGAGTTGCTGGATGACCTTTTCCGCCGTGGGAATCGAGCTGTGTCGGAATCCGGTGGTGGTGGTCACCAGCAGGAGTTTCTTGGGTTCCGCCGCCACGGCTGGCAGGGCCAATGCCCCGGCAATCAGACCAAGCAGCGAACGGGTGAGGTGGGAAATGAGTTTTTGTTTCATATCAAAGCATGCATCTAATGTTATTCGTTGTGTCAGCTAAAGACTGTTTTTAGCGAGAGGAAATTCATTTCACTTCAGCCCTTGTCGGTCAAGGTTTGTCTTGGAAGGCACCCGCTTCGGTGGACTCGTGCCGTCAGCCGGCATTCAGCCCGGACGGCACTTTTGGATTGGCAGTTCCCGTTTCGATGGTGGATGTTCAAGCCCGTGGTTGCGCCGGTGACCCGCCGAGTGGGGGGACGATCCGGAGCAGGCGTCCCGGTCGGTGCCGGGCATTAATTCAGACAACCGGAGAATAATTGACAACCTAGCTATGTGGGAACAAATCGCGACAGCAATCGGCATCAAGGCCGTCGAAAAGTTTTTTGATGGCCTTAATAAACAGGACACGGACGTCGTGGGAGTGGGCCTCGCGGTCGGCTACTTTTACAATTTCCTGGACCCCGTCTCCTCCGCCATCGACCGGGAGCAATTTGAGCTCTACTCCGCGGTGGAAGGCTGCGACCCGCCGCAATTCAAATCCGCGGGCCAGTTTCAATCAGAGAAAACACTGGTTCAGATTATTATCCCCGGGCGTCTGAGTGTCGAAGCGTTCAAACGGTGTGAAAGCGAATTCAAAGGCAAGCGCAAGGGTTTCCTGTTCTTGCCGCAGCACAAGCGCTACTACGGAATCAACTACTCCACCTCAGATTCCGGAAGCGAGCTGACGATCATTGATCTCGCCCGCCCGATCATGTCCGCGAAACGTTATTACGAGGATATCCTGAAACTCGATACGTTCGATGAGGCGGACGAGAAGTGGCTTAAAATTCAACTCGCGGAAATTACCGCTTTCAAAGAATCGCTTCGGCGACTGCAGAAGCGCGGTTACGGCGCCTTGGTGAATCAGCTTGATTTTCGTGAACGGTCATAAGCGCCTCCAGGAACCAATTGTGCAAGCGGATGCGATCAAGGGCTTGCCAGCCTGGCTTGTAGCCGCTTCCAAATTACTGGAAATGCCGGGGCAAAATCCTGGGGCCGCTCGGCCAGCCAATGGCTGACGTTGTTCGGACTGAACCATTCGCCCCGCTCGATTTCCTCGGGGTGGAGCACCAACGGACCTTCCGCGGCCCAGCGGTAAACCCAAACAAATTCGCGGCCGGTCGCCTCGCAGGAATCAATTTTGAATAACCGTTCGAGTGGGGCCGGCACCTGCACTCCCAGCTCCTCCCGCAATTCCCGAATTGCGGCGGCGTCATAGTCTTCTCCCGCGTCCACATGGCCGGAGGCGGACGAATCCCAAACACCGGGATGATTGTCTTTCTGCATCGAACGCTTTTGCAGAAAGAGGTCGCCGTTGCGGTTAAACACCAAAATATGAACCGCCCGATGCTTGAGGCCCAAGCGATGCACTTCGCGGCGGGTTTGCTGGCCGATCACTTCGTCGCGTTCATTGACGACATCAAAGATTTCTTCGTTCATTCAGTCGCCGGCCAGTATTCGCGGGGCCTGACCATAGGTCACGACCATTCTGGTGTCCCGCGCGGTCGAGCTGGGACCAACCCAAAATCTGAAATCCGAGATCCGAATGAAGTCCGAAATTCAAAGGAACGAAACTGAAGCCTGACGGACGGTGGCCAGCTTTGGTGGTTAAGTGGGGATAAGGCGTAGCAGCGTCTCGGCAGAGTGCCGCAGACTCTCTTTGCTCAAGATGCGGCGCTTTCCTGAGACACCGCTACGCCGAGTTCCCGGGGTGCGAGAGACTAATAAGGTCAGAACTTCATCGCGTCGGCTCCGACTTCCGTGATTGCGCTAAGCCAACCGTTTCGCCAGGGCAACAAACTGCTGCAGGCTTACCTGTTCCGCGCGGGCTTGCTCCGAGAGTTCAACGGTTTGAAACTCGTGGACCAATTGCTCGGTTGGCCATTCGGTCTTGAGCAATTTCATCATCATCTTCCTTCGCTGTGAAAAACTCAGCCGCACGATGCGTTCAAAAGTTATGGCTTCGGCGGGCGACAACAGCGGTTGCGTCCGGCGCCGCAACGTGATGACGGCCGAATCCACTTCCGGCTCGGGAAAAAAACACGGCCGGGGAATCTTGAACCATCCTTGCGGCTCATATCGAAGTTGCACCAGCAGCGTCAACACGCCGTAATCCATCGCGCCCGCCGCGGCGGTCAATCGCTGCGCCACCTCCCATTGCACGGTAACTACCATCAAACGGGGACCGTGCTCGGTTGTCACGAGAGTGGTCAGGATGGAGGTTGCCGCCGAATACGGCAGGTTCGCGACCAGTTTCCACTCGCGCCAATCCTGCGGCTTCTGTTGCAGGTAATCTACCGCGTCGGCATGGATCAACGTGAAATTCTGCGCCTCGCGGAATCGTTTTCGGAGCAACGCCACCAACCGCTGGTCTTTTTCGATGGCCAGCACGTGTTTCGCCCGCGCCAGGAGCACCTCTGTCAGCGGTCCCAGCCCCGGACCAATCTCCAACACGCAATCCGTTGGCGTCACCCCGGCCGTTTCGACGATGCGGCGCAGTTGGTTGAGGTCATGCAAAAAATTTTGGCCCAGAGACTTGGTCAACTGAATCTGGCCGGCCACCAGCAGTTGCTTCATCTCCGACAGCTTCATGCGGAAATAGGCGGGAGCGGCTCCGTCGGGTTGGACGTTGCCGGACGTTTCCGGGAAACCGCCTTGGTTCTGCGTGCCGGCGTCCGCCGTCGTGATCGTCGTGACGCCGCGGGCGAACGTCCCGGCCAACCGTCGTCCGCCAATACCGCTTGCAAGGCACGGACGGCGCCGGCCAATTGCCGTTCGGTGATGGTCAACGGTGGTGTGAAACCGATCACGTTTGCATCTTCGCCTTCGGGCAGCAGGATGAAGCCGCGGTGCAACATCGCCTTGATGGTCTGCAACGCAACGTCAGTCGCCGGTGTGCTGTCCTGGTGCTTAAGTTCCAGGCCCACCATCAATCCCAATCCTCGCGCGGACAATTCGAGCGAAGATGGCGGCACGTTCAGATGGGCCAGCAGGTCGAGCAGGTGTTTGCCCAGACTGGTGCTGCGATCGACCAGTTTTTTGCGTTCGATCTCCTTGAGTTGCGCCAGCGCCATGGCGCATCCCACCGGATGCCCCAGGAACGTGCTGGTGTGAATGGCCTCGCCGGCCGTCGGCGGCCAGGCTTGATCCATGAGATCAGCCCGGCCGACACAAGCTGAAAGTGGAAAGCCGCCGGTCAAGGCTTTGCCCAGGCAGATCAGGTCCGGCACCGTCCCGGTATGTTCGCAGGCAAACCAGCGTCCCGTACGCCCAAACCCGGTATAGACTTCGTCGGCAATCAACAGTGCGCCGTGTTCATCGCACAACTCGCGCAACGCCGGCAGGAATTCCGGTGGGGGCACCCGTAGGCCGCCGCGTCCTTGGACCGGTTCCATCAAAATGGCGCCGATCGGATGTTGATGAAACAATTGGCGGATCATCCATTGGATGCGTTCTAACGTAACTTCCGGGGACGTGACAGTGCGCCCGTCCGCCGCGACGTATTCGCCACCAGGGAAAGGCACGAAGTGACCAAACTTGCCAAGTTGCGTCTGAAAGGGGCCCCGGAACAGGGAACGGTGCGTGGCGTTCAACGCTCCGTAGCCCAATCCATGATACGCGCCTTCGAAAGCAATCACGCCCGGTTTGCCTGTCTCTAGCAGGGCGGTTTTCAACGCGGCTTCCACGGCTTCGAAGCCCGAGTTGCCGAATATCACCTTGCCCGTGCTGGCGCCCGGCTGGGTTTGGGATTTTGCCTCCTTGCGCTCGAGGGCCGCCCAGCGTTCGAACGTCAACCGGCTGAGTTCGCGTGCCAGTTGCGCTTTGAGCGCGTGCGGGTGTACGTCGCCCATCGCGTGGAGGAGTTTGCCCATTTGTTGCTGGCCGGCGCGGACCACGCGGGGATTGGCATGGCCCGCCGCCGCCACGCCAAATGCGGCGGTCAGGTCGAGATACTTGTTTCCGTCGGCATCCCACACCTGGACGCCTTGGGCGCGTTCCCACACGATGGGCCACGAACCGTCCGGTTCGATATAGGTAACGTTGCGGGATTCATACGCGCGAAGGAGTTTCAGGACTTGGGAATTGGACATAGCGGGAAAGTCTGGGCCGGGGAAAGCGTCGGATGGCGAAGGCTCATTGGAGGATGGTGCGAGCGGCGCGCGCTATTGCTGCCGCTTTCACTGTCGCCCGTTCGGTTCTAGTCAATTTCACGGCGGCAACTTAGCGAGAGGGACAGACTATGGGAAGCTCAGGTTTGGGTGCGAGCGTGTTTCACGATTATAACCTATCAGGAAAACGTCTATCGACGGTCGCGCGTAGTCAGCGTTTGGCCGATCCGCACGGTCACCGGACCCAAGAGGCCCGCGGGTCGAAGAGCCCTGCCTTTGGCGGGACCGCTGATGGTCCACGTCTTACGCGCTTTTTCGTCCTGCCCCGCGTCGTAAACCAGTCGGTTGAACCAGGTGCTGGTTGCTTCCACCGAGAGGCGGTTGACGCCGGGCTTCGCCAGTCGGGTTACGTCCAGCCGGTATGGCGGCGTCCAAACGGTCCCGACTGGTTCGCCGTTGAGACGCACGCTGGCGATGACCTCCACGCGCCCCAGGTCAAGTTCCATACGCGAATCCTTCGAAAGCGGGTCCAAGGTAAATTCGGTGGTGTACGTTGCCGTTCCGGAAAACGCCCGCGCCTCGGGAGAAAGATTCAACTCCGTCCAAGACTTTAGTTTGCCCACCCGCAGTGATTCGGGCGCGCCCCAGCCAGCCGGGAAAGCCAGGGTCCAAGGTCCCGTCAGTGAGACAACTCTCGGTGCCTGGGTCTCCCATTTAGAAGATGTTCCGTCCTCTCGGGTCTCGCGGTAAACGCCCGACTCCCAGGCTAGCAGTCGGGTGCCACCGTCCAAAATGTCGCACGCGGGTCGCGGCGCGGGAGCCGGGTCAACGACGGGCAGCGTCTCGCCTTCGGTGGCCTCGAGGTGCTTCGCTTGTCCGTTTGGTAGTCGGATCACGACCCACAGCTTCTTGACTGTCTTCAAGGCCGGATCGCCGCCGGCCCAGTCATTGTTGGCGGCGATCGTGGTCAGGCCACGCGACAAGTCCTGGCGGACAAGGTCGGTCACATCCATCCGCCGCGCGGGATTTGCGGGATCACCGTAGCTGGCGGAAACCACCTGCAGACCACTCGCCACTTTACGCGTCGCCTGCGCGTCCGCCACGGTCGCGCCATCGTGTTCGAGCCGGACGACGTGGTTCGAGGTCGTCTGGCCGGCGCCCCGGAACACGACGAAGACCGATCCGGACGGCGGAAGTTCCAGCGCGACCAAGCTCGTGTCTGCATCCCGTCGCACCACCCCGGCGGATGTCGCCGTGCCCGTGAGCGGATTCCACAATTCGACCGCGCCGACGGCGTGGAACCGGAGCGTGCCGCGAAAACCTTGTGGTGACGAAGCCGCCACGAAGTACCAGTCGGCGCCCTCCGTTTGCCGGTGCGTCCAGACCACGCCATCGCCTTCGACATCGGGTTCGAGGCCGAGTTTTGCCAGCGCGTCGCCCAGAGATATCCCGGCGATCACACTTCCTTTCCCCACCTGCCGTAACCCGTTCACAGCCGCATCGCGGCCCCAAAGCGCCTTGACAGCACTGCGAAACCGTTTCTCAGAACGAGCCCCGCCGCTCAGAGTGGCCAAGCCCTGCGGTCGCTCGCCGACCAGCACTGCCCCTTGCTTCACGAGCGATAACATCCGTTCGAGCGTCTCCGGCAACATGCGGGGACAATCGCGCAACCACAGCACGCGATAGCGCAAGCCTTCCGGCGTGACGATCTTGCCATCAATCACCGACAAACGATGGAGCAGGACATCCGGATTGCAGTAGTCATAACGGAATCCGGCGGGAAAAAGCGCATTCTGAGGCGGCTTGTGATCCTGCTCGTCGCCCAAATACCAAAGCACGTCCGACACTGGGCGACCGCGCTCCAGCAAATAGCTACACCGGGCCAGATACGTCGTAAACTCCGGCATCGTCCGCCACCAGGTTTGACCGCGCAGGAACGGCGTGCCGATCCCCGAACCGAACGCCGTGCCCGGCGGCAGCCAATCCGTGCGCGGGTTGTGGGTGTAGGTGTGGAATACCAAGTGAGTGACGCCTTCGGCGAAGTGGATATCCGCGATGTGCTTCAACATGCCGGGATGTTCGTTCCACGTCAGGTTGAACGACGTGAAGGACTCGGCCGCCACGCGTGGCTTGCCGTACATCCGCGCCGCGGACACGCACGGCTTGACTGGTTTGAACTCGAAGCTGCCGACGAAGGCTTCGGTCCTCGGTTGCCAGAACTCGCACATCGGCACGTCGGCGTATTTGTAATACTCGAGGATGTCGCCGGGGAACACGTCTCCCGAGGCTGTTTCAAACGAGATCGCCAAGCCGTTCTTGTGCCCCAACGCTGCCATGCGCCCGAAGAAATTCTCGACCAGCAGATCGTTCACCGTCGCCCGCCAGTCGCGCAGGAAACGCGTCAGTGGTTTCGGGATCACCGACGACATATCCCGCCAGCGCCGGGAACCACGCCCGTAGCGGATAACCGCGCAACCGCGCGAATTGCCCATCCATGCCCGGCGTCCATGTCTGCGTCTCGCATTCCCAACTGTCGAGCACCATGCCTTGCATCAGCCCGCCGCCAACCGGTCCGTTCTTGGCCGAGAGCCTTCCGATGTATCCGGCGAAGTGCGTGTCGGCACCGACCGGGGAGAGTTTGTCGCACTCCCAACCCGTCGCCTCGGGTGGCGCCGGCCCGTTGCGTCTGCCGGTGTTCACGTGACCCCAACGCAGCACCGTCCAGTGGCCGGCCGGCGCTTTCCAGCGCAAGCGTTCCCCGGCATCCATCTTCTCCGTCAGATCCACGATCCGCGCGGGATCGATCCATGCCGACATCGCCTGCCGTGGGTGCGGCGCGCGATCCAAGCCGCGCAGGGTGAACGCTGCCTCGGCTTCCCAATTATTCTTCCGCGCAACCGTGAAAAGCTGGAGGTAGGGCAAGCTCATGGTGTGCTGGTTATCAATGATGATGCGGTAAGTCCTGGCCGGCACTTCCGAACACGCCAGCGAGATCGGTTTGTTGTCTTGCCAATTGCTCTCCGGCATCTCGTGACGTGCGACTTCGCGCATTCCCTCCGGCAACACCGCCTGCACCGTGACCGTCACGCCGGGGACATAGCACCATTGATGATTGAAGCCCTGGACCGACGGAAACTCGACCGTCCGGAGCGTCACCGCGTCCTTGAAAGTGACTTCCACCCAGACCGGCTCCTTACTCGGTTCGAGAACAATTTTCCCGTCCTGTTCATTGCGCAGGCATTTTTCCCAAGGCAAATCGTCCCGGTTGCTTTTCACTGACACGGGCACCAGCGCTTTGCCCGTGTCTCCGTCCGGTGTTGGGAAGGCCACTACCGCGACCTCGCGGTAATCGCGCCACGCCTCGCGGCTCGGCTGCGGTTGTGGCAGGGCGATGTTCACGTTGCTGCCGCCGGGCACGTCACTGCGGCTCCACACCAGATGCCGCATCGCCTTGTCCGGCGTGATCCACGGCCCGCCCGCCATTGCCCAGCCCGGGCAATTCTGCATCGTGAAGCGCAGACCAAGCCGCCGGCACTCTTCTGCTGCGTGGCGTACTGCTCCGTTCCACGGCTCGCTCAGACACTTGATTTGCGGCGCGACGCCCGGCCAGGGTCCGCCGAACTGCCCGTGAAACAGTTGAACGCCCTCGATCCCGGCGCCGGCGATTGCCTCCAGGTCCGCGGTGATGCCTTGCGTGGCGACGTTCCCGCCGATGAAGTGAAACCAAGTTTCAGGGTGAAAAACCCGGGAAGGTTCGCGAAATGCGGCGGCGTCTTCGTCGCCGAACGCGCCCTGGAGAACCTCGAGATTAGGGATGGCTGCCGCGGGGCTGCCCTGGGCGACGTCCGGCGCCACCAAAGCCATCCACAGGATCGCCAAAAAGCCCAACCCCCGGGGAACCACCGAACCGTCTCTCCAAAGCCAGTTTGCGCTGGTGCAACTTTCGGCAGAATTCCGGATTGACTGGCCAAAGAGCGGAATAACGGCCGGTTCGTAAGTTGGCTGTTGGACGTTGGCTGACATTTTCATACAGACTTTGAACATTGGAGCGCCGACGGAAAACTCTACAAAACGAGCTTCAGGCCGACACGCATCAGTGAATTACTTGGCAGAGCGTAACTACCTACTGCTGCCGGTTCAAGATTTGCCGTGCCTTCGTTTGGTAATGCGAACCCTCTTGACTCTAAATTCCAACCTGACATGTGCCATGGTCTGCCAGTGCCGAGCGGAAATACAGATCAACGCTCGTAACCCGCTCATTGCGCGCTGCGTGTCGCGCGCGTAATCGATAGAGATTGTGCCGATGATGACCGATTCTCGTGGCTGAGACATGGTCCTGCCCGACATGGCTCCGGACGGAGTGGTCGGCGCGACGCTCAGTTTCGGGATGACGACGCTGGCCGAAGGCCGGCTGTTTTGGCTGTTCTTCGACGATGTGGAGTTGATGGACCTGGCCGCAAACCAGAGCGAAGGGTTTCCCCATTACAATTGGTGGCAACGAGGGAGTCCGGAGCAGGGTGGTGGGATAGGCTTCCGCTACACAATCCGAGTCTTTACAATCCAACCCCGCAAGACGATTCTGCTTTTGTGAAGACGATCACTGCGCAAGAGGCTGAGCAGCATTTCGGGAAGTTTGCCGAGATGGCCAGTGCCGGCGAGAGCATCCTCGTGACCCACGATGGTCGGCCATGGGTTGTGCTCCAGGCGCCACGCAAAGGTGGAAACCGCCCTCGTGCCGCCCGATGGCCTGACTACCCAGCGCACTGGAAACTGCATTTCCCGAACGGCCCAGCGCAAGGCCCCACCGCCACGGAATTACTTGGCCAGGACAAGGAAGACCGGTTTTGAGGGCGTACTTCGACAGCGGATTTCTCTTCAAACTCTACTGGCCCGAACCTAACTCGCCAGCGGCTTTCACCTTGCTTCAGCAGTACGAACCGCCGGCTTTGTTGTCGCGATTCAACGAGATTGAAATCCTCCATGTCGTGCGGCG
This sequence comes from uncultured Verrucomicrobiae bacterium, assembly GCA_963788655.1. Classification (GTDB taxonomy): domain Bacteria; phylum Verrucomicrobiota; class Verrucomicrobiia; order Limisphaerales; family JAFGQR01; genus JAFGQR01. The sequence goes on along the minus strand of CAWBHS010000027.1, from coordinate 35,319 downwards.
GAAAACGTGGCTGCGCGATGTCTCCGGCCAACCGCTGTTGACGCCGGCGCAGTATCAAGCAGGTCTGGCGTTTTTTGAGCAACATCTCCAAACGGGCCAGCTTGGTTTTCTCGATGTGGACTACGACGAAGTGTTTGACGCTGTCGCAGAACTCTCCCGGAAACACGGCCTCACCCAACCTGTTCGCACCGCCGACCTGCTGCATGTGGCGATAATGGAATTTGGCTTCGACCATTTCGTGACCTCCGATCGCCAGCAACACCAGTTTGCGCTGGTCGCAGGATACACTTCGGTTTTCCTCCCGCCGTAGTCTGCCCCATCGATTGCTTCTTCTTAGCCACTGGCATCTCTCCGAAGCCTTTGCTCGCTTCCCCATGCGCTCCGGCGCCAAGCTCATGCGGCTGGCCAGCGGCGAATTCAGTTGCGAATTTCCACCTCGTAAAGCATTCGGGCTTTGCCATCCGCGGCGACGGAAAGCGGAATTGAAAATGTGCCGTCATCGCCGACGTCGGTCGCGACTTCGCCGAGGCGCTTGCCGGTGAGGGCGAGGGAATAGACCTTCGCTCGATTGGCGTTGGCGAGGTGAAGCGCAACGACGGCCCGACCGGCACGGACGAGTTGTGGCAGATGACCCCATGCCAGCAGCACCTGGCGCGCGCGGTCGCCATAGCGGGTGTCGCTGTTCTGCAGATCGGTGAGGTGCGTGATCAGCAGCCGTTGGCTTGTAGCGATGGGCTTGCCGTCGAGACTGCTGACCCAGACGGTCGCGTCCGTGTCGAGCACTTCGATGCGCGCAGCGCGCGTCTCGATTTTCTGTCCAGCGGGCGCAAAGCCGCCGGCGGTCAGCGGCGTATCGAGGGTGAGGATGTTTTTCGGAGCGTCAATCGTGACTTCGCCGTTCTCACTCTGGAATCGGTTCTGTCCAAATTGCGTGGCACTATTCTCCGGCAACCAGCGCCGGCTCTGCAGGGCTTTGAGAATGGTTTGGTCGCCATTCATGACTTGGCCATCGGCAAAGGGAAGCGCGAGCACATCCGGACTGAGTTTTTCGTCCTTTCCAATGACCCAACCAACACGCGTGAGCCACGCCAGACCTTGCCACGATGGCGTTTTGTCACGGGAGGTTTTCGGCGAACCCAGCAATTCCTCCGTGGTAGCGACGAGGGCAACGGCGTGTTTGGCTGGTTGGATGTCGCCACGGAGAAACAGGCAGAGGCTCGCGCGCTCGGCCGCCTGGTTCAAGGGATCGCTGGCAACATCGAAGTAGTTCATCGCCCCGGGTCGGGCGACGTTATCACGGCTGTGGCTGTAGGCGAATCGCCACAGCCCGTCCCAATCCTGCAACGCGCCGAGCGCTCCGGTGAGGATGCCGCCGACGCCGCGGAAGCGTCCGGGCGAGGCGTAGTTGAATTCGGTGATCGTGAACGGTTTGCCAAACAATCGGGTGAACGCGCAACCGCGTCCGCCGCGCGCGCCCTCGGCAATCGGGCTGGTGTTGGGACAGCGCGACGGCAACGACCACGGGCGCTCGATGAATTGCGGATGGTCCACATAGAAATGGTCGTCCACGTAATCGAACGCGCCGCGCACCGCCTGCATCTGGACGGGGTTGCTCCAGGCGTTGCAATCGGTCAGCAACGCCTGGCAGTTCAGCTCATCGCGCAGGAATTTGCGCGTGCGCTCGAAGAAATCACGCTCAACTTCAGCGAGAAAAACGTTGAACACGACGGTGCTTGGCTCGCGGCCATAAGTGTTTTGCAGCGGCACGGTGTTTTTCTTTGGGTCTTGGCCGTCGCGCAGATTGCCGAGCGCGCGGGCCAATTCGGTACGGTCGGGATAATGCGCTACGAGCCAGCGATTCCATGCACGCTGCCAGTCGTCACGGAGTTTGCCCTTGAGGCGGGCGATGAAGTTGCCGGGGCAATCTTCGTTCACCAGACTGAGCCACGCCAGCGCCGGGTCATCGGCGTAGCGGAGTTTGGTGTAAGGATTCTCATGGCCGAGCAGGGCGCGGGCAAACGTCTGGTAGTTCTCGAACGCACGTTCATTGACATGAACCGCCATCTTGAACTCATCCATCCCGATGTTGCCCGACTCGCCGTCGTAAATGTCGGCCAGGGCGACCGGCCGCGACACGAACAAGTCGGTGGTGACGTAAATGCCGTGCCGCTTGAGCGCGGCGAACAAATAGTCGAACTGGTCCAGCTTGTCTGGTTTCAATTGACCCGCGTTTCCCGGCCCGCGCTCAACCAGTTCGCTTTCGTAATGGTGAATCCGCACCGCGTTGTAGCCGAGGCGGGCCAATCGCTCAGCCAGCCGATCGGCCGGTTCGTGCGGGAGATATTGTGCCGAGAAACAGAGGTTAACGCCGTAGAAGCGCGCAGCAGTTTGCGCACGGCGCTCGAACGCGAACTTGCCCTGTGAATTGACAATGACACGGCCGAATTGACCCGCGAGTGCATGACGCGGAACGAGGCTGCTGAAGTCCAGGGCCGACCCCGGCTCGATATCGAGGCTCGCCTCCAGCGGCAGCCATTCATCGCCGGCGCGAATGGTTACCGGTCCGTCTTCTTCGATCGTCACGCCGTCGGGTGCGTTCAGCGTGAAAGTCAATGCCATCGTGCGGCCTGCCGGCCAGGTTTCCGGAGCCTTCACCGATTCCATCCGCACCGAAAACGTTTCGCCCCACTGGCGGTCGTCCTGCACCAGCACGAGGGCCGGTTCGGCAAAATCGAGTCGTAGTGCCGCACCGTCTGGCGTGGCAATTTGCAGCGACTTGGTCGGTGCGGACCACAGTTGCATGTCCTTGAGCTGCGACGGGAACATGATCTCCTTGCCATCCGCGGAAAGTTTTCCGCCCGTCCAGGCTGCGGAAGGCAGAGTCAGCGTGACATTCAGGCTGTTTAGTTTCAATTCGCGCTGCGGCGTCAGTCGATATTCGAACCGTCCACCCGCTGCTTGACTGGTCGTGCGCAACTCCGTGTCCACGGATGGGCCGCTGGGTGCGTTAATCTGGCCGCGATACACCCCGTCACTGGCGGCGGCCCCGGGCTTGCCGGCGTTGAGGCTCGCGAATCGCCAAGGCACCTCGAACAGCCCGGGCCGCATCGTGCCCAGTTCCTTACCGTCGCGCTCCAGCCGCACACTGCCTGCGGGTGAGAGGACCGCTCTCCAACGATTGGGTGTGGCCGCGCGCGCGTTCCCGGCGAACGCGGCAACAATGGTGAGCACCGTGAGAAGTCGTTTCATGGCCGGGATCGTATTGAAGGGAGCGGCTCCAAGCAAGGGCGGCAAAAAGGTCTGCCCTCCACGGGAAACTGTGGCGGATTGCCGGCACCACGTTTCCCCCCAAAAAACAGGCGGAGTCGCGTGCTTGGGGATCGCGACTCCGCCCAGGATAAAAAATGCGGTTCAGACTTTGTCCGCCGTGGGACAGACGAAGCCATCGCGATACTTCCGGCTCACCATGGCGGTGGCTGCCGGAGAATCCGGGAAGACTTCGCGCGCCGGATCGAACTTGAGGAACGGTCCCAGAGAGATCGGATATTTCGCCAGATCCACTCCGTTGTCTTTCAGGTGCTGGATGGTGCGGTCGAGGGTCTTGAGGTTATCGTCGTGGCTCTTGATTTTGTCCAGGACGCGTTTGGCTTCTTCCGGTGACACATGGTGGTTTTCCCCCAGGTAATAGGAGATGTTCGCCAGGTGGGCCAGGGCGGCGGAGAGGTGTCCTTCCCAAGCGTCAGCGTGCAGGTCGGCCGCTTTCCGACTGAGACAGGCATCAATGAAATTGCGGAAATGATTCCCACCGCCTTTGAATTCCTTGATGACGTTGAACTGCTTGTCGTACGCAATGCAGTGATCGTAGCTCTTCTGCACCAGATATCCGTTGGTGCCGTAGAAAATGACGCCAATCTTGTTGCCTTTGGTGCTCTGGAACAATTTATTGATTTCCTCGTCGGCGGACTTATCGACAGAGAGACCGCGCGTTTCGAACACCATGGTTTTATCGCCGTAGTCGTAAATCGCGATTTCCGTGTTGGCGGTATCGCCGGCATCGACGTAATTGTCATCCTTGCGCTCCGCCTGATAACCCAGCCGGCCGCCGTAAGTGATCACGCTGAGCGGATGCGAATTGACGCCCAGGCCCCAGCGGGCAATGTCGGTTTGGTGCGGTCCCTGGTTGCCGGAATCGCCGTTGCCGTAGAGGCGTTGCCAGTGCCAGTCGTAATGGAATCGTTTGCGGGTGAGTTTGGGATTGGTGTACGGCGCCGGACCGGACCACAAATTGAAATCAACTTCCGCCGGGATCGGGTAATCGCCTTTCGGGCCGATGGAACTGCGGCGCTTGTAGCAAAGCCCGCGCGCCAGCTTTACTTCGCCCAGCCCACCGTCGTGCAGGAATTTCATGGCGTTTTGAATGGCCGGATTGGAACGGCACTGCGTTCCCACCTGACACATCTTCTTGTACTTCTTCGCCGCGGCCACCAGCGCGGTGCCTTCGGCGATGTCGTGGCAGATCGGCTTTTCCACGTAGGCATCCTTGCCCGCCTGCATGGCCCAAATACCGGTCAAGGCGTGCCAATGGTTGGGGGTGGCCGTGCTGATCACATCCACGTCCTTCAGGTCAAACGCCTCGCGCATATCTCTGAGCACTTTGGGGGGGCGATCTTGTTTCTTGGCGATGGCGGCGGCCCGGGCGGCGGCGATCTTTTCGTCCGCATCGACGATGCAACGAATTTCGGTGCGGCGGTCACCCAGGTATTCGCTGATGTGGTTATTGCCCCGTCCCCCGACCCCGATGATGGCCACCCCAATGGCTTCATTGGGCGATGCGCCCCGCAGGATATAAGGGCTGGCCAGCAGTCCGGCTCCGGTGACGAGAGATTTTTCCAAAAAATGACGACGACTGATACTGTTCATGGGAATAATTTTAGAATAATTGCAGGTGCAGTTGTTTGCTTTGCTCAATACTTCGCACGTTGATTACTTTGAATTCAAGCCCATCCAGGGGATGGGAACATTGCGGTCAAGTAACATGATGGACGAAGTATAGGGAAAGAATCTTCATTGCCGCAACTGAAATGGCCCATTTCCGTAATTTCAAGTTGCTTGCCGGGGACATTTGCGGTTAGCGTCTCCCGTGATGCTGGTTTGGTGCGGGCCGAAAATCTTGGCGGCGGCGTTAAGAAGACGGCTGCGGCTGACGTGACTATTCCGGAACCGGTCGAGATGGCCGTTCGGAAACACCGGATAAACCAGCGCAATGGAAGGGTGGCAGAGTGGTTGATTGTACCTGACTCGAAATCAGGAGACGGGGTAACTCGTTCGGGGGTTCGAATCCCCCCCCTTCCGCCAGCAACGGTGTAATTCCACTGAGAATCATTGGCTTCAGCCATCCATCCAGAATTTAATATGTTTACGCGCCTCCAGAGCCGCAGGTTCCGGTGTTTGAAATCGATCGACCAGACCATTGGTCCTTTCCGGGCTTTGGTGGGTCCCAATGCCAGTGGCAAGACGACGTTCCTCGATGTTGTTGGATTCCTGAGCGATCTGACGCGAAATCGAGGGGATGTGTTAAGCACGGTTCAGGCCCGCAGCAGCAATTTCGAGAATCTGGTGTGGATGGGGCAGGGCCGCTCGTTTCAACTGGCCGTCGAAGCAGAGATCCCGTCCGACATTCGAAAATCCATGGCGGCAGACAAACAGCGTTTTACCAAGCTGCGTTACGAAGTCGAAGTGGGCTTGGACAAAGCAAGCAATGAAATCGGTCTGGATCACGAAACGCTATGGCTGATGGAGCCGATGCTGAATACGACGCCGATTCAACGGGAAATGTTTCCAGAACTTCGAGCTGATACGCCCTCAATCTTATGCCGCGCGAAAAAGACAATGAAAGCGGCCATCACCAAAACTCCTGGCGGCAACGATAATTACTACACCGAGGGGAAACAATCGTACAAACCGTCCTACAAGGGGGGGCGGGGGCGATCAGCCTTGGCGAATCTTCCATCCGACACAGAGAGCTTCCCCGTGAGCACTTGGTTTCGCAATCTGTTGGAAAAAGGAGTGCAAACTTTTGTACTTAACAGCCAAGTGATTCGCCAACCCAGCGCGCCAGGATTAGGCCGCCGTTTTCAGACTGACGGTTCGAATTTGCCTTGGGTCATCGCTGAGTTGCGAAAGGATCAACAACGGTTTCGAGCTTGGCTGGATCACGTGCGCACCGCTCTCGAGGACATTCAGGACATTGATACGATTGAACGACCAGAGGATCGACACCGTTATTTGGTGATCGAATATGCAAACGGAGCCAAGGTGCCTTCCTGGCTAACCTCTGACGGAACCCTGCGTTTGCTAACCCTGACGATTCCCGCTTATCTTCCCAATCTCGCCGGCACATTCTTGATCGAAGAACCCGAAAACGGCATTCATCCGCGGGCCATCGAAACGGTCCTCCAGTCCCTTGCCTCCGTTTACCAAAGCCAGATTTTGGTGGCCACGCACAGCCCGGTTGCATTGAACCTTTTGGAGCCTGGAGACGTTTTGTGTTTCGCAAAAGATTCCGCGGGCGCCACCGACATCGTTTCCGGCGACAAACATCCGGCGCTGCGAGATTGGAAGCAGGGCGAACCGGATTTGGGAGTTCTGTTTGCCTCAGGAATTCTCAGCTAATGTTGGGCCATGAAGGATCTCATCTTTTTGGTTGCCGACAAGAACGCCCAATTCGCACTGACCGGGGCATTGGGGCGACCGGAAGCCTTGGCGATCCACCCGGTGGAGTTTGAGTTTCGTGTACATCCTGGGCGAGACGGCGGCGTTAGGAAATCAGGTCCCGAGCTGTTGGCATTAGAGCATCGGCGGTTCTCCCACGCGTTGCTCTTGCTGGATTTCGAAGGAAGTGGCTCTGAATCGGACGACGCACGTGCGTTGGAAACTGAACTCGACGCGCGACTGCGACCCGTTTGGAACAGTCGCGCCAAAGCCATTGTGATTGAACCGGAGTTAGATATCTGGATGTGGGGTTCGGATAACGCCATCGAGGAGGTGATCGGTTGGCCGGCGGGCGAGGGTATCCGGGAATGGCTTTCGAAAAGTGGCTTCACGTTTCAAACCAATCAGAAGCCCAGTCGTCCCAAAGAAGCTCTGGAATCCGCGCTCCGATTGATCCGTCGCCCTCGGTCTTCCGCCTTGTATCAGCGAATCGCTGAGAAGATCAGTCTTCGCCACTGTAACGATCCTTGCTTCCATCGGTTACGTGAACAACTGGTAGCTTGGTTTTCAAAGTAATGACCATTCTGTAAATGTTGGTGGTGGGCGGACCCTCTTGCTATCTGAATGATGTCGCTGAAGAAGGATGATGTGGAAATTCTGGTGTGACTGCAAATTGATTCCAAGTTTACGCAAACAATTACTCGTTCGATGTGCGGCCGATACACGCAAACCTGCAAGCCCGACGAAATCAAACAGCTCCTGGATTTCGATGGGGATGATCGCTTGCTCCGACCCCGTTACAACCTTGCGCCGTCGCAGGAAGCTCCGGTCATTATCGCGGGGCAACACCTTAAGTCGATGCGCTGGGGCTTGGTGCCGTTTTGGGCCAAGGACGAAAAGATTGGCCATCGAATGATTAATGCGCGGACGGAAACCATTGCGGAAAAGCCCGCGTTCAAAAAACTGCTGACCCACCGCCGGTGCCTGGTGCTGGCCGATGGATTCTACGAATGGCAAAAGTCCGGACGTTCCAAGCAACCTTTCTATTTCCGGTTGCGTACCAAGGCGCCATTTGCGTTTGCGGGATTGTGGGACCGTTGGCACGGATCGGAAGGCCGGGAACTGGCGACGTTCACAATCCTGACCACCTCCGCCAATGAAGTCCTGCGACCAGTGCATGACCGGATGCCCGTCATGCTGTCACCGGAGGGTTGTCGGACTTGGCTCGACCTCGAAGGCGCCAACGCCGACGTTTTGCCGCCATTGTGGGGTCCATTTCCAGCAGCGCAAATGACCGGGTACCCGGTCAGCTCGCGCGTGAACAGCCCGAAAGACGACCAGCCAGGATTTGTCGAACCTTTGGCCAGTTCGGAAACCACGGCCGAGTTGGATTTGGGGATTTTGGAAGAGCTGTAAGCCGAATTCTGTCTGCCTGGCCCAAACAAGCGCCAGGGAGAGAATCATTTGTCTGTGCAGCCAGTACCCGGAACCTGCCGCGCGTGAGCGCGGCTGGAGCGGGCCGCTCCGAGGTCCCCTATTTGGCCTTGCTCCCGATGGGGTTTTCCGTGCCTCCGCGATTGCTCTTGGAGCGGTGGGCTCTTACCCCACCTTTTCACCCTTACCGATTGCGGGTACGGCAGTCACCCGGTTACCCGGAGGACTCCCCAACCGGCGGTTCGTTTTCTGTGGCACTGTCCGTCGAAACGGCTTCAACCGTTTCTCCCGTGTATATCCCACACCCGGCCTTGCGACCGAACCGGGTTACACGGCATCGCGCCCTGTGGAGTTCGGACTTTCCTCCCCGAGTTTGCACTCGAGGCGATTCTCCGCTCTTCCAAAATCCATTTAGAAGCTACAAGGCCAGTCGCCGTTTTACAAGACGTGATTGGAGTTGAATCGGAACCCGCAGAAGTTCCCACAAGTTTTTCGGAAGTCTGTTCTTGGATCAGGCTCCAACTATTCCATCAACGCAACATCCATATCCCGGGTGTAATACAGCAATCGGCCACAATTGACACAAGTGACAATTTCCTGTTCGGCCTGGCAATTGACCACGATTTGTCGGCTGAGCTGCATGTGGCAGCCGCCGCACACGCCCCGGTGGACGCCGACGACCACGGAGCCGCCTTTATTCTTGAAGAGGCGTTCGTAGCGCGAGAGCACTTCGGGCGCAACGGCCGCTGCCAGGTCATCGCGGCCCGTTTCCAGCTTGGCAAGTTGATCCTCCAACTCCTGTTCCCGTTTCGCCAGATCGGCCAAACGGTCGTCCACAGTCTTCTTGACTGTTTGAGCTTCCTTGGCGGCTTCAGCGGCTTGTTTTTGCCCCGCTTCCGCCTTTTCCATCAATTCGAGTTCTTGATCTTCCAGGCGATGGATGTCTTTTTTGCAATTTGCAATCTCATGCTCCAAGGCCCGGTATTCTTCGTTCTTCTTGGTTTGATACTGTTGCAGGGAATATTTTTCGATCAACTGTTGTTTTTGCTCCACTTCCAGTTCGAGTCTCTTCCGGTCGGATTCGATCTGTTTGAGGTGGAGTTTGCCGGCTTCGAGTGTTTGTTGGGCGGCTTCAACCTTGAACTGCAAATCGTTCCGTTCTGGAGGGATGCGGCGCAATTCTTCACCGAGCTGAACGATGTTGCGGTCGCGCTCCTGCAGGGTCAGCAATTTGTCGATAACGTCGAGCATGTGATTGGTTCGATAATTCAGTGCCGCCCGAAATTATCGGGCGAAGGAAATTAAGTCAATCCGGGCAATCAACGGAAGGCGCGGCTCCAGGTATCCAGGTCGGCAAGCTCCAGCCGGGGTCGTTGTAACACTTAAGGATCGCCGGGCTTGATTTGCTGGGCCGTATCCATACAGTGGCTGGTGCTGCGATAAAGGGGAGGCGGCGTGGTAGGACAGGCGTCTCGCCTTTCCTACTGAATAGTGACGGCTCAGGCAACGGGAGACGATTTCTCAAGGAACACCGATATTCGTGCCGGATCGACGGGCGAAGCTCAAGCGCGCCGACCGAATCTCGGTATGCCCGTGCCGCGTTGCCCCATCGATTTGGCTTTACCGGCGTGAAATGCTAGGATAAGCGAACTCGCGTTGGCATCCTGCTGTGGGCAGTGGTAACCAAAGCTTTGACCTGATCGATATGAAAACAGTCCGTATTGCGCAACTTATCCGTCCCCTCGTTCTCGCCGCGCTCTGGTTGAGCCCGGCGCCGCCCGCGCCCGCCGCGGAAGCCCCGTCGCCTTTGGATCTGGCCCGGCAATTGAACCAGGCCTTTGCCGACGTCGCTGAACAAGTGTCGCCCGCCGTCGTAGTCATTAAAGTGGCCCAGCGACCGACTCTTGCTGAACCTGGATGACGAGAGTTCGCCATTTTGGGACCTGGTTCCCCGCGAATTTCGCAAGCACCTTGAGGAACAGTGGGACAAACAAAAACAAAAGGAGGATGGCCAGAAATTACCGCCCGGGCATCCACCGATCTTCAACGGGCAGGGCTCCGGTGTGGTGATCCGCAAAGAAGGTTATATCCTGACCAATCGCCACGTTGTCGAGGGGGCGGAGAAGATTCTGGTGGTGTTGCAGGATGGCTCGGAGTTTGAAGCCCAAGTGCGTGGAGTGGATGCCCTATCCGACGTGGCGGTCCTGAAAATTGATCCTAAGAACAGTCCGTTGGCCGTCGCCAAACTCGGCGACTCCGACAAAATCCGTGTCGGCGAATTCGCCATCGCCATCGGCGCACCCTACGAACTGGATTACAGCGTTACCTTCGGCCATGTCAGCGCCAAAGGCCGGACGCGAGTGATCAACGATCCCAGCATGGACCAGGACTTTCTTCAGACCGATGCCAACATCAATCCCGGCAACAGTGGCGGTCCGTTGGTGAACATTGCCGGCGAAGTGATCGGGATCAATACGCTCATCCGGGGCCTGCGCACCGGAATCGGTTTTGCCATTCCCATCAATCTGGCCCGCTTGGTCGCCGATCAACTTATCCGGGACGGCAAATTTGTTCGGCCCTACCTTGGGGTGAAAATCAGCGCGCTTCACGACGATGCCGAACTGCGTGAACTGGTGCCGGATGTCAGCGATGGAGTCGTGGTCACGGAAATCATGTTGGACGGCCCGGCCGCCCAATCCACATTGCAGGCAGCGGACATCATCACCGCCGTGGACCGGGAGCCGGTGGCTACCCCCCAACAGCTCCGCAACGCCATCCGCAACAAACCGGTGGGCCAGGAAATTGCGCTGTCGGTCCATCGCGGGGGAGAAAACCTCGAAGTTAAGGTGAAAACCGGGGCGTGGCCGGACCCGACCATGCCCGTCCTCGCCAAGCGGGAGGGGAAAAGTGAGCTGGCAGGAAACGGCCAGCCGTTTCGGCGCCACGGTCAAAATGCTCACCCCGGAAATTGCACGGCAATTTGGTGTTACCACGAAACGCGGCGTGATTGTCACCGAAGTGGAAACCGACAGTGAAGCAGCGCGCAAAGGCATTCGCCCCGGCGACATCATCACGGAAGTAAACCGCCAAACCGTGCGCACGCCCGGCCAATTCAAGACGGCCATCAGCGAAGGCAACGCTCAGAGAGGCATTATTATCCATTTCACCAGCCGCGGAACCAGCAAGTTTGAAATCCTGCACGACCCCCCCAAAAAGTAAGACCCGATCTCCCTTTTCCCCGTCTTCGAACCAGGGACTGCGAAGTTTCCAGAGGCAAAGGTGATCGGCGTTAGCAGTGATGAATGCGACTTCATGTCACCACGAACGTTGGAGTCATCCTACGCCTGACCGAGGACGCGCTCCGACTGCTGGGGTAAGGGTTGAGTTGTCATGACGCTTCCGTCTCGGGGCGGGTCAGGCGTTAGGATCGACGGCTTGTTCAATCTTCTTTGGTTTCTGTTCAAATGCGCCTTTAGCGTAAAGTAAAAAGATGATGCCGATAGAAAGGATAATGCCCGCAACGAGGACGCCCCATGCGATATCCCAACGAGCACGAGAATTGAGGAAGTAACTGAGCGGCCCGCTGGAACCCCATGATCCCCGTCTTGGCAAGAAAGTAACCGTAGCTACGAAAATGCCTAGATTAATAAACAGCAGGGCATAAACAGTTGGGGCCTTCTTCATGGCTATTTTCTGATCGAAGCCTTAAAACAGCCTCGTCTGGCTCGTTCCTCTGACGATGCTTGCGAGTGTTCACGTGGGTTGACCCTACCATCCAATTCTAGCGCCGCACCCGGATTGAGGCTCCCAGGCTGGCTACATTGTCGGGAAGGCTTCACACCCTGGACAGTAGCCTTGCGGCCGCCCGCCCAACGCATGCTCCCCTGGAATACCTGCCGCGAAAGGCAGGGCTGAGTCAGGTTGCCCATGCTCAGCAGTGATGAATGCGACTTCATGTCACAACTAACGCCAAGGATCACCGACCGCCGCCGGAAACGGCCACTGGCAGCGAATCCAGTGTGCGAAGAACCCGGCGCATCGAAACTGAAACGCGGGGCGGCGGTTCGTGTGAATCCGCTTGTTAGGCGAGGTCTTTTGCATGTTCACGGCGGCACTGCCTCCAATAGACAATCGCGCTGATAACAAAGCCAACCAAGAGCCACTGAATGATGACAGTATATGGTAAAGCATCGCCAACCGCGCCAATCTCGCTTGGGTTGGACATAAACCCGAAGAGATACGCCAAAATAATAGCTGGAAAATGCAACACTTCATAAATCTGATTCGTCATTGGATGGCCCTCAAACCAATCACCTACACCTCGGCTCAAAACAGGCAATGCAAAAAACAAGCCTAAGACAAAACCGACTATGACTGGCAACCAAACTCTCATTGTTGGGAATGTACGCATGCCGCATAACGATCAATATAGGTTATCCGCAGTTATTCACCGGTGGCCAGGCGCGCTCCGCGTTGCTCCGCCGCAGCCGCCGGTCAATAACTGCGCCGCCGAACTGTTGATGATGACATTTACTTATTCGCATTCGTTGCATCGGTGCCGTAGGGTATCCCGGTTTTCTCGCCTCTGTGGGCCAGGTCTGCGAACGACCAGTCGCCTGGACGACTTTGAGCTTTATCGACCGGCCCACGGGGCGGGCTTGCACCCTCTAACGACTTCTCAGAGGGCGTTCGCGCTTGCAGTCAGAACTCTTCTATATTACCGTCGCCGGGTCAAGCCTGCGGGAAAACCACCCAACTATAAACCATGAATGATTCGACGATGAAGCAAGATTATCCGTATGACCTGGTCATCGGCCTGGACCGCTCCGATGCCACCGCCGATCTCCACACGATTGACGTGCGCACCCACCAGCGTGCCAACCAAACCATCGGCACCAGTCCCGAGGCCCTCCACGACTGGCTGGCCCAACTGCGCCAGCAACATCCCCAGGGCCGGGTGGCGATCTGCGTGGAACAACCCGCCGCCAACCTCCTGGCCTTCCTGGAAGGCTATGCCTGGATTACCCTCTACGCCATCAACCCGATGACGTTGAAAAATTTCCGGGAAGCCTTCGTCACCAGCCGCGCCAAGGACGACACCCAGGACGCCTATTATTTAGCTGAACTGCTGCTGACTCACCACGACAAGCTGACCGTGTGGCATGCCCGAGGACAGCGCCACTCGCCACCTCCAACAAACCGTCACCCACCGCCGCGCGGTGGTGGACGAACGCACCGAGTTGACCAACCGCTTGCAAGCCCTCTTAAAGGCTTATTTTCCGCAGGCGTTGACGCTGTGCGGCGAGGAACTGTGGCGGCCGCTGGCCACCGATTTGTTGTTGAAATGGCCCACGCTGGCGGCGATCAAAAAGGTCAAGCCAGCCACCCTCAAACAATTCTATCGCCAGCACAATTCCCACAGCGCTTCCCGGCTGGACCAGCGGCTCCAATGTATTAGGCAGGCGATTGCTCTCACCGAGGAATCGGCCCTGGTGGAAACCTACGCCTTGCGCGTGCAATTGATTTGTCGCCAACTCCAACTGGTCGTCGCCGCCATTGACACCTACGATCAGCAGATCAAGGAGCGCTTTGTGGCGCACCCCGATTACGTCATCTTCAAGAACCTGCCCGGAGCCGGCTCGGTGTTGGCGCCCCGGTTGTTGGCCACGGTGGGCAGCCAGCGCGAGCGTTTTCCCACGGTCGTCAGTCTCCAGTGCTACAGTGGCATCGCCCCGGTCACCAAAGAGAGTGGCAACAAGCGACACGTCCATCGGCGCTATCTCTGTCCGAAGTTTTGCCGGCAGAGCTTTCACGAGTATGCCGGCAGCTCGATCCTGTTCAGTCGCTGGGCCGCGGCCTACTACTTACAACCGCGCGAGGCGGGGGCCAGCCATCACGTCGCGATCCGGGCGCTGGCCTACAAATGGCAGCGAATCCTCTGGTGCTGCTGGCAGCGCCACGAGGTCTATGACGAGGCGCGTTATGAGGCAGCGCTGCGTCGCCACGGCAGCCCGATCGTGGCGTTGTTCGATCAGATTGAGTTAGGCAAAAACCCCTACACCCGCCGCCAGCAAAAGGGCGCTAAAGCCGCGAAGAAAAAATGAAAAATTGGTTGATCGCTCACCTCAGAGATGAGCTCAGGCACAGCCGCCGAAAGCGGGCGTGGCCTGCAATGATGATGTTCAAGTTTCATAAACCGGTCAACTGCCCGGCGCAGCGGCTGTTGCCTGCAGCGATTGTTCGGCTTTGTGCTCATTTGGTAATCACGATCTCCTTCCTGGGCAGAATCACGCGAACCGTCCTGGAATCGGAACTCCAAGAAATGGCTCCGTCATGGTTCCGAGCATACATCTCATCCCCAATGTCTGCATCGGGACATGAAAACCTCAAATACCTGGAATTGGCAACGCCGGAAATCCCCTTGGGCTGAATGCAAACATCTATCCACACGTTCGTATCACGAACAAGTGGCCCGATTTTCCGATACGAGTCTAGCCAAGCCGTGCTCGTCCCGTCCGGCGAGTCAATCGCAGAACCACCTCCTGTGCGAGATTCCACTGTCCTCAAACCCGCAAGACCGAGTAGCGCGACCGCAATTATCCAGCCGATGATTGCGATCAGTTTCCACTTTGTGGCGGTGGACATAGCTTTATGCCGAACGATCAAGATGACCGATGAGGAGGAGCGCGCCACAGACGCTCGATTGGAGCAAGCGGCTGCCCGGCGCTCCTCCTCATTCGGTCCGTCGCTTGGTTCGGCCTCATCATCCTTCGTTCATCTGTTCTTCGCACCATCCTCCCAAATCCGATAAAGTCCATGCCATGTTCCGAGCCAGACACAATTTCTGGCCGGGTCTTCGGCAAGGTGCAGCGAGGCGAAGGTGTCCGATCTCAGATCCAATACCTCGCCGGTTCGATCACTGATCGGCTGGACCGTTACAAGCCGATCCCCGTCCCGATAAAGCAATTCTCCGTAATCTCCGAATCGACCGTGCATCTGAAGCTTCCATCTCTGGCCCAAGGACAGATCAGCTGCCTCGACCGGCTTCCAGGACTCGCCCTCCCGCCGGTACTGACCATTTGGCGTCGCGACTGTCAACTGGCCTGCTTGGTTCAGACGCGGAGCAGCCCACCCTCTCGGAGTGCCTCGGTCCGCACTCCCTTGCCTTCCTTTGTAAAAGGCGTCCAGTCCTTCCTCCGGGCCAAAAGCCCGCCAGCGATTTCCATCGAACGCGAATAGCGGCGCCATGGGAGGTCCACCCGCTCGCTGCTTGCGGTCCTGATCCACTATCCAAATGAGGCCCTTATGCTCCAATGGAGCTTCCATCTCGTGGTAAGCAGTAGCGCCAATCCAGACAAATCCGTTGGTTTCGATGACGATTCCCCGGAAACCGGAAGCCTCAAAGCTCGCAGGCTTGCCAATATAGGGACACAAGACCTGGCTCCAACTCTTGCCGTCATACCTAAAAACACGAAACCGATCAACGACCCAGAGACTGCCATCACTATCGGCGGCCATGCTGTTCATCCCTGCAATTTTCGAGCTCAGCTCCTCGTACGTGCCCCCGCGAAACCGCCAGACTCCGAAATTACCGCCGAGCCAGACTGTCCCCTGTGGCCCTTCCTCGATATGCGACGGACCGCACGTGGTTCCCGCAATCAATCCGAGAGTCAGACGGAGTCCCGCAGGCATGCTGTTTTGAAACGTTCTGTGTGTCCATTGTTTCCCGTCATACACTCCTAAACCGCTCGGCAGTACCAACCCATACCCGATCATTGGAATCGACTTTCAGCGCGAAAACGTGGTTGTCATAGTTCGTCCGAAAGCCGGGCGTGCGATATAGGGCACCGCCTTCTGCCGCTGTACACTTCGAACTTGAAATGAAGGACTGAATCATCTGGCATTTGCCCGGCGGCTTGCTCGCTCTTGCCGAGCATCGGCATCAGAGTTATCAACAATGGCAAAAGCTGTCTCATTTGGCCGAACGACAGAGGTGAGCGACCGCCGCCGACAGTGACGGTGGAGCGCACGAGGCACTCCCGAACTGCCGCCCAGCGTTGAACGGAGAAGCGGGGCGGCGGTTCGTCTCCACCGACTTGTTAGCACAAATCACGACACCCACCATACTTTCAAAGGAAACCATCGAGTGTAACCAAAGAACCAGAAAACCATGCGCCGACCGGAAAAGGCTGCAAGCGGTGCCTCAGCAACACAAGCCTCATCGATGACCAGGAATGGAGCGATGGGAAATCCAGTCGAGCGGCTGCGGAAGGGAATGTCGGGGAGTGAATGCTTGCTCGGGTCTGTGACTCGCACGTAGGGAACCCTGGAAGCTGGCACGTTGCGCGCTGGATGCTCGTCTGTCGCGAAGGCATCGGGTGAACCGGATGCAAACTCCCGATCAAAAGCACGGTCAATCTGTGGAAGCCCCAAAACGCCGGTAACGGTCCAGAGGACGGCATAGAGTCCCAACCCAATCCACAGCTTTTTGCGCTTCGGCGTCATGAGGGCGTCTGGTGCTAACGCCAGAGGTGAGCGACCGCCGCCGACAGGGACGGTGGAGCGCACGAGGCACTCTCGAATTGCCGCCCAGCGTTGAACGGAGAAGCGGGGCGGCGGTTCGTCTCCACCGACTTGTTAGCCCAAATCATCATCACAGGAATGCAGTGACACAAACGTATCCCATCGTGCTGATAAAGCCAACCATACCAAGCCCGGCAAGCCACGCGAAGCACCGCAAAAACCAAGGTGTATGGTGCTGCTGCGCTGCAATGCGGCGCGCTCTGCGATAGTCAATCAGCACGCCCCATCCTGTGAAAAGTGTCAGGGCGAAGGGCGCTGCTCGCTGGCCATTGCGCACGACGTATCGCTGTATCCAGATGCCCCGAACAAGAATCGCCGAAAACCACAGATACACCGAGGCAACGAGCCCGATAAAACAAATGGTCGTCTCTTTGTCCATGACGCACGAATTGGGCTAACGATCAGGGTGAGCGACGGGGACCAGCCTCCGACGACGTTGAATTTGCCCCCGAGCGAATCGGCTGGTCCCCGTTCGCTCCACCCGCTGGTTGGCCGTTCTCGACTCGCATGAAGAATACCGGTCTCTCCCGCACCTCAATCAGGGTGTGCTCCATACGTGATGCGAGGAATTGCCCCCGATGCTGAGACGTCCTCGGCATCCAGGTACGGCAGCTTGAAAACCTGATGCCTCCTAAACTGCGAACCAATCTCCAGCGGAACAAGGGCGTATGGCTTTCGAGCATCAACTGGTCGAGCACCTCGGGTGGCTTCTGGCCGATGATCTTACGCAGGTCCTCGATCCCGTAGCTGCTGCATGGCCATCAAATCATCATCGGAGAAGAACTCCATGTACGAAATCGCCGTCTGCAACCCCCGCAGCTTGTGATCCGCAGAAGGCGCAAGATCACAGTCGACCTTGAACCGTCCACCGAGATACGGGATGAACGGACTCTTCGGACCTTTGGAAACCTCGTAGAAGAAAGTGCCGCTGGGGAAGAGTCGCATACCATAGCGATACGGTGCCACGCTTCCGAGACAGCCCTAACCGGCTGCACTCCTGGCTCAAGGCAGCGATCCAAAAGCTGATAGAACTCCCGCGACGTCATGATGCAATCATTTTCGGCACAACGACCAGCGCAGGCACCGCCGCCGGAAGCGGGCTCTACGCTTGGTAATGATGGCGTTCATATCACCGGCAAAGGTCAATGTCGAGGCGCGGGGCGGCGGTTGCCTGACGCGCCTGGTTGGCCGTTCTCTTCGACCTCGGCTGGATCATATTCCGACTGCTTGCCCTGACGAATCAACCAGGCCAGTCGACGACCTTCTTTCGTCCCCAACTGCAAAATGTCGCGGCTGATTCCGTCTCCGGTCAAAGCTCGAAGGGTGAGGTGGGAATGCACGCTACCTGCCGGACAGAACATCATAATGAATTCTCGACCCTGAAACCGGTAGCTCCCACGCAAATCATACTCCAGCCACTCAGGACGCCTGCCGTAAATCTCCCGGACAAGAACCTCCAGGGATGCCTCGACATCCGGAAGTGTCTCGTCTCGCAGTTTCTCGACAAGGAACATGGCTCAAAGGGTCGAATACCTCTCCGGCCAACGATCAGTGCAGGCACAGCCGCTGGCGAGCGGTGTGATCGAATCCGATGGTGTTGTGTTGCCAGTGACGGTCATAATGCCTGACTCAGCGGCTGTTGCCTCCAGCGTCTGGTTGGCTCTTCGGGTCAAGTCTGTCATCTCCATGGTTCCGATAATGCGCTCTCAATCTCCGTTCGATCTAGACCATGCTCTGGATCGTGCCTGATGAGCAGCAAGAACTCGCGCACCGCTTCTATTTGCGGGCGTGAGAGAGCGAATAAGTCCCGGGGCTGATCCTTCAGCATGAAGACCGGCGCATCCACGCCCTTCTGGACCACCGCGATCATGACCGAGGCAACGAAACTCTGTCCCCTTCGGCATCGGTGAAACAAAGCCCCTCTCCACGTAGACGCTCCAGTGGAATGCGCTGCCAGTCTTCCTTTTCATCCTTCTCTCGATACGCTTTGAGAGTCGCCTCGTCAACATACTCGTCAACACCGTCTGCCTCGAACAACCCGATACCATTGCCAAGCGTCACCCCCTCAAATGCCTGACTAAATCTTCTGACAAAGCTCTTCTTTCGCGAGAGGCATACTATTTGGGCTAACAGTGTTAATAAACTGCAAATCGTTGGTTTATCCGAAACCTTCCGTTAACGTTGGTGACCGTTGCTTTTCATGGTTCCAATAAATTGGGTTTTACTGCATGGGTCAAGACATTAGTTGCGTAAGCGCAAGCACAACGGAGGCAGACCGGATTGACCTGCGTGCGCATCTCTTTCCGGATAAACCGACAATGTGTCGGTTTATCCGAGCGCGATTGACCAGGTAAAACCGACGGCAATGCCCCAGGTTGCCTAAGCCGTATCCATTCAGTAGCTGGAGCAGCGATGACGCGGTTCGGCGTGGTAGGACAGGCGTCTCGCCTGTCTCTAATAGCCCAAGACATCCTTACCGTTTGGTGACATAGAAAAAGACTCACGGCGCCGTGATACAAGTTGTTGGTTTGCACTCGTTCGGGACAGGCGAGACGCCTGTCCTACTGCATAGTCACGGCTAAGAGCCTGTTTTAAAATGGGGCAAGGTTCTGCGGCGAGGGATTTTGGACGGGGGCGAGGCGGCGAGGTCCGCGCATCCCCGCAGTGGGCTGTACGGATCGAGCCAACGAAGCCCACGTTCAAAAGACCCGCCGCCCTGCGGGTTTTCACTGAAAAGGCCGGCTGGCTTCGTTGCTCCTCAGTCACAGACCGCTGCGGGTATGCTCCTTCGTCGCGCCTCGCCAGCCGGCCTTTTCCGCGAAAACAGGACCACGCCAAATTTTAAAACAGGCTCTTAGTATTGCCGGACGTTCTGCGACGTGGCTAATGTCCCGGGGCCCTCCGAGACAAACGGGACGCGCGGTACTATCAAATTGCGGGTATTGCCCTCGGACCGAATGACACCGTGGACCGTCTATTTGGCACACGCCATTGGTCACACCCCAGATCCTGTATTAAACTCCATCCGATCTGTAGCAGCCGAGGTGAGGAGGCTCATTTTATTTTGGAAAACCGTGCTGCGTTCGACAAGAATGAGCCTCCTTACGTCGGCTGCTACCATTTTTCAAACAGGCTCCAAGCTACTATGTTATCCCGCTTATGCAAAAGCGCCTCAGTCGCATGGTGGAACGGCAGTTCCGCCTTACCGCAATTGCATAGATACGGATTAGCACGATAATCGGGCTGCTCGAAAGTGGTTGGCGAGGCGCCAACCACGGCGCCCGGGGCGGGCGCGCTCCCCTTTCCCAGTGAATCGTTACGGCAAGACCAAAAATTCCCGTTGCCCGACTTTGGGTTGATGGATGCGCTCAGGGGGGAAGTCAGGGCGTCGCAGCCTACCTTCTCAGCTTCCGGCGTAACTGCCAGAAACCGCCGAGGGCGGCCCTTGTCATTCTGGCGGCAAAGGCGATATTATTCGCGCATGAGCATAACCGTAGAAAAGGTGGCCGAGATGCTGGCGTTGCCGGAACAGGACCGGGCGTACCTGGCCCACCAACTCATCGCCAGCCTTGACGGCACGGTGGACGCTGACGCCGAAACGCAGTGGAACGAAGTGATTGACCGGCGCTCCCGCGAGATTGAGGAAGGCCAGGTCCAATGCCGCCCCTTGGAAGAAACCATCCGGAATATTCGTGCCAAGCTCAATGCACGTCGTCAGCCATCCTGAAGCCGAGCAGGAACTGGAAGGCGCGGCACTGTGGTATGAACAACGGCAGCCGGGCCTCGGCGATGACTTCCTGGATGAATTCGAACGGACCTTGCGCCGCATCGTGGCCGAACCGGAGCGCTGGCGCAAAATCCGCGGAGACAATCGCAAGCTCAACTTCGATCGCTTCCCTTACGCCATCGTTTACAGCGTGCGTGGCGATACCCTCTACATTAAAGCCGTAATGCATCCGCATCGGCGGCCCTTCTATTGGCAGCACCATGGAACCGTTGTTTCCTTGAGCTGCTCAGACGGTGTCTCTGCAGGAAGAAAACCACGGATGAATGCTCGGGCCTGGCGGAAATGGTGCGGTAGGATTTCTTTCGTCCCGCTGGGACTCGATTTTCTTTGGCGCACGCCAACCCACCGTTGAAACGGAGGGCTATTGTCGGGCGTCCCTGCGGGACTGGCAGATGGTGGCTGCGGGACGGCCGATTTTGGCGGAGGCGCGATGAAATTGATGATGGTGCGGTCTTTGTGGCTCGCCAATCAGTCATGCATGCGCGTTCGCAATAATCGGAGCGCTGCGCATCTGGAAAGCCAGGCAGATCGAACACAACTGGACTATCAAGGGTCCTGGTGGGAGCTACGGATTCGTTGGTCTCAAATCCAGCGATCCGCGGATGACTGTCATGCACTGCGGCTCCTACCAACATAGTTTCCACCAACCAATCGAAGTTGTCGTTGCTGGCACTATCGCCGTTCCAGCAGTTATATTACTGGTTGGCTGGGCTCTTGCCCAATTTCTCCTTGGAAGGCAATTCCAAAAAACTTGTGGAACTCCGAAGCCTAACGAAGAAAGATAGCTTTGGCCGGAGCGCGCGCGGTTGGGGCTTGAAATGGAAGGGCGGGGTGGCCGTGCGCGGAGCGCCAAAGCTATCAGGGGTTGAACGAGCCCGGCGAACGGCTCGGAGGCTTGTCTTTTACTTTTAGCCGGTGGGGCGCCATAAGGGTCGCGGGGATCGGGGGGCAAAGCGGGCGCGCGGCTGCCGTCCGGCGGGTGACAGGGGGGGTGGGTTGCCCCCGGTGGGGTTCGGAGGTTCTTCCAAGCTGGGTTCCGGGTGCTGGGTGCCCCCGCGGCACCGGGACGGACGACACCGGGGACGTTCACCACAGGAACGACGTTTCGTTGGGCGTGGGCTTCGCAGCGAGGGAATGAGTGATCCTGAGCGCAAGGCGGTCATGAGGTGTCGAACGGCGGCGCGCGCGGCAGCCAACGCAGGTGCATCATCGGCTGGTGGCAATACGGACATTCCCGGGCCGGGCGCGGGGGCGTAGGTTCCAGGGCGGGGGCCGTCCAGTCGAGTAGGGCGGCGATGCGCTCGAAGCGGGTCTTGGCCGCCGGGCTGAGCCAGCCGAAGTACTGCACGCGTTGCAGGTCGCGGGGCAGCACGTGCTGGAGGAAGCGGTCCAGGAAGGCCTCCGGCGTGAGGGTGGCGGTCTGGCGCTGGCCGGTGTTGTCGCGGTACGCGAAGGTGAGGTGTTGGCCGTAGTCGGTGAGGATTTTCTCGGCGCTGAACGCGGTGCGATACACGTAAGCGGCCAGGTATTCAAGGCCGGTTCGCCCGAGCCGACGGGTTGCACGTCGGCCACCCAGTCCCCCCGACCAGATCTGGGCGGGAATGGCGGCCAGGAGTTCGGGATGCGCCTGCTGTAACGCGTTTTTGAAACGGGTGCGAGGCGTTGGGCCAACACCGTTTCAAGGTCTGTACCGCCTCCCGTCGTAACTGAGCCGCGATTTGCACCTTCGTCGCATCCGTCTTGCGCCGTTGGTTCAAGGTCCGCTTCGCGCCGGCGGTGCCAGCGCAATTCTTCCTCGACGATCCGCTCGGCCGGCTGCTCCTCGGTTTCCCATTTTGCTTCGCCGCCGTGATGCTCGAGCCGTTTACAGCCGAAACACGCTGACCGCCTGGATGGCGGCGTTCACCAGCACGCCGGGAAAAACTCCGAGCACCAGCATGCCGGCCATGCAACCGTAGAGTAACGTCCGGTTGGGCCACGACACCGGGATGGGCGACAAGTCCGCGGGCCGCTCTGACCAGTACATCACCCGGATCACGCCAAAATAGTAGTAAAGCGAAATCACCACGCCAATGATGGCCACGGCGGCCAGCCAGTAGTACGCGGTTCCTTGTTCGATCAGCGCCTTGAACAGCAGGAACTTTCCGAAGAAGCCAGCCAACGGCGGGATGCCTCCGAGCGAAACCATGGCCAACGTCATGGTCGTGGCCAACAGCGGTGAACGCGTGTTCAATCCGGCCAACCCGCTGATGTCCTCGGCTTCCGCCGCGCGCATCACCAACGCGATGACCGCAAACGCGGCCAACACGGTAAACAAGTAGCCGCTGAGGTAATAAAGAATGGCGGACCCGCCCGGCATGGGATTCTTCAAATTCGCTGCCATGGCCACCACCCCCAACAGCAGGTAGCCCGCGTGCGCGATACTGGAATAGCCCAACAGCCGTTTGAGATTGCGCTGCGGAATCGCACACAGGTTGCCGTAGAGGATCGTCACGGCCGAGACGGCCATCAGCAGTTTGACCCAGTGCATCGTGACGCCGGGCACCGCGCTGAACAACACCCGGAGCAACAAGACAAAACCGGCCGCCTTCGAGCCTACCGCCAGGAAGGCCGTCGTCGGTGTGGGGGCGCCTTGATAAACATCCGGCGTCCAGATTTGCATCGGGAACACGGCGATCTTGAAGCTCAAGCCCATCAGCAACAGCAGCAGCCCCAGCAGGAAGATTGGTTGGCTGTTGAGTTCGGCGGATTTCTTCGCCAGTTCACCAAAGTTCATGGTGCCGCTGGCGCCATAGACCAACGCAATGCCATAGACCATGACGGCAGACGCCACCGCGCCGAGGATCAGGTATTTGACGCCGGCTTCCAATGAGACCAAACGTTGCCGCTGAAAACTGGTCAGCACGTAAAAAGTCACCGTGATCAGTTCCATGGAAACGAACAGCATGACGAAGTCGTACGCCGAGGCGGCGAACATCATCCCGAGCAACGCAAACAGCACCAGGCTGAAATACTCCGAAACGCCGGCCTTAAATCGGTCCGAAAAATCCACCGCCATCACCAGGACGAACACCGCGGCCAGCAGGAAGAAGCGTTTGAAGAACAGCGCCAGCAGGTCCATGACATAAGTGTTGCCGAAAGCGACTTCGATGCGTTGGAAGATGAACGGCCCGACCGTGAATTTCAATTGCAGCGGCGGCCAGACAAAGCTGGAAACGAAGATCAACGCCACCCCGATGGCCGCCAGGTATCCCAACTGGCGCCGTTTCTCCGGCGGCAGCCAGAGGTCCATCAACAACACGCCGATCCCCAGCAGGGCCACCGCGATTTCAAGATTGAGCAAGGATAAATTCATCAAGCGGGCACTTCATTTCCGTTTGTCGTAGCCTTCGGATATGCTGGAGGACTTGTCGAGTTCCAGCAGGTCAGTGCATATTTGAGAGGAGATAATTGGCAGGACGGCCTGTTCGCTCTCACCCTGACCCTCTCCCTCAAGGAGAGGGAACAGCCAACGAACACGCGCAAAGATTTGGTTGGGGCGCAAGCCCTCGGCGCCGTCGCGCCGCTCGTGCAAACTGCCGAGCGATCTTGGCAAGGTGTTCGGTATTTTTTCCACGCGTTGAACGTCCTCCCTCCCCACGAACCGCGTAGCAGCGGATGTGAGTCTGCTCTGACTCTTTTCGAATTCAGATAGAGCGGACTCACGTCCGCTGCTACAATGGTTCAAGGGCTCAATGCGGGAAAATAGGATTAGCTTGAAGCCGTTCATCGTTTCAAATCCCCGGCTTCCCTGGAAGCCAATGATTTCCTTGCCAACATAGATTGACTCGGTTCGGCTTGAGCCTGCGCCACCGCAGCCTTGGTCGTCGTTGCCAGGTTCACGATCCCCGCGACGCTCGGCTTGATCTTGTCGGTCAACAAGCGCGGAAAACATCCGAAGACCAGCAACGCGGTCAGCAACAACGCGAACGGCAGCTTGCGCCACAGGCTGGGATCGGCTGCGGAAGTCGGTAGTTCGACGAAGCGGACCGTGAAAGATCCGACGAATGGCGCGCAGCATGTAAACCGCGCCAATGATCAAAGCGCCCCAGGTGGCCAACACCACAAACCATTGCGGACTGGCCAGCAACGCGCCTTTCCAGGTGCCGAACAGCACCAGGATTTCGCCGGCGAAGTTCGCAAAACCCGGCACCCCGCAACCGGCCAGCATCGCCATCATCATCGCCGTGCCGAGGAAGGGCAACTTGCGCAGCAGTCCGCCAAGACGGTCCATTTCCAAAGTGCCGGTCTGCTGATACAGGTAGCCGCTCAGGCCGAAGGTCAGCGCCGCCAGGAAGCCATGCGCCACCATGACCAGCACCGCGCCGGTCACCCCGATCAAGCTCAGGCTGGCGATCCCAAGGAAGACCAGTCCCATGTGCGCCACGCTGGAATTACCGATCAGCAGGTTGAGGTTGCGCTGCCGCATGGCCACCCAACCGACATACAGGATATTGCCCAGGCACAAGACCAGCGAGCAGGCCGAGCCAATCTTTCGCGCCCTGCGGCATCAACGGCAACGCGATGCGGATCAGGCCGTACAATCCGAACTTCTTGAGCACGCCGGCGTGCAACATCGCGGTCGGCGTTGGCGCCGCGCTGTAGCCGAGCGGGGCCCAAGTGTGAAACGGCCACAGCGACACCAAAATGCCAAAGCCGAACATCAACAGTGGAAAAATCAGATGCTGCGCGGAAGCCTGCATGGGATTGGCCTGGAAATAAGCCGTCAGCGTCTCCATATCGAACGAACGTTGTCCCACCGGCATTTGCAGGTAGAGCGCGATCAAGCCAATCAACGCGATGAGCGCGCCCAGGCTCAGGTAAAGCGTGATTTGGAACGTGGCGTAATTCTTGTCCTCCCCGCGGCCCCAGACACCAATCATGATAAAGGTCGGCACCAACGCCAATTCGTGGAAGAAATAGAAGAAGAACAGGTCCAGTGACGCGAAGGCGCCCAGGATGCCACCGGTCATGACCAGCAGGAGGATATAGAATTCCTTCTCGTGGGATTTGATTTCCCACGACACACACGTGGCGGCAAAGGCGACCACCGCGCCCATGAGTATCAGACCGATGTTCACCCCGTCCACACCGACATGATAGTTGATGCCCAACGCGGTCACCCAGGAGACATTTTGCACGAATTGGTATCCGGCAAGCCCGGTTTCGAAACGCAGAAACAATGCGCCGGCGAGCAACAAGTCGAGCAAGGTGGCCGCCAGCGCGATCAGGCGAATGCCAAACCGAATCTCGCGCGGCACCCAACAGAGCAGCAGCGCGACGACCAATGGCAACAGGATGATGACGGAAAGCATGGCTTAGTGAGGGGATGAAACGTGATCGAAATTCCCAAAAACAAGTGGCCGACGAAGTAAGGAGGCGGACCTCCATGACACTGTGCATCGGCGAATCCACCTTCTTACGTCGTCGGCTACAGTCTTGAATCTCGTTCCTGGAATGTTTTGATGTTCTCTCATGGCGCTACCCTAGTCCGAACAACAATACCGCGACGATCCCCAACAAGAACAACAACGCGTAGGTTTGCAAATTGCCCGTTTGCAACATTCGCAACGCCCGCCCCGTCAACTCAGTCGTGCCGTGCGTACCGCGCACCATCAACCCGGCAACCAGCCAGCGGTCGATCCAGTTCGCCAATCCCGCCAGTGCATCATGCGTAATCCGGATGAAAAACGCATATACTTCGTCGAAGTAGAACCGGTTGCGCATTACCCGGGAGAACGCCACCAGCTTTTCCGGCAAGGGATCAGTAGCCGCCTTGGCATAAAGCGTGTAGGCAAAGGAGAAACCCAGCGCCACAGCCATCAAGCCCAACAGGGCGCCCAACGGCGCGTGCGCAAACGGAGCGAACAACTTCGCCAACCAACCGCCACTGGACATTACTTCCTCCGCATGGAACTGCCGTTCCAAGTAGATCTGAATCCCCCAGAAACCCGCGAGCGTCGCCGGAACCGCCAGGACAATCATTGGCCATTTCATCACGCTCTGAGTTTCTTGCGCATGAGAAGCTGCGTCGGAACGGGCCGTACCCACAAACGCCACCAGGAACAATCGGGTCATGTAGAAGGCAGTGAGAAACGCGACAAACACGCCCACGACGAAGAGACCCACGCTGCTGTGGTTCGGATCCAGAGCGGCGGCCAGGATCTCGTCCTTGCTGAAAAAGCCGCTGAACGGCGGCACCCCGCAGAGCGCCAGCGTGGCCAGCAAAAATGTCCAAAACGTGGCCGGCATTTTCTGGCGCAGGCCGCCCATGCGCCAAATATCCTGTTCATGATGCAGCGCAATGATGACCGAGCCGGCGCCGAGGAACAGCAGGGCCTTGAAGAACGCGTGCGTCGAGAGATGATACATCGCCGCCGTCGGACTGCTCAGACCCACGGCCATCACCATGTAACCCAGTTGCGACAAGGTCGAATAGGCCAGGATGCGTTTGATGTCGTCTTGTTGAACGGCCATCAAGGCGGCCAGCACGGCGGTGATGCCGCCAATCCAGCCAATGAATCCCGATGCCGTAATGCCCTGCAACCAACCCGGCGTTGCCTCCGGCCAGGCTGGCACGGCGGTGAACAGGAAGAATACCCGGCACAGCATATAAACGCCCGCCGCCACCATCGTCGCGGCATGGATCAAGGCGCTTACCGGCGTCGGGCCTTCCATGGCGTCCGGCAACCACACGTGCAACGGGAACTGGGCGGACTTGCCCACCGCGCCGCAGAAAATCAACAAGCCCGCCAGCGTCGCCACGGCCCCGAGCGCCGCCGGAGTGTTTTGCACGATGTCGGCCAGTTCACCGAAGTTGAGCGATCCCAAAGTCGCCCAGATCAGGATGATGCCGAGCATGAAACCAAAGTCGCCCAGCCGGTTGGTTAGAAAGGCCTTCTTGCCGGCGTCGGCCGCGGATTCCTTTTCGTACCAGAAGCCAATGAGCAGGTAGCTCGACAAGCCCACCAGTTCCCAGAAAATGAACATCTGGATGAAATTGGTGGCCAGCACAATGCCCAGCATGGAAAAAGTGAAGAAGCTCAGGCAGGCAAAGTACCGGCTGAAGCCGCGGTCATCGTGCATGATAGCCGAGTGAATAAATGTGAATCATCAGGGCGACCCCGGTGACCAGGAGCAGCATCCACAAGCTGAGCGGATCCAGTCGCACGCCAAAATCGATGTGCAAACTCCCCACCGCCAGCCAGGAGGCATTGAGTTCAGTAGGCGCGGCGTTGTGGTAAAACAGGAAGGTGGCGAAACTCAGCACAAACGCCACCGCCATCGCCCCTACAGAAAGCCGGGCGCTGAGCATCCGGTCCTTGAGCGTGAACAGCGTAATGCCCGCGGCGGCCAGCAGCGGCAGGAAGAGAATGATCCAGGGCAGGCTGCTCATGGTTTAGTATTTCATCGAAGTCAGATCTTCCACATGGGCTGTCTGACGTTTGCGGTAAAGCGCCACAATGAGCGCCAAGCCGACGGAGACTTCGGCGGCCGCCACGGTGATGATGAAGAACACCATCACTTGGCCGTTCAGGTTGTTGTGGTAACGGGAAAACGCCACCAGCGCCAGGTTGGCGGCGTTGAGCATCAATTCGAGCGACATATACATCAGGATCAGGTTGCGGCGCAGGATCACGCCCAACAATCCCAGGCCGAACAGCAACGCGCTGACCACCAGATAATGTTCCAGGCCAACGCTCATGGGGAGGTGAAGAGTGATGGGTTGAAAAGTTGAAAGGTCGAAGAGATGGCCCGGGTAGAGCATGCCGCCGCGTCGGAAGCGCGCCGAGGTGAGCCGAAGTGGGAATAGCGCCGCTTCGATGAAAGGCGAACGCGCACATTCCCCTCACCCTGACCCTCTCCCCCAGGGAGAGGGAACAGCCATCGGGCGGCTGGCACAATTGACAGTGCCGAATTGGCAATCCACGCGGCAAGAGGTTCTCCCTCTCCCCGAGGGAGAGGGCCGGGGTGAGGGGGAACGGAGCGTCCTCCCAACAACTGCCCTTCCGAGTATTTCTGGCGTCGCTCAAGCCGTCTCATTTCAAATCCTTTTTGCTGAGCAATAGCACGCCCACCATGGCCACCAGGAGCATCACGGCGATGATTTCAAAGGGGAGGAGATACTGCGTGAACAATGCTTGGCCCAGCAGCTTGGGATCGCCCTGCAACGTCGGAGCAGCCAAGCCGGCGTCGAGTTCTGAATTGAACAGCGCCCTGGCAAAGATTCCGCCGAGCGCCAGCACCGCCAGCACGGCCAAGCCAGTGACAGTCTTGTTAGCCATCCGCTGTTCTTCCTCCTTCAGATCGAGCAGCATGATGACAAACAGGAACAGCACAATCACCGCGCCCGCATAAACGATGATTTGCACCGCGGCCAGGAAGAACGCGTGCAGCAACACGAACAGCCCCGCCATCGAGAGGATGGTCAGGACGAGAAACATGGCGCTGGTGACCGGGTTACGGCTGAACGGATTCGCCACCACCAGGAAACCGCAGAGCACGGTCAGCGCCGCAAAAATGTAAAACAAGACATCCTGCATTTCAGAATCCAACTGCTGGTCGCGCGGGGATTACAGCGGTCATAAGGGCTTTAGGCAAGCTTGCGCTTCTCAATTTCGTCGAGCAAACGGGGAGGAATGGGGCGGCAACCGCATTTGAGTGCGTGTTCTCGATGCCACTCGATTCGTTGCTCCAAAGTGGCCCTGGGCGGCATCGGATGCTGGAGGTGCCAGGACTTGTTGAGCTTGGATTTGGGTTTAGGCGGAGGGCTACCTGTCATTGATTGGGTTAAATGGAAAAATCGATTCAGGGATTGGGTTTAGGCGGCCGCGATTTGGCCGAGATGGAATTGGGGCGGACCTCGAATACGGTCACTTGATCCGGTTCCGTGGTATCGCCGGTCGATAAATTAAATCCGTCACGTCGAATGCTGAGGCTCAAGCGTCCCGACTGTGGGCCGTGCAGGCAGGTTAAGTCGAATTTACGTCCGTTGAACTGCAATGTTGCCGGAACGGTGGCGACCTTCTCGGGCATATCGCCGGGACTTGGAACCACGCGAACGGACACCCCTGGATCGCCTGTGGCGGTGAGCGTGACCATCGAACTGGGCGAGTAGCCCGTACGGCAACCTACGACCGCGAAGGCCAGCAGCAGAGGCAGCAGACAGTTCATGAAGATTTGGCGAAACCTCCAGCTTTGCTGCGGAATTCGTTCGGCTCGGCAAGTCTCCCTGTATCCGGAAGTGGTCACTCGTTTGGGCCTCTGGTTCCCCCTCACCCTGACCCTCTCCCTCAGGGAGAGGGAACAGCAGGCAGCCGCTGCGAGTTGTTCGTAAGAACCAATGACAATGTCCGCTTCTTGCCGGTTCGCACAAAGGCCGCGCGAAGAACCGACCGCATCCAACATTTCAAACCAGCGGAGTTCGATTCTCCCTCTCCCCCAGGGAGAGGGCCGGGGTGAGGGGGAAGGTGACGCGCGCCAATCCAGCGGCAATCGCTCGCGCTCAGCGTCGGAAAATCGGCTCACGCCTTGCCTTCTCCTTTCGGGCTGCCGGTTTGCACG
This sequence comes from uncultured Verrucomicrobiae bacterium, assembly GCA_963788655.1. Classification (GTDB taxonomy): domain Bacteria; phylum Verrucomicrobiota; class Verrucomicrobiia; order Limisphaerales; family JAFGQR01; genus JAFGQR01. The sequence goes on along the minus strand of CAWBHS010000027.1, from coordinate 5,201 downwards.
GGAAACGCCTCCTGCTCCCGGGTTTCGCGCGCCGCCCGATTCCATTTCTGGATGCGGTCCTGGTGCGTGCCGCCCAAGGCCAGCAGTTTCTCTTTGTTGTAAATCATTTCCTCGCGGCTCGAGCCGGTCAGCGAATAGTCCTTCATCAGGAAGATCGCTTCCTCCGGACACACCTCCTGGCAATAGCCGCAGAAGATGCAGCGCAGCATGTTGATCTCGAATTCGTTCGGCCTCTTCTCGACGTTGGCGGCGGTCGGATCGACCTTCCGGCCCGGGCGGAATGATTCGAATCGCCTTGGGCGGGCAGACGAATTCGCAGAGCTGGCAGGAGACGCATTTGGTGTGGCCTTCCTGGTCTTTCACCAGATACGGCGCGCCGCGGTAGCCTTCGGGCACCACCCATTTCTCCTCGGGATACTGCATGGTCACCGGCCGCTTGAAAAGTCCGCAGAAATGCCGCAACGTGACCTTGAACCCGCCGAGAATCGCCGGGAGATAGAGCCGTTCCCAGAAGGTTAAATTGGGGCGTTTGACAATCATTTCATTCACGCTCTTACCCACAACCACACCGCCGTCACCACAATGTTGGCCAGCGCCAGCGGAATGAAACCGCCCCAGCCCAGATCCATCAATTGATCGTAGCGGAACCGCGGCCACATCCAGCGCACCCAGATGAACATCAGCAGAAAGCACAACATCTTCGCCAGGAAAATGCCGATGTTGGGCGATGCCTTGCCAAGAGCGTGGCGGCCGGTTGATCCAGGCCGAACAACGGCAACGTCCAGCCGCCGAAGAACAGCGTCACCATCATCGCCGACGCCAGGATCATGTTGGCGTATTCGCCCATGAAGAACAGCGCGAACTTCATCGAGCTGTATTCGACGTTGTAACCGCCGGCCAGTTCCTGTTCGGCTTCGGGCATGTCGAACGGCAGCCGGTTGGTCTCCGCGAACGACGCGACCAGGAAAATCACAAACGACAGGAACATCATGGGATTCTGAAAGACCAGCCAATTTGGCAGCACGGGCAGCCAGCTCAAGGTGCCTTGCTGGTAAGCGATCACCTGGCTCAGGTTCAGGCTGCCGACCAACATGAACAACGGCATCACCGACATGCCCATGGCGATTTCGTAGGAAATCATCTGCGCGCTCGAGCGGATGCCGCCGAGGAACGGATACTTGGAGTTGGCCGCATAACCGGCCAGCACGATGCCATAGACGCCCAGCGACACGATGCCGAACGTGTAGAGAATGCCGACGTTCAGATCGGCGATGACCATCGTTGGTCGCCCAGTGCGACCGAACGGAATCACCGCGATGTTCAGAATGGCCGGAATCATCACGATCGCCGGCGCGAGCCAGTAATACACTTTGCGCACGTGCGCGGGCGTGAAGTCCTCCTTCAGGAACGCCTTGACCGCATCCGCCGCCGGTTGCAGCAGCCCGAACGGGCCGACGCGATTGGGACCGAGGCGATCCTGGATGGCCGCGCACAGCCGCCGCTCGACCAACACGGTGTAGGCGACGATGAACATCAGCACGGCAAAGGCCGCAATGACCTTCACCGCTGAAAACAAAATGAAATTCCAATCCATTGCGCAATCTCAGATTAAAACCGTGACGCCCGTGTCGCCCAAGGCCGCCCAGGTCAAGCCGTGAACGCCGGGACTTCCTGCGCCATCTGGTTGAACAAGCCTTCGATGGTCATGGGCACCGTCCTGGCCGGTGACGTTGCGACCAGTTCGCGCAGAAACTCCCTTTCCGGCCGGGCGTCGCCGGGCGGCTCGACGGCCTTCATGAATTTCTGCACCCGGCCTTTGGTGTTGGTGAACGTGCCGCGCTTTTCGGCGTGGGCGCAGCCGGGCAAGAGGTAATGCGCCAGCCGCGTGGTTTCGTTGGGCAGGATGTCGCTGACGATCAGTATTCCAGTTTCTCCAGCAACTCCGCGCTGAGATCCTGCCCGGCGATGTCTTCGCTGAACTGCGCGTCCATGTTGGGGCGGGTCACGTCTTCGCCGAACACGATCAACGTCTTGATGGCCCCTTGTCGGATGCCGTCGGCGATCTTCGGGCAGGTTGATGCCCATTTCGGTGAAGCAAATCCCGAGCAGCCGCGCGCCGTTGCTGTTGGGATTCCGGTCCGCGCACACCAGCAGCTCGTCCGCCTCGCCGTGGCGCGGCACCGAATCGGTGATCGCACCGAGCTTGGAGGCCAGTTTCTTGAGCAGGTACAGTTCTTCGTTGGTCTGCCGCGCGGAGGCGATGATGGCCACCGAGCCGGTGGGCGCATTTTTCAGCTTGTTCGGTGATTTCGTTGAGCGCAGTGGTCCAGGTGGTCTTTTGGCCGGCGCCTTGCTTGGGTTGGCGGATGACTTCCTTCAAGCCGGTCTTCGCGGCTGATCCATTTGTAATTCAGCCGGCCCGTAGTCGCACATCCAAGTCGACATTCACCGCATCGTTCTCGCGCGGTTCGTAGCGGTAGACCTTGTCCTCGCGCGAACCGATGATGATGTTGCAGCCCGTGGCGCAGCTCGTGCAGATGCTCTTGGTTTCCTTGAGAAACCAGACGCGCATCTGGAACCGGAAATCCTTCGACGTCAGCGCGCCGACCGGGCAGATGTCCACCGTGTTGAGCGTGTAATTGTTGTCGAACGGCTTGCCGGGATACGCGGTGAGCGTGTTGTAGCTGCCGCGGTTGACGATGCCCGAGCGCGTCGTCGCCCGCGATGTCCCGCGTGAACCGGATGCAGCGCGTGCAGAGAATGCAGCGCTCGTCGTCCAGCACGATGCGCGGGCCGAGATCGACCGCTTGGGCTTGTGAACCTTGGCCTCGACAAACCGGCTCGCGGACTGGCCGTATTCCACCGAATACTCCTGGAGCTTGCATTCGCCGGCCTGGTCGCAGATCGGGCAATCGAGCGGATGATTGATCAGCAGAAACTCCAGCACGCCTTCGCGCATCTGCTTCACGCCGGGCGTGTTCGTGTAAATCTCCATGCCCGGCGAAATCGGCGTGGCGCAGGCGATGGCCGGGCGCGGCGCCTTGACGATCTTCGGCGTGCCGTCCGGATTGAGGATCGGCTTGCGTTCCGGACCGAGCGCCGGCGTGCCGAACTCGACCAGGCACATGCGGCAATTGCCGGCGACCGGCAGCTTGGGATGATAGCAGTAATGCGGCACGTCCACCTGCGCCACCTCGCAGGCCTGGATCATGGTCGTGGGCACCGGCTTGCCGGTCAGCGGATCGGGGCGCGTTTTGGGCACCACCACCGTCTGGCCGTCCACCTTGACGGTGACGGTGTCCACGGGAGGCGGAACGGTCGATGAAGCAGAAGCCGGATTTGCCATGATGCTATTGGGAACCTAATTCTTTCGCGAAGCGGCGATGCTCGGTGCTGGCAATTCCTTTTTGCAGCCGGCGCAACACGGCTTTCAAATCCCCGGCCAACATGGCTTGGGTGTCCAACCATAATCCTGGAAACACCCGGCTCCGCTGCATACCATGCGCGGTGGGCGCCATTGGACGATATTCACCTTCCTGCAAATAAACCAGTCCATCCGCTGCTGTTCCAATTGCCAGACCAGGTATTCGGGCACGCCCAGACGACGGTACACATTGAACTTGCCGTGCAGGTCCTGGGCCACGCTGGTCAAGGCGACTTCGATGATTAATTCAGGGGCACCGTGAAGGTATTTGTCCACCAAGCGACTCTTGCCCCCGTGGGCCTCGTCGAGACGCAGCATGATGTCCGGCTGAAATTCATTGTCCGGATCGAGAATTAGCGTCGCGTTATCCACAGCTTCGGCGCCGGGAGTCGCCACCGCATAAGTTCCAATCCAAGTATGCACGGCCTGGGTTGCGCGGGCATGCACAAAGCTTACGGGTGAACTCATAAACACAATTCCCTCGATCAACTCCGCCCTTTTGACTTCCGGCATGAGTTCGTAACGACGATGAAATTCAGGTTGCGCCAACCGGAAACCGTTATCCAGCAACGGCACCAGGTTCTGCCGCCCGGTTGGAACGGAGCCGCTTCGGCGGCGGGGTTTGGAATGGTTCAATGTCGCGCTAACCATGAGCAAGACCCAATCACACTTGCGGACTGGCGGCAATCTTCATCTCGCCCGACGGCCCCGCACCGGCAGCGGCGCGCCGCTCTTCGTCGGCCTTGCCTTTGGCGACGAATTCGTCTTTGAACTTGGCCACGAAACTCTGCACCGGCCAGGAACAGGCTTCGCCGAACGCGCAAATCGTGCGGCCGCCGGGAATGTTGTCGGCGATCTTCAGCAGATAATCCGCGTCTTGCGCGCGGCCTTCGCCGTGCGCCAGGCGATGCAGCGCCTTGCTCATCCAGAGCGAACCTTCGCGGCAGGGCGTGCATTGGCCGCAGCTTTCGTGCGCGTAAAACTCGCTGATGTTCGCCAGCGCCTCGACGATGTCCGTGGAATCGTCCATGCACGATGATCGCGCTCGGAACCGACATCGATGCCGGCCTGCGATCAGCGAATCGAAATCGTAGGGCAAATCGAGCATGTCCACCTCCTGCTCGACGTCCTTGCCGTCCACGCCCTTGCGCTTGAGTTTGAATTTCTCGCCGGCCTTGAAAACTTTCGCCGACGAACCGCCGGGAATGACCGCCTTCAGCTTGCGGCCGTCGCGCAACCCGCCGCCGAACGCCGGATCGATAGATCAATTCGCCGAATCGTCACCTTGCCGACTTCGATTTCGTAATAGCCGGGCTTCTTGCACCTGGCCGCTGAGGCTGACGATGCGCGTGCCGGTGTTGTTCGGCGTGCCGAGCTTGGCGTATTCCGCGCCGCCCATCGCGACGATGTGCTTCACGTCGCACAGCGTCTCGACGTTGTTGACGATGGTCGGGCACATGTAGAGCCCGAGCACCGCCGGGAAATAGGGCGGCTTGATGCGCGGATAGGGGCGCTTGCCTTCGAGCGATTCGATCAGGCCGGTTTCCTCGCCGCAAATGTAAGCGCCGGCGCCGCGATGGACGTGAATCTCCAGATCGTAGCCGGTGCCGAGAATGTTCTTGCCGAGAAAGTTCTTTGCCTTGCGCTTCGGCAATGGCGCTGGTTCAATATTCTTCGCGCCTTCGGGCATTTCGCCGCGGATGTAGATGTAGGCGAGATGCACGTCGTTCGCGAAACAGGAGATGATCATGCCCTCGATCAACTGGTGCGGATCCTT
>CAWBHS010000026.1:0-118903 GCA_963788655.1 uncultured Verrucomicrobiae bacterium | reverse complement strand
GCCGGATCAATCTGAATTAGACGCACAGAATCCACGCCCCATGCCCAGTGGCCGCCCAACTCATCCCGAGTCCAAACGGCCGTAGCGGCGAATTTCCGGCCAAATTAAAGCCACGGCGACTACCACCAGGATCGTGCCCACTCCACCAGCCACAACGGAAATGACGGGTCCGAACCAATGGGCGGCGATGCCCGATTCGAAGCCGCCCAATTCGTTCGAAGTGCCGATGAACAGACTGTTGACGGCGGAGACGCGCCCGCGCTTTTCATCCGGCGTCAATAGTTGCACCAGCGAATGCCGCACCACCACACTGATGTTGTCGGCGAAGCCGCAGACAAACAACATCAGCCAGGAAAGCCAGAACCACCGGGAAAAACCAAAGCCGACGGTAGCCAGGCCGAAGACGGCCACCGCCCATAACATGGCCCGCCCGGCTTTGCGGAGCGGCGGGCCGTGCGCGGCAATCAGCGCCGAAACCAACGAGCCGACCGGCAGCGCTCCCTGGAGGAAGCCGAGGCCGCTGGGGCCGGCGTGTAGAATGTCTTTGGCGAAAATCGGCAGCAGTGCGGTCGCGCCGCCCAGCAATACGGCAAACATGTCGAGGGTGATGGTGCCGGAAATGATCCGCGTGGCGAAAACGAATTTGAATCCCGTCGCCAGGCTCGCCAGCGTCATGGGCGCGCGCGCCAGGCGCAACGGTCGGTACTTGACGAAGCTCAGCAGCGTTAGGTAACCGAGCGCGGCCACGGCATTGACGGCATAGACGATGGCGGCGTGATGCGTCAACGCAATCAAGGCGCCGCCGATGGCGGGGCCCGCCACGGAAGACAATTGAAAACTGCCGCTGCCCACGGCGACGGCGCGAGGGAACAATTCGCGCGGCACCAGTTGCGGCAAAAACGCGGAGCTGGCCGGCCAGAGAAAGGTGCGTGCCGTGCCCGCCAGGATCAGGCAGGCATAAATCCAGAAGACCGGCGCCTGAAAGGCGGACACCACCGTCAAGCCCGCGCTGGCCAATGCGATCAGGCCGGTCATCCAGAGCATGATGTGCTTGCGATTGTGATTGTCCGCGAAGTGCCCGGACGGAAGCGTAAACAGGAACATCGGCACCATGTTGCTCAGGCCCACAAATCCGAGCGCCAGGGCGGAACCCGTCCGGTCGTAAAGCTCCCAGCCCACCGCCACCACGAGCATTTGCTCGCCCATCGAGGCCATGAAGCGGCCGGACAAATAGAGGAGGAAATTGCGATTCTTCAGCACGGACTGCACGCCCCCGGCTGCGGGTGGGACCGGTGTGGCGGGATCGGATGGCGGATGGGATTTATCCATGCCTACGAAGCGTCCGGCGTTCGCTCAGTGCCATGGGCAAATTCCTTGCCGCGCGGGAGTGGTGGTTGGCGAGGCGCCAACCACGGCGCCCGAGGCGGGCGCGCTCCCCTTACCGATCGGTGGTTCGGGGGCAGCGGGAGTTGTTGAGCCGTCAGGTTTGCCAGGGTTTGCAGCGCGCACGAGCCGGGAGGTTAAAGATGCCGGCGCAGAGATGCGAAAGAAAAATTGGCGCACCGCTTGACGCGACGCCAAAGCAACTTGTCAAGGCAGCGGGGCACGGGTAGGGTCGGTTTATGACGGCACGAATCGCGCTCATTTTGCTCACCAGCCTGGGAATGGCTTCGGCGGAGTTGATTCAATTGAAGGATAATGCTTCAGTTCGTGGAAAGATTTTGACGGAAAAACCGGATCAAGTGTTCGTCGATCTGGGATTCACGGTTTTGGGGATTCCCCGAAGTGAGATTGTCAAAATCGCCGCGGAACGTTCGGCGACGAATTCAACCGCGGCGACGGGCGCGCCAACCCCGTCCGAAGTGTCCGGCGGGATCTTCGCCACCTATCGGACTCCGCCCCCCGAAAAACCGGTGCGCGAACTGGTCAACGAACTGGGCGCCGCGGTGGTACAGGTACGCACACCGGCGGGTTTGGGATCCGGCTTCGTTATCAATGAAGACGGTTACTTGATCACGAACTTCCACGTGATCGAGGGCGAGACACAGATCACGGTTGAGGTCTATCATCAGCAAGGCCGGCAGATGGATCGCCACGTCTATCGGCAGGTGCGGATTGTGGCCATGAACAAGTTTCACGATCTGGCGTTGCTGAAAATCGAGGACGACGATGCGCCAAAATTCCCCATCGTGCATCTGGGCAACAGCGATGACTTGGCGGTAGGCGATCACGTGTTTGCCATTGGCAGCCCGCTGGGCCTGGAGCGGACGGTGACCGAGGGCATTGTGAGCACCAAAACTCGCGAGGTGGCAGGCAATCTCTATTTGCAAACCACCGCGCAGATCAATCCGGGAAACAGCGGCGGTCCATTGTTTAACCTGCACGGCGAGGTCGTGGGGGTGACGAACATGAAACTGCTGTCCGGCGAAGGAATTGGGTTTGCCATTCCCGTCGAAGGCGTACGGTATTTTCTGAAGAATCGAGATGCCTTTGCCTACGATAATGATAATCCCAGCAATCCTTACCGCTATCTGGAACCGCCCACGCGCCTCCAGCAAATGCAGGAAAAAGCCAAGCAGGTGAAGGAAAGTCACTAATTGAGGCCAACGAACCGGCTCACGGTGATCCAAGAGGGGACAATCCTACTTTGATTTGTCGGAGGCACCATGGAACGGGTGGAGGCAAAAACTGCAACTTTTGCGTGGAAATGCGGGTTTGTATTTGAAATGATTCAACGATTTTTAACATGAAACAGCTTATGAACCGACTGAACGCCACCCTGGCACTGGGCTTTGCCCTCTCCCTGACGTCTCTTGCCGCCACGCCGCCGCCGGACCAACTGCTGACGTCCGACACCCTGGCCGTCATCACCTTTCCCGATTACGCGAAGGCCGAGACGGTTACGGACCAATGGCCGATGAGCCGACTGTGGCATGATCCGGCCATGAAGCCGTTCACGGACAAGTTCATGGCCAAGCTGAAGAGCGATTGCATCGAGCCGCTCGAGAAGGAATTCGGAATCCGGTTTGCGGATTATGCCGGGTTGGCGCAGGGACAGGTCACCCTGGCCGTCACCCGCAACGGCTGGGATGCCACATCCAAGCAGGATCCGGCCTTCGTGTTCCTCCTGGATACCAAAGATAAAGCCGACGCGCTCAAGACCAATCTCGAGGCATTGAAGCGCAAGTGGGTGGACAGCGGCAAACAGATCAAGCCCGAAACCATTCACGGCGTCGAGTTCAGCACGCTCATGTTTTCGACCGATGACTTGACCCGGGTGCTTGACCGGGTGTTTCCCGATCCCAATGAAGGATATGAAACGCTCAAGCCAGCCAAGCCGAAGAAGCCCGGCAAGAAACTGGAATGGTTGCTCGGCCAGTCAGGGTCATTGTTGATCGTGGGCAATTCGGCGAAGGACATTGAAAAGATCCTGATCCGCCAAAGCGGCGGCGACGTCCCCAGCCTCCACGACCAGGCCACTTTTAACCAACAATATTCCCGCGACCTTCGCCAAGCCCTGCTTTATGGTTGGGTCGATCTCAAGACCATTTTCGACACCCTGATGGAGCAAGCCGCCGCCAAAGCGGGAGCCGGTTCGTCCGGTAATCCGGCCACGCCGCGCGGTGATAAAATCCTGAGCGCACTGGGTCTGACCAGCATGACCTGCTTGAGTTGGACCGTCCAGGACGCCGGCAATGGCAATTTGGTTACGTTGTTTCTGGGCGCGCCGGAAAACAGCCGCAAAGGCCTGACGAAAGTGCTGAGTTTTGAAACGAAAGATTCCTCGCCGCCGTCGTTTGTCCCGGCGGACGCAGTGCAGTTCTCGAGGTTTCGTCTCGACCTGCAAAAAGTGTTCGCCACCGTGGAAAGCATGCTGGTCGAAGCCGTGCCCCAATTCGCCGGAGTCATCAAGCTGGTCATGGACAATGCCGGCAAAGACAAAGATCCCAACTTCGACCTCCGGCAGAACCTGATTGGCAATCTGGGCGACGATATTGTCTCGTTCCAAAAGCCCCCTTCCGAAATGACCTTCCAGGCGTTGAATTCCCCGCCTTCGCTGACGCTGCTCAGTTCGCCGCGCGCCGACCAATTGGCGTCGGCGTTGAAGACGGTGGTTGGCCTGCTACCGACCAAGACCATGCGCATCAAGGAACGCGATTTCCTGGGCCGGAAGGTGTATAGCATGGATTTTCCGCCCACGCCGGTTCCGGGCTCCAGCCGGCCAGTCGTGCGCACGCTGAGTTATGCCGCCAGTGGGGGTTACGTGGCCTTCTCGATGGATGAAGCGATGCTGGAAGGTTACCTGCGCAGCAGTTCGGATTCCGGCAAAAGTCTGCGTGGCACTCCCGGCTTGGCGTCGGCCGCCGAACAAGTCGGTGGCATGAGCACCGGCTTGTTCGGTTATGAAAACCAGAAAGAATCGATGCATACAGTGGTCGAAGTCCTGAAGAAGGACTCTGACAGTCTGGCCGGCTTGCTCAGTCTCACGCCGTTCGCGGGGCGGTTGGGAATCGAAGGGGACGGCAGCCAGTTGAAGGAGTGGTTGGATTTCTCGCTCCTGCCGTCGTTTGACCGTATCGCCAAATATTTTGGCATCTCGGTCTGGTCGGGAAGCGTGAAGGCCGAGGGACTGAGTTTCAAAGTCTTCACGCCCACCCCGCCCGAGATGCGGAAGTAGCTGCCGAAGGAGCGCCGGCTTTCCGTTCGGCACGATTAGCTACGGCCTGTCGGTGGTTTGAGCTTGGTGGATTACCAACCACCAAAACTTGCGCGATCCGCGACGATTCTCTTGGAGCGCGGCTGTGCCTTCGGACACCGCCGCGCTCCTTTGGTTCCACCACCGTCTGACTCACTTTTTGGCCATCGGTTCGTTGTTGGCAATGATGGCTTTGGCTCCGATTTCGTTGGCGATCTCGACTCCGTTGACGCCGTTGTTCTCAGTGATGATTGCGTGTTGAAGGCCGCTTCGTAGCGCGATGCATGGTTCGTCCGTGCCAAAGCTGCAGCCGCGCACCTGGAGTTTGCCGCCGTCCGCTTCCACCAGGAAATTGCCCGGATTCTGCTTGCGCCCCGTACTGCTGAAGTAGCAGTCCGAGAGGGACACAAAACTGCGGCTGTGCGATACCACACATTGTCGGGCCGGTCCCCAAAAGGCGCAATTCACCAGCCGCACAGAACCGGCACAGGTTTTCTCGACCAGCACCTCGGTGCGTAGGTCCCCGTGCATGCACACGAACTGACCGTTGGAAATCAGCAGGCCCATGGGTTGAATGGCCTCCACCTTCACGCACACTTGCGCTTCGTCAGCGCCGATGCCACAGAACTGCCCATTGGCGGCGCCGTGTTCGGTGGCAATGAAGCGGTAGCCGATGTTCACCGGGAACACGAAGGTGTTGTTCACATACTCCCAATCGGTGCGCCCGAAGATGAACGCCTCGCAGTGCTTCCACATAAACTCGTGGACTGGCGCCCAGTCCCCGCCGACCTCGCGGGCCGACCACCAATGGCAGTGGAACTGGACATTCTCAATCCGCCCGATGTCGGTGCAGAAGTCCACCTGGATGCCCCGCCGCAGCACGCAGCCGGACACACTGCGAATCCGGTGGCGCACATTGTTTTCCGGCCCGATCCGAATGCCGTTGTAACTGTTGATCAACGTAATGTTTTCCACCGTGTTGTCGTGCCCCTGGAGATGGAAGGTCCACGGGTAGGGATGAATCTCCTTCGGCTTTTGTTCCGGATACCAAACGGTCAGTCCGCGCACGGCGCTGGAATGTCCCATCTCGAACAGGGCCGGGGCGTCCTCCTGGTCGCGGCCGCCGGTGGCCAGGACGAGGGAGCCTTTGAGCGGTTCGCTCCAGACCGGCGATTCAGTGACGCCTTGCAGCGTGACCCCGGGCGGGATGTGCAGGCTGCCGGCCACCAGGTAACGACCGGGTTCCAGCATCACCTTGCCACCCGCCTTGCCGGCGGTATCGAGCGCCTTTTGAATCGCGGCAGTGTCGTCGGCGGTGCCGTCGCCTTTGGCGCCCAGGCTCTGGGCGAAGAAGACGCCGGAGTCCCCGGCCAGCCCTGCTGGCACGACCCCAAGGCACAGGCCGATCACCAAGAGGCGAAGCGCCCGCGTGGCTGTCTGATTGAATGGGGAGGTGGTCCGGTTGGATTGAGGATTCAGGTTGGTAGGCATGTGCCCAGCGTGGACTGCGCAGGCCGTCCTGGCAAACGCAAACAAGCCGGTCGTGCTGGAACGCTATCTTGACAACCGTTAGGAACTTCAATATCAGCTCGCTTCAGTCAGCATTAATTGTGGCGGCAAGCATTGCGCGGCCAGGATTGAGCCAGGAAACATTTTGGGAAATCCAGTTAAGGCAGATGGGCGAAAACAGCGTCATTACTTCCGGCATTTCAGAATCGAGCGAAACAGGCTCGCCCCATGATTCTGCGCGCACTGGTTGTGGCCACTGGCGGTTTGGTCTGTCTCTCCAGCAACACCAATTTCGAATTCCTAACCGAAGTTCAGCCGGTTCGACATTCGAAATTCAACATTCGCTATTCTCCCTGCCTTTGGATTCAACTCTTCCATTCCGCAGGCAACGCCCGCTATCATTTTCCCAATTGAACAACCATGCTTACCGGTACCATTCGCAATCAAGTTGACGCTCTTTGGAATGCCTTCTGGTCCGGCGGTATCGCCAACCCGCTCGAAGTCATCGAGCAAATCACCTACCTGCTCTTCCTCAAGCGCCTCGATGATCTGCACACGCTGGAGGAAAACAAATCCACCCGGCTCAAGAAATCGATGGAACGCCGCGTCTTTCCCGCTGGCAAAGATGATCATCCGCGCACGCCGCGTCCCTACGAAGACCTCCGCTGGTCGCGCTTCAAGCATTTTGAAGCCAAGGAAATGTTCAGTGTCGTGAGCGAACACGTCTTTCCATTCCTGCGCCAGATGGGCGGCGACGACTCCACTTACGCGCACCACATGAAAGATGCGCGGTTCACCATTCCCACGCCCGCGCTGCTGGCCAAGGTGGTGGACATGATTGACGGCGTGCCGATGGAGGACCGCGACACCAAGGGCGACCTCTACGAATACATGCTCGGGAAGATCGCCAGCGCCGGGCAGAACGGCCAGTTCCGCACCCCGCGCCACATCATCCAGCTCATGGTCGAACTGGTGCGCCCGGTGCCCACGGACATCATGTGCGACCCCGCCGGCGGCACTTGCGGTTTCCCCGTGGCGGTCGGTGAATATCTCCGGCGCCACCACCCGGAACTGCTCCGCGACGCCAAGCTCAAGAAACATTTCCACCATCACCTCTTCCACGGTTCGACTTCGACAATACCATGCTCCGCATCGGCAGCATGAACATGCTCCTGCACGGCGTGGAAAATCCCGACATCCGCTACCGCGACTCCCTGGCGCAGGACCACGCGGGCGAGGAGGAAAAATACACGCTCGTCCTCGCCAATCCGCCTTTCGCCGGGTCGCTCGACTACGAGAACTGCGCCAAGGACCTCCAGCAAATCGTCAAGACCAAGAAAACCGAACTGCTCTTCCTCGCCCTCTTCCTGCGCCTGCTGAAGCCCGGCGGACGCGCCGCCGTCATTGTGCCCGACGGCGTGCTTTTTGGCTCGTCCAAGGCGCACAAGACCCTGCGCCGGATTCTCGTCGAAGACCAGAAACTCGACGCCGTCATCTCCCTGCCCGGCGGCGTGTTCAAGCCCTACGCCGGCGTCTCCACCGCCATCCTCCTCTTCACCAAGACCAACTCCGGCGGCACGGACCACGTCTGGTTCTACAAGGTGGAGGCCGACGGCCTGTCGCTCGACGACAAACGCACCGAACTCCTCCCGCCGGAAAAGCTCGGCCCAGTGCCCCGGACCGCGCTCACCGCCGACGACCACGCGAAGAACAACCTGCCCGACATCCTCGCCCGCTGGGGCAAATTGCGGAATGCGGATCGCAGAATGCGGATTGAAGAAGAAAACCGCCCGCGCACCGCTCAAATCATTCCGCATTCCGCAATCCGAAATCCGCAATCAAGGTTACGACCTCTCGCTCAACCGCTACAAGGAAGTCGTCCACGCCGAAGTCGCGCACCGCCCGCCGGGCGAAATCCTCAAAGCCCTCGGCCGACTGGAGGCGGAGATTCAGCAGGGCATGAAGGAACTGGAGGGGATGCTGAAGTGAAGTTCGGAGTCCCGACTTTAGCCGGTGAGCCGCACGCAAACACGATGACCACGAAAACATCCAACACCCTCGACATGACGGACGCCCCACCGGCTGAAGCCGGGACTCCATGCCACTGACATGTCCACGCCTCGCTACATCTGGCGGCAGCTCACGCCCAAACAGCGCGAGGAAGTTCTGGCTTGGCGCAAAGAGAATGGCCGTCCTTGGCATTCACCACCGCATCGTCCGAACTACGGCCACCTTCACTTTCTCATCACCGCTGCCTGCTACGAACACGCGCACCACATCGGATTTTCCCCGCAACGCCTGGATGGTTTTTCCGCCACCTTGCTGGAACTGTTTCAGCAGCACGCCGCCCGGACTATCGCGTGGTGCGTGTTACCCAATCACTACCACGCTCTGGTCGAAGCTCCGAACATCCTCAAGCTGCTCCATGAGTTGGGACGCCTCCACGGACGCACCAGCCACACTTGGAACGGCGAGGAAAGCACGCGCGGGCGACAAGTCTTCCACCGCGCGGTGGAAAGATTCATGCGTTCGGAACGGCACTTCTTTGCGACGGTCAACTACGTTCACAACAACCCGGTGCATCACGGCTATGTGCGGCTCTGGACGGAATGGCCGTGGAGCAGCGCGGCGGAATACCTCGAACAGATGGGCCGGGCCGAAGTCGAGCGTGTTTGGAAAGAATATCCCATCCGCGACTACGGCAGGAAGTGGGATGACGCCGGGATATGAGCATGGAGTCCCGCCTTCAGGCGGCGGGGCACACGCAAACACGATGATCATGAAAACTTTTTACGCGCTCGAAATAGCCAACGACTCACCGGCTAAAGCCGGGACTCCAAACCGCCGAACCGCCTCGCATGGAGTCCCGCCTTCAGGCGGTGAGGCGGAGATACAGCAGGGCATGAAGTAAGGAGTCCCGCCTTCAGGCGGTGGGGCACGCGCAAACAAGATGATTACGAAACAATTCAACGCGCTGGATCAGACGGATGGCTCACCGGCTAAAGCCGGGACTCCGAACCGCCTCAAAGCCCTCGGCCAACTGGAGGCGGAAATTCAGCAGGGCATGAAGGAACTGGAGGGAATGCTGAGGTGAAGCCGCGTGAATCAACGAATGCCGCTCGAAGCTGTTGCTGAATACGTGACGGTTGGCGACGTCGGTCGAGCTCCGAATACTTTTGCAACGACGGCGTTCCGTCCCTGCGGACTGGGAATCTACGGCACATCGCCAAGATGCTTTGGTCGAACCGGGAAAGCAGGTCGTTGCGCGCGAGTTTCATCGCAAGCTCGAGACAAACGCGTCAGCTGAAGGCGGGCGACATTGTTGTTTCACGAGTAGTCGCGGACGAGGTAAATGCTCGCCGTCGTGCCACGCGAGCTTGATGGTGCAAACTGTGGCAAACGTTCCTCGTCATTGCGACCGCGGCTCAGAGCTTCATCGCCGAATACTTGGTCCAGTTGAGTCAGTTCTCCTGCGAGTCAGCTGGGCGCATGCTGCGATAAGGCAAGGCGGCGTCTGCTCAGGCCGTTATCAACACGACGAGTTTTGCGAGCTGGGAAATCCCCCTGCCGCCGCTGGCGGAGCAGCGGCGGATCGCGGAGGTGCTGGACCGGGCGGAGGCGTTGCGGGCCAAGCGCCGCGCCGCCCTCGCCCAACTCGACTCCCTCACCCAATCCCTCTTCCTCGACCTCTTCGGCGACCCCGGCTCACCAACCCGAAAGCTTCCCAGTGCCAGAAGGTTGGTGACGCTCGCGCTGAAAATTACGGACGGGGATCATCAAACTCCCAAACGCACCACGGAAGCGAATTACACTGCTTTCCGCACGGAACATTCGAGATGGCTTCATTGATACCGACGGATGTCGATACACCTCGGGCAAGAGCGAGTATGAGAGAATGCGCCGAAGATGTGATCCGCAAGTCGGGGACATTCTAATCTCGTGTTCGGGCACAATCCGGCCGAGTTGCTCATCGTCACACTGACCGAAGCCACTGTGCTCTCGTTCGCCGCGATGACAGCTGGCGAAGCCGCGATCGTCAGCATTCATGTCCGGTATTCTCGGAGTCACTACCTGGAACTCACCGCAATGGATGGCGCGAATGATTCAGAAGCGCGCATGCATCGCAGTCAGGCCAATCTTTGCCAAGGACGCGATTGCGCGACTTGGACATTTTCGTTCCCCCCATCCCCTTGCAGCGCGAATTCGCCCGGCGAGTGACGGCGGTGGCGGCGCTGAAGACGGCGCAGCGCGCGTCGCTGGCGGAGCTGGACGCGCTCTTCGCCACCCTCCAGCACCGCGCCTTCAGAGGAGAATTATGAGCCTGCCGCATCCGACATTCGGCTTGTCGGCAGAAGCGCCCAGGACGATATTGGCCTTGCAGACAATATGCCGCACGAACTGACAGAGTTGGTCTTCTCGCTGGACGACGTGGTGGCCGGGCGGCCACTGACGCCGGAGACGGTGGATTTGCCGACACTGCGCGGTTTCCTTGAGGATGTGGAAACGCTCATCAAGGGTGACGTGCCCAGTGCCAGCCTCGCGGATTCGCGGGTGCGCATTGAAACCGGGTCCGTGAAGGTGGTCACACTCGTCGCGCAACTCCTGGCTGCCGACGTTCGTGCGGACCTCGCCAAGCTGGACCAGACCGGTGACCTCGATGCCATCCAGCCGAAGCGGGCACAGGTAATCGAGCGGTGGCAGACGCGGGCGCGGAAATCTCCCAATCGGGTGTATGCCGTCGGCACAGGGGACAAGGCGCACCCCCTGCGGGTGACGAACGCGAGCCAGTTTCAGCATGGGGGAGAGAACGCATGGGTGAGCGTCGAGAAGCATCTCGCGGGCAAGGTGATTGATCTCGGCGGCAAGCAGGATCCGAATGTGCATCTGGTGCTGGCGGATACCGGCGAAATCGTGCGAGTGAGCGCAACCGAGCAGCAGTTGGGCGCGGAGAAGGAAAACCAGCTTTACAAGCACCTGTATTTGCGGGTGCAGGGTGAGCAGCATTTGCGAACGAAAGAATTCCGCAATCTGCGTTTGGTTCAGTTTTTGCCACAGGCCACGGAAGCGGATGAGCAGGCATTGGCGTTAATGTGGGAAAAGGGTCGCAAGGCGTGGAAGGACGTGAAGTCCGCCGCAGGATGGGTGGAAGCCTTGAGGGGAAACCAGTGACGCCATGACACAGGTTTCGTTTGACACCAGCTTTCTCATTTCCTTTGCCGACCCCGACCGGCCAAACCATACGGTGGCAGGATTATTTCCGGCATTGCCTCGCGAAGCAGATTCCCATGTGGATTTCGACTGTCGCAGCAGGAGAGTTTGAGGTTGGTCAGCCGGTAAGCGATCTTCCTCTTCAGAATTTCCGGGTTCAGCCCTACAATCTCCCGCACGCCATCAAAGCCGCGGCTATGTTGCGGGCACTTCGTGCCGATACTGTGCCCGCGCCAGAGGATCGCCGCCCGGTCATCATCAACGATCTGAAAATCCTTGCCCAAGCGGAGGAGGAGAACATACCCGTGATCCTGACGGAGGATCGAAATACCTTGTCACGGCTCACTGAACGGCTGCGGCAAAACGGGCATACCAGTGTGCGCGTGTTGTTGCTTACCGAGGGGTTCACCCCGGGCCGTCTGGAGAAGCCCGAACAGGATGAAATGCGGCTGACCACACAGCCGATTCCGCCGCCTCCGCAGGAGTGATTCCAAGCTCTCAAGAGCGCAACATGAGCAACTTCGCCTTTTTCCAGCACCGCGCCTTCCGCGGAAAACTTTGAAAGACAACCATGCGCACCCTTGTTCCCGATAAAATCCTCAAAATCATCGAGGACATTCAAAGTCAGGGCAACGTGTCGCTGACGCGCCTCACCGTGTTGAAGAAGTGGTTTGAGCAGCGCCCGGAGCGGCTGCCGGCCTTCGGTCTGTGGGTGGCCCGCAAGGCGGCAGGCCGGAAAGGGAAGACGGCGGGGTTGCCTGGGCAACTGCTCAATGAAGCGCGCAAGCTGGTGGGAACCGGAGCCACCCGGGAAAGCCTGTTTCAGCAACTCGCCCCGCAGGCGGCGAAGGATTTGCACGAGCGCGCCAGGCTGGCCCAGAACGAATTCAAGAACCAGCAATGGGGGCCGGTGCGGATCATCCACTGCTGGCCGCTGTTGCTGGTGGAGCAAGGATTGGCCCTGCACGCCGGCATCCAACGTCACCCGAGCGACGGTTACAAACTGGCCGCCGACTGGGCGCAGAATTACGACTCCAAGTATGGCAACGGCCTGAACGGCCCAAGCGCTGGGAAGCTGGAAGAGCTGGTGCGTTTCCTGTTCAATGTGGAGGCGGTGGAGGACTCGCGATGAAGCGCGGTCTGGGATTGAAGCTGGCCCACCGCGCATCCATGGTCCGCACGAACAGTTGCTACCGGGGTTGCTGTTAAGAAAAGAAGACCATTATTTCTTAAAAATGAAGGGTTGTTCTGTCAGGAAAAGTGGGTAGTTTTCCTGACAACATTTGCAGCAACTATTGAATGCAAACTATTGATGGCAAGTTGACAAGCCGTATTTACGGCAGTGGCAGGGGTTCGGTGTTCACACCGAACAGCTTCTTTGACATCGGCGGACGGGATGCCGTGGACAAGGCGTTGTCGCGTCTGGCGGGCAAGGGGACGATTCGCCGGCTGGCGCGGGGGCTTTACGAGTATCCCCGCGAGCACGCGGAATTGGGGCTGTTGTCGCCGGACATTGAGAAGGTGGCGAAGGCGCTGGCTGGGAAGGATCGGATTCGATTGCAACCCGCCGGGGCTTACGCCACCAATCTGTTGGGGCTGTCCGAGCAGGTGCCGGCCAAGGTGGTGTTCCTCACGGACGGGTCGTCGCGCACGGTGAAGATTGGGCGGCAGGAAATCCAGTTGCGCCGCACCACGCCGCGCAACATGGCGGCGGCGGGGCGATTGAGCGGATTGCTGATGCAGGCGTTCCGGCATCTGGGCAAGGAGCACATCACCCCGGCGCGCGTGGAGCATTTGAAACGCACGCTGCCCGCCAAGGAGCGGCAGCAGTTGTTGAAGGACTTACGGCTTGCGCCCGCGTGGATGCATCCGCTGTTTCGCGAACTGGCCGGGGCATAAAATCGTGAAACTGGAATTCTTCAAACGCCCCGCGCCGGAGCAGGCCCTGATTCCCAAACAGCTCGCGGATTTTCGCTGCGAACTGGTGGCGCTGGATCTGGAGCGGACTTTCTGGGAGAAGGCGACGATTCTGCACGCGGAGCATCATCGTGAGCCGGCGAAGCCCATGCGCGACCGGTTCTCGCGGCACTATTCGGACATGGCGGCGCTGGCCCGGCATGGGGCGGTCGAGCGCGCGCTGGCTCGGGCAGGATTTGCGGCAGCGAGTGGCGGATTGGAAGAGCCGGTTCTTCGCGGCGAGTTGGGCGCGGTATGACTCGGCAAAGCCCGGAACATTCCGGCTTGCGCCGCCGGATTTTAGACTGGCCGAACTGGAAAAGGATTATCGGGCGATGCGACCAATGTTTTTGGCTGAACCGCCTTCGTTTGCGAACATCATCGAGGAAGTGCGGGAGTTGGAAACACGCATCAACCAAACTGCCATGAGCAACTTCACCTTCCTCCAAACCGAGTGGCCCGACTTGCACGACGCGGCGAGCAAGGCGGAGGCGCTGGCCCATCCCGATGCCGGGCGGCGTGCTTCTACGCGCGGCGAGGGCTGGAAGTGATGGTGCATTGGCTCTACAAACACGATGCCACGCTCAAGCTGCCGTATCAGGACAACCTGAGCGCGCTCATCCATGAGCCGACGTTCAAAGCCAGCGGTCGGGCCGGTGGTTTTTGCCAAGACGAAACTCGATCAAAGACCTCGGCAATCTGGCGGTTCACAGTCACAAACACATCCAGCGATTCCGATGCGCTGGCGGCGGTGCGGGAATTGTTCCATGTCGGTTACTGGCTGGCGCACACCTACGCGCGCGGCGCCAAGCCGCCGCCGGGGCTGGCCTTTGATCCCAATGCGCTGCCCAAAACCACGCCGCTGCCCAAACAGACATTGAGCAGTTGCAACGGCTGGAAACGCAACTGCATGAGCGCGACGAAAAGCTGTCGGCGATTGCTGGCGGACAAGACGACGCTGGACGCGGAATTGAAGCGGCTGCGAGCGAAATTGCCGAGGCGAAGAAGGCCAACACGGCGCAGGCCGACACGCACAATTATTCCGAAGCCGAGACGCGCGATTACTTCATCGACCTGTTGCTCAAAGAAGCGGGCTGGGCGCTGGACCAGGAACGCGACCGGGAGTTTCCCGTGGCGGGAATGCCGAACAACGAAGGCAAAGGGCTTCGTGGATTACGTGCTCTGGGGCGACGACGGCATGCCGCTCGCGCTGGTCGAAGCCAAACGCACGAAACGCGACCCGCGCGTCGGCCAGCAGCAGGCGAAGCTGTATGCCGATTGTCTGGAAAAGCAGTTCGGCCGGCGACCCATCATCTTTTACTCGAACGGCTACGAGCATTGGATCTGGGACGACACGAATTATCCGCCCCGACCAGTGCAGGGCTTTTACAAGAAGGCCGAACTGGAGTTGCTGATTCAGCGCCGCACCACGCGCAAGACACTGGCCGACGCGAAGATCAACGACGCGATTGTTGAGCGTTATTACCAGACTCGCGGCGTCCGGCGCATCGGCGAGGCGTTCGAGAACGACAATGACCGCAAGACGCTGCTCGTGCATGGCCACCGGCGGGGGCAAGACGCGCACGGCCATCGCGCTGTGCGATCTGCTGATGCGCTGCAACTGGGCGAAGCGCGTGCTGTTCCTGGCCGACCGGGTGGCGCTGGTGAATCAGGCCGTGAACGCCTTCAAACGACATCTGCCCGATGCGTCGCCGGTGAATCTGGTCACCGAGAAGGACACCGAGGGTCGGGTGTTCGTTTCCACCTACCCGACGATGATGGGCTTGATTGACGAATCAAAAGACGGGCAGCGGCGTTTTGGTGTCGGGCATTTCGATCTCGTCATCATTGACGAGGCGCACCGCTCGGTTTACCAGAAATACAGTGCCATCTTTGATTACTTCGATTCGTTGCTCGTCGGTCTGACCGCGACGCCGCAGCGACGAGATCGACCGGAACACCTACGGCCTGTTCGACCTGGAAAAGGGCGTGCCGACGGATGCCTACGATTTGGAGGAAGCGGTGGCGGACGGGTTCCTCGTGCCCCCCAAGCCGGTCTCCGTGCCGCTCAAGTTCCAGCGCGAGGGCATCAAATACGACGACTTGTCCGATGAGGAAAAGGAACAATGGGATGCGCTGGAGTGGGATGACGACGGCAACGTGCCCGACTACGGTGGAAGCCGAGGCGGTCAACAAGTGGCTGTTCAACGAGGACACGGTGGACAAGGTGCTGGAGCACTTGATGACACGCGGGCAGAAAGTCGCCGGGCGGCGACCGGCTGGGCAAAACGATCATCTTTGCCAAGAATCAGGCGCACGCGGATTTCATCCAGGAACGCTTCGACAAGAACTACCCTCACTACAACGGGAAGTTTGCCCGGACCATCACCTTCAAGACCGAATACGCGCAAAGTCTGATTGACGATTTCTCGCAGAAGAACAAAGCACCGCATATCGCCATCTCGGTGGACATGCTGGACACGGGCATTGACGTCCCGGAGGTGGTGAACCTCGTGTTCTTCAAGCTGGTGCGGTCCAAGACGAAGTTCTGGCAGATGGTCGGACGCGGCACGCGGTTGTGTCCGGACTTGTTCGCGCCGGGCAAGCACAAGGAGTTTTTCTACATCTTCGACTATTGCCAGAACTTGGAGTTCTTCAGCCAGAATCCCAACACCGTCGAGGGTTCGACGGGCGAATCGCTGGGCAAGCGCCTGTTTACGCGGCGGCTGGAATTGATCAGCGAGCTTGATCGCAAATTGTCCGGCGTGGCAAAGGAAGGTCCGGATAACGAAGCAGCGTTGCGGCGTGAAGTGGCTTCGTTGTTGCAGGGCGAAGTGGCGGCCATGAACGTGGAGAATTTTGTCGTCCGCGCGAAACGCAGGCTGGTCGAGAAATACGCCAAGCCGGAAGCATGGCGCGAATTGAAGCTGGAAGCCTTCGCCGAATTGGCGCATGAAGTCGCCGGACTGCCGTCCGAACTGGAAGCGGAAGAAGAAGAAGAGGCGAAGCGGTTTGATCTGCTCATGCTGAATTTGCAACTGGCCGTGCTGCGCGTCGAACCGGCGTTCAAACGTCTCAGCGATCAAGTAAAAGCAATCGCCGGGCTATTGGAGGACAAATCGAGCATCCCGATGGTGAACGCGCAGATGCCATTGATTCAGGACATTCAAACCGATGAATGGTGGCAGGACGTAACCGTGCCGATGCTGGAGAATGTTCGCCGCCGTTTGCGGCCGTTGGTAAAGCTGATTGAAAAGCAACAGCGCAAACCCATCTACACCGATTTCGAGGACGAAATCGGCAGCGAAACAGCGATTGAACTACCCGGTTTCGCTTCACCGGACAGCTACGAACGATTCCGTGCCAAGACACGGCAGTTCCTCCGTGAGCATGAGCATGATCTGGTCATACACAAGTTGCGAATGAATGAACCCCTCACCACGAGTGACCTTCAGGAATTGGAGCGGATGCTCGGCGAAGGCGGCGCAACCAACCCCGACCATTTGACGAAGGCGAAAACAGAGTCAGAAGGCTTGGGATTGTTCGTGCGCTCCCTCGTGGGCCTGGACCGCGAAGCAGCCAAGCAGGCTTTGAGCGGATTCACGGCGGGCAAGACGTTGACGGCAAATCAAATCGAGTTCGTGAATCTGATTGTGGACCACCTGACCGAGCATGGCGCGATGCAACCCGAGTTGCTTTACGAATCCCCGTTCACCGACCTTAACCCGCAAGGCCCGGAAGGCGTTTTCAATTCGGCCCAGATTGACGAGTTGCTTGAGTTACTTTCTCAAGTCCGGGCGCGGGCCGTTGCTTGAAACAGGAATCCGGCGAACAATGATTTCCTACTGGTAAGCCAGTTCAGCGTCACCGGTGCGCTCTACCCCTGCCGACCGGATTTGGTCGGCTTCGTCAACGGCCAGCCGCTGGTGGTCAGCAAGTCGAATAAGCCTGCCGTGCCCGGCGCGCCCGGCGTTCGACGAAAATCTGACGAGCTACAAGCAAGGGAACCGATACCGCACCCCGACCACACACTCATTGAAAAAAGGTTGGCATGGTTAGAAACACCTTTTTGTGAGTGGATCGCTGTGGAATTGAACCCACGTTCGCGCCGACGCGAAGGTCGGCACTCCCAATTCACTCATTCCTGCGGATAGACCAGGATGCGGTCGTGGACCAACACGACCAAGTCGTTCTTGCCGTCTCCGGTCACGTCGGTCACCAGCGCTTCGCGCGGCTCCATTTGATTGCCGCGGCGTCCCCGGAAGGTACGTTCCTCAAAGACCTGCCAGCGGGTGGCCGGGACCAAGTGCTTCGACTTGTCAAAAATCACCAGGTCCAGATGGTTCTTGGCCGTCTCGAGGAAGACGAGATCCTTGCGCCCGTCGCCGTTCAAGTCACCGGAAACCACGTCGTTGAGCCGCCCGTCGCGAATTGGCGTTTCGTAACCGTCCAGTTCCTTGAAGGTCCACCGGTCGCCGGACAAGGCCATCCAGCCGACGGAGTTGAGTCCCAGAAACGCAATGCAATTGGGCTTCTTCCCGCCGAGGGAAACCGGCTGCAATTCGTTGAACTCCGTCACCGGCAATTGAATATTCCGCACTACCTGCCAAACACCGTTGGTATCCCGTTCACAAAGGGTCAGCGCCTTGCGCTCGGCATCGAGCATGAAAATCGAGGCGACTGCATTGGTGCCGTTCGGCAGCGCCGCCGCGCCCACGATCCGGGAATTGCTGCCGCTACCATTGATCTGGTCTTTCACGGCAAAGGTCCAGGCCGGCTTGTCGTCGTTTTGGGTTTGTTGCTTGAGGACCACAGCGCGTAAGAAATTCTTTTGGGCCAACAATAATTCCGTTTTGCCGTCGCCATCCACGTCCGCCGTGCTCAGCCAGGGCTGCTCCAGACTGCCACCGGGCGGCGCGACATCCAATTCCTCGAAGTCCTTGCCCGGCACTTGCCGCAGGATCTTGATCTTTTCGTACGGGATCAGCACCACCAGGTCGCTGACGTCATCCTGATCCACGTCGTGCCAAACCATCGGCTGGGATTGGACTTGAAGTCCTCGCTAAGCTTTTGGGTCCGGACTTGACCGTCAACGGAACGGACCAAGAGAAAGCGCGCGCCCCCTCGATCCACCAACGCGGCCAGGATGGGTTTTCCCTGGGGTGACTCGGATCGCACCGCCATCGCAAGCGGTTTCCCGTCCAACGGAATGCTGGTGGGAAAGGGTAGGTGCCCATCCTGATCAAAATGGGTCAGACCGATCTGGCGCTCGTCCGGGCTCAACACGTAGATGGCGGTCGGCTCCGCCTGGCTCCCGCCGGCAACCGCGATTTCGCTGACGCCGGCGAAGGACGGAAAGGTCCGGCCTTCGGAAATCGAACCGTCCGCACGCTGCAAATAGAGCGTCAGTTGCCCGCTGTCCGGCTCGGCCACCACCAGATCCGAACGTCCGTCTCGATTCACATCCGCCCAAACGAGCCCCCGGTGGGCTTTGGAAGACTTGTTGAGCGGGAGAAGCTTAAACTGGCCGAGATGGAATTCCCCGGCCGCCAACTCGGAGGGTTGTTTAACAAAGTCGCCAATCTGAGCGCGGCCGGAATTCAAGGCGATGGTGACGATTTCCGTGCGATGGTCGCCGTCCAAATCATCCGCCCAGTAGGAACGCAACGGGATCATGGTAAAGTAAATCTCCGGACCCAATTTCCCTGCGTCATTTTGGAGCCGGAACCGGAAGGGGTTGGGATTGTCCCAGTTGACCAGCAGCAGGTCGGCCCGTTGGTTGCCATCGATGTCCAAGACCTGCACCGATTTCAATTCACCAGAAAAGGGAATCTTTTCGGGTTCGCCCAAGGCGTGCTCTTTGCTTTGGGCCAAAAAGTAGAGGACATTCTCGCCCAGGAGGACCAAGTCGGTCCGCTCATCGCCATTCAAGTCTCCCGCGGCGAGCGCGTTCGGACTGAGCTGGCCATTGTCAATCGGCCAGCGCTTGGGCGCGCTCCAACCATTGGTGCCCTCGTTGTATTGGACCACCAGTTCCCGCGGATCGCCGTAATAGGCCAAATCCGGGCGCTGGTCGCCGTTCAGGTCCGCCAGGATCAGCGCGGCAATGCGCTTTTCTGAAGCAATGGAGTCGATGCGGAATCGCGCGTCCGGCGGCAGTTCATTGAGTTCGAGTTCCCGGGATTCCTGCAGGCTGGCGCGTGTTCGTCTTGCCAGTCTGGTTGAAGAGAATATTGATTTTGGCGCGCGCGTTGTTGGCCACAACCAAGTCCATCAGGCCGTCGCCGTCAATGTCACCAGCCCGCAACTGGGTGATGGCGTTTTCGATGGGGAACGTTTCCGGCCCGGTAAAACCGAATAAAGCCTGGTTCGTCTTCTCCGCGTCAGCCGCCCACAGAATCGACGAAGCCAACGGGGCCATTGCAACAAATACCACCCAATTCAGAATGCGCATAAGATCGTTCGTTCGTTCCAGGAGGCAAGGTTGCCGGGAATGGCAAGCCATCGCGAGTGATTTTTTCGCCGCCCGACGCAGGACTCCTACAATGTCACTCCGCCAATACTGCACAGGGCGTTTGCGTTCAGGCATGCTCATTCCCCCAAATAATGGACCGCGACGCGGCGGTGATGTGACCGTTGCCGATGCTCCCACAGATAGATGCCCTGCCACGTCCCCAAGGCCAGACGGCCAGCGCTGAAGGGAATCGTCAGATTGACGCAGGTCAACGCGGTCCGCACATGCGCCGGCATGTCATCCTCCCCTTCGGAGGTGTGCCGGAACAGGGCATCTCCATCGGGCACCAACCGAGAGAAGAACCGCTCCAAATCTCGCCGCACTTCGGGGTCCGCATTTTCCTGAATGAGCAGCGACGCCGAGGTGTGCTGCACGTGCAACGTAACGACGCCGGTTTTTAAGTCGGTCTGCTCAAGCAGGGCCTCGACCTCCCCGGTGAATTCATAAAAGCCCCGCCCGCGGGTGGGAATAGTCAATTCATGATAAGCTTGTCGCAAGGTGGGCAACGAAGGGTTCACGGCTTCGTGCTGGCGGAACTGCTCTTGGCAATCAGCTTTTCCAGTTCCGGATCGGGCGGAAACTTATTGCCACGTTCGTCGCGGCTATCAAGCGCCTTGTTGTAATGCCATTGGGCCAGTTCGATGAATGGCGGCTTTTGCGTGGCGTAGATCAACGCCAAGGCGTGATGGGCCTCACCATAACCTGGCTGGAGTTGCACCGCCTTGCGCAAGGCGGTTTCGGCCGCGGAACGCTGCCCTTTCTGCATTAGCGTCTTGCCCAGGAAATACTGCGTGCGCGCCTCATTGGGAATGATTTTGGCCGAGAGACTTAGGGCCTCGAACGCCTCGTCATATTTGCCTTGGAGATATTTGATTCGCCCCAACAGGTACAAGCTGGCCGGATCCTGGGGATCGCTGCTCAACGCTTTCTTCAAAGTCTTTTCAGCGTCGTCCAAGCGGTTCTGTTCGACTTGGACGGCCGCCAGACTGCTCAGCGTAAACACGTGGGTTTCATCCTGGTGCAGCACTTGAAGATAAAGCTGCTCCGCCTCGGCATACCGCCCGACCGCTGAAGCCCGTTGAGCCTCGGCAATCAAAGGACCGGAGCCCGGAGGCAGTTCCTTGATGGTTTTCTTTTCGGCGTTCAGGACTTTGTTGCCAACTTGGTCATCGCCCTGTTTGAACATGGCCATTTCTTCCGGCGTATAGGGCACGGCCTTGGCCTCGAAGACATCCAACTTGGCGAGCACTGCTTCGAGTCGTTCGGCCAAGTCGTCCGTGCGCAGGGAGGCAAAGCGGTTCTTGCTTCGTTCCAACTGTCGGGTGGCAATCTCCAGCTTCTGTTTCAATTCATCCCGTTCGGCGACCAGTTGCTTCACTTTGGACGAGGACCGTTGGGTGACCGCTTGGGTGAGGTCTTCGATCCGGCTTTCCAGCATGATCGTTTCCGTCTTCAAAGCGATGTTGGTGCTTTGCAGCGCGTTAATGGTCGTCTTGGCAATCAACAGTTCGTCAGCGAGCTTGTTGGTATCGGCCGGTAGCGCATACGAAGCGGCCGTCCGGGCCAGGGCCAGTTGTGCTTTCAAATCAGTGTTCTCCTGTCGAAGCTTTTCCACCAGGGCATTTTGGCGAAGGAGCTTGCTCTTGAAATCTTCGATGAGAATCTTTTCCAGCTCGCGAGTCTCCGCGTCCGCCACCGGGGTTGCGGGCGATTGGGTCGGGGCCGGTGCCGGGGCCGGTTTGGACCGTTCCTGTTCGATGGTGACTTTCAGCAGCTCGATTTCCTTTTGCAGTTCCTGGTTCTGTTGTTGGGCCTTTGCCAATTCATGAGGATCAATGGCGGCCGGCCGCACCGACAGGGCTTCCTTCAATTTGGCCTCCAAATCGGCATTGAGTTGGTTCAAGCGCGCGAGTTCATCCTGCAAGGCCTTCATCGATTCATTCGGCGGTACGGCAGGGGACGGCTGGATATTCCCGGTCTGATTGGTCTGGGCGTCGTTGGGCACAAATGAACTCAGTTGCTTGAGTTTATCCGCCAGATAATTGAGGCGATAACTCACGACATTTTGATTCCACCCAGGATATTGCGTGGGATACGTTTCCAGCAGGGTTTTCGCTTGCAGATACTTCTCCGCCGCCGGACGGGGCGCCTCTTTGGCCAGCAAGGCATCACCCTGCTGAATGAGGTTGTAAATCGTCACGTATTTCTCGTCGGGGCTTTGCCCGCGCAGGCAAAACAGCCCCACCAAAAACAACGCACCAAATCCAACCAGACCGTATTTCATAGCTGAATTCTTAGCGCGAAGAATTCCGTTTGGCAACGATTACTCGACCCGGGCACAAACATTGACACTTTGAATCCCGGCATGGTATTTTTCCCAGCGAACATCATACCCCGTATGATTTCAAATCTAAGTCAACATGTGCTGGTTTTGAACCGCCTTTGGCAGGCCGTCAACATTTGCTCGGCGCGCCGGGCGTTGACGCTGCTGTTCGAAGGCCGGGCGCAAGCGGTGTTGGATTGCGCCGATGGCTCCTTCCAGACGTTCAACTTTCACGAGTGGCGGGATTTTTCCGAGCAGGAACCTCAGGCGGAAAGCATCCACACGATTTCGTTCCGTATCCGCATCCCCCGGGTCATCGTGTTGTTGCTCTTTGATCGGATGCCCAAGAAGGAAGTCAAGTTCACCCGCCATAACATTTTTGAACGCGACCGGAACACGTGCCAATACTGCGGACGGATTTGTGACCGCAGCGATCTCAACCTGGACCATGTGATTCCGCGTGACCGTGGCGGACCGACGACCTGGGAAAACATCGTCTGTTCCTGCATCGAGTGTAACACGCGCAAGGCGAATCGCACGCCGGTCGAAGCGGGAATGCATCTCATCCGCAAACCCAAACGGCCCAAATGGCGTCCATTTGTCCAGATCGACGTTGGGCTACCTTACCACAAGAGCTGGAAACATTTCCTGGATTTGGCGTATTGGAATGTGGAGTTGGGGGAAGATGTGAAATAACGCACGGGCGGGAGCGCGCCCGCCTCGGGCGCAGTGGTTGGCGCCTCGCCAACCACGGCTCGACCACCGGCTGGTCAACCCTTCAATAGCCTCTCATTCCATTTCGCTTTCAAAACGAGACTTTCCACGGAGCGCGGATATTCTTGTCCGCTTGCGCACCACAATCCCCACCGAAGCGGACAAGAATGTCCGCGCTCCAATCCGGTTCCGCTTTCGTCTCAACTTGAAAGCGAATTGGAATCAGTTACCGGGCCAACCGGCGAGGGTGCCGGTTGGCAGCGCCCGAGGCGGGCGCGTTCCCCAAGGCGGAATGGACATCCACGAGTATGCCCACCATTCGCCGGACGATTCGGTGCATCGTCAAACCGTCAGTTTCACGCGGTGACGGATTTGGCGGATTCGATCAACTCCCAGAATTTTGGGTTATCCTGAAGCGCTTCATCTTCTCCCACCGGCAGGCTCGAGCGGAACAGGAAATCTTTCAACGTATTCTTGCTGAGAATGCGGTGAACGACCACACCGAGTTCGTGGCGTTCGAAGTAAATCCGGTAGTCCCCCAGACGGAAGCGGTGCAATATTCGACCAGCTCGCTCCAATTTGCCGAACCGCTCCAGTTCGGTGCTGATCACCTCTTGCGGCAGCCCGCGGAACTCGCCCAAAATGTGAAGTTGCAGATCCTTGGGCATTTTGCCCAATTCAGCAGCGCTGGTCGGATTGAAAATGATTTGGAAAGGTCGCATTGGTCCAATTGGCAGCAACTTTCAACCGGAATTCTTAAGCCAAGGATCATGAAGGAACACGAATCCACCATGGGATCTCAGAACAGAGTTGACACGAATTGCACCAATTTTCACGAATTGGTGATAATTCGTGCAATTCGTGTCTCCCGAAGAATTGACCCGTTGAGTTGACATCCTGTTTGGGATTCAAGGGCACCGTTGAAGCATTTTGCCAGTCACTTTAAGTAGAGAACGGTTGACTTCATTCGTGTTTATTCGTGGCCATTCGTGGCTAAGCTTCTTCCGGGAACAACAAAAAGCTTGGCAGCGCGTACGGGAATCGAACCCGTCTTTCAGCCTTGAGAGGGCCGTGTCCTAGCCGATAGACGAACGCGCCTGGCGCCACGAGCAATGATCTGTTTAGAATTGATTGCCGCCAAAGTCAATTGAAAACAAAAAAGCCGCCCTTTCGGGCGGCTTGATGAGAACACACTAACTTAGTTCTTACGACGGCGGAACAATAACAAAGCTCCAAGCCCCAGCACGCCCAAGGCGATGGTGGACGGTTCGGAACGTGCAAAGGCCCGGGAGATTAAGCATCAGCACATCATCGGGAGACGGAGGAACTGATAGGCCTGCGTAAAGTCGAATGCTGGAGTGAAGTAAGTATTACCGGCACCGTCGTCGACCGCAACTCGCAGTGAAGTCTGCGTCAGTGGGGGAACAAAAAGAACTCTAAGATTGGAATCATCCGGCCAAATTCCGGCATATTCGGGGTATGCTCCACCGAAGTCGCCATAGAAGTTCACTGCTGCCCCGACCGAGCGCCACGTTCCACCTACGTTCTCCTGCAAGGTAGCACTCCATTGATCACTGCTGATGGGAACACCAGGTGACTGATAAAACAGGCGATCAACAGAATCTGGGTATTCAGCCGGATCGTTCGTAAACTTAACAAGCCCTTGAGCCATAAGGCCCACATCCCCAGCAGCAAGAAAAGTTGTGATTAGGATTAGTTTTTTCATATGATTGTGTTTTATTGGGATTTTTTGATTAATTGGTATGTTTTAGATTTCGCTTATTGAACGGTGAAATCCCGAGACCAGTCTTTGGCCACGGACGTTGAATGAAGAAGCCTCGCCAACTGTAAGCACGGGCTCACCAGGGGCGCTCCAACCGTTAAATGGAGCCCCACGATACGTGGAGGTTGCCGTAGGCAATTCCATCGAATCTGTAATACCTTGTCGTTTGGATAGGCGAACGTAATTATGCCGGACTGAATACCGCCCGTCTTGAGGCACCATGGCACTGTAGATTCCAAATCCAGTGCTGACTGGGTTAACCAACGTTCCCTGCATCACTTCACCAACGAATGTGACGTTGATTGGCGTAGGACTGCTTGGATTGATACAAACACGCCTTCGCCTGGTGCCATGGTCATGGTTCAGCGAGGGTTGTCAGATCCACGGTTCGAAAGGAACCCCCTGATAAGTCACGTGTCATAGGAAATACCATTGAATTTGTAACACCTTTGTGCCAACGGGTATTCCTGGGGTTCCGGAATTATGTCCTGTGACCAAGTTGCCCTGGCCGTTGTCAAGTTGATTGGCAATCATCGAGAACCCGGCGGCAAGTCCAGGTTGATATAACCAACCACATTGACCGAATAAACATTTCCTTGAGCGAACGAGGAGACAACTCCTGCGATGCCCACCATTGCTGATAGAATTAATGATTTTGTTCTCATAATGACTAGTGACTTTATTTTGATTTTCTGTGTGTGCGCCAAATATCTCAGGTCAACAATTCCGTGTCAACATTTTTTTAATTTTTTTTGAACACTTTCTAAATAGTTACCGCACCCTCAGTCCATTTGTGCAATGCGCTAACTGATAAACACTTACGTGTTTACCGCGCTTTCTCGTGTGCCAAAGGCATGGGTGTTAGCCGTATCAATTCAGTGGCTGGCGCGGCGAGGAGGCAGTTCGGCGGGGTAGGACAGGCGTCTCGCCTGTCTCGGATAACTCAAGGCATCCTCACCGTTTGGTGACATGGGAAAACTCACGGCGCCGTGATACAAGTTGTTGGTTGGCACTCGTTCGGGACCGGCGGGACGCCTGTCCTACTGAATAGTCACGGCTTAGTTGATTGGCCCCGCTCTGCCAAGAGAAATTCCAGGAAGCAGTTTTCCGGTTTCGCCTGCAACACCAGCCACTTACCGCCCCATTCAAAACCCACCGCGCGGGCGTGGAGCGCGTGATGGGCAAGGATCAATCGGCTTTGTTGTTCACTCGTAAGCTGTTTTCGGACAAGGGCCAAATAGCAATCCTCGTCCTCGCCGTAGAGCTTGTCGCCCACCACCGGGTGTCCGAGGTGCGCCAGATGGATTCGAATCTGGTGCTTGCGTCCGGTTACGGGCCAAACGCGAAGCAGGGAAAAATCCCCTTCGATTCGGGAAAACCGACGTTCCAACCTGTACGCTGGTCTGCGCCAGGCAGCCATCAGGCCGCACGGCATTCTTCACGGCAATCTGGCTGCGGTCATCCGGGCCCAGCGGCGCATCGATAAATCCTTGTTCCGGCGAAACATGTCCATGGACAATCGCCAAGTATTCCTTCCGAACCTCTCGGCGTTCCCACCGCCAACGCAAAATGCGCATGGCTCCATACTCCTTGGCCATCAAGACCAATCCACTCGTTTCCCGATCCAATCGGTTGAGCAAATGAAGCTGCATCTTCGGGCCCAAGTAATTCCGGACGCGACTGACAAGGCTGGAATATCCATCCGGCTTGGTCGGATGGCTCAGGAGCCCCGCGGGTTTGTTCACCGCCAACAGCCCGTGGTCTTCGAAAGACAATTTCCAATTGTTCCAATCCGTCAGTCATGGGATTTCCAATGATTTATGCCACGTTTGCCAAAAAGCACGAGTAAACATCAATAACCTGAACTCCAAACGCTATCGTAACGCATCTCGTACCGTTGCTACGTAGGTGCCAAACAAGGAATGCCCGGCGAGAGTCCATGCTCCGACGCGGCAAAAATCCAGGCTTGGCTTCCCCGAAATCAAGCGCTTGTCTTGCAGGCTTCTTCGCTTATGATCCGGCGCTGTGAAAGAGAAATGGAATGCCGCTTTGCCGATCATTCTGATGCTGGCCTTTGCGTTAACTCGCTGGCCCGGTCTTTGGCCCGACGAGCTGAAGAACTTCAGCGCCGCGTATGCCCTGGCGTTTTGCGCGGGCGTTTATTTTCCGCGTCACCTGGCCTATTGGCTGCCGTTGGGCACGTTGGCGGTCACCGACGTTTTGCTCAATTTGTTTTACTACCACACAGCACCGCTGAACGGCTACATGCTGCTCAATTATCCGGTCTATTTCGCGTTGATCTGGTTGGGGCGCCAGCACTCGGCCCGGATGCCCTGGATTCGCCTGGTGCTGGGAGGGATACTGGGGGCGCTGGTGTTTTATTTGTTCACGAACACTGCGGCTTGGATCCAGAATCCCGGCTACCCCAAAACACTTGCCGGCTGGATTCAAGCGCTCAGCACCGGTATTCCCGGCTATCCGCCCACGTGGACTTTCTTCCGCAACACGCTGCTCAGTGGGGGCCTGTTCACCGGGCTTTTTGCCGCCTCAATGAAACTCACCGCCCCGAGCGAATCCAAAGAAGAAAAGAAATTGGCGGAGGCGGAAGAAGAACCAGCCGAAGTCGCGGGAGACCCCGAACCGGAAGAAGCCAAAGCCTGAGTCGGCCCCTTTCGGCTGCTGGTGCTTTTTTCGGCCAATGGAATTGTCATCAATGGCCGGCCTAAATTCGCATGTTAATCGGCATCATTTCAGACACACACGGTTTCGTTGATCCTCAAATCCCGGAAATTTTCGCCGGGGTGCAACACATCCTCCATGCCGGCGACATTGGTTTGCACTCGGTGCTGCTCGAGCTCGAGCGAATCGCACCGGTAACCGCTGTGCTGGGTAACACCGATTCGCTGGTTCATGCCAATCTCACCGAGGTGGTTACGCTGGAGGCGCGCAAGTTCCTCGTGCATCACATCGTTGCGGTGCATTCGCTCGAGGAACAACTCAAATTGCGTATCGCTCGCGAAGCACCGGATGTTGTCGTATTTGGCCATACCCACCGCCCGTTCAGTGAGACGATCGGTGAGACCCTGTATTTGAATCCCGGTTACGCCGGCAAACCTCGCTTCAACCTTCCGCGCACGGTGGTGGTGATGGAAACAGGGGAGCATGACCTCGAACCGCGTTTCATTTCACTTTAGCCAGGGTGTTTCCCGACGCGGCGGACCACAACGAAAGGAGCGCTGACATTCTTGTTGGCTCGAATGGTGGTGGGCCGTTCGAACCGATTGGAATATCTGCGCTCCTGCCCAGCCGCACCAAAGCGTCGATTTAGGGATGGTTTACGGCGAGACCCAGGCACTGCGAAACCGCTTCTGCGCGGGGTCGGCCAACTCCTTGCACTTGACGCCCTCGACTTTGCGCGTCCCGTCATCGCTGAGCACTTGGAACCGCGTTGATTCGGATAGAACACCAAGGCTTCCGGATTCAGTTTCTTGAAATCGATTTTCGGCATTAGTTTCGGCGCCTCCGCTCCGCCACCCCATTGATACAACCGGAACTTTTTTTCGGTATCATACGATCCCGCCAGAAGGTAAATCTTCCCCTTCCAATACCCCATATCCCGAATGCCCAAGCCGCCCAAATCAAGCAACACCGGATCGCCAAACCGCGCGGAAATGCCACGGATGACTTCGTCCGGATTCAATATCGGAACGATCAGCGCCCGTCCTTTCGGCAGGGGATTGCGAAACCCGATCAACAGATGCCCATCGGCCGTGGCGCACAAGCCTTCGATATTCAACCCCCCTTTGGCTTTGGGCGGCAGGACCGAAGCCCCTGCCAAATTGAACGGCCGCAGTCGCGGTTCAAAAATTAGATCCGTCAGCAGATTTTTGTAACAAAATCCCACCGGCATCAAATGGACTCCATATTTGTCTTCACGAATGGTGGTGGCAAAAAAGCAGTGCCGGTTTGCCCGGTACTTGCCTTCGCGATTCCGTCCGTGGGAACTGATCCAGAACACTTTGTCTCCCAACCACGCAGCACCCTCGAAGTCGGCTTCGGGATGATCGCCCGTCAGGTTGAGAAACCCGCGCACATCGTACGTGCGCAAAGCCGGCCCGCCCCGGTCCGCGCTAAACAAGCGAAGCTGGTCTCCTTCATCGTCCGCTGCCACGAATAGGTTTGAGGAAACGGCCACCCCGGCCGAGGCATCGCACATTCCACGGTAATAGACTGGAGACGATACATGCGAGGAACCGCTTGCCGCTCCGGCCAGCAAGACAGTTCCCAAGGCAACTAAAACCAAGATTCGTTCAACAGACACAAGTCACTTTAGAACATCATTGAATCGGCCACAACCAACGCCTATTTCAGTTTCAAGGGCCCCAAGCTGCGGCTGTTGAGCAAGCCGTCCACCGGCGCAAAATCATCGGTCAGCAGGGGAGACGATCGCGCATTCGGTGGCGGCTCGGAACGAAACGACGCCAACCGCGAACGAAAACTCCACAACGTGATGCGCTTGGCGTTGATGAGCGCGTTGGCCCGTCGCTGCAGTTCGCTCAACGTCACTTTGTCGGCCGATTTGGTTCCCACGAGGACAACGTTGTCCGATGACCGGGCCGGGAACAGGTACACTTGCGGAAACACTGATCGCATGGTCCGATACATGGCTCCCAGGATGTCGGCCTGGAAACCGCGCAGCGAACCAATCACGTTGTAGGCCACGACGCCATTGGTCTCCAATCGCTTGCTTACCAACTCAAAAAACTCCTTCGTCGCCAGGTGATACGGAATCGATGACCCATACCGTCCGGTGGTGTAAGCATCAATGACAATCACATCGTATTGCTGTGAATTACGCCGCAAAAATACCCGGCCATCCTCGACAAAAACCTTTTGTCGGTCGCCTTCCTTGAAGTGGAAGTATTCCTTGGCCACCTTGACCACCATCGGGTCCAGTTCCACCGTTTCCACCGTCACTTGCGGATAGTAATGCTCGTAAGCCCGTTGCGCGCTGGCGCCGCCCAGACCAATCATCAGCACCCGCGAAATCTTGCCATTCCACAGCCAGGGCATTTGGAAATACTCGGTGTATTCGAAGTGCCGACGCAACGGATCGGTGAGCGACATCTGGCTCTCGGTCGATCCATCGAAACTCAGTGTGCGCACCCAATTATCGTCCAGCACGCGAATATGGTGATACGGCGAGGTGGCCTCGAAGACCACTTTGCCCTGCGCCAACGTCGTAACCGTACCCGCGAAAGCCAGCAGGACACCTAAAACAAATCCAACAATTCGTGTTCTCATGACTCAACTTCGGCCTGGGTGCGCTCGGCGCCAAACCACCGGCTCACCGCCAGGCAACTCACCCCTAATAACCCCGTTAGCGCGCCAGTTATTCGAAAAATGTGCGTCACCGTCAGCACCTCAATCAATACGTAACCGGAAACAAACACCCCGACGATGCTGCCCACCGTACTGGCCGCAAAGATCAATCCACTCGTTTGTCCCACCCGCTCCAGGTGCCGGGCTGCCAACCGGATCATGAACGGCGGCAACATCGCCAACACGAAACACGGCAGCCCAAAAACCGCCGCGCTGCCCATCGCCGGATCGAGCTTTTGCCACAG
Source organism: uncultured Verrucomicrobiae bacterium (assembly GCA_963788655.1). Taxonomy (GTDB): domain Bacteria; phylum Verrucomicrobiota; class Verrucomicrobiia; order Limisphaerales; family JAFGQR01; genus JAFGQR01. The sequence goes on along the minus strand of CAWBHS010000026.1, from coordinate 88,573 downwards.
TAACGGGATTGCCCGGTCCACGGGATGTCGCATGATCAAGGCCTCGACAATTCGTCCGGAAAACTCCGGGATAAACCACGTGATAACCGCCGCGGGAATCAACAGCCACCCCAAAACAGACAGCCGTTGAAACCTATCCGCCAAGGCGCCACCGGCGTAATACCCTGCCGCCAAGGCTGCCAGCACCACCCCAATCTGGCTGACCCACACGTAAAACGAACCCCCAAAATCTTTGGCCAAAAACCGCGCCCCGATAATCTCGAGCACCATAATGGCAAAACCGCTCAGGAAAACGAGAATCGTGGCGGCTGTATTGCGCATGAATCCCTTTGTAACAGCCCGACATGGCGGGGTCAAAGCCGGAGCGAACCACGTTCCGAGGGTCAAAGACCGGTAGCGCAACACTGCAGGACCATTCAGAATGACGCAATGCCGGCAGACGATCAGTCGCGCCAGCGGACGTCCGCTTCCGGCCGTCAGAGAAGGCGGATGCACGCACGCGTTGGGAAAGCGGGAGCAAGCGCCACGCACTCCAAACGCTGGCGCGACATTGGCAGGCGTCCAGAAAAAGCCGCGGAGTGCGTCCTCAGCAAGTTTGGAACGTTGCGACGTGCGAAGACCGAAGCATCCTGATGGGCGTATGTCTGGGGCCACGAACGCCGCCAACTGCCGGCAAGATGCCGGCAGCACGTTACGCCGGCTGGAGTTGGGTGCTATCTTTTCGCAGCCGGCGCTGCGAGCACAGTTCGGCCATCACGTTCGGCAGCGCCTCGAGGGGGTCGCGCGACCATTCGCCCATCAGGCAGACCTGGATCCAGTTCCGCTTCCGCAAATACTCGCTGTTATAGCTGAGCAGATAACCCTCCTTGCGCAATTGCCAACCCACCGCTTTGGAACTGATTTCCAACGGCAACGCAATGCTGACCACCGCCGGCGACGCATGCTCGTCCGGCGCCACAATCTGAAAGCCCAATTCCCGCAATCGGCCACGCAGCCAAACCGCCACGTCGGCGATCTGCGCGTATTTTTCCGGCCAATCCATCCGGGTCAACGCGGTTTGCAGGGCATAGACTAAATTCGAAGAGTGCGTGAACGGCACGCCGGACTGCGCGGCATAATATCCCAGGTCGAGGTAACGCGGCAGTGACTGGGGGGCGGGAGTTAATTCGTGATTGTAGAACACCATCGACAAGCCCGGATAGGAGGCCAGCGCTTTGCCACTGACGCATGAAGCCAGGTAAATATCGTGCAAATCCAACGGCACGGTGCCAATGGCACTGATACAATCCAGGCACAACTTGCAGTCGTGTTCGCGGCTGATCTGCTTCAGCAACTCCAGATCGTTTAAAATGCCGGTGGACGTTTCGCAATGGGTCGCCCACATCCAACCGGGATTCGCGCGACCGGCAACCTGCCGGCGCACTTCCGCATAGTCGAACGGCTCGCCCCATTCGACTCGGAGCGTTTCAAACTCGAGCCCCTGCCGCGTCGCATGATCGATCAATCGGTCGCCAAACTCACCGTTGCTCAACACCAGGCCGGGCTTCTTCAGTAGCGTCAGTTGGGCGCAGACCGCGTCATTCGCCAGACTGCCGGAGCCGACCAGGATTTCCACGTGCCGCGCGCCGGTCATCGCGCACAGCCGCTTCTTGGTGTTTTGGAAATCCGCCATAAACGAGTCCGAACGGTGCGAAACCGGCCCGCGCTCGAAAGCTTTCCGCACCTCAACGTGGACGTCCACCGGTCCAGGCAGATAATTGGAGATGATTTTCTCGGTGTCGGCCGACGGCGGCGATAGCGACTTGGCCACTTGGGCAAAGGTTTCCAGCGTTAGATACATCGGCTGGAATTGCGCCTCCGCCGGACCCACCAGCGGTCCGAAGGGAACGAAGCCCAAATGCTTGTACAAGCGCAACTGGCGCACCGTGCCCGAAATGATCGCCAAATCAAATCCCAGCGACCGGAAATGTTGCGCCAACAAACCCGTCAACCGCGAAAAAACAAATCCATTGCGATAGGCCTTTTCGACCGACAACAAACGCACTTCGATCACCCGCCGCTCCGGAGGCAGATGCTGGTCCAGGTCCGGCAACTTTTGGTCGAGTGAAAACGGACGGTTGCTCCGCCCGGCCACCATCCCGACCAATTGCCCGCCGTGCAGACAAATTGCATACGTGTTTTCGGCGTGGAACTTGTCCACCAGCCGTTCCTCGGGATTCCGTTCGTGTTGCGGGATTTCCTCGACGAACGTCTGGTAGTTGAGCCGATGAATGGCTTCGATTTCCCATTCTTCGGTCGCGATTTTAAATTGGAGTGATTCCGTCTCTTTCATCTAGCGCCCTTTGTGGTGCGTGCCGCGCCGTTCTTTTACGGAAGGTTCCGCGTGCAGACCGGCGATCTCCTCCCGGATGTTACGCCGATGAGCGAACAAGACCGCAATGGCCACAAACGACACCGCCGCCACCTCCACATTGCCCAAGTGGCAGAAGAAGACCACCAATGGCGACACGGCAAACGCCACCATGCCGCTCAAGGTGAAACTGCGCAGCACGGCAAACACCGGTAAAAACAGGAGCCCCAAAACCACTCCGAGGAATGGATCATAAGCCAGAATCGCCCCCAATGAAGTGGCTACCCCTTTGCCGCCGCGGAAGCGCAGTTGCGCCGGCCAGTTGTGTCCCACCACCACCGCCACCATGGCGGCCACCAGCGCTTCCTGGCTGACTTCGAAGTATAGCGCCATCCCCACCGCCAGCGCGCCTTTGGCCGCGTCGCCGAGCAAGGTGATCACGAATCCCCAAGGTCCCAGGGTACGGCCCACATTGCGCGCGCCCACGCTCCCGCTGCCCGATTGGCGAATGTCCTGCCCACTCCGCCAGCGCACCCAATAATAGCCGGTGGTAAAACAGCCCAGCAGGTAGCTGGCAATAACAAGCGTAATTTCTCTGCCGGTGATTGTCATGATGACCGGTTGCTTCAGTTACTAACCACGTATTCGGACCATATTTCTGACCTGCTGTTTCACGATTGAGGGGAACTTTACCCGAAGGGCGGACGCCGATGCAATAGCCCATCTTGGGCAAATGAGTTGTTTGAGCCGGCCGTTCTGGAAGAGAAAAACCATGCTTGGCCGGAACAAATCAGTAGGACAGGCGTCTCGCCTGTCCCGAACGGAAGTAAACCGAGGAGTTGCGTTACGTCGCCCACAATTTCTCAAGGTCACCAGAAGGTGAAGAAAGCCTTGGGATATTCGAAACCGGTGTCCTACCGTGCCGAATCGTCTCGTCTCTGGTCTAGCCACTGAATAGATACGGACGGCACAATCCCGCGCAGCAGGCGGTTACTATCCACTCTTCCCACTTGGCCGCGCGGTCGTTGCCAATCATTCCTGGGCCTTCGAGTTCCGGCTCCAACTCGCCACCAGCCTGGCCAGCGCACAGACACAACCGAGCCCCACGACGCCATAAATCGTCCGCCACAACCACTGCTGCGCCTCCGGCAGCGGCTCGAAAGTGGCCAGGAAACCAAATCCGCAAAATGTCAGCATCAAGAGTGTGAACAATGCAAGCACGACGCGGAGCGCCACATAAGAAAATGATGTCTGTTTCATGCGGCCAACTTTAGCAGATTCCGACCGTCAGCCATGAATCGATAAAATCAGAACGGGCATTGGTTAAATCAATCGCGAACATCCACCACTTGGAACTGTTTTATTTCATTACCAGACAACCAGGTCGGTGAAGCGGCGATGGGCATCGAGCATTAGCCCAAACATTTCACCCGCGCTGTAGCCGCCGACGTGCGGAGGCGGCCCCGTCGTAGCTGATTGTGCTCCGCCTCCTCACGTCGGCGGCTACAGGCTGTCGGCGTTTTAAGCTCAATGCACAATATCCCGGTGAGGGAACAGAAATACCTCAGCCCCATAATTGCCGATCCAGTGAGCGATACTGGATCGCTTCGGAAACATGGTCGGACGTGAGGCGTTCGCTGCCGTCGAGGTCGGCGATGGTCCGCGCCACTTTCAGAATCCGGTCGTAAGCGCGGGCGCTGAGATTCGTTTCGGCCATTGCCATCTTGAGCAGTTCCATGGTGGTTTCGTTTAGCGCGCAGAACTGTTTGATCTCGCGCGTGCCCATGTGCGCGTTGCAGATGATGTGCGGCCGGGCTTTGAACCGGGCTTGCTGCCGTTCGCGCGCCGCAATGACGCGCGCGCGGATTTCGGCCGAGCTTTCGCCGGACCGTTCGCCGGTCATTTCCTGGAACTTGACCGCCGGCACTTCCACGTGCAGATCGATCCGGTCCAGCAACGGCCCGGAGATACGCCCCAGGTAATTCTGGATTTCGCGCGGCGAGCAGCGGGACTCATGCGGCATCTTGCCGTCGGGCGCCGGATTCATCGCCGCCACCAGCATGAACCGCGCGGGAAAGGTCATCGAACCGGCGGCCCGCGAGATGGTGACCCGACCGTCTTCCAATGGCTGGCGAAGCGTCTCAAGGACGCTGCGTTTGAATTCCGGCAACTCATCGAGGAACAACACGCCGTTGTGGGCGAGTGAAATTTCGCCCGGCGTAGGATTCACGTTGCCGCCCAACAATCCAGCGTCGCTGGCGGTGTTATGGGGACTGCGATAAGGCCGTTGCGTCACGAGCGCCTGGCCAGGCTGAAGCAATCCGGCAATGCTGTGAATCTTGGTGGTTTCCAGAGCTTCAACCAGCGTGAGCGGCGGCAGGATCGTCGGCAGCCTCTTGGCCAGCATCGACTTCCCCGTGCCCGGGGGCCCGACCAGCAGCGCGTTGTGTCCGCCGCCCGCCGCAATTTCGAGCGCGCGTTTGACCGATTCCTGGCCCTTCACGTCGGCGAAGTCCAATTCGCCATCCGCGGCCAGTTCGAAGATCTTCGTGATATCAACTTTGGTGGGCGTGATCTTGATTTCGCCTTCGAGGAAGCTGGCGGCTTCCCGCAGGTTTTGAATGGGAATGACCGTCAAGCCCCTCACCACTGCGGCTTCGGGCGCGTTGTCGGCGGGCACCAGCACGCCGGTCTTGCCTTCCTTTTGCGCCTGGAGCGCGATGGGCAAAACACCTTTGACCGGACGCACCGCGCCGGTTAACGCCAATTCGCCCACGATGACGAAATTGTCCAACTGGTCGGTCTCCATTTGTTCGCTAGCGGCCAGCATGCCCAGCGCAATGGGCAAGTCGAAGCTGGGCCCTTCTTTCTTCACGTCAGCCGGCGCGAGGTTAATGGTAGTGCGGCCCATCGGGAATCTGAAGCCGGAGTTGGTGATCGCGGTGCTCACGCGGTCACGCGACTCCTTGACGGCGGCATCCGGCAGGCCAACGATCACGACGACCGTATCCCCCCAGCCCGCGTTGACTTCCACCTCAAGCGGGTAAGCCTCGATCCCATTCACCGCTGCTGAACAAACCTTCGAAAGCATGGCGGAACTTTTACCGCCAAACGGGACCGCAAAGCAAATCCGGAAATGGGCTTCTCAATCCCCGATGTTCTTCAACGCTTATTGCCCGCGCGTATAGTCCGTGGAACATCTTTGATCTCGCTGGAACGTTTCCAAGTCGTCAATGGTCCGGTCATCCGTCTCCTCAAGAAACGCTTGGTTTGCACCCCGCCTCCCTTTCCCACCAAACGGGGCAAAAGTGAGTTTTTCCCAAGAAAAACTGGCACGCCCGGCTGGACTCGAACCAGCGACCCTCTGCTTAGAAGGCAGATGCTCTATCCGACTGAGCTACGGGCGCTTCGTTGAGGAAATTGTAAGGTCGGCGTTCCGGCAACGCAAGCTACACCCAAAAGCTAACGCCGATCAAACGACCGGAGCATTGCGATTATTCGGCTCGGGGTTGCTTCAGGATGAAGCCGGCGGTGCATCCAGACAGTTGCGCACTGTTTGCGCCAGGGTCTCCGGGTGATACGGTTTTTGCAGGAAATTCAACCCATCTTTGATTACGCAATCAGGACTGATAACTTCCAAGCTGTAACCGCTGGTGTAAATGACTTTGAGTTGTGCTTTCTCCGTCAACAACTTTTCCGCCAGATCCCGCCGAAATGCCTTGCGGCATCATCATGTCGGTCAGCAACAGGTCAATGGTGTGCTGTTGCGTTTCCCAAATCTCCAGGGCCTGCACGCCATTATCGGCTTCCAAGATAGTGTAGCCTTTCTTCTCCAGGATCTCCTTCACAAGCTCCCGCAAGGCCGGTTCGTCTTCGACGACCAAGACCGTTTCCTGGCCGCCAGGAGTCCGATTTTGGGCCGGGTCTTTGGCTTGGAATGGTGCTTTGGATTGGATCGGCAGAAAGACCTTGAAGGTGGTGCCGCGGCCGACTTCGCTGTCGGCTTCGATCCAACCTTGATGTTGTTTGACAATGCCGTAAACGGTGGCCAATCCCAATCCAGTGCCCTTGCCGACTTCCTTGGTGGTGAAGAATGGCTCGAACACCCGCCCCAACGTGCCGGCATCCATGCCGCTGCCCGTGTCGGTCACTCCCAGGCACACGAACGATCCTGGCCGGGATTCCGAATGGGCCTGGGCATGCGCTTCCGAAATCGTCACGGTATCGGTGGTGATGGTTAAGGTCCCGCCGCGCGGCATGGCGTCGCGCGCGTTCACCGCCAGATTCACCAGCACCTGCTCAATCATGCCGGGATCGGCGTAGATGGCGGGCAGGCGGGTGTGCAAATCCCGGCACAACTTCACCGGTTCACCCAACAAGGTCCGCAACATCTTTGAGACGTTGTTGATCACATCGTTCAAGTCCAGCAAGTGCGGCTGGATGACTTGTTTGCGACTGAACATCAGCAACTGGCGCGTCAAGTTGGCCGCCCGTTCGGCCGCGATGGAAATCTGACGGGCCGATTCCTGGCCTTCGAGTTGCATGCGGGGATCGGCCTGCAGCAAGCCGGAATGGCCCTGAATAATCGTGAGGATGTTGTTGAAATCATGCGCCACCCCGGCGGCCAACTGGCCGACCGATTCCATCTTCTGGATTTGCCGCAGTTGGCTCTCGAGGTGCAATCGTTCGGTGACATCTTCGGCGTAGCAGTGTACCACTTGGCTGCTTAAGATCGGGAAAAACGACCACGACAAGGTTCGTCCCGCCACGAGGTTTTCCACCCGCAGTTTGCTTTGGCCGGTGGCCAGGCACATCCGGACCGTGGTCGAGGCGTTGAGCGGCAGCAGGGCCTGGGGATGATGCTTCTTGAATGAACGCGCCATTTCCAAGGCGGCGTCATTGAAGTACGTGAGCGAACCATCCGCCGCAAATTCCAGCACGAGATTGGGATTGTACCGCGGAAAGGCCGCCAGTTTGCGAATCTGCATTTCCGCGCGTTTGCGTTCGCTGAGATCGCGGGAAACAATGAGGGCGCGTTGCGGCCGGCCCCCGGCTTCAAAGATGTAATTGGCCACCGACTCAAACACCTGCCAGTTGCCCTGCTGGTTCTTGAGACGCAATTCGGCTTGCCGGCTGGTCCGGAAGAAGCGCGCTTCGTCCAGGATTTCCTGGAGGAGCCGCACATCCTCCGGATGGATGTATGGCAGGCAGGGTTGGTTCAACAAGCAATCCGGATCGTGTCCCAGAACCGTTTGATGGGAGCGGCTGACGTAGAGAAAATTGTAGTCCAGATCAATCAGCCAGATCAGGTCGCGCGTGTTTTCGGCAATCAACCGGAATTGTTCCTGGCTGCGCTGCGAGGCAGCTTCGGCCGCGGCGCGTTCTCGTTCGGTAAGGGTCTTCCGATACGCCCGGTTTAAGGCCGACGGCAGGAAGCGCAGCGCGGACTTCAGAATGTAATCCTCAGCGCCTTCCCGCATGCACTCGACGGCGACTTCTTCGGAGTGTGAGCCGGTGACCAAAATGAGCGGAATGTCCGACTGCTGGGCTTTGAGCAATCGCAGGGCCTCCAACGCGCTGAACTGGGGCAAGCTATAATCCGCCAGCACCAGGTCGGGCGCAAAGTCCTTGACGCTCCGCATGAATGCTTCGCGCGTCTCGACCCGCAAGGTTGTCAGGAGCAAGCCGGCCCGTTTCAATTCGCGTTCGATCAACTCCGCGTCCTCGGCCATGTCTTCCACCAGGAGAACCTTGATTGCGGTCGCCGAGGCGGAACCACCCGACGCAACCCCTGGCAACTCGACCGTCAACCGAGGTTCGGTTGCATGGCTCGCCGGGGGGTCGGGCCGCGGCGGCTCAGCGTCCGGCAATGATTGTATTCGCGCAACATTGGGCATACCGACAAAAGGCATTACTTACCGCCAACGTAATCATTGACGGTTCGACAGACCAAGTCTTTGTTTAGGACCACAGCAGAAAATTAACTGACACGCTACGCAGCAATATCAATTCCAGAATCGAAACCGGCGCTGGAAGCAAAGCCGGGGTTTCCTGAACGGGTCGCGGCACAACCTCGGCAAATCCTGCGCGGCAATTTTCACCCCACCTGATCTTCTAATGGGCAAGTTCGTCCTCGTTCGCCTGTGACCACGCATTCGCGGTGTCCAGTTTCGTATTGTCTGGAGGGCATTCGCGCCAGTGTCCTCTGCATGCCGTGTGCTCTGAGAAAACAAATCAAACGCGCGCTCCCCAGACCGCAAACGCTCACCCAACGTTGAGCAGTAACGGACCGGCAATCACGCTAGTCGCCTATCTCGAACGAACCCGTCCAAACAGCGTCCCTGCCAGAATGGCCCGCGTCCAGGTGAATCGGGGCCAATCGTGTGCGTCAGGCCAGCTTGGCGAGTGTTTCCTGGATCGCCTCGAAATTGGGCAAGTCCTTGGGCGTCGGCGTTTGTTCGCTGTATTGCACCACCCCTTGCTTGTCGATCACAAAGGCCGCCCGGGCGCTAACCGCACCCATCCCTAACAAATCTGGCAACAAGGTGCCGTAGGCTTCGGCGATCTTCTTGTTGAGATCGCTGGCCAGGGTAATGCCGATCTTCTCCTTCTGCGCCCAAGCTTCTTGGGCGAACGGACTGTCCACGCTGACACCGATCACTTCGGCGTTCAGTTTCTGGTAGGAGTTTAGGCCGGCGGTGATGTCGCACATCTCCTGGGTGCAGGTGCCCGTGAAGGCCAACGGGAAAAAGAGCAGCACCGTATTCTTCTGGCCAAAATTCCCGCTTAGTTTGACGTCCACCAGACCGGAGGATTGTTTGGATTTCAACGAAAAATCCGGCGCCTTTGTGCCAACTGATATTGCCATAATGTTTTCTTCCTGTATTTCAGTCTTTTGATTGTTGACGATTAGAGAGTCCGCACGCCCGTCTTTATAGGGAGCAGGCCGCGGGGTGTCAAATGGCGAGTGACGTCCGGGCGTGGTCAACTGACGGGGACGAGCGATACCCGCTCGCCCTGGTCGTTGCGGGTGATGCCCTGCGCGCGCGGGTCCAAGGTCAAGTTCCCGTCCACCATAAAGGCATACCGGTGATGGCCGTGCGGCAGTTCCACCGTTAACAACCACGCGCCGTCCGGCATTTGTTTCAGAGCATGCGTCGCCGGATTCCAATCATTGAAGTCGCCCACCAAGCTGACGGCCCGGGCCTGCGGGGCGTTGCAAATAAAATTAACTGCCCGCAAGGTCTTCTTCGGCGTCGGGCGCTTTAACGGTCCAAAGGGCGGTAAGTTCCGATGTGGCATGTCAAATCGATCTCAAATAATTCGTCCCAAAAGTTCAGCCAGGAACATAACCAAAGCCGGCCAAAACGCGAGAATAGACCACCCGTTCATCCCAAAAGATTCTGCAAAATGATCTGTGCGGTTCGGCGGACCCGCTCGGATTGCTTCTCCAAGAGCCCGTATTGTTGGAACCAATTCGGCTTGGGTTGATGGCGTTCCCGCCACACTGATTTCAGTACGCGTTCCGTCCGTTCCACCTGTTGCAGGGCCGAGGCCAGGGACTCGCGACCTTCGGGCAGGTCGGTTACATTTCCCACGAAAAAGCGGCTGATTCGTTTGCGGGTGAACACGGCTTTCAACAAGATGACCACCGTCTGTTCGTAGGCATACCAGCGTTGGAGCAGTAATTCCCGCAAGAAACCGTGGCGAATGGCGAAGAATTCAGAACGCGGGCGTTCGGTCATTTGTCGAATTTCCTGAGCTTCCGCGGGAAACCAGTTGTACAGCAACGCAAAGGTGCCGTAGGTATCCATCAGTTGTTTGGAATTGTTGTGGTCCGTGGCAATCTCACCGATGCACAAGTCCTGGTCGAGTTCGCCGATAATCTCCGGCAGGTCGTGCAAGCGGCCCAAAACCTCCTGCCCCACGGCTGTGCCGTAATTGAAATCTCCCGGAATCAGCCAATACACATCGTCGGACTCGCCTTGCTCAAACGCCTGACCCAATCCGGTGTACCACATTTGACATGTATCCACACACCAAGCATCCAGAATATCCGAGTGCTTGGACACGGTTTGCTCGCGAAATCTCCGGAAAGCTTGGGAACCTTCCACGGAGAAATGGGTCTTCCGATCCATGACCGTGATGGGGCGCGCATATCGGCCTTGGTCCGCATCCAACCGGGCGATCAATTGATACAGACCCTCCAAGTCCGAATAATCCACCGCTTGCCGAAACGGATAGATAACTACCGGATGAATCTTTCGTGTAGGAGCACTCCGGGACGCTTTCTTTCCGGTGGTAGATTGGTTTGCGACCGCTGATTTTTTCATAACTGGTGGTCTGTTGAGCGGAATCAAAAATCCCGTTGACTGGCCTCAAGAATGACATTTGACGATTCCAAACATTCCCGAGCATCAAGAACCGATTCTTAATACCCTATCCGCGCCGTGTTTCGCTTCGATGCGTACCCGATTGCGGCGGTTTCAACAACGCTAAATATTGTAATTCCCAACAGAAGTCCGGATGGGCAATCGAGAGAACTCAGTTTGTGATTGGATTGCCGCGGCAGTCCGGTGACAGCTTTATCGCTAATATTAGCAAGTTTTTGCCAATTAAACCCTCAAAAATAGGATGATTGGTGCGGCAACCCTGCTATTGCAGCAATCGCGGATTTCACGATCCTTACAATTTTATTCTTTTGTTTCTTGCTTTCTTTGCTCTATTGCTGGAGCCTTCGCGGCTTGTGCGAGACGGCACCTAATAATGAGCGCGACCAAAACTCAGGTTATCCGGCGGGTTTTACTCCGCGATGAACGTATGGCGACATTTTCGATTTTGAATAATCGCCTCGGTGCAGTGGTCTATACACCTTAATGTAATCAGAAGTCAGTTTCCTCAACAACTTGGTTTTCCTCGTCTATTTTTGGGCCGAAAGGTGAACGACAGCACCTCCCATTACGGCCGCATTGCAGTAATTGTCGTTTGAATAGCGAATGAAAAAAGCACACCATCGTGCCAATCACTCTGGCACCGCCAGAAAGAACTTGAAACTAACCAGGCGAACCGCTTCGGGCAAGAAGTCCAAACTTCCCGAAAGCAGTGTGGCTTCGCGTTCCAACGGCGCCTCCCGGCCTCGCAAATCACGCACCCGCCCGGCGGTGGTTCTGCCCGCGCTATCGTTGGCAACCGCGCCCAAGGCTGGCCCTCAGTTACCGACCAAACCGGTCAAGACCCAATCGGGTGTGGATGTTACGGAGCGCGTAAGCGAGCTCTTGGAATTGTCCCATGAGCAAGGCTATCTCACGTTCGAAGACGTCCGCGAGGCCTGCGTGTTGGATGATCTGACTCCTGACGAGTATGCCGATATTTATCGCGCTATTGGCGACGCGGGCATCGAGGTGGTCGAACGGGCTCCCGCCAAATCAGCCCAATCCTCCGGCTCCAAAGAAGCTGACGAACCTGAAGAAGGCTCGCGCATGGACACGCTGGATGATCCCATCCGGCTTTATCTCAAACAAATGGGACGGGTGCCGCTGCTCAACCGCGAAGGGGAAGTAGCGATCTGCAAACGCATCGAAGAAGCCGAACAGCAAGTGCAACAGCTCCTGTACAGCTTCGGGTTCACCGCCAAAGAACATATTGCCCTGGCCGAAAAGCTTTATTCCGAACCGCCCAAAGAGCGCTTCGACCGGGTGATTGTGGACACCAAAACCGCCTCGCGCCCTCAGCACCTGCAATTCCTGCGCGCGCTGGTCAAACGCGTCCGTTCCTTCGACCAACGAGCCGATGCCAAATATGCGGAATGGAAGAAGGCTTCGAGCAAGAAGGCCCGCGAAAGAACGTTGACCGAGTTCAACAAGCTCAACCGGAAACTGCAGCAATTGTTTCCGCAATTCTGCTACCAACCCAAGATCATTGAAGAAATGACGGTGGTGGCCGGAAATGTCCGCGAGCAAATGCTGGCCGGCCAGCGAGTTCTTAATGAATTGGAACATTTGCGTCCGCCGTCTCGCCGCCAGGCGCTGATGGAGGGCGAGCGTCAGAAGATCAAAGCCCTCGAGGATTTTGTGCGGATGCCTTGTCCCGAATACCTGAAGGCTTGCACGGAAATGAACAAAGCCGCCGCCCGCGCGCGGATTGCCAAAACCGAAATGGTGGAAGCCAATTTGCGGCTCGTTGTGTCCGTGGCCCGCAAGTATTCCAACCGCGGCCTCTCGCTGCTGGACCTGATCCAGGAGGGCAACCTCGGATTGATGCGCGCAGTGGAAAAGTTTGAATACCGCCGCGGCTACAAGTTCTCAACCTACGCGGTATGGTGGATTCGTCAGGCGGTAACGCGGGCGTTGGCCGATCAAGCCCGTACGGTCCGCATTCCGGTACACATGATCGAGATCATCCACAAAGCCATCCGGATGCAGCAGCAAATCGTGCAGGAATTCGGCCGGGAAGCGACTCCCGAGGAAATCGCCGACGAAATGCAGTTGCCGGTGGAACGGGTGCGCTCGCTGCTGAAGATGTCGCAGCAAGCCATCTCGCTGCATGCGCCGGTTGGTGATGACGGCGATGCCAACGTGGGCGATTTCATCGAAGACAAAACCGCGGAAGACCCAGCCGAAAAGACCGGCTACCTCATGCTGCGAAGTCGACTGGCCGGCGTGCTGTCCACCCTGACCGAACGGGAGCGGCGCGTCTTGGAACTGCGCTTCGGCCTGAAGGACGGTTACGAGTACACGCTCGAAGAGGTCGGCAAACAATACAAAGTCACGCGCGAACGCATCCGCCAGATCGAAGCCAAAGCCCTGCGAAAACTGCGCCATCCCACCCGCGCCCGCGAACTCCAAGGCTTCCTGGAAACTCAGGAAGCGGGCTGACGGCTGGCCACGCCGGGGCAATTCCTCTTCAACGCAAAGTGTGCCGCTTCTTCCTGCCGGAAGGAGCGGTTTTGTTTAAATGGACTTGCGAAGGAAGTCCAAGCAGACATTCGCAGTCGCCTTGCATGCAAAGCGGGGGTATTGGGCGGCTTGGGAAAATGCTGGTGGGCGATGACGGATTCGAACCGCCGACCAACTCCGTGTAAGGGAGCTGCGCTACCGCTGCGCTAATCGCCCAGCACGGCAACGCTAACCCATTCCCCGCCCTTTTGGCAATGACAACGTGCCTGGATCGCCGCGAAAACTCAAATTTGCGAGTACGGCGCCGGCTTCAGAATCAGGTTCGTTATTCCGCAGAGAATCCGCTTGTCGGCGTATTCGGGAATGGCGCGCAGTTTCTGCCAATCCGGATCAGCGCCGAACTTCCTCCAGTTGGCCTTCTGCTCTTCCATGCTCTCGAAGGCTAGCATGTAAGTCAAATTGGGCATTTTGGATCCCACCAGCGTTTCCCCATAAAACACCGGGTGCAATCCCACCTTGCGGAAGATGGCGATTTCGGCGCTGTTGAACATTTCTATCTTCTTTTGCCCGGTCTTGACGCTGGGGCTTTCGTAAGTGCGCAGTTGCAACACGCGACCAGCCGAGCGCACGGGACGGTCCAGTTGCGACATGCCGGTGAAGGCAATCAGCAGCGAACTCTCCATCCGTTGGTAGGCAGGCTTTTCGGCCGGGGCATTCAGAAACGCCGCACCCTGTTTTTCGAATTCTGGGTCCGCCAGTAACCGTTGCGTCAACGTGGCCACCTCCGCCAGCGAGCGAAGGCGCAACAGCACATAGACCGGGCTCAAATCCTTCTCGGGATAGAACACACCGACCGGTTCCACGCCGAAACGGTTCATCGCCGGAATGGCCGCCTGGCGTAAGAATGTGTCCAAACCGTTTCGCTGTTCCTCGGTGTCGAGGTGATAGCGGCGCAGTTCGTAATAGTCGCGTGGGGTTTGTTTCATCGGGGAGCTGGCAGCCGCCGCTCGTGTCAACGGAGTCAACCCCGTTGCTCCAGCGACACTCGAAAGGGTCAGGAATTTTCGTCGGTTCATGGTTTGGATCGTCAGTGGTTCATCAGTTCAATCGCCGGGCTCGCGCCGGGCGTCATCTGAGGACTGAGGTTGCCTGGTTCAAACCAAACTGGAAAGCCTCGATTCAAGGTTGCCTGGCCAGCATCATCCACAGTTCCGGATTGTCCGCGACCGGAAGGGGCTTTAGCCTGTCCCATGACATGCGGCGGATGACCCATTTATGTTGCCCGGCGGAGCCATAGCTGGATTCCTGATCGTGCCCATGCTGCTGCTGGGAGGGATTTGCTTCCTGGAAAGCGCGCCGGCACGGATCGCCTGTACCGCGGCGCTCGTTTTGTGGCTGGCGTCTGCCATTGCGGTACCAGTCTTCTATCAGGCGTGGGGATGGCTGATCGCGCCGGAACTGGTCATCGTGTTATGGCTGTTCCTGGCCGAAATCAAGCGGATGTTTAAGGATTGAAACCGTGCCTGAAACCAAACTATGACGATCATCGAAATCATCGCGGTGCTAATGACGCTGACCGCGTTGTTCAGCTACCTCAACCATCGTTACGTCAAACTGCCGACCACGATTGGGGTGATGCTGATCGCGCTGGTGCTTTCGCTGGCGTTGATCGGCCTGGGTCTGATTCAGCCCGCCATTGCCCGGCAGGCGGAATTGTTGCTCCGGCAGATTCATTTTGACGATGCCTTGATGCAAGGGATGCTGAGCTTCCTGCTCTTCGCCGGCGCCTTGCAGATCAACCTGGATGATCTGGCCGAACAAAAGGTGGTGATCCCGGTGTTGGCCGTGGGCGGCGTGCTGTTGGCCATGTTCCTGTTCGGCACCGCGATTTATTTCATCCTCGCCGCAGTGGGGGTGCCGATGGCGTACGCGTATTGCCTGTTGTTCGGCGCGTTGATATCCCCCACCGACCCGGTGGCGGTGTTGGGCATTTTGAAAACCGCCCGGGTGCCCAAAACTCTGGAAACTAAAATCGCCGGGGAATCGCTGTTCAACGATGGCATCGGCGTGGTCGCGTTTCTCGTATTGCACGGCATTGCGATTGGCGGCGAACACGTTTCCGCGGGCCACATTGGACTGGTCTTTCTCGAAGAAGCGGTGGGCGGCGCGGTGTTTGGGTTGGTCTTGGGGTGGATCGGGTACCGCATGTTAAAGAGCGTGGACAATTATCAGGTGGAAATCCTGCTCACGCTGGCGCTGGTGATGGGCGGCTATGCCCTGGCCAGCGCGCTTCATGTTTCCGGACCCATCGCCATCGTGATTGCCGGATTGTTCATCGGCAATCACGGACGCCGGTTTGCCATGTCGCAAGAAACCCGTGAACATTTGGACACCTTCTGGGAATTGATTGATGAAATTCTTAACGCCATCCTGTTTGTGCTGATTGGCATGGAGGTGCTCGTCCTGACGTTTTCCCGCCACCTGCTGCTGGCCAGCTTGCTGGCGATCCCGGCCATTTTGCTGGCGCGATGGATCAGCGTGGGATTGCCCATCGGCATCATGCGGCGCTGGCGCAGTTTCACGCCGGGCGCAGTGACCATTATGACTTGGGGCGGATTGCGTGGCGGCATTTCGGTCGCGTTGGCGTTGTCGCTGCCGCCGAGCCGTGAACGGGAAATGGTGTTGGCCATCACTTATGTCCTGGTGGTCTTTTCCATCGTGTGCCAGGGCCTGAGCATCCGGAAGGTGGTCGCGTACGTTTTGGGCAAAAGAACCGCGCAATCGGTGCCGGAGGTCGGTTGAATTCGGATTTGGATGAAGATATTTCGTGCCGCCGAGGTGGGACGGATGTTCCGGCGGTCGCGAATGTCCGAAGACCGCTCACTGAGTCATTGGTGGATCCCCGAAGAGTCGAGCGCTCCCGGGAAATTCGGGACCGGCGGGACGCGCTGTCCTACCGATCCAAGATTGTCGCTGCCGGTTTCGGCGATCCTGTTCGGTAACGATTGGGCCATGGCGTCGCCACAGTTGACCGGTCATCCGCTTTTCCGTACCCTTCCGCCCATGATTATCGCGCCCTCGCTGTTGGCTTCAAAATTTGACCGCTTTGGCCAAGAGGTGTTGCGGGCCAAGAACGCCAAAGCCGATTGGTTGCACTTGGACATCATGGACGGTCATTTCGTGCCGAACATCTCGTTCGGCCCCGCGGTGGTTAAACAAGTCCGGCCCTACGCGCGCATGACTTTTGATGTGCATTTGATGTGTGAGCGTCCGGAGATTTTGCTCGAACCATTCAAAGAAGCAGGAGCGACCAATGTGACCATTCACGTCGAATTGGGTGACCGGGTGGATTCGTTGCTATGGAAGATCCGGTCCCTGGGATTCAAGGTGGGATTGGCCATCAATCCGCCCACCGGCATCAGCCATATTCTGCCGTTTCTTACCAAGATCGATTTGCTGAACATCATGACCGTGAATCCAGGCTTCGGCGGCCAATCGTTCATTTACGAAATGGTACCCAAAATCCAGCAAGCGGCGGCTTGGCGGCGGGAAAAGAATCTAAACTACCGGATCGAAGTGGACGGCGGCGTCGATTTCAATACTGTCGTGGATTGCGCCCGGGCGGGGGCGGATACGTTCGTGAGCGGCACGTGTCTCTTTCACCACCGCCAAATGAAACGGGCGGTGAAAAGGATGCGGGACCTGGCGACTGCCAACGCGCCGCGGCGAGCTGAAGCCGTGCTGGCTTGAGAAGGACGCCTCACCAGTTGCTGAAAGCCGTGACCGGAGGCGTTGAAGGATTTAAGAGTTGAAGGGTTGAAGCGGCAGAAACTTGCGTCGCCTGAAAAAGCAGCTTGGGATTGTAGGACCATGGCGGACATAAAATTCGGAACCGACGGTTGGCGGGCAGTCATTGCGGAGGAGTTTACCTTTGCCAATGTGAAACGAGTGGCCCAGGCCACCGCGGACTACTGGCGGATCCGGCCGGTACCCGGCACCAATCGGTTGATGGTCGTGGGCTACGACCGTCGCTTTCTATCGAGCGAATTTGCCCGATGCACGTCGGAGGTTTTGGCGGCCAATGGATTTCAGGTCATCCTCACGCCGCAGCCCACGCCCACGCCCGCGGTTTCGTTTGCGGTTAAACAGCGCCGGGCGGTGGGCGGCGTGATGATTACCGCCAGCCACAATCCTGCGGTGTTCAATGGCTACAAGCTCAAAGGCCATTTTGGTGGGGCAGCGGACGCCTCGTTGTGTCAGCAGGTGGAACAAATGATCGACCAGAATCCAGTGCGCCGGTTGCCTGCGGGGACGACGCGCGGAATTGAACTGCACGAGGTGTGTCCGGAGTATTTCCACGCGCTTAAGAAGCAAGTGGATTTCAAGCGAATCGCGCGCGCCCGGTTACGCTTTGCGCATGATGCGCTTTTCGGCGTAGGGGCGGGTTGTTTCGAGACGCTGCTGGCCGGCACGAGCTGTCAGGTGACGGCCTTGAACAACGCGCACGATCCCAACTTTGGCGGGATCAATCCCGAACCCATTCCGGCGAATTACGCGAAGAGTTCCGCCTACCTGCGCAAACATCCGCACGACTTTTGTTTGGTGACTGACGGGGATGCCGATCGCATCGGCGGCATGGATGGGCACGGCAATCCGCTTTCCACGCACCAGGTAATCTGCCTGTTGTTACATCATTTTCTGAAGAACCGTGGTCAGCGGGGGCGCGTGGTCAAGGCGCTCACCACGACTTCGATGATGGACAAAATGTGCGCGGAATACGGGTTGCCGCTCACCGAGACGAGCGTGGGCTTCAAAAGCATCACCGCCGAGATGTTGAAAGGCGACGTGCTGCTGGGAGCGGAGGAAAGCGGCGGGATCGGTTTCTGCGGCCACATCCCTGAACGCGATGGGATTCTCGCGGGATTGCTGGTGCTCGAGTTGCTGGCAACGGAGCAGCGGTCCATCAAACAATTGCTGGCCCAGCTTGCCCGACGTTACGGGCCCCACCATTACGCACGGATCGATGCGTCATTTCCCTTGGAGAAACGCGCGGCCTTGATGGAATACTGCCGGACCAATCCGCCAACGCGCTTGCTCCGTTCGCCCGTGGGCAACATGGTCACCTGTGACGGCGTTAAATACATCGCTGAGGACACTTCATGGCTGATGCTTCGGGGCTCCGGCACCGAACCCATTTTGCGGATTTATGCCGAAGCCCGTTCGCCGGAAGATGCGCAGAAGTTGCTGCGCCTGGGAGTGCGCTTGACCAAGCAGGTTTGATTGGGATTTCACAAACGCACGCCGGCGACGTCTGAGGCTCTCACCCAACCCCATTAACCTCGTAGCAGCGGACGTGAGTCCGCTCTCTTTCCGAAAGTTGGAATCAGAGCCGACTCACGTCGGCTGCTACGGGTCAAGGGCTGCGGTTGATCTACTTGATCACCGGGCGCATCACGATGTTGCGGTAGTCCACACCAGTGTGATCGCCCTGGAGATACAGCGGGCCTGGACGAAATTCATCGGACCAGAGGGCACCGCCGGTGCAGCCGAGCAACGTTTGGTTGTCGATGACTTTCTGCCCGTTCAGCACCACGGTCACATGGCGATCCACCAGGGTGATGTCGTACGTCTGCCATTCTCCGGCGGGCTTGGCCGCATTGACTTTGGGCGTGATGCGACTATAGACGCCGCCCATGCCGTGCGAATCCGGCGCGTTTCCGTAAGTATCGGCGACCTGCACTTCGTAAATGCCCCGCAGATAGATGCCGCTGTTGCCGCCTTTGGGTACCCGGGTTTCCAGTTTAAGATTGAAGTCATTGAATTCCTGATCAGTTCGCAGGTTGCTGTAATTCTTGTGCGGCTTGCCCTCCTGCTGAACCGGGCGGTTTATCAACACCCCATCCTGCACGCTCCAGCCGCTGGCGCCATTCGGATTGGTCAAGCGCCAACCGTCCAAATTCTTGCCGTCAAAGAGCACGATAGGTTTGCCAAACTTGACTGCGGACAAGTCGGGAGCCGGTGGCACGGGCGGAATCCGATTGCCGGTGAACTCGTTCCGCGAAATCCCATTGTCGCCAGGACGCAGTTGAGTTAATTCCAGGGTGTCGCCCGATACCTTGGCCATGAGGACCTCGGGAAACCGTTGCGTGCGTACGACCTTGCCCTGTTTATCCTTGCGTTTAACCTCGTTAATGCGGACGACAAACATCGTGTCCTGGTCGTTGTTAAAGAACACGCTGTCCATAGGCATTACGCTGCCGCCGCCCCATAGCAGGGAAGCGTCGTAATAACCGTTTTCGTGGGTCACCCCGAGCCAGCCGGCCCCGCCACCGGGAATGGTCAAAGCCCAGCGGCCGACAAACGGGTTATCAGCCGCCCAGGCGGGCGCTAACACGGCGGTCAAGGCCGCCACGGATAAAAACGTGCGAATCGATTTGAGCGATGTGATTTTCATAGTGTTCTGCTGTTGACGGTTTTGGCGTCTGAAAAATTCACCTTCAACCCTCCAACCCGCTAACACTTCACCGGCTTCCTTGTGACACTGTGGGATTCATTTGTGCTTTTGGCCGTGGGGATTAAACTCCGGGTGCTATGCCACTAATCAAAGTCCATACCTCGGTGCCGGTCGCGGACGACCGACAAGCCGAACTGTTGCCCCAGCTTTCCCAGTTGCTGGTCGAGAGCATCGGCAAGCCGGAGCAATATGTAATGGCCGTGCTGGAGCCCGCCGCCATCCGGATGTCCGGGCAAACAGCCCCGGCGGCGTTTGTGGAAGTGCGCAGCATCGGCGGCCTCAACGGGGAAGTGAACCAGAAGATTTGCCAGAAAGTCTGCGGGCTTTTGGAGACTTCTTTGGCCATTCCGCCGGAACGCGTCTATGTGAATTTTACCGATGTGCCGGCTTCCAATTGGGGCTGGCGAGGCAGTACCTTCGGTTGAAGCGCGTTTTTTCCCGTTCCTTCCTTGACCACGGAGCGCGGGCCACTTAATGAAGCCGCGTGAAAATCTGTGCGTTCGGCCTGTCCGCCATTCCGAGTGGCAAACATAATATCAAAGATCCCCGCCTTGACGCGGCTGACAAACTCGTCGAGGCGAAGAAGAAAATTTATGCCCAGGTGGACGTGGTGGGCGACGATGAACTGGTGGATGCCGATAGTGTGCTGACCAACCAGGATGGCTTCCTCGAGTTGATCTTCAAGGATCTGGACTTCATTGAAACTCGCTTGGGACGTAATCCGACGGAAGACGAACAAACCGCGTTGCTCAAACTGAAGGCGCAACTCGAAGCCGACCAAACCGTGTACGCGGCCCGGCTAAGTCCGCAGGAGATGGAACCGTTGGCCATTCATTCGTTCAGCTCCAACAAACCCATCGTGGTCGCCACGGCCGAGGAAGTCGCCGCGCCGGAAACGTTGCTGGTGCGGGCCTTTCAAGAAAGCGATCATATTTGTTTTCTGACGGTCGGCGGCAAAGAAAACCGCGCTTGGTCCATTCGCCAGGGAACGACTGCGTGGGAGGCAGCGGGCACAATTCACACGGATATTCAAAAGGGATTCATTCGCGCCGAAATCATCAGTTACGCCGACTTCATTGAAGCCGGCGGTGAAACGCAGGCCAAACGCGCCAACAAACAGCGGTTGGAACTGAAGACTTACGTGATGCAGGATTACGACGTGGTGAATTTCCGCTTCAACAAATAGTCCACCCCAACGGGCTGCCGGCATCTTGCCGGCCGCGGATTGGCACAAGCCTCTCAAAGATTGGCGGATGTTGAATTGCAGAACGCCCCTCTCCAATCGTTTCTGCCGGCGAGACGCCGGCAGCACGCTACGCCAGCTTGCCGGCCGCGGATTGGAACAGACTCGCCGCGCATAAACTGGCGTGCGGATGCGAAGACGCGTAGGACAGGGCGTCTCGCCTGTCCCGAAATCTCAGCGGCCGCTTGTTCCTGAACGAACCGCGTCTCTGGCAATGGGCACCTCGAAAAAGCGCGCCAGCGTTTGGAGTGCGGGGAGCTTGCTCCCGCTTTTGTTGCGTTGCGCATGAGCTTTAATCTGGAAATTTCACACGCGGTTTCAACAGCCGAATTGCGGTAGCCGCCGACGTAAGGAAGCAGAACACGATCAGTTATCTCGGATTCGCCTCCTTACGTCGGCCGCTACGGTAATTGTGAGTAAGTAGCCAAGTCAAAGGCCGCAACCATATTAAAAGCGCCGGCAAGCCGGTCGCACTCCAAACGCTGGCGTGACCAACCGTATGCCCTTCCGCAGTAACCGCTCATCCCCATCGACAGCCGCAGCCAAGCCTGAAATACTTCAGCTCATGAAAAACCTGATCGCCTTCTCCGTGGCCTTCCTAACCACTTGGCTGGGGCACGCGGCCGTCACAGTGGAACATGTCGGCTTGGTGGCCCCGGACATTTTGGAGGTAATCGTCCGGGCCGGCGAAGTCCGTATCGGAACCCAACAACCTTACCGAAAACAAACGGGTGACGTCATCCAGGAGGGCGGCCGGAACCACTACCTTGTTCGTAACGGCAAGGAACTGGGAGTCCTCGTCGGCCATGATCGCGATATCCTTTGCCCCTTCGATGTCTTCACCGACGATTTGCTCGAGACCGAAAATCTGGGCGAGCAAAACAGCTATCGGATCACCTCGGCCAGCGATCCGAATTACCAGGCGGACCAGCATCCGGTTGCCGTCTGCCGCAAACACAAACCAATCGGGGTGGCGCGGACCGACGATTGGAAGTTCAAAGCGCCGGTGCAATATCATCTGTATCTCAAACTGCCTCATTCTTTGCAGGAAAACGCGAGCTACACTGTTGCCTTCAACGGCCTCCCGATCCCCGACCAGACGTTTGACTATAAGCCCATGGAACTGCGCAGCGAAGCGATTCACGTTTCGCAAATCGGCTTTTGTCCCAACGATCCGGTCAAGCGAGCTTTCCTGTCCTGTTGGCTGGGGGATGGCGGCGGGGTTGTCTATCCGTCCGACCTTCAATTCCACCTGATCAAAGCCAGCAACCGCACCCGCGTTTATTCCGGGCTTTGCCGTTTGACCAAGCCGAAGAAAGCAACGGATGAAGATGCTTATCACCGCAATTTCACCTTGGCCAACGTTTATGAAATGGACTTCTCCGCCGTACGGGAGCAAGGACTTTATCAGGTTTATGTGGAGGGCATCGGGTGCTCGTATCCGTTTCGCATCAGCCCCCAGGTTTGGAAGGAGGCCTTCATCACTTCCGCGCGCGGTTTTTATCACCAACGCAGTGGCATCGACCTGGGACCGCCGTTTACTTCCTTCCGCCGTCCGCGTTCGTTTCATCCGGCAGACGGCGTCAAGGTGTATGCCTCTTCGACACGCCTGATGGACACCCGGAATGGTCTGAGTCGATCCGATCCTAATAACTTCCGCAACCTGGTCGCCGGCAAGACCGACGAATTGGTGACCAACGCCTGGGGTGGATATATGGACGCCGGTGACTGGGATCGGCGCATTCAGCATCTGATCGCCTCGCTCTATTTGCTAGATTTGGGCGCCATGTTTCCTGATTTCACCACCAGCGTGTCTTTGAACATTCCAGAATCCACCAACGCTCTGCCCGACGTGGTGGACGAGGCACTCTTCAATCTCGACTGCTACCGACGTTTGCAAACCCCGGCGGGCGGGATTCGTGGCGGCATCGAGTCCGCCGAACATCCCAACCTCGGGGAAACCAGTTGGCAGGAGTCGCTCACCGTCATGGCTTATGCGCCGGGCAGTTGGTCAAGTTACTATTACGCCGGCGTGGCGGCCAAAGCGGCCGGAGTGTTGAAAGCATTGGGCAAACCCGGCCTGGCTGCGATCTATCAAACCAGCGCCCTGCGCGCCATGGAATGGGCCGAACAAGACTACGCCCAACGCCAGTCGCGACCGGCCACCTACGAAACCGGCGGGGTGAAGATCGAGCGCATGGACAACCATATCGACGTCCGGAACAAGCGCAACTATGCCGCGGCCGAACTGTTCCGTTTGACCGGGGACGAACGCTGGCACCGTGTCTTCCTGGAGACCACCATATCTCAATGAGGCCGGCGCCCAACTTTATGTCTGGCAAAGCCACGAACAACGGGAAGCCGCCTGGGCCTATCTCAACACGCATCGGCCGGCGGTAAACCGAGATCTCCAGGAATTCTGCCGCAAGGCAACGGTCCGCGAAGCCGAGGAACGATTGCGCACCCAAACCCGAACCGGTTTTGGCTGGACCAAAAATGATTGGGCGCCGCCGACCACGACCTTGAGCGTCTCTGACGTGATCAGTGTGATTCGAGCGCATCGCCTGACCAAGGACGAAAAGTATTTGCGCGCCATTGAACTCGCCTGCCAGGCGGGTTTGGGCGCCAATCCGTTGAACCTCTGCTACACCACCGGCGTTGGCCGGCGATGGCCGCGGCATCCGTTGCACCTGGATTCGCGTCACACCGGCCAGTTGCCTCCGGAAGGTCTGACAGTTTTTGGCCCCGCCGATCCGACGGCGAAAAACGACTTGTTTATCAAAACCGTCGTCGCGCCATTCTGTTATCCTCCGCCCGCGCAATGGCCCGTCATGGAAGCCTACTGGGACGTATTTTGGTATCCGATTGTTTGCGAATTCACCGTGCAACACCCGATGGCCGCCAACGCCTATACTTGGGGATACCTGGCGGCGGTGACGAAGTAATCATCGGATTATGTGACCGCGTCATTTCTGCTTGCGGCTAGTGAATCGCGCCAGCGTTTGGAGTGCGTGGAGCTTGCTCCCGCGTTCATTTCACGCAGGTCACAAAGAAAGAACCAACCTGCATGGGTATCATCCAAACCCTCCGCATTCGAAAGCGCCGGCAAGCCGGACGCACTCCATGCGCTGGCGCGACCTTTGATCGGCGCCGAGACCGCCGTCAGGCGCAGAGCAGATTTCCAATCTTCCGGATCGCGGACTTTCAGACCGCCTGGCGTTCACACTTCCCAATGCCGCCCGTATTGCTCATGCCCCGCCGAGTGCAACTCAGCGATACAGCAGAATTCAATTCTGCGCTACATCTAAAGGGAATCTCAGCACAGAACACCTTACCGTTTCATTACCGTTTCATTTTGACCTAACTTAGCGCGGAGGCGGATACTGTGCCCTGCAATGCGCACCCAGTTTACGCTAACTTCGATCTTACTGTTGCTCGGCGGCACGCAGATTCCGGCAGCACCAGACACCGAGCAATCCGCCTCGTCATCTGCTGCCAGTTTTCCCGTTCACATTCGCGTGGACGCCGGCCGCTCGCTCGGGCAGTTGCGACCGATCTGGCGTTTCTTTGGAGCGGACGAACCCAACTACGCCACCATGCCTTACGGTCGCAAACTGATCGCCGAACTGGGCGAGTTGGCGCTGCAGCAAGTCTATTTTCGCGCGCATAGCCTCCTGTGTTCCGGCGACGGCACGCCCGCGCTGAAATGGGGCTCGACCGGCGTTTACCACGAAAACGAAGCCGGGCAACCGATTTACAACTGGGTCCTGATGGATGGCATTTTCGACACCTACCTGGAACGGGGTGTGCGGCCGTACGTCGAGATTGGTTTTATGCCCAAGGATCTCTCGATCAAGCCGGAGCCGTATCAACATCACTGGCGGCCCGGCGCCAAATACGACGAGATCTATACCGGTTGGGCTTATCCGCCGAAGGACTACCAGCGCTGGTCCGAATTGGTTTACCAGTGGGCCAAGCATTGCGTCGATCGTTACGGTGCCGCCGAAGTGGCCTCGTGGTATTGGGAAACCTGGAATGAAGCGAACATCGGTTATTGGCGCGGCACGCCGGCGGAATTTCGCAGGCTGCACGACTACGCCGTAGCCGCCGTGCGCCGCGCGCTACCGAACGCCCGCGTGGGCGGTCCCGACACGGCGGGTAGCGGCGGACAGTTCATGCGGGATTTCCTTGAGCACTGCCTGCGCGGCACCAACTACGCCACGGGCCACCGGGGCACGCCCCTGGACTTTGTATCCTTCCACGCCAAAGGTTCCCCGCGCTTCCTTGCCGGCCACGTGCGCATGGGCATTGCCAATCAATTGCGCACCATCGATGAGGGCTTTGGCATGATTGCGTCGTATCCGGAACTGAGGAATACGCCCATTGTCATTGGCGAATCCGATCCCGAAGGTTGCGCTGCCTGTCAGGGACCGCAACTCGCCTATCGCAACGGCACCATGTATTCGAGCTACACTGCGGCGAGTTTTGCGCGCAAGCAGGACCTGGCCGACCGGCACGGCGTCAACTTCGCCGGCGCGCTGACCTGGGCGTTCGAGTTCGAGAACCAACCGTTCTTTGCCGGCTTTCGCGCACTCGCCACCCATGGCGTTGACAAACCCGTGCTCAACGTCTTTCGCATGTTCAGTCAAATGAGCGGCGAACGAGTGGCCGCCGACAGCGACGGCGCGGTGCCACTTGCCACCATCCTGAAATCAGGGGTGCGCAACCGGCCCGATGTTTCGGCATTGGCCTCCCGCGAGAGAAACCGCCTATGCGTGATGACCTGGCACTATCATGATGACGATGTGCCCGGCCCGGATGCGGAGGTTGAACTGGTCGTCGCTGGCCTGCCTCACCCGGCCGACGCGCTACGCCTCCGGCATTTTCGGATCGATGGCGAACACAGTAACGCCTTTGCTCTTTGGCAAAAGATGGGTTCGCCCCAAGCGCCCACCCCCGAACAATACGAGCGTCTCGAACAAGCCGGCCAACTCGCAACGTTGGACGCACCGGAAACTGTGCGCGCGGAAAATCGGCAGGACAATCGCTGCATTTCAGCCTTCCGCGACAAGCCGTGTCATTGCTGGTGTTCGAGTGGACGCAGTAGAGCGTGAAAACTTGGGACGACGAAGTCGGGTTTGACAAGAACAGGGCAGGGCGGCGTTGCTGCACCGACCGGATTTTGGGAGCCGCGTGGTAACGAAACCCAGCCACGAATTCCGACGCGTCTGCGCCAATCGGTGATTCGTTCCCGACAAAAGACAGCCGTCAACACCAGTTCCGTTGCTTGGTTCCGGTGAGCAATCAGCGGCATAACCAAATTCAGTTCCCTCTGGTTCCGTTAAAACAAAGGCATGCTGTCGGCACACACTTTTTAGAGGTTGAGCATCTTTGCAGAATCACCGAGCAGTTGAATTCTCGGCTTCAAAATGTTATTTCATGGGACTTCGTCCAACGGGCCTTGCTGGCACTGGCGCAACAACACCGTGGCGTTCGTTCTTCGAGTGGAGTGAACGGGCCTCTGAATTCGTTGTGGCGGGCCACAGTCCAATGATGTCATGCGATTTGTTCGTCGTTATCGATCAATGCTGGTGTTTGCGGTGTTCCTCGTGGTTTGCAGCGTGATGGTGATTCACCAAATCAACGCCAATCAGTCCAAGCACGTGGAGCTACGGGAGGCGTTTATCCTGCTGTACACCAAAGGGTATCAAAAGCAGGCCGAACATTTATACAACCGGCTCATCGTCGATCTGGAAAACATTTCAAACAAACAAGTGATCGACGACTTCCAACGGACGCTGACGCTGGTCAATCCACAAAAACCTGACACTGACAATCTGATTTGGAAGTACCACTGGACCGTCAGTAACGAGCTCGAACGACGATCCTGGACCACGCTCGAAAGGGCACTCAAGCTGGCCGAACAAGAATGACATGGCCGCCACCGCCCCATCGTCGATTCGCGTCACTGTGGGCGGGAAGTTTTTGCGGCTCGGGCAGCGCAAGTTCTACATCAAAGGAGTGACCTACGGTCCGTTTGCGCCGAATGAGCGCAACGAGACGTTCCTTGGGACGGAACCGGTGCGGCAGGATTTTGCGCAGCTTCGCACGCTGGGGGCCAACACGGTTCGCGTGTATTACGTCCCTCCCCAATGGTTTCTGGATTTGGCGCACGAGTTTGACCTCAAGGTACTCGTTGACGTTCCCTGGCCCAAGCACCTGTGCTTTTTAGATTCGCCGAAGTTGCAGCGTGAAACCCGCGCGGCGGTACGACAGGCAGCAAGCACTTGCGCGCGACACCCGGCAATCCTGGCTTTCAGCCTCGCCAACGAAATCCCGGCCGAGATCGTGCGCTGGAGCGGGGTGCGCCGGGTGGAGGCCTTCATCGATGAACTGGTCGATGAAGCCAAAGCCATCGATCCCGACGTGCTTTGTACCTACACCAGTTTTCCGCCCACGGAGTTTCTGCGTCCGCAAACCGTGGATTTCATCAGCATGAACGTCTATCTGCACGAGCGCCCGGCCTTCGAGAGTTACCTGGCGCGGCTGCAGATGATCGCCGACACCAAACCTCTGGTACTGGCTGAATTCGGTATGGACTCGCTGCGGCAAGGGGAAGAACAGCAAGCCGACTTCCTTTCGTGGCAAATTGAATCCGCTTTTTGCAACGGAGTCGCCGGTGCCGTTGTATTCAGTTTCACGGATGACTGGTGGCGCGGAGGCGTGCCGATCGACGACTGGGCGTTTGGCTTGACCAAGCGCGACCGGCAACCCAAACCAGCGTTCGGCGCCGTTCAAAAAGTTTACCGGCAGGCCCCGTACTTCCCGGTACGCCGGCAACCCAAGGTTTCCGTGGTGGTGGCCAGTTACAACGGCGGGCGCACGTTGCTGGCCTGCCTGGAGTCGCTGTTCCGCCTGAATTATCCGGATTACGAAGTCATCCTGGTGGACGACGGCTCGACTGATGATACGGCGCAGATTGCGAAACGATTTCCGGCGTTACGGTGTATCCATCAGGCCAATCTCGGATTGTCGGCCGCCCGGAACGCCGGCATTGCGGCGGCCTCAGGCGAAATTGTGGCGTTTACCGATTCGGACTGCCGGGCGGATGAAGACTGGTTGTACTACCTGGTCGCTGATTGGCAACAAGATGATTACGTGGGCATGGGGGGCCACAATTTCTTACCGCCAGACGATTCGTTGGTTGCTTCCGC
Organism: uncultured Verrucomicrobiae bacterium; assembly: GCA_963788655.1. Taxonomy (GTDB): domain Bacteria; phylum Verrucomicrobiota; class Verrucomicrobiia; order Limisphaerales; family JAFGQR01; genus JAFGQR01. Next base: position 60,357 of record CAWBHS010000026.1, on the reverse strand, counting down.
GGTCATGGTATCACCCGGCGGGCCCGCGCACGTGATGCTCTCTGACCGCGAGGCTGAACACATTCCCGGCTGCAACATGGCTTTCTATAAATGGGCGCTCGCGGAGATCGGCGGCTTCGACCCCACGTTCCGTAAAGCCGGTGATGACGTTGATGTCTGTTGGCGCCTGCAACAACGCGGTCACCGGATCGGCTTTAGCCCGACTGGGTTTGTGTGGCACTACCGGCGGTCCACCGTGCGCGCCTATCTGCAGCAACAAAGCGGCTATGGCGAAGCCGAGGCGCTGCTTTCCCGCAAGCACCCGGAATATTTCAACTCGGTGGGTCGCAGTATTTGGCGGGGCCGGATTTACGCGCCGTCCAAATTCGGCGTCGTGGTGGAACCTTCGATCATTTACCACGGCATCTTCGGCAGCGGCTTTTTCCAAAAGCTCTACGCGTCCCGCCCCGCTTATGCGGTGATGCTGGGTACTTCTCTGGAATACCACGCCTTGATCACGTTGCCCTTAATGGTTTTGGCGGCGGCGTTTCCTCCGTTGTGGCCCTTGGCGATCACCAGCCTCATCTTGTCCTTGACGGTCTGCGCCGTTGCCGCGGCCCAAGCGGAGTTGCCCCGCAAGCAAAGCCGCTTTTGGTCGCGGCCCCTGATCGCGTTGTTATACTTTCTCCAACCCCTGGAGCGCGGGCTGGCGCGTTACCGCCAACGGTTGCGCCTCCGCTCGATTCATCATCCGTCGGACAAGCGTCTCGGCTCTTTGACCAGTCCCTGGAAACGCGATCAACTTGAGCATTTGTATTACTGGTCAAAAGGGAATGTGGATCGGTACACCTTTCTGAACGTGGTGGTCGCCAAACTGGATCAAGAACAGTGGCAAACCAAAACCGATACGGGTTGGGCGGACCACGATTTGGAAATCTTTGGGCCGCGCTGGAGCCGTCTTCGTTTAACAACCGTTACCGAACAGCTCGACCGCGGACGGATCAATTTGCGGTGTCGGTTGGAGACTCATTGGTCATTGTCTGCCAAGATTCTGTTTTGGATGTTGCTGGGCACCGAACTGCTGGTTATCAGCCTGCTGGCTTCCATCCAACCCTGGATCTGGATGTTGCTGCTAACGTTGCCGCTGGCCAACTGGATATTGGAGCACGAACAATTGCTCATGCAGCAATCCATTGCCGCCCTGCTGGACGAAGCCGCCTCCAGCCTGAGCCTAACGAAACTGCATTACAACAAAACCCAAGACCAGTTTGAAACGGGGTCAGAACATACCATCGCACAATAATAAACCATTCGGGTCTGACCCCTAGCGAAATATGTTGCGCATGATTGATTGCAGGCCACCGGAGCGGTTCAAGTTGACGTTGGGATTGTATATTCGTCGGAGGGTTCTTCCCAAATCAAATTGAACCAGAAAAGTAATGCTATGGGCACCGTGGTGATCGTCACGAATTGCGTCGAAGCCGTAGCCGTAGGCGATGGCAACCAGCCAGGAATCACTGGGAGAACGGTAGCTAAGAGAGGCCCCAGCCCCTTTGTTCCAGTGACGGGGCTGTTCCAACTCATCCAAAAAATTAACATAGGCGGCGGTGCCTAGCACGCCCAATTTCCAGTGATGCTGATGATCCAAGGGAATGTCATAGCTGGCGCCCAGCAGCACGAACGATTCGGCACTCAACTCTTGAAAGTAATACCCGGGCAATGACAAGGGGAATTCCGAGTACAGCGGCAGGTTGCCCCCCAGCCGGTAAGCACTGTAACGATCGGCGTTCAAACTGCCCCCGCCGGTAAGTGACACACGGAAACTGTGCTCCAGTTTGGGCAGGGTGTATGCCAGGAGTGCGCGTCCCCAGAGCTTGTGCGCTGCCGGAATCAACTCCCGGTCGCCATTAAAGCCGTAGCGCCCCGGCGCCATTCGGAAACTGCCTTCGTACCATCCCGACAATTCCATCGCGAGTTCCGGCATGATCACTGGTTCCACGCCGCCCCAGCGCAATCCGGAGCGCACCCGGAACATGAATTGATTTTCCGGCAGGACGAAGTCAGGGGCGGTGCGATTGTCTTTGTCAAAAACCGTTCCGTGGACGGCTCCACGTAACACGGCGTAAAGGGGGATGACGTCACGGGGATTAAACAGGTGATAGATGCTTAATCCCACTTCACCGCCGTGCCCATCGAAAGACTGGTTCTGATAGTATGTGCCGCGATAGACCTCGCTGTAGCCATCGGCAAAGCCCCCGCCTGCCAATCCGAGGCCCAAGTCGGTGTGCGGGCCGAGCGCCCGGCTGATGCCCAATTCCGAATCGACGTACACGGGGGCAATTGCCAAACGGAGCGTCAGATTGGTGTAACGATTGGTGAAGGGTTTGTTGAGGTAATAGAAGGCGTACGCCGCCAAAGGGCCTTTCCCGGTAATCGGTTGATTGTAACCCAATTGAATCAGCTCGCGATGGGCAGGATCAATCTGCGCCAAAGATGAGGCGGCGCTGCCCAGGGCAACGCTGATCAACAGGACTGAGCGCAGGGTGCTCATCGAATGCGGGTATTGCTAACGCAAATCCGCCGGAGTGCGCAACCATTGATTTTGAAATTTTCAGTGGGAATTGGTGGCGGAGTTGTCTAAGCTTCACCTCCTTATGCGCATCGTCATTTATCCGGGCACGTTTGATCCAATTACCAATGGGCATTTGGATCTGGTCCGGCGCGCAGCCAAGATATTTGATCGGGTCATCGTCGCGGTGGCCCGGAGTGAGGAAAAAGGCCCGCTGTTTTCCCAAATGGAACGACTGCAACTGGTTAAAACCTCCATTCGCCGCTATCAGACGGTTTCCGCCGAGGATTTTGACGGCCTGCTGATCAATTATGTCGAAAATCGTGGGGGGCAGGCGGTGATGCGGGGCTTGCGGGCGGTGTCTGATTTTGAATTTGAATTTCAGTTGGCCTTGTTGAACCGTAAGTTGAACGAGCGGATTGAGACGGTGTTCATGATGCCCAAAGACGAATACACCTTTCTCAGTTCGCGCATCGTCAAAGAAATTGCGCGGCTGGGCGGCGATGTCTCGCCCTTTGTGCCGGCCCACGTGGTCAGTGCGTTGCAGCGTCAATTCGCCTCGGTGTTGTTTCCCGAAGGTTCGAAAACTTGAACGCTAAACACTGTTATGCCATTGCTCGTCAATATTCAGCAGGTCGCCACCAACGACGTACGCCTGCAAGGAGAACTGTCGTGCGCGGAAATGGATTGGGACACGCGCGACGAAATGATTCATATCCAGCAACCGCTGCAATACGATCTGCAGGCGGAGAAGACGGAAAACGGGATTTTGGTGCGCGGCCACCTGCGGCAGGTGTCTGGATTGCGAGTGTGTTCGCTGTCTCAAACCCTTTGTCCAGGAGATCAAGGAAGATCATTGGAATTGCCTCTTGGAGCTGGAGGGCGAGGAAAAAGCCGCGATTATTAACGATTGCGTGGACTTGACGCCTTACATCCGTGACGATATTTTCCTCGCGTTTCCGCAACATCCGTTGTGTAGTCCCCAGTGCAATGGCTTGGCCGATGTGCATCGGGAAGAGTCTTCCAACGACTGGGAAACGGAGGCGGCTTCCGCCGTTTGGGAGCCGTTGGACAAATTGAAACTGTGATTGAATTATGGGTGTACCGAAGAGAAAACCGTCGAAAAGTCGCCAGCGAATGCGGCGAGCCTACAACAGTACGCTGAAGCTGCCGCAACTCAGCACCTGCCCGCAATGCGCGGCGCCGTACGTACCGCACCGGGTTTGCCCGGCTTGCGGCTATTACAAGGGGCGCCAGGTTTTGACGGTCACTGCGGGATCATAAAACGTTGCAAGCGCGGTAAAGCTGTCGAGCTTAACTGCGCTTTTTCATTGTTCTATGCAAATTGCAGTGGATGTCATGGGGGGCGACCTCGGTTGCGGGGTGGTTATCGATGGCGTCCGTTTGGCTCTGGCCGCGTACCCGGATATTGCCGAGCTTTACCTGGTGGGCGACGAGCGGAATATTGAAGCGGCTTTGGGCCGTCATCGCTGCCAGGATTCCCGCCTGCGAATTCTTCACGCCAGTGAAGTGCTGACGATGGAGGACAAACCCCTGGATGCTGTCCGCAAGAAGAAGGATTGCTCGATGGTGCGGGCCATCGAATTGGTGCGGGACGGCAAAGCCCAGGCCGTCATTTCCCGCGGCAACACGGGAGGACTGGTGGCCGCCGCGACCCTCAAGTTGCGCCGATTGGACCAGGTGGACCGCCCCGCCATCGCCACCGTGATCCCGGCGGATCGTCGGGAGTTTGTGCTCGTGGACGCCGGGGCCAATCCCGAGTGCAAGCCCGCCCACTTACTGCAATTTGCGATCATGGGCAGTGTTTACTCCCGAGAACTGCTGCACCACAAACACCCGCGGGTGGGAGTGCTGAGCAACGGGACGGAAGACACCAAGGGCAACGACTTGACGCGTGAAGCCGCCCGGCTGTGCCAGCAGGTTGACTTGAATTTTATTGGCTATGTGGAAGGCCACGACCTCTTTGCTGACCGCGTGGAAGTGGTGGTGGCCGATGGCTTCACGGGCAACATCGTGCTCAAAACCATCGAAAGCATGGGCAAGGCGGTCGGACGACTTTTGAAACGCGAACTCAACCGCAATCCGCTGCGCAAAGTTGGGGCGGCCCTGGCCAGTGGCGGATTCAGCAGCATCAAGCGCCGGATGGATCCCGACGCTTACGGCGGTGCGCCATTGCTGGGATTAAACGGCACGGTAATCAAAGCCCATGGTTCCGCCCGCGCCAAGGCGATCACCAATGCGATTCGGGTGGCCATGGAAAGCATTCAACACAAACTTACCGAAAACATCACCCATGAAATTGCCCAGGCCAATGAGCGCCTGAGTAAAAGCCAGATTGTCCCTCTTCCCGCGGTAACGATTTCCGCATGACCACGAGCAAACCATTCACCAATCCCCGCGCCCGGCACGGGTTCCAAGGGCGTACCTGTTCCATTCTCTCGGTCGGTTCGTACGTGCCTGACCGTGTGTTAACCAACCAGGAACTGGAGCAAATGGTGCATACCTCCGACGACTGGATCACGACGCGCACTGGCATCAAGGAGCGTCGCTTGGCCGCGGAGGATGAATTTACTTCCGATATCGCCACCCGCGCCGCTGAAAAAGCGATGAAGAAAGGCGGCATCACGGCTGACCAGATCGATTTGATCATTGTGGCCACCATTACGCCGGACATGCCGTTTCCCGCCACCGCCTGTTTGGTGCAACAGAAACTGGGCGCCACCCGCGCGGCAGCGTTTGACATCGAAGCGGCTTGTTCCGGGTTCATCTATGCTTTGGAGATTGGGCAGCAGTTCATCATGTCGCGCACCTACGAAACGGTGCTGGTGATCGGGGCTGAAAAACTGTCCGCCATCGTCAACTGGAAGGAGCGCAACACCTGCGTCCTCTTTGGCGACGGGGCCGGGGCGGCCATTCTCCAGCATCGTCCGGCGGCGCATGGCTTGTTGACCGCCTGCATGGGTGCCAACGGCGAGAAAAGCGAACTCATTTACATGCCCGCTGGCGGCAGCCGCAATCCCGCAACCGCGGAAACGGTGGCCGGTTCGTTGCACTACTTGCAAATGGATGGCAAGGAAACGTTCAAATGCGCCGTCACCGCGATGTACACCGCGGGCTTGGAAGCTTTGCGCCGGTGTGACCTCGATATTTCGCACATCAAATGCGTCATTCCCCATCAGGCCAACCGGCGGATCATTGATGCGATGGGCGAACGGTTGGGCGCCAAACCGGAGCAGGTATTCGTCAATCTCGACAAATACGGCAACACCTCGGCCGCCTCCGTGGCCATTGCCCTGGATGAGGCGGTGGAATCCGGCCGGATACAACGGGGCGACTTGGTGTTGTTGGTAGTTTTCGGCGCCGGCTTGACGTGGGCCGCTGCCGTGATCGAATGGTAAAGGGGATCGCTGGGCGCGTCCTGATCCGTTGCAAATTTGTTATCACGCTTCGTTGACGTTCGGCTTCCGTATGTTAAGCTACCAGATATGAGCGGCAGCAAATTAGGTAACGCACAAGATTTCCAACCAGTGACCGTTGCGTCACAGACAACCCGTTTGGATTTGCCCGCCAGCGCGATTCAAATCCGAAGGAACGGGATCGAATTTCGGAGCAGCACTCCGGTTAACGTTTGGGCGGAAATGACCGTCTCCCTGCAAACGCCGGGAGAACCCCGTGATCTGAACTGCACGGGGGTCGTCGTTGCCTGCAATGGCAACCGGCACGCCGGTTATTTGGTGTCCATGGTCTTCACCAACGTATCCCCGCAGACGCAGACCCGGCTCAGCGCTTTGGCGCTTTCGCGCTAGCCTTCCGAAAGGGAGCCTGCTAGCGTCGGGGCATGGAAAACTTCAATCGCATTTTGAAAACCGCCGTTGAAGGCGGGGCTTCCGATGTGCATCTCAAGATCGGAACGCCGGTGATCTTCCGCATCAATCGCCAACTCGTCGCCATCGAGTGCCCCTTCCCCACTGAGGAGTGGATGAACAACGTGGTGGAGCACATGGTGCCTCCGCACGCCAAAAACCGTCTGAAGGAAGAACGGGAAGTGGACTTCTCCTATTTCGTGCCTGACGTTGGCCGCTTTCGCACCAATCTCTTTCAACAACGCGGCCAGTGCTGTCTGGCCATGCGCTACGTAAAGGTGCAGGTTCCCAGCTTCGAAGAACTGGGCCTGCTGCCGGTATTACAGGAAATCGCCGAGTCCCCGCGCGGCATTGTTCTGGTCGCCGGCTCCACCGGTTCCGGCAAATCCACCACGCTGGCCGCGATGATCGAGCACATCAACGCCAACTTCAAGAAGCACATCATTACGCTGGAAGATCCCGATCGAATACGTCTTTGAAGACAACCAATCGGTCATCGAACAGCGGGAAGTCGGCTTGGATACCTTGTCCTTCCACCACGCGCTCAAGCACGTGCTGCGCCAGGATCCCGGATGTCATCATGATCGGCGAAATGCGCGACGCGATCAGCTTCACCGCCGCCATCAGCGCAGCCGACACCGGGCACCTGGTGCTCTCCACACTCCACACGACCATCGGCCTCCCAATCCGTCACGCGCATCCTGGATTTCTTCAAGGCCGATGACCGCGAGCAAATTCGCCGGCAACTGGCGGGAACCCTGCGGGCGGTGGTTTGTCAGCGCATGGTCACGGCCATCCATACGGGCATGGTGCCCGCGCTGGAGATCCTGATCAACACCGCCACGGTGCGGAAAATGATCGAAGAAAACCGGCTGGACAAATTCCCCGCGGCGATTGAAACCGGCGGCGAAGAAGGCATGCTGAATTTCAACCAGGCGCTGTTCCAACTGGTCAAGGAAGGCAAAGTCACCAAGAAAGAAGCCTTGGCCAAGGCGACCAATCCTCAGGCGCTGGAAATGAACTTCAAGGGCATCTTCCTCGACGAAGGCCGCATTCTCTCTTAACCCTGCCGAGCGCGAAAGCGTTTGCCGGCGACAAAAATCGGACTGTCTTTCAACGCCTCCACGATCATCTCTACGGTGCGCTCGATGGCGCCCGAGTTTTCTTTGACTACCTGCACCGCGTTGCGGCCCAATTCCGCGGCCAGTTGGGCATCACCCAGAATGTGGTCCAGCGCGGTTTCCAACTCAGCCGCGTTCTGCACTTGGAGCGCGGCGCGCCTGTGCGACAAAACTCCGGGCGATGGCCTCGAAGTTCTGCATGTTGGGGCCAAAGACCATGGCTTTGCCCAACGCGCCCGGCTCGATCGGATTCTGGCCCCCGTCGGCGACGAGGCTCTTGCCCACAAAGATGGCCGCGGCATGTTCGTAGAAGTACTTCAATTCCCCGGTCGTATTCAACAACAGGCATTCGATGGAGTTGGGTTCGTAGCGGGAACTCACGCTCATTTCGCTGCGGTAAGCGAACTTGATGCCCTGCGCGCTCAGATCCCGACCGGCTTCCTTGCCGCGTTCGAAATGACGGGGTGCCACAATCAGAAACAAATCCGGAAACCGCTTTCGCAACCGCTGGTAGATTTCCCCGAGAATGGCTTCCTCTCCGGCATGGGTGCTGCCGCCAATGAGCAGGCGCGCGCCGTCCGGCACCCCCAATTGGCGTAGCAACCCGGGCACATCAACTACTCGGCGCTCTTCAAGTTTGGCCGAGTCGTACTTCATGTTGCCGACCACGCAGATGCTCTCCGGCCGGCAACCCAACTCGCGCAGCCGCTGGGCGTCAGTTTCATTTTGGCACCCAACCCCGGTAAACGCGGCGAACAACTGCCGAAACAAAAAGCCAAACCGCTTGTAGCCACGGTAGGACTTTTCGGACAACCGGGCGTTGACCAAGAACAACGGAATGCGTAGCGCCTGAGAACGCCATAAAAAATTGGGCCAGATTTCCGCTTCCACCAGCACAATAATCTGCGGATGGATCGTCATCAGGGCGCGGTTGACGTCACTCCCGGCGGTCAATTGGGTAATAGACTTTTTGGATATGGGAAGGAAATTTCTTTTGCAATTCGCCCATACCCGTCGTGGTGGTGGTGGAAACCACGATCTTCAAATTGGGCAGCCGGGGCTCCAGCGCTTTGACGAGCTGCGTGCAGATATTGACCTCCCCAACGCTGACGGCGTGGATCCACAGCACGTGCCGATTGGAGACGGCTTGCTTGACTTTGGAGCTGTAACGTCCAAACCGCTGGGAAAAATCCGCCCGCCAATTGCCCCTCCGACGCAGCCGGAGAAAGTAATAGGGCGAACTGAGCAGAAAGGACAGTGTAAATAAAATGTTGTAAAATCGCCGCATAGCGAGGGTAAAAGCGCTTCGTTATCTCACATAATTTGGGCCTGTCTGGCAAAACCATTTTTCTTTAATTCGCTGGAAACGGCCAACCAGCCGGGGCGGTATCTTCCGCGAGGTCCGGATTCTGCCCAAATTGCCGCAGCAGAAGACAAGCCACGTCGCAACTCCCACTGGCCACCGATGGCAATCGCCTCGGAATTGACCGGCTGGCAACGGTGTCGTTTGTGACGGCCGGACGACCGGTTGTTAGTCTGCGCCGCGTGGCGCCTATCGGAAGAAGATCAACCAGACCACCGCCAGGGTGGGGAGCAGGTACAACAGGGTGAACTTGAACACATATCCCACAAACGATGGCACGTGGACTTTCTGGTGCTCGGCAATGGCTTTCACCATAAAGTTCGGGCCATTGCCAATGTACGTGCAGGCGCCAAAGAATACGGCGCCCACGCTGATGGCCACCAGCGTACGGCTGCTTTGCAGATTACCCAGCAGCAGCGCCACTTGCCCATGGGTCGCGGTAATGTCCTGGGCGCTCACTTCGGCGGCGCGGTACTTGACCAAGGTGTCCAAAGCGTGTCGCAACATTTCCGCGTGCGGACCCACGAGCGCCGACGCATCCGGCCCGTGCGCTTTGACATAGACCAACAACTCGTTCAGCAGATCCATGGGAACAAAATAGCCCGTGGCGGCGCTGAGAAAGCTCAGGTAGGTCGGCGCGTTGTCCAGCACGCTGGAGAGCACGCCCGTGCCCCAATAAAACATGCCCGGGGTGGCATTCTGGATCGAACTCGCGTGCAACTGCAACCAATCCAGCGCCGGCATCATGGTGGCAAAAATGCCAATGAACAGGATCGTCACTTCCTGAATCGGATGAAAGTTGAAGTGGTTGGCCTCATGCACGGATTGGCGAGTCATAAAGTACGAACAGGCTGCCGCGCCGACCATGATAGCTTCCCGCAGGAACAGCGGGTGCTCGACAAACACGGCCACCAGGATGACCGCCAGGAAGAACAGATTTCCCAAACCGTCGAACCGCCAGCTATCCGGCGGCTCCGCTTGTTCCTCCCGGATGGTGCGGGGCGCCCGGACATAATTATGTCGGTCAATGACGTAAAACGTCGCCAGCAGCATCCCAATACCCACCGCCCACATCGGCCAGCAATGTTCGGCAACCCACCAGAAAGGAATTCCTTTAAGGAATCCCAGAAACAGTGGCGGATCGCCGATGGGGGTCAGGCAGCCACCGACGTTGGAAACAATGAAGATGAAAAACACCACATGATGCGCGGTGATCCGATACTTGTTCATGCGCAGCCAGGGGCGAATCATCAACATCGAAGCGCCCGTGGTGCCGAGCACGTTCGCGATCACTGCGCCGATGAGCAAAAACACCACGTTGGCCCGCGGCGTCGCCTGTCCTTTGATGTTGATATGAATGCCCCCCGACACCACGAACAATGAGCCGATCAACACAATGAAGCTGATGTATTCCTCGGTGGTGTGCCACACGGTAAGTTTCGCCGTGCCGGGTAAAACTAGCAGGTAGTATGAAAGCGTGACCGCCGCCAAAGCCAGCGCCACTTTGGGGTAATGCTTCAGCCACCATTCCGGAAAGGCCAGTGGCGCCAATGCGATGGTCGCGAGCAAAACGACGAACGGTGCGATCATCGCGGGATTCGGTTCGTAACCCATGGCGGCGAAGCCTACTGAGGCAAAGGAAAGCTGGTCAAACTGAATCGGCGAGGCGCGGCCAAAACCGTCGCGGGCAATGGTTGGCCACGCTGTTCAGGCGCCACACATTCGAACCGTTGGACGATTCGAATGCCGCCACTACGCAGCAGTGGGTGGGACATTCCGGCCGGTATCCAATATCAAGCTGCCAGTTCCGGCACCCGGTATCAAGTATCCAGCGTCAGGACTCTCTCTCCTTCTCACGCCGCCGGCTTTAACGCTTTTGAACGGCGAGGTCGGCTTGGCGCCTGATCCTTTGCCTGGCGGCGGACGGACTCGGCTTTCTCTTCCACCAGCGCGGGCAGAAACAAGAGTGGAAACGGCGTCGTCCAAGCCATGGCGGCGGCTTCATTGGCGGCATGACGCAACGCCGCGTCCAACTCCGCGTCGCTGGTCTGCCGCAGCAAGCGCAGTAGCAACTGGTCTTTGAATTGTTCGAATTCGCTCTCGGTGGCACCTTGAAACACCGGTGCTCCAACGGCCGGCGGGTGTAACTCCCGGTCGCGCATGACTTGATCCTTTGTTCTGTTTTTGTCTGATTTCATTAGTGACTTTCCGGCATCCGGGATGAGCCCGACGGCCCGGAATAAAACAAAAAACCCACGATTGCCGGACAATCGTGGGTGGGGAAAATTGCTTTCGTCAGGGGCTAAGGCCCTCCCTCCACGATGCCGCCAGCCTTTCGGGCGGAGTGACACCGTACGCCCGTGCGCTTGCTCCCGTGAGCATGCGGCGGATCGGTGCTAATTGTTTTATCCATCATGAACGCGCTTAAGAAACCGCAAAGCGGAGTCCTTGTCAACCGCAATGAGTCAGGCGGGCAATCCTTCCCAGCGAGAGGTGCCGTTGCCGTGAGGGTTGGACCGGTAGCGGAAAGCTGACTTCGTTCGCCACCTCGGCGCGGTCGGGCTATTTCCACGCTTGTCGGGCGAACAACACCTGTTATCTTGCTCTCGTGTCCGAGGCCACCGGTCAACCCAGCGCCCCGTTGCGTTTATCTATTTGTGGAAGCTGCAAGAAACAGCTTTGGCTGCCAAGCGGCGGTGAACCGATGGCGTCAACTCCCTGCAACCAGTGCGGCCACCCGGTCATTGTTCCGGTGCGCATCCGCCAGTTCGAATTACGGGAAGTGATCGCGTCCGGCGGCATGGGCACAGTGTACCGGGCGTTCGATCTGACGCTCGAACGAATGGTGGCAGTCAAATTCCTCAAACGCGAACTGACTGAAGATCCGCAAGTGATGGATAGTTTCTATCGCGAAGCCCGCGCCGGGGCCGCCCTGAATCACACCAATATCATCCATATTTACGCGTTCGACGATTTTGACGGGCAACCTTTCCTGGTGATGGAACTGGCCGACCATGGTAGCCTCGACAATCGCATTGAAACCGAAGGGGCCGTGCCCGAACTCGACGTGTTGGACGTCGGCATCAAAGTCGCCTCCGCGCTGCAAACGGCACTAAAAAAGGACTTGCTCCATCGCGACATCAAACCCCTCAACATCCTCTATAATGCCGAAGGCGAACCGAAACTGGTGGACTTTGGCCTGGCCCGCAAAGCGGAGGAAGAAGAGGAATACGGCTCTTCGATATGGGGAACGCCTTATTACGTGGCGCCCGAAAAGATCCAGCGTCGTGGCGAAGATTTTCATTCGGACATGTACAGCCTGGGCGGCACGCTCTACCATGCGATGACCGGCCACGTGCCGTTCGAGGCGGAAACGATTGAGCAAGTGGTGGCCGACCATGTCCACGCCCCCCTGACGCCGCCCAATCACATCAATGTCAACATCACCCAGCCAACCAGTGACGCGATTTGCGCCGCGATGGCCAAGAACCCGGATGATCGCTACCCCACGTACGATGATTTCATCATGGCCCTGACCGCGGCGCGCAGCCAGTTACTGGTGCAACAGATCAATCAACAGCAGTCCTTCGCCCCGGAACCCAGACCGCAGCACCGCTCCTGGTGGAAACGGTAGGGTAGGGAGAACGGCTATTTCAGCAACCGCCCGAGTTCGCCACCTACGTGCTCAATCCAGTCACCGGGCGGCAGGGCATACGGACGGAACGTTTCCATGTAACCCTGTTGCTCGTTGTAGAAAATCGCCCGGTGCAACCCCAACGTGCTGGCTTTCGGACTGTCGATCAGGCTGGCTGAATCGTTCGGGCTCATCTGGAATAGCACCCGCATTTCAAACTCGCTCAGGGCCTTCCGGCTGAGGAACCGGCTGACGTTGTTGTAGGTGTCACACGAAGCAATCACGTGGACGCCCGCGCTGGGGCCTTCATCAATCAGTGTGTTGAGCAATGCGCCCGGCTTGGCCGTCGTTGCGGAATCGTCCGTCGAAAACCCAAAATCCTCTTCGTAACGCAGCTTGCCGAATTTCTGAAGCCCTTGAATCAACAAGAACGTTGCCGGTGCTTCGCCGGCCGAAACGTCTTCGGTATGCCGTTTCACTTCCTCGGCCAATCCGCTCAGCACGTCCGCCAATTCGTTTGGTTTCACGCTCACCGCGTCATGCGGGATCGCTTGCCTGACCCGCTCAAGGAAGGCGCGTTGCGGCGAACCCGGCGGCGTGCCATCGAGCAAATAGAACCGCGCCCGGCCGATCGGATATTGCGTCGCCAACGAAACCAGGCCAACTGAGAAAATGGCCAGGATGGCTTCGTCGCGTTGGCCGACCATCAAAAGGTGATTGCCGCTTTGTCGATGGAACACCGCTTCCGTCGGACCTTTGATGGAATTGGGCGCACCCAGCCACATTTGCGCTGCAGGTGGAACCTGGATCGATTCGGCCTTCAGCAACGCGCCCAGCGCGGCGTTTTCCCGAATGTCCGCGGGCGCGTTTCCTTCAAACACGATTGGGCCTGGATAAGCGGTCCCGCTTTGGTCGGCCACCTGGCGGACCTGCTCGAGTGACGCGTCGCGCACCGCGTCCGGCAGCCACACCGTCTGGAATGGGCTGTTGCCTTCGAGGTTCCCGGCCCGGTCGTTGTAAATGCCCTCGCCTGGACGGGTTAGCAGCCGGGGAGCCGGATTGTTGTCGTCCATGATCAAGTAAGCATCGGCTTCGTTGCACTGGAGCGCGATACGAATGACCATTTGGCCGAGGGTCGTGCGCGCTACGGTGTACGCGCCCCCAAGTGTTTGGGAACCCAGCAATACGTGAATGCCAAACGCGCGTCCTTGCCGGACAATTCGATCCAGAAGCACCGATGCCGTCTGGGAGATGGGATCGTCTTCAACGAAAAATTCCTGGAACTCGTCAATGATCAGCAGCGAGCGCGGCATGGCTTCGGTGCCGCCTGCCTTTTTGTAGCCGGGAACGTTCTGCACGCCGAGCTTGCGAAACAAGTCGCCGCGCCGTTTCAACTCGGCGTCCACGCGCTGGAGCACGCTCAAGCCGAACTCCCGGTCGCTCTCGATCGCGACGACGCGCGCATGTGGCAGATGTCGGGCCGCGTAGCATTTGAATTCCACGCCTTTCTTGAAATCCACCAGGTAAAACTCGACCTGCTCCGGACTGCACCACAACGCCAGGTTGGTGATGATCACGTGAAACAACGTGGATTTGCCGGAACCGGTCTTGCCCGCGATCAACCCGTGCTGGCGGGTGTCCTTGCCGATGGCAAGATACTGCAACTTCGTGGCGCCGGTGCGGCCAATCGGCACGCGCAGTTCGTCCGCGGAGTCCAGGCTCCACACTTCGTCTCCGGCTGGTGCCACGTGGGCAAACGGCACTTCGATGCGATTCGAGTCGCGACTACTCAAGCCAACTTTTTGGATGAATTGGGTCGCGCGTTCCGGCGATGGCGGGGCTTCGAGCAGTACGCGCGTGCCGGCCATCGGTTGGCCGGTCAAAACCAGGGTGTTGCCTTTGAGACTGATGCAAACGCTGCTCTTGCGAAGTTCCTCCGGAACAAACTCCGGCGGCACCGGCTGCCGGCGGTCCCAATGAATCAGCGTATAAACTCCACAACGTGCGCCGCTGGTGGCAATGCTCAAAAGCCGTTTGGCGGCAACCTCGGTGAAGTTCGAGGGGAAATCGGCGACCGCCAGAAAGTGATATTTCTCCGCGATGTTGCCGGCTTGTTCATTGTATTCCGTGATCGTGGCGTACTCGTTCCGGAGATACATCTGAATGACCTTCTCCATGTGCTCATTCAGGTTGGCCAGGCGCTGCTCGATCTGCCCGGTCTGGGTCCAGATGCGGCTGTTGATCAAGTGCTCGGCGTAATCCGCCAGGTGCATCACGCCGGAAAAGCTTTGCCCCAGTCCCACGGGATCAATCAGCGTGAAGCTCAACCGTCCCGGCGGCGCCACCGAGAGCAACCGCAAAATGAGATTGTTCAGCGCGCCGATCATTTCCTCCCGCCCGGCCGCCACCGTCTCGAAGAGAATCGATCCTTCGTGGGGATACGTCAGCAGTAATGGCAACGAAAACTGGCTGGGGCCCGGAAGCGCGAGTCGCTCATCTTTGGGCGGGCTGCCGGCGAGATTGACCACGTCCACGTCCAGGTGCGCGAACTGAGCGGCGTGCGCGAATTCCTTCGGAGCCGTCCAGCGATCCCACCGTTCCGCGTCCCACGGCGGAAACAGCTTTTCCGCATCCGCGTTGGCGGTCTGGATGACTTTGTAAATCGGCTGGATTTGCTGTTTCCATTCGGCTTCCAAAGCCTGCAGGTTCGTCTGGAATCAGAGTTGTACTTCGTCTCCAACGCTGCGCAAACGCTCACCAATTTCCGCTGCCGAGTTTCGGCTTCGCCTTTCAAACGCTGGACTTCCGCGGTGTGGTGGCGTTCGAGTTGTTCAGTCTTTAGGCGATGTTGTTTTTCGTTCCGGGCGGAAACACGCGCCGCCTTTTCCTCGAGCGTTCGCGGCGCGGTTTCGCGAAGCTGCGCGGCGGTCTCGATGGCCTGCTGCCATTCCTGAGCGATCGTCTGATTGCGGCTTTCGAACTCGTTTTCGATCCGGGCAATTTCCTGGGTGCGCCGCGTCTCGGCCGTTTCCAGGCAGACATCGTGCAAACGAGCGGCCGAGGCAATTTCGGCGGCAAACTTTTTGGCGAGCGGCTGGCCCTGCCGCCGGCCCAAGTAGTGCAACAGGAAGCCCAGCACGAGACATCCCCCAATTGCTGCGCCCGCATGAACGTAGGTAAAGGAAGTGATGTTGAAGTATTGCAGTAGCGGAACCAAAGGGATCAGGCAAAACAGGATCACCAACCACAGACTGGGATATTTGAGAAGATGGGGCACCAGCAATTTCCGGAAACGGCCCAAGTCGGCCTGGGCAGCATCGAGTCGCTGGCGCAGTTCACGTGAACAATTGATATTCATCCTTGTCGTCCGCCACCGGTGCGCTTTCCACTGCGGTTCCGTCGGGGAAATCAAGTCGCGAAATTTCCTAGAAGCGCGAAAAGTCAGACCATGCTCGCGATTGCAATGGATTGCAGCAGTTCCTGCTCGGCCAGCCAGGCTGCGCTTGAATTCTTCGAGGTTGTTTCCGTTTGCGCCAGCCCGTTATCGTGGTCCCGTTGCGCTTGCAGCGTTTCGGTTTGGAGCTTGTGTTTGCGGCCTCCCTCGGTGCGGTCGATTTGCTGGAGTTGCTGCTTTTGGCTGGTGCGGCGACCTTTCTGAATGCGTGCGTGGCGCTGCGCATATTTTGACTCCCGCGCTTGCCGGGCCGTCTGAAAGGCGGCCTCCGCCTGATCCAGCGCCAGCGCAGATTCGCTCTCCAGTTCTTCAGTCGCCGCGTCCCGGCGACGTCGCGCTTCACCGATGCCGGCGTTAAGCTGGTGCGTGAGTTTTTCCTCGTTGACGGTGAACTCGCGCACCGTCTCTTTGAGGCGGTTCACCAGTTCGATGGTTTTGGCGACACCCGAATGACTACTCACAGTCCTGCCTGATTTTTGTGACAAGTTTGTCCAGTTGCCCAATGACCGTCACCGCCGAATCCACCGCGGCGAAGAGTTCTTCCAAATACTTGCGCTCAAACTCCCGGCTTTTGGCATCCTGCCATTGGTCGAGCGTCAACTGCCACTGGTTCGAAATCTCTTTCGTGATGGCGGTCAGCTTGTTGCCGTTTGCCTTGATGTTCACGGGCTGCCTTTCCGGGAAGCAGTTTCGCCGCCAGTGGGATTGGCCGCAGCGGCCGGGGCGTCGGAGGATGCGGAATTATCCGTACTGGCCGCACTGGGGGACGATCCGGAGGCTTCCGCCGGGGGACTGGGCGCCAGTTGCGCGTAGTCCTCGAGGGTTTTCACGGCCTGGGCCAGATAGGCCAGCGCTTTGGGCATTTGATCGGTCAGAAACGACTGCAATTTGCCCAACTCTTTGGCGAGCGGTTCCACCCGGTTCTCGAACTCGCGGTACCAGCGTTTCACCAGCCGCAGTTTCTCCTCCGCCTCGGCCAACGCCCGCCGTGCCTTGTTCACCGCCGCCTGCTCGGCAGTCGAGGCTTCCCGAAACGTGGACAACCGCGATCCGAACAGCGCTGCTTGCGCCTGTTCCAGAACTCGCGAACGCCGGCGCACTTGTCCCTCCCAATAACTCCGCTGGTCATTCTCCAGCCACAAACGGGTGCGGACGACGTCGCCGCCGACTTCGTCCAGGGTGGGCCGCGCCTTGCTGAGGTACAGGACCAAGCTGGTCCGGAACGCTTGCAGCGCTTCCACCGAGGTAACATGCGCTTTGTCGGCCATCCGGTTAACGTTGGTTCAGATATTCTTCGATGCGCTGAGCCTTGCGCAAGAGGTAAGGCGCGTGCTGGTTGGAAATCTCGACGAATTTCTTCAGCGCCTTCATGGTTTGTTTGAACTCATCGGAAAACTTGGTGTGCTCCTGGTCCTGCCAGGATTCACCCAGCGACGCAAACCGCGCCTGCAACAATCCCATCCGGTTTTGGAGATCAATGTTGAACCGCTTCAGTTCTTCGGCGAAACGCCGCACCTCCGCGGGATCCATCATTGCCTGGGCCATACAGTCACTTTCTCTTGCGATTTGTTGTTCATCATCAGCCGCTTGATCGAACGTGGCTTGCGACTGAAGGAAATCTGCCTGCTTTCGTCGCCGCAAGCAACCCAACGTCTGGAAAAACGCAAACGCCAAGCTCGCATTGAATTCGGCCGGTGCTCCTGCTTCACTCCCCGCATGGCGTTGCCCTACAAAATATCGACGCTGCTTTATTGTTTCAACGCGCGCGACGAAGTGCTGCTGCTGGAACGTGCCCAGGAACCAAACCGCGGACTCTGGAGTCCGTGCGGCGGCAAATTGAACACCGACACCGGCGAGTCGCCGTACGCTTGCGCCTGCCGGGAAGCCCACGAGGAATTGGGCCTCTCGCTCGCCACGAACGATTTGCACCTGACCGGGCTCATCAGCGAACACGGCTACGAAGGCCAGGCCCACTGGTTGATGTTTCTCTTCGAAGTCAAGCCACGCCTGCACACGCTCCCGCCGCCGCATCGGGAGGGTAATTTTCATTTTTTCCCGACCAGTGAATTGGAAGACTTGACGCTGCCGCAAACCGATCGCGAACAAATCTGGCCGTTGTTCTGGCGCTGTCGGGGCGGCTTTTTCTCCGCGCATTGCCATTGCCATCCTGACGGCCGCAATGATTGGGTCATCGAAGAGGCACTCAGCCGTATGAACCATGAATGAATCCAGCGCGGCAGTGCGGCAACCAAATCCTGGTAGGGCAAGACTGCGGCTGATTCATTGAAGGATTGAAGCGGTCGAAAATGGATGCAGCTTGCGAAGAATTTCGATGATTGCAACGAGCCGCAACCCAAGCGACGCAATGATCGACTTCGAAGGTTACGGCTGTGGGCGAATGGCCTAATTTCACCGCAAAGGCACGAAGCGCGCAAAGCAGCGGAATTGCAGCAACTCTTTGCGCTCTTCGTGTCTTTGCGGTTAGATAACTCCGTTCGAAGTCTTCGCGGTTTAAGAGCCGACCAGACTTCGACGCACAGAAATTCGACACAAAGAAACTCATGAACACCAATAGCTGGGCGAGAAGAGCCGGTGGTGAATTACTGCGAAAGTCGCCGCTCGGTGACTGCTCGTCTTCACCCAGCTCGCCAGCGCATTGCCGGTCGGCGTTGGTGTTTACACGCACCACTACTTCTCGCCGCTTACGCAGGCCGCGCAAATTGTCCGCCGCTTCACCCCTTCAACTCTTCAGCGCTTCAAGAACGTTGGTGCGCTGTCCATTCATGACTGAATTGAATCCACCCCATGCCTGAGGAACCCATCATCGATTTGCACAGCGACCACTACTTCATGGGCGAAGCCCTGCGCCAGGCGGCCAAGGCTTACCAACGGGAAGAAGTGCCGGTTGGAGCGGTGGTGGTTCAAGAAGGCCGGATCATCGCGCGTGCCTGGAACCAAGTGGAATTGCTCAAGGACGCCACCGCCCACGCGGAAATGCTGGCGTTGACGCAGGCCGAAGGTGCGGTGGGAGACTGGCGCCTGACCGATTGCGCGTTATACGTCACCAAGGAACCCTGCCCCATGTGCGCTGGGGCCATTGTCCACGTACGGTTGGGACGAGTCGTTTTTGGCGTGAGCGATCCGAAGGCCGGCGCCGCGGGCAGCGCCATGAATTTGTTACAATATCCATCCTTCAATCACCGCTGCGACATCACCGCCGGCGTGCGCGAAGCCGAGTGCCGCTCCTTGCTCCAAA
Source organism: uncultured Verrucomicrobiae bacterium (assembly GCA_963788655.1). Taxonomy (GTDB): domain Bacteria; phylum Verrucomicrobiota; class Verrucomicrobiia; order Limisphaerales; family JAFGQR01; genus JAFGQR01. The sequence goes on along the minus strand of CAWBHS010000026.1, from coordinate 41,097 downwards.
GTTTCTTCGCCGAACAGCGCGGGAAACAAAAGCCAAACTTCAGTCCAGAGTAACTTCGACTGGTTTGCAGACAGGGGTTAGCGGGTCCAAGTCAAAGGCAACGCTGATGGTGACTTTCTTGCCTTCCAATTCTTTGGGCACTCGCGCCAGCACCAGACTTCGCGTATGTTCGCCCTGAGGCCGCACTTCGAGCTCGGCCAGCGGCTTGGTCCAGGGCTCGATTTGGATGAATTTGAAATCCTCCGCCACTTGGAATTCTGGCGAGAGGCTTGACCTCGGGGAAAAGATTTGTCGCTGATCCGCGACTTGCCCTATCGTGCCGCCTCATGAAAGCCATTTCGTTATTTCTGCTGCCCGCTGTTTGGTTGGTTTTGGGCTCAACTGGATCCGGCGCTGAAAAGCGAGTCGTTGTTCATCCCGAGGACACCGGCGAGGCGCTGGTCAATCCAGGCATGGGGTGGACCTTCCACTTTTACTCGAACATCATCAAGAACTACGGCTCCCGCCTGGCGCCATCGGACACGCTCGAAGATTGGCCGGGGCTGTCGGCGATTTATCTGCGGGTGCCGTGGTCGTTTCTGGAACCGAAGGAAGGCCAGTTCAATTGGTCGCTGTTTGACACCCCGGCCCAGCGCTGGATCGATCAAGGCAAACAAATTGCCATTCGGGTGAGCTGCTCGGAAAGTTGGATGCGCTACGCCACTCCCAAATGGGTGCAGGACGCCGGGGCCAAAGGGATCGAGTTCGACTTCGGCAAAGGGCCGCGAGTCGGCGGCGCCCTGTGGGATCCGGACTATCTGGACCCGGTGTTTCTTGAAAAACTGGATCATTTCCTGGCCGCGCTGGCCCGCCGGTATGATGGCAATCCCAACGTGGCATTCATCGACATTGGCTCGTTCGGCATGTGGGGCGAAGGCCACACGGGCTTCAGCAGCCGGTTGAACGAGGAACAAACCCTGGCCGTCGTTAAAAAGCACATTGACCTGCACCTGAAACATTTCCAGCGGACGCAACTGTGCATCAGCGACGATGTAGCCGGCAGCAGCAAACCGGGCCGCCATTTTCCCGCGATGGACTATGCCCTGGCCCACGGCGTCACGATGCGCGATGACAGCATCCTGGTACAACCGCCGCCGCACTCGTGGTATCACGCGGAGATGGCCCAGGAATTCTGGCCCACGCTCCCGGTCATTCTTGAACACGAGCATTACGGTTCGTCGAAGCAACGGGGCGCCTGGAGCGGCGACCTGCTGTTGAAGTCCGTGGAAGATTATCATGCCAGTTACATGTCCATTCACTGGTGGCCGCGGGTGGAGTTGAACGAAAACCGCGAAACCATCGACCGTATCAACCGGCGCCTGGGCTATCGGTTGCAACTCCGCGCGATCAGTTGGCCGGAGCAGGTGGCGTTGAGCCAGCTCTTCGACGTGGAAACCGAATGGGCGAATGCCGGCGTGGCCCCGTGCTACCATGGAGGCTTTTGGACCTTTACGCTGAAAGACGACCAGGGCGGAATCGTGTCCGTCCACGTGGATGAATCTTTCAACGTGCGCGAACTCAAAGTCGCAGCGCCAGGTCAGGCCTCCAGTCGCAAGCTCAAATCCACGTTGATTGTCGGATTTCGCCACTTGGATCCGCGCGGCACGTTTGCGCCGGCTACCAAGCCCGGAACATACGACGTGTATGTGTCCGTGGGCCGCCGCGATGGCACCCCGTTGATTGCCTTGCCGCTGCCAGAAAGTGATGGGCAACGGCGGTATAAACTCGGCGAACTGACCGTCCACGACGCTGCGGTGCGTTGAGGAAAGCAGGCCAAACCGTGACTATGCAAATGAACCTGGGGAGCGCGCCTGCTCCGGACGCTGCCAACGGGCGCCCTAGCCGGTTGGACCGGCGTCTGAGAAGTCACTGATTAGTGAACAGTTCGTGGCTTCTGGAGAGGTTGGCGAGGCGCCAACCACAGCGCCCGAGGCGGGCGCACTCCCCATCGCAACTGGCAGGTTAAGAAGTGATGAAACGCGGAAGAATCTGGTTGGGGATCGCAATCTTGCTGGCCGCCGTTTTGGCAGCCGGGCTTTGGTGGCGACGGACGCGATCAGCAACGTTGCCGACCATCACGTTGCCCAATGGCATGCAGTATCAGTTCGTGACGGCAACCTACGGCACCAATCATTCGGTGGGACCGGCCTGCCTGGCGGCTGACGTTGGAATTGCGGCGCACGCGGGGATTCGCACCGGAAGAACTGGTTACCTTTAACAACGTGCCGGTGCCAGCCATAGGCCAGACCAATTTCCTGACGATCACCAACCGCGTCGGCGGGGTGGAAATCAGTTTGACGGAGTTTGCGCGGAAGCCGGACATCACCGGCGGTTCGTGGAGCAGCAGCGACGCGTCGTGGATTCGGGTCGAGTATGCGAAGATAGCCGAGGGAAAATCCTTCGATTTCGTGGAAATCGTGGGCAATGACGGCATCCCGCTCGAAGTGCTGAGCCGCAGTTGGTCCGGTTCATATTACGAAGTTTTCGTGAAATCCATTCCCGTTGGGACGAAAACGGTGGACATCACCAACGCTTTGCAGACCACCCGAAATGTGGAATTTATGGTGAAGCCCGAGACCGTCCGCCCGGAGAAAATGAGCTTCGAGCATTGAACGGGCGTGGCCGAATAGACGATTTCTGGCCCGGGAGGCCAATGCCATTGCTTACAAAACCAGCCGGACCAACTCCGGCACTTCAAAGCGCCGCCCTTTGACGGTCCGCTGGAACAGCGCGTTCATCCAATCCCGGGAAATCAGCGCATCGGCCACTTCGAGGTAAGCTTTGCCGCCGGTTTGGATGACCCGGTAACGATTCACCCGGATGGACACAGGTTGGGATTCTCCGTTGAGTTGCGCTTCCACCAGAATCGTTTTTTGTTCCGGATCGATCTCCAATTTGGTCATTACCCCCACATCGGAATAATAACGGTTGAGATATTTCCGGGCGGCCGTCTGGGCAGCCCACGTTTTGGCTTGTTTGAGAATACTCATGTTTGTCGGCCGTCTCCCGTCGTGCGAACTCCGTGTTAGCACTCCAACGACACTTTCACAGATAGGCGCGCAGCCTTTAGGCCGCTTCAAGCACCCAAGACCAACCAGCGGCTTATGGGATAGCACCGTGAAGCGGCGTAAACGCCGCGCTCCTGCTGCGATTTGCCGGAACTGTCGCTGTAGTGTTAGCCAGCCTCCGCTCCGGGCCAACTCCAGGGCGAGATTAACCGATCCGTTGGGCGACCGCCAGAGCTTAGATGGAATGAATCCAGCTTGCACGCTCGGACAATGCGTTTGCGATAAACGTGATCGATGGATCGTATGTTCCGCCCGTCAGCCCTGAGAATGAAGTCAGCGGATCGACGCCGCAGCAAGTTGCGGGTGCCCACAAACTCGCACCTTTTTCAATTCGGCGTTGACGCGGGTGGGGGCATCCACTATTTTTTGCCTCCCGCACTGAGCGGGGGCGTAGCTCAATTGGTTAGAGCGCTGCCCTGTCACGGCAGAGGTTACGGGTTCGAGCCCCGCCACTCCCGCCATTCCTTCGCTCGCGGCCCGGCAAATAATGGCCCTTTCGCGTTACATTTCCCGAAGAGGATTGCATTGGCGGCTTCGCTGCCGTTGAGTATTGACACGTGTTTTTCAGAGTTTTGCCTGATGCTTTGACTGTATTGCGCCAGTGTGCGGGCAGTTGGCTGGCCGGAAGGGCGTCCTCCTTAAAAGCGGGGGGGGTTCTGCTGTGCCTGTTTTGGGCCGGCGTGTCCGGCGGGCAGGAGGCCATTCGAATGTCGGCTACCGGCCGAGACGCCGCTGAAGCCCGCAGGCGAGCCAATTCGTCCATTGGCTACTACAATTTGAAGCTCGGCCCGGTGGGCTTGCGATTTCAAGGTGGAATGGGCGTCACATACAATGACAACGTCCGCTACCGTAGCGATAATGCGGAGAGCGACTTAATTCTTCGTCCGCAACTCACCACGCGGATATTGTGGCCGGTAACGGAAAACAACCGATTGAACCTCGCCATTGGTCTGGGATATTCGAAGTATTTGAGCCATTCCGACCTGGATCGATTGTTTATCCGGCCCGGTTCGGAAATCGCCTTCGACCTTTACGTGGGTGACTTTTTGTTCAACATCCATGACCGGTTCAGCATTCCCATGAGTGTTTATGAGGTGCCCACCGTCAGCGGCCGTGGTGATTATCAACGGCTCGAAAACGTGGTGGGCTTCACTGGAAATTGGGACCTTAACAAGATCCTGGTGTCCTTCGGTTATGATCACGCGGACTATGTATCGCTCAATTCGACCTACCAGTTTTCCGATGGACAGTCGGAAATGTTCTTTGCGCGTGGCGGTTTGCGGCTGAGCTCGACCACTTCGGGTGGGGTGGAATTCGGGTCGACACTGGTCAATTACGCCAATGAGATCCTCACTGACGGGGTGCAATACAGTGTCGGGCTCTTTTATGGCGGACAAATCAGCCGATATATGCAGGTAAAGGCGATGGCCGGTTATACGCTTTACGTCCAGTCGCCGACCACAATGGCGCCGGATGTGGGGAATTCGGGTGCGGTTTATGGTCAATTGGTGCTGGATCACCGCTTGAACCGGATTTTGAATTATTCACTGAGCGCCGGGCGCAGCATCCAACTGGGGTTGCAGTACGGCACCAGTTTGCGGAACTTGGATTTGACCTTTATTCGCTTGAATATGAATTGGAATTGGGTGCGGGACACCCGGATTTCGACACCGTTGGCTTTCGAGTACGGCACCGAGTCGGGGTCGGGGTCGGAAACGTTCTATCGGCTGGGAGCCGGATTGTCGATGGGCCGGATGCTCACGGACAAATTGTCCGCCAGTTTGGGCTACCAGTTTTATTGGAAGGATTCGCAAACGAATCTTCGCGATTATATGGTCAATAGTGTTTCCTTGAACTTTGGCTACAATTTCTGATGATCATGAACTTATCTATGCGTCGGATGATGATTCTACTCGCAGGCCTGGCCGTTACCCTGGTGGGGACGGGAGTTGGTTACGCGCAAAATCCCAGCGCGGGTGTGGTTTACAGCCCAACCAATTACCTCGGCCTGCCCTCGTTAACGGTACCCACCACCCCGAGCGGTTACGTGCCGGATGACAAATACAAGCTGCGGGTAGGGGACCGCATCAGCTTCCAGATTATCGAGGATCGTGAGTTGCCCCGAAGCCTGGTGGTGACGGATTCAGGTGAGTTGGACATTCCGTATTTGGGACGCGTTGCCGCCGCCGACAAGACGTGCAAACAGTTGGCGGACGAAATCAAAGCCCAGCTTGAGAAGGAGTATTATTACCGCGCCACGGTGATCATCTCGCTCGATCAGGCCAACAAAATCCTGGGGCGGGTTTATGTCTGGGGGCAGGTGCGGAATCAAGGGGCGATTGAGTTAATGGTGAACGAACATCTCACGGCGGGCAAAGCTATCCTGCGCGCGGGAGGCTTCGGTGATTTCGCCAACAAGAAGAAGGTGAAATTGATCCGCAATCCGGACTCGAAGGCCGAGACCAAACACATCTTTGAATTGAACATGCAAGAAATTCTTGAAGAGGGGAAAATCGAGCAGGACGTGGTGTTGGAGCCGGATGACTTTATTATCGTGCCGGCACGAATCTTCAACTTGTAAGACCCATGACCGATCAACCCAACACCTTCGTCCCGGACCGGTCCACCCGGACGGCGCAATTTTTCGCCCGGTTCAACCGTTATAAAAACCTCTTGCGCAAACGTTGGTGGGTCTTGCCGCTGTGCATGCTGGTGGCTCTCGCGGGGGAAGGTGCTTACCTTTATTACGCGCCCCCCTCTTTCTTTTCTGTTGGGCGCATGATTGTCAGCATCAAGCTCTCGATTCCGGAAGGCTCGGTGTACACGGAGGAACTCAGCAATTTCCTCGGCACTCAGGCCGCTTTGATGCAAAGCAGCGTGGTCCTGAATCGCGCGCAAAAACGCGTCCTGGCCCGCAATCAAGATTGGGCGACTTTGGAACCGGATCTCAAAGTTTCTGTATCCCCCCGCACCACGATATTCAATCTGCGGGTTACCGCGGACGATCCGGATTATGCCCGGGCTTTCCTGCAGGCCAGCATGGAGGAATACACCAACCTGAAAAAGGAAATGCGCGAGCAGACCTCCGACAGCACGCTGGCCAACCTGACCGAGGACGTCAGTCGCATCGAAGGGAACCTGCGCAAGGGCGAACAGGACCTCGTGAATTTCCAAAGCAGCAACAGCATCGTCTTTTTGCAGGAGCAAGGCAACAGCGCCGGCAACCGTCTGGCCCTGCTCAACGCCCAGGTCGAAGCGCTCAAGTCCGAATACGAACTGTTGAAATCCTTGACGCTCGAGCAAAACCTGGAACGTGAGCAGCAAAAGGAAGGCCTCACCCCGTTGAACGAAGGTCTCCTGCAGGACCTGGCCAGCAAGGCGAGCATCGTGGGCTTGACGGCGGATTATTTCAAAGCCAAACAGCAAATCCTCATGCTCAAGGCGGAGCAACAGGAGTTGAGTGAGTTTCTGCGGCCCAAGCATCCCAAGATGATCGCCCTGAGTGAAGACATCGCCCGCCGTGAACGGTTGCTGGGGATTTATCGCGAGCAAAACGTGGAACAACTGGACAGCAAAAAGAAATCGATTGCGCTCCAGATCGAGAACCTGAAAAAGGACATCACGGAGTGGGAGAAGAAGGCGCTGCAAAGCAGTAAGGCAATGGCCGAATACAAGAACATCCAATCCAACTACGAGCGGACGCAAAAGCTTTATGATCGCCTGCTGGCCACCATGCAGACGCTGGACGTCAACAAAGGCATCAATCCGGAAAACGTGACCATTATGGAAACGGCCTCGCCGGCCATGCTCGATCGCCCCGGTTTGGTCCGCAGCCTCGCCCTGGCGGCAGCCGGTGGCCTGATCCTGGGGTTGGTTATCCTCCTGTTTGTCGATCGGTTGGATGACCGTATGAGTTCGTTTACCGAAATGCAGGAGTTGTTCGATGAAACGATTCTGGGACAAATCCCGCGGGAAAAATCCCTGGGCAAGAACGGCGATCTGGCATTGCTTCAGCCGGCCGACACGCGCCATGCGTTCCTCGAATCCTACCGCAACCTCCGGTCCTCGCTGTTGTTTGGGTCCGAAAATGGCCAGCGTCCGCGGATCCTCCTGGTCACGAGTTCCATTCCCAACGACGGCAAATCCATTACCACGGCCAACCTGGCCATCAACATGGCGCAGGCGGGTTCCCGGGTCTTGCTGGTCGATGGCGACTTGCGCAAAGGCACCCTCCACTCGCGGTTTAACCTCGAAAGTCAGCCCGGGCTCAGCGAGGTACTGGCCGGACATCTGCCCTGGAAAGAAGCGGTCAAAGGCTCCACCGTCAGCAACTTGTCGCTGCTCCCGCGGGGCGAAAGCACGTATGGCTCCAGCGAATTGTTGTTGAGCCAGGCGACCGAAAAACTCCTGAAAGAAGCAGCAGGCGCCTACGATTACGTGTTGGTGGATTCACCGCCCGTTATGGCTGCGGACGATGTCAGCAGTCTGGCACCGCACGTGGACGGAGTGATCTTTGTAGTGCGTGCGGAGCACACCTCGGCGCGCGTGGCCCGCGCCGCGCTGGACTTGTTGTATCAACGCCAGGCTCATGTGCTGGGCGTGGTCTTCAACGCCGTCCGCGCCTCCACCGGCGAGTATTATTACTACCGCTACAAAGACTACTACAAGACCTACCCGGCGGCTTAGCCCGCACCTTTCACACTCGTGGTAGCCGCCGACGTAAGGAGGCGGACCGGATAACTCTCAGCAACGTGCTGCTGGCGTCCCGCCGGCAGAGTCGGATGCAAGAGCTGCGTCCAAATACTCGAGGGACTTAACATTCGAATGGCCCGTTCCAAACTGCCGGCAGGATGCCGACAGCACGCTGGGCCAACGTGCTGCCGGCGTCCTGCGGGCAGACGAATGCAATGGCGGGAACGACAGTTTAGGACGTTACGTTTGATTAATCAGCAACGGCCAATGACCAATGAAGGCCCAAGGTCCAAGCACCAAGGTGAAACGACGAAACGACCGCCGGCCGATTAGCCGGTCCCTGGATTTTGAGGATTGGGCATTCTCTGGTCATTGGGTTTTGAGCATTGGTCATTGATTCGAAGCCTTCGTTCCAACGTGCTGCCGGCAGGATGCCGGCAGCACGTTGGAACCACTGGAGGACAGCAGCCCATTCTTGACGAGTTGGCCCCTGACTGCAAGGTTGCGGGAACTTGGCGTCCAGGAAATCCAGGACGGTGGCAAACGATTTGTTCGCCGCGGCAGCGCAAACTCCCACCGTGCAGGCGATGGCACAGCGACTGGAGCAGGGGAGTGTTTTGCCCTGCGGTGGCGTCAGCGCGGGTGCGCAACCTTTCCTGGCGGTGCTCTTGCATCGGTTGTTTCCCCAACGTCCGGTCATCGTGGTGGCCGAGGGCTTGAAGACGCAGGAGAGTCATCATCAGGACATCACCACGTGGCTGAAGTATGGAGCGAGCCAAAATGGAAACACCGCTGATTCCCCGCCAGCAAACCAGAGCTCACAACTCCTGTTCTATCCCGCCTGGGAAGTGCTGCCGCACGAAGGTAAACTCCCGCACGTGGACGTCATTAGCGAGCGCCTGGAAACTCTGGCTGCCTTGTCGTCGGTCGCGACTGTTGCGACCTCGGGCTCGGACATTTCCGCGTCACCCATCGTGGTGGCCAGCGTGACCGCGTTGCTCCAGCGCACCTACCCGCCGCAACAATTGCGGCAGCGCATTCGTACCGTGCAACGCGGCGATCCAATCAATCCGCTCGACTTGATCGAGTGGCTGGAAGACTTGGGCTACGAGCCGGAAGCGCAGGTTAACCACAAAGGCGAAATCGCCTTGCGCGGTGGCATCCTGGACATTTTTCCGCCCACCAGTCCCTGGCCGGTCCGGCTGGAATTCTTCGGCAACGAAGTCGAGTCGCTGCGGTTCTTTGATCCCATCAGCCAAATGTCGCGGGAGCCCATCACGAGCGTTCTGCTTTCCCCTGCCGGGGAACTGGGCGTGTTGAAAAAGGAACTGGCCTTGAAAGCTGATACCGCCGGTCCACCAGCATCGTCCCATCAACCCTCAACAAGTAACCATCCCCCTGCGCTCGCCACGTTACTGGATTACTTGCCGCGCGCGGCGATCTGGCTGTTGTGCGAACCGGAAGCACTGGCTGAAACCGCGGGCAGCTACGCCGATCTGGTGCCGGAGGAGGATTCGTTTCATATCGATTGGGAAGACTTCAGGAGTGAACTGGCCGACCGGGGAATGACGCAATTAGAACTGTCCGCGGAGGAATCCGTGGTCGCTGGTTTCGCAGGCGAAGCACTACTTCCACCTGACGACGAATTGGCATCTGCCAGCGAGCCATCTGCTGCGCCATTGGATACATCGGAAGCCAGCGTGGGACCGTTGGATGCGGCGCTTGGCAACCTCGCCTTCTCGTCTCTCGACGCCTTCCGGCCCATCGTGGATCGCGCGCCGGAACCAGCCATCGCCGAAGCACAACGCCGCGAGTTTTTCGCCCAATTGCACCGGTGGCTGCGCCAGAGCTACCAAGTCCATGTCTTTTGCAACAACGACGGCGAACGTCAGCGGTTCCATGAAATTTGGGAGGAATATGGGTTGGGTGATGCCGGTTCAGCTCCTCGACTTCCTAGTACCGACACAGGCAACTCACTCCCGGAAAACGCTTCATCGGCCGTTGACGCAAAAAGGACTGCATCCCTTGGCCGCGGTCGAGGCGCTCCGCCTGTGTTGCACCTGGGCGCCTTAACCCGCGGATTTCTTAGCGACTCGGCGAAACTGGTCGTGGTCACCGACGCGGAGATCTTCGGGCGCTACAAAGTGCAGCGACCGCGCCGGCTGAAATCGCCGCACGCCCAGGCGACGCGCTCGGCGCTTGACATTGATTTCACGGATCTGGAAGAAGGCGATTACGTCGTTCATGTGCAGCACGGCATCGGACGTTACCTGGGCTTGAAGCTTCTGCCGCCGCCGACCGGCACAAGCCGGCGACCGGAGGCGCCACGCCGCGTCCGTTGCCGGAGTCAGGCCAGGAATGCCTGGTGATCGAATATGCGCCGCGCGACTCCGACGCAGCCGGCGCCCAAACCTCTACGTGCCCGTTACCGAAGCCCATCTGGTCAGCAAATACGTCGGCGCCGGCAAAGCGCGTCCGCCGCTGAACACGCTCGGCGGCACGCGCTGGAACAAAGCCAAGGAACAAGCGGAGAAAGCGGTGCGGGATGTCGCCGCTGAGCTTGCTGTCCATCCAGGCCGCGCGCGAATCGCAGCCGGCCACGCCTTTCCCGCGGACACGCCCTGGCAGCGCGAGTTCGAAAGCGCGTTCATCTACGAGGAAACGCCCGACCAAATGCGCGCCATCGTCGAAACCAAGTCCGACATGGAACGGCCCAAGCCGATGGACCGTCTGATCTGCGGCGACGTGGGCTTCGGCAAAACCGAAGTCGCCATTCGCGCCGCGTTCAAAGCGGTGATGGACGGCAAACAGGTGGCCATGCTCGTGCCGACCACCGTGCTGGCGCAGCAGCATTTCAACACGTTCCGCGAGCGCATGGCGGATTATCCGATCCGCATCGAACTGCTCTCCCGCTTCCGCACCCGCCGGAACCAGGCAGCGCGTCGTGCGTGATCTGGCGACCGGCGCGGTGGACATCGTCATCGGCACGCACCGCCTGGTGCAGAAGCGACATCGTGTTCAAGGACCTCGGCCTGGTGGTCATCGACGAGGAACAGCGGTTCGGCGTGTTGCACAAGGAGAAGTTCAAGATGCTGCGCCAGCTGGTGGATGTGCTCACGCTGAGCGCCACGCCGATTCCGCGCACGCTTTACCTGGCGCTCACCGGCGCCCGCGACATGAGCACCATCCAGACGCCGCCGCATGACCGGCTGCCGGTGGAAACCATCGTGTCGCAATACGACGAGCGCGTCATCCGCGATGCCATCCAGCGCGAATTGAACCGCGGCGGCCAGGTCTTCTTCCTGCACAACCGCGTGATCGACGATCGATGACTGTGGCGCACACGTCTGGCGGACGCTGGTGCCCCAGGCGCGCATTGTCGTCGGCCACGGCCAGATGCACGAGCGACGACCTGGAGGAAGTGATGGCCAAGTTTGTCAACGGCGAAGCCGACGTGCTGCTTTCCACGACGCATCATCGAGAGCGGCCTCGACATTCCGAACGCCAACACCATCATCATCGACCGCGCCGACCGGTTCGGCCTGAGCGACCTTTACCAATTGCGCGGCCGCGTGGGCCGCTACAAACATCAGGCTTACGCCTATCTGCTGCTGCCGCGCCACGCCAGCCTGCTGACCGACGTGCGCAAACGCATCAGCGCCATCAAGCAATACTCCACGCTCGGCAGCGGCTTCAAAATCGCCATGCGCGACCTCGAAATCCGCGGCGCCGGCAACCTGCTGGGCGCCGAGCAAAGCGGCCACATCACCGCCGTGGGTTTCGAGCTTTACTGCCAGTTGCTCAAGCAAAGCGTGGCGACGCTTAAAGGCGAAAAGGTCAAACCGCGCGTCGAAGTGGTGGTGCGATTGGATTTCCTGGCCGCCAGTGCCGGTGAAGCCGCCGCCGCCGAAGCGCAGGCGACCCAATGCAAGCAGCAAAAGAAAGGTCGCGGCCAACGCAATACCGATCTTGAAATCAACGTGCCCCGTGAAACCGCAACGTATATCAGCGAGGCCGACGAACCTGCTTCCGACAAGTCGCCACGATCAGCACCAGTCGTCCAGAAAGCCGGCGCGTTCATCCCGCTGAATTACATTGCTGACCCGCAACACCGGCTGGAGATCTACCGCAAGCTGGCCGAAATCACCGACGACGAATCGCTGGAACAATTGAAAGGCGAAATGCGCGACCGGTTCGGTCCGTTGCCCGAGCCGGTGCAATTGCTATTGCAAGTCAGCACCCTGAAGTTAATTGCCAGCGCCAAAGGCATCAGTTCCATCGAAACCCAGGAGGACAAGCTCAAACTGACCCGCTACAATGATTACATCATGCTGCACGGCAAGTTCCCCCGTCTGACTAAAACCACCGCCAAAGCGCGGTTGAATGAGATAAGGAAATTGCTGGCAGTGCTGTGAACTTGGCCCCGTAAATTCCGCCTCTAACTGCGAACGTTTATCACAGCACGAACAGCTCGGGGCCTACGCTGGTCCCACGCGTTCATGCGCACGATGAACTGGAGGCTATCTGAGCAAAGCCTTGAACCCTGCCTGCTCAAAGTGGTGGTCTCCCGTGAGGGCATCCGTCAAACCTTCATCAGCCATCACGACAAATGAGATGCAATCGGTCAATGTCCACGCCTTGTCCGGCCGCTGGTCGTAAAGTTCCAATCCGCGTTGGAAAAGGTTTAGCTGCGCCTCAACAAGCCGAACATTGGCGTCTGCCTCCAAGGCGGAAATGAAGGCTGCCATTTGCTTGCGGCAAGTGGAAGCAGCCAGAGCATCGGCAACTTCCATCAACACCCAGCGAGTCGTAATCATCGGCCCCATTGGCTGGCGCGCAGAAGTCATCGCCTTTTCGTGATGCTGGTCATGACGGTTAAGACAGGCAACGAAGTAAAACGAATCCACGAAGACGGGTTTCATTTCTTCGGGTGGCCATGCAAATAGTGGTCGAGGTTTAGGGCAAGATCTTCCGGCAAATCGTCGGCCATGCCAATGAACGCTTTATACCGTTCGGCAAAGGTTGGACCGCCCGCCGTCGATTCCGGAATGCTCACCACGACCTCTGTGCCGTCCGGCAGTTTGACTTCCGGTGGGAGCACCACGGTTCCCTTCTCGACTTTTCCAACACAGGTCATGCCCAACCATGCCGTCCCGGCTGCACACTCGCAAGCGCGAATATCAATGGATAGATTGGTTTAACAACGAAGGAAATCCGATACGTCCATCGGGTTACTTTGCCTCGTGCTATGCCGATCCCGATGATGCCCGTTTTGAAGAACGAATCTGTCGCGGCTCCAAGCCGGTCCTCGACGCATGAAGCAATGGGAGATTTACATGTTTCCCTTTGCGGAGGAATTGCAGCGGATCGCCATGCGAAGCCTCGGCTGGATCAAGGGAAGAAGCCTGGCAAGTATTTGCCACTATCAAGAACCGCGTACCATACCAAGAACTGTCCCCCATCCGAAACCGCTCACGTCCACCGGCGGCTAAACCGGCATCAGGGCGTGTGGCGGCGGGTTCGCTGGGCGCCAGTGAAAAGCCCGGAGCTTTCGCGAAGCGTCCGCTCCACTACTCACACCGGGCCTTCGTTCACTGCTCTTTGCCGCGAAACAGCGAGCCTCGCGGACAGGATGGCAGCCGGGTCAGCCGGAGCGTCGTCCAACGCTCAGGTTGAGCTGGGGCCAGGACAACTCGGAACCCGATATTGTTGTTCCTGTTCGTCGGGTTGTTGTGGTTGCGGTTCGCCGACCGGCAGTTGTTCGCGTTGTTGTTCCAACTGCCCCCGCGGATCACGCGGTTCGAGCCCGTTGGTTGCCACCCCAAATCGGTGCATGACGTGGACTCGCCAGTCCCGGCTACGGGCGGGCAGGGTGAAGGCCACCAGCGCCTGCATCCGCTGCTCCAATTGCCGCTCCGTCCAGCGCCCCTCCCGATGCTCGCGCTCATAGCGGCGGAACTTGCGGGCAAAACGCAGTTGACTCCGGCGGGCCAGGCGGAGGTCACACGGAAAAAGCCGGTAGCCGAGAAAATCCATGCCGAAGGCGGTCTTGTTCAACGCCACGGTCGGTTTTAACTCCAGCCGCAACTCCGCCGAAAGAAACGTTCCCACCGCCCGCCACACGGCGCGCAGTTCGGCGCCGCTGTCACCCCAAACCACGAAATCATCCATGTAGCGCACGTAAGCCCGGCGCCGCAGATGCTCCTTGAGGAACCGGTCCAGCGGCGCCAGGTAGAAATTGGCGAAGTGCTGCGAGGTCAGATTCCCGATCGGCAGGCCGCATCCGCGTGTCGTGTGGTAGCTGGCCAGCACTTGGTCGAACAAAGCCAGGACGGCTGCGTCCTTGAACTTCCGGCCCAGCAATCCGCGCAAGACACCGTGGGCCACCGAATCGAAGTACTTGCGCACATCCATTTTGAGGAACCAGCCGTATTGCCGGGAAAAGGTCTCGGCGCGCCGTACCGCCGCCAGTTGCCCTTGCCTTTCCGGCAGGCATAACTATCGAAGATGGCCGCCCGCTCCAGCACCGGCTCGCAGACGTTCATCAGCGCGTGGTGCAACACCCGTTCGCGGAAGCTGGCCGCGCAAATCGTGCGCTCCTTGGGATCGTGAATGGTGAAGTAGTGGTAGGCTCCCGCCCGCGCCTGGCCCGCCAGCAAATCGTCGCGAAGGGCCGCGAGGTTCGCGTCCAGTTCCTCTTGAAAGGCCCGGCAGTCCGCCCTGCTGCGTTTCCCTTTGGCCGCTTTCCAAAAGGCCAGCCGCAGGTTGGCGGGGTCGGCGATGGCCGCCAGGAGTTGGCCCGCGCGTCTCATGCCGGGGGCGGAGCGCGGACATTCCTGTCCGCATCCGGCGCGGGTGGGGCGCCCAAGCGGACAAGAATGTCCGCGCTCCAGGCCGGCACCGGCTCGCGCGCTCCTCTCATTCAGGTACCGGATTGAAAACGAGCCGCTCCAGCAGCGCCGCGCCGTATTTCTCGATGCGGGCGTCGCCCACGCCTTCGATCTCTTTCAGTTGGGCTTTGCTGGAGGCCCGCCGCCGCACCATTTCAGCCAGTTGCTCATTGCTGAGCACCACATACACCGGCACCCCTTCCTTCTCCGCCACGGCCTTGCGCCACTCGCGCAGCCGGCTGAACACCTCGAATTCCTCCGGCTTCAGCACCTCCTTGTAATCCACCTTGGGCCGCTTGCTGCCCGTGGGTAATGCTCCCCCAGGCGCCCCGTCCAGGAATTCCACGCAAAAAGTCCAGAAGGAGTTCTCCCCGTCCGGCACGAATTCTTTCTTCACCGCCAGCACCCGGTGCCCGCGCAGGAACGCATTCATCTCGCCCTTCCGCGGCGGCGAGGTTCTTGATCGGGAGCACGAACAGCTTTCAGTTGCATGGCGGCCTCACTCACAGGAGCGCCGATCGGTGCGGAAAATTCTTGTCCGCTGACGAGCGGACGGCGCGGAAGGCGGACAAGAATGTCCGCGCTCCGGGCGGGAGCCGGAAAGGCACGCGCGATTTTGGAAAAAAATCGCGACCGCTGCGCGGGGCTTTTTCATCTTCGCCGCTACGTTTGCATTGTCGCTCCGCTGCCTCTCCGCAGTCAGGCTTCGCTCGTCCCTCGCCCCGCCTCGACTGCTCCGGCGCCGCTCCGCCGCCCCTTCCAGCTCATGGCTGACCTGGGACCAGCACCACCCGGAACCCGAGTTGCCGTACCAGTAGTCCGGGTAGTCGTGGCCGCGACCCGCTGACCGGCAGTACCTGGCGAGGGAGTGCCAATAGCCGCCGCGGACCACGCGGTGCGAGCCCGTGGCAGGCCCCACAGGATCCGTCACGGGCCCCGCATCGGTACGCCCCATACCAGTCCGCACACCACTCCCACACATTCCCGTGCATGTCATAAAATCCCCACGCGTTCGGCGCATAGCTCCCCACCGAAGTCGTTCGCCCCAGGTAGGTGCCGCCGGGGTTGTAGCAGCCATAGTAGTCACTCCCGCACGGTGGATATTCGTAACGGCCATCAAAGTTCGCCATCCCCGAACGCAACGCGTTCCCGTAATGGAACGGCGTGGTCGTCCCGGCCCGGCACGCATACTCCCACTGCGCCTCCGTCGGTAACCGATACACATACCCTGCGGGCAACCGCCCCGCCGCCTGCTCCCGCGCCGTCAACGCCGCACAATACGCCACCGCATCATGCCAACTGACTGTTTCCACCGGCAGGTTGGCTCCCTGGAAATAGCTCGGATTGCTCCCCATCACCGCTTGGTACTCCGCCTGAGTTACCTCATACTTCCCCATCCAAAACCCCCGGCTGATCGTCACCTCATGCTGGGTTTCGTTGGAATAACGCGCCGGCTCGCTCTCCGGGCTGCCCATGGTAAATCTCCCGCACGGAATCCACACCATGCCCGGCAGAACATTTGGTGGCGGCCCCGTGGGTGTCGTCAGGTTCTTATGGTAGATTTGCTTGCGCAAATTGAACAGTTCCCACGAAGGCAACGTCCCCCAGTCCTCATCCCAACCCCTGACATCCACCGCCAACGTGCTGCTCAAACCCGCATACAACGAAAAGTCCACTCCCGCCTGCCCCGGCACCACACATGCCTTGCCGTCCGCCTCCAGATACGGCTTCAAGTTCGCCGACAGCCCCGCCAGGCTCTCCAAATACACCGTCAGTTTCGGCTCCACATAAACCGCCACCTTGGCCGCGCCATTGATCGACCACGAGGGCGGCACAGGAACAAACGACGAGGACTCATCGCGGAACATGCTCCAATTCCCATCGCGCAGCCGGGCGCCAAAAGTCATTGTCCGCGAGGACGTAAAGCCCGCCGTCGCCTCCCCAAACGCTTCGGCCTGCGCTTCGTAACCAATATCAAACTCCATCACCGCTTCGGTCCAAACCGGGATAACCGCAATCCAAGCGAGAACATTGACCTTGCGGATGGGAGTGATGAGGGGTTTGGTGCCGTCCCAATCACCGGTCACCTGGAAACTCCCTCGCAGCGTCATGTCCAAGCCCACCGTGCCGGAGATCTCGGAATCGAAGGAAACCAGACGCCCGGAGTCGAACTCACCGGAAACGGTGAAATCGGGCGTGAAGCTGATTTGCCCGGAAACCACTTCCACCCGGATCGTACCGTTGTCGAACAACTCGGTCCCATCCAAGGAGATGGTGGCGCCAATCGAGGAGAATCCAGCGCCCCCACCGGTCAAGTCGGCAAAATCTCCGGTCAGGCGAATGCTGCCCTGCTGGACACACTCGGCCAAGGAAGCCTGTTCGGTAACCACGGTGACGGTCTGGTTTCCCGGATCGTCGGCCAGCGAAATGATCTTTCGTTTGTAGGCATGAGCCGGGTCGGTGCTCACCAGGACTTGGCCATTGGTCAGCCCGGAAGAAGCGCCGGTATAGCTGAAGACAAAGGTCGCTCCATTGGTGGACACCAGCGTCAGCCCGGAGGAACTGGCCAAGGCGGCGGTTTTGGCGGCGAATCCCGGGGGACTGCCAATCAGCACCACGTTGTCCGCCAGAACCGTTTCCAGTTCGAGCCCGAAGGACCACGCGTTGGTTCCGCGCTGACCCAGAGTATCGGACACGGCCAGGGCGCAACTCACGGTCGCGGCGTAGTTGCCCAGGAACTCATTGGTGCCCGGAGTGTAGGTGAGCATGCCATTCGCGTAGGCCAGTCGTCCATCGGCCAGCGTCGCCGGCGGGTTGGTGCCCACCGTCAACGCAATCGAAGTGGGATCAATCGCCGTTTCGTCCTGCAGATATACCTTCAGCGGGCTTTGCCGTCCCACGGCAATCGCGCCGTCCCCCGGCGCCGCCCGCCAGACCTCCGGCGGGTCCGTGTCCAGTTTGACCACCTTGTAGAACCGCGCGGACTGGTCATTGGTGTCCGCGAAACGCACCAGGTTGTTGGACGCGTAGATCGGGTTGGGATTAAGGGATGTCCAGGGCTGTTGTCCCAGCGCGGTCGTCGTCAACACGTTGTAGTATCTTCGTCGGAATCGCTTCCCACGTGAGCACGATGGCGTGGGTGGGATCATTCGCGTCGTACGCGATGGAAGAGTTGATGGGGATTTGCTGAGCCGCACAAGACAAGGCAAGCAGCAGAGTATTGAGGGCGACATAACCAACTTGTTTCATAATGAGCCTTTCCGATTGGTTCAACCAAGTGAATCACGGCTTCGACCAAATGAACAGCTAAAAATGGCTAAAAATGGCGGAGTTCCTCAGCCGCTTTCGCCGGGTGAGGGCCCCCGGCCTACAACGCCGCAAACCCGCCCTCGGGTAGGCCGGGTGACCTCACCCGGCGTCCCAATCTGTTCCCTAATGTGAATCGCTGGGTGGTGAACGGCGATGACGCGAATACGATCAGAGAGAATTCGGTACAGAAAAGAATAAGGGAACCGCTTCAAGTTCGCACGGTGCAGACCCTTCAATTAAGAATGAAACCGCAGCGGATTGGCAGCGGCGGCTTCAATATACGCCGTTAGTTCCTGCCAGAACTCGTCTCCGAGACGACCGGATAGTTGGTCGTAACAGTGCAACGCCCGATTGATATCCTGCTGAACGGCGGCGTGGTAAACCACCCTCATCGTCGGCGCTCGTGTTCAACCCGACGGACAAACTCCTGATGGGATATCTCTTTGGCGCGCCCATCCTCCAAGTCCCTGGCGCGCTGAAAAACCTCTTCATCGGAAACTTCCGCTAGTGGTGGCGGCAAGGTTTCGAGCAGCGAAGCCGCCAGACGCGCCCGTTCGTTTTCCGGCAAGGCCAGCGCTTCTTTCTCAACTTCAGCTATACTCATGCCCCCCATAGTATCAAAGGAAATTCACTCCTTCCACTGCAATTCACATCCCGCTATCGAAACCGACCGATTCCTTTTCGCCTCCCGCAATTCCCCGCTGTTCATTTTCGGCGCTTTGTTCATAATGGAGTGCATGACGATCATTACTGACGAACGCTGCACGGGCTACTCGGCCGTGGGACACCCGGAACGGCCGGAACGCGTCAGCCGAACCATCGAACGGCTCCGGTCCCAAAAGGATTTGGAGCTTACTTGGACCGCGCCGTTGGAAGCTACGGAAGAAGTAATTCTGCGCGCGCACACGCGGCAGCACCTGGCTTCGGTGAAACTTTCCAGCCATGATTTCGACGGGGACACGCCGGCGTATCCCGGCATTTACGAACACGCCCGGCGTTCGGTGGGCGGCGGCTTGCGCGCGTTGCAGGCGGCGCGCTCGGGCGAGATTGCTTTCAGCCTCTTGCGTCCGCCCGGCCACCATGCCACCAGCGATCGGGCGATGGGTTTCTGTTACCTGGGCAACCTAGCCATCACCGTGCTGGAAGCCTTGCACACCGGCACGAAACAGATGGCCGTCTTTGATTTTGACGTCCACCACGGCAACGGAAGCGAAGCGATTCTGCTGAACGAACCCGGTGTCAACTTCTACTCGATCCATCAATATCCGTGTTTTCCCGGCACGGGCACCAGCAATGAAGGCGAAAACTGCTTCAATTATCCCGTGCGGCCGCACACGCCGCGGGAAAAGTACCGCGAAATCCTGAGCAAAGCCCTCACGGCATTGAAAGAATCCCAACCGGAATTGATCGCTGTTTCGGCCGGATTCGACGCTTACCTGTACGATCCCATCGCCCAGGAAACTCTCGAACAGGAAGACTTTCATTGGCTCGGCCAACAAATTGCGCAATTGAAGATTCCCGCTTTCCATCTATTGGAAGGCGGTTACAGCGACGACTTGCCGGAGTTGATCCTGGCGTATTTGAAAGGGCTTAACGGAAAGTAGCGCCAACCGACAGGCTGCGGTTCGGTTATGCAACCGTGTTTCGTGTTCTTGTTTTTGAAATGAGTGACCCTCAATCAACCGATGTCGCCGAGCCCCATGCGTTGGTGGTTCGGTGCGCTCATTGCGGCTATCAAAACCGAGTTCACCGCCCCAACTCGCCGAATGATTTGCGCTGTGTCGAGTGCAACGAACAATTGCCCAACCCATTCACCTTTACAGGCCGGCTACGGTCATGGGGACAGGCACATTGGCGGTTGGCCTGGATCGGAATGAGCCTGCCCGTTGGGCTGGCAGTAGGCGCCTATGCCCATTACGCTACCTGGGACTTGCAGCAACATCGTCAGCAACTTGAAGCTCCGATTGCAGCAGGCCGAACGTCAGCACGAGGCCGACTTGGACGAAATCAGGAAAACGCAGCAGCAGGAGCTCCAGCAGGTCCAAGACAGAATTGAAGCGCGGCTGAAAACCGAAACCAGTTTTTACCAGAACCTGCTCACCAATGCCGACTTGATTTCCGGTAAATTAGCCCGCGTGCGGCATAACGAGGAATGGGACCGCCGACTCCGGCACGATCCGGCGTTCGCCGCCTCCCCCTTGGAGCGGACGCTTCTGGAAGTCGAGCGCGTGGGACGTGATCCAGGAATTGCCGCGCGGCAGGCGCTAGAACAAGTCATCCGCATGGTGGCGCCGCCGGAATCAACGAACAAAATCATAGCGGACGGTGACAAGTTCAGCATTGAACTGGCCTTCAAAATCTCGGCCCTGTCGCCGCACGAGCAAGGCGCCTGGACGCGGCACGCCTCCCTTGAAGAAATGAAACAGGAAACTGTCTTGATGTGCGCGCAGGTCATGCGGGACTTGTTCGACAGTTGTGGTTGGCGTGGCATCCGCAAAATTCAAATCTCCGCCAACCACGCGGTGCGACATTCAGATGCAGCGCCGGAGGTGGCGGGGCCGGAGCAACCGTTGCCGGTGACTGAGGCTCCGGTGGATTGGGACGTGGTGTATCGGTGCAGCATTTCCGAAGCAGCCGCCGCCCAGGTCGCCAGTTGGCGCTTGTTGCCCCTCCACAAAATCGCCGCCCTGATGACGGTGGAAACCGATGGCTTTCAGAAACTCTCGATCAACCGCGAACCCGCCGGTGCCAGTCCGCGCCTTGATCCGGCCGGACCGCTCAAATTTTAGCTGCCCATGCGCCGTCCTTCCCCGGCACTACTTACGCTGTTGACTGCCGCCGCCGGATTGGGGGCCGGGGCCGGGGTTTACTATCATTTCCAACATGAGCGGTTGAAGCTGGACCAAGCCCACGCGGCAACACTCCAAGCCCGGCGCGAACAATGGACCAATGATGAATGGAACGCGCGCCTTGAAGTGCGGGAACAACTTCACACCGCGCAAGGCCAACTTGTCCAGAAAGCGGACGAAACCTTGAACCGCCAACGCCAGGCATTGGAATCCGCGCTGGGCGACCCGGTGCAACTGGCGCTCAAAGATCCGGACCTACCCGCTGCCGGAAATGATCCGCCGCGTCGCTCATGCCTGCGCTCCTAAAGGCGCGCGCGTGGACGTCAACGTGGACCGGTTCACCGAATTCGATCTGGTGGTTGCGTTCAACAGCCTGGAAACGCGCCGCGTATTGGCCGACTGTGCGCGTTGCGTTCTCGGCGCGTGTTCGCCGTATGTGAACTCGCTGCAGTTCGTCTATGACACGAACGTGCTGGCGGGACTCGACCGACGCCAGATTGACGGCTTGACCAACTGGCAAACCGCCAGCCTTGAAGATGTCGTGCAGGCTTTTGCGGCCGCCGATTACCAGCGCGCACGGCGAACATCGACGACGGCCAGCAGCGCTACCAATCAGAACGCGAATGCCGGCGTCCCGGCGGCTTGGGATGTCACCTCGTTTTACCAATCACACCAGCCGCGGAACTCTGCCGCTGGGCGAGCGGAAGGATTCCCTGACGATATCCCTTTGCCCAATACGATCAGCTCCTGTTGCAACGGATCAATGCCGTCTTGCAGCAAGTGCTACCCACGGAAAGCGCCGCTCCCGCCGAACCGATAGGGGAGCTGGTCTTGAAATTCCGTCTCTATGCAGATGGCCGGGTCACGGATGCGCGTGTAGTGAAGGGCGAAGCAGGAGCCATCCGCCGCGCGCTGTATGTCCGCGCAGTAATGGACGCCGGACCTTTTTCCGCCTGGACCAAACGCCAACGCGATTGGACCGGTAGCCGTTTCCGAGAAATGACGGTCCAAGGCTCGCGCGAACTGAGGTTGGTGCCGGAGCAACGATAGGGCACAATGATCGAGGCGTGCCGCAAAATCTTTGGCAAGATACCGTCGTGTTTAAGGATAACCAGGACCGCAAATCGATCACGGTTTTTGCTTGCCGGTACCGTTCCCTGGAATGGAGGGCTTCACGGTCACCTTTCCGGTGGTCCAATCGAGTTCGCACGTATTGGTACCGGCTTGAAACCGCCAGAGGTTTTCGTCGGATTGGAGGACGACCTTTTTGGGTGGCTGGTTCGTCGGCGCCCACGATAACGCGACCGCCGTGCGCCATTGGGCTGCTTCCGTCTGCAAACGCACCGCGAACATGGTTTGGTCCTGCTCGCCGTGCCGTCCCGCCGCCGGGAGGGCTGCGGCATCGATGCCCACTGCCACGGGAACGAGCGATTCCAGACGCAGGACGGCCCGAGGCTCCTGGAAAACAAAAGCGCGCTCTTGCCGTTTGAATTCGGTCGCTTCGGGGTGGAACCTCAATTCCAAGGTGCGCGGTTCGTCCAGTTGTATGTCATCCACCACCAGCAGCACATCCGGCTTGAGGAACAGCAATTGCCGCTGGAAGCGCCGCACCCCCAGACGCGCCGGATAAGCGGCCGCCGCGTCGCCAACGATATGATCAAAAGTCCGGCTCGAAAAGACGCGGGTGATCGCCGGTTGCGCTTTGGCCGCCAGCGGCACGGTGCCGTCGAACCACTGGTTTCCCTCGCCCATCTGGCCTTCGCCATCGACCAGCAGGGTGTTGTGTTGTCCCGTCCATTTGGCGCGGTAACCGTCGTCGCGGATCAACCATTCGCCCGCACCGAACACCACAAAATGATTGGCGTCCGGATGCACGTGCCCGCCGCCCGGATCGTAGCTGAACTCCTGGACGCCCTTGTGCCCGATAAACGGACCGCACTTGAACACGACCAGTGATTCGTTGCCGGACCATCCCGAACGCGCGCTCACAATTTCCAGGTCGTCGAAATGGTGCAGCGTCGGGAGCGCGTTGAGCGAGAGCGCCGGGACGGTGGGATCGTACCACAACACGTTGAGCCAAGGCGCGCTCGAAGCCGCGACGTCCGCCTGGTCGATTTCCCGGGCCAGCCACTGGGCGTTCGCGTCCCGGTACTCCCGGGCCAGGGCGCGCAGCAAATGGTCCGGACCATACCAATGCCCACGTGGGCAATCGGCGATATCCACGATGCAATTGCTCCGGGTCCAAGCCTGCCGGGGCAAACCCAGGTAGATCGCGTAGCTGGCGGTGCGCCGCCACCAGTCGTTATCGAACAAATTCACCTCCAATCGCTGACGCGCGAGGTGCATGAACTTCAGCAAATACTCGACCCCATATTCCCAATAACCCACGCCCTCGTGGCTGGCGCCGTCGGGTCCGAGCGCGGTCATGGTCTTGGCGAAACTTGTCGAGGCTGAGACCAATCCATAAATTGGCTTCTTCATTTTCATCGAAGATCGCCAAGCCCGCCGCCGCAAGCCCGCAGGCATTCACCCACAAATGATTCTGCAAATAGGCACGCCGCCACCAGGCCCGGCCGGTTGCCGCCGCTTCAAACATGGCCTGGCCCCGCCGGGTCAGCGTCTCGCGAATCCGTTGCCGCGCGGCCTCGCCCAAGTCCTCGTAGCACCAGTCATAAACGATCGCCAAGCCGAACAATTGATGTCCCGCCGCCAGGTCCAAACCGTCAATGCGCCCCAGGCCCCAGGTTGGATAGGCGCACGACGCCAGGGCCCAATCGCGGGCGCTATTCAGGTAATTCGTGTTATCGCTGAGCAAGTAGGCCAGCGCCAGCGTGGGCATCGTGTTGCCCACCGACCGCTGCCACAGTTGCTCGTCACCGCTCCAACCGTCGTCCTCCCGGTAGGCTGGTGGTCCTTGTTTGACGGCGCGGTCCGCCTGCTCGCGCACTTCGCGCCAGAGATTCGAATGCGTCGAAGTGATGGCTTCGCGTAGCGCGACAATTTGTTGGGCATCGAGGTAAAGCCGCGGATGCACGCCCCGCACCTGTTCCAACGTGGCCGGCAAAGGCGCCAGACGGAATTGGTCAAACACGCTCAGCCGTTCGATGGGGCGAACGGTGATTTCGTCCAGGTCCGCCTCGATGGAGGCTGGCTGCCGGGTCCCCTTTTCCAAAGCCAGCCAGCCGTGGCGGGTGCCGGCAGGCACTTCAAACTCGACCGTCAATTCCTGCCAGGTGTCGAGCTTTCGGGAGTTGTAAGTGTCCGTGTGAACCTGGCCGGGATTGGCGGTGGAATCCTCGCCCACGAACTCGCATTTCAAGTACGGTACGGGCGTGTTGGACCCAAGCGCCGTCACGCGCACCCAGGCGGAGCAGCGATATAGCTTGCCGGTTTCCAAGGGAAACGGTTCGGAGAGCGCATAATTCCATCCGGTAGTAATTGTGCCCGCAATGTGAAGGAAGCCCTGGGAATTGGACGCGGCGCCGGCGGCGGCAACGTGCGTGAGGTGGATGGTGTCGGCGCGGGGCTTCCAATGGTCCAGTCCTGATTCGAACGACCAGGATGCCGTGGCGGTCGCTGGAGTCGCCGCCCTGGAATTCCATGCTGACCGATGCGACCGTTAGCCAAAAGGCAATCCCAAGCCACCGCGGCACCATTGGCCGCAGTCACTTATGAATTGGAAATTTTCCCGGACGTTCATTTCTTCTTGGGCGGCGTCTTAAGTTTGAAATCCAGACTCGCTTGGAGGCTGGTATCCGGGGCGACGACCAGGTTCTCCACGGTGTACGGCAGACGAATGGTGGCGCCCGATTCCAGTTCCTTGCCCGTGCGGCGGACATCGAAGGCCACCGTCTTGCCCGAGTACAGGGTCAATTCACTGGGAAAGCTGAGACCGGCCACTTTGCCGTTGGCCTTCAATTCAAACGTTACCGCACACCGGTTGTGGACCTGCATCACGGCACGGCCCTTGTTGGCCATGGTCAACTCGGGCGTCTCCACTTCCAGAGACTGCTCGAAAATGGGTTTGAGGAATCGCGCTTCGCCATACAATTGGTTCTCGAAATAGACGGCGGTACGGCGCTCGCGCAAGGCGGCTTTGATGGCGTCCACGGCCTTTTCCCGAGCGAAGACCAGCGTCATGGGCCGGTGCGCACCTGGTGGATAGGCATAGTCCAGCGCGACGGGATTGTGGATATCCGAGTTACCGAACGGCGTGAGCTTTTTCTCGAGGCACCACCCGAAGGCGATGGGATCGTATTCGTGGCCATTGACGATTTCGATGCCTTGCAGCCAGCCGTTGGTCAGGGCTTCCTGTTGCTCGGCATACCAAACCGACTTGCGCTCCGGCTGTTTCCAGCCCGGATGATTCCAGAACACAAACGCGTCCTGCTGCCGGGCGGCTTTTAACGCGTCGTGATAGTCCTTGGTGGGAATCGTGTTGGCATTGGTCAGAAACAACAGATTCCAATGGCCGGGAGGTTCGCCACGGGTCAGTTCCGCGGCGTGGATCAAAACCATTCCCAGGGCTTGCGCCGTGGGCCGGGCCAACTCGTAGGAACGATTGAAGTTGGTCAGGATCATGTCACTTTTGTGCGGCAGGTATTCGAGATGATCGGTGATCGCCAGGACATCATAACCTTCGCGCCAGGCTTCCTCGGGACGAACCGTCGGCCAGACGTTGCCATCGGAAAACACCGTGTGCGCATGGAAGTCGCCGCGCAAGGTGACGTAACCTGGCAAATTCGGGAAGAATGGCACGGAACGCACGCGTTGGGCATGAATGGAAACCGGTGAGATACAGAAGCAGAAGCAGGCGCCGATGAGGCTTAACCGGGCGATGCGAGCCTTAACGAGTGATTTCATAAAACCGTTGATGCCATCCGAATCAGATTTTGTAAATAGACTGCCGGCGGCCCCGGACGATTCAATCGAAGTCTGGGAATGCGCCAGCAACGTGCTTCCGGCGTCTCGCCGGAAGAAACGATCGCGGTGGGTGCGCTCAAGCTTTGCGTTCCGTTCGAGGCCCCATCCACCGTTCGCACTGCCGGCCAGATGCCGGCAGCACGCTGGCAACGTGCTTCCGGCGTCCCGCCGGAAGAAACGATCGCGGTGGGTGCGCTCAAGTTTTGCGTTCCGTTCGAGGCCCCATCCACCGTTCGCACTGCCGGCCAGATGCCGGCAGCACGCTGGCAACGTGCTTCCGGCGTCCCGCCGGAAGAAACGATCGCGGTGGGTGCGCTCAAGCTTTGCGTTCCGTTCGAGGCCCCATCCACCGTTCGCACTGCCGGCCAGATGCCGGCAGCACGCTGGCAACGTGCTTCCGGCGTCTCGCCGGAAGAAACGATCGCGGTGGGTGCGCTCAAGCTTTGCGTTCCGTTCGAGGCCCCATCCACCGTTCGCACTGCCGGCCGGATGCCGGCGGCACGCTCA
The DNA here is from genome assembly GCA_963788655.1 of uncultured Verrucomicrobiae bacterium. Lineage (GTDB taxonomy): Bacteria > Verrucomicrobiota > Verrucomicrobiia > Limisphaerales > JAFGQR01 > JAFGQR01. The sequence goes on along the minus strand of CAWBHS010000026.1, from coordinate 14,820 downwards.
AATAATGTTCCGGAGGCTTTGAGGTGGCCCTTGTGGTTTGGCACACCTTCGTTCGCTACCTTGGGGAAAGGTTGGCACGATAATTCCCGATTGCCTCACTGGTGCGCAACGCGCGGTTGTAGATGCGGAGCCGTTCCAATCGACCGTGCAAGTTCGGGGCAAGCTGCAACGCGCGGGCGCCGTTGACTTCTTTCATTGCCGGATCGAAACGACCATAACCAAACAACCGCGCCGAGCCGCCATCGCAAAGCCGGCCATCGACGACGTAGGTGATCAAGTCGGGACCACCATCCACGATGGCAACCAGGTGATGGACCGTGTTCGTGTCGAGCAGCCCGCGATCGCAATCCCAAAAAGCGCCGCGCCAACCATCATTCAGTTCCAGTCGCACTGCCCCGTGACCGGTGGTCACCAAGGCAAAGCCTTTACCGCTGTCGTCGCGCGCATCCAGAAGCACCTGCCCTGGCGAGAGATCCGTCAGCCTCACCGCCAGTTCAAGGGAAAATCCTCCGCGATTTTGGCCGGCGGGCGGGCGGGTCGGATTGGAGCCGCAAAGCCAGGGCAGCCGCGGGGCGGGCACCGTTGAATTGCCGGCCAGTTTTTCGGCGGATAGATCCAGCACCAGGCCGTTGGTCACCACCGTGCGGGCGGCATCCTGGTTCCAAATTCCGGTCAGCAGTTCGGGCGCGACTTCAAGGATGCGGGCCTCGGTTTTTTGCGTGGCACAGATGTAAAACTTGCCACCCGCTTCGATCAAGTCCGGGTAACTGCACCCTTCCAAGCCGCCGTCCACGTAGGCTACCAGTTCCGGCTGCGACCATTGCAAGCGACCGTCGCGAAGGGTGCCGCCGCTCAACCAGGCGAGATTACGGCTGCCGGCATTGGGTCCGTTGTTGTAGGTCTGGGTGCCGTTGTTGTGATACCACAGCAAATAGTGCCCGCTGCGAGTCTTCCAAATTTTCGTGCAAGCGCGTGGTTGTTTCACCACGGCGCCACCCGGTGTGTAGCGTAGGGCCTCAGGCTTTTCCCACGTATGACCGCCGTTGTGACTGTAGGAACACGCGGCATGCCCGAGCGTGGTGCGATAAACGCAAAACCAATCCGTCCCCGGCCAGATGAACCACGTCGAATTCCTCCTGCACCGAACCAAACTCCGGCGCGCGCACGCCATGGTCACCGTCCGGCAGCAATTCCCATTGCAGTTTCGCGGGATCGGTTTCGGTGAGGATATTATCCGAACGATAAAACCAACCTTCACCATCCTGGAGAATGTATTGGCCCAGTTTGGTGAAGCCAAACATGGCCGTGTTCCCAAAAATCGCCGGAGTACCAATCGCCCAGAACATCTGGAGCTTGCCGTGCCAGTCGTTGTTGCGGTCCGCTGCGGTAAGCCGCATGGGCAGCCGATAGCGCGGCGACCAGGTCCGGCCTTGATCATCCGAATAGCGGTAGCAAAACCAACCTTGCATGTCGTCCCGGATCGGTTTGCCGTTGGGCAGGGTGCGGATGCGGTCGCCATTGTAACAATAGAAGGCATAGATCCGGTCCTGGGGAGTCACCAGCGCCAGGGCATAAGCGGATTTGGGCTCCTGGCCCGGTTCGACATCGACCCGAGGGAACCACGTTTTTCCCTGGTCGGTGCTCCGCGTTGCCACGACGTGTTGTCCGCCGGCACCTTCGCGACCGGGGCCTGTAGTCATTAGGCAGACCCACGTGCCATCGTGCGTCACCACGATGCGCGGTTGATCGCAATAGTCTTCGTCCGGAATCAGTCGGCCATTGGCGAAGTCGCGGGGATCCGGGTGCGAAACTGCCGCCAGCACTGTCGGCGTCCAACTGGCAAGCATGGTTGCCCAGGAAATTATCAGTGCCGTTATGAATGGACTGCGAGCCCGTTGGAAGATGCCGGTTAAAAGTCGTGCCTTCTGGCAGCAATGCGCCCCGGTTGAACGGAAGAGTGACTCCCAACTCCGCGCGTCTCCCTTTGCAGAACGTTTCAAAGTGGCTTTGCGTTTCACGGCGCCATTGTGCAACCGGCCCCTAATTGGGGGAAGCGCCAAATTGTTCCGTGCGTCTCGCAGGGGGTGTGAAACGGAGAAATTTTGCATTTCCAAACCTCCAACTTTTTCCGACCATGCCATAATGAAACCAAATTTTCGATTCTTGTTGGCGGGCTTGATGGCTTGCTGGACCTTGCATCTCGGGGCCGCTTCGTCCCCGGCGGCTGAACCTTCACTCAAAGCCCTGATCGTGGATGGCCAGAACAATCACGATTGGAAAGGCACCACGCCCGAGCTCAAACGCATCCTTGAAGCAACCGGCCTCATGACGGTGGACGTGGCTACTACTCCGCAGAACAAGCAAGCGATGGCCAACTTCAAACCGGACTGGGCCAAATACGATGTTATCGTGTCTAACTACAACGGCGACGAATGGCCGCAGGCAACCAAGGCCGCGCTGGTCGCCTACATGAAAAACGGCGGGGGACTGGTCGTCGTTCACGCGGCGGACAACGCCTTTCCTAACTGGAAAGCATGGAACGAAATGATCGGGCTGGGTGGCTGGGGCGGCCGCAACGAGAAAAGTGGGCCCTACGTGTATTGGAAAGACGGCCACATCGTCCGCGATAATTCTCCCGGCAGCGGCGGCTCACACGGGCAGCAAACCGATTTTCTGGTGACCATTCGCAATCACGAGCATCCGATCACCAAGGGATTGCCGGAAAAATGGCTGCACGTGAAAGACGAAATGTACAGCCGGCTCCGCGGTCCGGCGCAAAACATGACCTTGCTGGCCACTGGTTACCAGGATCCCAAATACGGCTCCACCGGCCGCGACGAACCGATTCTGTTCACGATCAATTACGGCAAGGGACGGGTCTTCCACACCGTGCTGGGCCATGCGGCCCAACAAATGAAGTGCGTCGGCTTCATCGTCACGTTGCAACGCGGCGCCGAATGGGCGGCCACGGGCCGGGTAACCCAAACCAAAGTGCCGGCGGATTTTCCGACCGCCGACCACGTGAGCGTGCGTAAGTGATCAATGACCAAGAACCAAGCACCAGAAAATTCCCAAGTCCCAAATCCCAATCGGAATGCAGACGGCACGGGACCGGTTAACTGGTCATTGGGTAATGGACATTCTCTGGTCATTGGTCCTTGGTCATTGAACATTCCTCCCAATCCTTTCTCTGGCTGTTGAGCGTCAGAAGGTTGCTGGCAAACCGTTTGGAGAACACCCCCCCTTAGTTCTCGCTCTCGCGGCGAGGATGGCCTAAGTTGGACTTAGCCATGAAATACGATGTAAAAACATTCGAGCAAGATGTGTTGAAACGCAGCCAGCAAATCCCGGTGCTGGTGGATTTTTGGGCCCCCTGGTGCGGACCGTGCAAAACGTTGGGGCCGATCCTCGAAAAGCTCGCGGCGGAAGCGCAGGGCCGATGGGAGTTGGTGAAGATCAACACCGAAGAAAACGAGGAACTGGCGATGGCGTTCGACATCCGGAGCATTCCGGCGGTAAAGCTTTTTCACCAGGGGAAGGTGGTCAATGAATTCCTCGGTGCCCTGCCGGAACCCCAGGTTCGCCAATGGCTCAACCAGGCGCTGCCTTCACCCAACGCCGAGGTGCTGGCCAAGGCCAAAGGGATGTTGGCCGGAGGCCGGGCGTCCGAAGCCGCGGCCCGGTTGGAACCGGTGGTGGCCAGCGAACCGGCGAACGAACCGGCGCGCTTGTTGTTGGCCGAGTGCTGTTTGGTCGCGCAACCACAGCGCGTGGCGGATTTACTGACGGGCATCGGGCTTGAGTCCGAGTTTGCCGACAAAGCCGCCGCCTTGCGCACCCTGGCCCGGATTGCCGACGTGGCGGAGCATCCGGATCAACTGGCCGAGGCGCCCGTGCGGGCCCGCTATGTAGAGGGGGCGAAAGCGGCCAAGAAAGGCGACTACGCCAAAGCATTGGCGGCGTTTATCGAGGTGCTGCAACGTCAGCGCGATTACGACAATGAGGGCGCCAAAGCCGCCTGCAAAGCCATTTTCCAGCACCTCGGCATTCGACACCCGATCTCCGAGCAGTTCCACCGAGCTTTCAGTAGCGCCTTGCACTCGTAGCGGTTAATCCGTCGTGTCGTCGTCGTTGAATTTCTTGTGGTTGCCGGCGTTCTGGTTCCACTTTCTGGCACCCACGCCGACCACCGAATTGCCGACGGCCATCCGTTCACCGGTTCCCGTGCCCAGGAAAATGTCGTAGCGAAGCGTATCCGGCTCGCTGAACAACGGCAGCACCGGCAAGATGTCCGGCTGCAGTTTCAATTGGAACTTGGCTTCGACGGTTTCGTAGTTCACGCCCGCCGCCACCACGACCGTATCGTTAAGGTCGCCCGCGGATGGGGATCACCATGCCGGGAACCAAGCGGTAAGGCAGCATCAGATCGGCTTTCTTTTCGTCGTTGGCGATTTCGTAGGTGCCCGCTGCCCAAACCGGTGACGCTAACGACTTTTCCTTCCTCGACGGTAAGCGCAACGCTATTCGGGAAAACAGTGGTGTAGGAGCCAGCCTTGGCTTCGTAACGCAAATCCGTGTTGGCCAGGCCGATGAACTTGGATTCCATCTTGGGCGACTCCGGATTGGAATCTTTGGCGTTGAACTTCACCGCGTTTTTCCAATGGAGTTTCAGGGTTTCCACCGCACCGTGCGGGCCGTGTGGCGATTCCCATTTCTCCTGATGTCCGCCTTTGACTTCCAGAGCCAGTTCGACATCTGCAATCAGCACGTCGCCCAGCATGGCCAGCACATGGGCTGAGACGGTTTTGGCTCCGGGCGCCAATAGGCCTGGAGGCAGCAGGCCCGCATCGCAGAAGCTGACGTTGCCCCGGAACTCGGCCTTGTTGTAGCCGTGATTGGCCCCCGTGACATTCGGCGCGTTTTTGTTGTCGTAATGTACGGTGACGTGTTCGTCGCTGAAAACGAGTTGGGACAGCACCGTGATGGTCTGCACGCAAACCGCTGTTTGCCCCCCGGCGGAAGTGGCTTGGTAGGTGCGGAGAATGGTGCCCCCGAAGCCACCGCACTGGCAGTAACGCTGTCGCCCAGCCAAGTCACCGTCACGGCTGAGCAGCCGGCGCTCGCCTGAACATTGTCGGGATCCGGCACCGGCACGGCAGCCGCATTGGCCGCGGTGATGTCCTCCGGGCATACTAAGACAGGAACGGTGTGGTCCTCGACCGTGACGGACGTAGAGCAACTCATTTGGTTGCCAGTGTCACTAATGACCAGGACTTCAACCGAGTGAGAACCGAAGCCGAATGAACCGGTGAACGTTAAGCTTGTGCTGGCGCCGCCGATTGGAACGTCGTCGGATTGTGCGGATTGGCCGTCCACCAACCACGTCACGTGAAACACCGCGCCATCGGTGTCGGTGACGATCGCCGTGAGGGTCACGGGGGTTCCGCTCGGGGAAGCGCATTCCACAGTCAATGGAGCCGGGCACTGCATGGCCAGTGGCGACGCCGCGCTCTGGAACTCAACTGCCCCGATATCGATCCGGCCGCCGCGCACGCGCGGATAACCTTCTCCGCGCTGATCGTAATACGGAGGCGGAACGAAGTTGGGATCGCCGGCGTTGATGGCCGGGCTGGTTTCCGATAAAGCAATGGTATAGGTCAAGCCACCGTTGTCCACGGGAGTATCTGTTGCCAGACCAGCGGGGACGCCGTTTTGGTCGTCTTCGGCAGTTAGAAAAGCACTGCAGTCGTTGTTGTCGCAAAGGTTGTAGCCGAGAGAAATGGTTTCCGCATCGTTGGCGCCCGCGTAATGGCCACCGCCGTAATCGTTCGCCAGAATGGTGTTGGCCAGATAGACCGTGCCACCATCATTGAAGATCGCTCCGCCGGCCGCCTCGGTGAAGTTGGCGGAATATGTGCAGTAGCTCAGACTGACCGTGCCGGCGTCATTGAAAATGGCGCCGCCGGCTTCCGCGAAATTCGCACCAAAGGTGCATTCCAGGGCCTCCACCGTGGCCGTGTGGTTGTACACGACACTGCCCTTGATGGCGTCGTTTTCATAGAACAAGCAGCCACTCAAGGTGACCCCGGACGAGCCTTGGCTGTACACCACGGCGCCGTCCGTGGCAAAGCACAACTCGGCGGTGCTATCGGCGATTTCCACCGTTCCGCTGTCGTTGTAGATGCAGCCGCCCGAGCCAGCCACGCCGACTCCCGACTGAGCGCCGCAGCTTAGAAAGGTGCATTGGCGGACTTGCAGCGTGCCGGTACTTACCGCGATAGCGCCACCGTTGCCGCCAATAAGACTTTCAAACCGACACCGGCTAACCGTCAGCGTGCCGGCCTCGAGTTGGATGCCGGCGCCATCGATGGTAATCGCGTAGATGTCCTTAAGGGCCAGCCCGGAGATGCTCACAACCGCGTTCCCGCTAACGCGAAATACTGGCGCTGCGCCACGGATGGACAGTTCGTCCGCGCCGGGTCCGGCAATAGTCAGGTCTTTGTCGATTTGCAGGGTCCCGCTCGTCAGGACAATCTGGCCAGCGAAGCCATTCGCAAAAACGATGCGATCACCCGATTGAGCGTCAGCAATCGCCTGACGCAGGGAACCGGCGCCCTGGTCGGCCAGGGTGGTAACGGTCAAATCGGCGCTGAAGGCCATTGGGGCCAACAGCATCACTGCGGCGGCGGTAATCAGTTTGAGTCTTGTCATGCTTTCTTTGGTTTACGTTGTAATCGATGTCAATGGACCCGGACAAGAAATTGCCGGCTGGAAGCCTGACATACCATTGGGCCTCTTGCGGTCAATGAACTCCGCAAATCTACGAGAGGTTTAAGGTGGTCCAGCATGGACCAGCAGATCGGCTATCTCCGGATACGTCCGCACCACTTCGGTGGCCTCGGCGAGTTCGGTGGCCGGATGCGTGTTGGTGATGGCGATGACTTGCATTCCGGCCGCTAAACCGGCGGCCACGCCAGGTTTGGAGTCTTCAATGACCACGCAGTTCTGCGGCCGATGCCCCAGTTGCTGGGCCGCGCGCAGGAAGATATCCGGTGCCGGTTTACCTTGGGTGACGTCGCCACCCGTCACCACGACTGGGAAGAACTGCGCGAGGCCTTGCAGACTCAGCACGGTATTCACGACCGGGCGTTCGGAACCCGAGGCCACTGCCAGCGGCCAGTGGGCCGTCAGCGTTTCCACCAATTCCAGGAGTCCGCCAAATATGGGCTCGGTCTGCCGGACAATATCGACGACGCGATTGCACTTCAATGCCAGCAATTCCGCCAGGGATTGCGATGGTTTGTGTTTCGCAATGAAATCCTGCCAAAGCACGTAATCGGACCGTCCCACATAATCGGCGAACTGAAGCCCGTGATTGTGACCGTAACCGAGTTCGTCCATCACTTCGAAGAAGGCCCGCTCGTGCAACGGTTCGCTGTTCACGATCACGCCGTCCATGTCGAAAATCACTGCGCGAAACGGGTTCATGCTTGGCAACGCCTTTGAACGGCGACGGCATAGTCCATTGGATTAAACGCCTGAAGCTGCTGCCATCGATTGGCTTGGCGACAGGCGTTTGACCGTCAGTTCACGGGGCGAAAGGTCAGATGGCGCAGGTTGACCACGGCCAATCCGGGCTTGTTCGTGGCTTTGAGCGAAATGGTGATCGGGCCGGTCTGATCGATTTGCAGTTGCCCCAGCGTTGCGGTTTGGAAATCGCCCCATCCCTGGGTGGCTTCCACGGCGCGGCTGTACTCCTGGCTGCCAATCGCCAGCACACATTCGCTGCCGGCGGAGTCCGGTTCGCACGCGTAACTCACCTCCAGATCGTAAAGACCGGGCCGGGTGATCACCACCGGCCATTGGACAAAATCATTTTGGTTCACCCAGTAGCCAATGTTGGGAACGTTGTCCGTCTTGGTTTCCAGTTTGATGGAGGAACCCACCAACTCGGCGTTGCTCGCGTTGAGGACCAACGTGCCGTCCGCCGTTTGTTTGAGGGAGGAAGCGGTCGCCAGCACTTCGGGTTTGCCTTCGAGTTCCACGACCACCACGGTCGCGTTGAGATCGGGTGCGGTTGCGGGCACGATCAGCACTTGGCCGGCGTCGGTCTTTTCCGTGCGCAGCCGTTGGTTGCGAGCGGCCAGCAGATAGGCCCGCCGCACCGGATTGGCAATGGGCACCAGGAGCCTGCCATCCGCCGGCCAGTCGAACACGTGCAGGTACAGCTTGCCCGGCTTTTGGGTGCAGCGGCCATAGCTGAGTTTCTTGAAGGCACTCGCCGTGGTGCCATAGATGGCTTCGTGATTCACTTTCATCCAGTCGCCGATTGCGGCCAGTCGCTCGATGCTGGGCGCGGGGAAGAGTCCTTCGCTGGTGGGCCCGATGTTGAGCAGGTAATTGCCGCCTTTGCTGGCGCAATCGATCAGGTTGCGAATCAAGCATGCGGGCGGATTTCCAATTCTGGTCGTGCTTGTTGTAGCCCCAATGGTTGTTCATGGTCATGCAGGATTCCCAATCCACGCCCGGCCCGAAGCCGGTCGGCGGAATCTCCTGCTCGGGCGTGCCGTAGTCGCCCACGCCCTCGGCCCTTGTCCATGCCCCCCATGCCGGCCCGGCCTTTGCCGACGCGGTTGTTGACGATGATGTTGGGCTGGAGGCTGCGCACGTAATTGTAAAGGTCCACGCCCGCGCTCGTGGGTCCAGGGGCTTTCCCATTCGCCGTCGAACCACAGAATGCCGATGCGGGCCGTAGCCGGTGAGCAATTCCTTGAGCTGGCCTTTCATGTAGGCGACGTAGCGGTCCATGTTCGGCGGCGTGGCGGGCGCCATGTCGTTCCACGCCCGGCGGGTGCCCCAGTCCGGATGATGCCAATCCATGATCGAGTAGTAGAAGCAGAGCTTGATGCCGGCCGCCTGGCAGGCGGTCGGCCAACTCCTTGAGCGGGTCGCGTTGGAAGGGCGTGGACTTGATGCACCAGTCGGTCAACTCGGAGCGGAACATGCCGAAGCCGTCATGGTGTTTGCTGGTGATGACGATGTATTTCATGCCGGCGTTCTTGGCGAGGCGCACCCATTCCTGCGCGTCGAATTTCACCGGATTGAACTGCTGGGCGATACTTTTCGTACTCGGAGCACGGGCATCTTGGTCTGCTCCAGGAACCACTCGGCGTAGTTGGTCTTGCCCTTCCATTCGCCGGCGGGCACGGAATAGACGCCCCAGTGGATGAACATGCCGAAACGGGCCTCGCGGAACCATGCCATGCGGGCGTCGCGTTCCGCCGCGGATTCTTTCGTGTAATCCTTGGTGGCATTCTGCGCGAAGGCCGGGGGCAAGGTGATGCTGACTAGAAACAGACCGGTTAGGCCGACCAGAAAATTGTTGAGCTTCATTCTCATAGATTTTTATTGTGATGTCACCCCAGACTTCCAAAACAACTTGGCAGATGCAATGGAATTGTCGGAGATGCTTCGGGAAGCGGTGCAGGGTGGCCAGGAACCCAAAAGGAAGTAACTTCTTGATTGCTGTCATCTCAAGGGGCTTGAGTGCAATTCAGTCGTTTGCGCGCAATTCAAACCGCTGCGGTTGCTGGTCGTCGAGGGGGCGCTCGAAAGTCAAACGCCCTTGCGAGTCGCTGGACAAGTTCGCCACTTCAACTCCGTCGTGCAACAAGGCAAACCGCATGGCTGGCGCCAAGCCGGACACTGTTTGCTTCACGGTGGTGATGGGCACTCGGCAGGCGATGGTCCATCGGCGCGCGATCGCGGCTGGTTTGACCACGCTTCAATACTGACTTCGGCCGGCACAGTTCCCGGTCGGGTCACGGTCAAGGATGGCGCAGCCTGGATGCCGGGGAAGTAATCCGCTTGCGTTGCGCCGAGGTTCACTGCGAATGGCTGATGACCGCGCAAGGCCCATCCATTCGCCGCCACACGGTAATCGTCCATGTTGAGGTCGATGGTGTACGTCTGGCCGCGCAGCCGGTATTTGAGCTGCGTCCCGTTCAACTCGGGCGTGAGATGCGGCTCCAGGAACAGCCGGTTCCACTTCGGCTGGACGCCGTAGATATTACGATAGAGCCCCACGACCGGAGAACAGTTGTTCGCCAGGATGTCGTTGCCGGCGCCCTGTTGCGTCTTCCGCAGATAGCGTTGGAAGGCCAAACCGTCGCGTTCATATTGGTCCAACGCGTTCTTGATGTATTTCACGGCAATGGCGGGTTTGAACCGGGCATAGGCGCGAGTGCCGGTTTCACCCCAGGCCAGGAAGAGGTCGCCGTTTTCATAATTGGGAAACGGGAATTGCCAGTCAGCGCCTTCTCCCCGTTGGTAGGAATCAAAACACAGCGGCCAGAAGAACAATCCTTCCTGCTGCATCCGCCGTTCGACGTGGTCGAGAATGGCGCGAGCGCGGTCGGTTTGGTCGCACAAACCGTAGGCGATGGCCATGAAATTCACCGGCACCACCAGGTTGTCACCATGGATGCTGTCATCCTTGTCACGCCAATAGACGTACCATTGCTTGGCGGCATTCCAGAAACCGCCCTCGGTCGTCGGTGCGTTGAAGCGGTCCTTGAGCTTCGCCGCCTGACGGCGATAGGTCTGAGCCCGGCTGTCGTCGCCCAGGATTTGTTCCACACCGGCCCACAACGTCAGCGCTTGATAAAGCTGGGCATTGACGAAGGCGTTCTCGTGCGCGGCCCAGATGATGTCGATCCAATCGCTGCCCCGCGCTGCCGTGTGCGAATCGGTCATCATTTCGACCAGACCATCGTTGTCCGCGTCGCGTTTAAGGAGAAACTCCAGCGCCTTTTCGACGGTGGCCTGGTGACGCCGCACCCATTCGACGTCACCGGTGAAATCGAATTGCTCGGCCACATTGATCACGTAGCTCGGCTGTGAGTCCAATAGCCAGCCCCATTGGCACTCATAGAAGCCGTAGTGGTCGTAAGTCCCCGGCATGGCGTCGCCAGCGTCGTACGACCAGCGAGACTTCACGCGACCATCGGACCCGATGGCGTGATCGCGCTGAAAGTCCAGGGTGCGGGCGTAAGCGCGGAAGTAACCGGGATCATCGATGGCCAGGCCGAGTTGGGCAATCCAGGGCTCGTGCAGAACCGCAAAGCCGCTGTAATAACCGTTGCTGCCCAGCACATCGACGTCAATGGCACCAATGCGTGCAATGGTGTTCAGGATTTCGAGGATTGAGGCGCCGTTGAAATAGCGAAAACGTCCGCGATCAAATGCCTGTGTATAGTCCAGTGCTTGCAGGGTGTACTCCATCGCGATCACGCCGGGACGCACCGCCCAAGGCGCCCACACGTCTTGTCGATCCCGCAGGTAACGGCGCTGTCCATATTTCGGGGCCATCCGCTCGGCAGTCACGTATTGGGCCACGGCAAAAATCCCGCTTGGCTGGCGACTGAACCGAGCGGCGAGGTGTTGCCCCGGCGGTTCGTCCGGAGTGATGCGCAAGCACGTCTGCTGCTCGCGATTCCAAAAGGTCATTTCGCTCGAATGCATGCCATAAGTGGCATTGGGCGTGTCAAAGAGTTTGCTCCACGCGACTCCGCCATAGCCAAGCAAGGCGCCGGTCCAAGTGGACATCGCCGCGAAATCCCATCCCGGAAAATATGTGTCTTCCAAGGTGCCGCCGGTCAGGTATTCCCGCTCGAGGCGCCAGCGGATGGAATCCGTTTGCACCGTGAACCGCCAGGTTTCCTTGAATGCGACTCTACCACCACCGCAAGCGATGTCCGAGACCACCACCGTGTTGCTCGTGGTGCGGACGGTGGGCGTGGGAATGCCGTTGCGGGTCGTGAACCATTGCCCGCCGACCTTCACGGCGCTGCACACGCCGGTGTTCGTGGCCACGACGTTCCGGCCACCCAGCGTCACCTGGTCCAGGTAACACCGTCCATCGTAACGCAAACGCAGCACCAGGTTACGGGCGGCATCCGCCATGGTGATGATCCGTTGCGCTGGATCGTGGGTGATGAGCGGCGTGTTTTCACTGGCGGCAGCGCACAAGCCGCAAAGAATCCAGCCGGCTGCCATGGCAACGAGTTTCATTGGGATTCTTCTATCAAACGCCATCAGCGGTTTAAAGTTCGAAAACCGAAGGTCGAAATCCGAAAGCAGTTCCCGTTTCGATCCGTCACCGGGCATCAACTTGCGCGGACTGGAAAACTTCGAACTTCAGGCTGCGGGCTTCTTTCGGGCGTCGGATTTCGAATTTCCGTTCTGCCCTCGCGGCTGCCTGTCTATCGTCGCGCGCTCCGTTGCCAAGAGCCGAAACGAGGCTTGCAGAGAATCCAGCGGTTCCGATACGTTTCCCCAAGCCTTATGAGCAATACGGCCTTCATCCACGATGTTTTCTTGAGCCCCAGCGCGAAAGACAAGGCGGTGGTGCAACCGCTGGTGGAGCGGTTGCGGCAGGACGGGCTGAAGGTGTGGTTCGATGAATGGGAATGTCCCTCGCCCGCGGGAGCGGGAGAAGGTGGCCGCAGGCCGGGTGAGGGTCGTGGGGCAAAGGCCGACAGCATCCCGGCGAAGATCGAGAATCTTGCCGCCTTTTACAAGGAGAACACCTAGATTCGTTTTCACATGCTAACACGATTACGCATCAAGAATTTCAAGCGATTTGGCGATGCCGACGTTGAACTCGGGCAATCCGTGGTCTTCATCGGCCCAAACAACTTGGGAAAGACCACAGCCCTCCAAGCGCTCGCGTTATGGGATGTTGGGCTGCGCAAGTGGAACACGGAATACAAAGACAAGTCCGTCCCCGCCCAGCGTCCCGGGGTCACCATCAACCGCCGTGATCTTGTCGCCATTCCGGTGCCAACGGCGAACCTTCTTTGGCGGAACCTTCATGTGCGTGATGTGCGGCGAGTCAATGGCAAGCCGCAGACTCAAAACGTCCGCATCGACATCATCGTGGACGGTGTAAACGGCGGAAAGGCGTGGAGTTGTGGATTGGAATTCGACTACGCCAACGAAGAGTCGTTCTATTGCCGCCCTCTGCGACTCACCGAAGTGAAGCAGCCTCAGCGCATGGCGGTTCCTCCCGAGGCCGGTGACTCGCGATGCGCCTTTCTCCCACCGATGTCGGGATTGACGGACAGAGAGTTCCTGAAGCAGCCCGGCGAAATCGGGTTTCTCATTGGCCAAGGTGAAACCGCCCAGGTGCTTCGCAACCTCTGCCATCAACTGTACAATCAACCCGGCAGCGCCGCCGGTTGGTCCGAGGTTTGCGCCCACCTCCAAGCTCTGTTCGGCGTGGACCTCCAACCGCCCAAGCTGCTGGAGAGGGCGGAGATTACCATGGCCTATCGAGACGCTCAGGGTACGCTCTTGGACCTTTCCTGCGCCGGGCGCGGCTTGCAGCAGACGCTGCTCTTGCTGGCCCATCTCTACGCCAATCCCAAAACAGTCCTCCTGCTGGACGAGCCTGACGCCCACCTCGAAGTCCTGCGCCAGCGCCAGATTTACCAACTCCTCACGGACGTGGCCTCGCAGCAGGGCTCCCAGGTCATCGCGGCCAGCCATTCGGAAGTCGTGCTCAATGAGGCCGCCAACCGGGACGTTGTCATTGCGTTTGTCGGGCGACCCCACCGCATGGACGATCGCGGACAACAGGTCGTCAAAGCGCTGACGGACATTGGATTTGACCACTACTACCAGGCGGACCTGAAAGGCTGGGTACTCTATCTGGAAGGCTCCACGGATTTGGCCATCCTGCGGGCCTTTGCCCGCATCCTGGACCACCCGGCTGCCCAGGAACTGGAGCGGCCTTTCGTTCATTACCTCACGACGAACCTGCCCAGCCGCGCCCGGGAACATTTCTTTGCCTTGCAAGAAGCCCGCACCGATCTTGTCGGCGTCGCGCTGTTTGACCGACTCGAAAGGCCGCTGCAATCGGGCACGCCCCTCACCGAGATGATGTGGCAGCGGCGTGAGATCGAAAACTACCTCTGCCAGGAGGACGTCCTGCTCGCCTACGCGTGTCACGATCAGCCGGACGATCTTTTCGGAAGGGCCGAAGCCGCGCGTCGGGAACAAGTCATGCGCGAATGCATCGCTGAAGTGACCGCCGCGCTCGCTACCTTAGGCAAGCCGAGCCCGTGGTCGGACGACATCAAGGCAAGCGACGAATTCCTCGATCCTGTATTCGAGCGATTTTTCAAAAAATTGGCCCTGCCCAACCTGCTCCGAAAAACGGATTATCACGTCCTCGCCGGGCTGGTGCCTAAAGACAAGCTGGCCCCCGAAGTCACTGCCAAGTTGGACCCCATCCTGGCTGTCGCACAAAAGGCCCGGCCCAACGGGGAATAACCATGCCCGGCGACTTCCAATACGACGTTTTCCTGAGCCACAGCTCGAAGGACAAGCCGGCCGTGCGCCCGCTGGCCGAGCGGTTGCGGAAGGATGGGCTGAAGGTGCTTGTCATTACCCACAACTTTTCATCCTCCGTTTAAAGTTTCTACTCCGTCACACATCCACATCAATCGCTGCCAACCGCGCCAGATGGTCTGCCAGCCGGGCAGCCCGTCGCCCTTGCGCGCCACGAACCCGCCCAGTCGCGCGGTCGCGACCAAAACGCTTTGGTTGGTCCATCCCGCTTGGGGCCGGCCGAGTTTCTGTTCCAAAATGGCCACCGCTTCGGGGCCAAAACTCTCCACCGCTTCCACGCCTTCCGGGCGACTGCGCGCCAGCAGCTTGGTGCTCAACAACCGCACCGCCACGACCGCCAGTACCGCAATCAGCGCCTCCAGCCGATACCCTCGTTCCAGTTGGCTGGTTTCCACGCCCGTCCCG
>CAWBHS010000025.1:0-52833 GCA_963788655.1 uncultured Verrucomicrobiae bacterium | reverse complement strand
CTTTTCGAAGTCAACGGGCGGACGCAGATATAGCATGGCCAGTTGTTTGTCCGCCGGCGCAAAAAGTGGGAAGAGCGTTAGCACGTGTTCACAAGCCTGTTTCGCAGCCGCGGTATTGCCTTGCTGCTGAGAAATCAGGACCAAGGCCATCAAGGCAGGCACGTAATCTGGCTCCTGCTTCAGGACTTCTTGCACCAGCGCGGCGGATTGCTGGGCTTTGGCCGAGTCAGTGCCCAGTTCGACCATCACCAAGAAACGGTTGGCAGCGTCGGCTTTGGCGGCTGCCGGTTTGGCCCGCAAGGCACGTTGCATGTTGAGCGTAGCTTCCGACACGCGCCCGACGCTGTAGTAGCTCCAGGCCAAATCATAGAGAACATCCCCATTCCCCTCGAGCGCCGGCGCGCAGTTTTGAAGCAAGCTTAACGCCCACTGGTGGTCTTTGGCGGCAAAGGCTATGCGGCCCAACCGCCAAGTGGTCCGCGGATCTCCCTCAACCAAGCTGCTGGCGCGCTTGGCCAATTCCAAGGCGTGCTCCGGGGCTTGAAGATGTTGCACCTCGAGTTCTGCCAAGTTCAAAAGAATTGACACCGCCTGGGGGCTGGTTTTGAGCGCCTGTTCATAGACCGCTTTGGCTTGGTCGAAGGCGCCTGCCCGCTCATGAATGGTGCCCAGACGGAGGGCCGCCACCGGATCACCGGCCTTGTCGTTCAGTGCCTTTTCCAGCAGCTCAGTCGATTTCGCATCGGCCGTAGCAGCGTCAATCGCCAGGAGATCCAATCGTCGTTGGGCTTCCTCTTTGCCAACAAAATCCTTTGTGGATTTGACGACCTGCTGTAAGGCGGTCTGAGCCGCTTTCTCTTTGCCCAACATGTAGTTGGCCATCCCCAGGTGGAAGATTACTTCAGGTTCATCAGTCAGTTTTTGGGCGCTCTCCCCCAACAACGGCAATGCATTGGCATACTCGCCACGTTTGAAGAGAATCCAGCCCAGCGTGTCCGCAATGGCGGGATCATTGGGATTACTCTGGCGAGCACGCTGGGCCAATTCGTAGGCTTTATCGAGCTCGTTGAAATGCTGGAGATAAAGATAAGCCAGATTGTTTAACACGACGCTGGATTTGGGATTGATGTCCAATAGCTTCTCGTAGGCATCCCGAGCCAGCGGATATTCCCCGAGGCTTTCGTGAATCATCGCTTTGAGCAACAGGGCGGTTTGGTCTTTGGGATTGAGGGTCAGCTTCTCATCAAGTTTGGCCAGTGCTTTGGGCGTTTGTTTAGTTTGCAGGTACAACCGTGCCAAGGCCATGTAAGGACCGCTGGCCTGAGGATTCCGTTCAGCGCTTCGCAGAAGGGCCGCCTCCGCTTGGGCGGCGTCACCTTTTGCCAGGTACACGTTGGCCAGCAAGTATTCAAGCTGGGCCGATTTCGGTTGTTTGGCGAGTTGCATCTGGACGCGTTGCAAGGCGGTGTTCCATTGCTTGTCCTGCACATCCAGCGTTACGAGTTGGTCAATGGCGGGCAAATAGCCCGGCGAAAACTCCAGGGCCTTTTCAAAAAAACCACGGGCAGCCGTGTAATTGGTTTGTTGGCGCGACACCAATCCCGCGAGGAGCGGAATCTGCGGGTCTTTGATCGGTTTTTCGATCAGATCGCGACAAATCGCGACAGATTCTTCTCCCCGACCCAGCCCCTGGTAGGCTTGCGCCAGCAGAAAGCGCGCGCGATTGGCCTGCGGGTAATGCTCCAGAAAAGCGGCCAACACCGTCACCGCCGAAGCCAGATCGCGGGTCCGGATTTGCAACTCCGCCAACAGATACACAGCTTCGGCGTAATATGGATTCAATGTCACCGCCTGATTCAAGCTGCGGATGGCTTTATCCACTTCCTTATTCATGAGTTGGGCGACTCCCAAATGATAATATCCCGACGGAAAACGCGGATACATCTCCCGCACTTTTTCCAGTTCGGTGATCGCCTGGTCCGGCTGGTTTTGCACCAGTTTCAGGCGGGCGCTTAACATGGTGGCGTCCAGGTTCATCGAATCCTGCTTGATCACCTTGTCCACCAAGGTTTGGCATTCGGGGTAATTGGTTTCCGCCAGCGCCAGGCTCGCCAAGCGGGTCAACGCGGGCAAATAGTCCGGTATGTTTTGAACCATTTCTTCCAGCAAACGCTTGCCGCCTTCCGTGTCACCGGAAATGATTTTGTAGTTGGCATAATTCAACCGTTGACTTGACCGAAGGGGGGTCAGTTCTTCGGCCCTTTTGAACTCTGCTTCGGCCTTAGCGACATTGGTCCGCATCAGATAGAGGCCCCCCATGGTCCAATGCGCGGAACTGGATTTCGGATCCAGCGTCAGCGCGCGTTGCAGGGAAGCTTCCGCTGCTTCGTGTCTTTGATGCGATAGTAGAGCTTCCCCAACGCAATATGGAAACCCGCCGTTTTCTCCGCTTGCGGCCGGAGTTTTTCCAGTCGTTGGAACGTTTCCGTCACGTCATTGGTCGAGGTGATCGTGTCCGGTAGCAACTCGAGGGCTACTTCGTTGGTCGGTTGCTTCTGCAAAACAAAATCGAGTTCACCCAACGCGTTGGTCACCTGCCGATAGGTGAGATAAGTTCGTGCCAGTCCGACGCGAGTCGCCACGTCGTCCGGATTCAACTCCTTGGCCTTGTCGAGGAAGCGGAAGGCCTGCGGTATTTTGCCCTGCGCCAAGTAAATGAGCCCCAATTGGCGGACGACCTCGGGGTTCTCCTTCTTCGCCAATCGCAGCACATTGACATATTCGAGTTCGGCCTTGTTGTATTCTTCCGCCTGGTAATATTGATTGGCCTGTTCGAGGTGGCGCGTCATCTTCGCGCTGCGCGAACAACCCCAGCCGCCGACCAGCAGCAGGGACACGGAGGCGGTCAGCAAGATGGAACTCGCTTTGACAATCGTTTTCATATCGTTGGAAAAGTGTCCTGGTGTTTAAAAATGCAATATCGGCTGCCTTACCGGCACCGGTGTCAGCAACCATACAACTCGCACACCGTCCTCGGCGTCAAGAATGAAGATTCCCGGAACGTGGAAGAGTGCATTCAGACATGGTGCGGGAACGCAAGACCGCACTCGAGGAAACCAAGCAATCCGGTCGCAGCGCGCCCGCAAGGAAGAATTCTGCCGACCCAAGATAGCACCGGCGCATTGACCGACTCCGTTACGACCTTCAGACGTCCGTAGCAACCGACGGATTTCGAAGCGACACGCTCCCGGCAAACGTTCGAAGCCGCCGATTTCATCCGGCAAACTGGATTCGTTTTCCGATGGGACGCGCTTCACCTTGAGTTCCCGGATGTTGAGATTGATCTGCTCCGCCTGGATATTGAACAACTGTTGTTGAATCTCGCCGGATTGCTCGTTACCGAGATCGTTCAGCCGTGCCTGGTATTGAAGTCGCAGACCATCCTGGGTATTGAGGAACTGTTGCTTGGATTGATTAAAATCGCGCGCCGCCGCTTGCGCCTCGGCCAATTCCTGGAGGGCGGCCCCCAGCGGCGTTACTAATTCGTTGCGCATGTCTGAAACGCGGAAGCCCGGGGTTGAAGATTTGTCAAGCCAGCCGAGTCCCGGCAGCGTGAAGCTGAGGCGCTGTTCAAGACCAAGGTCCTCCCCCTTCCTAAACCAACCACCGAATGCATGGCGAACGATGCGACACTTCTCTCACTTGCTGAAAATAGGTTTATCGGGGTCGGGCTGGAACCGGTTCGGGCTCGACAATCCGCGATGACGATCTATCGTCGAGCATCATGCCCGGCGAATTGACCCAGTTGCTGGCGGCCATCGACGCGGGGGCCTCGAAGTCCGCGGATGCGTTGTTGCCGCTCGTTTACGGAGAGTTGCGCGCTTTGGCGGCCTCGCGGATGGCGAACGAACCGGCCGGGCACACCCTGCAGCCCACCGCCCTCGTCCATGAAGCCTGGTTGCGCCTCGGAGCTGACGGCCCGACCCGCTGGGAAAATCGCGGCCATTTTTTCGCCGCCGCCGCCGAAGCCATGCGGCGCATTCTGGTCGATCGGGCCCGCCGCCGGCTGGCCGCCAAGCGCGGGGGAGGCGACCAGCCGGTCGATCTGAACGAATTGGATATCCCTTCGCCAACGAACGACGATGATGGTTTGCTGCGGGTCCATGAAGCCCTCGATAAATTCGCCGAGATCGATCCCCGCAAGGCCCAACTGGTCAAGCTTCGTTATTTTGTCGGGATGAATTTCGAGGAAACCGCGGGGGCGTTGGGGATTGCCGTGCCCACCGCCAAGCAGTGGTGGGCCTACGCGCGGGCCTGGCTGTCGGTGGAGTTGCGCGGAGAAAACAAACTTCCCAAAGATTGATCCATACTTTTCGCTCACGAAATCCGCATTAGAGGGTATATGGACGGAAATTCACCGGAAATCACCGGCCGACAACAACGGGAACAAGCGCTCTTCGCCGCGGCACTGGAACGACCCGCGCGAGGAACGGGCTGTGTTCCTTGACGGGGCCTGCCACGGCGAAGCCGCCCTGCGCCAACGGCTTGATGCCTTGCTGGCCGCGCATGATCTGCCCGCCTCCGAGTTGGCCGAGGCGGACGTTTCCACGGTGCCGGTTGACGGTGGGATTGAACCGCAAGATGAATCGGTGGGCCAGACGATTGGGCGCTACAAATTGCTGGAGCGCGTGGGCGAAGGCGGCTGCGGCGTGGTCTATGTGGCCGAGCAGACCGAACCGGTGCGCCGCCGCGTGGCGCTCAAGGTCATCAAGCTGGGCATGGACACCAAGCAGGTCGTCGCCCGGTTCGAGGCCGAGCGGCAGGCGCTGGCGATGATGGATCATCCGAACATCGCCAAGGTGCTCGATGCGGGCGCGACGGAGACGGGCCGGCCCTACTTCGTCATGGAACTGGTGCGGGGCATCAAGATCACCGACTACTGCGACCAGAACAATCTCGACCACCAAGGAACGGCTGGACCTGTTCATCCAGGTCTGCCAGGCCATCCAGCACGCGCACCAGAAGGGCATCATCCATCGCGACATCAAGCCGTCGAACATCCTGGTCACGCTGCACGACGGCGTGCCGGTGCCCAAGGTGATCGACTTCGGCATTGCCAAGGCCACGGAAGGCCGGCTGACGGACAAGACGGTTTTCACGCAGTTGCATCAGTTCATCGGCACGCCGGCCTACATGAGTCCGGAGCAGGCGGAGATGAGCGGGCTGGACATTGACACGCGCAGCGACATCTACAGCCTGGGCGTGTTGCTCTACGAATTGCTGACCGGCAAGACGCCGTTCGATGCGAAGGAGCTGATGGCGTCGGGCATTGACGCGATGCGCAAGACGATCCGGGAGAAGGAACCGGTGCGGCCCAGCACCAAGCTCGCGACGCTGCAGAGGCGACGAACTGACCACGACAGCCAAGCGCCGCTCCGCCGACACGTCGAAGCTGATGCACCAGCTCGAGCGGCGATCTGGACTGGATCGTGATGAAGTGCCTGGAGAAGGACCGGACGCGGCGCTACGAGACCGCCAACGGGCTGGCCACGGACATCCAGCGGCATCTGAACAGCGAACCGGTCGTCGCCCGTCCACCCAGCAAGCTCTACGAATTTCAAAAAACGGTTCGGCGGCACAAGGTCGGGTTTGCGGCGACAGCGGCGGTCATGATTGCGCTGCTGATTGGTCTGGTTGCGTCAGTTCTTGGATTGATTGGGCAAAGCCGTGCACGCAATGCAGAGCGGGCCAGGGCTGAAATGCAGAAGACCGCCGACTTGGCGAAAGCCCGCGCCGAATCCACCGCGGCGGTTGTCGAGGGAATGTTGGACGACGTCGTTCCCGATCTGCTTGAGCAGGGAAACCGCACCGGCATCCGCGCGGTGACGGATTCGGCGGATCGAATGCTGTCGCTCCACCTCAAGGAATCCCCCATCGCGGAATTCACGGTCCGCCGGGCGCTGGGCCGGCAGTTCCAAAGCGGGGGGCTGTTCGAACTGGATCAAGCGCTCGAGCAGATCCGGCGCATGGAGGAATTGCTGCCTCAATTGACGGACGGGGACCTGTCGTTTTCCGAACGGCATATCTTCCGCATTTCGGCAGCCGGGATGCACGCGATCAATGATGACTTCGACGGCGGCACGCGTGCCTTGCGAAGTCTTCGGAGTCAGATGGAGAGTGCGACACCGCAAGCCCACCGACCTGATCGTCGAAACGCTCATCATGGAAAGCGATGCCCACATCATCGCGGGGAATTTGAGTGAAGCGGAGCGGTTGGCGCGGGAAGCGTTCGCCCTGAACCCGACATTGGAGGGAAGCATCAACCTCACCAGGGAAAGTCCAACGGCCAGACTTGCCAACGTGCTCCTGCTGCAGGGCAAATATGCCGAGGCGCTGCCTTCCGCGCAAAGGGCTCTGGACCTCGTCCCTTCGAACAGCCACCCTCAACGGGTTTTTCTCTTCGCCGGGCGCGTCGTAGATTCGCTTTGCGGAACGGAACGCTTCGATGAAGCGGAACGACTGATTGGAAAGCTTGAGGACACCGCGAGAGCCTGGAGTGAAGCCGACCGGTCGAGACTGCAAATCCTGACGTCGCAGGTGCGACTCGCGCAAGGTCGTTGGAAAGACGCCGAGGACTCGCTTATCGAGAGCGGACTCGAGAACGGCGCGAGCAGTGAGATGTGGAGATTGGGGTCACTGGCCGCAGCCGCGAGCGGCGACTCCAAAACCTACTTCCGGTTCGTTCAAAAGGGCTACGAATACCTCAGCACCGCGGACAACCAGAGCGCCTTGTGACTCTTCGAGATCCTGACGCTCCGGCCCCAATCCCAGGAACTCGACGAGGTGACGGATGCCATTCGCCAGCGATTGGAAAACGCTTCGTATGGCTGGTGGAGCGTCCTCGCGTTGATGGGTGACGCTCGTCGCGCCATCTACGCCGGCAAATTTCAGGAGGCCCTCGATATCATCAAAAAATTCGAGGAGACGAAAGATCTCCGCGGCATCGCGGCGTTGGTCCATCGGCAGGTTCTGAGCGAAGAGCGACATCAATACACTCGCGCGGTCGCACTCGCGGAATTGGGCCGGAAGGACGAAGCCAAGGCGGCATTTCTCGCCGGCTGGAACAGAAAAATAGCCGGCCCTCCAATCGGGACTGCGCCAAGCGCAATCGTCGGCAAATACTTATCCGAACGCAACGGGCGTCACTGGGCGGCTGCGGTTCTGACCGCCAAAGGAATCGAACTTCCACCGGAGGCAATCAACCAATGAACGCCTCACCTCAATCCGAACGTTTCCACGCCCTTGACGCCACACGCGCCTTCGCGCTCTTTGTCGTCGTCGTCTTTCATGCGGCCTGCAGCGTCTGTTCCCGCCTCGTTTGGCGCGCCTCTCATGGATGCGTCCGCCCACCGGTTCTCCGATTGGTTCTTTGTGGCCTTCGCGGTCCTGTTTGCCAGTTACCATTTCTTGGTTCGCTCCACTTTTATCGGTCGGGTGTTGAATGGCCGTAGTTATCCCTTCGTCGCGTGGCTTTGCCGGCTGAACGACACGTCAATTTCCACTGCAAATGCCGCCGCCAGCCATTTTGGAATCCGTACCCCATGATTCCTTCCCGCGAAGAACTCTTGTTCCAACTTGCGCTCACGAAGCCTGCGGCCGCGCGCGCGGCTTGGCTCGACCGCGAGTGCCGTAACGATACCGCCCTGCGCGCACGCCTCGAAGCCCTGCTCGCTGCAGACGAACAGCCGGAAACGCTGCTGGCGAGGCAAGCCGAAGCAACCCAGCGCACGATCAAGCTCGACCTCGCCGATGCGCCCGACGAAGCGGTGGGCCAGACCATCGGGCGTTACAAGCTGCTGGAAAAAATCGGCGAAGGCGGTTGCGGCGTGGTGTATGTCGCCGAGCAGACCATCCCCATCCGGCGTCGCGTGGCGCTGAAGGTCATCAAGCTGGGGATGGATACCAAGCAGGTGATCGCGCGGTTTGAGGCCGAGCGGCGGGCGCTGGCGATGATGGACCATCCCAACATCGCCAAGGTGCTGGATGCGGGCACGACGAATAGACCTTTCACCCCATCCCGCTCATCAATGGTCAAACCGATACGCGGTCAACGAAACCCCAGCAGGGCTTCTTCTGTTCGCACATAAAGGGTGTCATTATCCATCGCTGGGGTGGCCGCCACGGAGGTCTGAAGATTGGCTTGATGCGCGATCGCGAATTTGTCCCCACATTTCACAACGGTGACCACTCCCTTCGAGGAAATGAGATACAAGTGGCCGTTGGCAATCACCGGTGAGGCAATGTATTGGCCGGCGGCTCCCAAACGTTCGCGATAAATGACTTCGCCGGTGTCCGCGTTCACGCAACTGAGAATCCCGCCATCACGGACCAGATAGAGCCGGCCCGAGTGGAAGATGGGCGAAGGAATCTCCGGGATGCCACTGCGCAGGTCCCAGCCCACGTGCGATTCGGTAATGTCACCTTTGCCGCCCGGGCGAATTGCCATCAGGTTGGGTCGGCCGTAGCCAACGGTCATGTCGGTGGTAAACTCTTCCTTGGTCCAGAAACCGTCCTTGTTCTTGTCGCGCCAACCAAAAATTTTGTCCTGACTTTCCCGGCGCCGGGCTGGATCACTGGGCAAAGGCAATCCGAAACCCGGATGTTCGGGCGGCAGTTCGGGTCGGAAGGGCAGGGTGAAATACTGGGTGATCTCGTCCCGTCCAATTCGCCCATCACCATTACGGTCGAAGTGGAGCATCGCCTTCCAGAAAGGTTCCGGGTCCAAGTTCACGTCGCCGCGTCCGCCCTGCATCGACACGGAGACATAAAGCTGTTCCTCGCCCGCGACCGGCACGGCGATGGGCTCGCGGGCAAAACCAGTGACGTACCATTCCTCGGCGCCGGTCGTCGGATCGTAGCCATAAACCCGCCCATTGCCGAGCACCACCAGGTCGATTCCGCTTTCGTGCTTCCAGATCATCGGCGTGGACCAGGCGCCGCGATTGTAGGGCCGGGGCGTTTCCCAAACCACTTCTCCCGTGGCCTTGTCCAGGGCGATGACTTTGGACCGGCTGAGTTTGCTGCCGGGCAGGTTGGCGTCGTCGTCCAGGACCAGGATGAGCCGTTGTTCGTGCAGGATCGGCGACGTGGCCACGCCGTACATGCTCTGCGGCCTGGGAATCGGTTTCTGCCATTGTTCACGGCCTTCGTGGTCGTAGCCCAGCAATCCGTACGAAGGGAAATAAACGTAAACCTGATTCGCATCCACACAAGGCGTGGCGGCGGCGGCGCTGTTGGCTTTGTGGACGGATTCCAAGTGGACTTCCGGGGCCGACTTTTTCCATAAGACCGTTCCTGATTTGGCATCCAGCGCCAGGGTCACCAGCCGGTTGTTTTCGACTCCGGTCAGAAAAACTTGGTCACCCCAAACAACTGGAGACGACTTCCCCGGCGGCAGTGGTGTTTTCCAGGCGGCTTGATCGACCCCAATCTTTACGGGCGGTTTGAAGGTGTTGGCTACGCCGGACCCATTCGGCCCCCGGAACTGGTTCCAATTCGTGGTATCCGCCTCGGCGAAGAGGGGGAGCATTCCCAACGCCAGCAAAACCGAAACTGGCAATCGAACTGGAACGCCGAGGTGGAAATTGCCGAAGGCAATCAAGGTAACAGCGTATTCAAGAATTGTGCCGGCCAGTGATCGCAAGGAAAGAAATGAAGAGCGAACGGAACAAATCATGCCCTCTTCGCGACCTTCGCTGGCCTTGGCCAAGCGATTTTGGATTTCGGGTTGAAATGATCTCATAAATGCCGCGGGAAGAATGGCAGGGAGGGCGCATCAAAGCAATGCCCGTGGCCGCGGACGTCATGGTTCCGATTGCGCACAAACGCAATGATGCGCTTCGGCTCAACCGGTTTTAGCGTTGTTCGGTAGCCCATCCCGGTTCTTTGCTCGTTCGATAACTGAATTAAGCGCAGCAGGTCAGCCAATTCCGGCTGCCCTGCCTTTATTCTCTCGATATTGAATTGGATTTTTGAAACCTTGGCGGTGATCTCTTTAGATGCACAGCTTTCCCGACCGCGGGTGAGCGGCACGGATCACTTTCCATGAATGAGCGACAAACGAGCCTGATCCAATTGAACAGCGCCGTGCTGCTTTGGGGCGGCACCTGCTTGTTTGCCAAGTGGATTAGTTTGCCGGCCTTCCAAATCTCAGGCCTGCGGGCCCTGATTGCGGGAATGGTGCTCTTGGCGGTAGTCCGACGGCAACGCCAGACGTTGGCTGTGGGCTCCTGGCGTGATTGGTGGATGTTGATCGCGGTGGGGCTCGTACTGGCGGCCCACTGGGTCACCTACTTCCACGCGATTCAAGTTTCCACGGTAGCCATAGGGATTCTTGCCCTTCACACCTACCCAGTCCTGACCGCCTTGGTGGAACCTCTGTTGTTCAAAGAACCCGTTCGCGCTTTGGATCTCGGCCTCGCCTTGGTGGTGTTCACTGGCATTGTCATCCTCGTGCCGGAGTTTTCCTTGGACAGTCACATCACTCGGGGCGTTCTCTGGGGAACGCTTTCGGCCGTCTTCTTCACCGCACGCAACCTGCTGAGCCGTTATCTGCTTCGTACGCATCCCAGCAGCCGGATCATGGTGTACCAGTTTTTCACCTGTGGCGTCATTCTGCTGCCGTTTCTGCTGACCGCGAGCCAACCCGTTTCCGGCGTCTCATGGCTGCAAATCCTGGTATTGGGCATTGCGTTCACAGCGCTTCCCCAAACCCTGTTCACCAATGCCCTCCGTCACTTGACCACGCGAACAGTGAGTGTCATTGCCACGCTGCTTCCCATTTACGGTGCGATTTCGGCGGCCGTGCTCCTCAGCGAAATTCCCACGCCGCGCACCATGCTCGGTGGTGGCATCATCCTAACGGCAGTCTTCCTGGAGACTTGGCGCGCGGTGCGTCATGGACCTTGAGGTCAGGGATTACGGCAGGTCGGCAACGGAACGGCAGCAACCGCTCCCCCTGCCCTCAAGCGCCGGAACACTGGCGAGAAATCACTTTGAATCCGCCGGCGCCAGGCGGAAGATGCCCACCCATGACCATGATGGAAAAACCATTCTCTTTGAACTGCGGGGCGGCGGAGCGTTCTTTCCTGTCCATAACGCTGCCGTTAGTAAAACGGATGGTCCTGGCCGCCGGGATCCTCGGTCTGTCGGCTGTAATCGGTCGCGCGGCTTCGGCCACGGTTCTGGCCAAAGGAAAATGGACCACCGAGCAATCCCTCACGCTGCGCGAATTGGAAGAATTCACTTCGGCGACGAACGTGGTCCTTTGCGAATACGGCGGCTGGGAGAACAGCCCGTGGCGAGAGACAGCGACCGGCTTCTTCCGCACGGGAAAGCGGTCAGGGCGTTGGTGGCTGCTGGATCCGCACGGCCATCCGTTCCTCTCCGTGGGATTGTGTTCGGTGAACCAAAGCCAGTTCAGCGATGCGCAACTTCGAGCCAAGTTTGGTGGCGTGGAGAACTGGGTTCGCGCCACCGGCCAGCTCCTGCGATCGGCGGGATTCAACACGCTGGGTTGCTGGTCGGAGTGGCCAGCATTTCGAAAATCGGAATCGCGAATGCCCTACACGCCACGCTGGAACTTCATGCTGACTTACAAAAACCAGCGCTCCGCCCGGGACGGCAGTAAAGGATTTCCCAACCAGTGCATGCCGGTGTTCGATCCGGAGTTCGAGTCGTTCTGCGATCGGCATGCCGGGCAGTTGGCAGCGACGCGGGACGATCCCTGGCTGTTGGGCCATTTCTCGGACAACGAACTGCCGTTCCGGCCCGACGCCCTGAACAATTATCTGGCCCTGCCGGCAACGGATCCCGGCCATCAAGCGGCCGCCGCCTGGTGGGCAGACCGTGCGGTGGGCCATCCCGAGCGCCCCATCACTGGTGCGGATCAGGATGCCTTCCTCGAATTCCTTGCCCGCCGCTACTACGGCCTCGTCAGTCGGGCGATCAAGAAACACGATCCCAATCATCTTTACCTGGGCAGCCGCATTCATGGTCGGACCATTCGCGAATCGGTGTTTCGAGGCAGCCAGGGCGTGGATGTGATGTCAGTGAATTACTACCACCGCTGGTCCGTGGAACCGGAACGATTGGACCGCTGGGTGAGCAGTTCCGGACGGCCCTTCCAGATTTCCGAGTGGTATGCCAAGGCGGTTGCGGCCAAAGACACCGTCACCGGCGGTGCGGGATTTCGCGTTCAATCCGATCGTGATCGCGGACTCTTCTATCAAAATTTCACGTTGGGACTGCTCAAGCATCCGGGTTGCGTGGGCTGGCACTGGTTCAAATACGCCGCCCGGGAAAAGGACACCCACCACGGCCTGGTGGACGACAACTTCGAGCCCTACGCCGACCTTATCGAGGCCATGCGCGAACTGAACCGGCAGATTTACCCGCTGGCCGAATGGTTTGGGAGAGGAACGCCGTGAGGCGTGGGCTGAGGGTGCAACACTTCAGCGACACTTTCCCCGAATCCACCGGGTGGGAGCACCCGGCCTACAGGATCACGCGCTTTTTCCCCGTAGGCCGGGTGCCCTCACCCGCGTCCCAATCTGTTCCCTATGAGAATTGCTGAACTCACATTGTCCGGACTTGCAGGATTGGAGCGCAAAGAATCTGGTCCGCATGTTCGAGTGAACCGCCGCGATATTCGCCATCGCGCTTGCCTTTGATTCTCCGTCGTGATGACATTCGGTCATGCACCGAACATTGCTGACTCTCAGTGCCCTGCCGTTGGCGATCGCGCTTGCTGGCGCGGTGGACGTTGTGCCGGTTCAAGCCGGCGAACAAATTCAGAAAGGAGAGATGGCCGGCTACCTGCTCGTCCCCAACGAGAAAGTTCCCGAGACGTATAACGCCGGGTTCTCCATGTATGTGGCCGCCTGGCCGTTGTTGAAGGAATATCCGGGACATCGTTTTCAAACCGGTCTGTTCGGCACCTGGATGTTCGCCCAGTATGACGGTCCCAGACCGGACAAGCTCTATTCCGATATCGAGGGCGGCCTGGGCTGGTGGCGTGACACGCGGTTTGCCACCGAAACGCCGAAGTTCATCATGGGCGGGGTGGCCCTGAATTTCAGTGCATGGGCCAACGGCCCCGGGGCCGGCAAAGGCAGGGACTGGGACAAACCCAAAGGCAAGTACGGGGTGGCCCAACTCAGTCCCTGGGTGCTGTGGCCTCCCGATGGCCTGAATCTGAAACAAGGCACCTGCGGCGAACTGTTCGGCTACGGCTACCTGCCGCTTCCGCTCACCGCAGCCAAATCCACCACCGCCGGGAAAGACGTTCCGACCGGGAACAACTGCTGGACCTTGTTTCTGAACACGCGAAACTTCAAAGGCCCGGTTGCCTTCTTCACCCCCTATTTCTGGTCCCGCGCGACGGTGGACGACCCACGCCTGGCGGGAATGTTTCTGGATACCCGTCCCTCCGAGCCCAATCGGGCGTTGCAGATGGAAACCCAGTATGTCCCCAGCGTCCAGTCCACGGACGAGAACGGGGAGACCTACGCCCGCATCGCCCCGACCTCGTTCCCCCGCGGGCCGGAGGGCGATTCGGTGGTGGTGCACCGCGTTACCTCCTACAACAAGAAGGCGCTCTGGGATGCCGTGAAGGCCTGGTTTGAAGGCGGGGCCCCGGCCAGCGGCGTCATCGATCCCGAGGCGGCCAGTCGTGCACACCTTTCCCGGACGAGGCGGGGCCACCTGGAGGATCTATACGCCCTCGACCCCCAAGGAAGAAAAGGTGCCTCTGGCCTGGAATTCTTTTGCGACGCCCATGGCGCCTGATCCACACTACCTTCGGGTACCGATGGAACGACCAACTGGTGACGAAAACGATTCCAAGGATGGCCCGCTGGTGACGCTCCCCGAATACTTTCACCTGGTGACAAGATGATAACAGAAGGCGGAGTGGGTTGTCGGTGCAGCCCGAAGACGTTCCGGCTGAAACGGGTCTGGCCGCAGTTCGCTTTAATCGGCCCCGCGAGGATCGCCCCGAGCCCTACGTCACTCCCGACGATGCCGAGAGTTGCTGGAAGAAGCCTGGCCCCGTGGCAGGACCTTTCCAGGCGCATCCGGGCGACGGCAGCGTGGTGACGTACTACTGGTATCGATTCGCCGACCAGCCTGCCTTGCTCAACGCCGATTTAACGGATCAAGGAGCGGGAGAGCCTGCAGGCGCGGGTGGAAAAACTCCACCGGAACTGGACGAAAGACCGCGACTACCTGCCGCCACCCGCGATTGGAAAACTGGCGGATATTGATCCGGCCTTGATTGTCACCCCGCCGCCGGGCTTGGAGGCAGGGTATGTGCCCATCGCCACCCGGCAGGGAGCGAAAGAATAGGCTCGCTTCGGCTCAAAGTCGTTTCCAGCGCTACTGGGATGCAGCCTTCAACAGATTGCTGACCGTCTCCGAGAACGCCGTGTTGACCAGTGCATCCACGGAACACTTGCGCTGGGCGGCCAAAACCTTCAGTTGCTCATACTGCTTCAGGTTGATGCCTTGCCGTCCGGAGAGATTGACGCCGTTTGGAATGGATATCCATGCCTCCCTGGCTTTAAGGATCTGGGCGCTGTTCAGGCCGAAGGCGCGAAGCACGCTCGTCGCCATCAGCATGTTTCCCTGCGGATTCATATGCACACCGTCGGTGGTAAACTGATTCCCCTGTTTTCGCGTCGCCTCATCTATCGCAGCCAAGCCGGCCTGCATGTCCGCATTCGGGTCGGCCAGCAGGCATCCTTTCTCTTTGGCCAGCGCGCGCAAAAAATCGTTGTAGGCTGCGAGCTTCTGATTGTTGGCATTGTTCGGATCCTCGCCAATCAGGGTCGAGGTCAACACCATGACCTTGATGCCGGCCGCCTGGGCCTGGTCGATGATCGCGGTGATGTTGGTCCGGTATTGCGGGAGCGGCACGCCGTTGGCCCCGTGCCAGACATCGTTGACGCCGCAACTCAAGGTCATCCAGGTGGGTTTCTTGTCGAGCACATCCCGCCGCAACCGTTCCCGCATGTTGTTGGATTTATGGCCACTGATTCCGGCCGGGATCGCCGTCGCCTGGATGCCACAGGTCTCCAGGGCGCTCATGACCAAACGGACGTAGCCAACCGGTGAGTTCCAACCGGCCGCCGTGATTGAGTCGCCCAGGAAGGCAATCGAGTCGCCGCGCTTGACCGCAGGCTCCTGCGCCGAGCCTGAGGTGGCGATTGAAACCGCCAAGGCAGCAGTCATCAGCCAGCCAGTGGAATGGGTCAGGTCAGTTAGGGTTTGCGTGAGTCGCATCGTCAACTTGAGTTTCATGCGCTACGGTTTACCGGATTCTGCGCGGGTTGCCTACCATCCTTTTGCGGGAATCAGGCTCGACGAGCGAATCTGGTGAATTCTCTGACGGCCTCGGCTTGCAACGAAAACGTTCAGAACTGCGCGGACCTGGGGACCGAGACGGTGACAAAGCTAGGGTCAAAGGTGAAGGTAGCGGGGTGGTTGCCATTCTGTTGCAGCGCCGCTTGGGCATCCAAAACGCCCCGGCCAAAGCGGTTGACATAGCCGAGCACCTTCAGGGCCTCCGCCACGATTGGATTGCGGTAATCGGTTTGGCGGGGGAAGTTGGCCGGCGAAACATCACCGTAGAGGCCACCCGGGTTATTGATCTCGAGGCGGCCGGGAAAGCGGTGGAACCGCACGGGAGCATTGGACTCATAGCTGCGATGGCAGATGGCGTTAAGGAGGAACTCGCGCACCGCCGGGCGGGGGAAATCCCAGACCGTCTCGTCGCGCAGCGTCGTGACGCGCAGCGGGCGCGCTTCCAGGATGCCGTCGAGCAACGCATCCAGGCTCTGGACGAGGCCCAGGAGGTTACCGCCAAACTCACGGGAAACCAGCACTTGGGAGGCGAGGTGATCGCCCCCCAGCTTGAGGTCCTGCACATAGGCGCCGGGCATGAAATGGCGCGGATTCTTGCCGAAAGCCAGCAGGCCGGCGTGAGTGGGGCAGTCCCGTTTGAGGTCGTAGAAGCGCAGGGCGGCCAACTGCTCTTCCACCGAGCGTTGGTTGGCCCGGACAACTTCCTCGGCGACGGCCGCGGCGCGGTACACATTGAGGAAGAGGTCAATCGCCAGGTCCGCAAGGCTGGCTTCGGGACAAGGCCGTGCATCGAAGGTGCGGGCGCTGGCGATGCGCCGTTCCGAGAGCATCCGCTCCTCGCTCTCATTGGCCAGCGCGCGGCGCGGTCCCACGCGAATGTGAATGCGGCCCTTGCAGCGCACCGGGGGCAGATCCGACGGATGCACTTCGATCACCACGACCTCGCCGGAACCATCAGAGAGGGCGATCCGGCCCACGCTCATTGCGGGTTGGGGCAGGATTTCCCCGTCCTGACGCAGGCCGGCCAGGTTGCGCAGCAGCGCATCGCTGACCGAAAGACCGCAGGCCTTCCCGCTCGTGTCCTCCACGCCGATGAGCAGGTAGCCGGGTTGGCGGTGATTGGGGAAATCGTTGGAGAACGCGCAAATCGCCTCGCGGAATTTGGATGTGTCCGTCGTGGAGATCGTCCGCTCGACCCGGTCGGATTCCAAGTCGGCCATCAACGCAAGCAGTTCTCTTTCGGTTATCATTGCATTACCTATGCCTAAAAGCCGGTCCATAATGCGCTGATACGGGAAAACTTGCATTAAAAAAGAGCCTCGTAGAGAAACGACCAGGCCTTGTGGCCAAGCGGTTCGAGGAGGCGTAGTTTTCTCCATGAAGATTACCTCACTCCTCTTCGATGCATTCCTGAAATGCCCAACCAAAGGCTGGCTCCGTGCCCACAACGAAACGCCCAGCGGCAACCCCTACGCCGAATGGGTCCAGTCGCAAAACGAATCCTACCGCGTCACCCAAACCGAGTGGTTGCTCGCGGAAATCCCGCCGGACGAGTCCGTCCATTCGCCCCGCAGCAGCCAAGGTGACGAGGCTCATTATTCAGCGGAACATCTGAAGACTGCCAAGTGGCGCCTGGCGGTGGACCTCGTCGCGCAAACGCCGGAAACGCCTCGTAGCAGCCGACATAAGGAGGCTCAAATTGAAGGAAGAAGGAAGAAGGCAGAAGGCGGAACTGAAGACCAGAACCTCGAGACCTCGGCGACTGCGATTTCTCAATCCGCGATCTGCAATCCGCAATCCGAAATGGAATCCAGCCTCCACGCCGTCGAGCGCGTGCCCGCTGAGGGCCGGGGCAAGGCGGCGCAGTTCATTCCCATCCGCTTCAGCTATTTCAACAAGCTCACCAAGGATGACAAGCTGCTGCTGGCCTTCGATGCCTTCGTGCTCGCCCAAGCACTGGGACGCCACATCGCCGTCGGCAAGATCATTCACGGCGACTGTAGCTGCGCTCGTGAGAGCGTGGCTGAATCCAATGATCACACGACGGGGCTAACAGTAGAGGAGAAATCAGCCGCGCTTTCACAAGCGCAGCTCCAACCCAAGGTGACGAAGGTGAAGACCTCCGCTCTGGCGGGCGAAGTGCGCAAGCGGATAGCGAAAATCGTCGAGTTGCTCTCGAACGATGCGCCACCCGATCTCGTGCTGAACCGGCATTGCGCCGAGTGTGAATTCCAGGACCGCTGCCGCAAGATCGCGATTGAGAAGGACGACCTCAGCCTGCTGGCCGGCATGAGCGCGAAGGAACGCCAGAAACTCCGCAGCAAAGGCATCTTCACCGTCACGCAACTCTCCTACACGTTCCGGCCCCGCCGCCGGCCCAAGCGGCTGCGCGACAAACGCGAGAAATATCACCACTCGCTCAAGGCGCTGGCGATTCGGGAGCAGAAGATCCACATCGTCGGCAGCCCGGAACTGAAGATCGAAGGCACGCCCGTCTATCTGGATGTCGAGGGCCTGCCCGACCGCGATTTCTACTACCTCATCGGCCTGCGCATCGGCGATGGCGACTCCGCCGTCCAGCACAGCCTGTGGGCGGACACCGTCGCGGACGAGGGGAAGATTTGGCGGGAATTCCTGGCCATCCTCGAAACCGTCGAGAAGCCGGTGCTGATTCACTATGGGAGTTACGAGACAGTGTTTCTACAGCGAATGGGCGAAAGATATGGAGGGCCAACGGAAGATTCTGTGGCAGCAAGAACAATCCGGGCAGCATTGAACCTCGTGCTCGTGATCTTTGCGCGGATTTACTTTCCCGCGTATTCCAATGGATTGAAGGAAATAGCCGGGATCTTTGGTGTTTGCTGGACAACCGCTACTGCGGCGGGGATTCAAACCATCGCTTGGCGCAACGATTGGACAAGCTACAAAGCGGAATCAATGAAGCAGAGGCTTCTGACGTACAACGCTGAAGATTGCAGGGCACTCGAAGTGGTGGCGAACAGAACCTCGGAGTTGCATCAAGTGTCATCTGAAGGTGGCTGCTCGGTGTTCGCCGGAATCGTTGACACAACAGAGCTGAAGTGGGAGCACCCGTACGGATTTAAGCGTAACGCCTTTGCGTTCCCCGAATTGGATGCAATCAACAATGCAGCGTATTGGGACTACCAACGGAACCGGGTGTATGTGAAGTCTAGCAAGACCTTGAAACGTATCGGCAAGCGAAGCAAGGAATCCACGAGAGTGTTGCCTCCCACCAAGATTGTCGAATGCGCCAGACCTTGCATATGTCCGAAGTGTAACTCATCGGACTTTATTAAGCACACGAACCACGCCAAGACAGTTCTGGATCTCAAATTCATGCGACATGGCGTGAAGAGGTCGATAATACAATACCTGTTTTGCCGCTACAAATGTCATGGTTGCGGAACAGTGTTTATGTCCGAGGAGAGACCTTGGACGCGCAGTAAGTTTGGCTCGGATCTCATCGCCTATGCGCTTTACTTAAACATCGAACTGCGGCTGCCTCAGGTACATGTTGAGCATAATTTGGAGAGGCTGTTCGGATTTGTTTTGCCCACGGGAGCTATGGCGCACCGTATAAAAGAATGGACGGCGAAGATGTACCAAGGGACATACGAAGGCCTGGTCAAGAGGCTTTGCAGCGGCTCGCTGCTGCACGCCGACGAAACGAAGATCAGTCTCCGCGGCAACGATGGATTCGTCTGGGTTTTTGCGAACATGGAAGAAGTTGCCTATGTGTTCAGCGAAACTCGGGAGGGCGACCTGCTCCAGACCATGCTGAAGGACTTCAAGGGCGTCTTGGTGTCCGATTTCTACGCGGCCTACGATGCAATCCAGTGCCCTCAGCAGAAGTGCTTGATCCATCTCATTCGAGACCTGAATGACGATGTGTTAAAGCACCCTTACGATGAGGAACTGAAGCGTCTCGCATTGGCCTTTACGGTCCTGCTCAAGCCGATGGTGGAATCCGTTGATCGTTACGGCCTCAAACGCCGCTTCTTGAGGAAGCATCTGTCGGCTGTGGATGGATTCTATCAGCAGATTTCCGAACTGACACCGCAGAGTAACATAGCGCTGAAGCTCAAGGAGCGGTTGGAAAAGAACCGCGACAAGCTGTTTACGTTTCTGAGCTTCGACGGTGTGCCTTGGAACAACAACAACGCTGAACACGCCGTCAAACCGTTTGCCAAGCTTCGGCATGTTATCGGGGGAGTCACGACCGAAAAGGGCATCCGCGATTACTTGGTGTTGTTAAGCGTCTGCCAAACCTGCAAATACATGGGAGTGGACTTTCTGGATTTCCTCCGTTCGGGCGAGAAGGACATTCACGCCTTCGCGGAAAGCCGGCGCGGGCGCAAGCGCCGTTCACCCACCTGCGAATCGAACGCCCCGCCAGCGGATGCGGCGGCGGAGAAATGAGCCACGGCGCGTCGGCCGACTCCTCGACCGTAGCAGCCGACGTAAGGAGGCTCCATCTTTCATCCGTGGAAGAACCTGAAGCCCGGATTGGCGGCTCTGGCTGGAACATGAGGCCGGGAGACTCACTTCGATTCGGCCCTGGATTTTCAGTCAGAGCCTCCTCACGTCGGCTGCTACAGGAAAAGGATTTCCTGCGTTCGGGCGAGAAGGACATTCATGCCTTCGCGGAAAGCCGGCGCGGGCGCAAGCGCCGATTACCCACCAGCGAACTGAATGCCACGGCGGCGGAGGCTATCCCCGACACTGGCATTCAGCCGTGACCGATTGGACATCGAATGCTGCAAACAAAAGAAGTCGAACGGTTTCAAGCCAGCCGGGCGCGCGGCGGCTGTAGTTTAGATTGGGCGGCGCGGCAGCGCCGCCCTACCAACGTGCGGTAGGGATGCGCTGCCGCGCGTCCCCATCTTCCCGTCACGCGCGTCGAGCGCGGGACGAAAAACATTCCGTCCACGCGTCGCCGACGTGAGCATTTGCCAAACCTGCAAATACATGGGCGTGGACCTTCTGGATTTTCTCCGTTCCGGCGAGCAGGACATTCACGCCTTCGCGGAAAGCCGGCGCGGACGCAAGCACCGGTCACCCGCCAGCGGATGCCCCGGCGGCGTCATGAGCCGCCTTGCGTGGGCTTGTCCAGCGTTTGGCCTCGGCGAGTCCTTCGTCGTGGCGGTAGTAGCTGTAATCGTGGATGAGTTTTCCGGCGGCGGTGCGACTCGACCGCAGTCCCGTCAGGGACGACCGAACATAGCCCACCGATTCATCGGTGGGAATCGGCAGGCAAACCGTCCGGACTCCCGACCGGGACGAAAGAAATCGTGCCGGAAAGAGTCAGAATGTTCTGTCATCCCTGACGGCTTAGGATTCGAAGGGTATGTATTTCTACTTTGTCTTCCTCTGCAGCGTGTCCAAGTCCCAGTCTTCGTCCCGAAACGGGGCTGTGGTGGCGGGACGGTTGGGATAGCCGCCCACTTCTTGTTCGCTGCCGATGATCTTGCCCTCGCCTGCCAACGCGGCGCGCACGATCCGTTGGTCGATGGGATCCCGGTCCCAGGGGCGCGCCCCGGCATTCCGCGCCACTTCGGCCTTCACTTCTGCGGACGGCAAGGCCACCAGGCCCTCCGGCCACAAGGGGCGGCGGACCGCTTGGGTGAATTTTCCGGCAACCATCGGGACAGCTTTCCCATTCAACGTCCGCGCCTGGTTGTCTTCCAGGAATAATTCCAACGGATCCTGGGTGCGAATGCTGAAGAAGGGCATGCCCGGTTTGCTGTCCGGCCCGAGTTCCAACACGTTGCCAACGATGGCCAGTCGCCCGGGAGCATGCGGGCGGGTGCCCCATTCCTGGGCCACCAATCCGTAATGCATGGCGTGGCGTCCCGGATTGGCAATCCAATTATTGACCGCCACCGCCTGCACCCCGCCTTTGAACAGAGGATTCCGTTCCATATTCGAGGCATAGAGATTGCCAATGATGGAGATGAAGGTGGCGTTGTCGTGAATCAGCGAGCCTTTGGAATGTTCCCCCTTGCTGTGGGTGGAATGGGAAAGGCCCTCGGCAATGATGCAGTGTGAAAACGTGACGTGATGCGACGTGTGGTGTTGCCATTCCGCCAGGGATCGGCCTTCAAAACGCGGTCCGGAAGCGGACAGGTTTTCATCCGTCGCCCAGGTGCAGGAACAATGATCGATCACCACATTCGTGGCGCTGGCAGTGCTAATGGCGTCAGTTTCCCAACTGCTCTTCTTGGCCCGGCCGGCTTCCCCGGTTCTCACGGCGATGTGCTGGATCACCACATCATGGGTGCTGACCGACAGGCCGCCGCGAATCAACGTGATCCCGGGCGCGGGAGCCGTTTGCCCGGCGATGGTCAGAAAGGGTTCGCGGATGTTCAGATGCTTTCCCGCCAGATCGATCACGCCACCCACTTCGAAAACAATGAGGCGCGGACCTTTGATCGCGAGCGCTTCGGCCAACGAGCCGGTGCCGGTGGCCTGGAGGGTGGTGACGCGAATAATTACCCCGTCGCGTCCACCCGGAGTGGTGCTTCCGAAACCCTGGGCGCCAGCAAAGGCCGGCCGTGATGCTCCCTCGGCCGCGATGCCGCCAGGAGTCAATGACCATAACGAAACGGCTGCCAATAGAATCATTCTCTTCATATTTCGAAAGAACCTACTAAAAGGCGACGATTTGTGACGAGCCATCATTTCTCCCACCAACGGGTTACTGGCTTGCCGTCGCTTGCAGCGTCGCTGCCTGCAGGCGTCGCATGTCGGCCAGGTCTGCATCGATGGCGACCGTGCCTCTTTGTTTCTCCGGGTGTCGC
The DNA here is from genome assembly GCA_963788655.1 of uncultured Verrucomicrobiae bacterium. GTDB lineage: Bacteria > Verrucomicrobiota > Verrucomicrobiia > Limisphaerales > JAFGQR01 > JAFGQR01. The sequence continues at coordinate 30,589 of CAWBHS010000025.1, read as the reverse complement.
CAGACCCATTGCTCGACATGCCCGTCGGCGAACGTAAGATCGAGACTCGATTTTTTTCGCCAAACGAATTAGACTTCCGCGCAGATTGTCTGAAACCGAAGGAATGAACGATAGCGAGCAACAGGAGTTCTACGAAAACCTGGTGCGACAGCTCCGCTCCCACGGGGCCGTTTGTGCCATTACCAGTGGCTTGGCTTGCGTACACTACGGAATCGCTGAAACCACAAAAGATTGCGACCTGCTTTGTCATCCGACTTCCTTTGACACTCTGCTGGAGTTGCTTGGCCATACTGAAATAGCTGATTTCCAATGCCGTTACCGTGGCAATATCAGCCCTCCCTTGCACGAACGCTGGCATCGAGGTGGGTGGACCAGTCACTTCGAGTGGCCCCTGCAAACCGATCCGGTGACCCTCGACGTGTTCGGCCATGCGATCCGGGAGTCAACTCCGTGGTCGAACGAGATTTTCGGACTCTATGCCAGCCCGCACACCGTCGCGGAGATGAAACGGACCAACCGCGACAAGGATTGGAGTTTCCTTACCGCCCTGGGCATCCGAATGATCGAGGCAGGGGATGATCGCGGTTGGCTTCATATTTTCGACGCGCAGACTCTCCTGCAACTGATCGACCAATACACTTGCCCAGAGACCGTGGCCAAACAGCGTCCCGCCCTGCAACTGGCCTTGCAACAGGATCGCCGGATCGCCGGCGCCCTGAACGCGGAACGTAAGCTCTGGGAGGAACTCGATCGGCGCCGCATTGGGCTGCTGGAACGTTGTTTGCGCCCTTACGTCAGCGCGGTGCGCCAGGAGCGATCCGGCCCCCCGTTGCCCTTGAAGGAAGATCATGAACTCCGGGTCCGCTGCGCCACCGCTCACTTGCCCATCACCCCTTTGAGGGACTTCGGAATGGGCCGGCAGATCGAGGAAAGTAAGAAAGCTCTGCTGGACCAGGGTCTCTTGCCGCCGGACGCATTGACATGGCTGCCCAATGTGGAAGTATATTTCACTTGGTTGCGATGAAGCCATGAACCGTGCGCCGTTGACCTATCGAGCCTCCAAGTGGACCGCGGAGGAAGTGAAACGGTTCCGCGAAATCGAGCGGGACTATCACCGGCGCGCCTTCGGCGAAGAACTGGCCCGGGTCAATCTCGACTTATCCCTGGAAGAGCGCCGGCGTTACCTCGAATGGATGCGCCACTATTCCCAACGCCACCGTGCGAATTCTTTCCCCCAACCCAAAGGTAAGAAAGGCGCGAGGCGGGATTTCCCCCTGGTGGATCGGTAGCGCTTTGTTGGGAACACCGCGTCATCGGTCTGTGCCGCAGCACCCCGATATTCCGCCGCGTTGTGGCCTCGTCTTTCGTGGTGGCCAACCGGGCACCTACAAGATTGGATTTTCATTTACTAACAGCGGGTCCACTACAAATTATCGGCATGCACATTGAACGGTTGCTGGTGAGCAATCTCCGCGGCGTGGGCGATCGGGAACTCGATTTCACAATGGGGCCAGACCGTCTTCGGAGTTGGACCCTGCTCTCTTCCGATCCTGGGTCAGCGTTGCTTCTCTGCGCCCTGGCGCTGACGAGCCTGGGTCAGCGGCAGGTGCGCCTGTTGGATCGGCGATCTTTGCCGCGACTGCCCAAGCGTGCGGGTGGCCCCGCGCATCTGGAGGTTGTGCAGATCCGCCATGCACCCCGGGAACGCGGCGCGGCCAGTCCGATTCGTCGGCATTTGGGCTGGGCGGTGGAGGCGACCGGCGAATTCCATCCTCTGGCCAAGTCCGCGATGCGCCACCACAATCCGCTTGCGCAGGTCGGTCGTCCGGAGTCGGGCCAATCGAATTTCGGCCGCCTCGTCCTCGGCTATGGACGGAGGATTGGAGCGCATGCCGGCACCGACTGTTTTGATATTCTGCCCGATCAACGGCTCCGGCGTTGCGCCGGACTTTTCCAGGGCGAGGCGCGGTTGACGGACCCAGCAGCGTTCCTGCGCCGCTTGCATCACAAGAGCAAGTACCGGGCGGGGCGCGCGCGGGCGCTCCTGGTTCGCTTAAGTGCGGACCTGCGCGTCTGGATGGACGTTGACCTCGAGGCCTGCCTCGGCAAGCACGCTGAATTCGAGGCCCGCTGGCAGCAGATCCGCCCCGCGGACCGTGCCGCGCTGACGGTGTACCTGGACATTGCCCGACACGTGTTTGATGCCTCGGCATGCCTGGACGTCGCCGATCCGTTCGCGCAACCGGGCATTGTGCTCCTGGACCGGCCCGAACGCTGGTGCAGCCTTCGCCGACTGGGCTCCTTTTTCAAGTTGCTGGCCAGACGGTTTCCGCAGCTCCAGTTCATGGTCGGGTTGTCTCCATCGGCGCGCCGGCGCTTCCCCGTCTCCTTGCGCCGACAAGGGCTCGACCTTCCGGATCGGGTGGCGCGCCGGGACCCGGCTCCGTCGCGACGCCTGCGGCGAGGGACGATCCTGCTGGTGGACGTGGACGGCACCTTGCCCAACCTGGCCTTGATGAAACTCAGCCGCCACTGGAAGGAGCGAGGCCGCCGCGTCGTGCTCGCCCGGGGCGTCCGATCCCTGCCTCGCTGTGACGAGGTGCAGTCCAGTTGCGTGTTCACCGGGCCAACGTCACGCAAACGGTTGGAAGTTCTGGAGAGGACTTTCGGCAATAACCTGCAAACCGGCGGATCGGGCGTGGATCTGCAATTGCGCCTCCCGTCGGCCATCGAAAATCTGGCTCCAGATTACTCACTCTACCCGGAATTGGACGATCGCGCCCTGGGTTTTCTGACGCGCGGCTGTCCGCAACGCTGCCCGTTCTGCGTGGTGCCGGTCAAGGAAGGCCCTCCGCGTCAAGTAAGCGACCTGGACACCCTCCTGCAGGGCCGCCGCAAGTTGATTCTGCTAGACGATAATCTGTTGGCTCATCCGGCGGCGCTGGGGTTCCTGGAGGAAATGGCCCGGCGTCACTTGGCGGTGAACTTCAACCAGACCCTCGACCTGCGCCGCCTCACCCTGGAAGCGGCCGAGCTGTTGCGTCACATCCGCTGCTCGAATGTCGGCTGCACCCGGCCCGCCTACCATTTCAGTTTGAACGATGCCCGGGGGCTGGAGCGGATGCGCGAACACTACCGGCTGCTCCAGACCACGGCCCGCGACAATGTGGAATTTGTCTGCATGTACGGCTTCAACACCAGCCTGGCCGAAGATGTGGCGCGGTTCCGATTTCTGCGCTCGCTGCCCGGAGCTTACGTCTTTGTTCAGCGCTACCGGCCCGTGCTGGGCGGGCCCGCCCCGGATTTGAGCCGGCTCTTTGACGAACGTGCCGACGGGCTGATCGACGAACTCGTGCGCATCGTTTTCCGGCAAAACATGAAGAGCATGGAGACTTACTACCGTTGGCTGGCTGTGCAGTATGCGGCGCAACGGGGCCGCGTCCATCGGCGCCTGGTGGAAACGCTGTTTCGATACAATTCCCGGCCGCGCATGGGCAGCTTTCTCGATCGCCTCGAAACCTTGGCGGCCGGCAACCATCGGACTCGGGGGCCCGCGGGCGAATGATCCACTCAATTCAACTGGCAGGGAAAACAAGCAAACGTTAGTTGCTTTTCTTCAGACCCCGTGGTTTCGCCACAAACTCTATCCGACGCAACTTTGGGAATCCCAAATACAGATCGCCAGGCGGCTGCAAGTGTCAAAAGTGAGGAATGAGCCCGCTTCCTTCCGGCGGGATTTGAAGTTGTGAGCTGAGGCGAGTTGGCGTATGGAAGAGTCATGGATGCGGCAACGGCATTGGCAAAGCAGGTTGAGCGCTACCACCGCATGACCGGAGAGCAGCGGCTGGCAATCGCTCTGGAATTGCACGCGATGTCTTGCGATATCGCGCGGGAAGGCATCCGTCGGCAACACCCGGATGCGGACGCCGCTGAAGTCGAGCGTTTGCTTCGTCATCGCCTCGAGCTTGCCCGCGCCGCATGAACGAGCGCGAACTTCTGGTGGACTGTCTGCGTCGGCTGAACCGAACGGAAGTGACGTATTATCTGACGGGTTCGATGGCCAGCAACTACTGGGGCATTCCGCGCACCACGCACCATCTGGATTTCGTCGTGCAACTGCCAACGTCCGCCGTGCCGCGCATTCTTCAGGAATTCAGTGGAGATTTTTACCTCGAAGAGGCCGCCGTGCGCGCCGCCTTTCAGTCGCCGCACCAGTTCAATGCCATTGATACTCGCTCCGCTTTGAAAGTGGATTTCTGGCTGCCCAAGCCCGAACCGTTCGACCGGGAAATGCTACGGCGACGCGACCAAGTCACGCTCTTTGATGAGCCCGCGTGGATTTCCACGGCGGAGGACGTCATCCTGCACAAGCTCCTCTGGAATCACATAACGCCGTCCGACCGTCAGCTTGGCGATGCGGCGGGTGTGGTGGCCGTGCAAGCCGAGGCGTTGGACAAACGTTACTAGAAGCAATGGGCCCAGATACTGGGACTCACCAGCGAATTGCAGCGACTGCTCCGCGGCGAGATCAGGCCGAAGAACACTTGAGCACCTCTGCAGGCGGAGAAGCAGTCAGAGTCGCGCAAGTGTCATAAGTAGGACCCGTTTACGTTTATGAACTCTCCGGTGAATGTCAGTCCAACCGTGGCGCGTGTCAGTCAAAGCTTGGTCTCTGCCCGATGGACCAACTTGCGTGCAAGTTGACGAGCATTTCCGTTCGAAGTGAACGACGGGCGGGAAAATTGCCATTGGCAAAACTCTCTCGCTCCATTAAATTTCTGGCATGAGCACGGTTGTGGAAATTGAATCAGCGCTGAAAGAACTGCCCCTGCCCCAGGCACAGGAAATTGCTCGATGGCTGGAGAGACACATTGAGCAGCAGGCGTCCTCAAAAGCCGCGCCCACCAAGCCCGCAGCGGTGAAGCTGCCAGATTACGCGACACGGCGGCGCATGATTTTTGGCGACAAGGTGCTGCTGAACATGGTCCTGCTGTCTCGTGAGGAGGAGCGTTGGTGACTTACGTCGATACCAGTGTTCTCTTCTCGCTCTACGTTCCCGACGCGAATTCAGCCAGGGCAGATGCATGGCGGCAGGCCAATCCTGAGCCCAATTGACGCGACAGTGCCGAGCGGCTCAATGGCAGACAACCTCGATCCATATTGAGTTCGCGTCGAGTAACACCGATCACCGTACCCTCCGACTGGGCGCTCAACCTTTCCACCTTGAGCAGTGTCCGAGATGATTCACTCTACCAGCGCACCTACAGCAATCCGGTCACCGAGCCGAATGTGCATTATGTCACGTTCATCGCCACCGATGGTGACAATGTGCAATGGGATCTCGGCGGATTTCCGGCCTATTATAATCACCCAGCCCGCGGCGACTTCGACATGGGCTGGGCGCTTTCCCCGTCCCTGGCTGACTTAGCGCCCTCCGTCCTCCGCTGGTACTACGCCAGCGCCTCGAACAGCCCGGGCCGCGACTTCTTCATCGCCGGCCCGTCCGGCAATGGCTACCTCTATCCCAGCATGTATCCCCCGGCCGAACTCGACCTGCACGTGGCGCGGCTTGATTCCTTAATGGCCCATGCCGACCTGAACATTGTCCAGATCATCGACTTCAATTCCTTCAATCGCCTCGATCTCTGGGACAAATACACCGCCCAACCCAATATCGCCGCCCTCATCTACCTCGAATTCGCCCCTTACAATAAAGGGGTCGTAAAGGGGTCGGTTCTCACTATTGACACTATGGGCGTTCCTTGTCACCTACGACCATACCTCGCATGCTGCGGATCGAGTATGCAGATGCGTTTATCATCCTCCTTCTCCAACGCTACGGCGGGACCGGCGTAATGAATCGCGGCGACCGCCGGGAATCCATCTTTCGGGACGCCGCCGACCGCCAACGCTTCTTGGAAACCTTGGGCGAGGCGCCACGCTTCGCTTGATTTCAGATGGCGGATTTCAGATTGCAGTTTCATGGCGAAGGTAACCTCGTGACCGCCATGAAGTGATTTCTGGGCACTCACAACGCCCGGTCTAATCGGCGATATGAGCTTTTCCGGCGCCGGTTCAGCAGACGTTGGCAGGCGTTAGCGGTGGATGCCGCCTCACATTCCCCGGCTACCATCTTGCCGATTGCCGCGCTGAGCCATTGCCTTTAGCATAGGGTCATGAACGTGGACCGCATCCTGGAGACGTTTAACCGCCATCAAGTGGATTACCTTTTGATCGGCGGCATGAATTTTCTCCTCCGTCACCAACCAGTGCTGACGTTCGATGTGGATTTGTGGGTTGCCGACGCGCCGGAGAATTTACAACGCAGCGAGACGGCCTTGGCGGATTTGCAGGCCGAGTGGGGACCAACCGATAAGGACTGGCGTCCAGTGGTTCAAGTCCCGCCGGGGTGGCTGGAACGACAGGCGGTTTTCTGTATGACCAGTCCGCACGGGCCAATTGACATCTTTCGCGCCGTTCGTGGCTTGCCGGACTGGAGCGTGGCCGTCAAAAGGGCGGTGCCATCGCAGACGGCGGCGGGAATTTCTTACCGCGGAATTTCCGACGAAGACATGCTGGCTTGCCAACTGGCTCTCGGTGAAAACGACCGAAAGTTGGAACGCGTCCGGTTTTTGAGGCAAGTCTTGAATCGAAATCCAAATGAGTGATTTGCTAAAAGAAGAGGAAGAAGCCCGCCGTGACCGCCATTGGGATGCGTTGCGCCGTTGGCAGTTGATCCAGGAAACGATCACCTGGGCCGAAGCCCAGGCCACCGTTCAGCGCAACACCCGGGCCGACCGCCTGACGCAGCAGGCCCGCCAAAACTCCCAGCAAGTGATCAAGTGACCTTGGAGCGTGTTTTAAAGGGGTAGCCGCCGACGTAAGGAGGCGGATTCGCCAGCGCCAAGTGGTCAAACGGTCCGCCTCCTCACGTCGGCGGCTACGGCGCGTGTGAAATGTCCGAGGTAAACGCATTCTGATATCCAGCAGGACACTCTGATAACCGATCCCGAATTATTCCCCCCTTGTCCATTCTTGCGATCAGAGGCACAGTTAGCTGATTAACATGCCAACCCGACTTGTCATTTGCGTCTTTCTGTCGGCATTTGCCCTGAACGTCCGGGCGGACAACTCCGTGCTCGCCAAGGGCACGAATCTCACCTCGCTGGTTGTCATCGAACGATCAGACTTGGGGGATGCTCCCATGCAAACCCTCATGGCGTCGCTTCAGGGATTGGTCGCGCGGTCGTCTTCCGAACAGATTTACTTCAACGACTGTTGCGGCTACAGCCTCTGGCTCGATCACCTGCGCGACCATTATGGTGTCCCATCTACTCCGCTGTCCGACCCATGGACCGTGCTGAACCGTTTCAAACATCTGCTCAACGGTTATATCCTCTACGACCGATCGAACCCCGACTCCGTCAATGCGGCTACGTCGCTCTGCGGCCCTTTGAATGCCATTGCGGTCGATCGCACGCTGGAACCTTCCGTCCGCGCCAACGGCATCACCAATCGCGTCGCCGATGTGAGCACGCGTGACGAATCCTGGACCTGGGCTAACTATGCCCCGCAATTCAGCCGCCGGATTGTGGTGGAGCAGGAGGAGAGCAAATACTTTCATCTGCGCGACTACGCCGTCATGGCCAACGCCTTCACTTTTTCGGACGGCAATTCCGCGTTTCGCACCTCGGTTATGCGCAGTATGGATCCCGACGCCGCCGTACTGGGTTGGGGCACTGGCGGCGAAAACAGCTTTGTCGGCGACAGCTCGCGCCAGGGCGTATTTACCGTACCCTCCGACTGGGCCCTCAACCTTTCCACCTTGAGCAGTGTCCGAGAAGATTCACTCTACCAGCGCACCTACAGCAATCCGGTCACCGAGCCGAATGTGCATTATGTCACGTTCATCGCCACCGATGGTGACAATGTGCAATGGGATCTCGGCGGATTTCCGGCCTATTATAATCACCCAGCCCGCGGCGACTTCGACATGGGCTGGGCGCTTTCCCCGTCCCTGGCTGACTTAGCGCCCTCCGTCCTCCGCTGGTACTACGCCAGCGCCTCGAACAGCCCGGGCCGCGACTTCTTCATCGCCGGCCCGTCCGGCAATGGCTACCTCTATCCCAGCATGTATCCCCCGGCCGAACTCGACCTGCACGTGGCGCGGCTTGATTCCTTAATGGCCCATGCCGACCTGAACATTGTCCAGATCATCGACTTCAATTCCTTCAATCGCCTCGATCTCTGGGACAAATACACCGCCCAACCCAATATCGCCGCCCTCATCTACCTCGAATTCGCCCCTTACAACGGCGCGCACGGCGCCATCGCCTGGTCCAACGGGAAACCCGTCATCGGAGCCCGGGAAATGCTTTGGGACGGTCTTTCAGGGGCGGACGAAGCCAGCGTCATCAACCACCTGAACAACGCCCCGCGCACTCCTTCCAGTCCCGACGGCTACAGTCTCGTTGCCGTGCATGTTTGGAGCAAAGATCTTGGGAACGTAAAAACCGTGGTGAACAGCCTGGCTCCCGAGGTCCGGGTGGTCACTCCGGATGTATTTGTGAAGCTCATCCAAGCCAACCTTGGCAATACCATCGCCTTCAACTTCGCCAACGGTCTTCAGGGCTGGTCAGGCGCGATTAGTGGTAAACCGTTCGATAAAGCTCAATGGACCGCCGCCGAGGGGAACGGTTCACTGCTCTTCGACGGATCCGATCTGGGCACCCCGAATTCCAGCCCCAATGCCTGGTTTTCCCGGCAAGTCGTGCTCCCGCCCAACGCGGTCAGCCTCCGTTTCCAAACCCGGGCGGTTAATGACGGTGAACTTCGCGTTCGCCTCCAATTGCCTGACTCCACTTTCCTGACCCTGCTCGACTGGGAATCGCTGCCGGACGGAAACTGGGTGCTGCGTAGCGCCAACCTCGAACCTTATGCAGGGCAAACGGTCAAAATTTTCTTCGAACAAAACGATGGCGGCCAAGGCTCCGGCGAATATCGTTACGTTGACGATGTGGAAATCACCACCGCCGGACCCGCGCCGAACGCACTTCCCGCCGCGCCGAAACTCCTGGACGCGTATGCCACCTCCGACTTGAAGGTCGATTTGGTTTGGCGTGACAACAGCGTCAACGAGTTTGGGTTTGCGGTTGAACGGAAACAGGGGGCAACGAACGAATGGGCCCAAATCGCCTTTCTGCCAGCCAACGCCACGACCTACACGGACTCAAACGTTAATCCCGGCCAGCTCTATTCATATCGCGTCCAGGCCCGGAGCGGGGCGGGAACCAGCGCCTATTCCGCCGAACGCTCAGTGGCGATCCCGTCCCTGGACTTGTCCGTTCGGCGCTTCGGCCGATTAGTAATTATCCAGTGGCCGGCGGTGCCTGGTTTTGTGGCGCAGAGCACGACCAACTTCGCGCCAGCTACTGCTTGGTCAACCGTAACCGAAACCATCGACACCAACGGTAACTTCAACACCCTCCGTTTCTTCCCCCCTCCGGGCTCTCGATTTTTCCGCGTGATGAGGGCGAGTCCGTGACCCAATGGAGTTGAATCCGGAGTAATGGAGGATTGGAAAATGTAATGTGGCACTATTCATTACTCCACGGCTCCAGCACTCCAACCCCAAGAGATCGTTCACTTCACCGGCGCTGGCTCAGAGCCTGCTTTAAAACTCTAGCCGGCCCGTAGCAGCCGACGTGAGGAGGCTCATTTTTCCTCGAAAAACCGCGACGCGTCCGACATGAATGAGCCTCCTTACGTCGGCTTCTACCATTTTTCAAACAGGCTCTGAGCCATCCCCAAAGGCCTTCGAGCCCACCCTCGCAGCTTGGATTCCGGATCATTTCGGCCAGACACTGAAGCTAGTCCTTTCCCTGTTGCAGGGTCACTGCTTGCAGGCGTCTCAAGTCGGCCAGATCCGGATCATTGGCAGCCGTGCCCCTTTTCTTCTTCGGGTGTCTCCAGGCCCAATGCTCGACGTGTCCGTCGGCGAACGAAAAATTACAGCCCTGAGTGTGGCGATCGGCCGGAATGTTGGACCAGGAGTCGGCCGGCGCCGGATTCACCGTGAAGCAGGCGTCATCAATGGTCTGCTCGTCTTCGTCCAGGAACACGAAGAGTTGAGCCGGATTGGGAATGGCGGCGGCTTTGTACACCGCCGGCCAACCCCATTGCGGCCCACCGAGATTGGCATTCATGGAATAACTCCGCGTGCGGCCGGTTTTGTCACTCGGGCATTGATAGAGCCGCATGGTGCGATTGTAGTTGCCCTTGTAAAATAGGCCGTTTTCGATGCGTGACGTGTCCACATCCTGCGGCGCGCTGGAGTCGCCAATCCATGAATCGGGAGCGCTGCGCCAAACGCCATTGGTCACGCCGGCCTGATTGGACGGTACCTCGTCGTCGCGGTCATCCACGCACATCTGCCACGCCAGTTGCAGTTGCTTGAGGTTGTTGAGACAGGCGGTGCTGGCGGCTTTTGCCTTGGCATTGGCGAGGGCGGGCAAAAGGAGGGCCGCCAGAATGGCGATGATAGCGATGACCACCAGGAGTTCGATGAGCGTGAAGGCGCGGTGACTTCGCCAGGGCTGATTCCAATAACGAGTCTTCTTATTGCTCATGGTCCTTATGATCCTCTTTGGTTCCAATTGAATCAACATTGTTCGACGGTGTCCTCCCGGATCTCGAAGCTTTTCGCGAAGCCGCGTCAGCAACCTCGTGACTTGTCAGTCCGCCAAGAACCGGTAAGCTGCCGGTGATGACTAATGCGAATCGTATCCAGCTTGGTCGGGAATAAATGCGGTAGCCGGCCCGGTATTCGCCACCGCCGGATCCAGATTCTGGAAGTCCTGGATTTGCTGGGTGGCAATGCGTCACTCGAGGCGATTCGCGAAGACGATCCCTTTTTATGAAATTGTTTCTATTCAGCTTGCTGGTCGCGCTGTGTCCCCCAGCCTTGGCCGCCGACAACTGGCCTCAGTTCCGCGGTCCCGACGCTGCTGGCGTCAGCACAAATCAAAATCTACCCGAGCATTGGTCATCCACGCAGAATGTCGTGTGGAAGACTGACCTGCCGGGGCGCAGTTGGTCGTCGCCCATCGTGTGGGGCGGGAAAGTCTTTCTCACGGCGGTGGTGAATCGTGGGGAAAGCGAGGCACCGAAGAAAGGATTGTATTTCGGTGGCAATCGGCCTGAACCGTCCAAGAGCGAACACGAATGGAAGGTGTTTTGTCTCGATCTCGCCACCGGTCACATCGCGTGGGAACGGACCTTGCACCGGGGCGTGCCGCAGACCGCGGTTCATCTCAAGAACAGCTACGGTTCGGAGACGCCCGTGACAGACGGGGAGCGGGTTTATGTGGTGTTCGGTGGCGTGGGAGTTTTCGCGCTCACGTTTGAAGGCAAGGAAGTGTGGTCGCGGAAATTGGAACCCCGTCCCATGCGCTATGGTTGGGGCACGGCGGCGTCACCGGTGTTGCATGCCGGGCGGCTGTTTATGGTGAATGACAACGACGAACGTTCAGAAGTCTTTGCCCTCGACGCGAAGACTGGCCGCGAACTGTGGCGGGTGAACCGCGACGAGAAAAGCAATTGGGCGACGCCCTTCATCTGGCGGAACCAAGAACGGACCGAGCTGGTCACCTCCGGCACCGGAGCCGTGCGCAGTTACGATCTGGAGGGCAAGCGGCTCTGGTTCTTCCGCGGCATGTCGATAATTGTCATCCCGACACCTTGCGCCGGCGACGGTCTGCTGTTCATCAGCTCTGGCTACGTCGGGGACAAATTGCGACCGCTCTACGCCATTCGGCCCGGGGCGAGCGGCGACATCACGCTGGAGCCGGACCAGGCGAGCAATGAGTTCATTGCCTGGTCCAATCGAACCGGTGGGCCCTACAATCCTTCACCCTTGTTTTACGAAGGCCGCGTTTACGTGTTGTTTGACCGCGGCTTGGTGAGTTGCTTCGAGGCGAAGACCGGAAGGATGTTGTACGACCGGGAGCGCTTGCCACGGGGCTTCGCCTTTACGACGTCGCCTTGGGCAGCGGGCGGGAAGGTATTTTGCCTGAACGAAGACGGCGTATGCTATGTGCTGCGGGCAGGCGACCAGTTCCAGTTGCTTCACACCAACCGTCTGGCTGATGACGACATGTGCATGGCCACGCCGGCCATGGTGGGGGATCGCCTGCTCATTCGCACGTCGGCGCGGGTGTATTGCATTCAGCCGGCGACAAGCAATTCACCATAACCGCGAGCAGTCCAGAACGAACGTAGCAGCCGACGTTAGGAGGCTCTGACATCCATCGACGTTCGACAACAGAATGAGCCTCGTTACCTCGGCTGTTACTCAGGCAACGAGTTTTTAAACGGGCCGGCTAACGCAGCTCCTTCAACTTGAGGTTGCGAAACTCGATGCGATAACCTTCGCCTTCGAGCCCTACCTGCCCCTTGGCCATGCCACAGTTGTCGAACTGACACGTGACGGCGCCGTTGGCCCAAAGCGTCAGCGTCTTACCGCGAGCGGTCAACTCGAGTGTGTTCCATTCGCCGGCCGGCTTGATGCGGCTGTCCTTCACGTCTTTCTTGAGGTTGAAGAACTTGGGCTTGTCGTTGGGCGTTGGCGTCACGCCAAAGAGGTATCCCCCGGCCGCATCACCGAACTGCGCCTGGTGCCAGATGGCTCCATTGGGCGAGTTGCGAATATACGCTCCGCTGTTGTTGACTCCCAAACTTTGCGTATAGCGGAACTCGAAGTGAAAGATCGCGTCGCCGACGATTTTCTCCAACAGCAACATGTCATGGCCGCCATCGCCGTCGCAGATCAACATCTGGTGTTCGGAGTCCACGTGCCATTGCGCGCGGCCCAGTTTACCCGTCGGTGGCACCGGTACGCGCGACCAGCCTTTGAGGTCAGGTGAAGGCATGATGTCGGTCCACCCTTGGGGATCGGATTCCCAGGCGCTTGTACCGGATTTGAGCTCCGCTGCTCTGGAGGATAACCCGACTGCGCCCAGTATGATGAAAAGAAGGAGGCAGGTGTACCGATGCGCGAGGAGGGAACGAAATACCACGGTCTTGAGTGTCTTGCGTGTGTAGTGCATGGCGGTCGTCTATCAGGAATTGATTGAACGCGCAATGCCTTATCGGAGGTCAACCGTTCGCCAACGTGCTGCCGGCGTCCCGCCGGAAAAAACGAGTGCAAGGGCGGCATGCAGGTGAGTGGAGGGCTATAATTCGGAACGGCCCGTTCCAAACTGCCGGCAAGATGCCGGCAGCACGCTGCCAACGTGCTTTCGGCGTCTCGCCGGAAGAGCCGGACGCGGTGGAGGCGCCCAAGCATCTGTCCTCAGTTCGACTGCGATTGCCACGTTCGATCTGCCGGCAGGATGCCAGCAGCACGCTGGGCAACGTGCTGCCGGCGTCCCGCCGGCAGAATCGAATGCTGCGCGACCTCCGAATCGCGGGGGGCTTAATGCGCGAACGTCCCGTTCCAAAACTGCCGGCAGGATGCCGGCAGCACGTTGCGGCCTCGCGCGCTCGAACGTCGCGAAGCGTTTGGAGTGCGGCCGGCTTGCCGGCGCTTTCGCAGGGGTAAGGAGCACCGAATCTTGAAGTAGGCGAATGTAATCTTGGCACGTCCGACCGCAACCGAAAGCGGGAGCAAGCTCCACGCACTCCAAACGCTGGCGCGACTTGGCGTGCGCCGATCCGAATTTCCACACCAACCGGACAGAGCAAGCGCCGTTCCCAACTGCCGACCGGATGCCGACAGCACGCTGGGCAACGTGCTGCCGGCGTCCCGCCGGCAGAAACGGATGCGCACGGTGCGCTCGAACGTAATCCATCACTCGCCGCCCATTTTCACGTTCGAACTGCCGGCCGGATTTCGACAACACATATTTGGTTCGAAAGCGCGGGAATTCGCTTGATGCGACGGACGGCGGACATTAAAAGAGCCCGCAACAGCATGACCACCACGCAAGACAGTTCATCGGCCAATCGGCTAATCTACCTCGTTATTATTTGTGTCGTAGCCGCTTTGGGCGGGCTGCTGTTTGGTTTCGACACCGCCGTCATTTCCGGGACCGAAACGATGTTCACCACGGAATTCAACTTGTCGGACAAGATGGAAGGATGGGTGGTGGGGTCGGCAATTGTGGGCTGTTTTTGGGGGGCACTTGCCGCCGGAATGCTCAGCGACCGTTTCGGCCGCAAACGCGTGCTGCTCCTTAGCGCGGTGTTCTTCACAGTGTCCGCCGTATGGTGCGGTCTGGCCAAATCCTCAACGGAACTGGTCTGGGCTCGCATGGTGGGCGGATTGGGCATCGGCATCGCCTCGCTGGTATCGCCGCTTTACATCGCGGAAATTTCGCCGCCGAAAATTCGGGGCCGCCTGGTAGCCTTGCAGCAACTGGCCATTGTGCTGGGCATCCTCGCCGCGTTTTTCAGCAACAGCCTCATTCGAGGCACGGCGATGACGGATGCGCTCAAATGGCGCTGGATGTTTGCCGTCGAAACCTTCCCCGCCACCTTGTTTTTTCTGTTGATCTTCCCCATTCCCGAAAGCCCGCGGTGGCTGACCAAGCAAGGGTTGCGAGACCAAGCCCGCGCTATTCTCGCGCGCGTGGTGGGACCAAGGGAAACCGAGACGGAAATGGCGCAGATCGTCGAGGCCATCGCGCATGAGGGCGGTTCACTCAAGAACCTGCTCAAGCCCGGTTTGCGCAAGGCCTTGTTCATTGGCGTGACCCTGATGGCCCTGACCCAGGTGACCGGCATCAATGCCATCATGTATTACGCGCCGACGGTCTTTGAACAGGCCGGTTTCGCGACCGCCGATTCTGTACGCCCAAAGCGTTTGGGTGGGGTTGGTGAACCTGGTATTTACGCTGCTCTCGATGGCTGTGGTGGACAAACTCGGCCGCAGGCCACTGCTCATCATTGGTTCCATCTGCATGGGCCTTTGCTTGCTCTACGTAGGCTACGGCTTCCACACCAAAGCGACCGGCATGGGACTGCTCTTCGGCGTGTTGGGTTACGTGGCCAGTTTTGCGTTTTCGATGGGCGTGGTGGGTTGGGTGGTCATCTCCGAAATCTATCCCACCCGCACCCGCGGGCGCGCCATGGCGGTTGCCACCGCCGGCGTGTGGGGCGCTTGCTACCTGGTGTCGCAAACGTTTCCCATGCTGCGCGACCGCGCCGGGTTGGATGTCACGTTTTGGATTTACGCGTTGCTCTGTGCGGTAGCACTGGGTTTCGTGCTGGTCTTCATCCCCGAAACCAAAGGCCGCAGTCTCGAGGAAATCGAGACTTGGTGGAGCCGCAGGGGAACCTGACCGGGCGCAACCCTATCCCCACCACGACAGTGCCAGTCCGGCAATGGCACCCCCGAGCACCAACCAAATTGAGTTCACGCGAAAGCGAATCAAGAGTATGCCGCTGCCCACGGCCAACAGCGGCGTCAACCAATCCACCAAGGCAGCCCGACCCAATTGCCAGGACACGACGACCATCAACGCCAGCGACGCCACGACCACACCGTCGAGAAACGCTCCAGCCAAACGGGACTGCCGCAGCCGTGGGATAAGCGGACCACTGACCGCAACAAAAAGAAACGCGGGCAGGAAGATGCCCAACGTGGCCAGCAAAGCGGCCGGCACCCCGCCTTTCAGATAGCCGACGAATGTGGCGGTGGTGAACAAGGGGCCCGGCGTGATCTGGCCCACGGCGATGGCATCCAGCAACTGGCTTTCCGTCAACCAGTGCCAGCGCTCGACCAAATCGGCTTGCAGAAAGGCCAACAGCACGTAGCCACTACCGTAGAGCACCGCGCCCACTTTGAGAAAGAACAGGAATAAAGGCCATAGACCAAAGACCTTGGCGGTGCCAGCCGCGGCGCCGCTGGCGGCGGTCGCGAACATCGAGCTGCTGGAAGCGGTGAAGGGGTACGTAAAGATGGCGGTGGATGACGGAGGCGAGTTCGAGCGTCGATTCATTGCAAGCCATCCGTGAAGGACCAAATACAGAACTCCGGCGCCCATTAACAGCAGTAGTTCATTCACGCCCCAAAAACCCAGAACCACTGCCGTCACCCCCAACGCGGCGAGGAGCGGCGACTTTACCGCGCGGCGGGTCAGGCCCCACAATGCCTGGGCGATCACCGCAATAATCACCGGTTTGACCCCGTAGAGCACCGCGCCCATTTCCGGCAACGTGCCATAACGTTGGTAGCCCCAGGCCACGCCCATCACCACCAGCAGGGCCGGCAGAATGAAACAACTGCCGGCCACGATCAGACCGCGCAGCCCGCCGCGCTCGTGGCCAATGTAGATGGCCATCTCGGTCGAGTTGGGCCCGGGAATGAGATTGGTGGCCGCCAGCAGGTCCGCAAATTTTTCGTGCGTGAGCCATTGGCGGCGGCGCACGAATTCATTTTCCATCAACCCAATGTGCGCCGCCGGGCCGCCATAGCTGATCAGGCCCAGTTTCAGAAACACCAGCGCCAGTTCCCGCAGCGTGGTGCGTTCGGATGTTGGTTCACCGCAATTCACGTCGTTGCCGCATGAGACACCGGACGCCACCCCGATGGCAAGCGACAACCGGGAAGGGCGGGCAATGCTCATTTTGGTTCAGAGTCCCGACTTCAGCCGGCAAGTTGTTCGCGCAACATGAGTGGTACCATTCGAGAGGTGCTCGAAATACGCACGGGCTGGCCGGCTTAAGCCGGGACTCCGAACGATCTCCGTGCGGGGTTGTCATCCAAACAAATATTGGGGAAGCGCAGGTCTTTATCATCGTGCAATTGCACTCGACTCCCGCCCGGCGTTCGGCATCATGCCCGCGATGTTTCGGCCCTGCATCGATCTGCACGAAGGCAAAGTGAAGCAACTCGTCGGCGGCACGCTCAACGACGAGGCGCAATCAGTGCGGACGAATTTCGAGTCAGCGCGGCCGGCCTCGTGGTACGCCGAATTGTATCAGCGCGATGCCCTGCCCGGCGGCCACGTGATCATGCTCGGCCCCGGCAATGAAGCCGCTGCGCGCAGCGCCTTGCAAGCGTTTCCCGGCGGGCTCCAGGTGGGCGGTGGCATCAATAGTGACAACGCCCGCAGTTGGCTGGACGCCGGCGCTTCTCATGTGATCGTCACGTCGTACGTGTTCCGTGAGGGACGCCTGGATTGGGATCGGTTGCGCAGCCTGGTGAGCGCCATCGGCAAGCAGCGTCTGGTGCTGGACCTGAGTTGCCGCAAACGGGGCAAGGAGTATTTCGTCGTCACTGATCGCTGGCAAAAGTTCACCGAACTGACGGTTTCCGCCACCACGCTGAAACATCTCGCTGCATCGTGCGATGAGTTCCTGATTCATGCGGTGGACATGGAAGGTCTGTGCCAGGGAGTGGACTTGGAACTGGTGGAGAAACTGAGCCAATGGACTTCGCTACCCACCACTTACGCCGGCGGCGCGCGGTCGTTGGCTGACCTCGAGGGAGTCACCCGGGTGGGCGAAGGGCGCATTGACCTGACCATCGGTTCGGCCTTGGACATCTTTGGCGGGACGGGCGTCCGCTATGCCGACGTGGTAGCGCTCAATCAGAAGCTCAAAGCGGCGTCACCGTAGGACCAGCGTCTCGCGGTCCCGGACTTCCAGATAGCACGCGTTCTTCCACTGAACGATCAATGGCAGGCGGGCATCTTTTGGAATTTCGGGACAGCCGAGACGGGCTGTCCTACGTTGGTGGCACGTCAGCGTGCAAGTAGGACCGGCGTCGCGCCGGTCCCGAATACTGGGGGAGCAACCGTTTCCTTGAGGGCTGTCCGAAATCCTCATGGGCTGCTTCCTGGAAAGCCGGTTTGAAAGGCCGTCCGTCGGTGACGAATTGCCCTGGAATTACAACCTTCCGCAGCGAGCATGACTTAATCCGCTTGTGGGATGGCTTATGCTCGGAGTCACGCCTTCCGAGAGTGTGGGCGCCATGCCGCCTGAAGGCGGGACTCCAAACGGGAACTGCTAAAAAGGCTCTAAGAATGCGTTGCCCTTGATTAGGGCAAATCCGCCCGCAGCGTCACAATCCCGTGCGGCGGCAACTCGATGGGATTGCCGGCGGGTTGGAGTGGTTGTTCGCTGTTGTCGCTTAGCCAGACCGCCTTCGGCTCCGGCTGGCTCCACGTGAGCTTGGTGGGTTCGGCTTTGTCCGACAGACTGAGCAGGCGAACGATCCAGGCCTTGCCGTCTTCGCTGGGTTTGAAGGCGGTAATTTGCGCGTGCCAATTGGGCGTCGAAACTTGGAACGGCGGTTGCGTGGCTCGCGGCGAATCGCCCCGGGCAGGCATCACCAGAAACGGCTGACGGCACTCGGTGGCGTTGCGGGTGGCTTGCACTTCGTCGTAACCATTGGCGTGTGGGAAAATGAAATAGCGGAAGACCGTCGGCCCGTCTTGTTCCGCGCGATAGTTCGTGTGCCAGTGGTTGTTCATCGCCCACGAGTAAATCGTTGGCGACGGATCGAGGTGCTCGAGCCACAACGGCGAACCTGACAATCCGCCAATCAGGTTGGCCGTAATCCCGCCGATCTCCAGGAGCGGAGCGTCAGGCGTGACCCACGTCACGCCAAAATCTTTGCTGGAGATGTCCACCCAGCGTTGCACGGTAAACCAATTCCGACACGCTCCGGCGATCTGGTCCGCTTCCGGACGCACCACGCCCCACGGCACGTCCAGACGCACAGTGCCATCCGGCACCTTGAAACCAAAACCGAAGTGGACGCCCTCTTTGGTCCGCACCGGCAGCTTATCCACCGTATTGATAATCTCGACGTAGTTCTGCAAGGCGTGAACCCGGATCTCGCGGGTGAGTTTGCGGCAACCGGGCGCCTCGGATTCGACCAGCAACGAGGCGACCAGCGGGCCGCGTTCTTTCGCGGAAATTTTCACCGGGCCATTGCGTTGAAGCCCTTTGAGGTCGCTGCCGGGCAAATAGAAATAGTCATTCAACGCGGTCGGCGAATTGGGGTCCACCAGTTCATGGCCGTCATAAACCAGGCTGGCAATGGCGCCGCTCTGTTCATCCACGAGCAGCTTAAGGCCCTGGTTGATGGCGGAGCGTGGGGTGGTCAAAAGATTTTCGTCCACTTGAGCCCCCTCAAAATTGGGGCCTTGGAATTTCCCGGGGCCAAGGTAGAAGCGGGTCGACCGATACTGGCCCAGGCAAGGGCGAAAGACCAGTTCTCCGGTGGTCAGTCGTTGGGCGCGAATCGTGCCGGTATTGGTTGGCGAAATGCCCACGGCGTCGCCGGCGGTTGAAAGTTCTTTGGGCACGACCACCAATCCCCACGGAACACTGAAAGCCGTCGTGTTGACGACCTCGATGGCCTGGACTTTCCCAGGTAATTCCGGCGCCGAACCGCGGGCGTTGCTGGCCGCAGCGAGGAGATGGCGCGATTGCCGGTCTGCGTCCAGGGCGAAGGCCTGTTTGATGGCCCACTGGCTTTTGACAAACGGATGGTCCGGTTGGCTGATGCTATTGTGAGCGCCCCAGGTGTGTTCGTCGTAAAGAATGACATTCCGCCAAGCCTGATAGAAATCATCCGCCGGATAGACCTTTGGATTGAACATCGCAAACAGCGTCTCGGCCTGGAGCAGGCGATCCGCGGAAGCGCGGTTCATTGCCGTCTCGCGGGCGGATGATCCAGCGCCGTCTTCCCAGTACGGCGTAAAGTCGCCGCGCGCAGTCGGCAACTTGTCACCGTACCGCTTCTCGAAATCACGGAACATTTCGGCCGTCGTGGCAATGACCAGCTTCGGGTAGGCGTATTTCTCGTTCCACTGCCGGACGGTATCGGCAAAGTTGACGTCGGGCGCGCCATTATCACCCAGGCAGTGGCGAACCTGGACGTAGTCGTAAGGATAGCCGTTGTCGGCAAGCTTACCGAGGTAATTGAGCAGGTTCTGGGGCGAGCTGAACACGCGGTAATAACCGGTGCCGGTCATCCACAGAAGAACTTTATCCTGGGGATTTGGGCCCAGCCACCAGAACGGTTTGTCGCCCCAGGCTTTGCTGGTGTTGCCAATGCGGTCGCCGCCGTTCGGGCCGACGGAGAAATATTTCACACCATTCTGCGCAAACGCCGGCACCATGCCCCAGGAGTAGCCCGGCACGTCCGTGATCATCGCCGAAACAATGGGCACCCCTGTCAGCCGGGACACGTTTTGGGCGCACCGCATGAGGTGCAATTGTTCTTCCTGACTGCACAGGCCGGTGAGCATGTTGCCATAGAGGGCGTCCAGTCCGACCATGCCGGATTTCACGGCGTCAATAAAGGCCTGGCGTTTTTCGGGCGTGGCTTGTTTGAGATAGCTGTCCACGGCCCAGAGCACTTCCACGTTCCACTTGAAACGCGAGCCGGGCGGGTAGTTGGCGGTTTTGCGGGCGATGTCGATGCCCGTCTCGAGGTACTTCCATTGAGCCTTTTCAACGTCGGTTTGCACATGGGTGTAACCAATATCGACATGTGAATGCGGCAACAAATAGACGACCCATTTGCGAACCGGCTTAAGGGTAAGCTTCTGTTCGGCCAGGACCTTGCCGGCCACTTCCACCACGACCGGGATGGACGTTTCTTTTTGCACGGCTGGAACCGCCAGGTCGAATTGGTTCGCCCCGGCGCGCAAGGTCAAGTTGGTGGCCCCCAGTCCTTCGAGAATGACCACTGCCTGGGTGTCGTCGCCGAAGTGCCGCAGGGAAACCTGAACGGTCTGCATGAGTTGGCCGTTTTGCTCCACCAGCACCGGCGGCGATTCCAGGGACGACACCACCGTGCCGCTGACCTCGCTCAATTCGAGCCATTCCGGAGCGTCGAGACCAATCCAATCGTAAAGAATCCAACTGCCGGACAAGGTGGTGATGGTGATTTCGTTGGCGCCCTCCCGCATGACTTCCGCGGGAAACATGAAATCAAACTTGTGTTCGCGGCCTTTGGCGGGTTGGCCGAAAATGGAGTCGTCGCCGGCGCCGCGCGGCATGCGGTAATTGAGTCCCCGGCCGTTCACCGCCACGGTAAGTGCCGGCGGAACCTGGCCTTGCGTGTCCAACAGGTCAAAGTGCAGCAGGCAATCTCCCAACAGCGGCTTTTGCTTGAGCCCGAACAAGATGGTAAACGTGTGCCGCCGGCTGCCGGCCCAGGCGTCGGCGGGTCCCGGCTGCACATACGGCCAGTCCCGCGCAGGATCGGAACGGCCCACCGCGAAAAAGCCGTCATCGCGGAATTCGGTGTAGCGGTTGGGGGCGAGCGCAAACTCGTGGTCGTCGTTGTCCGGTTTGCCGATTTCCCAAAGGATTTTCACGGGCGCTTCTAATTCGCCAAACGGTGGGAGCGATTGGGCCAGCATCGTCGAGGCGCCCGCGACCAGGAACATGAAAGTGTGGAGTTTCATTTGAACAGCATGGTGGGCACAACCCGGAGAGAATTACAGCCAAAAAATAGGGGGCACGTGGCCATGCGTGACCTCTGAATAACACGGGAACAATTCAACCGCTTCCGGTCGCGCTTACTTTAGCATCGTCCCCGGACGCGGCCTGTAATAGTTTTCAGCCATGTTGTCTGAGAAACCGTGGAAGATCGACGCAGTGATGCTGTTGGGCTCGGCGATCTTCTTTTGTTTGTTCGCCACCGTCTCGGTAGGCGTGGGGCTGGATTATTTCCTGCCCAACCTGCCGATGGACGACAAGAAGTTCTACAACTTCCTGGCGAACACGCTGGGTTTCCACGGCATGACGCTGGTGTTGCTGACCCCGTTTTTGAAGTTCCACGGCACCAATTGGAGCGAGTTTTTGGGCTTGGATCAACCGCAGTTGGCCAAACGTATTCTCTTCGGCCTCGGCATCGGGGTGTTGCTCGTGCCCAGCGAATTGGGCATCAATAAACTGTCGGCCGAATTCATTACTTGGTTGCAAATGACCCCGGAGCCGCAACCCACCATGAAAGTGCTCCAGGTTAGCGTCAGCGCATGGAAACGGGTTTCGTTCGGAGCCACGGCCATTCTGCTGGCGCCGTTGACCGAGGAAGCGCTCTTTCGCGGCGTGCTCTATCCGTTCCTCAAGCAACTGGGCCGTCCGCAGGTGGCCCTTTACGGCACCTCGCTGCTGTTTGCGCTCATTCACGCGAACCTGATGACGTTCGTGCCACTGTTCATCTTCGCCCTGATCATGGTTTGGTTGTATGAAACCACCGATACGCTGGTGGTTCCCATCCTGGCCCATGCCTTGTTCAACGCCGCCAATTTCGCCCTGTACCTTTATGAATCCTCCCTGCCGCACGGTTGAGCCGTCGCGGTCGCCTGCCCGATGAACGAATTGGAACTGATCCGATTGCTGACCCGCACGCTCCCCACCAACGCCGCGGTGGTGGTCGGGCCGGGTGACGACTGCGCTGTGCTGGACCTGGGCGTGCCGGGTCAATGGCTGCTGTTCAAGACCGACGCCGTGGTCGAAGGCATCCACTTCACCCACGACACGTCCGCTGAACAAGTCGGCCACAAAGCTTTGGGCCGCTGCCTGAGCGACATCGCCGCCATGGCCGGCACCCCAACGGCGGCGCTGGTGACCGTTGGATTGCCCGCGCAATACGAGGCTGAATATGTGGCGGGCATCTACGAGGGAATGAACAAACTGGCGCGCCACCATGAAGTCGCCATGGCGGGCGGTGAAACGACGACTAATCCGGAACGAATGCTCATTTCCATCGCCCTCCTGGGGACAGTCCCCCAAGACCGGTGCCTGCGCGCGTATCGGGGCGCAGCCGGGTGATGCCATATTTGTCACGGGCGATTTGGGCGGTTCCCTGGCCGGGAAACATCTCGTGTTTGAGCCCCGGTTATCGGAAGCCCGCTGGCTGGCGCAACACTTCACCGTGCATGCGATGATCGATCTCAGCGACGGACTGGGCACCGACCTGCGGCATTTGCTCGAAGCCGGCAACGTGGGCGCCGAGCTGTTCAAATCGGCGATCCCCATCAGCCGCGCCGCGAGACTGCGCGTGCGCCAGGACGCCTCGGCCAAGCCGCCTTTGTTGGCGGCGCTGACCGATGGCGAGGATTTCGAACTGCTCTTCACCGTGGCCAGCAAGGACGCCGTGCCGCTGCTGGACCGTTGGAAAGCGCAATTTCCCAAGCTCCGGCTCAGTTGCATTGGCAGGATCACCGCCGAACCCGGTCTGACGTTGCGCGACAGAACCGGCGTTCAGCCGCTCACGAACCATGGCTACGTTCATTTCGAAAAGTCCTGAGCAAACCATCGCGCTCGGCGAAGCCTGGGGACGCAAGGCCCAACGCGGCTGGCTGATTGGCCTGCGCGGTGATTTGGGAGCCGGGAAGACCCAACTCGTCAAGGGCCTGGCCCGCGGGTTGAGTATCACCGAACCGGTGCGTTCGCCGACCTTCGCCTTGATCAACCAATATGCCGGCGGCCGGCTGCCACTCGTTCACCTGGATTTTTACCGGTTGGATACTCCTGAACAAATCCTCGCAGCCGGTCTCGAAGAATACTTGACCCACCC
Organism: uncultured Verrucomicrobiae bacterium; assembly: GCA_963788655.1. Lineage (GTDB taxonomy): Bacteria > Verrucomicrobiota > Verrucomicrobiia > Limisphaerales > JAFGQR01 > JAFGQR01. The sequence goes on along the minus strand of CAWBHS010000025.1, from coordinate 7,035 downwards.
CGCCGGCGTCACGGTGGCCGAATGGATCGAACGTTGGACCAGCAGATGGGAGGAAGGGAAATCCGAAGTCCGAAGTCCGAAATCCGAGGCTCAAGCTTCAGCGGCGCTGGCGGATATTCTGCCGCCTGGCTACCGAGACGTGTGGCTGGAGTGCCTGAGTGAAACGGAGCGCCGTATTACCTATGAAGATTTTGGCACTTGAATTTTCCTCGGCGCAACGCAGCGCCGCCATCATCGATAGCGCCCCGGAAGACGCTGCTCGCGCGCTCGATACCAGCCGCAAGCCCATGCTGCTCGGCGAAGCCATGGAAACCGACAGCAATCGGACCCAAGCGTTTGCGCTGATAAAACTTGCCTTGAAACAAGCCGGGCTGGTGCGCGAACAAATCGAAGGCCTCGCGATTGGTTTGGGCCCCGGCAGTTACACGGGCATTCGGATCGCCATCTCGATTGCACAAGGCTGGCAACTGGCGTGCGACGTGCGCCTGCTCGGCCTTAGCAGCGCCGACTGCCTGGCGCATCAGGCGCAAGCTGCGCAAATGATCGGGCGCGTTCATGTGCTGTTGGATGCGCAGCGGCGCGAATTCTATTTGGCCACTTACGAACTGACCCCCGACGCAGTGCGAGTCGTTGAACCGCTGCGCCTGGCTACGCTGCCCGAAGCGCAAGCGACCTGTGAAACCAGCGGTACCATCGTTGGACCCGACGTTCAACCGTGGTTTCCCACCGCCACCGTTCTATTTCCGCACGCCGCTACCTTGGCGCGATTGGCGGCCGGGCGAACCGACTCTGTTCCCGGCGAAAAGCTCGAACCCATTTACCTGCGCGCGGCCCAGTTCGTCAAAGCGCCGCCGCCACGGATTATTCCAGATTTGAAGCCATGAAAGTCAGTCATCGTTGCTGGGCCGAAGTGGACCTGGACGCTCTGCGCGAAAATCTCGCATGGATTCGCCACCGAGTTGGCTCGAATGTCAAAATCATGACGGTCGTGAAGGCGGACGCCTACGGTCATGGTCTCAAGCCCATTGCCGCGCTGCTCATGCAAAGCGGCACCGACATCTTCGGCGTCGCCAATCTCACCGAGGCACGGCACATCCGCACCGTGGGCAAAGGCTGGCCCATCCTGATGCTCGGGGCGTGTCTGCCGGAAGAAGTGGCATTGGCCGTCAAAGACGAAGTGCGGCCCACGATCTCGTCGCTGGCTGAAGCCAAAGCGTTTCAAGCCGCCGCCAGCAAAGCGCACCAAGTGCTGCCGATCCATCTCAAGGTGGACACGGGCATGGGACGCTTGGGTGCGCCGGTGGCCCAGGCGGAGGAATTGGTCGCGCAGCTTCTGCGGTTCTCGGCGTTACGATTGGAGGGGATTTATACGCACTTCTGCTCGGTCGAGGACGATGCCGAGTTTTCCCGTCTGCAGGCGACGCAATTCCAGCAACTGCTGGCTCGCTTGCACGCCAACGGCATCAGCCCGGCCTTGGTTCACGCCAACAATAGCGGCGCTCTGCTTCACGAACCGGACACGATGTTCAACCTGGTGCGCCCCGGCCTGCTGGTTTATGGCGTGTTGCCGCCCGGCCAGCGCCAATCGACCTCTGGTTTGCGGTACCGGATCCGTCCGGCGCTCTCCTGGAAATGCCGCGTAAGCCTCGCCAAGGAAATCCCCAAAGGCACCGCTTTGAGCTACGGGCGAACGTTTATTGCGCTGCGCAAAATGCGGGTGGCCACCCTCACCGCGGGCTACGGCGACGGTTACGTACGGGCCGGCAGCAACCGGGCGCAAGTGTTGATCGGCGGCAAACGGTGCCGGATCATTGGCCGGATTACGATGGACCAAATGCTGGCCGACATTTCACGGGTGCCGGAGGTCCACTCGGGGGATGAGGCAGTGCTCATTGGTGAGCAAGGCAATCAGCAAATCTCCGCCCAGGAACTCGCTGAGCATTTCGACACGGTGCCGTGGGAAGTGCTGACGAATATCGCCTATCGCGTCCCGCGCATTTACCGCGGTGGGAGCGCGGCGTGAAGAAACCGGCAGGCGTAGCGGGTGCATGGACCGTCCAAGCCCATCATGCATTTGATCGCCACACCGTTGTTTGAAAGCACCGGCAAGCCGGACGCACTCCAAACGCTAGCGCGACTTTCCTGCTGATCTCACCCAGTTTCGCGGAGCGTTTGGAGTGCGTGGAGCTTGCTCGCGCTTTCATTTATCCCGCTTTGTCCGCGCACCGTCGAGCCGCCGAGGGTACGTCATCATTTTTTTGATGCAAAAGCTGGCAGGAAGGGGCAAGCTGCCTGCGAGGTTCGACATGTCAGAGGCAAAGAGACCTTTAACGCTTCGTCTTCCGGTTTCCCTCCGGAGGCATTTCGATGTGCCCGCGGACGGGGAAGCCGTAAGGCTGGTCGCTCAACGCCGCAGCACGGGAACTGGAGACTACGATTGCCAGCAACGTCACTGAAATCCTGGAAGCATGAATACGCCCGATCAAACCAATCTCCCTTCCAAGGGCCAGTTCCTCGTCTATCAGACCGAAGACGGCCAGGTGAAGATTGATGTCCGGCTGGAGGGCGAGACCGTCTGGCTCACCCAGCAGCACATGGCCGACCTGTTCCAGACCACCAAACAGAACGTCGGCCATGCACCTGCAAAACATCTTCGAGGAGGGCGAATTGCAGCCGACGGCAACTCACATGGAAAGCATTTCATTCACCAACTGCCGCCGACAGGTCAAGAACGATCGCACCAACCACTACAACCTCGACGCCATCATTTCCGTCGGCTACCGCGTAAAAAGCGCCGTCGCCACCCGCTTCCGCATCTGGGCCACGCAGCAACTCCGCGAATTCATCGTCAAAGGCTTCGTCCTCGACGACGAACGCCTCAAAAACCCCGACCAGCCGTTCGACTACTTCGACGAACTGCTCCGCCGGATTCAGGACATCCGAACGTCCGAGCGGCGGTTCTACCAGAAGATCACCGACATCTACGCCACCAGCATTGATTACGACCCCACCCAGCCGGAGAGCATCGAATTCTTCCAGACCGTGCAGAACAAGATGCACTGGGCCATCACCGGCCTGACGGCGGCGGAAATCATCCACGCCCGCGCCAACGCCGCCAAGCCACACATGGGCCTGACCAACTGGCGCGGCGCGAAAGTCCGCAAGGAAGACGTGGTTATCGCCAAGAACTACCTCGAGGAACCGGAGCTCGCCGCCCTGAACAACCTCGCCGAGCAATACCTCGTCTTTGCCGAAGGCCAGGCCATGCGGCGCGTGCCCATGCACATGAAGGACTGGATCGCCAAGCTCCACGGCTTCCTCACCATCAACGACCGCAACATCCTCACCCACGCCGGCAAAATCTCGCACGAGATGGCCAAGGAACTGGCCGAGGCCGAATACGACAAGTTCAACCGCCAGCGCATCCAGCAGGCCGACGCGGCGGGTGGAGAATTTGAGAAAGCCATCAAACAACTGCCACCACCGCCCAAGCGAAAGAAAAAGGGAGGGAAGATAAATGAACGCGACAGACGCCAAAATCCAAAACCTCCGCCGGACGCGCGACCTGCTGCTGCCGCGCCTGCTGTCGGGGCAGGTGGAACTCGAAATGAATTGAGCAATGAACATGAACAAGAACCTGAGCACACGTGAGCGCGTGCCGCTGAACAAAGCATGGAAACACGAAGCTGGCGAGTTCACGATTTGGCTCTGCAAAGGTGAAATATGAAGATCGAACGTATTTCCATCCGCAATTTTCGACGCCTTGAGAACGTAACCATTGGCATTGAGGAGGGCGATACGGTATTCGTCGGCCCCAACAATAGTGGCAAGACCTCAGCCACAGCCATTTTCAGGAGCTTTCTTGGCCACCGCAACTTTTCCATCTACGATTTTACCGTTTCGAAAATTGCTGATCTCGATGCTTACAAAGCGGATGAAAACGCTAAGCCCTTACCCGCCATAGTGCTCGACATCTGGTTCAAGATTGATCCCGACAGTGTTGAGTTTGGACGGGCATTCACTCTTTTGCCGAACCTCACTGACAATTTCGAGCGGCTTGGGGTGCGGATGAGCTATGAAGCGACAAAACCGGAAAAGATGTTAGAAGCTTACGCAGAGGCCTATCCCGCGAAAGACGGCAATCAACCTGCGAAGCGTTTGTCGGAGTTCTTGGCTCAAGAGTAAGCGTTAACGGAGGTGCGTGGGGGGCACTAGGCGGTGGCGGCGCACGGTGGCCAAGGGGCAGCCCGGCCGGTGCGAACGGATCGCGCAGCGGGGGCTATGAACTGCCGAGCACCAAGCTATGGGGTGGCTGCCGGCTGGACGGGCTTCCAACGGCTGGGCGTTAACTCCTTCACCTCGGCCGCATTCATTGAGGGCAGGCGCCGCAGCCCGTCGGTCAGGTACTCCTGGGGATTGATGTCTCGCCGCCGGCAGCTCTGGATGATGGTGTAAATGACCGCACTGCGCCAACCGGCGTCCGGATGCCCAATGAATAGCCACCGGCGGCGGCCGAGCGCCGAAGGCCTCACGTCGTTTTCGACGAGATTGTTATCCATTTCGAACCGCCCGTCGCGCAGATATCCGACCATCGCGGTATACTCCTTGAGGAAGTAACGGGCCGCCTTGCCCAGCGTGCTGGCCGGCAATACCCGTGGATCTTTGCGCAACTGTTCGGCGCGGTGCTTCATCTCTCGCCAGATGGCCGGCGTGCGAGCCAAGCGGACGCGGCGCCGTTCCTCAAACGAGGCCTCTCGCAGGGAGTCTTCAATGCGATAGAGCTCCCGAATCTTCAGGATAAACCAGAGCCCGTCTTGGAGTGATTCCTGGAGCGCTTTGTAGAAACGGCGCCGCGCATGTCCCAGGCAACCGATGCGTTTCAGGCGCCCGCCACTCCCTCGCCGCAGCGACTCGTAGACGGTGTAGCCGTCGCTTTGGATGGTGCCCTCAAATCCCTCGAGCCGGGCGGCGGGTCCATCCCGCCCCCGGCCGCCGCAGAACTCCAAGCGCACGTCCCCCTGCGGCGCTGAGTAAAACCAAAGATAGCCGGTGGCCGCTTTGCCGCGCACTTCCGGATCGAGCACTTTGACGGGCGTCTCGTCGACTTGCAGGTAGTTCCCCGACTTGAGTTCCTCCCAGATCGCCCAGTAAATCGCCAGGAGCAAATGCGCGATCTTTTCGACCCACTGCACCATTTGCTGGCGCGAGATCACCACGCCCAATCGCTCCCGAAAATTCCGTTCCAACGTGTAGTAGGCGATGTGGTCGTCAAAGCGACTGAGCAACAGAAACACCGCCAGGCCCAGCCCGAGCTTGCTTTGCGGCAGCAAGCGCGGCGGCAGGGGCGCCACGGTCACGCCCGAGCAGCAGTCCTTCCCGCACTCGCCGTATTTGGGCCGGACGGTTTCTTTGATGATCAACTTGGCCGGCTCGAATTCATATTCGGTGGTGACCTCCTGGCCGATGCGCGGTCGGGGTTGGCCGGTGGTGGGGCAGAACTTGTCCTGGGGCTCCAAAACCTCGGTTCGCTTTTCCAGTTGGACCGGCGGCAGATGGCGGCGCTTCCGGCGGTTCTTTTTGCGCTGCCGCTGTTCGTCCCGCTCCTGCTTCTGCTCCGCCTCCACCACCTCCTGGCTCAGCGGCTCCGGACCCTGGGCCTGCGCTTGGAGGTCGTTGGCCAGCTTGTGCAGTTGCGCTTCCTGCTCGGCGTTTGAGTTTCTCGGCTTTCGAACCAAAGAGCTGTTGCTTCAGATCGGCGATGATCGCCTGGGCCTCCGCCAGCTTCCGCTGGTGCGCCTCCAGTTCCTGGCGGGTCTGCCGCAACTGCTCGTCGCGTTGCTGCAGGGCCTGCTGCGCGGCGGCCAGGGCCTGCTCGGTCCGCTGCCGTTGACGACGCAGGGCCTCCTGCTCTTTCATGCGCAGAGGACCTCCCGGAAATGGGCTTGCAGCGGATACACGTAAACCGCTTTAACCGGCGCCTGGATCGTGCGTTCGCGGTCTTGGCGGGTGCGCCCCTTGGTCCAACCCACCCGGCGCCAATTGGCGGCTTGGTAGACCGTGCCGCGGAAACGGCTCGCTTGGACGAAGGTCTCCAGGAGTGCCACCGAATGTCCATACTTGCGCTGCCAATCGGCTTGGATTTGTCGGCTGATCCGACTTAAGAACCAACTGCCCAATCCCGGCGCCTGGAGCCAGGGCACGATGAGCAGGCGCGTGTTATTGGCGATGAGCGCCAGATGGCGTTCGCTTTGTTCGACCCTCCAGCCGATGAACCGGTCCCGGTCCTGGCACTTCCAAGCCGGCGCGCCGAACACCGCCCAGGCCAGCGGCCGATCGGCTCGGTCTTTGAGGCAGTATTGCAGATTTTCGCCCACGGTGCCCCCGTGGCCCAGATAATGAAACTCTCGAAGAGCCCGGTCCAGGAGTCGGCGTCCGGCAGGCTCTCGGCTGACTTCCTCCACGCTCAGCGGGGCCAAATCGGTCAAGCTGACCTGGACCGGTTGCGGGGGTGCCGACGATGGGGCGGGGCGTTGGGCGCGCCGGCGCGGGACCGGTGGTCGGCGGCGGGGCGGCAAGTTCACCAAACCGCGCGCCTGCAGCTTGAGCAGCAGGGTCCGGGCGGCCATGTCCTTGAGTTGTCCCCTCGCGTTGCGCCACTGCCACTGCTCCGCCAGTTCTTGGGAGATCCGTTGCCGATGCCACCCCGGATGCGAGGCGATCAAGCCGCGGATCTGTTCCACATCCGCAGCCCTCAACCGGCGTCCCTGCAGTTTGAGCATCGCTGCCACGGGGCGCACGGTGGCAGAAAGCGTCTTGCGAGTCCGGCGAATTGGGCGCCCCACAGAAAAAAGTTTTAGAGCCGATGCCAATGGCGTCGAGGCGTGCCCTCAATGCCGTGGACCAGCAGGCTCAGCTCCTCGGGCCGCAGCAAATGACTGCTGCCTTCGCCCTGGGGCCAGCCGAACGTCCCCGCGTCCAGCCGTTTGGCGTAGATCCACAAGCCCGACCCATCATAGCAAAGGATTTTTAGCCGAT
>CAWBHS010000024.1:0-13164 GCA_963788655.1 uncultured Verrucomicrobiae bacterium | reverse complement strand
TTCCATTGTGATACGGTCGACAGTTGCATTGCTCCGGAAGACAGTGGAGGTGTCCGGTACGGAAGCCTGTTCAAGAAGGTCTATGTCAATGGGACCAACGTTGAAGATCTCGTCTGGTCTGAATCAATCGCCGGCGACCAGGATGTTGAACACTTCCAGCAGGATATTGCGCCCGATCTCACCGAAGGCACGAATACCATCTATCTGCACTGGATTCGGAGGCGGTGGTGCTTAACGGGTGTGAAATGGCGTTTTGGCGAATCTGGGAGGTATCCCTGCAGGGCTGGCTGATGAACCCGACAACTTCCGCCGTTGAACCATTCGCGAGAACTGATTTTCAGACCCGCTTTCACACGACGGTTCACACCGACGGCTATAACTTCACCCCCAATTGTTCAGGCCAAGGTGTTACGCACTTTTTTCTGATGGTACTTTTTGGCCGGGCTGGGGTCGTACGGTTTTTGAGTGGTTGACCAGACTGCCATCGTAATTCGTGCTCAAATAACCGTGCTTTGGTCGTACGGTTACGACCGGGTGGATGCATTTCCAGATTGTTTCAGAGGGGTAAGATTTTTCACCAAGTTGCCATCGTACCGAGACTGCATCCGATCCGATACCCACACTGACATCGTACCGAGCCGATTTTGGAATGGTGTCCATGAATGCCAGGGAATTGTGAAGGTTAATCGGGTCAGGATGACCCGGAGGAGCGGCTTCCGCGGGTCGCGATGGCGCGGGTCTTCGAACGTCTCCGCGCGCGAAAAAACCTCACCCGGAGGCGTATAAGGTCAACAAATAGGCTTGACAGGGCCGTGGGCCGCCAAAATTGCTTCAATGCCTATTACTCAAAAACATAACACCGTGAATCAGACCATCTTTCAACCACTCAACGGCCTGGCCGCCGCTAGTTCGCACGCGCGTCCGTGCCCGGAGTTCCCGGATGAAGCGTTCCTCCGCTTGGGCGTCCAACGCGTGCTCGAACGCTCGGCAAGTGGCCGGGGCTTTCTCCAGGAACACGGGCTGCGCTTCGCGAACACCCCGGGCTACTTCCAATTACTTTGCGGCCCTGCAGAGCGCCCGCCGCGGCGCGGTCCTGCGCGCGGTCAACCTCACGTTGCTCACGGCGGCCCACCGCCCCCTCCACGATCGGTTGGCGGCGATTCCCGAGTTAGCCCAGTATGAATGCTTTACTCAAGACGGCCACTGGCATCAGGCGGCGACCCACGATCCGCGCCACGAGGGCGCCAAGCTGGCGGTGGGCCATTTTTATAGTCTGAACCTGCGGACGCAGCTGCTGGAGCACTTGGCCGCCGGCCAGGGCTTACACGAACACGACATGAGTGCGCTCAAACGGATCAAACCCAAAGGTCTGCGACAGCGGGTGCCGAAGGGCAAACGGGTGATCTGCATCTATGACAAAGCGGGCATTGATTTCCACTATTGGAAGCGCTGCCGCCAGGAATGCGCGGTCTATTTCCTGAGCCGAGTGAAAGAGAACATGGTTTACGATTGGCTCGAGAGCGTGCCCTGGGACGAGTCCGATCCCCGCAACGCCGGGGTGACCGAAGACCGGCAGGTGCGGACGCGCGAAGGACATGCCTTGCGGATTGTTTACTACACTGATCCGCTCACCGGCGAGCGGTATGAGTTCTTGACCAATGAGATGGACCTGCCGCCGGGCGTCATCGCCGAATTGTATCGGCGGCGCTGGGAAGTGGAGAAAGTGTTCGATGAGATCAAGAACAAGCTGACCGAAAAGAAAGCCTGGGCGACGAGCTTGGTGGCCAAAGACGGCCCAAGCGCAATTGATCGCGATGACGCACAATCTGCTGCTGGGCTACGAACAAACGTTGGCGACCGAGCACGGGGTCACCAACCAAGCCGAAGACCAACGGCGGGCCCAACGAACGCAAGCGGCGAACACGAAATGTCGGCCGCGGGCCAGTCCCTTTCGCCCTGGTGGTGCAAGCGCGAAGGGCCACCCAGCGCAGCGTGAAGTTCATCCGATGGATTCGCCATTCCCTCCAGGACCAAGCGACGGAAGCCGTCGCCGTGCTCCGGCTCAAGGCCTTGTATGCGAGATGATAGCTCCCTAGGTTTGACACCGATCCCGATTTTGATTGGATGCGGGCCGGTGTCCGAACTGAGGTCGTACGGCGACAAAGTCCGGAGCCGGTTGCAGTTCTATTGCGCACCGGTGATCTGGCGCATGGCGTCGTGGAAGGACAGGCCCAGCACGTGCATGAAGAAGTCGATGGCGTTGCCGGCCAGGTCGCGTTCGGGCCAGCGCCAGTAGCTGTCTTTGACGATCAGGCCGGGATAGGCGGGCAAATTGAAGTTGCCGGCCGCGCGGTTCGACGAGTTCGAGCCCGCGCTTTTCGAGCAGCGGCACGAGCGGGGCCAGCCGGGCGGCGCGGATTTGCTCACGCGTCCACCGGGGTTGTAGGGGAGCGGGTTGGTCATAGTCTTTTCGCCAGTGGGGTTGGAGGAGGACGCGGTTGACTTGTTTGAGGTCGACGGTGCGGGTCTGGTCGCGCACGGCTTCGATGAGCGCGCCCAGGCACAGGTTGCGGGTGCGGCGCAGGAGGCCTTCGCCGGAGCGGACGATGAGCGCGAGGGCTTCGGCGGTGAAGGTGTTGTGGCCCAGGCCGGCGCGGTCGAGTTGGTCGAGGATGAACTGTTCGACGGCTTCGGGACCCAGGCGCGGCAAGCAGGGCCGAGTAGGTGACGCGGGAGCGGATTTCCTCGTTGATGGACAGGGTCAGGGATTGCATGAGCGGGGGCTGGCCGATGAGCACCAGGTTGTGGGAGCGGGGAAAGTCCTCGCACAAGCAGGCGGAGTTTGCGCAGGCAGTCGGTGGGCATGAGGTGGGCGTCGTCGATGATGGGGACGAGCATCTTGCCGGCGCGGTGGACGCTGAAGGCCTGCTGGACCAGGAGCCGTTCGCAGTGGTGGTCGCGCCCGTCGAACTCGATCTGGAAGGCGTCGCAAAGGATGCGCAGGGTGTTGTGATAGGTGTGCAGGGTGCGATTGACCACGGGCGTGATCATGCGTTTGGGATCGTGGGTGAGCAGGGCCTGTTTGAGGACGCTCTTGCCGGTGCCGGGTTCGCCGAGCACCAGGCACAGGCCGCCCTGCTGGGCGTGGACTTGGAGGATGTCGAAGACTTCCTGCTGGTGGGCCAGCAGGGTGAGGGACTCGGTGTCGAAGGGGTTGCGTGGAGGCCGAAGTGGGAGCGGATCATAAGTCGGTTGTAGGTGGAGTGTTTCGAGTTGAGGGTTTGCGGTCATTGGCGATGGGGTTGAGCGGACGGGCTTCGCCCATGCGTTCGCCTTTGTAATAAACGACGACGCGCGCGTGGGCTGCGAACGCTCGAAGCGGATCTGGATGGTGCGGTCGGGCAGGTGGCGCGGGGCTTCGAAGCGCACGATCTTGAAGGAGAAGGTGTTGTCGGCGCGGACGTGGCGCTCTTCCTCGACGAAGAACAGTTCGTCGTTGGCCTCGTTGGGCGGCAGGAAGCGGATGCGATTTCGGTCCAGCGCAAAGCGGTCCAGCGGGCGTCATGCCCAGCACCGAATGCTTTTGGGCGTTGTAGTGTTCCTCGACCCAAGCGGTGAACTGGCGGTTGAGCGCCTCGAGCGAGGACAGATCCAGCTCGCGGGCGAGGAACTGGTCGCGCACGGTGCGGAAGAACCGTTCGATTTTTCCCTTGGCGGCGCCGTCGCGCACGGGCGTGTGGAGGAGCAGACAGCCGACGCGGGCGCAGATTTGGATGATTTCTTTGGAGGCGTAGATCGATCCGTTGTCCACATAGAGGGCATTGGGGTACGCCGCGTTTGTAGAAGGCCGCGCGCAAGGCCTCGATGAGCGTGTCCACGTTTTCCGCCGGCGAAGAACTGGCCGTGGCAACAAACGCGCGAGGCGTCATCCAGGAAGGCGATGAGCCGGGTTTGCACCGGGGAACGCCTTGACCGGAATGAAGGGCCCGTAGAGCGTGTCGGCCTGCCACATTTCGTTGGCGTGGGCCTTGGCAAAGGCCAGTCGCAGTTTGTTCGAGCACTCCGCGATCGGGCTTGAGCAACTCGTATTGTTTGACCACGCGGCGGAAGGTGTTGGGCGCGATTTGCGAGCGGGTGAGCAGTCCTGCCTCGATGCACAGCCGGTAGAGCAAGGCGCGGGAAGGCGTTTTGCCGTGGACTTTGGGCAGCACCTGGCGGATCGCCTCGGCCACGTCTTCTAGCACCACCTTGCGGACTTTGCCCTTGTCGGAGCGGGCTTGGTTTTCCATGACGGTGACGCCGTGTTTCTGGTAGCGGGAATACCAGGTTTGGATGGTGCGCCAGGTGAACTGGCGGGGATGGCCCTCCTCATCGGTGAACGTCATCTGGCTGACGGCTTTGATGCGGGCCAGTAATCGAGTTGCCCTGCGGCCATGTCGATGGCCCCCAGCACTCGCATTTTCAGATAAGCCGTTGGATTGCGCATGGATAATTTATTTCGTCGTTGTCGCCGCCGGCATTCGATTGCAGCAGCAGTTTTTGTTTCGGCGCGGACCTTACGAGAGCGCTGGCTCGCCGGGGGATCATATTATGGCGTTGTCGCTGAAGCGAAGGATCCGCCCGAAGCACATCGGCAGTGCTAATTCGGCCAACCTCGGACCTGGCCCGAAGCCCGGCGAAGGAACCTTATCCCAAGAACGGTTGCTGAAAATGGAGTTGAAAGGCGGCGAGCGGACACGCCGAGTCAGGGAACACCTTTTGGAGATGCTCCACGGTTTGCCTTAAGGGATCGGCCTGCGTGCTGGCCGGCGGTGGGCGTTCGCGACACAACCGCGAGCGCAACCGGTCCAGTCGCTCACGCAGCTGGCGGCGCAACCGATACAGCGTTTCCAACGCCAAGGGCAGGCGTAGGGATTCAACCGCTGCCTTGAGCGAAGGGCTAGCCAGCCACTGGTCGTGCCGAGACAAGCTCGGGACGATGGAATAGGGGTGCCCCCCAAGGTGACCCCCCTTGAAACTCGTCATTATTACCCAGTGGGTGCGTCCGCGGGTGCGGACCAATCCCACCCGACCAAAGACTAGCCATCGGGTCGGTAGCGGAACCGAAGTGCGATCGTCAGCCGACGGTGTGCGAAGCCGAGGGGAAGCGAGGGCGCAGGCCGCGGAATTGAATCCCGAAAAATGTATCGTGGTGGTCAGAGAAGAAGTCCGGGCAACCGGAACGAAAGCCGACTCGTGCAGCGAGAGGAAGGCAGCCGTCCTGTCCGCGTTAAGGCCAGCGGGGCGGGACCCATCCGGGATCTGAGATCGGGGCGTATGCTTAAAGGGGTAATCCGGGAACTCGGGAGAACCGCCCGTCTCCTTGGGACCAACCGCCGGAACACGGGTGACCGGCATAACCAATACCCGGGCGTTTACCGTTGGAGGCGGGCGGTGAACGAGCCAAACCCGGCGCAAGCCGGACGGAACACAAAGAGCCGCGCGTCAACCCAAGGTACCGGCAGGGAGCCGCAAGCGAACCGACCGGGACGGACGAAGGTAGTCGTAGCAACGCGTAGTACCGCGGGTCATGGAGCCGAGCGGCACCCAGACCGGACGCGTGGGGAACCAAGGCCCAAGGGACCCACGATACAGGCCGCGAGGCCGCGGGAAGGCGAAGCCGGGCATGACCTCTGGACCAGGGAACTACCGGAGTGACTTCGAGCGCACCAACGGTATCCATGCGACTGGCCCAGATTGCGGAGCAATCAAAACGGGAGCCGGGGATGGTGTTTACCACCCTGGCTCATCACCTGGACGAGGACTTCCTTTTGGAAGCCTTTCACCAACTGCGTAAAGACGCCGCGGCGGGCATCGACCAGATGACCGTGGCGGAATACAAGCTGAACTTGAAGGAAAACCTGGCCGACCTGGTGCAACGGTTGAAGACCCGGAAATATCGGGCGCAACCGGCCCGGCGGGTGTGGATTCCCAAGCGTGACGGCAGCCAGCGACCGCTGGCGATCCTGGTCCTGGAAGATAAAATCGTGCAACGAGCGGTGGCGATGCTGCTGGAAGCGATCTATGAACCCTACTTTTATGGGTTCTCGCATGGCTTTCGGCGGCGGCACAGCGCGCACGGAGCACTGAGCTATCTGCGGGACCAGTGTCTGAAGCTGGGCATCAATTGGATTATCGATGCCGACATTGCCAAGTTCTTTGATACCATCGAGCCGAAGCACTTGCGAGCGATCCTCCAAAAGCGCGTCAACGACGGCGCGCTCCTGAGACTGATCGGGATGTGGCTGCACGTGGGCGTGATGGAGGAAGGGCAAGTGAAGCGGAGTGAGACGGGCACCCCGCAAGGGGGAGTGATCTCGCCCATATTGGCAAACATCTTTCTGCACACGGTGCTGGACGAGTGGTTTGAAACGGTCGTGCGACCCCGCATGGGCGGGAACTGCTTTCTGGTGCGGTTTGCGGATGACTTTGTCATGGGTTTTGCGATTAAGACCGACGCGGAGAAAGCGTTCCGGGTATTGCCCAAGCGCTTCAAGCGGTATGGGCTGAGAATCCATCCGGAGAAAAGCCGGCTGGTGCAATTCAGTCGTCCGTTCGGGCGGAAGGGCAAAGGGCCTGGGACGTTCGCGTTCCTGGGGTTCAACCACTACTGGGGGAAAACCCTGAAGGGTGGCTGGACCATCAAACGCAAAACCCAGGGGAAACGGCTGCGCCGGTTCCTGAGCGGGATACACGAATGGTGCCGCAGGCACCGCCACGACCCCATCGTGGAGCAACACCGGATATTGAAGGCCAAACTACGCGGGCACTATGATTACTATGGTGTGCGCGGGAACTTCAAGATGCTGGAAGTTGCGTATGAACACGCCGAGAGGGTGTGGAAGCGATGGTTGAGCCGTCGGAGTTCCAAGCACCGGCTGAACTGGGAGCAATGGATGGTGCGGTGGCAGGCGATCTGTCCACTGCCGAAACCGAGGATCGTCCATGAGTTTTGAGTGTGGGCAGCAACGCGTCATGCGCCCAGGCTGGGAACGGCCTGGGACACCCACCGACCGGTGGGTACTGAGGAACCGTGTGAGGGAATACTTCACGCACGGGTCTGTGGGGGGCGTCGGGGGCAACCCCGGCTCCTACCCGGCAGCGAACAGCCGCCCCGCTTTGCTCTTCGAGAGTCGCGGACTTCGGCAACGCGCTCTGGTTGTCGAGAGTCACGGACATTATTAAGGCGGGGCGGCTGTCGCTCAGTTCTGGCGTTAGCAGAAATAGTACAATACTATGAATACCCCCGTCCTTTTCAAAGTTGCAATGCCACTCATCTGCATTCTGATGTCGGCCTTCTTGATTTTCATTGCTCTCAAAACCCTCATTGGTCGCCGGCCCATTGTCTTTTCCTTGAGATGGTTTTTTGCTTATATGTGTTTGGCCTTCCTCCCGATGGTTGCAGATTCTGTGAGGTTAGGATCTTCATCAGTCAAGGGACTCGGGATGATCGCATGGATGATGCCGCCCATGTTCACCGAGCTGCTGGGCGAGTGGTGGTGGACGGTCCCTTCGCCGAATCCAAGGAAACCATCGGGGGCTACTTTTTGCTGCACGTTGGCACCCTCGACGAGGCAGTGGCCATCGCCCAGGAGTGTCCCGGCTTACCCTACGGCATCCGCGTGGAAGTCCGGCCGGTGGCGGCCGAATGTCCCCTCGCGGAGGAATTGCGAGCTGAACCGGAACTCGTCCAATCAAACCACTAAAGAGCACTGAAAAACAATGACTGCCTCAAATACCACCCCCACAATCGAACCGTAATTGTTCTTCGATGGCTGCTGTCAAGCAGCGCTCGAATTCTATCGCCGCACTCTTAATGCGGAAGTCCTCGCCTTGATGCGTTTTAAGGACAGTCCGGAGCCGCCCAAACCCGGAATGTGTCCGCCCCATTCCGACGATAAAGTCATGCACGCCTGTTTTCGTGTCGGCGGGACAATTATCATGGCTTCCGACGGACGATGCACCGGCACGCCCAGTTTCCAAGGCTTCTCGCTGGCGATCATGGTGGCGACGGAAGCCGAGGCGGAAAAGTTTTTTGCTGGATTGAGTGACGGCGGGCAGGTGCAGATGCCGTTGGCCAAAACGTTCTACTCGCCGCGGTTTGGCATGGTGGCGGACCGCTTCGGCGTGTCTTGGATGGTTCTAGTCAGGACCGAACAGATGCAATAGCCCTCGTATGGAAACGCGACAGCATGGAACAGGATTGGGCCGGCACGAATGATCAATTTGCTGAATAATCGGCGACAACCGGAAGAAAGGAACATTCTATGAGCAATGTCCGTGTCCTGGTCGGCACCAAGAAAGGCGCATTCATCCTCACGGCGGATGGCCGGCGCCAGAACTGGCAAGTCAGCGGCCCACACTTTGCAGGCTGGGAAATGTATCATCTCAAAGGGTCGCCGATTGACCCTAACCGCATTTACGCCTCGCAGACGAGCGGATGGTTCGGGCAAATCATCCAGCGTTCAAACGACGGTGGTCAAACGTGGGAGACGCCCGGCGGTGGTCCAGAACCAAGCCCGGACGGCATGCCCCGCGGCGAGAGCAACAAGTTCGTGTATGAAGGCGAGGTAGGCACCCATAAGTGGTACGATGGCACCCAGCATCCCTGGGAGTTTAAACGCGTCTGGCATCTCGAACCGTCCCCGACCGATCCGGAGACCGTCTATGCTGGAGTGGAAGATGCCGCGTTATTCAAGACGGTGGACGGCGGGAAGACATGGAAGGAGTTGCCCGGATTGCGTCAGGCCAAGGGTCATTTGTGGCAGCCTGGAGCCGGCGGCATGTGTTTGCACACCATTCTTTTGGATCCCAATAATTCGGAGCGAATCTTCATCGCCATCTCCGCGGCGGGCGCCTTTCGCACCGATGATGGTGGCAAAACTTGGCGGCCAATCAACCAGGGCCTCAAGTCCCCATACGAACTTCCCGATCCGGATGCCGAAGTGGGACATTGCGTCCATCGCATTGCCCTGCACCCGTCGCGTCCGGACGTCCTGTTCATGCAGAAACACTGGGACGTGATGCGCAGTGACAATGCCGGCGAGCAATGGAACGAAGTCAGTGGGAATTTGCCGACCGACTTCGGTTTTCCCATCGAAGTACACAGCCACGAACCGGAAACCATTTACGTCGTGCCCATCAAAAGTGATTCCGAACATTTTCCGCCGGACGGAAAGCTGCGCGTTTATCGCAGCTGGACGGGCGGCAACGAATGGGAAGCGCTTACGAAAGGGCTGCCGCAGGCGAATTGCTACGTCAACGTCCTGCGCGATGCAATGGCAGTGGATTCGCTGGAGCCTTGCGGTGTGTATTTTGGAACCACCGGTCGGCAGGTCTATGCTTCGGCCAACCATGGTGATTCGTGGAATCCCATCGTGCGTGACCTTCCCGCGGTCCTGTCCGTTGAAGTCCAGAGTCTGCCATGATTCGCGTGGCATTGCCTTTCCACTTGCGCACGTTGGCCGGCGTGAACGGCGAAGTGTCACTTGACGTGGCGGGCCCGGTAACGTTGGGCACATTGCTGGACGCCATCGAGAATCGTTATCCGATGCTGCGCGGAACCATTCGCGATCACGTCACGCGGCGACGCCGACCGTTCGTCCGGTTCTTCGCCTGCGCGGAGGACTTGTCGCATGAACCACTGGAGGCCGCGTTGCCCGAGGCAGTCGTGAGCGGTGTGGAGCCGTTCCTGATCGTGGGCGCCATGGCGGGGGGCTGAACCACCAAACTGCGAATGACCGCGCCTCAGCCGAGCCATATTCAAAGTCCTTCACGCAGTGAATTGGCCGCCGGCACAGTGTCTCAAGTGGTCGAGCACCTATTCCGCTCCGAGGCCGGCCGACAGGAACACATTCTGATCCACCATATTCCGTTCAAATTCCTGGCCCTGCCGGCTGCGCACCACAAAGTGAAGCAGCCTCCACTCGACATGGCGTCGTTCATCTTTTCAGTCCTTCCCACGATTTGACCTGCCATCTCTTTTCCTCCACACTGCCCGCGCATGGGCAATACTTTCGGCCATTTGTTTCGGATTGCGACCTGGGGTGAATCTCACGGCGGCGGTGTGGGCGTGGTGGTGGATGGCTGCCCGCCGCGGCTCCGATTGAGCGAAGCCGACATTCAACCGGACCTCGACCGCCGGCGTCCGGGGCAGTCCAAAATTGTCACGCCACGCCGGGAATCGGACACGGTGCAAATCCTCTCCGGCATCTTCAATGGCCAGACCCTGGGCACCCCGATTTGCCTGTGGGTCCGCAATGAAGATGCGCGTCCCGAAGCGTATGCGGAGATGGCCACCAAGTTCCGGCCGTCGCATGCCGACTACACATATTTCGCCAAATATGGCGTTCGCAATTGGCAGGGTGGGGGACGTAGCAGTGCGCGCGAAACGATTGGCCGCGTCGCCGCAGGAGCTATTGCGAAAAAGCTCCTGCGCGAACGCTACGGCGTGGAAATCCTGGCCTACGTGCAACAAGTGCAGCGCCTCCAGGCTGACGTGGACCCCAACAAAGTGAAAGCCCGAGAACGTCGAAGCCAACATCATCCGCTGCCCGGACGCGGCGATGGCAGCAAAGATGATCCGCCTCGTCGAAAAAATGCGCCAAGCGGGCGACAGTGTCGGTGGGATTGTCGGCGGTGTTGCTCGCGGGGTGCCGGCGGGTTGGGGGGAGCCGGTGTTTGACCGGCTCGAGGCCGAGCTGGCGAAAGCGATGTTGAGTTTGCCGGCCTCCAAGGGATTCGATATTGGCTCAGGCTTCGACTGCGTGAACTTCACCGGGCGAACGCATAATGATCCGTTTCGGATGCGGGCCGGGAAAGTGCGAACCAGCGCCAACCGCTCCGGTGGTGTGCAGGGCGGCATCTCCAACGGAGAAACGATTTATTTCCGGGTCGCCTTCAAACCCGTGGCGACCATTATGCACGCGCAGAATACCGTGGATGAATCGTTCCACAATACCACCCTTAAAGGACGCGGGCGGCACGACCCGTGTGTCCTGCCGCGGGCTGTTCCCATTGTGGAAGCCATGACGGCCTTGGTCTTGGTGGATCATGCGCTGCGGCAACAGGCGCAATGCGGCGGAATGAATGACCAATGAGCAATAGCCAAGGACCAGAGAATGTCCAAAGTCCAAGCACGAAGCTGACTTGGCACGATTGCCACTGGTCGATTGGACATTGGACATTGGTTCGCACGGGCCGTTCCAAAACTGCCGGCAAGATGCCGGCAACACGCTGGAGTAACGTGCTGCCGGCGTCTCGCCGGCAGAATCGGATGTCCGAAGGGCGTTCGAACATCTGGCCCCGTTCGTTGCGCTCTCGTCCGTTCCAAAACTGCCGGCAGGATGCCGGCAACACGCTGGAGTAACGTGCTGCCGGCGTCTCGCCGGCAGAATCGGATGTCCGAGGCGCGTTCGAACATCTGGCCCCGTTCGTTGCGCTGTCCTCCGTTCCAAAACTGCCGGCAAGATGCTGGCAGCACGTTGGAGAGGCCAGCCTCTATGGCAAGATCATCGCCCAAATCTGCCGTCCCCAGAACACCCAGATCGTCGCGGCCAGGGCAATGTAGGGTCCATACGGGAGCCGGCTGGACCATTCACGTTTCTTGAGCACGATGAGTGTGATGCCGACCAGCGCGCCAATCATGGAACTGGCCATGAGCGAAAACACCGTGGCCTGCCACCCGAGAAACGCCCCGATGGCGCCCATGAACTTTACGTCTCCCAATCCCATCGCTTCGCGGGGCAGCACCAGACGATCCGTGACCACTTCCAAGTGAGGCACGTCTTCGGGATTAAAGGTGTCTTCGCCGACTTGCAGGCGTTCCGGCGACAACTGCACGGTGGCTTCTTGGTAGCATCGGTCCACCAGTTCCACCCGTGTGCCCTCCAGCTTGAGCGTGTCCGATTGGCGGTAGAACAGATCCTCATAAAAGATTTCCTGATCCGGCAAAATAAGGGCGGTTTCCGTGAAGATGATCCGCGTGCCGGGCGCCAGTTCCACGTTCTGTCGGCCAAACAGCAATTTGCCGAGACGCAAAATCAGATACACCATTCCGGCCCCAACGACGATGCCGACAAAGCTGTTGATCAACGAACGATAAGGCACCGATTCGCCGTGCAGGATGGGCACCAGGAACGAGCACAAGAATCCCACCACCATGCCGCCGATGGTGATTTCGTCGGGAATGATGAAATGCTCGAAATCGATGAACGTGGCCACGATGAAGCCCGCCAGCAACACGCAATAGACCAACGCCAGCAGCACGGAATGCGGTCCGAAATTCAGCCAGCAAGCCAGAAAGAACAGGGCGGTCAGCAGCTCAACCAGGAAATAGCGAACCGAAATTGGCGCCCGGCAGTTGGCGCACCGGCCCCGCAAAACCAGCCAGGTGATCAGGGGGATGTTCAGATAACCGGGAATCATGTAGCCGCAGTGCGGGCAGTGCGAACGAGGCCGGATGAGATTTTCCCCCCGCGGCAGCCGGTGAATGCAGACATTGAGAAAACTCCCGACAATGGCTCCGAACACGAAGAAGACTGCCGCCCAGAATTGGAACGGCACTGCCGCCCAGACTTCGCGATCAAAGTAGCGTGACATAAACAGTGGTTGTGAAACGTCGAGTTACGCGGCCTGCAAAGCATGTCTGCAAAGACGGAAGATGCGCAACTGCCGAGATGAAGTGGCGGCTTTTGTGACCACAATGCAGGGACGCGTCCGCCTCGTCACCTCGGCGACTGCGTTGTTCAAACACGTCCTGATTTTCCATAGATATTGCTTTCACGGACCGTCGGCATCGCGGCCAGCGGTATCGGATCGTTCGACTTCAGCCCCAGGGACGTGGTGTTCAGCACCAAATCACTGTTGGCACTGGATCGCCCAGTTCCACCACGGTGCCGGGAAAAGGTTGCCGGACTTCTGCGGCAACTGCTTCCGCTTTGCTGGCCGTGCGATTGACAAGAAACAACCGTGCCACTCCCGCCTCGGGCACGCTTCCGCGCAGCGGTACGGCCGGCGCATCCTGGGCCAGGCAAAAACACTGGCGCCGCTGAGCGGTGTCGGGACGGGTCCGGACACGGGTTGGTTATAGGCAAGGCGCCAGCGAAGCGCAAAGCGCAAAGTGTG
>CAWBHS010000023.1:0-83052 GCA_963788655.1 uncultured Verrucomicrobiae bacterium | reverse complement strand
ACGGTTCAACAGCAGCGGGCTCAAACACCACACTCTCCAAACGTTTGCGCGACGTTGGCAGTCACCTTGGGCCGTTGGGCAGTTGGCATTTTGCGAACGCTCCGTTCCAAACTGCCGGCAGCACGTTAGCACGTTAGCACGCTGGATCCAGCATTGTAATCACGGCCGGGACCACTACGTTGTGCCAACGTAGAGCAAACTTGAGTGGATGAATCAGACTGAGTTAGCAGAAACCATCGCCCCGGTATCCAGCGAGGCCAACGCGCTTCGGCGACCGACGCCCGCGCGACAGCTGCCCGAATTGCTCGCCCCGGCCGGCGATTGGGACTGCGCCCGGGCCGCGGTCGAGAACGGCGCGGACGCGATCTATTTCGGAGTGGGCCGTCATAATGCCCGGATGCGAGCGCACAATTTCACCGAGGCCGATTTGCCTTCCCTCATGACGTTCCTGCACCGGCGCGGAGTCAAAGGTTACATCACGTTCAATACCCTCATTTTCGCGGACGAATTGGCCGAAGCCGAACAATCGCTCCGCCAAATCATCGCCGCCGGTGTGGACGCGGCGATTGTTCAGGACATCGGTATTTGCCGGCTGATCCGCCGCCTGTCTCCGGATTTTCCAATCCACGCTTCGACGCAGATGACCGTCACCAGCGCCGGTGGCCTGGAGTTCGCGCGCGAACTGGGCTGCAATCTGGTGGTGCTGGCCCGCGAATGTTCGGTTGCCGACATCGAGAAGATGCAGTCCACGCGGTCCACGATGAATGAAGCTGCCGGCGGCAATTCCCAACTGCCGCTGGAGGTCTTCATCCATGGCGCGCTCTGTGTGGCTTACTCGGGCCAATGTCTTACCAGCGAATCGCTGGGTGGACGTTCAGCCAATCGGGGCGTTTGTGCGCAGGCCTGCCGCATGCCATACGACCTGGTTGCCGACGGCCGATTGGTGCCATTGGGTGACCGCCGCTATTTGCTCAGCCCACGCGATCTGGCGGGGCTGGAAGTCTTGCCTGAACTCACGCGTGCCGGTGTGGCTTCGCTCAAGATTGAAGGCCGGCTCAAATCACCGGAATACGTGGCCAACATCACGCGCATCTACCGTCGCGCACTCGACCAACTCGCCCGCGATGAGACGTTGGCGACGCCTGCGGTTTCTTCCGCTTCACCCGATCCGCAAACGCGCTACGACATGGAAATGGCTTTTTCGCGCGGACTGCATACCGGCTGGCTGCGGGGGATCAATAACCAGGAACTGGTCCACGCACGTTTCGGCAAGAAACGCGGCGTATTTCTCGGCGAGGTCCGCCGCGTGCAAGGCAGTACGGTCTGCGTGGAATTGCAGCACGCGCTCAAGCCGGGTGATGGCGTGGTATTTGATGCGGGTCGGCCCGAGGAGCCGGAGGAAGGCGGCCGGGTTTACGAAGTCAAATCAAGCCCGGTGAATCGTCATTCCCGAGGCGCCAAGCCAACCGCCGAGGCGAAGCTGACCTTCGGCCAGGGCGACATCGATTTCCGCCGGGTGCATCCGGGCGACAAACTGTGGAAGACCAGTGATCCGCAACTGGATCGCCGATTGCGGCAAAGTTATGCCGGGAATGGGCCACATTTCCAACGCCCGATCCAACTGGAAGTCTCCGGCTGTACCGGGCAACCAATGACGTTGACGGCGCGGGATGAACTTGGCGAGCACCGTCGAGTTGAATTCCAACGTTCCGCTGGCCGAAGCCAAAACCCAGCCACTTACCTCCGCGAAGCTGCGCGAGCAATTGGGACGGTTGGGCGGAACCCCCTTTTGCCTGGGCGAACTGACCAATCAACTCCCGGCGGGCGTGATCCTGCCCGTGAGTGAACTCAATCGGCTGCGCCGGGAAATGGTGAGCCAGTTCGAGAAACTGCGCCAGCAACCGCCACGCTGGACGCTTAATTCAGCTCCAGCGCTCGACGATGGCCGCCCCTCCTTGGCGGACAATTCCACCGACCAATCGCCAGAGTTGATTGTGCTGGTCCGCACCCTGCCGCAACTGGAGGCGGCGTTGCGCGGCGGTGTCCGCACGCTTTACTGTGAGTTTGAAGACCCGAAAAAATATCGCGAAGCCGTCACGCTTGTCCGGCAAGCCCAACGCGACGGTGATCCCGACGTTCCTTCACCCCCCAACCCTCAACCCTCAACTATTTTCGTCGCTCCCCCGCGTATCTTCAAACCGGGCGAGGACTGGATCCTCAAGCAGGTGCGGTCGTGCGAGGCCGACGGCTACCTGGTGCGCAATTACGATCACTTGCATGCCTTCGCTGGCTGCCGTTGCGTGGGTGATTACTCGTTGAACGTTGCCAATGCCTTGAGCGCGGAATATTTCATCGAGCGTTTTCATCTCGAACACATCACGGCGTCGTATGATTTGAACTTCGATCAACTTGCCGCGCTCCTGCAATCGGCGCCGCCAGACTGGTTTGAGGTCACTATTCATCAGCACATGCCCATGTTTCACATGGAGCACTGTGTCTTCTGCGCCTTCTTGTCCTCGGGCACCGATTACACCAACTGCGGCCGGCCCTGCGACCGGCACGAAGTCCGGCTGCGCGACCGCGTGGGCGCCGCGCACTTCCTGAAAGCCGATGCCGGCTGCCGCAACACCGTCTTCAATGCCCGGGCTCAGACCGGTGCCGAATCCGTCGAGCGCTTGCGGCGACTGGGCTTGCGGCGTTTTCGTCTTGAATTCATGGATGAATCCCCCGAGGCAGCGACGACGACCATCACTCGTTACCGCCAGCTATTGCGGGGCGAACTCACCGGTACCCAACTGTGGCGCGAGTTGAAACTGTTCAACCAACTCGGCGTGACCCGCGGGCAAATGGACAAGGCGGGGGGATGAGCTATTTCGGAATGACTTTCAGTCCGGGAGAGAGTTCCCCGAAGCTGTTCGCGCATTGCCCCCCCTGACCCATTGTAGCAGCGGACGTGAGTCCGCTCTGACCCTTTTCGAAATCAGATGAAGCGGACTCACATCCGCTGCCACACGGTTCTTGGGGAGGATTTACGAAGAACTGAACGCCAGCAGGATGAGCTCGAGCAGTTCCATCGGGCGGCGGTTTGCTTCCAATGTCGCGCGGTCGGCAAGCGAGGTTTCGTTAACCGGAGCACGGCGCCAGAATGGCGTCCTTCATGCCGTGGATGATCTTTTTGTCAGCCGGGCAAATCGTCGCCAGCACGCCGCCAAGTTGGGCTCGCGCGCCGCTACTTTCGCCGGTGACAAAGTAGTATGGACAAAGCCGCACCCGTCCCGGCATGGGCCGAAGTGCGTTCGCCTCGAAGTCCACGTAGCTGGCTTCCACGAGGCGGGGTTTGTAGTAACGCTGTAACACATACGGCGAACGTTCGGCGTTGCGGATGGCGGTGTCCACGGCGGCGCTCCAATCGGCCAGCGAAAGATCGCTGCCCAGCGCCACACTGCGGGCGCCCCAGGCCAGTTCCGAGAAACCGGAAATCTTGAGAATCAACTCCCGCTCGCGGTGCGACAGCGTTTTAAGCTGGTGCCAATCGGTGAGATCGAGTTCCGGGATCGCCGCCTGAGGCGGCAGCGGCACCGGATCAATGATCCACGAATACGGCACCAGGTTGCGTAGCCGATCGAAAAATGATTCGCCCAATTCCGCGCGCCAATACCCCTGCAGGTTTCGATTCCATAGCAGTGCGAACCACATCTTTTCCTCGAGCACCGGTTTGGGCGGCGGAGTCAGGCGGATGCGCTTTTCCGAAGCCAAAGTAAACAGGCGTTCCGCGGCGGGAATATTGGCCAGATCGAACAATTCGAAGAAGCGATAAACCGCGTCACCTTCCTGCACGGCGTCAAAATCCGCATCCTGAACCGTGAAGCGTGAATTGCCCAACTGCTCCGCCAGCCATGCCATTTCCGGCCGGTATGTCGCGGCTTCTTCGGAGACGATGATATGCACCCGCGGCGCGTCACCAAAGATGCTCGCAAATCCCTGTAGCATCCCCTCCGCTCCCCCCAGTACCCTGACCGCTGACAGCCGGTCTCCGTTCTCTGACCGCTGACTTCTGACCGCTGACTTCTGATCACTGTCCTCAGTCTTCCGTCCTCCGTCCTCCGAATACACCCGGTTCAACCACGAAGTCAGCCCGATGCCGCCGGGGACGCTATCGAGTTCTACAATGTTCAAACCGTTTTCGGTCAAGAGCACGTCGGGTCGGATGACGCGGGGTAGCTCGTTCTTGAAGGCGCGGTGGCGTTGCCAGCCGAGCAACTTCGCGGGCTTACCACGATCCAACCATTCAGCAATCCAACGCGGCTGCTTGCCTTCGGTGCTCTTCCGGTAAAGCAAATTCACCGCGCGGTAGAATTGGAGCAGGACCCGTCCAAGGCTTTCCAATTCTTGGACGACCTCGGCTTCGAGTGGAAAGGGTGTCGGGGACGTGCGCCACTCCTGATTGGCAAACAAGCCTTGAGCCGGAAGACGGTCCCGAATAGCACGAGCCTGGTTAACGGCTAAGTCCATTTAGCTCACCTGTTCGTTGGTTGGGCGAGACTCCGTCGAGCCCTGAATTCCCTGAGTGCGCCCCTCAAAGATAAGCCGAGCAAAGGGGAAATTTTTGATGTTCAAACGCCGAAGGTTTCCCACGGTTTCGGCTTGTAGTATTCGGCAGCCATGCGGGGAAGTCAGGGCTCGACGGAGTCTCGCCCTACCGGGATTGAAATGAGATTTGGCCACGTTACAAAGTTGAAGTCTGCCGTCGTGCTGACGGCCGGGCGGCGCAGGGATCAGCGGGCGAACTCGTGGCCTACTTGCTTCCTTCCGCCGGCGACAGCACGATTCGGCTATAGACACCATTGGTGGTGTAGAGCACGCGCGAATCGTTCTTCAGCATGATCATCTGGTGGTCGTAGCCCTGCTTCCAAACGAACAGACTGGCCCACGGTCCCACATCTGGACGGAGACTCAGATCATTGGCCAGTTTCTTCAAAGGTGATCCGCCCGTGCGCGACAGCCAGCGCCCCGGCAACAGGGCATGGCCCTTGGCGTCGGTGGTGACGGTGGCAGTGAAGTTCGTGGCGAGGTCACCAAAGTTGTATCCCCATTCTTGAATCACGGTGCAATCGGCCAGGGGCTTGCCTTCCTGGTTAACCACCGCCACTTGCCACGGCGGGCAACACCGGAAGTTTTCCGCGATGCAGACCAAGCCACTGACCAAGAACAACAGAAGGAACCATGCAGATTTCATAAGCGATTGATTGGGTTAAGTGCGAATCTGACCCGTGCCGAGGCCGAGCCATTTGTAACTGGTGAGTTCATCCAAGCCCATGGGGCCACGGGCGCCGATTTTATCGGTGCTGATGCCAATCTCGGCGCCCATGCCGAACTGGCCGCCATCGGTAAACCGAGTCGAAGCATTCCAATACACCGCGGCCGAATCCACTTCGTTCAAGAATCGTTTCGCCGTGGTTTCGTTCGCGGTCACGATCGCGTCCGAGTGCGCCGAACCGTATTGCGCGATGTGATCAACGGCCTGCTGCACGTCCGCCACCAAACGAACGTTCAACACATAGTCGTTGTACTCGGTGAAGTAGTCTTGGTCCGTCGCTTCTTTGATGGTGAAGGAGGGCTGGAGAAACGCGGACTGAAGAATGCCCCGCGCGTCCGCATCCGCGCGCAACTCGACGTGATGCTCGCCCAGCTTGGCGGCCACTTGCGGCAGAAACGTCGGTGCGATTTGCCGGTCCACCAGGAGCGTCTCCATCGCATTGCAGACGCCCGGGCGCTGGCATTTGGCATTCACAACGATGCTTTCAGCCATGCCCAGGTCCGCGTCACGGTCCACGAAGAGATGGCAGACGCCTTTGTAATGTTTGATGACCGGCACCTTCGAGCATTCGGCCACGGCGCGGATCAGGCCCTCCCCGCCGCGCGGCATGCACAAATCAATGTAGTGCGTCAGCGCCAGCAACTCGGGAATGGCCTGCCGGTCGGTGGTCGGCACCACTTGGATGGCGTGGACGGGAAACGTCGGCAGGGTTTGCCGCGCCGCTTCCACCATGGTGGCGGCAATCAGTTGGTTGGAGTTCAAGGCCTCTTTGCCGCCGCGCAGAATGGTGGCGTTGCCGGACTTGAAACAGAGACTGGCAGCGTCGGCAGTAACATTGGGGCGGGATTCATAAATGATGACGACCACTCCAATGGGCGTGGTGACTTTTTGCAGACGCAAACCGTTGGGACGGGTGCGCTCGTCCAAAATCCGGCCCACGGGATCAGGCAGGGCCGCCACTTCGCGCAATCCCCTGGCCATGCCAGCGATGCGTTTGTCGTCGAGCTTCAACCGGTCGAGCATGGCGGCGGACAAGCCCATACCCACTCCGGTTTCCATGTCACGGGCATTGGCTTCCTTGAGTTGCGTGCCGCGGGACTCCAGCGCATCGGCCATGGCCTGAAGACACGCATTCTTCTCTGCCGTGGTCAATTTGGCCAACTCCCGCGAGGCGGCTTTAGCCTGCCGGGCCAGTTGAGTCATTTGTTCCGTCAACGTCATGTAATAAGGCTAAGCTGAACCCCCGTTATTGAAAACGGTAATTTCGCGGCTTAGCGGACCCGCTAATTCCGCGCAGGAAGAAGCTTGCCGATCAAGCCGTTGGCAGCAACTAATATTTTGGCGGCGGCCCCGTCCCGCCGTTGAGCTCAAAGGTAGGGCGAGACTCCGTCGAGCCCTGATTTCTCCGTGGCGTTTCCGAATACGACAAGCCGAAATCGCGGGAAGCCTTCGGCATTTCGAACGCCCGGGATTTGCCTTTGGTCGGTGTTGGTTTGGCGAGCGCTTTCCAGGGAAGTCAGGGCTCGACGGAGTCTCGCCCTACCGGAGTCTCGCCATGAATTGATCATTGGGCGGCTATCCACACCTGCGTGCCTTCGGGCAGGAGATCGTAGAGCGGAATCAAATCCGCCCCGGCGAGATGAATGCAACCGTGCGAGCAGGGACGCCCCAGCGTGGTTTCGTCAGCCAGCCCATGGACATAGATAAAGCGCCGGAAGCTGTCCACGCTCCCGCCGCGATTGAAACCTGGTTCCAGTCCTTCCAACCAGAAAATGCGATCCGTAATGGTGGCGTTGGCCATACCCTGCCAAGTCCGACCGATGGGCTTCCGTCCGCGGAAAACGGTGCCAATCAGTTGGCCGGCGCCGATCTTCTGGGCGATGCGGTGCAGGCCCAAAGGTGTTCGATACGAACCCTCCGTTTGTCCCATTCCCCAAGCCGAAGTGGATATGAGATACGATTTGAGGATGCGAATTTCCGGCAAAGTACCGGCCGGGACCTGGTCGCAAGTTGGTGACGCTTCGCAAAGCCACATTCGCTGTCGGGCAACTGAAACCACCAGCAATTGGCGTGCTGGGCCTGAGCCCCAACCGACGCAACGCGACGGGGAGTCCCCGGGCGCTATGGCGCACAGCAAAGGTGACGGGCATGGCGATGATTTTTGGTGGGTTCAAAGTTGAAGGGTTAAAGGGTTGAAGTGTTGAAGTGGGATGAGCTTGCGCGGCGGGCGCACATTTTCAGACTGCGGTGCGGCCCCGGTAGGGCGAGACTCCGTCGCGCCCTGACTTCCCCGCATGGCTGCCGAATACCACAAGCCGAAACCGCGGGAAGCTCTCGACGCTCGACGATCAATGAATATCCCTTTCCCAGCTTTTCATTGACGACCCCGCTCAGCCGCAACGATTCAGTCAAAAGGGGAGCGCGCCCGCCTCGGGCGCTGTGGTTGGCGCCTCGCCAACCACTTCCGAACACCCCGAATAGCTCACTTTTCAGTGACTGCTCAATCGCTGGACCAACCGGCGAGGGCGCCGGTTGGCAGCGCCCGAGGCGGGCGCGCTCCCCAAACACCATTGCATCGATACGGCTCAGGGAAGTCAGGGCTCGACGGAGTCTCGCCCTACCCGGACTACGTTGTGACAGTGTCGCGCTGGTTTTCGTTACAGGCCTTTCTTTATTTGTTTCAGCCGCTGCGCCTCGGGTTTCTCGCTGAAGTGTTTGTCCAACGGATAGCAGCCGCTGATCATTCCGCTGCGTGGCGCCGTTGTGCAGTCGCTGAACGTGCGGCAGATGAACCGTGGGGTGAGCGCGCCTTTGCTGACGGCATCCGCCAGCACCGCGGGATAACTCAGCACCGCCCGGCCAATGCCCACCATATCGGCCCAGCCCGCGCGGATCACGGCCTGCGCGACGTGCGGCAGGTATTCTTGCAGATAACTGTAGGCCGACCCGACGACGACCATGTTCCTCGAGGCTTTGGCTTTGAGTTGGCGCACCACATTGATTTGTCGGGCCACATCGATCAACGGATCGTACGGCGGCCGATACCCGTCGGACGGCGGATAGGCCGCCGGACGTTGGATGTGCGGGTTGTAGTACGGCGAACCCGCGCTGACGTTTAGAATCTTCACCCCCAATTCGGCGCAGAGTTCCACGAATTGAAAAGCCTCCGTCAGATCGTATTCCACGGGATGATCCGGATTCACCCCAAACGCGTAGCGATACGGCCGGCAATGCGAATAGTCTTCCGGAATGCCCGGCCCCAATTTGCCCGGTTGCGATAACGACGGGTCGGGATGAAACGGCACGAAGTCAAACGCGCTCAACCGCACGCCCAGGTCAATCGGATTTCCGGAGGACCGAATGCCGTTCACGATTTCGCGTAACGGCCGCGTGCGGTTGGCAAATGAACCGCCGTATTTGCCGGGACGGGTGTGGGCGCTCAGGAATTCGTGGAGCAGGTAGCCGTGGCAATGCTTGATGTCCACAAAATCGGCGCCCGCATCGGCGGCAGCTTGGGCGGCGCGGACGTAATCCTGGATCAACTGCTCGACTTCCGCATCGGTGAATACTTGCGCGTCATTCGTCACGTCGAAACGCGCATCCAGCAACGGATGACGATAGGCCACGCGCGGTTCCCTGAGGTTGTTGTCGTGCGGCTTGCTGAACCGGCCGGAGTGCGTGAGTTGAAACCCAATCACCAGGTCGTCGGTGCGCCCATACAGTTCCTGGTGCCGGGCGACCAATGTCTCGCGCAACCGCTTCAGTCCGACCACGTGGTCAGGCGTGATCATGACTTGACGCGGATTGGCCCGGCCATCGGCGCGCACCGCCATGGCTTCCCCGCCATAAATCAATTTGGCGCCGCTCTCTCCGAACCGCTGCCAGCGGCGCAATGTGTCCGGTGAAGGTCCGCCATCGGTCGTACCATCCCAGCCTTCCATCGGCAGGACCGCCCAGCGGTTGCCAATGGTTTTGCCATTCATGGTGACGCTGGAAACCGGCTGCGCCAACGGTGAATCGCTGCCGGATACGATGGCGTCATCGCAAGGCAACTCCAGGCCCAGCGTGTTCAGGTGACGGCGGAAGTCCTCGACCGTTTTCAAGGCCGGGATGCGGGTGAGTTTGAAAGCGGGTTGCGGTTCCATCAAAATGCGCGTTGATTGCTGTCAGGCGCGACACTAATTCAGGCTGCGGGATTGATCGAGAACAAAACCGAAAAACTCATTCCAGTTCCCATTCAAGATGAGACTTCAATCGGCGCGCGGACATCCTTATCCGTATCCATTCAGTAGCTGGAGCAGTGATGATGCGATTCGGCGCGGTAGGACAGGCGTCTCGCCTGTCTCGAATGGCCAAGCACATCCTCACCTTGGGGTGACCTGGAATGACTTTCTACGCCGCGGTGCAAATCGCTGGTTGGCAGTCGTTCGAGACAGGCGGGACGCCTGTCCTACTGAAGAGTCGCGGCTTATCCGCTCGGGCCGCCTTTGACTTTTCGGGCCGCCAACTGTTCCGCCCTTGTCCCTTTGCCCCGGCGTCGCGCTCGCTTCGGCGCGGTAGGACAGGCGTCTCGCCTGTCTCGAATGGCCAAGCACATCCTCACCTTGGGGTGACCTGGAATGACTTTCTACGCCGCGGTGCCAATCGCTGGTTGGCAGTCGTTCGAGACAGGCGGGACGCCTGTCCTACTGAAGAGTCGCGGCTTATCCGCTCGGGCCGCCTTTGACTTTTCGGGCCGCCAACTGTTCCGCCCTTGTCCCTTTGCCCCGGCGTCGCGCTCGCTTCGGCGGGTGGCCGGCGAGGCGTGGCGCGTGCTGGCGCAAGAGGGCCAGCAATTGGCCGATCGGCGCGTTCTTGTGGATGTAGGCCGCCGCCCCCGCCTGCTTCATTGTGCTTGCCCGGTCGGCTTCCTCGTGCATGGACAGGCCAATGATCGGCAGCCCGGGATGTTCGCGCGCGATGCGGCGCGTGGCTTCGATCCCGTTCATGCCGGGCATATTGATGTCCATGATCACTTCGTCCGGCCGCAATTCGCGGGTAAGGTTCACCGCCGTTTCGCCATCCGCCGCCTCGCCGACCACCTCAAAACCGGGTTGCTGGCTCAGCAGATTCACCAGTCCGTCGCGCAGAATTTGATGGTCGTCCACCACCAGAATCCGGAGGTTGCCGGTGGACCGCGCGGGCGTCGGGGGGGCCGGCGCCGCCGCGGCTTCGCCGGACGTCGTTCCCGCGCTGGGGTCCGTCTCCGGCGCCGCGGTTTTGAGCGACAACGGCACGGTGATCGTAATGCGCGTTCCCTGGCGGGGCTTGCTTTGGACGGTCATCCGGCCGCCCAGGAGTTGGAGGCGTTCGCCCACGCTGTACAAACCAAAACCGGCGCCGCGGGCTTCGGCGAGCGACCGTGAGGGCTGGAAGCCGGCGCCGCGGTCGGCGACTTCGACGCGCAGACATGTTGCTTGGGGACGATCCAGGGTGACGGCAGCGGTGCGCACGCCAGCGTGCTTGACGATGTTGAACAACAGTTCGCGCACCGCCTCGAACAGCAGAACCCGCACCGTAGCGTTGGCCGGCAAATCTTCGGAAGCCAAGTAGAGTTCCACGGTCAAATCATGCTTTTCCTTCATCCAGCGGGCCAACCATTCCAAACCGGCCGCCAAGCCTCCCTCATGGAGGACCGGCGGGGCCAATTGGCCGGTGAGCGAGCGGGATTCCCGGACCGCCTCGTCGAGGTAGCTGTCGGTCTTGGCCACCAATGCCCTAACGTCGGCCTTGGTGCTTTCTTGCTGAATGATGCTCAGTTGCATGCGCGCGCCCACCAGCAATTGTTGCAGGTGGTCGTGCAGGATCTGGGCAATCCGGCGCCGCTCGCGTTCCTCGGCCTGGTTCAACTCGAGCGTCAGGCGGGCGAGTTGCTCGGTGCGGGACCGCAGTTCCTGGTTGGTGCGTCGCAGGGTTTGCTCCGCGTCCATTCGTTGGCGCGCTTCCTCTTCCAGGTGGGCGATGGTGTCCAGCAATTCCTGGGTCCGCTGCCGCACGCGTTCCTCCAGTTCGGCGTTGGCCAGCCGGAGGGATTCCTCGGCGCGCCAGCGCTCGCTCACGTCCTGCACCACGGCAATACTCCGCCACGGCCGGCCGCGCGCATCGCGCATCAGCGTGCCGTTGACCGCGACGAAAATGGTTTGCCCGTCCTTACGGCGATACCGTTTCTCGCTGACCCAATCGGCGCTTCGGCCCGCCATCGCCCGCCGGAAACGGGCCTGGTCCGCCGCGCGGTCTTCAGGATGCGTCAGCTCCACAAAGGTCAGGTGCAGCAGTTCGTCCTCGGAATAGCCGGTGAGCTCGCAGAACTTCCGGTTCACGCGCAGAAAACGGCCGGTGCGGGGGTCCGCTTCGGCTTTGCCCACGCCCATCAATTCAAACATCGCCCGGTACTCCTGCTCGCTTTGGCGCAAGGCGACTTCGGCCCGCTGGCGGTCGGTGATATCGACAAACGCCCCGATGGCGCCCCGCGCCGCGCCCCGCTCGTCGCGCAGCGGCACCGCGTTGCCGATGAGCTCCCGGGACGTGCCGTCATCAAATACAAGGGTGAATTCGAAGCCGCGGATCTCCTCGCCGCGGGCGGCGGCCCGTTGCATGGGCAGCGCGGTGTTCGCCAGCCGTTTGCCGTCCTGAAAGGCCTGGAAATGACGGGGCCGGCGGGCGGGCGGCGCGGTCAGCGAACTGTTGGCCGCGGGGGGCAGCCGCAGCAATTGTGCCGCGGCCCGGTTCATCGTGATCTTCCGGCACCGGGAGCCGCGCGCCACGAAGGTGATGGCCGGCACGGCGTCCATGAGCGCGCCCAGGTCCGCCGCCGCGGCGCGCGCCTCGGCCTCGCGTTGGCGCAGGATCGCTTCGACCTGCTGCCGCTCAACCAGGAAATCGCGAACTTGTTTTTGCCGGCGGCGCGACTGCAATGCCAGGCGCAGCGCGCTGGTGAACGTGGCCAGGCGCATCGGCCGGTCCAGCAACAGGACGTGGGGCAATTCCTGCATGGCGGCGAGGGCGAGGGGCGATTCCGAGCCGCCCGAAACCATGAGCAACACCGGCAGATCGGACCATTCCGGTTGTGGTTGCAGCGCCCTCGCCAGGGCGGTGATGCCGCCGTCGCCCAGCAATTCTTCGCACACGATGACGGCGTCCGGCGCCGATTCCAGCCCGCGGCACAGCCCGGTGAGCGAGCGACAGTGGTGGCTGCCGACGCCTTCCTGGGCCAGGAGCCGTTGCAGCACGGCGGCGTCCTCGGCCCCGGGCACTCCCACCAGCACCCGGCTGGGGGACTCAGGACGTTTGGGCCTCGGCATGGTTCGCCTCCAAGAGTTGGCTGGGCGCGCCCGTGTAAGTGGGGGTGCCGGCCAGCACGCCTTGAAACTGCCGCAACGGCCGGCCAATCACGATGCCCCGGGAAGTCAATTGGAATTCGCGAATGCTGCGTTCGTGCGACCCGGAGCGTTGCTTGACCACGGAGATGGCCTGGCGCACCAGGCCCTCCGCCTCGAAATAGCGCAGCAGGATCACGTTGTCCGTCAGATAGCTGGTATCGATGGGGCTTTCCAATTGGCCGACAATGCCGATTTGCGCCATGACCAGCAACGTCATCACGCCCTGCTGCCCGAGGTAACTCAGCAACTCGTGCATTTGCAGAATCGGATAATGCTCCTCGGTCATGGCGTGCAGGTACCCGTTCAGACTGTCGATCACCACGACTTCCACGTTCCGCGTCACGACTTCCCGCCGAATCAGGTCGGCAAACTGGCCCGGCGACAATTCCGCCGGATCGACCGGATGAAGGTGCAGCCGGCCGGACTTGAGGTGCGGATCGAGCCGCATGCCCAGGCCGGCGCTGCGTTGGCGCAGAACCTCCGGCCGTTCGTCGAACATGAAGAACGTGGCGTTGCTGCCCCGCCGGACCGCGCTCAGCGCAAACTGCATGGCCAGGGAAGACTTGCCCGTGCCGGCCGGTCCCAGCAGCAGGGAACTGGTGCCGGCCGCCACGCCGCCGCCCAGCAAGTCGTCCAGCGCCGCCACCCCGGCGGGCATCAGGCGCAGCTTGCGCCCGGTCCGATGCCGCGCCGCCACCAACCGCGGAAAGACCTGCAGCCCGCCGCGGCGAATGACGTAGTCGTGAAAGCCGCACGCGTAGTCCCGCGCCCGCATTTTCAAAATCCGCAACCGACGGCGTTCGATACCATAAGCCGGCGCCAGTTGTTCGAGCAGGAGCACCCCGTCCAACAGGCTCCGCGGCGTGCTATTCGAGGCGGTTTCCTCGATCAGCAAGACGGTGCAGCGATAGCGGATGAGGAATTGTTTCAACTCCAGCAGTTCGCGGCGATACCGCAGCGAGCTTTGCGCCAGCAGCCGGATTTCCGACAAGGAATCAATGACCAACCGCCGGGGCCGCACCCGGGCCACTTCCGCCTTCAAGCGCTTCATCGTCTCGCCCAGCTCGACCTCGGAGGGATGAAACAGGGTCGTCGGTTTTGTCTCGGTGGCGACCGGTTCCACGATGCGCAACCGCGGCGCAGTCCACCCGTGGGAGCGGATGATGATTTCGATCTC
Source organism: uncultured Verrucomicrobiae bacterium (assembly GCA_963788655.1). Taxonomy (GTDB): domain Bacteria; phylum Verrucomicrobiota; class Verrucomicrobiia; order Limisphaerales; family JAFGQR01; genus JAFGQR01. The sequence goes on along the minus strand of CAWBHS010000023.1, from coordinate 69,140 downwards.
GCGGCGCGTCTCGGCCAGGGTCACATACAGGACGCTTTCCCGGCGGCGGGCACCCTCGAGGCAGAATTGCAGGGCCAGCGTGGTCTTGCCGGCGCCGGATTCGCCCTCGACGAGGTGGATGGAACCGCTGGTAAAGCCGCCGTGCAGAACCTGGTCCAACCCCTCGATGCCAGTCTTGGCGTAGCTCACCGCATCCCGTTTGCGAACGTTCATAATCACTCTTTTCAAACGCGATCATAGGGGACACGCCCAGCAACGCAAGGGGAAGTTTTGAACTGCAAATGCAGACGATAAGATTGAACAGCGGCGAGGACCGAAGGAAGTCCGAAGATCGGACCAATAGGATTAGGATCAACCTTGCGTGTAATCAAAAAACGTCGGATACGCCTCGCCGCGTGCCTCACGCCACAGCAATACGGCCAGTTCGCGCGCGTGGTAGTCGCCCCACATCGAGCTCTCGCCGTTCGGCACTTCTTGGCCGGGCGCCATATAGTCCCAATGATTGGGCCGATGATAAACGGAGTGCAGGATCAGTCCCTGGTGTTTGGGATTGGTGGATAAATACGGCTCGCTGAACAAAGTCCGGGCAACCGTCAGGCCGGCCTGGCGATAGCGCGTTCCGCTCTGCTTGTCGCCGGCGTCAGTCAGGAAATTGCCCAACCGCACCAAGCCTTGCGCCGCAATGGCGGCCGTCGAACTGTCCACAGGCTCCCAGGCATTGAAGGGGTTCGCGGGCTTCTGCAAATAGTCGCCGAGGCGTGGCAAATTCGGCGCGCCAGTGTCCCACATTGGGATGCCGTCGGTGCAGGAGTTGGCGAGATAGAAATCCGAGGTCGCCGTGGCCGCGTTCAACAGCAGGCCCGTGGTGGCCTTGATCTTTTTCAGCAGGCGTCGGGCTTCTTCCCAAACCGGCGAATCGTTCTGGCGATGCCGGGCGCCGGCTTTCAGGTAACGGAGGAACTCCAATTGTTCCGCAAAACCAGAGATGGCCCAGGCCAAGCCGCGCGTCCAGGTGCTGAACGGCGAATAGCCTTGTTGGGTGTTCGGACAACGGTAATCGCCGTTGTTGACATTGAAGATGATTTCATGGGCCGTGCGGCCTCGCACGTCGTAAAGATCGCGACCGTCCCCGTAATAAACCGAGTATTTCGCCGTGGTTTCGGTGTGATCGAACAACCGCTCCAGCAGCGAAATCTTGCGGTCGCGTTCCCCCATCAACACGTGTCCGAGTTGGTGCGCCACGGCCAACGATCGCAGTGACCGCATGGTGTCGATGAACAACGAGTGCGGGCCGTTGAACGAGTAAATGAAACCGCCACCGCCGCTGACCTCCGTCCACCGCGCTGCCTGGATGGCGCCGGAAATCTTTAAGGCCAGTTCGTAAAATTCCTTTTCGCGTTCGTTGAAAGGCACTTTCCCTTCGCGCATCAGGCGCCAGAGATTGCCGTAAGTCGAAATGTTGTTGAATCCATGATCGTGAACTCCCGTGTGCGACACGTGCGGGGCCATCAGCTCAATGGTCTTGCGCCGCCCAATCTCGAGGAACTGTTCGTCGCCGGTGGCGTCGAATTGCAGGAGTGCCGAACCGAACTGAAAACCTTGCGTCCATTCCGTCCAGCCACGGCTGGTGTAACGGCCTTTGACGGTGAAGACCGGGGTGCCGTGTTGGGGTTGCCAGGTTTTTTCGATGCTCAGGATTTTGGGTGCCGACAGTTCGAACAATCGTTCGATGGCGGGTACAAGTTTCCGGACAGTCAGTTGGTGGTCTATTTTGATGGGCATGGTTGGTTGGGGTCCGTCACAATCGTCGCAAATGAAATCCGCCGTCCACGTTGATAACTTCGCCGGTGCTAAACGGCAGGAGATCCTGGGCAATGGCGACCACGGCTTTGCCGATGTCCTCGGGCTGGCCCCAGCGCGAAATGGGCGTCAGTCCGTTGGCGATGAGTTGGTCGTATTTATCCTTCACCGGGCCGGTCATGTCAGTGGCGATGATGCCCGGGCGGATTTCATAGACGTTGATGCCAAACTCCGCCAGGCGCGCGGCGTACAGCGGCGTCAGCATCGAGAGCGCCGCTTTGGCCACGCAGTAATCGCCGCGATTGGTCGAGGCGGTGTAGGCGCTGATCGAGGAGACGGTAACGATCTTCGGGCGATACGCGAAGTCGGCGGCGCGCTCGGCCACGCGGCGATGCTGTTCCACTTGCTCGATCATCCAGCGCGCGGCGAGTTGAGTGAGGAAGTAGGGGCCTTTGACGTTGATGTTTATCAGCCGGTCAAAGCTCTCCTCACCGGCTTCCAGCAGATCGGCCCGGACGTTTGGGGCAACGCCGGCATTGTTCACCAGCAAATCCAGACGGCCGAATTTCTCGCGGGTGAAATCGATCAGCTTCTGGCGCTCCGCGGCCAGGGAAATATCGGCCTGGCAGACTTCAGCGCGGATGGCGTGATGGGCGGCTTTGGCCTGCACCACGCAATCGGTGACGGTTTGTTGCGCGGCGGCCTGATTGCCGGCGAAATTCACGACCACATCGTGGCCGATCTTCGCCAGGGCAAGCGCAATGCCGCGGCCGATGCCGCGCGAAGCGCCGGTGATCAGAGCAACCGGATTCATGCGGGCGCAGCATAAAAGTCCGTCTCCCGGAAGCGAAAGAGAATTTTTCTCTTCGACAACCTTTCTCCATTCGACCGACCGGCGAGATGCCGGCAGCACGTTGTTGCAGCGTGCTGCCGGCATCTTGCCGGCAGAAACGAAAGCAAGTGTCACGGTCGAATGAAAGAGCGCGGACGGGATGTGAATGACCAAATCTCAATGACCAAGCCCCAGAGAATGACCAATTTCCAAGGTCCAAGTGAACCGTGCTCCGCTGAGCGCCCAGCAACTGGTTATTGGAGAACTGGACATTCTCTGGGCTTTGGGTTTTGGCCATTGGGCCTTGTTTAGTCGGGCCGTTCCAAACTGCCGGCAAGATGCCGGCAGAAACAACGAAAGCAAGTGTCACGGTCGAATGAAAGAGCGCGGACGGGATGTGAATGACCAAATCTCAATGACCAAGCCCCAGAGCATGACCAATTCCCAAGGTCCAAAAGAACCGTGATCCGCTGAGCGCCCAGTAACTGGTCATTGGAGAACTGGACATTCTCTGGGCTTTGGGTTTTGGCCATTGGGCCTTGTTTAGTCGGGCCGTTCCAAACTGCCGGCAAGATGCCGGCAGCACGCTGCAACAACGTGCTGCCGGCGTCCCGCCGGCAGAAACGAAAGCAAGTGTCACGGTCGAATGAAAGAGCGCGGACGGGATGTGAATGACCAAATTTCAATGACCAAGCCCCAGAGAATGACCAATTCCCAAGGTCCAAAAGAACCGTGATCCGCTGAGCGCCCAGCAACTGGTTATTGGAGAACTGGACATTCCCTCGGCTTTGGGTTTTGGCCATTGGGCCTTGTTTAGTCGGGCCGTTCCAAACTGCCGGCAAGATGCCGGCAGCACGTTGGGGTTGGCGCTCAGATTGAAGAGACAGACAGTAAGTCGCGCCAGCGTTTGGAGTGCGGGGAGCTTGCTCCCGCTTTCGTTTGCGCCCGAGCGCGGCATGGAACCAGGGCGTACGTCAGCAATTGGATCGCCATTCTGCATCTGAAAGCGCCGGCAAGCCGGACGCACTCCCAACGCTTCGCGATGGTCGAAAGCCATAGTCGATCCGCTCACCACCGAGCTTGAACCGCGGGGAGTCGATACGAGCGAGGGGCGTGTGCTCGATTTCTTGCCTCACGTTCGAACGCGGGTTGGGTACGTCCGCTCTGCCGGCAGGCTGCCGACGGCCCGTTATGGGGACACGCGAACCGCGTTGATTTTGATTTCCTTGTCTGGGCCAATCACGGCTTGCCCAACAACGCGCACAGGGTGGACATGGAGATTCGTGTTAACCTGCGCCTGCTGGATCAGGCTCTCGCCATTGTTCACCATGCCAGTCGGCGCAGCGATACCGGCGCCCAAGCCAAGCTGCTCCGGCTTGCGGAACTGAAACGCGGACGACAACGTTCCCGGTCCATCAGCAAACAAATAGCCTCGAATCGTCACCACTTGATTCAAGTTCCGATTGGTGCCTTGGGCCTCGAACGCGTGTCCTTCTGCAGCCTGGATGCGACCCAGGAATGGTTTGTTCTTGGTGGCTTCCGCTTTCCGAATTTGTCCGGTCGCCCCGGCAGCGCGCGCGGTTTCTCCTGCCGCTTGCGTAGTCTGCTCATTGAACCGTCCCAGGTAAACCGAGCCGTCGGCATCAATGATCCGGAGGCGGTCACCGGTTATCTCGAGATTGAAGTTGTCCAGCATGCCAGAAACCGCAGTCGGTTCGGGAGCCGAGCGGGACCGGGCTGGTTGCGCGACCTGTTGGAAACGAAAAAAATATGGCGCGGTATTCGACGATTTCAGGAGACCTTCAGACGTTCCGAATCGTTTAGTGGGTTGGGCTGGCTCCAACCTCTCCGGTTCAAGCGGTGATGCCGCGGGAGCAGTCGAAGGTGCTTGTGCCACCAGAAATGGCGGTGGTTGAGCATCGGATTCAGACGATACCACCGCCGGGGTTGAGGCCGGGGCTGCTTTGGTAAACGAATCGGCAGGTCGAGCCGGGGAAGCGATCGTTGGCGGCGGGACGGTGCCGCCTCGCAGGTTCTTGTTTGATTCATTCCCAGCAACGGCTGATCGCAAACCTCGGCTGAGATTCAACGCCTGACTTTGTCGGGTGAGAGAGAGCATTTGCGTTGAATCGGCCGTTTCCCCGCCAACGGCAAATTGACTAGGCTCGGGATTGGAACGGGTGACCGGTTGCCCGCCGGGCGGATAAACTCGCGCAAACCGGCGTTCCTGGAGCTTGGTTTCCAGGGGTGGTTCCGCAACCGGGGCGTGGGCGGCGGGAGTACTTGATTCGGCAACTGGCGCCATTTCGTCGGCCCTTGGCTCGGCGGCGACTCCGCTAAGGTGCGGCTTCGGAATCTGAACCGATTGAATATTCCGAGTAGCCGACTTCGCTTGGACTGATTCGGGGCGTGCCGACGCGGCGGCAGTCAGGTCTTTCATCAAACGATCCACTTGGGTGGACTTGGCCGGATTGCGGTCGGCTAGGTTGTTGGCCAGCTCCTGGGTTAACGCGGTGGCGACAGTGCTCAAAGGGGCCAGCGAACTTCCTCCCTTTGCTTCGTCAGCGTTTGTGTAGTTACCGGCATTGCCTGGTTTCGCGGGAACTGAGGAGAAACTCCGAGGTTCTGTCGTTTTCCGGGCCAGTTGTTGCTCCGCGGGTTTGGGCGCACTCAACCGCCACAGCACGAAGCTCATGACGACGAGAAGCGACGCCGCAAAAACCAACCGAGGCCACATCAGCCCCAGAATCTGAAACAACGATCGGTTCGACTTGCGGGATCGGCCAAACGTCCGCGTCACCTCGTCCTGGAGCAGGCGACGATTGGCCGGGTGCAATGCCAACGGCTCGCCGCTCTCTTCCCGTCGCTGGGCGGCGTAGGCTCGGAGCAGTTCTTCAATTTTCTTGCCTGGTTCAAACGGCATACCAGTTCATTAGACGGAAGCCGCCGTTCTTTTCTCCCGTCCATTTATCGCTCGGCCGACGATTTCCAGTTTGTCCAAACACTTACTCAAACGAGAACTGACCGTCTTCGGGTGCAGCGATAGACTGTCGGCAATTTCTTCGTAGCTCAAATCGCCAAAGTAGCGGAGGGAAAGAATTTCCTGGCACGGATCGCCAAGTTCCTCCAGCGCCTGGCCCACCAACGCAAGGTTCTCCGCCTGAATCGTCGAAATGTCCGGCGTTGGCGAATCGCTGGGAGGGTCCAAAACGGTCCCGTTTTCCGGATCTTCAGCTTGCAACGACACCGGCACCTGCCCGCCGCCCCGCTTGGCGGCATTCTGGCGCTGCCGGTAGTCGCGCGCCTTGTTCGTGGCGATACGGAAGAGCCAGGTTTGAAACTGGCATTGGCCTTTGAAGGTATTCAGATTACGAATCACCGTCAGAAATGCTTCCTGGCAAATCTCTTCCACGTCTTCCCGCGTGAAATTGTAGCTCAATTGAAAGATGAACCGGCTCGCAGCAGCGTAGTGCCGGTCAAACAATTCATCCCACGCCGCTGCATCGCCCTGGCGGCACCGCGTGAGCAATTGGGATTCGTCGATGGGGCTCATGGAACAGAATACGTCACGAAACTGCTGGAGTGAACCGGCCCCAAGCTGTGGGCGGCGTTGTTGTAACCGGATTGACCACGCAAATCTCCGGAGGTTTCTTCATGATATTGCTAGAATTCCAGTTTTTGGAGTAACACCACATCCAACCGCTGGTTGCGGCAGCGATGAACGCCCACCCACGCGAATCAGTTGGATTTGTGCCCGTTTTGCCAACGCATGCCGGTTCATCCACCCTATTTCCCGGGGGCAAATGCCCTGTTCAAGGGCGCAATCGATGGCCACACACAGCGCTATCTTTTGCTTTCTTTCGTACGTTTCTAACGCCTACGACAATCGAGTGACCGGGTTTGTTAGAAGCTCGCGTTTGAAAATTGCTGAAGCGGCGTGATGGAACTGCCCGGATGGATTTGACAGGGGCTGCGCAAACTTTTACGGTGCGCCCACAAAAACTAACAAAGGCTCAACAATGAAATCAATCAATTGGATACTCACTTCACTTGTGGCAGTAACCGTTTTCGTAGCGGGTTGCAGCAAATCCGAACAATCAACCACAGTCGATCCGACTCCGGTCGAGAAGAGTTTTGCTTCGGCGGATCCCTCGGTCAAGGCCACCGCGGACAAAGCGGTCTCTGAAATTAAAGCGCAGAATTACCAGGGGGCGCTTACCGAACTTCAGAAACTCAGCGCCAATGCCAAACTCACCGACGACCAGAAGCAGGCCATCACCGACGTGATTGCCAATATCAAAAAGGCCATCAGCGAAGCTGTGGAAAAGGCCAAGGGCGAGGCCAATAAAGCCATGGAAAACATGCAAAAATCCATTGGCAAGTAGCTCGGCGGCCAGGCTGGAAATTCCCGGCGCGCAAACTGCGCGCCGGGGGACAAATTGAGCGGATTGACTGCGTGCCGACTCTCTTACAGGGAAAGACGCAGGAAATATTTTGCGCGCTACGTTGGTTTTTGCACGCCGGAAGGCCAACAACCGCAGAAGCAAGCTCAACGCCCGCTATACAGTGACGCGACTTTCGGAAGCGCTGGTGGATTCGCAACCCCTTTCGCCGGAAGTCACCTTTCCCTGAACCACCGGAAGGTTTGGGGCGACTTTTCCTCGATGAGATTCACCCATTGAACTCCGGAACCGTAGCGGCGTCAAAGCGGCGACCGGCCACCAGCAGAGTCGGTGGCGGCGGCCGATACGCCGCCACGCCGAGACTCCCCTCCCCCCGCAACTTTTCCCTCGCCAAGCGGTGGGGCCATCTTCTGTAATGGCCCGCACGTGATTGAGTTCCCATGAGTTATCTAACGGCAGCAGACTGGACCGTGATCGTCGGGTATTTGCTGGGCATGATCGTCCTGGGAGTATGGCTGGGCAAAGGCCAACGGAATACGCGCGATTATTTCCTGGGCAGCCGCAACCTTCCCTGGTGGGGCGTGGGCATGTCCATCATCGCCACGGAAACCAGTGCGCTCACCTTCGTCGGCGTGCCGGCAATGGCGTACGGCAAGCAGAATCTGACTTTCATCCAGATCGTTGCCGGTTACGTGCTTGCCCGAATCATCCTGGCCGTTGTGCTGGTGCCGCATTATTTCAAAGGCGAAATCTATTCCCCCTACCAACTGTTCGACCGCGCCTTTGGGCCATCAGCGCGCCGATTGGCCGCGGTGTTTTTCCTGATTGCCGGCACACTGGCGGCCGGCGTGCGGGTGTACGTAACCTGCATTCCGCTGGAATTGATGCTGGGCATGGGCATTCTGCCCGCCATTCTTTTGTTTGTCGTCCTGTCGCTGATCTATACTACCGTCGGCGGCATCAAGGCCGTGGTCTGGACCGAGGCCGCCCAGTTCGTCCTGTTCATGGCCGGCGGCCTGTATGTGCTGTTCCTGATCCCGACGCGGTTCGAGGGCGGGTTGGCGGCGGTTTTTCAAGCCGCTGGTGCCGGGGGAAAACTGGCCTGGCTGAATACTCATTTTTCGTTCGCCATGCCGTTCAACCTTTGGATGGGCCTGTTCGGCGCCACGTTCTTGGCAATGTCCACGCACGGGGCAGATCAATTGATCGTCCAACGCGTGCTGACGTGCGGTTCAGTTCGGGAAGGCCGCAAATCGCTGGTGCTCAGCGCGGTGATCATCGCCCCGCTGTTCCTGATGTTTCTGTTGGTTGGCAGCTTTTTGTGGGTCTATTACCATCAATTTGCCCTGGCGATTCCGCTGCCTGAAAATGCGGCCGGCATGCCGCAACAGGATTACATTTTTCCCATTTTCATTCTCACTGAGGTGCCACCGGTATTTAAGGGATTCTTGATTGTCGCCATCCTGGCAGCGGCCATGTCTTCAGTCAGCGCGGCCATGGCGGCGTTGGCGTCCGTGTCCACCATGGACATCTTCAAAGGCCTGACGCGAAAGCCGCGCGACGAGGCGTTTTATTTTCGGCTGAGCAAGTATTCCACCGTGGCCTGGGGCGTGGTGCTGGTGCTGGTGGCGTACCTCAGCCGCGAAGTGCAATCGGTTTTCAATCTGGCGTTCACGCTGGTTGGTCTGACCAACGGCGCGATGTTGGGCGGACTCTTGCTGGCGATCTTCTGGAAACGCGGCAACGCCCTGGCGGTGGGCGCCGGCATGCTGACCTCGCTCGGATTGATGGTGGTCATCAACGCTCGTTGGAAGGCCGACATTGCCTGGCCGTGGTACACGTTGATCGGGCTCACGATCATGGTGGGGGTGGCGTTGGTTATGGGGCTGGTCGGCAGGTCGTTCGGCCGTGCGGATTCATATCAACCTCGGATCAACACGGATCAACACGGATGATCGCGATTGGTGTGTCAACTTGTCATGGCGAAAGAAAACCGGCGACCCGTTTCCGGATCGCCGGTGAAGCTTGAACTGGGGAAGTGATTTACAGCCCTTTGCCGAGCATGAACTTCACCAAGTCCGAGACGCGGCAGCTATAGCCCCATTCATTGTCGTACCAGCTTACCAGCTTGAAGAACCGTTTGTTCAATTCAATGCCGGCGCCTTTGTCAAAAATGGACGACGACTGGCAATGGATGAAGTCCGAGCTGACCACTTCATCTTCGGTGTATTCCAGAATGCCTTTCAGGTAGGTTTCGCTGGCCTTCTTCATGGCCGCGGCGATTTCGGCATAACTGGTGTCCTTGACGGTACGCACCGTCAGGTCCACGACAGACACGGTCGGCGTCGGCACGCGGAAGGCCATGCCGGTGAGCTTGCCTTTGACTTCGGGCAGCACCAGGCCCACGGCCTTGGCGGCGCCGGTGGTGGATGGAATCAGGTTGATGGCCGCGGTGCGGCCGCCTTTCCAGTCCTTCTTGCTCGGGCCGTCCACGGTCTTCTGCGTCGCGGTGTAGGAATGGACGGTGGTCATCAAGCCTTCGTCGACGCCGAAACCTTCCTTCAACAGCACGTGGACCACGGGAGCCAGGCAGTTGGTGGTGCAGGAGGCGTTCGAAACTACGTGATGTTGTTTCGGATCGTATTTGTCATCGTTCACGCCCATGACCATGGTCAAGCAGTCACCTTTGGCCGGAGCGCTGATGATGACTTTCTTGGCGCCGGCGGTAAGGTGGCCCTGAGCTTTCTCAACCTGGGTGAACAGGCCGGTGGATTCGATGACCAGTTCGACGCCCATGTCCTTCCAGGGCAGTTGGGACGGATCCTTGGCGCTGACGACCTTCATTTCCATGCTGTTGACCACGAGGACGTCGTCTTCGGCTTGGTCGGCGCTGGATTTCTTCGAGCTCACCGTGCCGTTGAACCGGCCCTGCGTGGAGTCGTACTTGAGCAGGTAAGCGAGATTGTCCGCGGGCACGATATCGCCCACGGCCACGACTTCGACTTCCTTGCCGACCAAACCCTGTTCGACCATCGCCCGGAAGACCAGGCGGCCGATCCGTCCGAATCCATTGATTGCAACTTTGACTGCCATATTTTCTATTTCACTTTCTGGTTCGATGTTAAAAAAATTTAGCGGGCGATGTTACTGCGGAACGGGGAAGCGTCAACGAAGAAAACGGGGCAGACGGCGGGAATTTGAAATTTCGGCCAAGAAGGAGTATATAATGCGGCAAACCTGCGGTAAAAAGCACTCAACATGAATACCTGTCGTACACTTCCGGTTGGTCGGAGCTGGAGGCTTAGGATTTTCGAAGCATTCAAGGATTGGACGGTGGCGTTGTTTCTGGGCGCCGCCGCGCTCGGTTTTCCAGCCCCGGAAGCCCAGGCGGAACCCCAGACCGTCGAAGTCGAGCCCAACGATTTTGCCGGCACGGCCACCTCGTTGAATTTGTCGTCACGTAGCGCGGTGGGGATTGGCGCGCTGGCGACGGGTGACGATGTCGATTATTTCAGCTTCATCGCGCCTCCGGGAGCCAAGGTCTGGATCCTGGTCGATACCACCAACGTGGTGGACGGAGAGTTTGCCGATCCCTACCTGAGCCTCATCGCCAGCGATGGCGCAACGTCGCTCGAGGAAGACGATGACGATGGGTTGGGCAATGGCTGCGGAACCACGGTGACAAATGACGTAGCCTCCGCGATTAGCGGACTGACTCTTGACGAAGGCGGCACGTATTATATCCGGATCGAATCGTTTCTAGGGCCAATTGAATCTTACAACTTGTTCGTGGCTTTGACGGTGGAGGATCCGGTGCCGGAAGCGGAACCCAACGATACCGTTGCCAACGCCGAACCGATCATCACTCTATTGTCCCCTTTGGGGCTGCGTTCGGGATTACTCGATTCCAGCAGTGACGAAGACGTTTACCAGATTGAGACGCTGGCGGGGAACACCCTGTTGCTGGCCCTGGATTGTGATCCCACTCGGGCGGGCGGACTATATCTGGCCATGGAATTACTCGGCACCGACGGCGCGACGGTTCTCTTCTCCAGCCAACTCCAATTTCCGCGGTTGCCCCCGCGGAATGACGCATCGCGGGCCTTTTGCTTTGCCGTGCCGGCCACCGGAACTTATTACGTCCGCGTGCGCCATGGAATCAGCGGGACCGATCCGGCCCCGTATCACTTGATGGTGCTCAGTCGCGGGCCGGGCACACTGCTGTTTGGCGAATCCAGCTATCTGGTGCGGGAAAACGACGGGAGCGCTGCGTTGGAAGTGCTTCGTGGCGGCGGGGCTTTGGGTGAAGTGACGGTTGAATTTGCCACCAGCAACGGGACGGCGGTGGCTGCGACGGATTACACCTCGGTTTTTCAGGTGCTGACATTTCCCGAAGGCGTGACGACGCAATATGTCACGGTGCCGATCCTGAATGACACGCTCACTGAATCCAACGAAACGGTACTGCTCACTTTGCGCCACCCGACGGGCGGGGCGCTGGTGGGGACGGCGGGCACGACGGAATTGATCATTCTCGATGACGATGAGGTGGTGGACAATTCCCCCGGCACCGCAACCGTGGTGGTATTTAACAGCAGTTTCGCCGTGCTGGACCAAGCGAGCGGGGGATTGCCCCTGGCGATTTCGCCGGACGGCGATGCGGATTGGTTTGTGTTCGATGCGTCGGCGGGCTCCCTGCTCTGGACGCTGGTGGACACCGGTGGACCGCAGGGGATCGGCGCCAATTCGCGTGACTCGCAACTGGCATTGTTTGCCGCCAACGGCACGACGCTGATCGAAGAAGATGACGATGATGGCTCGGGCAACGGCGGTGATTCCACCCTGGAACCCGACGGGGAACTGGCTTCGGCGATTGCCGGTCGCAGCCTGACGAATAGTGGTTCGTATTTTCTGCGCGTCCAGGCTGCCGCAACGGATCAAATCATCGTCCCGTATCAATTGTACGTGGTTTTGACCCCGGCGCCGTTTACCCAGGAAACCGAGGCCAACGATTTGCCGGAGTCGGCCAACATACTATTGTCCGGAGGGGCGGCCCAGGGAGTGCTCCGGGGAGCAATCAATACCGCGGGCGACGTGGATTACTACACGATTACCGTCCCGTCCAACAGCCTGATTTATGTGAGCGCGGATTGTAACCCGGAAAAGGATGACTTGGCCACGGATTTGGTTTTGGACCTGTTTTCTGCAACGGATCCGGAACCGCTGTTTGAGGCTGACTCGGATCTCCGGGATCGCGAAGCAGCGGAAGCATTTTGTTATCGGTTGGAAGCTGCCGGCACTTACTATTTGTTGGTGCGGCATTCCTCGCCAACGGGCACCGGCACGTACACGCTGATGGCCGCGCGGTACCTTTCGGAACAGCCTGAGATCCAGATCACCAGCATCAAACTCAGTGACTTGGACGTGCGGATCCGGTTTACGAGCCAAAACGGAGCGCACTATCAAATCGAGCGGGCGGACGCCTTGGGCAACCCAACAACCTGGGTCCAGCTCGACACGGTGCCTGGCAACGGGGGGATCTACTCTTACTTGGACGTTGGGGGAGGGGCAGGCGGGCAGCACTATTACCGGGTGCGTCTCCTGCAATAAAGCCGCCTCAATCCCGTTCGCGTGGGCTTTTGAGAGTTTTGGGCGGATTGACCGCCGCTTTCGCTTGGATGGCTGCCCAGCGATGGTTCCAGTCATACCAGCTCAGCTCCCACGCTTTGCCGGTGAACACCGTGCGCGCGGTCGCCAGGACTTTCGTGGCGGCATCCATCCGGGTTTGGACCGCTTGCCTGTCGCCCCATTCCAAATAGCTCTCCAGCAGGCTGATGACGTTATCCGGATAGGTGGGGGCCAGTTTTACTGCCTTTTCCAAATGTTGTCGGGCTTTGGTGCGGCTTCCAAGGCTCAAGGGCCAACCCGGAGCGTCCCGATAGAGTATCCCCAGGGAACGGTGCGGACCGGCATAATCGAAGTCCGGCGACAGGGCCATGGCCTGGGTCCAAGACTGTTCAATATCGTCGAGCAAACCCAGTGCGCTCAGCTTCTTCGTCCGCGCCAATTGGCCTTGGTTTAGGCCGCGGTAGTAGTAGGCCGCTCCCAGTTTTGGATCGACATCAATCGCCTTTTGAGCCGCCGTGATGCCTTCCTGCGCCAGCCGGGCGCGTTCGGCGTTGCTGGTGGCCAGATCCGCTTCGTCGAAGCAGGCCCGGGCAAATTGCCAGGCCGCTTCCGGGGTGGCGTTTGCAATTTGATAGCGCTTCCGCGTTTCCTGATAGGCTTCGGTGGCCCGTTCGCGGGCGGCGGTGATGACGGAGGCTGGGGCATTTTCCGAATAAGCGTCGCCGCCGAAACCGCCAAGCGCCGAGCCCACCAGGCCGGCGGCCAGGAGCAGCCACTTGGAAGTTGTCCGCAACCCGTTCTGGACCGGTTTTTTGCTAATAGTCACAATAATCGACTTTTTTGAAATAGCTGTTGCCATTGTTGCTTCGAAATCTATACTAACACCGTGAGTTTGAGTTGGAAAATGCTATGTTTGGCCGCGGGTCTGGTACTCGGGCTCCTCAATTCGGGGTGCAGCGGTATCAACGCATCGCACAGCATTTCTCCGGCTTCGTTCTTCTTGCCGGGACTGGTCCTGCAAGCCCCGGTCCCGCAACCAGCTTCACCACCCGTTGGGATAATTGCGACGCCGGCTAGCGGCGCGTCCCGGAACCCCTGAACTCTATGCGATTTCCTTTGGCGCTGACGGCGAAAATCGCCGGGCACATCATTAAGCACAAACTGCGGCGCACTCCCAAATTCGCCTTGGTCCTGCAGCTTGAGCCCTTACACACCTGCAACTTGACGTGTACCGGTTGCGGTCGCATTCGTGAATATTCCACCAGCCTCAAAGATGTAATGAGCCTCGAAGACTGCCTGGCGGCCGCCGAGGACTGCGACGCTCCAATGGTGTCCGTGTGCGGGGGCGAACCGCTGATCTATCCCAAGATCGAGGAACTGGTGGCCGGTCTGCTGGAACAGCGCCGGATCGTTTACATCTGCACGAACGGCGTGTTCATGCGCAAGAAGCTCAAGGACTACCTGGCCAGCATTTACTCCACGGCGCTCGAACCCAAGCTTGAGGCGCTGCTCCGGGAAAACCTGATCTCGGAAAAAGACCGGGAAACGATTCGCAAGGGCAAGTCCGACCACCGACCGGTGATCCAGCCCACGCAATGGATGTATTGGAACGTCCACGTGGACGGTTTGGAATACACGCATGACCTGATCGTCGAGCGGGAAGGCGTCTTCAAGGAATGCGTGGCGGCCATCCGCATGGCGAAAATGCTCGGTTACCAGGTGGCGACCAACACGACGGTTTACAAAGAAACCGACATGCGGGAGATCGAGCAGATGTTCCAGTATTTTTCCGCCATGGAAGTCGATGGCCACACGATTTCGCCCGGTTATGACTATGACGCCGCCAAGAAAGACATGACCAAACGCCTCGGCCGGAAACCGGAAGACTTCTTCCTGACCCGCGAAATGACCAAACAGAAGTTTGCCAACATTCTCGACTGGGGTGATCACTACACGATATTCGGCACGCCAGTTTATCAGGAATTCCTGGCCGGCAAACGCGAATTGACCTGCACAGCCTGGGCCATTCCCACGCGCAACATCCGGGGCTGGAAGGCGCCGTGTTACCTGATGACCGACGGCCATTATGCCAGCTATCAGGAAATGCTCGAGCAGGTGGATTGGGACAAATACGGCGTGGTGGACGGCGTGGCGCGCGATCCGCGCTGTGAGAATTGCATGGTCCACTGCGGCTACGATCCCAGCGGCGCGCTGGGCACCAACTATCAGCGCGGCGACACCTGGAAGAACGTCAAATACAACTTCGGGGCTAAACCCAAGCCGTACGTGGACGGACTCCAGGTGAAGGCCCTCAACGGATTCTCCATCGGCAAAGGCCATCTTGCCGAAGCCCGGGCCGCGATTAATCCAGCCCACCTGCCCACCGGCAGTTCGGGCTGCGGCGCCGGAGACGCCTCCCAACGCGATGAATTGTTGGCGAAGATCGCGGCCAAGAAGATCTCCTGAGCGGTTTCATGCACATTACCCTCGTGGGCAAACGCAACGGACGGCGGGTGATATGTTGGGCACCGTGGCTGAAGTTGACCGCCGTGACGGTTTGCACCGGCATCCTGTTGGCCACCGCCGTTTATGTGTTGTTGGCGCAACGGTGGAATTCCCTGGCGCCACTCGCGGGCGCGGGCGCGGGCTTGACGGCATCGCTCCTGTGCATCATTGTCAACCTGATTACCCCGTTTGGGCGGCTGCCCACCATCGGCAATTGAATCCCTGACCACTATGAAAACCCTGTTTCTTTCGCCCCCTTCCTACGACGGCTTCGACGGCGGCGCCGGTTCCCGTTACCAAGCCCGCCGCGAGGTCACCAGTTACTGGTATCCCACCTGGTTGGCGCAACCGGCGGCGCTCGTGCCGGACAGCCGGCTGATGGATTGTCCGCCACACGACATTGACATCAACCAGTGCCTGGCCGAGGCGAAAGCCTACGAGCACGTCGTCATTCACACGTCCACCCCCTCGTTGCGTAATGACTGCAAGGTGGCCGAAGCCATCAAGCAGCAGAAGCCGGACACGACCATCGGATTTGTCGGGGCACACGCCGCGGTATTGCCCACCGAAACCCTCAAGGCCTCGCAAGCCATTGACTGGGTGGGCCGCAAGGAATTTGATTTTACCTGCAAGGAAGTGGCCGAAGGCCGGTCCCTGGAAAGCGTCGCCGGGCTTTCGTACCGCAATCAAGACGGCAAGATCGTTCACAATCCCGAGCGGGAATTGATCACCGACATGGATCGGTTGCCGTGGGTGGCGGATACTTACAAACGCGACCTCGACATCGAGAAGTATTTCATCGGTTACCTGTTGCACCCCTACGTCAGCATGTACACCGGCCGCGGTTGTCCGGCTCAATGTACGTTTTGCCTGTGGCCGCAGACGATCGGTGGCCACCGTTACCGCGTGCGTTCTCCGCAAAACGTGGCTGACGAGATGGCGTACATGAAGCAGCTCTTCCCGCGCGTAAAAGAATTCTTCTTCGATGATGACACCTTCACGGCCAATCTGCCGCGCGCTCGCGAAATTGCCAAACGCCTTGCGCCCCTGGGGCTGACGTGGTCGTGCAACAGCCGCGCCAATCTGGATTATGACACGATCAAGTCTTTCAAAGACTGCGGTCTGCGGTTGTTTCTGGTCGGTTACGAGAGTGGTAACGCCCAAATCCTGAACAACATCAAGAAGGGCGTCACGCTCGAGGAAATGCGGCGTTTCACGCGGGCATGCCGCCAGGCGGGCGTGGTCATTCACGGCACGTTCGTGCTGGGCCTGCCGGTGGAAACCAAGGAGACGGTCGAGCAGACGATCCGTTTTGCCCAGGAACTGGACGTGTTCAGCATTCAAGTTTCGCTGGCCGCCCCGTATCCGGGTACCGAGTTGTACGAACAGGCCCGCCTCAACGGCTGGTTTTCCAAGAAAGACAAGACGGACATTATTTATCAAGACGGTTTTCAGCATTCCTCGCTGGAGTATCCGGACTTGAGCAAAGAGGAAATCTTCGAAGCCGTGGACCGTTTTTATCGCGCCTATTACCTGCGTCCCAAACCGATCTTGCGCATCATCCGCACCATGCTCGAGGACAAGGATGTGTTCGTGCGCCGCTGCCGGGAGGGTTGGGAATTCTTCCGCAGCCTGCGCCAACGCAAGGAAGATATGAACGCCTCGGCTGGCAACCCCGTCCAGGCGCCGGCGTAACCCCAGATCGGGGTGGGGAATGCGGGCTACCCCGTTTCGGGAAGTGAAGCGCTGACTTGGGAACAGGTCATTTCGGCATCGAAGGAGACTTCAAAACCGATCTGCCAAGGCACTTCGTAGAGTTTCACGCGGCCGCGAATGCCCTTCAGGATGACGGGCTCAAGTTGGCGGCAGGTTTGGGCCAGTGCGGGATCATCGCGCAGCAAGTCGCGGTAGGTCATTTCCCCCACCACAATCCGGCTGCGACCGGAGACGCCCTCGAGTCGGCTGGCCAAATTCACATCGCGGCCGAAAACCGTGTAGTTCAAGATGTGCGCGTCGGAACCCATCAATCCCACGATGACCACGCCGGTGTTGATGCCGGTGCCGAGCGCCAACAGCGGGTGCGGCAACAACGGGGGCAGCCCGGCGGCGATGCGGGCCGCGTTTTCCAGTTCACGTTGCTGGTTCTCGCGGCGGCGTTGGAGGTTAAACTCGTGAATGGCCCGATGGGACGCAATCGCCGCCCGCACGCACCACAGCGCATGTTGCTCATTGGGCGTCGGCATGCCCCAGTACGCCATGACGCAGTCGCCAATGTATTTGTCCAGGGTGCCGTTATGCGTCTTCACCTGGTCGGCAATCAGCGACATGTAGGGATTGACGGTGTCCAGCGTCAACTGGGCTTGCTCGTTGAAATAGGCCTCCGCGGCTGCTCCCGTCAGGTTGTGCTGATATACGTATAACTCAGCGTTGGCCTGGATGTCGTCGGTGAATTCGGTGAATCCGCGAACGTCGGCAAACATCACCGTGATTTGGCGGCGGGAACCGCCGAGATTAATGGCCTTGGCTTTCAACAATTCATTGACGACGTTGGGGGAAACCAATTTCGTGAAGACATTTTTCACCCGGCGTCTTTCCTGGCGCTCAAATGTTACCTGGTACGTGACCAGTCCGACGTGGTTCATCCCCAAGGCCATCCCCAGCGGTACGACCAACGGCAGCCAAAACCGGAATTCGACAAACAACCACGCAGACAGAGCGCCGACGGCCAGCACGCTCAGCACGACCACGGCCGTGGACCATGGAGGCCGCAAGCTCCAGGTGACCAACGCAGAGAACAAGCCAAGGCCAATGATAAGGGCATACGCCAACCATGCAGGTGGCGGATGGACAAATTGTCCAGTGAGGATCGACTGGGCCACATTCCAGTGGGTGCTGACCAGGTAGGTTTCTTTGCTGAGTGAAGTGGGGCCCACGTCGCCCACGTTATTGCCGGCCAGGATGGAACCTACGAACACCAATTTCTGATGCCAGTCGAGTGGCTGGCCCGCCCCGGGCTTCAGGCCCGCCATTTCGGCAAAGGAACTCCGGGTAATGCGTTTGTCGTTCCAGGTCAGTTGCCAATTGATCAGCAAGTAGCCCTCGTCGTCCATGGGAATGATCCGTTCGCGACCATTGGTGCCGCGCAAGACGATCCGGTTCGGTTCCACCTGAGCTTGGGACAAATCCACGCCCAAGGCCCGGGCTGCCATCACAATGCCCAGATGCCAGATGCGACCGTATCGTGGATCGTCATGGAACGCCTTGGACCCGCCGCAGCACACCGTCGGAGTCTTTCTCGCTGCTGATGTGTCCCACGCTCCAGGCGTTGGTGCGAAAAACATCCGCCGGCATGAGGGGTACCCAGTGATCGCCGGAGGTCTCGCTCATGACTCCCAGCGTGACGTTTCCGGCGGCCTGCAACTGCTGAGCAAAGTATTCGTCCGAATCAACCAGCGTGCCATCTGGACGCTTGTAACTGGCCTGGGGATTCGGAGGATGCAGTTCGCTGAAGAGAATGTCGAACCCGATGGCCTGGGCGCCTTGTCCCTTCAACAGTTTGACCAGCCGCCCGTAATATTGCCGTGGCCAGGGCCATTGAAAGCCGAGTTGCCTGTTGATGTAAGTCAGGCTCTCTTCGTCGATCAAGACCGCGCCCAGGGAAGTCGCTTCCGCCGATGAATGCGCACAGGCCTGCTTCATCCGCCAGTCGTAAGTGATCCACTCCAAGCGCCGGAACAGGTCAAAACCAGGCGCCCAATGCGGCAACGCTTGCAACAGCAGACCCGCGCCGATGATCCCCAGGCAGATGAGGCTGGGGATCAATCTGGGCGGTTCAAGCTTCATGTAGAGGGTTAAACAAAAGGCCCGAAGCTGCTTCAGCATGCTTCGGGCCGTTCAATTAATTGAGCCGGTGGTCCTAGTCCAACTTTAATTGGGATTAGTGGGGGATACAACCGGTTCTATCTCTTGGTCTTGCGGGCTGCGAGCGTTCCCAATTACCTTGTTTTCCACCGCTCTCCCATGAGGAGGCCTCACTGCGTGCTCTGGTTTGCCCGTGCCCAAGCCTTCGAATTGATTGTTTATTTCCCGGACCAATTCGGGCGGGGCCGGTTTCACGCCTTCGACGGGGGTAAAATACACCACGGGCGGAGCCACCAAGGTATAAGGACGCGGTTGGCCACCACCCGGCGGCACATAAACAAATACGAAGCGGCCTTCCCGGAGGACGATGAACGCGGCCGAATTGATCCGGCCTTTGGTGCCGCGTATCCCGGCCACGCCGTTGGGGATTTTAATCTCGTACTTCGATGCCGCCGATAGCTTCTCGACATTAAACAGCATGGTGCCTTCCGGCAGATTGAGTTGAATGTCCACCACCGTATCCGCTCCGGTGTCGATCAAGGCCAGTTTATCCAAAGACAGGGTGGTGTTCTCGACGACGCGCACCACGCCCGCGCTGCGACCGAGGAACAGATCAACCGTCGAATCTTTGGCGGTCCTGATGGTGGCACCCTGATCAAGGATGGTGCCAACTTTCAAGGGCACCGCAGGGCCACCGCCGACCGAAAAGACTGCGGATCCGGCTATAGCCTGAACTTTGGCTTTGCCAGGTTGCGTTTGGGCATTAAGGGTCGTGGCCAAAACAATGGCCAGAATTGGGACACTCAAGGTCACCAGTTGTTGCGTAAAGCGTTTTGCTAATTTCATAAATGTTCTCTCCGATCCACGTTCGTAACCAACACAATCAGCGAAATCTAGGAAACTGACCGGTCTTGTCAATTGAATATTCACAACTTTGCACATTTTCAATTTCCGAATTAGTGACAGCATAAACGCTGCCTCTCGTTCCTGTTTCGCCAATCTTAGCGGTTGACTCTCCCTCGATTCAGGTCCTGCAACTTCTGCGACGCGATGCGCAGATAGGCATGGGCGATGACATTGTTGGTGGACCATTTCAACCGCAGCGATTGGTCAAAAAGGGTTTTGGCTTTCTGGTATTCGATCCGTTTTTCATCCGGATCGCCGTCGGCAGCTTCCGCCACCTGCACATAATGCCAGCCGACGTTGGCGAGAATATAGTAGTTGTTGGGATCAAGTTTCCGGGCGGACTGGAAATAGGAAGCAGCTTTTTCATGTTCGCCCAGCCAATCCAAACACATGCCATAGCGTAGGAAATTATAGGGATCGTAAGGATTGAGTTCCGTCCCGCGTTGGTACCATGGCAGCGCTTGCTGGGCGAGTTCGCGGTAGTCCTCATGGCCCTCCCAGCTTTGCCGGCGATAGCTTTCTCCGATTTGGTAAGCCGTGTTGAAGTTCTTGGGCTCGACGGCAAAGGCTCGTTCCAAATCCTGAATTTGTGCCGGAGGATTTACCGCGGACGCCTCGGCTTTTTCGAGCCAATAGACTTCCCGCGTGCGTTGCCAAGCTTGCCAGCCAAGGTAGCCCCCAGTCCCCCACAGAATCAGCAGCACCAGGATGCGCAACGGCCAATGCACCGTGATCCAATACCGCTCCGTCGCAAACCGGAAATGTCCGGTAACCAGCGCCATCAACGTCACTACCACCAGGGCATTCGCGGGAATATGCATGTTGAAATCGACAATCGAATGGAACAAAATGGCCAATAATCCCAGGGAAGCGCCCATCACCAGCGAGGTCTTGTTGCTCCGCTTGGTGGTCAGGTCGTTGGGGGCTCGCTGCACATATTTCCAGCTTCGAAACACTTCCCAATAGAAAATGATCCAAATGGCTGCCACCAGCACGCCGCCGACCAGGCCCCAATCCACCAGCGTGTTCAAATAATCGTTATGGACCCGGTCGGGACGGATCTGGAGTTGATCGTCCGCGGGACGGTATTCTCGAAAGCGATAATCGAAGTGCGCGGGCCCGACACCCCACCAAAAATGGTCGTGCCACATTGCCATCGCCGGAGCCCACAGCTTGAAGCGAATGTCCTCCATCTGCACGGCCACGGAGAGACTGTCGTTGCGGTTCTTGGACAAGCTGGCTTTGTAGAAGAAAACCGCTCCAATAATCACCAGGGTGACGAGCAGCAAGACCGCTTGCATACGATAGCCGCGCTGCCGGATCAACCAGAAAAAGAACACCATGAGCATCAGCCCCGTCGCCAGCCAGCCTCCGCGGGAAACGGTCACGGCGATGCCGCCGAAAATCATCAAGGAGCAGTAGCCCAGGATTACCTTGGTCACGTGTTCGAAGCGGCCGGTAAGCGTGTAGGCCAATCCCAACGGCAAAATCATTTCCAAATAACCGGCCAAGCTGTTGGGCGAGATGAAGGTGCCCGATCCCCGTTTGGCGTAACCCGCCGGGCGGACGAAACCCCAGACGTGATTCGATTCGGTCAGGAACTGCGCGATGGCATACATCGAGATGCCCGCCGCCAACACAATCAAGGTAATGGCCACGAATTGGGTGGCGCTTTGCTTGTGCAGGTTCGTTAGGATCGCGTAAAACAAAACCGCATACACCAGCACGCGAATCATTTCCTGGCGGGCAATGAATTCAATGTCAGCCTGGGTAGAGCGTCCCACCGCATAAATTACAAATAGCAGAATCGCCCAGCAGACCGGGGCCCACAGCAGGCGGTGCTTGGGATTTACCAGGAAGCGGACGCTCCACACGGCCAGCAGCGCCACGGTCAGCCATTCCACCACCACGAAATCCTGAGGCCGGACGGCGCCGGTCGCCAAGGGCGTGTAAATCAGAATCGCCAGAACGAGACCCAGGACGCCCTTGGCGCACCACTTGTCCACTCGTTCCTGATCCATCATTTCGGTTGGGGAGAATGGTGCATTGGTTTCTTCAGCGGACTCCTTGGCATTTGCCCATCCAGCCTCATCTCAAATATTCTCGCGGATCAGTGATGTGACCGGTGAGGGCACTGGCCGCGACGGTGGCCGGCGAAGCCAGGAAGACTTGGGATTCCTTGTGCCCCATTCGGCCTGGAAAGTTGCGGTTCGTGGCGCTGATGCACTTCAACGGAGCGTTCATACGGCCAAAGGTGTCCACCGGCCCGCCCAAACACGCCGCACAACCGGCGTTTTCAGTCATCTGCACCCCTGATTCCACCAATAGTTCCCAAATGGTTTTGTCCCCCCAACGGGCGGTCTGGAGGTCATGAACGATTTCCGGGGTCGCGGGCACACCAAACGTGTCAATCACTACTCGCCGGCCGCGGAGGACTTCGGCAAATTCGAGAAAGTCACTGGTCTTGCCGCCGGTGCAGGAGCCGATATAGGCCCGGTCCAACTTAATGTTTTGCAGTTCTTTGGCCAGTTTGCGCTGTCCCGGATCCGGATGGCAGGCAACGGTCGGTTCCAGCTTGCTAAGGTCCACCGTCAGTTCATAGACAAACTTCTCGTCTGGATCGTGCTCGACCGGATCGTAGGTGGCTTTGGTGCCGTTCAACTTGCAGCGGTAATCCACATAAGCCTTGGTCTGCGCGTCAAATTCAAAAATGCCATTCTTGCCCCCCGCTTCGATGGCCATGTTGGCGATGGTCATGCGGTCGTCCATGGCGAGATTCGCTGCGCCGGGGCCATCAAATTGCATCGCGCGGTAAGTGGCTCCGTCAAAACCGATTTCGCCAATGACATGCAGCACAATATCCTTGGCCATGACGCCGGGCTGGAGTTGGCCTTCGAGTCGGAAGTGCATGGTTTCCGGCACCTTGAGCAAGAGTTTGCCGGTCCCCATGACAAAACCGGCGTCGGTGTTGCCGATGCCCGTGGCAAATTCATTGAACGCCCCCGCCATGCAGGTATGGGAATCGGTTCCAAACAAGACTTCGCCCGGACGCGTGTGACCCTTCTGAGGCAGCGCGGTATGGCAGACCCCCGCGTAATGGGATCCGTATTGGCGGTTCAGCATGCCTTTGGCGGCATCAAACACCCACTTGCCCTTCGGATCATCGATCACATCGTAGAAATACGGGATATCCTGCTCAGCCACGAATTCCCGCAAAATGTCCACGTTCCGATTGGATTTCGAATCGGCCGTGAAAATGTAGTGATCCGGAATGATAACCACCCTATTGCGGTCCCAGACTTTGGCGGTCTTGCCAAATTCGCGTTTAAACACGCCAATCGTGCCGGGTCCGCAAACATCGTGCGTCATCAAAATATCAGCGTTTACCCAGACATTTTCGCCAGCCTGCACCCGGTTTTTGCCGGAAGCCCGAGCCAGGATCTTTTCCGTTAAGGTCATAGCAATAAAGGAAAACGCTAACTGAGCCCCCGCACAACTTCAACTTCTGAAATCAAGAAAATCGCCTCTTACTTTGGGATGAGATCGAGTTGCCCGGAGAGATGTGCCGCCTGGAGTTTTGAACATTTTGTCCTGGAAATGCCTCTGAGTATTTGTGAGATGTCTTCAAACGGACGGTAGTCGTGGTTTTGTCCGTAAATTGACGCCGGTTTGGGGATTAGAAATCGCAAGCATGAATTTGTTGTTTAGCATTCGCAAACGAACCTATCTGCTGCCAGGAATCGTTCTGGGGTTGGCTTTTTCAGCCGCCCTGGCGGTCGGCGGCACCGCGATCATTTTCCCCCAGGGACAGGCCTATCGTCCGGCCATACCGACAGGAACCCCGATCGTGTTCGTGGACACCAGGCAAAGCGCCAATTTGGATTCGACCGAGCAACGGTTGCGGGAGCGGCAGAATGCCGCCTCGGGCGACAACTCCCGTTCCCAATACCAACCCCCTGCGCAATCCAGTTCCATTTCTTCGGCGAAAGAGGATCCGCGACGTTTGCGGCAGCTTCGTGAAGAAGAAAGACGGCGACGCTTTTGGCTTTTTGAAACCTCCAAAGACCCCAAGGACCAATGTGAAAGCCAGTTTTGGAGTACGCGAATACACCCCCAAAGACCTTGAAAGACACTCCGGCAATAACGATCCCACATTTGACAATGTTGCGCTTCGTGATTCCAAGTCGTCACCAGCCAGTCAATCCCAGGTTGCGACCCACTATTACGACGAAAGCGAAAATCCCGCCAGTAACGGAGGGCAGGATGCCCATGCCTCCTCGGACATATCCTTGAATGAGCTCTTGGCGCCGTTGCCTTCCGCCACCGCTCAAGGAAGCTTCGGCCAACCGCGCAGCCGGCTTCAGGAGCTGTTGGGAGTGCCGGCTGGCGCCACCGGCAATAACCTCAACCGCGACAGTTCGGGTTTACCAAGCCTGTCAAGCCCGGCGACCATGGGGGGGCAGGATCCAATCAACCTCTCGCCTGACACGTCACGACAATCCATGCAGCCAATTATCGGAAGCCGCATGGATTCTCCGGGCGGGAGATCCGGGTTTGCCGTGCCTTCAGCAAGTTCCCGCTCCCCGAATTCAGCGGCCAGTTCCTTTTTTCCTCCGGGCGGAATGAACCGCAGCTCGTCGCGCGTCACCGGCTTTTCCAGCCTGCCGACTCCCTCTTACCAGCCACCTAAACCACCGCCCGCGTGGACTTCGCCGCTTCCAAACAAGCCACCCGACCGCCGCTTTTGATTTATTGAGGTACGCTGGGTGAAAGATCGATGGCTTCGCCCCGCTTGGCCGACTCGGATGCCGAAAAAACCAGGCGCAGCGTCTTCAGATTATCCTCGCCGGTCGTCTCGCCGGATACTCGCCGCGCGCCACCAGACTCATTCTGAGCCCGCTTCCAACGAAGCCAGCACTTCCGGATCGCGCACATCTACCCACCGGCCTTCGATGGGCATGCCGGCAATCTTCAGGCCGTCGTTGACCATGGCATTGAGGGCGTCGGTCAGTTCGTATTCGCCGCGCGGTGACTTCTCAATTTTGGCGGTGTAATCAAAAACCACCGGTTGAAACATATAAATCCCCGCGTTGTACCACACGGTCTGGCCGGGTTTCAGGAGACCTTGCCGGCGCACTTCTTCCAATTGTTCGGGCGTGGGCTTTTCCAGCAACCGGGTCAGGCAAAAGGCCTCATCAAAAAAGTCCAGCCCGCCCTTGGTCACATCTTCGCCGCCGGTAACGGTGACCAGTCCGGCAAATTGATCTTCTTCGAAACGTCGGCGCATCTGCGTGTAGGTTTGGCGTTTGACGAGGATGTCTCCGTAAGTCAGCAGAAACGGGTCGGTGCCGACAAACGCTTGGGCCACCTCGGGAGCTTTGCCGGTGCCATTCTGAACTTCCTGCCGACCATAACGGATGGTGGCGCCCCACGATTGGCCGTCCCGAAAGTAGGCTTCGATGACCTCGGCTTTGTAACCGGTGACGATGAAAACCTCCGTAATTCCGGCGTGAATCAAGCCGGTGACGATGTGCTCGAGAATGGGTTTACCCTGTACCTTGAGCATGGGCTTGGGCAGCTCATTGGTGAGCCCTTTCATGCGGGTGCCTTTGCCGGCGGCGAGAATCACTGCTTTCACGCGCCGGACTTTGCCACAAGCTCGCGATTTCGAGAATGAAAAATGAAGCTCCTCCCCGGTGTCATGCGTCTGATGCCTCATGACACACGCTGCGAAGTATGCGCTCCACCTGGAAGGCTGCCTTTGGTTGTTTCGCCCTGTGCCTGGGCTTCCTCCTGCTGATGCCTGGTGCCCAATCGGCCGAACCGGTCACCCGTCTGGTCACGCCTTACGCCTGCAAAACGGACTTGGCCATTCAAAAGGTGTCGCTCTCTGCCCCGACGATTCCTCGATGGGAACGGATCGAAATGACCGTGGAACTGGGCGCCGCCTACGACAATCCGTTTGACCCGGACGACGTGGCGCTGGACGCTCGTATCACTACGCCTTCAGGCGAGACCGTTTCCGTGCCCGGCTTCCTTTACCGACCATTCAAGCGCTCCCAACAATCCGGCAATGAGATCCTCACTCCAGCGGGCGATCCCTCCTGGCGCATCCGCTATGCGCCGAGCCAAGTGGGCGATTACAGCGCGGTCGTGGTTTTGCGGGATCGGACCGGCACGGTCGAATCCAAACCGGTGCCCTTTAAAGCCAGTCCCTCCCATAACCACGGCCTCGTGCGCGTGAGTTCGCGGGATCGGCATTACTTCGAATTTGAAGACGGCCAACCGATGTTCCCGATCGGCGCCAATATCTGCTGGGCCGGCCGGCGCGGCACGTTCGATTATGACGCGTGGCTGCCGCGTTATGAGGCGGCGGGTTGTAATTACGGCCGGCTGTGGTTGTCGCCGAATTGGACGACGTTTGCCCTCGAACAAGCCGGCGCCCCTGCGGACGGGAAAGGTATGGGGCAATTTGATCTGGCGAATGCCTGGCGCATTGATTATGTGCTCGGGCTGGCTGCCCAACACGGCTTATGGCTCAAGCTGTGTATTGATTCCTACAACATCCTTCGGGAGAAAAACGCGTATCCCCAATGGGACAACACGCCGCACAACGCGAAGAACGGCGGGCCGCTGCAACAGCCGACCGAGTTCTGGACCAACGCGGAAATGGACCGCTGGTATCGTCACAAGCTGCGGTATCTCGTCGCCCGCTACGGCGCCTATCGGCAAGTATTCGCCTGGGAGTTTTGGAATGAAGTGGACATCACGACCGGCTATCAAACCGCTCCGGTCCGCGACTGGCACCAACGCATGGCGCGGGCCTTGCGGGCGCTCGATCCGTACGGCCATTTGATTACCACCAGTTTTGCCAACACGCGTGGCGATCCCGAAATTGATCGGCTGCCAGAACTCGATTATGCGCAAACCCATCACTACGGCAGCGCGGACATTGTGCCAACGGCCGCCCGCGCCCAATTGACCAAAGCCACCTACGGCAAACCGCATTACGTGGGTGAAATCGGCGCTGACGCCGGCGGGCCGCGCCGGCAGGATGACCGTGAAGGTTTGCAGGTTCACGATCCACTTTGGGTATCGGTGGTGACCGGTGGCGCCGCATCCGCGCAATCCTGGTGGTGGGATAATCTCATTGATCCTTTGAAATTGTATCCTTTGTTTACGCCCCTCGTCCGGTTCACCACCGACGTGGATTGGCCCGCCGAACGTTTTCACACTGTCACCCCCTCCCTGGAATGGCAGGACAAAGAGACGCCACATCCGCGCACCGATCTGCTGCTGAACGAAGGACCGGTGAGCTGGGAGAAAACCGAATTCAATCAGCCGCGCCAAGTGCGGATCACCCGGACGGGCATCTCCGGTGAATTGCCTTTGGCCGGCATCCAGCACGGATTGGGCGGCCATCGAGACCAACACAATCCGGTCACCTTCGCGCTGGACTTGCCGTGGCCGGCACGCTTCGAAGTGCTCGTGGGCGACGTGTCCGGCTATGGTGGCGCGGTCTTGCAAGTAAGTCTCGACGGGAAGACGGCGTTGACACGGGAATTTCCGGACAATGATCCGAGCTACAAAACGCTGACTCAGTTCGCGGGAACCTACGCGATTGAAGTCCCCGCCGGTGCGCACACGGTGGTGGTGGAGAATACGGGCAAAGATTGGTTCATGGTGCAGTATCGTCTGCCTGGCGCGATGGAAACCCGCAAACCGCCGGTGCTCGCTTGGGGCCTGGTCGGAAAAACCACGGCGCTGGCGTGGGCACGCTTGGAAGGCCGCACCTGGCAGAATGTGTGTGTGCAGAAGGCGCAAATCCCGCCGGCGGCACCGTCAATTCTGGTTTTACCCGGCGTGGCTCCGGGATCGTGGAAAGCCGAAGTCTGGGACACTTGGGGCAAAGGCGTCCTCGACACCCAGTCGGTGAGTCGTCCCAGCCTCGGGATTTGCCCGGATTGCTTTACCGGCTATGGACCGCGATCTCGCCGTGCGCCTCCGGCGGTGAGTTCCCCATGAATCTGGCGTCGCGGCGATTCGGCAGAAGAGCGCCACCATCTTGAGCCAATAAAGTTGCGGCATTCCGAGACATTGCTTCGGGATAGGAAGGCAATGACACCGTTGCAATTATCCGTAGGGTACCCCAACTTGAAGCCGATGAAGTTACTGAACTGGCTACTCTTACCAACTGCCGCCGCGGTCCTCCTCGCTCTCGGAGCTTGCGGCAATCCTTCTGCCGGTAATCCCGAGGTCACCAGCAAATACACTGGTAACGCTGACGCGCGAGAATTTTGATCAGCAATTGAAGGCTTCGCCGCTACCCATCGTGGTCGATTTCTGGGCTTCCTGGTGCGGACCCTGCCGACAGCTCGCCCCTCTTGGTGGCGGAAATGGCCGACGAGTACCACGAAACTGTCCGGGTGGGCAAAGTCAACGTCGATGAACAATCCGCCCTGGCGGAGCGTTACGGCATTCGAGCGATTCCTACACTCCTGATATTTAAGGATGGAAAGAAGGTGGACCAAATCGTGGGTTTGCCCGGCAAGAGCACCCTGAAACAAAAATTCGAGGGATTGTCCGCAGCGGCGGGTGCCGTTCGAACCAAGTCCTAAACCGAAAGCAGACAATTGGCTACGGGGAGCACGCCCCCCCCGACTGCACCGTCATGCGCCAACGTGCTGTCGGCGTCTCGCCGACAGAAACGAATGGTCTGAATGCGTTCGGACTACTCCCTCCGTTCACCGCACAGTGCTCCGCTCGATCTGCCGGCAGGATGCCGGCAACACGCTAAACTGCAGTAGGTCAGGCGGGCTTCGGTTGATGAGCGGTGCCGATCAAGTAGGACAGCCGTCCCGGCTGTCCCGAACGTCGGAAAGTGCTTCCTGTCGGCGCGGCGTTGGGCGTGGTGTTGGACGCTTTTAGAAAACTCGCGATCGCCGGAAAACCTGTCCAAAGGACGAGATGGTCACTCCGTTTCGGCTCTCACGCTTGAAACAGCTTGCAACTTTCGCCTTCCCGCGCTCCTTCAATCAGGATTGGGCTGCCGTGGGCCTTTGCTATTTGCCGGGCCCCGTCCACCATGGCGGCGATCTTCGCGTCGTTGTGATCCGGGTCATGATGAAACAGATATAGGCGCTTGACGTCCGCCGCGATGGCCATGTTGACCACGTCATCCACGCACCCATGGCCCCAGCCCATGTGGGACTTGTATTCGCGGGCGTCGTATTGGGCATCGATGATCAACGCGTCGGCGCCACGCATGAATTCGAGTGTACGCTGTTCGTGCGCTTTGGTCGAGGAGACATCGGCAGGTAAGTCACCGAGTTGCTGCCGAGCCTGTGGATGCACCAGGTAACAAGGTTCGTTGTCCGGCAGATAGACAATAGTCCCGTCCGGGGTGGTCAACCGATACCCCATGCAGACGCCAGGATGGTTGGTGGGCATCGCCTCCACCTTGACTTGGCCGAGATGAAATTCCAAGTCCTTGAGTTCTTCGATGATGATGTTGCTGGGCAGTTCCTTGAAATCGATGGGGAAATAAGGCCCCTCCATTTGCAGGGAAAAAACGCGAGTCAATCCTTCCCGCGCCCCTTCGTAGCCCAGGATGCGGATGTGATTCTTCCGGTCGTAGGCGGGGAGGAAAAATGGGAATCCTTGAATGTGATCCCAATGCGTGTGACTGATCAGAATCGTCACTTGCAAGGGCTGCACTTTGAACTCAGACGCCAGTTCTCGGCCCAGCAACCGGATCCCGCTGCCGGAATCGAGCACGATGATTTCGCCGCCGGCGCGCACTTCGAGGCATGAGGTATTGCCGCCAAATTCCAGCGTGCCGGGACCGGGGGCGGGGATCGAACCGCGGACGCCCCAGAACCTCAACGTCGTGCCAGGGACCACTGCTACGGCGGCTTGCTCCTGGGGCCGCGGGAGTGGCGCCAGGTTCTCCATGAATCGCAGTAATTCCTCCGGGCTGACCGGTTTGACCAGAAACTCGTCGGCGCCGGCTTCGAGCACCCGGGTCCGGCTGATGCCGGGATGAGGATCGCCGAGGGCAATGATCCGAAGTGGGGGCAAATCGCGGTTGGCGCGAAGATCAGCGCCCCATTCCAGGTCGTTGGTCGGGCGACCGGTCAGGTCCCAAAGCACCAGGACGGGTTGGTGTTGGCGGGTCAACGCCATGGCGTTCTGTTCGTCGTCCACTTCCCAGACCTGCCAGCCACGCTGGCGCAGGAATTGGGCGATGGCGGTCCGTTCCCCTTCGTTACTTTGGATGAGCAATACGCTTTTCATGCCAACAACCGCGACTCATCATGGCGGTGAGGTTACTCAAGGCTTGCTCTCCGAATCCTTGAAAGCACACTGGTCAATCGCCATGCATTTGCGGGGAGATTACTGACGCTTGCCAAAAGATAAACAGAAAAATATACCGGGGTAACGCGCGCCTGGCCCGCCAGCCGCGCCCAAGTATTGACGTTGCCCAACCGGCAGTGCAATGCTGGGACATGAAATCGATTCTACCTCTTACCTTCAGTAGGTACTGTTTTATTGGTGGCCTCGGCGGGACTCGCCGCTTCCACTGGGCCCGTTTTCTATGGTGACCCGCCGGACGAACATCATCCCTGGGCCGTTCACGATGGCAACCGGCCGCAGCCGAAAGTGGTCACGCCCGGCACGTTCAGTTCTCAGGCGCAACCGGGCCAACCACCGTCGGACGCCATTGTGCTGTTCGACGGGACGGACCTCTCCAACTGGGCCAACAACAAGGGGGGACCGGCCCCGTGGCTGATCAAAGATGGGTGCCTGGAAGTGAAACCCGGCACCGGCGAAATCCATACCAAGCAGCAATTCGGCGACTGCCAGTTACACATCGAATGGGCGGAGCCCAAGAATATCTCCGGCAGCAGCCAGGGCC
Organism: uncultured Verrucomicrobiae bacterium; assembly: GCA_963788655.1. Lineage (GTDB taxonomy): Bacteria > Verrucomicrobiota > Verrucomicrobiia > Limisphaerales > JAFGQR01 > JAFGQR01. Next base: position 38,287 of record CAWBHS010000023.1, on the reverse strand, counting down.
GCGGCAACAGCGGCGTTTTCCTGCCGGGCGGACTCGAAATCCAGGTGCTGGATTGTTACAATAATCTGACTTACGCGGATGGGGCGGCCGGGGGTTATTACGGCATCAATCCGCCCCTGGCCAATGCCCTGCGGCCGCCCGGCGAATGGGAGGTCTATGACATCGTCTTCCGCCGCCCCGTTTACCAGGACGGCAAGGCAATCGATCTCGGTTACGTGACCGTGTTCATGAACGGCGTGCTGGTGCAGGACCACACTCCGTTGGAAGGCCCAGGCGGCCACTTGGGCCGCACTAAGCCCCGTCCGTTTCCAGAAAAAGGCTCGCTTCGCCTCCAGGACCACGGCAACCCAGTGCGCTTCCGCAACATCTGGTATCGCGAACTGCCGTTACGTTTGTCCCAGGGCGGGACCGATGGTTATCTGAGCACCGAAGCCACGATGGCCAAACGTAAAGAAATTGCTGCCTCGATCCGCGCCGATGCCGCGACCATGAACCAACCGGACAACCCGATGCCGCAAATGCTGCGCTACTTCGAATCGCTTATCTATGAAAAGGAGCCGGTCACCATGGAAAAGTGCGAGCAAATGGCCGGGGCCTACGTCGCCAACCTGAAGAAGTTGCCGGCCAGCCAACTGGACAGCCGGAGGAATGACGCCCGCCATTTGCGCGACGTTTTCAATTACCTCAGTCGGTGGAAGATCATCCCGGCTGACTTCGCTCCCAAGACTGAGTTGGAGCAACTCATCCGCGAGCAGAATTGGGATCGCCGGAAGCGATAACACAAGGCTGGAAGAACCGCTCAGCCGTATCCATTCAATAGCTGGAGCAGCGATGACGCGATTCAGCGCGGTAGGACAGGCGTCTCGCCTGTCTCCGCCCAGGCCGGTGTGCAGAATGATCCCGGTGGCATTGATGGCTTCGCGCAGGTGCGGGGCGGTGGTTTGCACGAGTAACTCCGCCGCGCGGGCCAGGATCGCGTCGGCAGTCAACGGCGGTGTTTCCTGGCGGCTTTCCGCGTCGGCGAGCACTGGCTGGCGCACGGAGGACACGGCGTCGCGCACTCATTCGGTCACCAGGGTTGCGGGATGCACCTTCAGCCATTCGTGACCGTTTTGCTTTTGAGCAACTCCGTGATGGCGGGAATGTTCTTCAGCAACCCCTGTTTTGTTCGGGCGACATAAGCTTCAACCGGCGGACTGGTTCGTAGGGCAAATCGATCGCCGATTAGGATGGCTGCGCCGAGCGCCCAGGTCAACTGCGGTTCGTGAGGGTGCGGTTCGTGCCTCGCGTCGGCACGATGGCATGGCGAAAGTTCCGCCGCAATTGCACCACGGACATTTACGTTAGAACCGCCAAGCCAGCCCGGCCCGCACTCGGAAATCTGGCACTGCTTGCAGAGCGGTATTCTCGATGCTCACGGGAAGATCGATGCCCACGTCCGCACTCAGCCGGTCTTTCCAAGTGGCGATGAGCTTCGGTCCGAGATAAACCGATGTGATGCCCGTGTCCACGGCTGATTGCCCATGAAAGGAGTCCGTACCCTTGTGCTCACCTGCCACCACTGCCTGCAGGGCGAGAGTGTACGTGTGCGCCAAAAGCAGGTAACCACCCGGACCGCCACTCCAAGTGAGGTCGTTGGCGAAGCGGTAGTCATAATCGCCTTCCGAGCGAATCGAATACTGGACCGTACCCGTGGCGAACAGGCGCCGGTAGCGCAGGTAAGCGCTCGTGCCCACGAGGCCATCAAATGAACCGGTTCCCAACGTCAAGTCATGACCGTGAATGCCACTTTCCGGAGCCCCCTCGACCTCGGTTTCGTGCAGTTCCTCCTGGAGGCGGCTCGTGCTTCCGGTGGGAAACTTGACGCCACCGAGCAGGTTCCAGGTGACGGTGAAATCTTCAGTGTCCAAGCGCCAAACCAAAAACTTGCCGAGCACAGAAACGTCGCCCAAACCTGACTCACTGCCTTCATCGATAGTGAATCCTTCGGGCCGCTTGAACGAGCGATAGATCAACGGAACATTGGCTTGCAAGCTGAACCGTTGGGTAAAGCTGTAACCCACGATCGCCTGCGCAATGGAACTGTCGAGTCGCTGACCGCTCGGATTGGGAACTTCGCGGCCATCGAACTGCAACGTACCAAAATGGGTGAATTGCTCGGCGGCGCCAAGGAACAGGCCGGTCCGGGCCGAGCCCTGGGCCTCCATCGCGGTGTATATGGCGCAAAGGTCGCACGCCGGCGCGTGGCCCGCGGCGGCTACGAGCACGCCAAAGGTGAAAACAACGACACGTGTAATCTGCATTGGTGCAATTTGGTGGCTCGACTCGAAAAAAGCGAGTCATTCGCAGCCCAAGATTCTCTGGCTGTTTTTGTACCGGTTTAGGAAGAGGATCGTTAACCGTCTTCTCGGCGCGTTCAACAATCCAAGGCGTATCAATTCAGTAGCCGGAGCAGCGATGACGCGCCTCGGCGCGGTAGGACAGGCGTCTCGCCTGTCTCGAATGGCCAAAGGCATTCTCACCTTTTGGTGACTTGGAGAGGCTTCCGACGCCGCGGGGCAAATCGATGGTTGGCAGTCGTTCGAGACAGGCGCGACGCCTGTCCTACGGAATAGTCACAGCTAAGGCGCGACGACTCGCACCCGATAGAAGCGAGTTGGCACGCCGGGAACATCGATGGGCACGCCGGAATTGTGCGGACCGCCGGGCAGGGTTTGCCACGGCACTCCCGGCGTTAGGCTGTCGCGGTATTCTACATAGTAATCGTAGCCGGGTTGGACGGTGTAATGGAGAGTTACCTGGTCGGAACCGCCGGGTAATTTCGCGCTGGTTATCGTCAGATGCGGGGCGGTGGGCGTGACCTAGCAACACGGTCAAATCGACGCTGGCGGCGCTGTAATCGCCGCCGGTCAAGGGGTCCGGGGCGTTGGTGACCGCCACCAAGAAATCCGCGCTCAATTCCGGCACCCCCGTCCCGGCTTGTACCTCGAAGCGTGTTTGGCCGACCGCGAGGCCGGTGATCGGGATAGTCATCAACTCCACCGGCGCGTCAAGGCCGGCGCCGGGCAAGTCCAGGAATGTGTCGTAGATGCCGCGCTGACTGGCACCGTCCGCCGTGCCGATGGAGGAAGAATCCGGGTCGTTGTCCGAAGCCGTCTTCTGCATCACCGTGTAGTTCGCACTGGCGATGGCGCCATTGGTGTTGAGCACGTCCACATACCAGGAAAAGATGCCGTACGCTCCGTTGCGGTACGCCGGCAGGATTTGCGCCTCAACGTGCAACTGCGTGCTGCCGCCCACCGGGATTTGGTTGGTGTCCAGGCGCAATGTCACCGCCACGACCTGCGCCGAACTCGACGACGCCAAACTGGCGAGCAGACAGGCAAGCAAGATGAGAAATGGCCGGGAACGGTGGTTCATCGGTACGTCTCCTTTACGGGGGATTCAGCCGCTCGGATTTCGGTGGTCGCAGGATGACTTTCAACAACATGCGATCCCATACGTTCCAAACGTGGCCGGAGTTGCTGGCGACTAGCGATGATTCCAACGTCGTCCTTTTCTGTTCCCTCGCCCCCGCGATGTTTGCGGGGGAGATAATTGCCCAAAAACATTGGCGCGTTGAACTCCTGAACCATTGTAGCAGCGGACGTGAGTCCGCTCTGACTCTTTTCGAATTCAGAAAGAGCGGACTCACGTCCGTTGCTACACGGTTCGCGGGGAGGGAGAATCGTTATCCAAGACTGGGAACTATCGGCGCTCATGCCAATACGCTTCAGTATCGAAAGCTGCGGGTCAAGCTCAACAGTCGAGGAGAAATTCATGGCCAGTAACACCGAATGGGATTCAAGCGTTGCATCGGTAATGGGTAGCAAGCGGGACGAGTCGATTGTGTCTTCATGTTTCGAAAGAGTGAGCCTCCTTACGTCGGCTGCTACGAAGGTTGGAAAGAACGGCGCGATTGGTTCAGGGTAGAGGATCGGTACTATCCCAACGGTGTTCGTAGTCAAATTGCTATCCGATGCTGACGCCATTGCGAGTGACGGTCCCGCTGCATTGGCTGCCTCGGTTGGGGCGAGTGCTGATGCCGAATGCGTCGTCGCCTCTTGGCTCTCGGCCAAATCCAGCGATTGAGCCGCCACAATAGGCTGACTTGCTGCTAGCACCATCAAAGGCACCGGCGCCATGGTCACCGGTGCCAGGGTGGCCAGGTAATTGCCTTTGACCACGTTGACATCCGTTTGCGTCACCTGGCTGTCGCCATCGAGGTCGGCATTCAAATCCCGAGCCGCGGCCGGTTTGAGGAGGTTCTGCCAGACTGCGTACAGGTCGCGATCATTCACGACCCGGTCGGCGTTGACATCGCCAGTCAGCACAAAGAATTGATAAGTGTAATCAGCCGTTAGCGGTTTGCCGTCAACATCCGTCACGTTGGCAGCGGTGATGGTGAGGCGGTAATTGCCATCCGGGAAGTCTCTGGCCCGGCAATCCGGGGAAAGTGAGCGTTGCGCGGTTGGTGGACCGGATCGTAAGCCAGCGAGATATTGAGCGAGTTGATGTCCGTCGCGGTGGTCAAATTGCTGAAAAGGAAGTCACCCGCCGCCAAACTGGCGCTGACGTTTTCGCTGAACTGCACGGTCACGCTGCTGATCCGCGAGCGCTGAACCGAACCATCGTTGATCGTGGTACCGAGAACCGACGGCGCCAGGTTGATGCGGAAATGGCGCACAAAATTCCCGCCTGGCGTGCCGTTGTTATCGCCGTCCAAGGCGTTGCCGGCGCGGTCCACCAGCACCTCGGTCGTGGTGCCCAGCGTGAGCCGGTAGCGTCCCTGGCCAAGCGACGCGCCAAACACCAGCGTCACCTCAATGTCGCCGGTGGTATAATTGGCAGCCACCAAGCTCACCGGCACGTCATCGCCGGTGTCAAAGCTGTCATCGGAACCCGCTTCGACCAGATGATACAGCGACAAACTGCGGGCGCTGACGGCATCCAACGGCTCGCTGAACCGGATGATCAACCGGTCAAATCCGCTGTCGAGCACCGCATTGTCCACCAGGCCCACCGGCACCAGCGCCGTCACCACCGGCGGGGTGACATCGGAACTGGACCCGACGAATTCGAATGCGCCCAAGTCGTAGAACCGGAAGACGCCGTTGCCGGTGTTCAACGTGCCCAAATCATCCACGCGATTGTTGCCATCGGCATCCTGGGCCGGTCCCACTTCGCCATCCGCGGTGTCGATGGCGGGCGAACCGCGTTTCAAGTGGAAATTGTCGTCCAGATCCGAAGTCAGCAAACTGGCTTTGCGGGTCCGGCTGCTCCCAGCCCAGAATGTTATCGCCGCCATTGATGTCGATGAAAAGCGGATCGGCGGACTGACTGTTCGCATCCTTGCCGGAGGCGGTCTGCCAATCGGCCAGGGTGGCGGAATTGGGCTGGCTGAGGTATTTGCCCACGTTGGCGCCGACGCGAGCCGGGAAGATGTCGTTGTAATTGCTGTCATACCCGGTGACGTTGCCAATGACTTCGAGGCCCAAACCACCGTTGATATAAATGAGGTTGTTGTAGAGCACCACGTTGTTGCCGTTGTTTTCCAAGCGGATGGCGCTGCCCACTTCGTGGTGAACGGTGTTGTTGATCACGCGCGTGCCGAGGTTGCCGCTGGTGCCGGCACCGTGAACGTATATGCCGAAGTTGGTGTTGTCATAGACCAGGTTGTTTTGCACGGTGGAAGCGCCGGTGTAATTGGTGATCTCGATGCCCGCGGGTATTGCCATACACGCTGTTGCCGCTGATGAAAACGCCGGTGTAATCGGTGTAAATTCCCGCGCCGGTGTTGCCGACCACGCGGTTTTGAATGACCTGGCCGTAACGGGCGTGAATGCCCGTGGCGTTCTGTTGGGAGTAATTGTTGCGGACCAGCGTGTTGTCGTTATTGATGAAGAATCCGTCGCCGCCGTTGAGTTGGGCCGTGTTGTTGTAGGCCTCGACATTGTCGTCCAAGTAGAATCCCTGGGCGTCGTTGTCGTGCGAGAAATTGTCATGCACCTGGGTGCGGGCGTTGCCATTCGAATCGTCCACGTAAATGCCGCGGTCATTGTCGCGCGCCTCGTTGGCATAAACGTCGCCTTGCGAGGTGCTGATGCTGATGCCATTGACGTTGTTGTAGGCCAGGTTGTCGTGGAAGACCAGGTCATCGGCGCTGTCCACGTCAATGCCGTCACCCAATTGGGCCCCGACTTTGTAAGCGCGGTTGTTGACGATCACCATCTGGTCGCCGCGCAATTGGAAGCCAATGTTCTGGTCTTTATTGGAATTGCCCGTCCGGCCATACGCTTCGTTGCCTGACACCACCACATCGGCCACGTCGGTGTTCACGTAGAACCCACCGGCAGCATTGTTAAAGGCCAGGGAATCGTACAGCCGCAGACCGTCGGCATTGTTGGCCACGAAGCCCCATTCGCCGCCGGTGAAGCCCAGGTTCCGCACCGTGACATTCTGCGCACTGGCCAACTCGAGCGCATAGCGGCCCGTGACCACGTTGATGCGATCCAGCAGCGCCCCTTGCGCCGTGGCCACGCCATAATGGATTGCGACGCGTTCCGCACTGAGCACATGATCATACAGCGCGACTTCGTCCAAGCCGCCCGCATAGTTCGCGTCGGTGGACCAATTGCTGCGGCCGACGAAATTGCTCGTGCGGTTGACGTCGTTCGGCACGCCGGTCTGACCGGAAGCTACGAGCACGCCGTCCTTGTAAATGCGAGCCAAGCCACTCGGGTCCATGGTAATCGCGAAATGCTGCCAACGGTTCAATTCCAGCACGCCGCTGGCGACCACTTCGGAGCTGGCGGTTGAGCCGTTATACACGTTCACAGCGAGGTCGGTGGTCGTCGAACGGCGATACACGATGATGTTGTTCGCTGCCTGGCCAGCGCCCAGATCGAGGAACCGTTGGTAGCTCCCCGTGCTGGTTGGATAGGCCCAGAACTCGAAGGAGAAGCCGTTCGCGAAACTGTTGAAGCCGTCCGGCAAAAGCACGTAGTCGTTGACGCCGTCGAGGCCAATGGCCGTGTTGTTGGTCAGGGCGCCGGGCTGGCCCAATTGCACGCCATTCACGTACGTGCCGGCATTGTTGTTGCCGGAAAGATCCACAGCGGTCGTGCCGCTGCTCTCGTCCAGGCGGTAGTAGAACACCGGCGCATCGTCCAGCACGACTTGCGGGTAGTTCGAGCTGCCGCTCACATTGGTGGTTGGGCCTTGCACCGTCACGCCGGAATCCGACGCCGTGATACGAACGTTCGTAGGCAGCGGATAATACCCCGTATCCACATAGATCACGTCGCCCGCTCCCAGGTCATAGACGTTGAGGACGGCGTTGAGCGAGGACATCGGGTCCGCCGGGGTGGTGCCTGAATTGGCATTGTCGCCAATCGCCGTGGTGTATTGATCGCCCGCAGTGAGCGCGTCATTCACGTAGTAAAGATTGCCCGCCGCACCCACCGTGAAGTCGGCTTCCGAGACGTCGAAAACGGCGTCCGGCGAATTGAAGTCGGTCACGGTGCCCGCACTGATGCGCAACCGGCCGTGCAGGGTGGACGTCGCCGGATTCCAGGCAAACACGCCGTCATTCGGTTCGTCGTCAGCCAGCAAAGTCCAAGTGGCACCACTGTTAGCACTGAACCACAGGTCCACGGCGCCAATACCGGACGACCGCCAGCGGATCAACGAGGCTTCGCCCTGGCGCACTTTTTCGCCGCCGATGAAGGAGAGCAATTGGAGGATCTGGTCGGAGGAATGTGACGCTTCCGCCGTGTTGCCTTCGTAGCCCAAATTGATGCGGCCACCGTTGGGCGCAAGTTCGTTCGCGTAAGCGGACGTGAGGTCACCGGCGTCAATGGCCGGCGAACTGAGGGCATCGTTCACAAAGCTCATCGTGGCCGGCCGGTAACTGCCGTAAGACGATTGCAGGTGGAAATTGTCATCCACTCCGGTCGTGGCGGCCGCAGTGTTGTAGCGCAACACGACCCGCTCCGGCGTGCCGGGGAGCGCTTCCACGGCGCGGATCACGCGGCGTTGCGGTAAGTCGGGCGTGCTCCATTCGAGGCGCGCCATCGTAGCGCCACCAGATGCGGGATCGACCACTTCGTAGCTGAGGCTCACCCATCCGGCACCCGCCGCCGTGTAGGCGCCGGTTTGCTCGACGCCTGTACTCGCCGACAAGCTGTAGTCGTCGATGATCGGGGTGCCGTCGATGGTCAGCCGTTGCGGTCCCTGGGACGTGATCCAGAAATTGTAAGTGCCGGCAACGGGCAAGTAGATTTCGCCTGTCCACCGGTAGCTTTGATTGTCCGATGGCTGGCCGGCCAAGCCCCGGAAGGCGCTGTTGGTGGAGCTGAAATTGACCGAGCGATCAATCAACGTCACCGCCGGGGTGCCGCCAAAGTCGCCGGTGCCGTTGGCGAAATATTCGAACTGCAAGCCGGTGTAATCCTGGTAGCCGCGCACGTTGTCGGCGCCGTCCGGATCGACGAACAACGGATCGGTGTTCAGCGAATTGAGATCGAAGCCCAATTCGTAACGCCAGTCGGCCAGCGTATTGAAATCGTTCTGCCAGTACGCCAGCTTCGCGCCGTCGGTGAAATAGAGCAGGTTGTAATCGCTGCTGAAACTGCGTTGGGCGGTGTTGGCCACGTTGAGCACATAGTGGCCGGCGCCACCGGACCAGAGGACGTTGTTCCGCAGTTGGACGTTCTGACTGTTGCCGGTGATCTGGATCACGTCGGCATCCAGTTCCATCACCGTGTTGTTGGTGACGAACAAGGTGCCGCTGCTGGTCTGCACGTCATCCAACAGGATGCCGCGGTCCCGGTTGTCATAGACCAGGTTGTTGGCGAGCGTGTTGTTGCTGTGATAGCCCTGCGAATGGATCCCGGTGTAGTTGTCGTACACCACGTTGTTGGTCACGGTCCAATTGCCGTAGCCCAGGTAAATGCCGGTGCCGAGGTTACCATAGACGCGCGCGTTGCGAAGCGTGCCGCTGTTCCAATTGATGCCCGTGGTGTTGTGCCAACTCGTGATGTCGTGGACCACTCCATCGAGCGCGCCGTTGCTCACCAGGAAGCCGGCGCCATTGTCGTGGGCCATTTCGTGGTAAAACTCACCTGAGCCTGCCAGGCGGAAGCCGGTGCTGTTATTGTAAGCCACATTGTCGTGCGACTGGCCCACCAACGGCGCGGTGGTGTCGTTGAAATCGAAACCCGTGCCATTGTCAAAGGCCACGTTGCCGGTGATGTCAAAGGCCGACGCTGAAACGGACAGTCCGGCATTGGAATTGTTGAACACCACGTTGTCCTGGACCAGCACGTTGGTGCCGGCATTTTCCAGGTCAATGCCGTAGCCGGTGGAGCCATTCAAATGATAAGCGCGGTTGCGCAACACCGTGGGATCCAGGCCCCGGGAGAAGACGCCGTAATTCTGGTCGCTGCCGCTGCCCAGGGCCAGGTCGCCGTAGAACTCGTTGTCGGTTAGCACCGGGTTCGCCGAGGCGGCATCCTGGATGTTCAGTCCGCTGTTGGCGTTGTTGAACACGCGCGAATGCTGGAGCGTGAAGTTTGCGGAACCATTGCTGACGTTGATGCCGTCGTAGCCGCCAGTGATGCCCAGGTAATCGAAGCGGACATTATCGGCGTTGTTCAGTTCAAACGCAAAGGCGCCACTCGAGGTGTTGGCCCGGTCCAACACGGCCCCCTGGCCGATACCAGCAAAGTAGTGTTGCGCGATGCGGTCCACTGGCAACACGTAGTTGTAAACCGCCGCCTCGTCCAAGCCGCCGGCAAAATAGGGATCGGAACTGTTGCCCCGGCCAATGAAGCTGCTCGTGCGGCTCACATTGTTCGGGGCGTTGATCGTGCCGCTGGTCCACAGCACCCCGTCCCGGTAAATGCGCGCGTTGCCGGACGCATCCACCGTGGCCACGATGTGCTGCCAGCGGTTGTAGTCGAGGATGCCGGACGCGCGCAGATTGCCGCCGGCGCTGCCGCCGTTGTAAATCTGGAGATAGAGGTCGTTGTTGGTGGTGTATCGGCTCAACAAAATATTGTCACTGGCCGTGCCATTCCCGAGATCGAACAAACGCGACCATTGGGCGTTCGCCGTCGGATAGATCCAGATTTCCAAAGTCACCCCGTTGGTGAAGTCAGCAAAGCCATCCGGCAAATCCACGTAATCATCATTGCCATCGAATTGGGCGGCCGTGTCGGAGGAACCATTCAGCGCGCCCGGCCCGCCCAAGCTGACGCCGTTCACGTAGCTGGCATCCAGTCCGTGCCCGGAAGCATCCGCAGCGATCGTGCCGCTGCTTTCGCCCAGCCGGTAATAGGCCAGGGGCGCATCCGCCAGCACGGCCGACTCGTACGCCGCGCCCAAGCCGGTGCTGGTGGTCGGGCCAAGAATGCTCACGCCGGCATCCGCGGCGGTGATCCGAATATTCGTCGAGAGCGGATAGTAACCGGTATCCACATAAATGATGTCGCCCGGTTCAAGATCGTAGGCGCCCAGCACGGCGTTAACGGATTTCATCGGATCACTGGGCGTGGTGCCGGAGTTGGCATTGTCGCCGACGGCCAGCGAGTAGAAGTCACCCGCCTGCGCGTTGTCGTTCACATAATAGACCGTTCCCGCCGCACCGATGGTGAAGAAGTTGTCGGAGGTGTCGCTGATGGACGGATCGAGCGTGCTGGAAATGCGGATCAGCGCCTGGTTCGACGCCGTGGTTGGATTCCAGGCGAAGTCGCCGTCATTGGTTTCGCCCGCCGCAATCGTGGTGAAGTGCGCGCCGCCATCCAGGCTCACGGCAATATCGACGAACGGCAAGTCGCCCAGCGTGCGCCATTGAATGATCATGCCACCGTTGATGCGGGTCTTCTCGAAGCCATTGGGCGAAAGGAGTTGCAAGTATGGAGAACGCGAGCGTGAGGCTTGTTCCGTGTTGCCTTCGAAGCCCAGATTGATGCGGCCGCCGTTGGGATTGCTCTCGTTCGCGTACGGCGATGCCAAGTCGCCCAGGTCGATGGCCGGGGAATCCACCGCGTCCGCGGCGAAAATACCACCATGCCAACTGCCCGCAGTGGACGACAGATGGAAGTCGTCATCCAATCCGTAACTGGGCGTGTCGGACTGGTAACGGAGCACCAGATGATCGAGCGCCGCGCCGCCGCCCGCCGCATAGGCGGTCTCTTCGGCGCGCACCGTCCGGCGGACCGGGTTATCGGGCGTGGTCCAATCGAGACTAGCCTGCGTGCCGCTGCCGCCAGCGGGATCAACCACTTCGTACAGGATGCTGACCCACCCCGGCGTGGCCGCGGTGTAGGTGGCATGTTGCTCGGTGTTCGAGGGATTGCTGAAGTCGTCGATCAACAGGTTGCCACCCAGCGTCAGCCGTTGTGGACCGGAGGAATTAATGTAGAACGTGTAACTGCCGGCGGTGGACAAATAGATCTCGCCGCTCCACCGGAAGGATTGGTTGTCGCTGGGCTGGCCCGCGAAATTCCGAAAGGCGCCGAAGTAGCTGCCAAAGGAAATACTGCGATCAATGAGCGTCACCGTTGGGGCGCCGTTGAAGGTCGCGTTCGGGAAATATTCGAACATCAAGCCGGCAAACTCCTGGTAACCGCGAATGCCATCGGCGCCAGCGGGATCGACAAACAACGGATCGGTGGCCACCGAATGGGTATCAAAGCCGAGTTCGTAACGCCAATCCGCCAACGTCGCAAAGCCGCTTTGCCAGAAACCGAATTGGGCGCCGTCCGTAAACCGGAACAGGTTGTAGTCGCTGCTGAATCCGCGCTGGGCGGTGTCCGCCACCCGCACCACATAATGTCCCGCGCCGCCGGCCCACAGGACGTTGTTCTTCAACTGCACATTCTGGCTGTTGCCGGTGATCTCCACCGCGTCGGCGTTCAGTTCCATCACGGTGTTGTTGGTGAAGAAGAGGGTGCCGCTGCTCGATTGCGCGTCGTCGAGCCAGATGCCGCGGTCGCGGTTGTCATAGACGAGGTTGTTCGCCAGGGTGTTATTGCTGTGATAGCCCTGCGAGTGGATGCCGGTCGCGTTGTTGTAGGCCGTCACACCGGTGACAGTCCAAGCACCGTAGTTGAGAACCAAGCCGGTGCCGGTGTTGCCGAAGACGCGCGCATTTTGAAGCGTGCCACTGTTCCAACTGATGCCGGTCGTATTGGCCCAACTGGTGATGTCGTGGACGATACCCGTCAGCGCGGCATTCGGCGCGTAGAAGCCGGTGCCGTTGTCGTGGGCATTCAGATCGTAGTATTCGCCCGCACCACGGAGTTCGAAACCGGTGCCGTTGCCGAAGGCCAGATCGTCATGCACCGTCGCCACCTGCGACCCCGTAGTGTCTTCGTAATAGAAGCCGCGGTCGTTATTATAGGCCACATTGCCGGAAGACTCGAAACTTTGGGCAATGATCGTCAGGCCGGTCGTCGAGTTGTTGAAGAGCAAGTTGTCGCGCGCCACGACGTTGGTGCCGGCGTTATCGAGATAAATGCCGTAACTGCTGCGGCCGTTCAGGTGATAGGCCTGGTTGCGCAATACCGTGGGATCCTGACCTTTTGAATAGACCCCATAATTCTGATCGCCACTGGCGCCCGCGCTCAAATCGCCGTAGAACACGCTGTCGCGAATGGTGGGATTGGCGGACGCGGCATCCTGGATGTTCAGACCGGCATTGGCATTGTTATAGACGGTCGAGTTTTCGAGCGTGAAGAGGATCGAGCCGTGATTGATGTTGATGCCGTCGTAGCCGCCGGTGATGGAAAGATTCGACAGCGTGACCGCGTCCGCATTGTCGAGTTCGAACACGTATTTGCCGCTGTTGCTATTGGCGCGGTCCAACACGGCACTTTGCCCGGTCGCGCTGTAATAATGCGTGGCTATTCGTTGCGCGGTGAGAACATGATCATAAATCGCCGCCTCATCGAAACTGCCGGTGTAGTATTCATCCGGCGTGGTCCAGTTGCTCCGGGCGATATAATTGCTGGTGCGCGTCACGTTGCGCGGCGCGGTGACGTTGCCCGAAGCAACCAGCAGGCCGTTCTTGAAAATCTGCGCGGCGCCAGTGTTGTCAATCGTGGCCACAAAGTGCTGCCATTTGTTGAACTCGAGCACGCCGGAAGCCGTCAACATGGCCCCCGCCGTGGTGTTGTTCCAGACCTGCAACGTCAGGTCATTGGTCGTGCTCCGGCGGGCCAGGATGATGTTGTCGCTGTTCTGACCGTTGCCGAAGTCAAACAGGCGTGAATAGGTATCGGCCTGGGTGGGATAGATCCAAATCTCCAGCGTCAGCCCGTTGGTGAAGTCGGCAAATCCATCGGGCAAATCCACGTAGTCATCCACGCCATCAAACTGCGCCGCCGTGTCCGTCGAATTCGGCAGGGCGCCCGCGATACCCAGCGTGACGCCGTTGACGTAGGTGCCGTCCAACCCGTTGCCCGAGGCATCGGTGGCGGTCGTGCCGTTGGGTTCGCCGAATCGGAAATACGCCAGCGGATTATCCTCCAGCACGCGGTCGCTGTAGAACGTGCTCAGCGGCACCACGCCGTCGGGACCCCGGATGATCACGCCGGAATCCGGGTTGGTGATGAGGATGTTTTCAGTGAGGAAGTAATAGCCGGTATCGACGAAAATGGTGTCCGTGTACTCCAAGTCGTAGGTTTCCAGAATCGCGCGAATGCTGGCCTTGGGCGTAGCGGGCGTCAATCCGTCGTTGGCGTCATCGCCCACCGCTGTCGTGTACACGTCGCCCAACGTCGAGTTGTCGTTCACATAGTAATTGGAAATCGGCGGGATGACGCTGAACACCGCATCGGTCTGGTCGGTGATCGCCGGTGCGCCTACCGAACTGATGCGAATCACGTATTGATCGGACACCGGGTAGGTGGCCTGGCTGATCGTCCAGGTAAAGCTGCCGTCGTTAGGCTCGTTGGCCGCCAGGTCTTGGAACGATCCGCCGGCACCGCTGGTGGAATACTCGAGGCGCACGTTGCCGGTGAACCCGTCCGACCGCCAGCGGATTTCGTAGCTGGTCTTCTGCGGCAACCGATCACCGCCGTTCGGGTTGGTGACCAGGATGTATTGCGCCGGACTCTTCGAGGCGGTGGCCGTGTTGCCGTAGGCGCCCAGGTTGATATATCCCCCGTTGGCCAATGGTTCGTTGGCAAACGAATCGCCCGGGCGCCCGCGATCAATTGCCGGACTGCTGGCCGCGTCGTTGGAATAACCGCTGCCGGGCTTGAAGCTGCCGTAGAGCGATTGCAGATGGAAATTATCGTCGGCACCGTTGGTCGAGCTGGTGCTGGTGAGCAGATTGCCCGGTTGAATCAGTTCGCGCGTGCCGCCGGTCTGTGGCGTCGCCCACTGCAGCCGCGCCCGGGCAAAGCTGCTGTTGTCCACCATCTCATAAGTGATAGGGATCAATCCCGGCGCGGCCACGTTGAACGTGTAGCTTTGTTCACTCGCTCCGACCGCATCGTCGATCACCACACTGCCGTCGATGGACAACCGTTGCGGTCCCTGGGAATCGATGTAAATCGTGTAACTGCCCGCCACGTCGGCCTTCAACCAACCGGTCCAACGGCCGGCCCAGTTGTCATTCGGCAGCGCGTTATCGGGTACGCCGTAGCCTTCGAAATTCACCTGCCGATCCGTGCGCGTCACCGCCGGAACGCCGGCCAACGCCGCCAGGGTGTTGCCGATGTAGAAGGTCGCCGTCAGGCCTTGCAAGTTCGGCGCGCCCAGGATGCCGTCCGCTCCGGTGGCATTCACAAACAACGGATCGGAGCTGAGACTGTTGCCGTCGCGGAAATTGGCAAATTGCCAGGCGGTCAACGTTGCCCGGTCGCCCTGCCAATAACCGACCTTCCCGGTGCCGGTGGCATAGAGCAGGTTGTAGTCGCTGGTGAAATCGTTCTGACTTTCGTTGCCGATGCGCAACCCATACCCGGTCTGCACCCAGATAATGTTGTTCCGCAGATGGATGTTGTCCGACGTGGTGGCATACAAGCCGTCGGCCAGCGCCTCGAAGATCGTATTGTTCACCACCTCGTAGGCGCTTGGTCCATAGCTGGAGAAACGAATCGCCGCCTGGCGGTCGTCGTAAATCAGGTTGTTCGCGATGGTGAACGTGCCGGAAACGTAGGCCTCGCTGTAAACGCCGTAATTGTTGGAGTAGATCGTATTCCCGGTGAGCGTCACCGGATAATACGGCGCATAGACGCCCGATCGCACGTTCCCATAAATGCGGCTGCCGGTGATCTGGCCGCGGCGGATGAGCACGCCGTTGTCGTTGCCAAACACCGCCGAGTCTTGCAGGGTCAAGATACTGCTGCTGTTGATCCCATCGATGCCGTTGCCCACGTTGTCGTGAACCGACGAATTGGCAATGGTGAGGTTGCCCTGTAACTCGATTCCCGAGCCGTTGCCAAACACTTCGAGGTCGGTCCAGGTGCCGGTGGTGTTGCTTTCCTGACGGATGCCGGCGGCGCGGTTGTTGTAAATGGTAGCGCCGTTCAACGTGAGGTTCGCGGCGGACACGAACAGTCCATAACGGCTGTTGCTGCTGGTCAGATTCTCAATCGTACCACCGGCGCCGCCCACGATGCCCACGCCGTCCGCGTTGCCGGCGTGATTGTCCGCGGTGATGTCCTTCAGCAGGATGAAGTCGCTGTTGCCGTCGAGCAACAGTCCGGTGCCGGCATTGTCACGAACCGTGAGCCGTTCGGCGGTCAGATTGTTCGTGGCATCCGTGGCGTAGAGTCCATGACGCCCGCCGGTCAGCGTCAGGAAACGGATCTGCATCAAATCGGCGTCATCAAGGTAAATCAAATCCTGGTTGGCATTGCCGGGAATGGCGGTGACAAATTCCGCGACGCGCGCCGGATCAGTCGGGCCGCGCATCGTGAAGCCGCGATCCAATCCCAGGCCCACGTCGGCCTTCGCCGTGGCAATGACGGTGTAGATGAGGGGATACAGACCAGTGTCAATGTTCAACGTGGCACCGCTGGTCAGCTCGTAAATTCGCAGGACGTTGACCGGATTCGGTTTGGGCGCCGTGGCCAGTTTGCCGGTGTTGCGGTTCGAGCCGATGGCCGCGGGGGTGTATTCGTCATTGGTGTTGCTACGGTCGTCCACCCAATAGTTGTCGCCGTTTTCCGGCACGGTGAAGGATTCCACACTGCGGTCGATCACCGAATTGTCGTTCACGAAGGAAACCACAATTCGCAATCCGTAAGTGGCAAAGGCGATGCCGCTGGTTGAGGGAATCCAGTTGAACTCGCCGTCATCGGCCGTCGAAGCGGCAATCGTCAGCAGGAAGGCCGGGCCATGCACTGGATCGTCCCGATAGAGGTCGATGCGGACGTTTTGTTCGGTGAGGTTGTTGTAGGATTCCCAACGAATCTGGCGCGGCTTGTCGCGTTCCCAATCGGTGTAGAGATCGGGGAACCGAACGTAAAGATGAGCCCGGGCAGTTTCGGGATTTTCAGCGACCGTATTTCCGTAAGCACCCTGGTTTGGCGCGACCGTGTCGTTCAGCACGTAGGCAAAAGCACCGTCCAGGAAACTGTCGTTGGTGCTGCCGGTCTTCAGGGTCGCTTCGAAACGATACTTGATGCTGCGCGTGCCCACCGGCAGGTGCAGACGCCCGCCGATCAGTTCCCAACGATCGGTCACATTGGCCGCGGTGCCGAGGCCGCCAACGCCAATCTCCGTGCCCGTCCCGTCGAGGAAGACCACTGTGATCTGGCCCTGGTCGAGCGTGGTCTCACTGAGCGACTGAACGCGTCCGCCAAACACCAGCACCAAATCCTGCGAATCCAATTGCGTCGTGGTGAAACCGGCGCTGAGCAGGTTCACCGTTTGTTCCGCAAAGCCCTGTTGGATGTTGCCCGCGTAAAAATAACTGCTCCCCGCAAACGGCGCCGGGCTTGAACTCTTGGTGCCGGCATTCAGGTTGGCGGTCCAGTTATTCAGGCCGGACTCGAAGCCTGGATTGACCAGCAAGTTCGTCTCGAACGGCGGCACGCCCAAGTCTGTCAGCGGATCGGCGTTATCGACAGTCGGACTTGAGAAGCGTAGCCCGGCCACCAGGTCGAACGTCCGGAAGTCATCAAACGCCCGATTGTAGAACTGCGGTTCGGACCATTGCGGATGCACTGCGGTGCGGCCAATCGAGTGCAGATCGAACGCCGCCACGTCGGCCTGGAAGTCGAGGATGTCGGAGAAGTCTTTCGTCCAGTAAGCCACGCGGCCAGTGCCCGTGGCGTGCAGGTCATTGTAATCACTGAAGAACCCAGTTTGGCTGTTGTTATCGACGTAAATACCGTAACCGGTTTCGGACCAAACGATGTTGCTCCGCACCTCGATGTTGCTGGAACTGCCGTCGATTCGGATGCTGTCGCCGAGCGGCGAATAGATCGTGTTACTGACGATCCGCACATCGGTGTCGGCGTTCACCGCGATGCCAATGGACGTGTTTTTATAGACCTGGTTGTGAATGATGATCAGCCCATTGGTGGCCGCGATGCCAACGTCGTTGCGGGCGATGCGGCTGAATTGAATGGTGCCGGTGAAGCTGCCAACGCCGGTGGCGTTGTTTTCGATCAAGTTGGCCAAGGCCGCGTCGGTCCCGCCCAGGATGCCCGAACCGCTGACGCCAGTCGTGTTGTCGAAGACGTGCTGGTTTTGCATCTGGCCGGTGAGCAAGACTCCGGTCGTGTTGGCGTAAATATCATTCGGATCAGCCATACCTACGAAGCCCAGACCGTTGACGTTCCCACCTACCGTGGAAACAACGCCCGTTACGTTGTCGTGAATGCGGTTGGCGCTTAGGGTCGCCGCGGCGCTGTAGGCCACGCCGACGTTCGCGCCCATGATTTCGTTGGCGCGGACCAGGCCAGTGAACACCGCGGCAATGTTCAAACCGGTGTCGGTAGCAGAGAGAACGTTTTCTTCAATCGTACCGCTGGACGCCGCCGAGATGACCAGGGCGGTTCGCGGCCGTCAACTTGTTATCGAACACCACCACACCCGTGGCACCGCCAGCCGTGATCGCCAAACCGGTCGTGCTGCCGTGAATGTTGTTGTGCTCAATGACCGAACTTGTCGCGCCGCCAGTGAGCGTCACGGCGGTGGCGCCGTACAAGAGGTTGTGTAGGAGTTGCGCATTAGAACCGCCACTCACGGTAACGCCGTCGGAAACGGCGGCATCGCGCAACGTGAAGCCGTTGGCGTTGGTGGCGGTGATCGTGGACGTGAAGTTGCCGCCCTGGATCGTCACGTTGTCCACCGTGATGCTGACCGCGCTGGAAAAGTTCGGCGTGGGCAGGATGTGAATGAGCACCCCCGCGTCATTCCCGCCAACGGTGAAGCCGCCGGTGTTACTCGTCACCAGAATGACATCACCCGGATTGAGATCGAGAGCATCCAAAATCGACTGCACACTGGTTGCGCCGCTGGCGGTGAAAATGTTCGTCAGCGTGAACGTGTTGCCGCGAACATAAATCTGCGGACTGCCGGCAGTCTGATCGTTCCAAGCCACGAACGGCTTGCCAGCATTGTCGAGTGCGAGGTCGAGCGAACGCAACATGCCGCCGGTGTAACTGATCCCGTAATAGGCAGCGTCGCCGGTCAGTTCCTCAACGAAAGATGCTCCGCTCCACTTGCGGACATAAATCGCGATCTTCGTGCCGACGCGGCTGTTGGCGGTATCGTCCGCCCAGGCCAGGTAAAGATTGGAACCATTGGATGCCAGGCTGGGTTGCGTGGCAGAACCGTTGGTATTGGAAACACCGCCGCCGGAAGTGCTGATGACCGTGCGGGTGCCGCTGCTGTATTGCACCGCGTAGATTTCTGAGAAGACATTGGTTTCGTCCTGCCAGGCTACAAACAAAGCACCGCTGCGATAGGCCATTGTGGGAGCGCTGCTGGCACCAAGTGTATTGCTTGCGCCGCCGCCCGTGGCCGAGTTGCCAATCTGGGTGAACGCACCGCCGGCGGTCGATTCCTTAACGTAGATCTGACTGCTGCCGCCCACCGGTTGGGTCCAGGCCGCGGCCATTTTCGTCGCGCCGTCGGTGGTCAGCACCAGATCACGAACGCTGGCCGCGGAACCGGAGATGCCGAAACCGGTGGCGCTGCCAGCACCCAACTCGTTCCAATTGCCGCCGCTGAACTGGCGAACGCGAACGTGCGTGGTGCCACTGGAGTTGTCGAGCCAACCGACGGTCGGCCCTGCCGCGGCGATGACCAATGAAGCGTTGTCGGCGAGACCGCTGCTGCTGACGCCATTGGCAGTGAGCGACGAGCCCAACGCCACCCAACCGCCGGCGCCGCCATTGGCGGTCGGATCGTATTTGGCGACGCGGATGTTGCTCGAAGTGGCGCCCGCACCAAACTCGGTCCAGGCGACCACCGGATGGTTGTCCGCGCCCACAGCAATGCTGGGACGGCGGGAGGAAGTCAGCGTGTTGCTGACCCCGCCGTCTTGCGCGCTGCCGGCCAGTTGCGACCAGACACCCGCGCTGGACAGCACGGCCACATAGATTTCGTAATTCCCATTCCGGCCATCCACCCAGGCGATGTAACGATTGCCGAGACTGTCGGTGGCAATGCTGGGTTCAAGCGCGAGACTGTCCGTATCGCTCAATCCGCCGTCGCTGGCCGAACTGGAGAATTCCGTCCAACGACCGCGTTCATTCGTGCGGTTGGTCAAAGTGGAGGGGGCGTGGCTGATGCCAGTAGTTGGCTGGATGGCCGGAGCGGGTGTGGCCGTGGGCGCAACGTAATCCGAAGGGGTAGCGCTTTCGCCCGAGCCGTAGTTGATCAGGTTGCTCCCGCCGGAACCACCGTCGATGAAATCGTCTTCGCCCTCCCCGTAAATGAGGTCATTGCCACCACCACCAAAAAGCCTATCACGACCCGAACCGGTTTCGGCCGGATTGGCATTGGTGCCGAAGTCGCCGTAAAGGTAATCGACCGCGTTGTCTTCACCGGTGCCGCTGGCGTTTTGCCCAAAGAGCGTATCGTGATCGGCGCCGCCCAGGATCAGATCGCTGCCCTCATCACCGGAAATAGTGTCGTCGCCGGCGCCGCCGTCAATGATGTCGTCACCCGGACCGCCGCTGATCGTGTCGTTGCCGCCGTTGCCCAGGATACGGTCGTTGCCAGCGCCGCCGGTGATGTTGTCAGCGCCGTCGTCGGAGCCGTGAATCAGGTCGTCGCCGTTGCCGCCGTCGAGAACGTCACCGGCGCCACCGCCGCCCACGAGTTCGTCGTTGCCATTGTCCCCGAACACCTGGTCGGTACCGCCGCCGCCATCGACATAATCATCGTCCTCGTTGCCGTGGAGAACGTCGGTGCCGCCCTGGCCATAAATGCGGTCGTTGCCGTTGCCGCCATTGATGGCGTCGTTGCCTTCGTGGGCCCCGTAGATAACGTCATCGCCGTCGTCGCCGAAGATTGTGTCGCCCAAACCGTGGCCAGCAAAAATATCGTCATTGCCATTGCCACCGTGGACGAGGTCGGCACCCACGCCACTATCGATCGCGTCGTCACCTTCGCCGCCTTGGAGGTTGTCAGCGCCGCCGAGGCCTTCGATCCAATCGTTACCAGCGCCACCATCGATCACGTCGCCGAAATAGGTCGCGTCATTGAAATTCGGGTCGGTGTCGGCGCCTTCGTCGGAGCCGATCAGGTGGTCGTCATTATTGCCGCCAAATAATTGGTCGCCCACGCCCGTGCCCGCCATAACGAGATCGTTGCCGTCCTCACCATAAATCATGTCCACGCCCGCGCCGCCATCCAGCGAGTCGTCGCCGCCGTTGCCGTGGATGATGTCATTGCCGTTCTCGCCGAAAATCGTGTCGGCCGTGTTATCATCCCCAGCGGTGACCAGGGCGTAACCATAAATGGTGTCATTGCCGTCGCCACCATAGATGCGATCCAGGCCGGCGTTGCCTTCGATGTTATCGTCGCCGGCTCCGCCATAGATCACATCATCGCCGGCGTTGCCCTGGATGATGTCGTTGCCATTGTCGCCCCGGATAACGTCGTTGCCCGCGTCGCCGGTAATGGTGTCCACGTCGTCACCGCCCCAGATGCGATCGAGGCCATTGTCACCGTGAATGGTGTCCTGGCCGGCATCGCCATAGAGATCGTCCTCATTATCGTTGCCGTTGATGGTGTCATTGCCGTCATTGCCGTGAATAAGATCGTTTCCGGCGTCGCCGGTAATGGTGTCATTGCCGCCTTCACCGAAGATCTGGTCGTCACCACTGCCGCCGGACAGGATGTCGTTGCCGGTGCCACCCAGGAGAATGATCGAGCCCTTGGCGCCGTCGTCGCCAATGATGATGTCATTCCCGCTCTCGCCGTTGATGGTGTCGCCGGCGCCCGCATCGGAGCCCACCGTGGAACCGCCGCCAATCAGAAAGTCGTCGCCCGCGCCGCCGGTGATGGTGTCGGTGCCGGCGTTGCCTTCAATATAATCGTCGTTGCCCTCACCGAAGATTGTGTCGTTCTGGTTGCCGCCGTAGATGGAATCGTTGCCGTTCCCGCCGTGCAATTCGTCCTGGCCATCGTCGCCGTGGATGATGTCGTTGCCGTCTTCGCCATAGACGCGGTCATCGTTGTTGCCGCCCGAAATGGTGTCATTGCCGGGGCCGCCGTAGAGCACGTCGTTGCCATCGTTGCCGTTGATGGTGTCGTCCTCGCTGCCACCGTAAATCGTGTCGTCTTCGGAACCACCATTGAGCGTGTCGATGCCGGCCTCACCTTTGATTTCGTCCATGCCCGAACCACCATCGATGAAGTCATTGCCGTCCTCACCATTCAGAATGTCGTTACCGGCGTCGCCGAAGAGGCTATCGTCGCCCGTGCCGCCGAACACGGTATCATCAGCGCTGCCACCGTGGGCTTCGTCGTTACCCGCCTGGCCGGTGATGTTGTCAATGTCTTCCTCGCCATAGATCACGTCGCGGTCGTCGCCACCCACGATGGTGTCGTTGCCGGCGCGGCCATGAATGGTGTTGATGCCGCCCTGGCCGTAAATTGTGTCCGCCCCCAGGCCGCCATCTATGTAATCATCACCCGCCCCGCCGGAAAGCGTATCGTCGCCATCCTCACCATACAAGTCGTCGTTGCCGCCCTCGCCGCTGACAGTGTCATTACCGGCTCCGGCATGGATTACGTCACGGGCGAACGTGCCGACAATGCGGTCATCGCCGTCGCCAGTCGTGATGTTGGTGTCCTGCAAATTGGAAGTGGCCGGGTCGAGCGTGCCGAAGTCGATCTGATCGTTGCCGCCACGGCTGTCGATGGTGATGTGCTGAATGCCGAGCACCTCACTGACGGTGGGATCGATGCTGATCTTGTCGTTGCCCTGGGTGCCTTTGATTACCAAGGTATCGACCCCAGCCAGTTCGGCGGCGGTAAATTCCTCGAATTCATTCTTGTCGCCAATGGTGATGGTGTCGGCCGCATCGCCACCTTTGATCCAACCACCGAACGGTCCGAAAAACGTATAAACGTCACCATTGTAAAGCGCTTTGTCGCCAAGACTCACACCCCGGCCATAAATGTCATTGGTGGCGTTCAACGAGGAGATGATGCGCTCAACGTCGGTTTCTTTCTGATGCTTTTGGATGCGGAGGCCAAGCGGATTGCCGTCACGGTCCACGCGGACAGTCACCACAATGTCATGGTCGCCGATGCTATCAGGCGCGTTGTCGTCGAACATGACGAGCGAATTGCCCGAGACATCCGCCAGGTTGGTGGTGTTGGGCATGCAAGGAATGTCGAAGTTCGCAATGGTGACCGTGGCTTCGTCATAGACATCGACCAGGCAACCGCCGAACAAACAGAGCGCCTTGGCGCCGACGCCGAGGAAAGCTTCGAGCGTGCCGCCCAACGAGAGCGCGCAAGTGAGGCCGTAGTTGTTGACGATCCAACCAATTTCATCGAGATAAACTTTGTTGTCGCCCTGGGGCGTGTCGCGGCGCTGGATGACGCCGATTTGCAACGTCGGGTCCATTGAGTCATAGCGCACGTCGGCCATGTCCAGGCCGATGGTTCCGCGAACGCCACCCCGGCCATACACCCGCACGGCATCGACACCGAGGATTTTGGCGACCCCGGAAATATCGAGGTGAACTTCCGCGGTGAAGCCGACTTCGAACTGGTCTTCGCCGTTGACGATGTTATCGCCGAAATAGAAGCCGTTGAGGATGCTGGGCTTTTTCGGACCCGCGCCATCGGGATCAAAGAACAAGCCGCGCGAGGTAAAGCCGATTTCCAAGTTGGCAAAGAATCCAATGCTGCCGCCGATCTGCGCCTCGACGCGGGCTTCGGCAATGAACGGAATGCCGAAGCTGAACAGCGGGATGGGCGGGGAATTGAATTCGAAACCGACGTGGAACTGCGCGGGTTTCCAGGCCACGAACTCGACGTTTTGATCTTTGAGCAACAGGCGAATGATCGCGCCGGGGATCGGCGTCGAGCTGGTGAACAGTTTCGAGGGCAGGTCGCCAAAGATGCGAATGCCGAAGTCATCCAGCGCACTGAGAAAGCCCGTGCTGCCGCCGGAGGTGTCGCCGCCGGTGGCGCTGCCGGAACCGGGATTGGACGGGGCGGATTCGCCGGCGATGTAACCAGAGAGGTCGAGATCCTTGCCGGAGTTGATGACGGTATTCAGGTCGGTGACGACTTGGAGGATTTGAAAGAGTAGCTTGATTTCCGGTTGGCCGGTTAGGTCACCCAACAATTCGGCGGGTGTCTTGTCGATCAGCGGCAACTTGGTGTTGATGACGCGGATAATTTCGGGCGGCAGCGGATTGAACTCGTTGATCTTCTCGATGAATGGCCCGATCAGCTTGCGTAGGAATTCACCCAGTTCGAATTGAATGCCGGAGAAGCCGTCCGCCGGATCGGTCGAACCACTCGGCGAACCGAAATGGAACGTCGTCGGGGAGTTGGCATTCCAGTATGCGCTAAAGGTGGTCTTGACGCCCGGACCGTCGCTGCCAATGCGCACGCCCATCGGCAAAACGATCGAGGCGGTGCCGCCGACGGAAGGTTGCAGGACGGTGGTGATGTTACCGGTCAACTCGCTGGTGGTGATGATGCCGCCGGAGCTATTCGGATCGTTGAGATTGAGCGTGAGGCCGAAATTCGCACTGGCGTTGCCGCCGGCCACACCGTAAATCACCGGGCCAAATTGGCCGCCGGCATTGAAATTGGAGGCCGTCAAACCCGCGCCGAGATGGACTTCGCCGATGCCCATGCGCAAGTCCGAACGAATGACTTCACCGGCCGGCGCGGTATCGCGGTCCACGATGTAGAAGCCCTTTTCCTTGCTGAACCCAAATTCAATTTGCAGGTCAAACGTGATGGCTGGCGTGAATGACAGGCTGAGCGAGAAGAGATCGTTGCCCCAGTCGAAATCCACCGTGTTGGCGGCAAAGTTGTGGCGGTAATGGAACAGATAGAGGACGCGCGGATTCGAGAGGTCGCCTGGATTGTGGTAGGTCGGATCGGACGATGGAATCAGCTCGAACGTCGAACCCGCCGGCAACCCCGCGGCCGTTAACGCCGCCTGCACCGCAGTATCGAACGCGCTGGCGGTGGCGGCGTTGGTGTGCGAAACCTCGTTGAAAAACTTCACCGCTTCACTGACGAAATCGAAAATGTCAGCCAAACTCCGATTGACCAGGGGAATCTTGGTCTGCATGATCGGCAATCCGGTCCAGGCGCTGATCATGTTGAGGACGGACTGGATGCCCGCGAGCACGTTGCTCAAATTAAAATTGGCGGCGGCGCTGATGAAGGCGCTGAGGTCGCCGGAAGTGGTGACGGTGGGATTGGTCAGGTTGCCAATGCTGGCCCACTCGACGGTGACGCCAGGCAGCGGATTGGGCGCGGGCATGACATTCGGCGAGGAGATCGAGAGGTTGATATACGCGCTGCCGGTCGGGGTGAGCGAACCGAGGATGGCCAGCGGGCTGTTCAGAATTTCGGCCAGGACAATCTTGTTGGCGGTGTTGGCGGTGGTGTTGGGATCCACGAGCGCGATGCTCAAGGAAGCATCGTTGGCCTGACTGGCGCCGCTGCCGACGCGGGCGGTGCCATTCCCATTGATGGTGATCAGGCCGAAGCTGCCAGAGGCCATGACATTGGCGGCGATCTTGAACTTCAACGCCACTGAACTGTCCGCGCCGGGTACGATGTAGAATCGTTGATCCAATGGCACGCCAGCGCCAAACGCCAGCCCGAAGCGGACCTTGGCCTCGACGGAACCGTTGACCTTGAGCGTGCCGGTCGATTGGAAGCCAAGCCCCTGCACGCCTTCGTTGATCGCGTAGTTCAGGTTCTGATTGACGATGGTTTGCTTGAACAGAACCGCAAACTGCACGTCCGAGCCACTGACGGTTACGGTGATGTCGAAGGGCGCGCCGGCGCTATTGAGGATTTGTTCGAGCCGGGTTTCGAGACTGCCGGCAGAGGAAAAGGTCGGGCTGCGCGCGCCGTTCACGATGGGCGCCAATTGATCGATCCAGCCGCGCACGCGGTCGGCGATCTGCACCAGGTTCTTCAGGCCATTGCCGATGAGGGGGAGTTCTTTGGCGAACTTGGTGTTGTCGAGCAATTGGTCCAAAACGCTCGGCAGGTTCAGCAATCCTTGCAGCGCGTCATCGACCGAGATCGAATTGAAATTGAACATGTCGGCGATCGGCGACGTGTCGAGCGCGATCGTGGACGGGCTGAGGAGATTGGCCCAAGTGACTGTCAGGGTGCCGCTGCGCGTGAACGTGCCGAGGGTGGCGCTGAGCGGCAACGCGGCGCTCAAGCTGGGATTGCCCGTCCCGCCGGCGCCCGTAAACGCCACGCTCACAAGGTCGGCGACCGGCGCGTTGCCGATTTCGTTGCCGGTGATTTTGCCGGGGCTGGCCGGATTATCGAGGGCGGGATCGACCAGCGTTACCGCGACGCCGGCGTTCAAAGTGGCGGTGCCGTGATTGACACTCACATCCAGGAAGCCCAGCCGCGCAGCGACGTTAATGTCGGTGGTGACGGTGGCCGATCCGGACAGCACTGGTGATCCAGAATCCACGATGAAGAAGGTTCCGTCGGCCTTGCTCACACCGAAGGTGATGTCGATGTTCAGGTCGAGGTTGGTGGTGATGTTGACCGTCGAGTTGAGCGACAGATTAGCGTTGTTGCCAAGGTCCAGTTTGAGCGGGTAAATGCGAACCAGCGCCTTGTCAATGTGCAGCGTGTAACGGATGTCATCGGCGGTGGCTTGGTTGGTGGCGTTGCTGGGGCCGACACCGGGCAGGGACTTCAGAAGGTTCAGCAGTTGCGCGCTGTTACCGAAGGGCGGTGCAGTAGTCCCGTCGGGTTGGTTGGCGAAATCAGTGGCGTTCGTCAGTGCCGACTCGAAGAAGCTTTGAATGTCGATCAGTTCGGCCAGCGACTTGTCAATCAGCGGCAGCTTGATCTTCAAAGGATTGTTTCCGCCCAGGTCATCATTGGCCATGGTAGCCAGGTAACCGACCAACTGGTTCAGGCCCGCGCTGAAGGCGTCGGCCGTGATTTGGCCCCAACTGGTGAAGTCGGTCAGCGACGCGATGTTCGACGTGAAGGTATTCAGGTCGGCCAAGTTCGGCCAGTCGAGGGTCAACGGTTGCGCGGGAATACCGGCGAGCGGGGAGGCGAGCTGGAGGTTGGCATTGGCGGTGCCGCCCACGTTGAACGTCACAAAGCTGGCAATGGTGCCCACGCCGCCGGCGAAATCGTTCAGGGTGATCTTGTGATCGTTGGACGGATCGGTAATTTGCAGCGTGATGCTGGCCGCCAGTTGGGCGGAGCCGGTCATGTCCACCGAAAGGAAGCCAACGCCGCCGGTGGCACTGATAGAATTGGCGGTTACGCTGGCGCTCAGGCTGAACTCGGGGCCGGGACCATCATCGCGCAGGTAAAACGAGAAATCACTGATGTCCAGGGCGAACACCAGGGTTCCGGTGGCGGTCACGGTCAGATTGAAATTTGGGACGTTAACGCTCAGGGGCAGATTCGGCAGGCCGGAGCGGAACTGGACGGTCTTCGTTTGGGTGGAACTGAGGTTGAGCGTGTAACGCAACTCGTTGCCGGCAAAGGTAATGTTCACGCCGCTGAGGTCCGCCACCGCCTCCAGTTTGGACGCCAGGGTTTGGGCAGTGTCCCATTGGCCGGTTTGGGTGATGAAGCGGGTGGTAATCAGGTTCTTGATGTCCAGAACGGTCTTCACCCCATCGCTCACAAACGGCAGCGGCTTGCCGAGCATGGTCGGGTTGTTGGTGCTGTCCAACCAAGTTGCCAGGGCATTGAAGCCATCAATCAACGTCTGGGGCGTGAGGTTTTCGAACCGGTCGTAGTTCAGCAGCGAGCCGACGTTGCTGGTCAAGGTGTCGGGCTGGTTTACATCAGCCCAGTTTGCGGTAAGGGTCTGCGTGCCGGAGAACAGCGAGTTGGTGATGGGCAAACTGGCGCTGGCGGTACCGGTCAAGTTCACCGAGACCAGGTTGGCAAACGGGGTGGAGGTCAGTTCTGTCCGGGTGATCATCCCGTTCGAATCCGGATCGGTCAGGCTGACCGTCGCGTTTCCGTCGAGGTCGATCTGTCCATTCGACACCCCCACGTCGATGAATCCGACCTTCATATTGAAGTTCGCGTTATTGACATGCACCGCCGCGGAAGCCGTCAGACTGGCGACCGAAATGTAAAACGATTGCGCGGAGGAAAGGGTGAGGTCGTATTGGCCATTGCCGGGGGAAGTCTCGCTGAGGTTCCGCAGGCCGAAGGAGAAGTCGAACGTGAAACTGACGTTCGCATTGACGGTTGCGGAAGCGGAAGCTGGAACCACGAGGTTCAAGTCGTCGCTGTTCGGTCCCAGGCCAATCGGGATGCCGGTCACCGTCTTGGTGGCCTGAAAAATCAGATTAAACCGAAACTCGTTGCCACCGATCAATCCGCCGGTCACCGAACCGTCATCAACGGTGATCGACAAACCGCCCACCGTCGTGTCGAGATTCTGCAACGCTACC
The DNA here is from genome assembly GCA_963788655.1 of uncultured Verrucomicrobiae bacterium. Lineage (GTDB taxonomy): Bacteria > Verrucomicrobiota > Verrucomicrobiia > Limisphaerales > JAFGQR01 > JAFGQR01. Next base: position 10,136 of record CAWBHS010000023.1, on the reverse strand, counting down.
AACAATTCATCCGTCGTGGGCGTAGTGTCCGAAGTAAAGTAAGCGTTGATCGGGTCGCGCAGATAGGTCAACAGAATGCCACCAGCATCCAGCATTTGACCCACATTACGCTCGATTATCGGAAGATTTGAGGCAAATTTGCCAAAGTTGTCGAGGGTGTTGGCCCAATTGCCCAAGGCCGTTAAACCATCGATGATTGCCTGCTGAGGATTGGCCAGAACGTCGGGATCGACATATTCCGAATCGCTTGAAACAGGCTGGTCGGCAGCGGTCGCTGGAGGTCCATTGGCGGCGTGCAGGGTGTCCGTCAACTGTTCGGTCAGGGAAAGTGTGGCCGGGGAATCTGGTGCCGGCGATGAGCTTGAATCGATAGGCGACGACGCGGTGTCCGGTGCAGGGTCGGTAGCAATTTGCATCTCTACCCGGCTGTCCATGGTCACAGTCGGGGTGACTTGCAATGCATCCGGTGAAGTGGAAGCCGGATCATCGGTTTCAGGGGCCGGAGCCAAAACGGCAGATTCACTTTGAGTCTGGGAATCGGCGACGCTGTTGAAAATGCTGTCGAGTTGGGAAGCCGGATCGTAACCGAAGCCGGATTCCGATTGCGCTGGGGAATCCTCCGGATTGCTAATTTGGATCTCTTCCGCACTGAGCAGCAGCGCGGCGGTGGGGGGGACCCCCGAGAGCGGATTGAGCCCGTCCGCGGAAAGCAGAATCCGTGGCTCGAGCCCTTCAAGTTCAAACCGCTGTCTGGAGTTGTCCGTATTCACCCGATCACTTCACCGTGGTTGAAAGCTTCCTGCTTCCACCACATAACGGGAGGTTTCTTTACCATGCCTTATTGGAGTGTCAATAAATATTTATCCACAATCACACAGGAAATCAAAAAAGACCGCTGTTCCCCCTTCGATTAAGTAAATGCCGCAAGTGTTTACCAAGCGCCACGTTTAGTATTTCAAAGACACTTTATCAATCCGATGGCGCATGAATACTGACTGAGAGGTGGCCAAGGTTACAAGACCGCGTGCCGCGTCTGGGGCAGTGAAAAAAGGCTGTTCTTGAAAGGCGCGATCAGTCATAACGTCCCCACAAAATGCAACCACCCAAATCCATGCAACACTTGAACACACTTCTCCTGTCAGCCGTGATCAGTTGCGCAGCCTCCGCTGCGGAATTCCATGTTTCGGTCCACGGCGATGATGCCAATGAGGGTTCCGTCGGCAAACCGTTCCGGACCATCTCCGCCGCCGCCCGGATCGCCCAACCAGGGGATGTAATCACCGTGCATCAAGGCGTTTACCGTGAACGGATCAATCCCCCGCGTGGCGGCGAGTCCAATACCAAACGCATCGTGTATCAAGCCGCTCCGGGCGAGAAGGTCGAGATCAAGGGATCGGAGGTCATCAAGAACTGGGTGAAAGTTCAAGGTGACGTGTGGAAGGTGAGCCTCCCCAATTCGTTCTTTGGCGACTTCAATCCCTACCGCGATCTCATCCACGGTGACTGGTTCAATCCGAAGGGCCGCGAACATCACACGGGCGCCGTCTATCTGAACGGCGACTGGTTGACCGAGGCGACCAAACTGGACGAGGTGCTGTTGCCCGAAGGAGCGGCTCCGGCTTGGTTGAACCAGTCGGACGGGCCGTATCTGCTGAACGTGGCCTGGCTGCGTTTTGTGACAGACTCCGGAAGCACCCAACGGGTTGCGGCGGCAAGTTTTGCGGCGCAACGCGGTATTCAAACCGCCGCTTGCTCGGAGGGTGGCCAGTGTATTGGCTGGATTGATCCCGGCGACTGGGTTCGTTATGAGCACGTGGACTTCGGCCAGCGCACGGACCAAATCGAGTTGCGCGCGGCGTCGGCGACGGACGGCGGAATCATCGAATTGCGATTGGATTCGCCGAATGGTGAACTGCTCGGTACCTGCACGGTGGCCAACACCGGCAATTGGCAGTCCTGGGCTTCTTACAAAACCAAGCTCAAACCCGTCAGCGGGATCAAAACGCTGTGCCTGCTCTTCAAGCCCCTTCCATCCGCGACTGCGCCCGACCGGCCGTTGAATCCGCAACTGTGGTTTGGCCAGGTGGACGCGACCAACACCACGATCTGGGCACAATTCAAGGGGGTCAATCCGAACGAACAACTGGTCGAAATCAACGTGCGTCAAACCGTGTTTTATCCGGATCAACCCGGCCGGAACGACCTGACCGTGCGCGGTTTCACGATGCAGCACGCGGCCACGCCCTGGGCACCGCCAACCGCCGAGCAAATCGGTTTGATCGGAACGCATTGGAGCCGCGGGTGGATCATCGAGAGCAACACCATCAACTACTCGATTTGTTCGGGCATCGCCCTCGGAAAATACGGCGATCAATGGGACAACACTTCCGCCGACACCGCTGAGGGTTATGTCAAGACCATCGAACGCGCCCTGGCCAATGGCTGGCACCGGGACACCATCGGCCATCACATTGTCCGCTACAACACCATCTCGCATTGCGAACAAGCCGGGATTGTTGGCAGTCTGGGCGCCGCGTTTTGCACCGTCACAGACAACACCATTCATGACATTCACGTCCGCCGCTTGTTCACGGGTGCGGAAATGGCGGGCATCAAGTTCCACGCTGCCATTGACACGACAATCCGCGGCAATCACATCTACCGGACCTGCCGCGGGCTCTGGTTGGACTGGATGGCACAAGGCACGCGCGTGTCGGCAAACCTGTTCCACGACAACGCCGGCGAAGACCTGTTCGTCGAGGTGGACCACGGGCCGTTCCTGGTGGATAACAACCTGTTCTTGTCCGGCACCAGCTTGCTGGACATGTCCGAGGGCGGCGCCTACGCGCACAATCTTTTTGCCGGGAAGCTAATCAGCCGGCCGGAACCCAACCGCGAAACGCCCTATCATCCCGCACACTCCACCACGGTCGCCGGACTAACGAACATTCAGGGCGGGGACGACCGTTTCTACAACAACCTTTTCCTGGGAAATGGCGAGGTTTCCGGCGATCCGGGTGAAGCCGCCACCAAGGATCCGCAGTGGCGCGGAGGCTATGGATTATGGGTGTATGACTTTCGGAAACGTCCACTGCAAACCGGAGGCAACGTGTATTGCAATGGCGCGCAGCCTTGTGCGAAGGAGGAGAAGCCCGTCTTGCTTGCCGGATTCGACCCGCAACCTGGAATCACCGTGGAAGCTGGGGCAACCATTCTGCAACTCAAGGCCAGCCCGCAATGGCAGCAGGCACCGACGGTTTTCGTCACAACCGCGTTGCTCGGCAAAACCGCGGTGGCCGGCGTGAAATATGAGCATCCCGACGGTTCGCCGCTGGCGGTGGGCACGGATTACTTCGGACGGAAGCGCAGCACCACCAAGCCTTCGCCGGGACCGTTCGAGAAGGCGGACCCGGGCGAACTGCGTCTTAACGTCTCGCGCGGACAGCGGACCTTGCCTTGACCAGCGCCGGTCGCTCGCTGGCACATTCTGAACGCTCATTTGCAGCCATGAACATCCACCACTTGGAACTGTTTTATTACGTCGCCAAACACGGCGGCATCCGCGAGGCGGTGCGCAATATCCCCTACGGCATCCAGCAACCGGCGGTCAGCGGTCAGGTCATTCAACTCGAGGAATCGCTCGGCGTCACGTTGTTCCGACGGCGGCCATTCGAACTGACGCCCGCCGGGCGCGAACTTTACGCCTTCATCCAGTCGTTCTTCGATAATGTCCCGCGCGTGGCGGAAAAATTGCGCGGGGGTATCGCGCAACACATTCGCATCGGCGCCTCGGAGATTGTCTTGCGCGACCACCTGCCGGCCATCCTGCGCACGATGCGGCAGCGATTTCTCAAGCTCAAGGTCACCTTGCGCGAAGGGTATCATCCGCAATTGGAGCTTTGGATCGAACATCAGGAAATCGACCTGGCCATTGCGCTCTTGGTCGGTAAATCACCAGCCGGCGTCACCGCCCTCCCCTTGTTCAAACTCCCGCTGGTGCTGATGGTGGCGAAAAACAGCAAACTCAAATCCACCGACGAGCTCTGGGCCGAGGACCGCATCCAGGAGACGCTGATCACCGTTCCGGCCAACGAACCAATCTGCCGGGCATTTCAACAAGGCCTGGCCCGCCGCAAAGTGGATTGGTTCACCGGCATCGAAGTCAGTTCACTGGACCTGGTGCAAACCTACGTGGCCAATGGCGACGGCGTCGGTCTCTCCGTGGGCGTGCCCAAAGCCAAATACCATCCCCGCGTGCGCGTCCTGCCGCTGACCGGGTTCGATCCCATCGAATTCGGCCTGATGTGGCACGGCAAGCCGACACCCATCGTGCAAGCCTTTATCCAGGCCGTGAAGGAAGCAGCGCAAGCGCTGATCGATTGATGGCCAGGCTCTGGGCGTACCGGCAAGGTGGCGAATTTGCGGAGCTTAAACGATGCAGGCTAATTTGACGGCAATTCGCGGATCTTGAGGTTGCGAAAGAAGCATTCGCTGCTGTGGTCGGTCAGCATGATGTGCGCCGTAAGCTTCTGGCCAAAATTCTTCACGTTTTTGAATTTGCTGGTCTTTACCCCGGCCATGACTTCATCGCTGCCGCATTCGTATTCGAGAACTTTTTCGCCGTTCAACCAATGCTCGACGTGGTTGCCCTGGACGACGATGCTGGAGTGGTTGACGTCCGGCGATAACTTGACGGGAGCATGATCCTTGGGCGGCAACACGACGTAAAACGAGGCGGTGCTGCCTTTGTTCGGCTTCTGGCCGGCATCGCCAAGCATCTGGTATTCGTGGCCCACCGCGCCACGGTTTTCGACGATGAAATACTTGACGCCGTTGTTGCCGCCTTTGGCAATGCGCCAGTCCCAGGTCAGTTCGAAATTCGTGAACTCGTCCTTCGTAATGATGTCGCCGCCGCGCACGCCGGCCACCTTCTTCAACCAGCCGTCTTCGATGACCCAGCCCTTGGTCGGGAAAGTCTGCTTACCAAAATTGCGCCAGCCGGTCGTGGTCTTGCCATCAAAGAGCAAACGCCAGCCTGCGGCTTTTTCGGCCGGGGTTAGAGTGTTCGGAGCGGGTTCGGCCGCCGTCGTGGCGAAAACAAAGGCGCCGGCAAAAGCCAGCGTTGCGAGGAACGAGCAGAGAATTCTTGTGTTCATAAAACGGATGGAGTTCACGGAAGTTCCCGGATCTTCAAGTTCCGGAACCAAACTTCGCTGTGATGATCCTGAAGCAGCAGGTGGGCTTTGATTTTATTTCCGAAGCCACGAATGTTCTTAAATTTGCTTTGCGCCACGGCAGCCTTGAGGGTCGGACTGCCGCATTCGTAGTCCAACACTTTCTTGCTGTTGAGCCAGTGCTCGACGTGATTGCCGCGAACCACGATCCGCGACTGGTTGATCTGACCGGGCGGATTGGGCTGGGCGCCGATTGGCTTGAGCACATCATACACACCGGCGGTGAGGTGCTTACCGTCGGCGATTTTGGCATCCGGATGCCGTTCGTCGTCGATCAACTGGTATTCGTGGCCGATGGCGCCACCGCGGTTTTCCGGCAAAAAATATTTCACGCCGCTGTTACCGCCGGGAGCAATGCGCCATTCCCAGGAAAACTCGAAGTTGTCGAATTGCTCGCGAGTGATGATGTCGCCACCGTTCTGGCCCAGACAGTGCAGCCAGCCGTTTTCGACCACCCAGCCTTTGTCCGGGAAGGCGGTCTTCTTGAAGCCCCGCCATTGCGCGGTGGACTGGCCGTCAAAGAGCGATCGCCACCCCGTGGTTTCGTCGGCCGCCGAATTCAAGACGGTTCCGGCCAAGAGCAGCAGGCTAATCAACACGGAAACCATTGTCGGTTGGAATTTCACCGGAAGCATTGTGGGGCGAAGCGGGGTCATTTCGCAATGGCTATTCGTCATCCGCCCGGCCAGCGACGACCGGAACGAATGAAAAATGCCCGTCGGTCGGCGACGCCGGTTGTCAGCGCGCCGAACCCGGCCCGTCATGGCAGGAAGCTGCGGATGGCTCATACAGATTGACGATTATTGACCTTGGGAGAACCCGAAAAATTCATTCAATTTGCGCCGGGGCTGCGCTGGCTTGAGACACGAATTGCACGAATTGACACTAATTAATGGGATTTCCCAACCGGTGTCAAAACGCTACTCGGTACCTTGAATTCGTGGTAATTCGTGTAATTAGTGTCTAACGATCAGCCGTTGCTGAACGTGTCGGTCCTGGCAAGTTCAGCCAATTCGTTATGCACTTGTGCGGCTTGTTGATAACGTTGCTTTGGATTGCATTCACACGCTCGTAAAAGGATGCGATTCATGGTCACCACCAGCCCATCCGCCGGAGTCGCCAGCAGGTCGGCCGGCAGTTCGGGAAACCGCTCCGGAGACAGGCCCGTCCACGCTTGATAAATTACTTTGCCCAGACTGTAGAGGTCAGCCTCGGCTTTGCCCGGTCCTTCGGGGGCCAGATAACCCATCGTCCCGACCCACGTAGCGTTCGTCTGCGTTCCGACGATGTCCGTAACCAAACCAATGTCAGCGATCTTGGGCGCCCCTTGGACGTAAATCACGTTCGCGGGTTTGAGGTCGCGATGGATGAGCTGCTGCTGGTGCAGGTATTCGAGGGCATCGCTCAGCGCCAAACCCAGTTCAACACACTCGGTCAAAGATAAGCGGGAACGCTGACGGATCTCGCTCGCCAGACTGCGCGGTTTGTAGGTTGCGGGATCAATTGTTTGGCCGGAGGTGATGTCGTCGGCGATTTCCATGACGTAAAAGAAATAGCGTTCGGGATCGTCACGGCCGACGTGCAGCACGCGCAACAGGCCAGGATGATTAAGTGAAATGGGCATGAACTTCTGAATGCCGCGGAACTCCCGTTCGAATGGCGCGCTGTCACCGCCGAAGCGGAGACCTGCGAACGATTTTTAGCGCGCGAAGCAGCCCGACTTGATTGCGCGCCAGCCAGACTTCGCCGTAGGCGCCTTCGCCCACCTTGATTAGGAGGTTGTGGTGGGCTATCACGACGGAGCCGGCGGCCGACCTTTCAACGGTCAAGTCTCCTTTATTGCGAAACCTTCGACGGACGTGAACGAGGCAGGCCCAAGCCATGGCGCTGGGTATCTGAACCACCGAGGTCACGGCCCACGGGAACCAGAGGTGTTGGTGCAAGACGAGGTACAAATCCAGGCCCACCAAGGCGGCAATGCCGCCCGCGCATAGCGCTACGCCAACTAAGGGACGAAGGAAGATCAGACCAAACCCAAATACCAGACCGACTCCCAACACGTACAACATTTCGGCGGAGGTGGGTATCAATTCGAGCCAATCGTGATGAAGGAGGTTCAAAAACGCGACAGCATGGATTTCCACTCCGGGCAGGGATTGCTTGTAGAGTGCTGTAGGGTGGACGTCCAATCGATCCTCCAACGTCACGGGGGTCCAGACTTCCCCGGATCCGCCAACGAACAAGACGGTGTTGGTGAAGTCCGTGGGGTAGAATGCGCCGGGTTTCAGAGACGAGGACCAAATGGATCGGCAAGAATCGTTGTAATTGATCCACCGATTTTCCTCCGGTATGGGGACATTCTTTCGAAACAACTGGGCGGCTTTCCAAGCCAAATTGGTATGCGGCCAGTGTTGTCGAATCCCGTCGTCGCTTCCATGAGGGAACTGCACCGGAGCGTAGCCGAGTGCCGCCGTTCCAAACGGTTCTACAGGTGGAATCTCTTTCTTAAACAGAAGATCCCAAACCGAACCCAAAAGCACGTGCCCATGCTCACGCATCGCGCGAGCAAGCTCTTCATCTATTGTTTCGCCTTTCTTTCCTAGAAGGTTAGTGCTGGGTTCTGTGAGAGTGAGATCAAATACAACCAACGGGGCATTGCTAACATACGGCAAACCGAGAAAGGCTGTGAGATTGGTGCGGTTCCACGCGGCACCGTTTTTCATTTGATCCAGCCGGTCGGTGGACGCACTGTCCATTTTGACGACGCAAGCCTCAGTGCGGTTCGTGCGATGGGATAACCAAAAGGGCAAGTCGTAGCTGAATTCAACGAGCGGTCGGCCCAAATCCGCAAAGTGGAGCGGCAGGCTTATCAGCACGCTGCCCAAAGCCCCCACGACGCCGAATCCCCAGTTTTCGGTCCAAGTGCGTTTGAGATCTGGCCAGGTCATCGGGATTCAAATGGGTCAGGATTAACTCAAAAATAGAACCGGCAACTGACCGCGATCGTTCGTTCCCGCGGCAGTTCACGCGTCAGGTTCAACGGATTCAAACGGTAATCCTGGTCCGTCACGTTAAGCAAGCTGAGACGGATTTCCGCATGGCGGCGCGGGAAACGATAGCCGGCGTGCAGATTGAACTGCCAGAAGTCATCGCCGGGGAGATCCGGGGTGTAGCCGCGATTGGATTGTTGGTTCCACAGCGCTTCCACGCCACCAAAGAATCCGGTGCGATCATAGGCCAACATGTGAAGCTGCACCTGATGCAAGGTTGCCTCCACGTCCGCCCGTCCCAACAGCGGCACGGCGGGAAACCAACTGCTCAGTTGCGCGTTGCTCCAGCGGTAGCGGGCGCCCAAGGCGAAGCAGCCGCCCAGCAACTGATCGAAGCTCAAGCGGATATTACGTTCCTCATAGTCAAAGGACTGACGGGTTGTTGAAGTTTGATCGAGAAGCGGATTGGGTAGCACCCCAACATACACTTTATCCCGTGTGCCAACCGATTGGTCCGCCGCAGAGTTCAAACATTCAAACTGCGCCCCCAGGTAGGTTCTGCCCGTCATCTTCCGATCCACACCAAGACTCCAGGTTTCAAAGTGGACCGCCGAAAGTGATCCCACGACCGATTCAGGCATCACGTTGCGATACGCTTGATTGAAACCGCCGATCTGAGTGGGTTCAAGCCGGAAGCTCTGGTCAAAACTCACGCCACCCAACGACCGTGTGTAAGCGCCGCGAATCGTTGCCCCTCTAAACAGAGTCAAGATGAACCCGGCTTTGGGTGAGACCTGAACGGTTCTTTCTTCAGCATCGGACAACGGGGGCACTCGAAAATTCTCAGGATAATGAAGGTAATCGTAGCTGACACCTGCCGTGAGCAGCAATGGCTTGATGATCTTCCAACTCCAGTAACCATAGGCAGTCATCCGCTCAAAATCTGTGTGAGAGTGCCAACTCATCGCCGGAGCGAAGAATGGCGTCGCTCCGGCATTGGTCCCAAACGGCGTCAAGGACGACTGGCCTTGGCGGCTTATTGTGTCAAAATCACCAGCTTGATAGCGGGCGCCGGCCAAGAAGGCGTGATTTCCTGGTTGCCAAATCTGCTGGCCTTCAATTGTCAACAGATTGAAATCGCTGCGATAGTCGAGGGGAGTTAGTGGCATTCCATAGGGAGGCACGGCCAAGACTTTGCCGGATGCATTCTTGTCACAAGAATAGCAGCGGCTGGGCAGGATCGCTAATATCCAGGGTGTCGTTAAGCACGCCACCAAGAATGAGCGTGTGCGATTCAGGCGACCATTGCCGGTGGTAGCCTGCCAGGACCATCGGCTCCTGTTTTTCCTTACCGCGGAAACCAAGATGAGCATTGGTGGGATCGTAGGTACCGCGTAACGTCGCCAAAATTCGCGTCGTAAGTAATCACTTGGGCATACACACTGTCCCTGGACGTGAGCTGCTGCTTAGCCTTGAAATCCAGCGTCAGCATTTCCATGTCGTTGTTCGCACGCTGACCGGGATCGGTTCGGTAAAAAGTCTCGGCGGAGTAGGCAAACGTCCCGATCGTGCCGTATTGCGCGCCGGCTTGGGTCCAGGCTCCCCGGCTCAGGTATTCCGTGCTTGAGGCCACCCCTAGCCGGTTTCGCTCGAACAATCGCGAGTATTCCTGCTGCGAAATGGTGGGCGACAAGAGGCCCGCACCCACCGGAGCCAACAGATTGGCCAGGAGATATTCGTTCAACCAGGCGGTTTCGTAACGCAACTCGACCTGGTTAGGATCACGGAGCGCGTTGTAACTGTTCGCCAGGAAAAGATGGGCCGAAGAATTCCCATAATCGGCCTGCACGGCCTTTGCGGCTTAGCAATACGGGCCTTGTTCTGTCGCTACCTTTGAGCGACTACGTATTGC
>CAWBHS010000022.1:0-202462 GCA_963788655.1 uncultured Verrucomicrobiae bacterium | reverse complement strand
AAACGGGTCAGTCCTCACTATTGACACAGCGGCTTGTTTTCGGGCAGTTTCCCGCCATGCCACGACCGTTGCGCATTGAATACGAAGGGGCGATTTATCACGTCCTGAATCGCGGCGACCGGCGCGAACCCATCTTCCGGGATGACGCGGATCGGAACCGGTTCCTCGAGACGCTGGGCGAGGCTTGCACCAAGACCGATTGGCGGGTTCACGCCCTGTGCCTGATGGGGAATCATTTTCATCTGCTGGTCGAAACGCCCAAGGGGAACCTGGTCGCGGGCATGAAGTGGTTTATGGGCACCTATACGGCGCGGTTCAACCGGCGGCACAAGCTATTTGGACATTTGTTCAGCGGGCGCTACAAGGCGTTGGTGGTGGATGCGGCATCGCCGGGCTACTTCCGCACGGTCGGCGAGTATGTGCATCTGAATCCGGTACGGGCGAAGTTGCTGGCGCCGGAGCAACCGCTGCGGGAATACGCGTGGAGCAGTTTCCCGGAATATCTGAAGCCGCCGGGGCGCCGTTGGCCGTGGCTGCGGGTGGAGCGGTTGTTCGGGGAGATGCGGTTGCCCAAGGACAGTGCGGCGGGGCGGCGGGAATTCGAGCGGCAGATGGAGACGCGGCGGCAACCGGAGGGCGGGGGCGAGGAGTGGGCGGCAATCCAGCGGGGGTGGTTCTTCGGCGCGGATACGTTGAAGGAGGAGTTGCTGGCCCACGCCTCGGAGCGGGTGGGAGCGCAGCATTACGGGGCGGAAAGGCAGGAGAGTGGCGAGGCGAAGGCAGAGCGGTTGGTGCGGGCGGAGTTGGCCAAGCGGCGTTGGACGGAAGCGGACCTGGCGCAGCGGCGCAAGGGCGACCCCGGCAAGGTGCGCATCGCCCGGCGGTTGCGGCAGGAGACGACCATGACGCTGGCTTGGATCGCGCGGCGCCTGCAGATGGGGGTGTGGACGCACGTGTCGAATCTGCTGCGATCGGAATAGTCGCCAATGAAGGAGGACTTGAGTGTCAAAAGTGAGGACTGACCCGTCTACGTTTACGTTTAAGGTAGGACAGCCATCTCGGCTGTCCCGAATAGTCGCAAACTGTTCATGGGCTGAGGAGCGGTCTTTGGCGGATTGAGCGTCCTGGCCGAATTCAGAAACGGCAGGACGCCCGTCCTACTTCAACGTCGGCATGGGCAACTTCATGCGCACGGGCGCCAAATTGGTGGGCGCCGAACCCTGGGTTGACGCAGCAGAAGCGTTGTCGGCTGGCAGGGCATAAACTTCGATTTCCGCCCAACAGTTCAAGGCGCTCAAGTTGCTGCCGCGCGTGTAAGACCGTACGTAACGGGCCACGGCGCCTTTGGCGTCCACGACCTTGCCATACTGGGTTTCGAAATACTCCTTGTCCGTCCCCAGACCGAGTCCAGCCGAGTTGTCGTAGTCGTTGTTGAAGAGGGTGCGCACGTTTTGCGTAAAGTCGGGATCGTCCGCCACCTGCACCACCACGTCGCGATAGAGTTGGACCCAACGGTGGTCGTGCCAAAGGGCAATCGCATAGATTCGGAAGGGCTGGCCGAGATCGACCTGCACCCATTGAAGGTTCTTGCGCATCTCGACCACTTGATCGTCAAACGCCTCCTTGTCGCCGTCGGTAATCTGCGCGGCGGTCCCGGTAATCGGATTCCTGTCACTCGTCGTGACCGGCTTGTGCAGGGCAACATTCTTCACGCCCGGCGGCGCCAGGAATGGCGGGGGCGGACGTTCGGGAATTTTCTCAATGTGCGGACCCTTGGGTAACTCGTCCGGGGTACCTTTCAAGGTGGGCATCGGCATGTGGATTGGCAATGGCGCCAAATTGGACTGGAGAGCTGGAACGGGGTTCTGCGCTACTTGGATGTCGTTGCCTGCTAATTCTGGGTTCGTCGGCTGAACCGCCAGATTGGAAGGGGGCGTGTTCTCTATGTGCGGTGTTGGGGCGAGTTGTGGTGCATGGCTTTCCCGTTGTGCAATGGGCGTCGCCGGGCTGGGCTTAACCGGCATCAAGGCCTGGGCTTCGCGCACCAGTTGCAGGAACTCGGCGCGATGACCGGCTGCATCCGCTCCTTTGCCTTCCTCAGCCAACTCGAGCACAGCGCCGAGCGTAGCGTTGCCTTTGTATTCGGAGTCGCGCAAGACCATGCCAAACGCGGCCACCGAGGCGGCAAACTTGAAGTCACCCGAAGCCTTGGCGTAGCTCCGTCCCGCGTCCGTCACGGGCACCTCGAGCAACTGGCTGGTGTCGCCGTCGGGTTGCTTGTAGCGCAGTTTCACCGTCATTAGTTCGCGGCTGGCGTTCACCGGCGGCGGGGTGGCCGGCTGATATTTCAGGGGGTCCACGCCGGGCAGCTTTAGCTCCTGGCCGACCGGCACGATTTCGTAAAGTGCCGTGACGGTGTGACCGGCGCCAATCTCCCCGGCATCCTTGGTGTCGTCATTAAAATCTTCTTTGCGCAACAAACGATTCTCGTAACCGATCAACCGATAAGCGCTGGCTTGCGCGGGATTGAACTCGACCTGGATTTTTACGTCCTTGGCGATCGTGATCAAGGTGCCGCTCATCTGCTCGACGAACAGCTTGCGCGCTTCCGCGAAGGTATCGATGTAGCCGCAGTTGCCGTTGCCTTTGTCGGCGAGGCGTTCCAGTGTGGCGTCCTTGTAATTGCCTCGCCCGAACCCGAACACGCTCAAGAACACGCCGCTCTTGGCCTTGGCCTCGATGAATCGAATCAGATCGCCCCGACTGGTGATGCCCACGTTGAAGTCGCCGTCAGTGCAAAGGATCACGCGATTGACGCCGTTCTTGATGAAGTTCTTCATGGCCGTTTCGTAAGCCAATTGGATGCCGGCGCTGCCATGGGTCGAGCCACCGGCTTCGAGTTGGCCCAGGGCCTCGCGGATGGTCTCCTGGTGGTCGCCCGGAGTGGCGGACAGCACCAGTCCGGACGCCCCGGCATAAACGACGAGCGAAACGCGGTCGCTGGCGTTCAGTTGTTGCACGAGCAACACCAGCGCCTGCTTGAGCAAGGGCAGCTTGTTGGGCGGCCGCATTGAGCCGGACACATCGATCAGGAACACGAGGTTGCTTTGCGGCCGTTCGGCGGCAGCGACTTCCTTGCCCTTGAGCCCGATGCGCGCCAGTCGGTGGGCCGGATTCCACGGGCACCCGGCCAGTTCGACGGTAACGGAAAACGGCTCTCCGCGGTCTGGAGCCGGATATGTGTAGGTGAAGTAATTGATCAACTCCTCGATCCGCACTGCATCCTTGGGCGGCAACTGGCCCTGGTTCAAGAACCGCCGGACGTTGGCGTAGGCAGCGGTATCAACGTCGATGGAGAACGTGGACAATGGATTTTGCGAGACTGCCAGGAAGGCGTTATCCACCACCCGGTCGTAGGCTTCGGTGTTGAACGGAGGTCGGGCGGAGTGAATTGCTGTCAGGACACTCTCATCCCCCTTGCGCACCCTGGCTGTGACATCGCTGTCGGCCCATGCAACCACCTGTCCTTGCGCCAAAGCCGGCGAGGCTGGGGCATTCCCATTCGCATATTGAGCCGCATTGAGTCTCTGGGCGATCCGTTGCGCCTTAGCCTTGCTCTTGGCCAACGAGGGCAACAGCAAACCCGCCAAAACGAGACAAGCCGCCGCCGACAAGCCGCCGTAAACGATCACTTTCCACCAGGGGAAAGCCACGGTCTTGGCCGCCGCCGGTTCCACGCTGACGGCAATGGCGCGCTCCTGGGCGGGGGTCAACTCCGGGCACGGCTCGGCGGCCAGTTCCTGTTGCAGCACGCCGATGGTTTCGCGGATTTCGTTCAAGACCTGCTGGCCTTCCGGCGACTTGGCCAACTCGGCTTCCACGACGGCCCGTTCTGATTCGGGCAATTCACCCAAGGCATACGCGGTTAATTTCGGATCATCAGGAGTAAATTTCATAGCGTCCTCCGTATCGGGGTGGGGACCAAATTGGGTTCAGTGTGCAACCGCTGGCGCAGGGTCTTGATGGCGGTGTGGATCAGGAAACCGACGTTGCTGACGGTGAGCTGGGTGACGCGGCTGATTTCGGCGTAGCTGAGGCCGTTCTGGAATTTGAGGCGGACGACCTCCTGCTGGTTGCGAGGCAATGTCGCAAGCAGGTCGAGCACGCGGCTGTGGGTGTCCCGGCGCTCGACGACCACCGCCGGCGACGGCTCCGGACTGGCGCGTCCGACCAGTTCGGTATCGGTCAAGGGTTCCATACGTTGTTCCTTTCGCAGCACATCCAGGGCGCGGTGGCGGCACACGGTAAACAGCCACTCGGCCAGGTGATCTTCCACGCGTTCACGGTCCTCGGAGCAGAGCCGGATGAATGCGTCCTGCACCACGTCCCGGGCCCGGTCAAGATCGCCGGTAATCAGCGCCGTGTAACGGGTCAACGGGCCGGCATGTTCCTCCATCGCCGCGCGCAGCCACTCCGCCTTGGTTGTATGGTTCGATCCCATCCGGTCACCGTGTTCAATTTGCTCTGCTACTGGGATAACGCGCCAGCCCGGATTTTCTTAGAAGGAAAATTGAGAAAAAGAAAGGAGGCCTGGCGAAAGCACCCGAAGCCCTGCAGAAATGACGACGCTCGTCCTGCAAGCGACAGCACCGGCAAGTTGGGCGCAATCCAAACACTGGTGCGCTTTTTCAATGGGTTTGCGAAACTCGCGAAACGTCTGGAGTGCGTGGAGCTTGCTCGCGCTTTCGTTTCGATGCGGGGTGCACAAAAAGCAATCGGCCCCTAACGCGGCAATTCAACGGCATCATTCGATCCCGAAGCGCCGGCAAGCCGGACGCACTTCCAAACGCTGGCGCGACATTTGACCAGTCTTGCCAAGCCACACGCAGCATTTGAATACTCCAACTACTGTCGCTCTGCACCCGTTCAACCTTCTCCTCAGTTGGACACGCGACCAGTAATTGCCCGACCGTGTGCGTCTGCCCCGGCAGCACCAATTCAGACGCAATTTCACTCAACGGAGCCAGCACGAATTTGCGCAGATGCGCCCGCGGATGCGGCAACGTCAGTTCCACCCTGGTCCGGGTTTCACTGCCAAAGGCGATCAAGTCCAGGTCAAGCGGACGTGGTTCGTTGCGCACTTGCCGGGGGCGGCGGCCGAATTCCAGTTCGAGAGCTTGCAGCTTGAGTTGCAGGCTTTCTGGAGTTTCGTCCGGTCGAGGCACCATGCCTACGACGGCATTGAGAAAATCCGGCGATCCGGGCGGACAATCCACCGGCGTGGTGCGCCAGAGTGAGGATCGACGTAACGGCTCCGAGGATAACGCCTGCAAACGTTCCATCGCCTCAAGGAGGTTATTGCGGGAATCCCCCTCGTTGGAACCAAGGGCAACAAAGGCCAAACGCAACGTTGCCATATTTGGTCGGATTACGATGCCGATCGCCTCGAGGCTGCCGGCGTTACTTGAGCCCGAGCACGTCCTGCATGTTGTAAAGGCCGGGCGATCGGCTCACCACCCACTGGGCGGCGCGGAGGGCGCCGTTCGCGAACGTCTCCCGGCTGGAGGCTTTGTGCGTGAGCTCGACGCGTTCACCGTTGGCCGCGAAAATTACCGTGTGGTCCCCCACCACGTCGCCCCCGCGCACCGAATGCATGCCGATCTCATTGGCGCTGCGTTCGCCCACGATGCCGGAACGCCCGTGCCGCAGCACTTCGCCCAATTGTTGCTGGCGCACCGCCGTCAGGATTTCCGCCAGAGTCATCGCCGTGCCACTGGGGGCGTCCTGCTTGTGCCGATGGTGCATCTCGACAATTTCCAGGTCAAAACCGGGCCCCAGGATTTCCGCCGCCTTGCGCGTCAGCCAGAACAAGGTGTTGACGCCGGTGGAGTAATTAGCCGCCCACACGATGGGGATTTGGGACTGGTGTTTGGTGATGTTGGCTTTCTCCGTATCGGAATGTCCCGTGGTGCCAATGACCAGCGCTTTCTGATGACTGGCACACAGCCCCGCCGTACCGGGCGTGATTTCGTGAAAACTGAAATCAATTACCACGTCGCCTTGGTCGATGATGGTGCTCAAGTCGTCGCCTTGATCGATGGCGCCGACGATTTGCAGTTCCGGATTGCGTTGGGCACAAGTCACCAAGATCTGCCCCATTCGGCCTTTGGCACCGTTGATAATGATTTTGGTCATGATCGCTGTCTTTCGAAATTGGCGGCCGG
Source organism: uncultured Verrucomicrobiae bacterium (assembly GCA_963788655.1). Classification (GTDB taxonomy): domain Bacteria; phylum Verrucomicrobiota; class Verrucomicrobiia; order Limisphaerales; family JAFGQR01; genus JAFGQR01. The sequence goes on along the minus strand of CAWBHS010000022.1, from coordinate 196,238 downwards.
TTCGCCAGCTATTTCAGCACACCGCAAACCTTCATCGTCTTCCGCAACTGGTCGCGGTTCGCCTTGGCCATCGGCACCAGCGGCAGGCGGTATTCCTCTTCGATATGGCCCAGCATCGCCAACGCGGCTTTGACGGGCACCGGATTGGTTTCGAGGAACAGATCTTTGAACAACGAATAAAACCGGGCGTGCAACGTCTGCGCCGCTGCCACGCGACCAGAGCCAAAGGCCCGGACCATCTGCGCCACTTCACGCGGAATGACATTCGACGCGACGCTGATGACGCCTTCCGCGCCTACCGCCATGAACGGCAGCGTCAGCGAATCGTCGCCGGACAGGATGTTGAACTTGGGCCCCAGCGCCCCGCGCAATTGGCTGACGCGATCCGCGCTGCCACCGGCTTCTTTGATGCCCACGATATTCTTGCAGGCGGCGGCCAACCGCTTGACCGTGCTCACCCCAATCTCAATCCCGCACCGGCCCGGAATGCTGTACAGCACGATCGGCAGCCGCGTGGATTTGGCCACCGCTTTGAAGTGTTGAAACAGTCCTTCCGGTGAGGGCTTGTTGTAATAAGGCGCCACCTGCAACGAACCGTCTGCGCCGGCTTCTTCGGCGAGCCGCGTCAGGTAAATGGCTTCTTCGGTGGAATTGGCGCCGGTGCCGGCGAGCACCTTGACCTTGCCGGCGGCGAATTCGACAGTGCGTTGCACGACCTCGATGTGTTCCTTGTAATCGAGGGTGGGCGATTCGCCGGTCGTGCCCACGGGCACGAGGCCGTCCACGCCGGCTTTGATTTGCGCCTTGATCAGGTTGCGCAGGGCTGTGAGGTCCAATTGGCCCTTGGCGAACGGGGTGACCAGGGCGGTATAGGTTCCAGTAAACATGAGTCGTTAATCAGTCAGTTGCCCGGTTACGTTCGGGAAAATCCGCTGGTTTGGCCAGCACGATTTTGCGCGTTTACTGGTCGAGACAATCAATGACGGTCTTCAAGTGCAACAGGGCCGCGCCGACGTTGTCGGGGGCCAGTTCCGGATTCTCCTCATGTTCGCACATCAGCGCTTCGATCACGGCGCCCAGCAACGGCATCTGGTTATAGTTGGCCACCATGCCTTCCACCAGGGACGTGTAATCCATCTCCGAACCTTCGTCCGCCTCTTCGAGGAAACGGGTATTGGCCGCTTCAGCCGCCTCCAGATCCTTGTCGGTGACCTGGCGCAAATTCGGGTTGGCCGCATGCATGATCTCCATAATGATTGCCCCCAATTCCATGAGCCGGCCGCGATCTTTTTCGTCCATGATATTTTCGTCCATGGCCAGCAGATAAATCATGATATACGGCTGCTGATCCTGGGTACGCTGGGCAAGACGGCGGGCTTCCGCTTCCGTCACTTCACTCATCCGTTCCCACACGGCATCGACCTGTTCGATCGGAATTGTCTTCATCGGCGTAGGGTAGCGCAGGGGGCGCGGGTTGCCAAAGACCTTTGAACAGTGACGATTTGGGCTGGGGAGCGCGCCCGCCCCGGGCGCCGTGGTTGGCGCCTCGCCAACCATTTTCGAGCATATGGAGGGAGCCACTATTCGGTGGCGATTCAGTCGCCGGGCCAACCGGCGAGGGCGCCGGTTGGCAGCGCCCGAGGAGGGGGTGCTCCCCGCAATCAATGACACCGATTCGGCCTAAGTTTTCCCCGTCATTGCTTGGACTTGGCGGGTGTAACGGGAACCCACTCCAGCCGCGCCAGGCGGATGCCTTTCAAATCCGGACGCAGGCTCGCGATGTACCACTGGCCCTGGTGCCGGATAATCTCCGGAGCCGCCACCGGCAAACTACCGACCAGATGCGCGGCATCATTGTCGATGCCAAAATCCAGCGGATTGGTCGAATGGTAGATTCGGGAGATGGCGCGCTGGCCATAACGCTGCGTGCGAAACAAGTAAAACTCGCCGGGGCTCAATTCCACGACGTGCGGGCATTCCGCGGAATACGGATTGGTGTCCGCCTCCCCACCAAACGCCACCCGGTGGACGTCGCTCCAATGGCGCGTATCGGTGGAGGTGCGGCAATAGACCGCCCCCTGGCGATTCGGATATGCCGTGTAATAGCAGTGCCAAAGTCCGTTGATGCGGATGACCATCGGATCGCGCGTGTTGGTGCCGGGACCTTCGCTGAACATCCCCGTTTTTCCGTCCGTTTGGAGACGCCGCGCGAAGGTCTTCCCGTCCGAGCTGGTGGCAGCGCAGATATGCTCCCAGTCACCATAGAACATGAGGTATTCGCCATCCGTTTGGACGACGTGCGGCGCCTGCAGGCCACCGGGCGTTTCGCCCAGTTCCGGTTTGGCCTGCATGGCGATGCCCTTGGGCGTCCAATTCGTGTTCGTCAATGCAGCGCCTTCCCAGCGATAGAACAATCGGGTGTTGCCGCCGCAGCGGGTTTTGCGGATGCAGGACCACAACTGCCACGTGCCATCCGCGGCCGGCCATACGCCGAAGTCCACCGGTTGCTGATTCGCAGAGGTGAATGCGGCGAGATCCGGATCACCGGCAATCGTCCACCATTCGCCCTGGATGCGAGGCTGCATCACCTCGGCAGCCGAGGCCAGTTCCAGCGCGGCGACCATTATGACAAACGCCGGGTACCATTTTCTGTGAGCAGGAGAAAGAGCTTCGCGAGGCATAGTCAACAGGTCTCTCATTGCATTCACTGCCACTATGCCACTGGATCTTGGCGAAGTAGCGCTTGAAATCCAGCCTGTTCGAAATGGGCGTCGTAAGCCAGGGCACGAGTCAAGCCACGTTCATGCATCAGGTGGAATGAGATGCAATCGGTCAGGGACCACTCCTTATCCGGACGATTACGGTGAAGTCCAACGCCGACAGTAAACAGTTCAGGAGAGGCGTGGATCAACTCACACGATGGATCAGATTCCACATGGTCGATCAGCGCGTGAGCCGACGGACGATCCTTCGGTTTGGAGAAAGTATTCACGCATTCCCAGAGGACGTATTCGGTGGCGAGTGATGGCTCGTTGATCTGCATCGACCAAGCAACCGCTCGGTCGTGAAGATTGTCATCGGTGGTAAAAAGCGCGATGAAGTAGCCGGTGTCCAAGAAGATCATGAGGTCATGGTTTCTTGGGCAGGCCGTAGAGGTAGTGATCGTGCTGTGCCGCGCCATCCGCTGGACCGCCGGTTACCGGATACTTTTTGGCTATCTGAACCAAGCGATGCAAATGGGTGGCGGTAGGCACCGTTTCCCGCAGCGGCTCAACTTGCACCTTCAAGGCACAATTCACCGGCAACTCCACCGGTTCATCCGGGATGATTGCCTTTCCGTCGAAATGGGCGGTCAACACGGTCATACGCTGCCAAGCTAGCGACTCGGCCAAGCGGAAGCGAGCAAGAAAATGATAACCAATGGATTTGATTCCCACCAACGACAAGGGCTTGGTATTCCGATGCTTAACAGCTCTTTCATTGGAACTGAAACGAATACAAATCCGCATCCCGCATCGATACGCGAAGGCGGATGGGTTTCCTTTGAAGGTCGGCGAGGCTGGTAGCGGAGTTCCATGAAACGGGCCGTTCCAATTCGTCGCCGTAAATCTCCGGGCAGATCGATATCTCAAATCCTGGAATGACCTTTCCCGACGCATCCAGCACTTCCACCCGAATGCCGCCCACGGCTGAAGTTGAGTAATTCAGAACGAGCTTTTGCCCGTGAAAGCGGATGGGTTTCGTCACGAATTCACCGCCGGTGTAGGGTGCCTGCACGGACACAAAACCATCCACCCGCAGCACGCCGCGTCGGAGTTGGGGTACGCTGCCATAATGCTCAGTCCAGTAGATCGAGAGTTCGCCGGGCGCCGCGGGCAACAGTCCCCAGGCGGGTGTATTGTTGCCATGGGCATGACCCCAGTTTTGCGGATCAAGCCCGGGCCGGATGAACGCTTCCCGGAAGGTGCGCGCGAAGTGCAGGCCGTCGCGGCTGCTGATCAACACCGCGTCGGAAAGACCATCCACCGGACGCGCGTCGGCGCCAATGGTCTTGCGCTCCGGGACGAACCGCATGGGAAATCCCAAATACAGCGACGGCTCGCGGTCGTAGGGCGCAATCGTGTTGACGTAGAACTGCTCGAACGGACCCTCGCCGAAATCGAGCCATTCGGGTTTGGTCCAATGAAGAAAGTCTTTCGAAGTGGTTCGTTTGATGCTCCGGACGCGCCCCCCGCCAGGCACCTCTCGTCCGTCGCGCAAGTAACAGACGTATTCGCCGCGGACGGTGTCCCTAAACGCCACGTTCTGCGAGTCAAACGAACCTTGAGTGATGATTGCTTCCTCCTGCATTCGTTGCCAATGCACGCCATCCGACGACGCCAGCGCCACAAGGGCTTTCACATCTTCACCATCCGGGCGGACGTAGCGGCCAAGCGCCACTGCTTTGTATTTATGCGACGGCAGCGTGGCAGGATTGAGATCTTTGAACGGGGTGAAATTGTGTGATTCCCAATAGGCCTTTCGACGGCCGCGGTAGATGATGTTGTTCTCTTGGCTGCCTTGGAATTCAAACAGCCCAAGTTTCGGGCGCGTCCAGTGAATGCCGTCCGAGCTCAAAGCCATGGCGGTGAATTCCTGCGTCGTTTCGCCACCCGCCCGGTAATACAACCGATAGACATCGTCATCGCGCATCACCGTGACGTAGGCGCACATCGCTCCTTCCCAGGGCGCGTCGAACTTGAACACCACCTCCTGAGGCTGCGGGGAATGGAGTTGCAGCCGGACGTTTTGCAGGCGATCCAGCACCAGACGATCAACAAAGAGCTGCCGCTGGGAGCCAATGTCCAGGCCGTCAGTCCCTCCAGAATTGGATTGATCCTGGCCGACGACTGCGTTGACCGAAGTCAGGTGGAGGCCGCAGACCAGCATTGCGCAACACGGAATGATACTCATGATTTTGTTTTAACACTTATCCCGCACTGCATTGGCTGCAATGCACGTCAGTCCAGGCAGATAATAGATCCGCAGGCGGGCGGAGGGCAACTCCAGTGCGCCCCGGGTTCGGGCGGCGAGGATTGATGAAGTATCCGGATGACCGCGGCCTTCATCTTTGAGGGAACTTGTTTCGGCTGGTGGGCGGCGATTGAACATGTTGACCGGCGATGGCGCCCGAACTATAAGAGCAACCATGATTCGGTACGATTGGCAAATTGTTACGCGGCAAAGCGACACCGTTCCAACTCTTTTCCGCCGGCGTGCTGGGCGCCATGATCGGATTCATGCCGGGGTTCAGCCAGGCTGCGGGACTGATCATTGCATTGGTCCTGTTGCTCATTATTCTTAACGCAAATCTGGCGCTGGCGGCGCTGACCGGCGCCGCGGCCAAGCTCCTTTCGCTGGCGCTGATGCCGGTCAGCTTTGCCTGCGGACGCTGGCTGCTGGACGGCCCGTTCAGCGGCTTGTTTCAATGGATGATCAACGCCCCCGTGCTCGCCCTGTTCGGCTTCGAGTATTACGTGGTGACCGGTGGCCTGTTGTTGGGAGTGATTCTGGGCCTGCTCAGCGGTTGGGGCGTGGTGCGGGCCATGACTGCTTACCGCAAGAAAATGGCCGGCTTGGAAAAGAACTCCGAGCGGTTTCAAAAATACAACAGCAAGAAGTGGGTGAAGGCGCTCAAGTTCGTCTTGATCGGCGGCGGCAAAGGCAAACTGACTTACGAAGATTTGCTGACCAAAAAGATCGGCAATCCGATCCGGCCATTGGGCGTCGTCTTTGCCGTGCTCGTGGGAGTGCTGCTCGTCATTGTGTATCTGTTTGCCAGCGGTCCGATAGTAACGTCGGAATTGCAAAGTGGTCTCGAACGGGCCAACGGGGCGACCGTCGATCTGGCCAACGCGGATTTGGATCTCAAGAACCAACGATTGACCATCGAAGGCTTGGCCATGGCGGATCCGAACGCCCTCGATACTGACTTGTTCCGCGCCAAGAAACTCGAAGCTGAGGTCAGCGGCGTCAACCTGCTCCGCAAGCGGCTGCAATTAAACCGCGTCGTCATCTCCGACGCGTCCCACGGCGAAAAGCGATCCACCCCGGGCAAACTCGTTGGGCCCCCACCGCAGCCGACCGAGGAACCCAAGCCACCCAACACCAAAGGCATCGAAGACTACATCAAGAACGCCAAGGTGTGGAAAGAACGCCTGGCGCAGGTGCGCCGATGGATCGAAAAACTCTCCGGCCCCAAGGAGGAGAAAACGGCCACTCCGGAGCAGAAGAACGAGACGCTGAGAGAACGCCTGGCGCGGCAGGTCAGCGAATTGGGTTACGCGCGTGTGAAGGCAAACCACCTCATCGAGGGCAGTCCAACCTTGACGGTTTCCGAATTGTTGGCGGACGGCGTGCGCACGCCGGAACTCCCCAACGAAACCCTCAGCATCACGGCCAGCAATCTTTCCACACAGCCGGCGCTATTGGGCAAAGCGCCTTACGTGAAAATCAAGTCCAGCAAGGACACGCTGGACTTTGAAACCTGGCTGGGTGCCTACGAGACCGCCGCTCGCCCGAGCACGGTCCAATTGGATTATCGCGGCCTGCCCACCGACGTGATCGCCAAGGATCTGGTCATCGACGGCACGCAGCCAGTGCAAGGAGGCACGATTGATGTGGCCGCCAAAGGAACGCTGGACACCCTCAAAGGAGTCACCATTGATTTGCCGATGCAGGCTACGCTGCACAATGCCACGATCACCATTCCCGGCGGCAAAGCCACCCAGGTTCAACAATTCATCTTGCCCATCGGCTTGACCGGCCCACTCGACAATCCCCGCATCAAGGTGGATGCCAAACAACTGACCGACGCGCTCGTCAAAGCCGGCGTCAATCAAGCGGTGGGCGAACTGAAAGGCAAAGCTGGCGAATTGCTCGAGAAGGAACTCGGCAATAAAGCCGGCGAACAAGGCAAGAGCCTCTTGAACGGTTTGCTCAACCGCACCAAGAAGTAACGATTGGGAAGTGGGCGGCGGACACGGTCACCCATCCCCGGTAGGGCGAGACTCAGTCGAGCCCTGATTTCCCTGAGGTGTTTTCGAATGCCCTAAACCGCAAACGCGGAAAGCCTTTGGCGGTTCGAATGTCAGGGATTTCCCCTTGATCGGGTTCGTGTCTTCGAACGCGACGTGAAGAAGTCAGGGCTCGACGGAGTCTCGCCCTACCCCAACTGAATTGATACGGCTTGGTCTACTGGTTCAACACTTTGGCCACGCGTGGCGCCCGGATGATGTAGGGCCGCGGCAGATCACTGCCGAGCAACGGCCGAGCGTAAGTCACGAAAGCGTCGGTGACGTCGTTGCCTTTTTCGTTGATGAACTCGGTGGGCATGTGACGGGTCTTGCCGGCGATTTTCGTGAGCTCGACCAATTCGTAATCCACCGAATAATTGCCAGTGCGCTTGATGGCCACCGAACCGTCCACGTCCTTCGTCACGGCGAAGTGTACGGCGCGCTCGCCGACTTCGCGCGCTTCGCTTTGGTCCACGTCGGAAACCACGCCCATGAAGCTGCGTTGGAGATAGCCCAGCGTGTCCGCCCGCACGCGCTTGATCTTCAGCTTCTTTTTCACTTCTTCGGCCAGCAAATCGCCCAGCGCGCCGGTGCCCGAGAGCTGCACGTTGCCGTGGGCATCCTTTTCCACGTTCTCCATGAGCTTGGTTATGATCGGCGTTCCCTTGGCATCGGTCACGCCTTCGCTCGCGGCGATAATGCAACGGCCATATTTCTGGTAGGTGGCATCGACATCCGCCACGAATTGATCGGTATCAAACGGCCGTTCCGGCACATAAATGAGATGCGGACCATCGTCCGGGTACGTGCGTCCCAACGCGCTGGCGGCGGTCAAAAAGCCGGCGTGCCGTCCCATGACGATGCCCAAATAAACGCCCGGCAGTGAGCGATTGTCGAGGTTGGCCCCCATGAAGGCTTGGGCTACAAAGCGCGCGGCGGACGGATAGCCGGGAGTGTGATCGTTCTCGACCAAGTCGTTGTCAATGGTTTTGGGAATGTGGACACAGCGCATCTCATACCCGTCCTGGTGCGCGTGCTCGTTGACGATTCGCACAGTGTCGGAACTGTCGTTGCCACCGATGTAAAAGAAATAACGGACGTCGTGCGCTTTCAGGACTTTGAAAATCTTGGCGCAATATTCCGCGTCCGGCTTGTCGCGCGTGCTCAGCAGGGCCGATGACGGCGTGCTGGCCACGTGTTCGAGATTGTTCAGCGTCTCTTGACTGAGGTCGGCGAATTCTTCCTTGAGAATACCGCTGACGCCATTCAGCGCGCCATACACCCCGGTTACCTGCGCATAACGCCGCGCTTCGAGGACCACGCCCACCATCGATTGATTGATCACCGCGGTCGGACCACCACCCTGCGCCACTAAAGCTTTGCCTTTCAAACTAGCCATATTTCGTAACTTTTGCTCAATAAACCAATTTCAATTCAAAGGAGGCGGGATGGTATGGTGAGCAAGCGGCCAGCGCAAGCGAAAGGAAATCCGAAGACCGAAGCCGATGGAGTTCCTATTGCGAGGGAACGCGGAAAACGTCTCCGCCGAGCCAGATCAATTCGGATCTCGGGTTTCGGCCTTCGGATTTCCCATGGCGTCATGCTGGCAAGAATAGCCTTCCGCGCGCGCCGGTATGTTCGTAAATTCGCGCCATGCACAAGCTGATCTTGTTCGTCACCGTTCTTTTCGTCGTCGCCCAACTTCCGGCTGCCGAACCGTTGCCGGTGGAAAAGGCCAGACAGGACGGGAAACTTCGTTATTACGATTTGACCTTGCTGGACCTCGAAGGCAAAGGCTGGACCGACACACCGGGACCGTACGACCGGCTGCCCAGCAAAGCCGCCACCAATGTCCCTCCCGCTGTGTGGAGTTTGAGTCATCACAGCGCTGGGTTGAGCGCGCGGTTTGTGACGGATACGCCTGAGTTGACGGCCCACTGGGTGTTGACTTCGAAGAACCTGGCCATGACGCACATGCCAGCCACCGGCGTCAGCGGCGTCGATCTTTACGTACATCAACCGGATGGTTCGTGGCGTTGGGTGGCCAATGGCAAACCCACCGGCCAAACGAACACCGTTCGGTTATTCGAGGGTGTCGCCCGCGAGCCGCGGGAATTCTGGCTTTACCTCCCGCTGTATAACGGCGTTTCGCAAGTCGAGCTTGGCATCCCGTCCGACGCCACCATGTCCAAAGCCCCGGCGCGGCCGCCCGGCTATCGGCGTCCCCTGGTGTTTTATGGCACCTCGATTACTCAAGGCGGCTGCGCCAGTCGTCCGGGAATGGTGCATACCGCTATTGTGGGACGGGCCTTGAACCGACCCGTCATCAACCTGGGTTTTTCGGGCAATGGCAAAATGGAAATGCCCCTGGCCGATCTGCTGGCGGAATTGGATCCGGCGGTCTTCATCCTCGATTGCTTGCCCAATATGGACGGCGCGATGGTGACGGAACGGGTCGAACCGTTTGTGCAGCGATTGCGTGCGGCGCATCCTGACACGCCGATCTTGTTGGTCGAAGACCGGACTTATGGTGACGCGTTTTTCAAACCGGCTCGCGCGCAACGCAACCTCGAGGACCGCGTGGCGTTGAAAGCCGCCTTTGGACGTCTCGAAGCCAACGGCGTGAAAGGACTCTACTACCTGCCCGGTGAACTGCTGCTGGGCCGCGATGGGGAGGACACCGTGGACGGATCGCACCCGACCGACCTGGGATTCATGCGCCAGGCGCGGGCGTTTCTGCGGCTGCTGGAGCCGATACTGGAAGCTGAGAACTGAGCGCCGAGGGCGAGTAGGATAGCCGTCCCGGCTGTCCCGAATGACCAGAACCGCACCTTGCGCCAGCAAACATCTCGCAACAATTCAGAGTTGTCGGAAAGTCCGGGACAGGCGGGACGCCTGTCCTACGAAACCACGGTTTCCGATTGAAACAACGGAGAAAGCACGGTGAGATAACCAACCAATGAAGCACAACATTCTAAACTTCGCCGCCATGGGTCTGCTGGCTCTTGCTTTCGGTTGCGGCAAAACGGAAACCAATTCTGCCGCTTCCAGCGACACGAAAACCCAAAGTCGTCTCCTGGCGGTGTCATACCAGACGATGAATAATCCGTTCTTCATCGACTTGAACCAGGGGCTCAAGGAAGTGGTCGAGGCCCACGGTGATCGGTTGGTCACCCTCGATGCGCAATTCAACAGTCTCAAACAGAAGAACGACATTTCCGACGTGATCATGCAAGGCGCCGCCGCCGTGTTTATCAACCCGGTGAACTGGGAAGGCATTAAAGGCACGTTGCTCCAGGCGAAGAACCAGCACGTACCGTGCATCATTGTGGACGCGCCAGTTAAGGAGGAAGATCTCGTGCTGTGCCAGGTGGCTTCCGACAATCTCGAGGCGGGTCGATTAGCCGCGCGGGCGCTGGCCACCGTCAAGCCGAACGCCAAAGTGGTGATCCTGCACTTGTCCGTGAACAAAGCATGCATTGACCGCGTCGCCGGATTCAAGGAGGAAGCTGCCAAGCATCCCGGACTCAAGATCCAGGACATCCAGGAAGGCAAAGGCACCACTGAAGGCGCGCGGCCGGTCATGCGGGATTTGTTGGGCCGGTTTCCCGACCTTGATGCCGTGTTTCCGATCAACGATCCCAGTGCATTGGGAGCCATCTCCGCCTTGGAATCGGCGGGCAAGCTGAAGGACGTTACCGTGGTGACGGTCGATGGTTCGCAGGAAGGCATCGCGGCCATCAAGGCCGGCAAGCTGTATTCGACCTCGGCCCAATTCCCGAAGGAAATTGGGCGCATCGCCGCCGAGAAATTTTATGGGCACCTGGCCGGCAAAACGATTCCCAAAAACGTCAAGGTGCCCGTCAAACTGATCACTGCAACGAATGCCGACGAATTCCTCAAGCAATGAGCTGCGATGGGAAAACGGGCAGAAGTTGGTTTGTTACATTCCGACACGTGGCTGGCGCCGATATTGCAACCGCGGAAGCTAAGTCGCGCCAGCGTTTGGAGTGCGCCCGGCTTGCCGGCGCTTTCGAACGAAACCGCAAGGGTCGAGTTTTTCTCGCGCGGCACGGCAGCAAGTTGTTTTGTCGTACCAAACCAAAAGCGGGAGCAAGCTCCACGCACTCCAAACGCTTCGCGAGGATCGACGACCTGCAGTGCGTTGCGCACGGTAATACTTTACGGAACTTGGCAGGGACCGAGTCGGTGTATGCGAACGACCGAGTATTAACTTTGGATATGGTTTGCTCCATTCGCTGGGGCGACGTGCTGCGGGCGTCCCGCCGGCAGAAACAATCACGAAGGGTGCGCTCGAACCAAACAATACCCTTCGATTGGGCTGGCGCCGTTCGCTCTGCCGGCAAGATGCCGGCAGCACGCTGGAGCAACGTGCTGCTGGCGTCTCGCCGGCAGAAACGATCACGAAGGGTGCGCTCGAACCAAACAATACCCTTCAATTGGGCTGGCTCCGTCCGACCTGCCGGCAAGATGCCGGCAGCACGCTGGAGCAACGTGCTGCCGGCGTCCCGCCGGCAGAAACGATCACGAAGGGTGCGCTCGAACCAAACAATACCCTTCGATTGGGCTGGCGCCGTCCGACCTGCCGGCAAGATGCCGGCAGCACGCTGGAGCAACGTGCTGCCGGCGTCCCGCCGGCAGAAACGGATCACGAAAGGTGCGCTCGAACTCAAACAATACCCTTCGCCTTGGCTTGCTCCGTTCGCTCTGCCGGCAGGATGCCGGCAGCACGTTCCAGTGCTCCATTTGCTGCCGGGAGCACGATTGCTGATGGCCAATCCTAGACCACCAATCAGCATGCCCCAATTCGACTGCACTCGAACGGCACCCGACACTCTGCTCCGCTTGCGGGGCGTCAAAAAATACTTCGGCGGTGTGCAGGCTCTGAAGGGCGTGGACTTCGAGTTGCAGGCTGGGGAAATCCACGCATTGCTCGGTGAGAACGGCGCCGGCAAGTCCACCCTCATCAAAGTGCTCGGCGGCATTCATCGGCCCGACGCAGGTGCGATCGTTATCAATGGCCAACCGGCGTCCATTTACGGCGTCGGCGATGCGGACCGCTACGGCATCCGCATCATTCACCAGGAATTGTCCCTGGCCCCGAATCTCTCCGTGGCGGAAAACATTTATCTGGGTCGCGAACCGGGACGCTTTGGGTTTCTGGATCGGCGTCAAATATTTGCGGAGGCCGGCCAACTGGTCAATCGGCTCGGCCTGACCGAAATCCGCGATGTGCGGGCCGACGTCTCCACCCTGAGCGTGGCTCACCAGCAACTGGTCGAAATTGCTCGGGCATTGTCCTGCCAGGCGCGCATTCTCGTGCTGGACGAACCCACGTCCTCGCTGTCCGAGACGGAGACCGAAATCCTGTTCGCCACGCTTTCACGGTTGCGAGAACAGGGCGTGGGCATCATTTACATCTCGCACCGCCTCGAAGAAATCATCCGCCTGGCTAACCGCATCACGGTATTGCGGGATGGGGAATCCATCGGCACCCAACCGACCAGCCAATTGCACCAACAGGAGCTCGTACGCTGGATGGTGGGACGCGAAATCGCCGACCATTTCCATCGCCCCGCCGGGGCTTCGGGAGACATCGTTCTGGAGGTGAAGAACCTGACCAATGCAAAAGTGCGCAACGTCAGTTTCCAATTGCGCGCCGGGGAAATTCTTGGCTTTGCCGGCTTGGTCGGGTCCGGACGCAGCGAATTGGCCCGGGCCATTTTCGGCATCGACCGCTTGGAGAGCGGCGAAATCCTGCGATCAGGACAAGGCCGTCAAGATTGCCTCGCCGGCGGAGGCGTTGCAGGCCGGCATCGTCTTGATCCCGGAGGACCGAAAACTGCAGGGCCTGGTCGTCTGCCAGTCGGTGGCCTTTAACATCGCTTTGCCCTGGGTGCGGGACTGGATCGCCGGCTGGCACGCCGAATCACAAAAGACGCGCCGCCATCGTGGACCGGGCGGTGCGGAATTTTGCCATTCGGTTGGCCGATCCCGAGCAACCGGTGGACAGCCTCTCGGGCGGCAACCAGCAAAAAGTTTTGGTCGGCCGTTGGATGGAACATCCGCCACGTGTGCTGATTCTCGATGAACCCACGCGCGGCGTCGATGTTGGCGCGCGGGAAGAAATCTTTTCCTTCATCGCCAAACTGGTGGCGTCGGGGATCGCGGTAATTCTGATTTCTTCGGATTTGAACGAAGTCCTGAACTTGTCACATCGGATCGCCGTTTATCGGGAAGGCCGAATCCTCAAGCTGGGCAAGGCGACTGAGTACACGCCCGAACGCGTCATGGAACAACTGACCGGAGCATCCCTGGATGAGAACGTATAAACGAATGTTGCCGCTGCTGATTGCAGTGGCGGTACTGCTGGGACTGTTCCGGCTGTGGGTGCCCAATTTCCTGCATCCCATCAATTTGCTGGACCTGGCCCAACAAATCTCGATCAACGCCATCCTGGCGTACGGCATGACGTTGGTGATTCTGAGCGGGGGAATTGACTTATCGGTGGGGGCATTGCTGGCGTTGGTGGGCACGTCAACTGTCTATTTCCTGACGACCGGTCTCACGGGGCTCGGCCTGTGGCTGGCCGTGCCGGCGGGATTGGCAGTGGCCGCATTGCTGGGGTTGATGAACGGCGTGTGCGCCGCGAGGACCCCCATGCCACCCTTCATCATCACGCTGGCCACCATGCTGATCGCGCGCGGGGCCGCGTTGCGGTACAACGAGGGCCGGCCCATGCACATTCCCGATAGCCAGGCGGTGTTCCTGGCATTGGGCAATGGCCGGTTATTCGGAGTGATACCCGTGCCGGTGGTGGTGATGCTTGGCCTGTTTGCCTTGACGGCTGTGCTCCTGCACCGGACGCGGTTCGGGCAACACCTGTATGCCATCGGCGGCAACCGCGAAGCCGCGCGATTCACGGGCATTCCCGTCGCCCGCATTGAAATCCTGGTCTATGTGATTTGCTCGCTGCTGACCGGCGTGGCCGGCATGATCAACGCCTCGCAGTTGTATTCCGCTGAGCCGGCCTCCGGAGTGATGTTCGAATTGCACGCCATTGCCGCGGCGGTGGTGGGCGGCACCAGTTTCACCGGCGGGCGCGGCACGATTTACGGCACGTTGCTGGGGGCCATCATCATTGGCATTCTGGACAAGGGTTTAAACCAGGCCGGCGTCCATTATTCGCTGCAATACATCGTCAAGGGCGGCGTGATCCTGGGCGCGGTTTACGTGGACATGCGGCGGCGGAAATGAGAGACAGCGCGATGGATCAACCGGACACTTTGAGCCAGCTTCGCCAGGCGATGCACGACCGATACGGCATCGCGCCGGCACTGGTTCGGGTGGTCTGGTCGCCGTATCGGATTTGCCCGTTGGGTGCGCACATCGATCATCAATTGGGAACCGTCACCGCGATGGCCATCGATCGAGGGACATATCTCGCTTACGCCCCGTCCGGTTCCGACGAAGTGCGACTGAGCAGCCTGGCGTATTCCAACGAAATCACCATTCCCCTCGCGCACGTCCCCACCGCTCCGCTCGGCGATTGGGGAGATTATGCGCGCGGTGCGATCAAGGTACTGAGCCGCGGGAATCGACTGAGGCAGGGCATGGTCGGTGTCACCAGCGGTGGATTGCCCGAGGTTGGGCTAAGTTCTTCGGCAAGCGTTGGCGTGGCGTACCTGCTGGCGCTGGAAGATCTCAATCAGCTTGAAGTGTCCGCGGCGCATAACATCGTTTTGGACCAAGCCGTCGAAAACGAGTATCTCGGTCTGAAGAACGGTATCCTGGATCAATCCGCCATCCTGCTGTCCAGACACGACCAACTCACAGTGATCAATTGCCACGCATTCGCTGAGAGCGCGTTTCAAAAGGGTAACCGCCAACATGAGGAGGCGAATTCGCCAACGCCAAGCGACCAACAGATCCACCTCCTTACGTCGGTGGCTACCGGTTTACAGACGTTCAAAACACGTTCAGAGGCGCCAACGAATGAAACTGATGACCTCGCGTCGCGCGACAACCGTGGCATCCGTTGGATTGAGAAAGGCCAGGCGCCGCCGTTTACTATTTTGCTGGCGGTTTCCGGATTGACCCAGGCCGTCATTGCCACCGACTACAACCAGCGCGTTGCCGAATGTGCTGCGGCTGCCCGGATTCTGCTCGACGCCGTCGGGCGCACCGATGAATCCGCTTATCTGGGCAACGTGCGGCCTGAGGAATACGCCGCGCACCGTTCACGCCTGAGCGGCGCCCCGGCCCGGCGCGCCCAACATTTCTTCACGGAAATGCAGCGTGTTCACGACGGGATTGACGCCTGGCGCGGGGGCGATTGGATCCGGTTTGGAAAGTTGATGACCGAGTCGGGGCAGAGTTCGATCGACAATTACGAATGTGGCAGTCAGCCCTTGCTCGATCTTTACAACTTACTGGTCCATACGCCGGGCATTTACGGTGCGCGATTTAGCGGGGCCGGTTTTCGGGGGTGTTGCGTGGCCTTGGCCGAACCGGACGCCGCCCGACACGCGCTGCCGGAACTGCAAGCGGCCTACGCCCGGCGCCAGCCCCAGCTCGCGGCGCGGGCCCGCTTTCTTCTGTGCCAATCGGCGGATGGAGCGCGACGCTTATGAAAGCGCTTATTCTCGCAGCCGGTTATGCGACGAGGCTATACCCGTTGACGAAGGACTTTCCCAAGCCGTTGCTCGAGGCGGGCGGACAAACCATCCTGGATCATTTGATGGGCCAACTGGAAACGATCCCCGCCCTCGATCACGTCTTTCTTATCACCAACCACCGGTTCTTGCCGCACTTTGAAGCTTGGCGGCGGCGGTGGGTTGGCACCCGGAAAATCACGCTCATCGATGACGGCACCACCAGCAACGAGGACCGGCTCGGCGCCATCGGCGATCTACAATTTGCCGTGCGACAGGCGAGGATTGACGACGATTTGTTGGTCACGGCCGCGGACAATATCCTCGAGTTTCCGCTGATGGAATTGGCCTCCGCTTTTCGTGCCTGCCCCACCAGCCATCTGTGTGTCCACGTTGTCTCGGACACGGAACGGCTTCGGCGCACGGGAGTGGTCGTGCTGGACGAGCGCAACCGCGTCTTGGAATTCGCTGAGAAGCCGCGTGAGCCAAAAACCCAATTGGCCGTGCCGCCGATTTACCTGTTTCCCCAACGCACATTGCCGCGCGTATCCGAGTACCTGGCCCAGGGCGGTTCCGCGGAGGCGCCCGGCCATTTCATCGAATGGCTGTTTCAGCGGGAGCCGGTCTATGCCCATCGAATCCAGGGGACGATTCTGGACATCGGCACCCCGCAGTCCCTCGAAGCCGCGCGCCAAAGATATGCCGGTCCGTCGGACTAAGCCTGCGGAGCGCGCCCGCCTCAGGCGCTACGGTTGGCGCCTCGCCCACAAGTTTTCGAGCATTGGTTTCACTCGCTGTTACGTGACGCTCCAGTCGCGGGCCAACCGGCGCAGTCTCGGATTATCATCGCTCTGGGTGTGCGTGCTCTCCTTTTCACTGCAATTGCCGCGATTGAGTTCGTGAAAGCCACAAGCCGCAACGTTCCATCGCCCTGGTTGGCCAGATTTCAAAGTAAGCGAACAAACTCTTCCACACTTATTTCGATCTGACGGAGAATGGCTCTCAACATTCCCCGATCCAGTTCGCGGTGCGCGGGCACTACTGTCTGGGCGAAGGGATCATCCCGCCGCATGATGATGTGGCTTCCATGTTGGCGGCGAACCCGGAAGCCTTATGCTCGGCAGCGCCGCGACCACCTGCTGCCCTGAAACACGCGGCAGCGTGCTCATACCGCCAAAAAAAGTGCATCCAGTTTGTCCTCAGGCACTGGAGGTCCATCCTCCTTGAGCACCAGGACATACCCCTCGATGGCCTCTTTGATGTTGCGGATTGCTTCTTCGCGGGTGGTCCCTTGGGACACGCAGCCCGGCAAGCTCGGACACTCGGCAACCCAGTAACCGTCTTCACCCGCATGGATCAATACTTGTCTCATGCACAAAGCCTGTTTCTTCCAGGTTGGGGGTCAAGATGCGTAAAAGAGAAGGGACAGCAGGGTTCCGCCCGGAGCAGGCCAACGAACTCAGCGACCGGCGCCGGAAACGCCCGGTCGGCTGCAACAATCGATGACAAATTATCCGAACCGCCCGACTGCAAAGCGGGGCGGCGGTTCGCTGCAGCGCTCTTCGTTAGCCTGCATGGTGTGAATCCTCTCTCTTCGTCTTCCGCCAAAACAGCCATGAACTCGGCGGGAAGATGATCAGCAGCAACAGCACAATCCACCAGCCGTAGTCCGTCGGCGAAAACCGAGACCAAAGGAACATGATCAAACTCATGCCCACCACCCAGCGCACAATCTTCCAGCGCGCCCAGTGGCGCTCTCCGAGCCGCCAGTCCAAATAAAGCATCGCCGGAACGCCGAACAAGGGCAGCGACCACAAAGGCAAGCCCAAGAAAGAGGGAAGCGAGAGACAAAGGACGATGACGAGTGTAGCCGCCAGCGATTCTCCGAGTATGGGCGCAATCTTGTTCATAGGCGTGTGCGATGCAGGCTAACGCGGAGAGCGCCGATGAGCGGCATCCCGGTGCCTTCCAAATTCAAAACTGACGTGCTTGCCGGTCATTCGGTGACTCGATTTGTTAGGCAAGTTTTTTATGGCCCTTGAATCTCTCACGGTAAAATCGGACAACGAACAATCCAGGGAGCAAGCCGACCCCACTCCCTATCAAGAAGCAATTCCGAACTGGCGAACCTTTGCCGTTGTCCAGCCAAGAATCTAAATAAAATACGTCTCCCTGAAAAATCAAAATGGCGCCAATAAAGCCAGTCACAATGCAGGCGAATAACGCCACGTACCAAGCAGCTTTGCGATGCTGCCGCTCCGCGAATGCGCACGCTGCAACGGTGAGGAGCGCGGGCAAAACGACGACCGTAATGGAGAAGACTATGAGCATGCGTACTCTCCGAGCCTACAATTATTCAACGAACCATCGGTTCGTATAGTGAACCATTGAAACTCCATCGGTAATCCCATTCACGTCAACAGATTACGTCAAATGGCAGCGCGGCGTCAACCCATGAGAATTCCACCTGAGCTTCGCTGCAATACTCGCGCCTGTTCAGATCGCCCATCCATGGCCAATGGTTCGCAGATTGGAAGAATGCGATATCTCTCCTGTTTTGGGCGTGCTTTTCCTTCCACTCGGTCAAGGCCATCTTGGCGGCAGCGGTGTGAGATCCCACGGCCCGTACCAGTTGTGAGCACCCAAAACCGGATAGCGCCCTCGTCAGGCCGGCGATTGGCTGGCAGGCAGGCCGTCGGCGCCGGTGCCGTCGAGGTCAATGAGGATGTCGCGCGGCTCGGCGCCTTTGCTGGGGCCGACAATGCCGCGGTTCTCCAGTTCATCCATGATGCGCGCGGCGCGGGTGTAGCCGAGGCGCAGCGGCGCTGCATCAGCGAGACGCTGGCCTTTTGCTCGCTGCGAATGACTT
Organism: uncultured Verrucomicrobiae bacterium; assembly: GCA_963788655.1. Taxonomy (GTDB): domain Bacteria; phylum Verrucomicrobiota; class Verrucomicrobiia; order Limisphaerales; family JAFGQR01; genus JAFGQR01. Next base: position 177,639 of record CAWBHS010000022.1, on the reverse strand, counting down.
CGATGCACTGCTGGATCAGGTCCTCGTCCTCGTCGATGCCGCTCTCGTTCTCGAAGCTCGTGCGCCGGCTTGGAGAGTTGCTGGTGGATTTCCATCTCGTAGCTGGGCTTGCCCTGCTTGGCGATGAAGTCCACGATGCTTCTGGATTTCCTGGTCGGTGATCGAGCGCGCCCTGCGCGCGGATCAGCTTGGCCGAGCCCGGCGGCAGGTAAAGCATGTCGCCCTTGCCCAGCAGTTTGTCGGCGCCCATCGCATCGAGAATGGTGCGCGAATCCACCGTGGCGGCCACCTGGAACGCGATGCGCGCCGGGATGTTGGCCTTGATGACGCCGGTGATGACGTCCACGCTCGGCCGCTGGGTGGCGACGATGCAATGGATGCCGGCCGCGCGCGCCATCTGCGTGATGCGCGCGATGGCCATTTCGACGTCCGCCGGCGCCACGAGCATCAGGTCGGCCAGCTCGTCGATGATGACCACGATGTAGCTGAGCTTCTCGGGAATGACGATGTCTTCCTCGCGCGGCACGACGATTTCCTCGTCCACTTCCACCGCGAAGCCTTCGGCGCCGGGTTCGCACTTTTTCCTTCTTGGCGCGTCAGCGGCAGTTCCGGTTCCGGTCTGCGGCAGCGGGTTTGTTCTTCGGGCGGTCGTTGAACGATTTGATGTTGCGCACGCCGACTCGCGCGAAGATCTGGTAGCGCTTCTCCATCTCGTTCACCACCCAGCGCAGCGCGAGAATGACTTTCTTGGGATCGGTGACGACCGGCACGACCAGGTGCGGCAGGGGGTTGTATTGCTGCAAGCTCGACGACCTTCGGATCAATCATCACGAACCGGAGTTGGTCGGGCGGAGAACCGGTAGAGCAGCGAGGCGATGATGGAATTGATGCAAACCGACTTGCCGGAGCCGGTGCTGCCGGCAATCAGCAGGTGCGGCATGTCCGCGAGGTCGGCGATGATCGGATGGCCGTAGACGTCCTTGCCCAGCGCCAGCGGAATGCGGGCCTTGGTGTTGCGCCATTCGTCCGACTCGAGCAGGTCGCGCATGATGACCTTGGTCTTGACGGCGTTGGGCACCTCGATGCCGACCGAACTCTTGCCGGGCACCGGCGCGAGGATGTGAATGCGCTCGGCCTTGAGCGCGGCGGCGATGTTGTTGCTCAGCGCGGTGATCTTTTCCAGCTTCACGCCCGGCGCCGGGATGCAATTCGTAGCGGGTGATCGTCGGGCCTTTGGTGATGTCGCCCAGGGCAACTTCGATGCCGAACTGCGCCAGCGTCTGCTGCATCAGCCGCGCGTTGGCCATCAATTCCTCCTTGGACTCGGTCGGTTTGACGTTCTGGTCCGGGTATTGAAAGAAATCCATCGGCGGCAACTGGTAGTTGCCGATCATCGGCGTGCGCGGCGACGGTGATCGGCTTGGGCTTCTTCGGCCTGCGCCGGCCCATCGATTGGTCGGTGATCTTGATCGGCACCGCCGGCGTGGGTTTGGATTCGGCCGCGGCGGGCTCGGCCTCGGGCTCGGTTTCCGGGCTGGTTTCGTGAGCGTCCGGTTTGGTTTTTGCGTGGTCGCCCAGAATGTCCTTGGTCGAGGCGGCCCGGACTTCGCCGGCGGGGATTATTTCCCCTTCAACCCCGTCTGTTTCGGAATCAGGTTCGGGAGTTTTCGCGCGCGATTTCCGATCGGAACGCGGCTGGGGCACGCTCAGATCGCGCACGGTGGGCACCGGCACGGGTTGGAGATCCGCGCCCAACCCTGAACGCTCCATTTCTTCCTGCAACTTCAAGGCCTTCCGTTGCAAATCCCGGGCGCGGCGGGCAAGGACTTTTTCCTCCGGCGTCCAGTGTTCTTCGCCCGGCAGTTTCGTTTCCCGATGGAACAAACTTCGAAGCCAGTCGCCGAGGTGGAAGTTGGTCAGGTAAATGACGCTGATCAAGTAGAGCGTGCCATAAATGATGGTGGCGCCGGGCTTGCCAAATCGGCCAAACACCCAATCGTTCATCGCCTTGCCGATGTAACCGCCGGCGCTGGGCGCGTTCAAATTGTAGCGCAACCCTTCCAGCAAGTGCGAATACAGGTCAAAGAATCCCAGGGAACAGAACAGCAACACCGCCGCCCAGAACCAGCGGCGTTTCAAGTAGGCGAAGAATTCAAACAGGTAGCCGATGCCAAACAGCAGCAGCAGCAAGGGCAGCACAAATGCGGCGGCGCCAAAGAATTGGAACAGCAGGTTGGCGCCCAACGCGCCGGCGCTGCCGATCCAATTGTGCACGGCCTGATTCACCGGCACACGGTTCGCTTCGAGGTCGTAACGGTCAAATGACAGTTGCGCCACCAAAAGCAATAATGCCAGGGCGATCAGCACGATGCCGATAATATCGCTCATGCCACGAGGATGAGCGCGGTTTCCGGAGTCCTTCCGAGCCATGACTCGAAGCCTAAGACAGTCGCATCAAAGTTCAAGGTTCATTTGGTTCGCCGTGGAAAATGGCAGGGATACTGGCGGCTCGAAAGATTTTCTACCGATAGATCCCCGTCAAGCGCGTGAAGAACGTAGTCTGGAGGTGCTGTGAATTCGTTGCCGGATTGACAGGGTTAAATGTGGAAGCGTGGAAAGGCTGAAGCGGTGATGGGGCAAAGCGGTGAAATATGGGGGTGGTTTGCGTACAAGTTCGGCGGTTGCAGCGTAGCGAGCGGCAACCCAAGTAACGCAAATATCGACTTCAAAAGCCACGGTGGCGGGCGAACGGCCTGATGCACCGCAAAGACACGAAGCGCGCAAAGGATTTAGCTGAGCGTCTTTGCACTGCACCAGTGCAAATTAATCGCGAGCGGCGACGAAAATTCCTGCCAACAGCAGCGGTTAGGTAGGGCGAGACTCCGTCGAGCCCTAACCTCCCCGAAGCACTTCCGCAGACTGGGTGATGAACGAGGGGAACTCCTTGGGGTTCGTAACGCCGTAGGCTTCCCGCGTTATGGTCCTCGGGTTATCGGCAGCGATGCGGGGAAGTATGGACTCGACGGAGTCTCGCCCTACCCCGCGATTGGTTGCGGCTTTGCCGCGCCAAGTTCTTCGTGTCTTTGCGGTGCAATGGAGCCTTCCGAAATGTTTGCGGCTCGACCAGGTCGGGACTAAGTCCCGTTCCATCACTGGTTCCTTGTGCCTCTCGACGAACGCTGGCACGTTGTCGCGGAGCATTGAGAGTTGAAACACTGATGGTCAACCAACGAATGCAAATATGCCGCCGATAATCCAGGAAGCGTCGGGTGCATTGTCGCCTGAAAGTCTGGTGGAACGGCTCCAAGGTGAGCCGGGCATCGTTTTGTTGCGCAGTGGGCGGCTAGATGCCGGGCAGGGTCGCTATTCGTTCGTCGTCGCGCGGCCGATGCTCATGTTCCGCTCTTTTGGAGCGCGTTGCGAGTTGGCGTTCGAAGGCGAACGCAGCGTTCAATTTGGCAATCCGTGGTCCATCCTGCAGGGCTTGCTGGGGCGTTTTGAGTTGCTGGACGAAGTCGATGTGCCGTTTCCCTTGGGTGGGTGCTTTGGATATTGGGGCTACGATTTGAAAAGTTTCCTCGAACCTCGTTTGCCCCGCGGCGCGGCCAACGACGTGCAATCGCCTGATTGTCATCTGGGATTCTATGACAGCCTCGTGGTGTTCGATCACGCCCTTGGCAAGAGCTGGATCGTGTCCACCGGATTGCAGCCGGACGGGGCCCGTAGCGAACGGCGCACGCGCGAGCAATTGGAGTTTTGGAGACACCGATTACTGAATCGTGAGCCACTTGGGTGCTCGAAGGTGGTTGGCGAGGCGCCAACCACGGCGCCCGAGGCGGGCGCGCTCCCCTTTGCAACTGATGCGTTCCGGCCAAATCAACTGGCCTGTTCTTCCACTTTCAGCCGCGAGCAATTTGTCGCGGCGGTGGAACGGGCTCAACGTTACATTCGGGCCGGGGACATTTACCAAGTGAACCTGGCCCAGCGGTTGACCACCGCCTGTCACGGCAGCGGTTGGGATTTGTTTCGTTGCTTGAGTGACGTTTCGCCGGCACCGTTCGCCGCCTACCTGAACTGCGGAGATTTTGAATTGGCATCCTCTTCGCCGGAGTTGTTCCTTCAAATGAGCGGTGCCCACATACAGACGCGGCCCATCAAAGGCACCCGCCCGCGTTCGGCCGATCCGGATCGGGACGCACAGTTGACTTATGAACTGCAAACCAGCCCCAAGGAAATGGCCGAGCTGGTGATGATCACCGACCTGCTCCGGAACGATCTGGGCAAGGTCTGCGAATACGGCTCGGTGCGCGTCCCCGAGTTGGTCCGCCTGGAACGATACGCGCACGTGCAGCATTTGGTATCCACTGTGACCGGACAGTTGCGGTCGGGTTTGACGCACCTCGAGGCGCTGGCCGCCGGTTTTCCTGGCGGCAGCATTACCGGCGCACCGAAAATTCGCGCGATGGAGATCATTGACGAAATGGAGCCGGTCATCCGCGGGCCCTACACCGGCTGCCTCGGCTACCTCGGATTCAATCGCGAGAGCCAATTGAGCATCATCATTCGCACCGCGTTGTGGCGGAATCACACGGCACATTTCCACGTGGGTGCCGGCATCGTCGCTGATTCGAGTCCCGAAGCCGAATACGAGGAGACGTTGGCCAAAGCGCAAGGATTCCTGGCAGCCATGGAATCAATTCACCGGCTGAGCATCAATCCCAGCGCCAGTTTAACGCGGGCCAATCGGCTCGCCACGGAGCCATGATTGTTTTCCTCAACGGCCAGTTCGTGCCGGAAGACCGGGCGGTGGTTTCGGTTTTGGACCGAGGCTTTCTGTACGGCGATGGGCTGTTCGAAACGATGTTGGTCCGCCAAGGGAAGGTGTTTCGTTGGGACCAGCACATTGATCGTCTTCACGAAGGAGCCGAATTGTTGCGCCTGCAAATGCCGTTCGCGCGCGCCGCGCTGGGTCATTACGCGGCCGAGTTGATTCGGCGAAATCAGATGCCGGAGGCGGTCTTGCGTCTGACATTGTCTCGTGGCGTGGGCGCGCGAGGTTACTCGACCCGGTCAGCGAGCGCGCCGACCCTGGTGATGACTTTGCACGAACCGCCCCCCGCAGGACCTGCGCCAGCGCCCCGTTGGCGGCTGATCACGTCCTCCCTTCGAGTTCCGGTCAACGATCCCATGGCCAGAGTCAAGTCCGCCAACAAACTGCCCCAAATCCTCGCGCGCCTGGAGGCCGAGGACCAAGGCGCTGATGAAGCGTTGCTGCTCAACACCGACGGTGCCGTGACCGAAGCGGCAAGCAGCAATTTGTTTTGGCTGGAAGGGGAAACGGTTTGCACGCCACCGCTGGGCGCCGGATTGCTGGCAGGAGTGACGCGAGCGGCGGTGATTGAGCTCTGCCGATCTCTCGGGAGTGCCCTTTCAAGAAACGAACATTGACCGCGCATCCTTGCCCAAGGCTATGGGAGTGTTTCTGACCTTAAGCACCTTGGGTCTGGTGACGGCGGTAAGTCTGGATGGCGTGCCGTTGGCCGAATCGCCGTTGGTGGACAAGCTTCGTCAGGCATACTGGGAGCTGATTGCCGCCGAAACGCTCGGACAGCCTCCGGGCTGATCGAAGTGTTGAGTCGTTGCGAAACTTGGTATCCATGCTTTCGTCCGGAAGGCATTTTTACCATGGTCAAAATGTGTTCGGATAAATGGGCAAGTGCAGAAAACGAATCCGGGAGAGTCCATGAATTGAGCGGTCAAAATTACTTATGAAATCAATAGCATCGTTATTCGGCGCGGTAGTGTCATGTACCGTCTTCGCCCTCAACCCTCAAGCCGCGGCCCTGAGTTTGGGTGACGCGCTCGATGCGCCGGCGCTGAATTGGTCCACGGGCGGGAGTAATCTTTGGTTCGGCCAGGCGTTGGTCACCCATTTCGACGGCGATGCCGCCGAGAGCGGTGCTGTTGGTGACCTCGAGGAATCCTGGCTTCAAACCACGCTGGTCGGGCCGGGGGAGGTGGGCTTTTGGTGGAAAGTGTCTTCCGAGCCCACGTTTGACTTTCTGGAGTTTTGGTTGGATGGCCAATTGGCGACGCGAATTTCGGGAGAAATGGATTGGGCCCCGGAGTCGTTTTCCATCGCAGCCGGAACGCATTTGCTACGTTGGCGCTATACCAAGGATGTTTCTCAAAGCCATAACCTGGATCGGGCCTGGGTTGACCAACTCACGTTTGTTCGCACGGAAGCGTTGCCGGCGATACGCCTCCGTCCCCTGCCCGAAGGGCGACTCGAACTCAGTTGGCCGGATTCGTTTGCCGATGTGGTGCTCAACACGGCGACGGACCTGGTGAATTGGGCGCGGATGGATGTGCCCGTCGTGCAATTGAACAACACCAATTACGTGGAGTTGGATGCTTCCGGGCCAACCAGCTTTTACCAGGCCGTGCTCCAACCGCTCGTTACCGGTGTCAGTGTGGAATCAGGCCGTGATTACCCCGTCATCACCGGTTTGCAGACCGGCATTCCGGCTTACAGCGACCGGGAATTTCTGTATGCGAACGTCCCGCCCGAGGTGCAAGGGGCCACCTATCTCGTGACGGCTAATGATGATAAGTTCGACACCTCGGCCACGTTTCTCAGTTTCCAGGTCTCGCAACCAGTGACCGTCTATGTCGTTTACGATGATCGTTACCTAAACCGGCCGGCTTGGTTGGCGGATTTCCAGGATTCGGGATTGGATCTGATGATTGGGCCGACGACGCACAGTCTCTACCGCAAATCCTTTCCTCCTGGTGTGGTTACGTTGGGTGGCAACTATGTTACCGGCGAAGGAAACAATGGGATGTACACCGTTCTCATTGCCAAATCGGAAGTGACTTTGGTGGGGCTTACGCAGACCCCGCTGTATCTTGGCTCCTACGTCAAGGTACCCGTGCAAATGGCACCGAGCAGCGGCTTGACGCTGGACGATTTGGAATTTGTGGTGCCGGCGGGGGCTCGCGGAGGAACGGTTTCTTTGTCCCGCGATGATGAGTTCGATCCGGCGCACCCGGACATCATGCTGCTGGCAGGATATGAACCCGGCACGTATCAATTGCAGGCAGTGGAAAAGGCGACCGGCCTGATCCGGGGACAAGCCCAATATTCAATTACCACCCGGTGGCCCAACGAACGGGACGGCCCCTCGCGCTGGGTGGCGGGCGATTTCGTGCTCCCCGGCGTGCGCGGCGCCACTTGGGGCGGCGGCTCCCCCACCGCTCCCGGAAAACTTCAACGTCATTCCGGCGATGGGAACCCAGCACGTTGCCGTTTTGCTGCTGGACACCAGTTCCCAGCGATTTAGTCAAAGCGAAATCTCCACCTTGACCAATCTCTGGGAGGATGTGGCCTTTAACGGCCGGTTGCATAATGGGCGGCTGGTCAGCACCGCGCACTATTATCGCGAAGCCTCTTATGACAAGTTCAGCGTCACCGGTCAGGTGTTTGGCCCCGTCAGCCTGCCCGGGACCTGGAGCGATTATCTCGAAGACGATGGCGAGTACAAAAGCAGTCTTTGGGATGCGTGCGCCGCGGCCGGGGATTCCCTGATTGATTATTCGCAATTTCAATCGCTGGCTTGCATCATCAAATCCACTTCGAGCAACAGTGTGTGGGCGCACGCGGACTCCATAGTCGCCAAAGTGGCCGAGGGCGACATTGCGTTGGGAACGGTGGATCTGCCGGCCGATGGCGCTCCCCTTTGGTTGAGCGCGACGCTCGCGCATGAACTGGGACACAATCTCGGCTTGGGTGATCTCTATCAATGGGATGGCCATCCCCAAGAGATTCGGGACCGCGAACTCTGGGGCATGGACCTCATGGCCCGCCAAGGTGAGTTGCCCCATCCCGCACTCGTCCATCGAATGCTCTTGGGTTGGGTGCCCCAGTCGGCGCTTCGACTGTTTAACTTCCAGGCAATCGGCGGGTTCGTGGATGAGATTGTGACCCTGCACCCGGTTGAACTCGCCAATCCGCCCGCGGGTCGTTATTCCGGAATCGAAATCCGGATCGCGCCCGACTGGAACTACTATTTTGAATACCGCACCGCGCAACCCACCCAAATCGGCGACCAAAACCTCTGGTATGGCAATCCGCCGATTCCCACCAATGATCGCGTCTTGGGAACCGAAGTCACGTTCGCCCAGAACTTCGAAGACAGCATGCGTCGCAAGCCCGTCATGGGATTGGCCAAGGACAGCGATGGCGACGGGCCCATTCTCGGAGCGGGGCAGGATTATTCCGAACAGGACATTTCGACGCCGAACTTTCCCACGGACTTCTCCGCGGAAGTGATCTCGATTGATGGGACAAAAGCGGAAGTTCGCATTCGCTATGGTGTGGATAGTCAGCCCGATCCCTCGATTCGACCGTGGAATCCGCCGGTTTACCAAAGTCCGGACATTGAGGTGCGAAACGCCAAAAACCAGGCCGATCCCAAATGGCGGAATGTGCCGTGGGTCAACCACCACAATACCCTGATTGCCAGAATCACCAACCGCGGCGACCTCAATGCGCCCGGCGTCTGGGTGGACTTTTACGTGATTGATTACACCGTGAACAGTTCCGGCACGCAACCCGTCCGCATTGGTTCGGACCAGCACGATGTGCCCGCCAATCAGACCGTCGAATTCAACACGATCTGGATGCCAGGTGCGACCGGGCACTATTGCATTGAAGCGCGCATCCGGCATTACCAGACGCCCGGCCCCAACTCCAAAATCGAGGTGACCGAATACAACAACCGGGCCCAGTCCAATTACGACTATTTCAACTCCGAGAAGGCGTCACCACCGTCCCGCGAGATCACTTCCATCAAGATTCAAAACCCTTTCAACGAACCCGTCCGCGCGCAAGTGCGCGTGGCGAAGAGCACGACGCCGTTGTTCCGGACCTTTCTCGAACACACCTGGGTGCAGTTGCAAGCGGGCGAAAGCCGTAACATTCAAGTGATGTTTGAATATGCCTATGAAGAAGATCCGGTATGGGATCCGAGTTTGGAGCGTTACATTTCCCTGCCCAACGACGTGTCCATCAATGCCGTTGTTAAACGGCTGGCCGATGAACCGGACGAAGAGTTCACCGACCTGGGAGGCGTTTCCGCGCGCATTGTGACCGGCTACTCCACCCGCTTCAACACGTTCGCCTTTGATCCGCTGACCACGGTGAGCGGGCAAATCATTCGGGTGAACAATGCGCAACCGGTGCCCGGGGGTAAGGTCCTGGTCGTTCTGGCTACGGAGGGAGACGAACAATACTTCGAGGCAACAGTGAACGAGAACGGGCAATTCAGCGCGACGGTTTCGGTAATCGCCACGCCGGTTTCGATTCAAGGCCACTACTTGGCACCGAACGGGTATGCGGATTGTGTAAGCGAGCGAATCGTTTACCCGTAAAACCCGCCAACGCCATTGGCTTTAAGATTGGTGTTTAAAACGACCACCGTTAATTTCGACGGCATGAAACAAGTCGTGCCTACGATCTTACTAGCGATACTGGCTGGCGGCACTCCGGTTCGCGGAGCGGAAGCCTTCCAGGACCGCGCGGACAGTTTCCTTAAATTGGCCAACGCGGGCTACCAGGCATTGAGTCGCGTCGAGAACGAGGCGCAATGGGATGCGGCCACGGACGTCACGCCGGTTCACGATGCCGCGGCGGAAGTGGCCGGCAAGGCGCGCGCGGCGTTCACCGGCAATCCCGCGCTGATCCAGGAAGCCAGGACCCTCCTGCAACACCGGTCGGAACTCAAGCCGCTCACCGTTCGCCAACTCGAACAGGCCCTGCTCAACGCCGCCGAAGGTCCGATGACCAATCCCGAACTCGTGGCGGCTCGCATCGCCGCGGAAACGAAACAATCTTCGACGCTCAATTCATTTGTCTTCCGGCTCAACGACCAGCCGATCACGCCGAATGAGATCGATAATCTGCTGTTGACCAACCGCGACCTCACCCTGCGCCGGTCGGTTTGGGAAACGTCCAAACAATCCGGCCCGGCGTTGAAGCCCGGGCTCGTGAAGTTGCGCGGGTTGCGGAACGGCGTCGCCAAGGAACTCGGCTATCCGGATTATTTCGCCTTGCAGGTGGCGCGGTTCGGCATGTCCACCGAGGAGATGGTGCGGTTGCAGGACAGTTTCATGCGCGAGCTGCGGCCGCTTTACCTGCAACTGCACACCTGGGTGAAATACGAACTGGCCCGCCGTTACGGTCAGCCGGTGCCCAACCGGATTCCGGCGCATTGGCTCAACAACCGTTGGGCGCAGGAGTGGAGTGGTATCATTGACGCCGCCAAGCTGGACGACCGGTTCCAAGGCCGTTCCCCGGAATGGATCGTGAAAACGGCGGAACAATTCTGGACCGGCCTGGGTTTTGCGCCGTTGCCGGCCAGTTTTTGGCAACGCTCTGATCTGTACCCGGTGCCGCCAGGATCGGCGCGCAAGAAGAACACGCACGCCTCCTGCTGGCACCTTGACCTGGAGCATGACATTCGCTCGCTGATGAGTGTCGAACCGAACTGGCAATGGTTTGAAACGGCACACCACGAGTTGGGGCACGCTTTCTATGATCTGAGCTACAGCCGGCCGGAAGTGCCGCCCTTGTTGCGCACCGGCGCCAATCCGGCGTTTCACGAAGGCATGGGCGAACTGGCGGCGCTGGCCTGCGGGCAGGTGCCGTATCTCAAGGCGGTGGGCGTGTTGCCGGCCGACTTCCAGGCCGACGATATTGCGTTCCTGTTGAACAATGCGCTGACGACCACGGTGCCTTTTATTTTTTGGGCTTCCGGCACCATGACGCATTGGGAAGCGGACGTGTATGCCCATCAGCTTTCGCCCGATCAATGGAACGCGCGCTGGTGGCAATATGTGCGGCAGTTTCAAGGCGTTGAACCGCCGGAGCCGCGCGGCGAAGAATATTGTGATGCGGCGACCAAGACGCACATCAACGACAATCCCTGTTACTATTATTCCTACGCCATCGCCACGGTATTGAAGTTCCAACTGCACGAGCATATCGCCCGCAAAATTCTTCACCAACCGCCGCAGCATTGCAGCTACGCGGACCACCCAGCGGTCGGGGATTTCCTCCGCCGCATTATGCGGAAAGGCGCCACGGAAGATTGGCGCCAAGTCCTGCGGGATGCCACCGGCGAAGAACTCTCCACCCGGGCCATGGTCGAGTATTACCAACCGCTCATGGCGTGGTTGCAGACACAAAACCAGGGCCGCCGAATTGGGTGGGAATAGCGACGCCGCATTACGACCGGGTTTGAAAACTCCGGTTCAGAGCTCGCCGATTAGGCGGAACGTTGCCCAGTTCGCCTGACGGCGGGAATCTGCGCACAACCGATTTTCTGCTCGCTTCGGCGGCGGACGGTTTCTAGTCTCCGCACATCGCACGATTATGAACACCGAGCAACTTTACCAGGAGCGCCTCAACCGATACGTCACCGCCATGCGCAATGAAAAGCCGGACCGCGTACCGATCCGGCCGTTTGTGGCGGAGTTCACCGCCAAGTATGCGGGTTATACCTGCCAGGAAGTGGCCCACGATTACACGAAGGCTTTCGAAGCCGCGATCAAGTGCGCCAAAGACTTCGACTGGGACGCCGTCGTGCCCAACATGGTGTATGTGTGGACCGGTCTGGCCCAGGCGGCGGGACTGCGCTATTACGGTATTCCCGGCATTGGGATTCCCCACGACGTGGGCTTCAATTACATCGAGCCGCCGGAAGACCAGGCGTTCATGCGCGAGGACGAATACGATGCCTTGATCGATGATCCCACCGGCTTCCTTTACAATGTTTGGCTCCCGCGCGTTTCGACCGAAATCAGCCGGATTGGCCAGCCATCCACGTACCGCAACAACCTGGCCTTGGTAAAAAGTGCCATGGCCATGCTGAGTTATTTCACCGCGTTCGGACCGCAGATCAACCGCCTCAAGACCGAGTGCGGCACGGTTTCCTCCATCGCGGGCATCTTCAAAGCGCCGTTCGACATTCTGGCGGACAAATTGCGCGGCTACGTTGGCCTGACGATGGATATGCACACGCAGCCGGACAAGGTGCTGCGCGCTTGCGAAGCCTTGATGCCACACCTGTGTCACGTCGGGCTGACCACCGCCGATCCGAACCGGCAGGTGCCCATCGGCTTCTGGATGCACCGCGGCTGCGTGCCGTTCATCAATCCCCGACAATTTGATTCGCATTACTGGCCGACGTTGAAACCCATCATCGAGGAATTCTGGAAGCACGGGCATCAGACGTTGTTCTATGCCGAGGGCAATTGGAATTATCACTTGGACCGGTTTCACGAACTGCCCGAACGCAGCATCGTGTATCATGTGGATCGCGACGACGTGTTCGATGTGCATCGGAAAATCGGCGACAAATTCTGCCTCAGCGGCGGCGTTCCCAATGCGATGCTCAGCTACGGCAAACCGGAGGAAGTCCGCGCGTTTTGCCGGCGCGTCATGGAAGAAGTGGCCCGGGACGGCGGTTACATCATGGATGCGTCCGCCATCATGCAGAATGACACCAGCACCGAGAACTTGATCGCGCTGACGGAAACCACGCGCGAGTTCGGGGTGTATTCATCCGGCAGTTCGAGCCTGGGCAGCACGCCACCGTGCGCGGTGCCGGCATCCGAGTCCGACCGGAAACAGCTCAAGGGGCTCACCGGCCATCCCGCAACCCGCATCCGACCGGGCGTATGTTTTCCATGGGAAGAGAAAGCCAAAGAGTTGCCGGAGATCACGGGCGACCCGAAACTCGTGCAGAAGATCTGGGAGGACACTGAAGCCCTCGGCAACATGTACATCTGGCAGTTGCTGCTGAGTTTCTAATCCGCGCCACCATTCCGGCTAAGTCGTACGATTCAGTTGGAGTAGCTGCGTTCGTGAGAACGCGGCTGACCAGCGCGGTCAAACGCCTGCTCCAGGCGAAGGCAATCCGGTCACTTGCCGGTGACCAGTGCTGCCGTTGGCGCAGTGGCTCCCTTTAAAGTCAGCCGCGTTCTCACGAACGCAGCCACAGTCAATGCATACATACGGCCAAGGGTTATCCGGCACGTTTACGGTAATCGTGCGTCCGTTTTTCTTCTGTATCGAATGGGGACCGGAGCCGCAGCCCGGAATCCAACATTCTCGGTGCCGGAATGGGATCAGTCCACGGGGCGGGCATGCGTCGAGACGGGTAAATCCTCCGCGGCAATAGCGCCCGGTCCCCACGTGACTTATGCAACTGAATACTGAATTCTACAGAAGAATACCGATCAACGCGGCCCGGCGGCCCACTGAGGGCACAATCGCCGTGCCCACTTGGCGGCGACAGATTCGCGTGGTTGACCTTCGAACGCGGCCCCGTCCAGGCGGGCACCCCGTCCCCGAAAGCCGCGGAAACCGTCGGACGCCCCGCTCATCCAGCCACCCGTGGCGGCTGGAATTTCGGTACGCATTCGACAATTTCCGAGTAACAGTTCGGCACGTGCCGGCCGGAACGCGGCGGGTCCGGTATTAGAAAACCGGGGTGATCTGCAACGTTTGGCCGGGCGAGGCCATGGCGTTGTCTCCATGGGCCCAAACTTGATCGTTGAGCAGCACTTTGAAGGCGATGGCTTGGTTGGCCCCGGGGCTGGTCCAGACCCATTTGACGCCGTCCACACATTGCATGGGGGTTCCTTGATCCCAATTCAATCCCGGCCCTTGGCCGCGAATGTGCAGATGGTTGCCGAATCCCACGTCGATGATCGCTTCGATCCGGGTGCGCGCCGGCGGCGTCATTGCCTTGGCGGCGGTCGTCGTTGCCCGCGGTTGGGCCGCAACGGCAGTTACCGGCCCTTTGACGGCCGTCGTTTTTGTTTTTTGCGGGGCGGTTGAAACCGCCGGCTTCGATTTAAGGTTGGTTGCTGGGCCAACTGGTTTAGTTGATTTGCTTTTCTTCATGTTGTCGCTGGTGGCGGGCTAGAGCAAAGCATTTGCCAGAGCCACGGAACGGTCAGGTTCCGATACGGAAGACATTGTTGTACAAAGATTTTGCAACCACGCCGCAGGCACGGTGCGGACGGTGGTATCGCCCACGAATGAATGGATTTTGACAGGCTGATTGATTTGCGACTGTCGTTTTTTGAAAGCGTTCACGTCTCCGATGCAAAATGGATTTGAGTGGCACCATTCGGAACCGGCGACAGGTTTCAGCCCCGAAGGATCGTCCATCTTTGAGGATTTTTTCCTGGCCGCGGGCGGCGGTCTTGCCGCTAAACTTACCCATGCTCAAAGCCGGCATCGTGGGATTGCCCAATGTGGGGAAGTCCACTCTGTTCAATGCCGTGATCCGCGCGCACAAAGCGGCGACGGAGAACTATCCCTTTTGCACGATTGAACCCAATCTCGGTGTCGTCACTGTGCCCGATCCTCGGTTGGGAGAATTGCAGCAAGTCACGAAAACGCCTCAGGCCATTGCGGCCACCATGGAGTTTGTCGATATCGCCGGGCTGGTCAAAGGCGCGTCACAAGGCGAGGGCTTGGGCAATAAGTTTTTGAGCCACATCCGCGAAGTCGATGCGTTGGTCCACGTCGTACGGTGCTTCGAAGATTCGGAAATTCACCACGTCACCGGCTCGGTTGAACCGGTGCGCGACATCGACATTGTCATGACCGAACTGGTCATTGCCGATCTGGAGGCGGTACATAAACGCCTCGAGAAGACTGCCAAGGAAGCCAAACGCGGCGACAAATCCGCCCTGGCCGAGGAAGCGTTGCTCCGAAAATTGGAACCGCATCTCAACGCCGGCAAGCCGGTTATTACCTACCACTTCACGCCGGAGGAAAAGCATCTGGCCCAAGGCTTCTTTTTGTTGACCAGCAAGCCCACCCTGTTCGTGGCGAATGTGACGGAAAATGAACTGGCGGCGGCCGACGCCAATGCCCACGTGCAAGCCGTGCAGGAATACGCCCGCACGCAGCACGGTTGCGACCCGGTCGTTTTCAGTGCCCAATTGGAAAGCGACCTGGCCGACCTGGCGCCGGCTGAAGCCGCCGAGTACCTCCAGGAATTGGGCGTCACCGAAACCGGCGTCAGCAACCTCATTCGCGGGACATACCAACTGCTCGGGTTGCGGACATTCTTCACCTTCAACGACACGGAGACGCGCGCCTGGACCATCACCGCCGGCGATACGGCGCCCAAGGCCGCCGGCAAAATTCACACCGACTTCGAGCACGGCTTCATCAAAGCCGAGACGGTGAACTGGCGGCATCTGGTGGAAGGCGGTTCAATTGCCCACGCCCGGGAACAAGGCCACTACCGCATCGAAGGTAAGGACTATGTCGTCCAGGACGGCGATGTGCTGCTGTTCAAGTTCCACGTGTGAGCAGCCGATCAAGGGAACTTTCAAGCAAAGAAGAAATCAGCGCAGCAGTCCGCGGCCGCTATCGGAACCAGACCACGCTCATCGGTTCGGTGGGATTGCCGCGCCTTCCCGGCGTTCACCGCCGCCGTGTCACTCGCTTTTCGGCTCCGCCGGTTTGTCCAGCAGCACATGCCCACGCAAGTTGTTCTTCCCCACGCGCCGGAAGCCGTAACGGAGTAGGGCCCCCAGGTCCAACGGGAATTGCTTCGCTTGCGACACGGCGCTGGCCCGGCGCATCAAGTCATTTCGGCGGATACGTTCCGGGCGGGGGATGGCGAAGAAGATTTTGTTGCCGGTGGCGGCGGCATCCAAAATGTACAGTTGGTCAAGGACGTCCTGGTAGGTGCGCACCATCGAATCATAGAGCCGGTTCGAAGGCCGGCTCCAAACATTGCCCACGGCGAGGCCCCGCGGTGTCAGCGCGCGGCGCACGGCCTGAAGAAACTCGCGCGTCGCCAAGTGATAGGGGATGCTGTCTGAGCCATAAGCGTCGAGCACAATCAGATCATAATGGTTGGTGTGCTGTTCGATGAAACGCCGGCCATCTTCCACGTAGGCGTGCAGATTGGCATCCTCCTGAAAGCCGAAGAATTGCCGGGCCACCGCCACCACGTCGGGATCAATGTCCACGGCGTCCACCGTGGCCCGCGGATAGTGCCGGTGCAAAAAACTTGGGATTGTGCCGCCGCCCACCCCGACGACCAGCATCCGGCGCGGTTCTTCGACCAACACCAACCCCAGCAACGAAGCCCGCACATAAGGCAGTTCGAGATGGTCCGGCTCGCCCACTTGGACGACGCTCTGCCGGGCGCCATTTTTTTCGAACTGCAACGTGCGCAGCCCGTGCTCGTCTTCGGTCACCACGATGGTGTTGTACGGGGAGGTCTTTTCGTAAAGGACTTTGGCTTGCGCCAGGGCATTGGCGCCGAGGGCGAACGTGACCAGCAGTACCCACCAAACATGTTTTCGATCGTTCATGTTGCCAGGGGTTGGTTGCTGGCCGTGGCTCCCGGGAGTGGACGGGCGGGCAGCTCATTGAGGAGCATCCAGTACATGCCCATTTCCGCCACGGCCGCGGAGAATTGTTCAAAGTCCACCGGCTTGACGATGTAACTGTTGACGCCCAGGCGATAGCTCTTCACGACGTCCTGTTCTTCGCGGGAGGACGTCAACACCACGACCGGAATCTTTCGTGTCTCCTCATCACTTTTCAAGCGGCGCAACACTTCCAGACCATCCACCTTGGGTAACTTCAAATCCAGGAGAATCACCCGGAGGCTCGGGCGTCGAAGCCCCTTGGAGCCCGTCTGTTCCGGAAACAATACCGCGAGGGCCTCCGCGCCATCCTTAACCCACAGGAGCCGGTTGGCCAGGTGCCGTTTCTTAAGGGAGCGGAGAGCCAACTCGGCGTCGTGCGGGTTATCTTCCACCAGGAGAATTTCAATTTCGTTTTCAATATTCATGGTCAGTCCCGGAGTTAAGCAGGGGGAGTCGGCAGCGAAAAATAAAATGTGGCCCCGACATCGACTTGCGCTTCGGCCCAGACGTGGCCGTGGTGGCGATGGACAATGCGCTGCACCAACGCCAGCCCGACCCCCGTGCCGGCGAATTCGTCGGAGCTGTGCAAGCGTTGGAACACGCCAAACAGCTTCGGGGCGTAATGCATGTCAAAGCCCACCCCGTTGTCTTGCACGTAATAAATCGTTTTCCCGGGTTCGGCATGGGCGCCGACCGTGATCACAGCGGGGTGGCGGGGCTGAGTGAATTTGATGGCGTTGCCGAGCAAATTCACCAGCACTTGACGCAGCAAGGAAAGATCGCCAAAAACTGGCGGCAGCGGTTGCAAGTCGAATTGAATGGTCCGGTCCGGGGCCAGGGCGGTCAGTTCCAGGAAGACACCGCGGGCGAGGGCGGTCATGTCGATATCCGTGAACTGCACCGGGCGGCGGCCCAGCCGCGAAAAGTTGAGCAGGTCGTCAATCAGTTGCCCCATGCGCTTGGCTTCGCCGCAAATCACGCCCAGGAGGCGCTGGCCTTCCGCGTCCAGCCGCGTCGAGTAATCCTCCGTTAGAATTCCGGCAAAACCATCGATGGCGCGCAAAGGCGCGCGCAAATCATGCGAGACGGAATACGAGAAGGCCTCCAGTTCCTTGTTGGCCGCTTCCAACCGGGCGACCTGCTCGGCGAGATCCTGGTTTAACCGGCGGATCTCCGCCTCCTTCTGACGCCGTTCGGTAATGTCCTGGGCCATGGCCAGCAGACCCAGCACCTGCCCGGAGGCATCTTTCAGGGGCGTGTTGGACCATTCGCAGGTAATCCGCCGCCCATCCTTCGTCCGGTTCTCACCCACGCGGCGAATCGTGGTGTTTTCGGCGGCCATCCGCGCCAGGCTGCCGTTCAGTTGGGTGGGGGTGTCCGGCGGGATAATGAGTTCCTCGGGATGCTTGCCGAGGACTTCGTTGGGACAATAACCAAAGATGCGGTTGGCCGCCGGGTTCCAATACTGGAAGCGGAACTCGGCATCGAGCAGCACACAGGCTATGGGCATCCGTTCGACCTGCAAACGGAACCGTTCCTCACTCTGGCGCAACGCCTCCTGCGTCTGTTCACGTTGCACGATTTCCTGACGCAGTTCGCGGTTGACGGTTTCGAGTTCCGCGGTGCGTTGCCGGACGCGCTCCTCCAGTTCGGTGTTGAGTTGGCGGATTTGTTCCTCGGCGCGTTTGCGTTCGGTGATGTCGCGAGCAATCGTGGAAATGCCGACCACCTTGCCGGTGACATCCTTGAGCGGAGAGACGGCCAGCGACACGACGATGCGCCGGCCATCTTTGCGGATGCGGGAGGTTTCGAGAATGCGCACGCGTTCACCGCGCCGGATGCTTTGGTTGATTTGCTCAAGTTCCGGCAACCGTTCCGGCGGTACCACCCGGTTGATGGATTGGCCCACCATCTCTTGTGCGGTATAACCATAAGTGCGTTCCGCGGCTTCATTCCAACTGACGACGACGCCGGCGAGCGTCTTGCCAATAATCGCGTCGTTGGCGGACTTGACGATGGCGGCCAGCCGCGCGTGTTCCTCGACGGCCCGGTTGCGACCGGTGATGTCGTTGGAAATGAACAGGAAACACGGGCCGGTTTCCAATTCGATACGGTCGGTGAATGACATCGCGTCGCGCACCTCACCTTTTTTCGTGCGGTATTGGAATTCGAACGCATCGACCGCTCCTTGTTGTTCCATGAGACGCAACAATTCGGCCCGGCGTTCCGGATGCACCCATAGGCCCAGTTCGAGGGCGGTGCGTCCCAGCGTCTCCGCCCGGCTATACCCGGTCATGCGGGTGAACGCGTCGTTGATATCGAGGAAACGGCTTCCCTCCGAAGCCACCAGGCTGATGGGCAGGGGATTGGATTGGAACATGCGGGCGAACCGTTCATGGGACCGGTGCAGTTCGGCAACCAACCGGTGGCGATCGGTATCCATGGTGTCCAGCCAGTGGCCGTTCCACCAGATCAACCCAAACAAAATGACCACGTCGGAAACCGCGAACAAGGCCACGCCCACCTCCGGATCAAACCAACCGGCGCGTTGGGCCATCAACCGCAGCCCATCCAGGACCAACGGCAACACAACGGCCACCGGCAACAACCGGCGCACCAAAATTCCGCCGGCGTTGTTGGCCGCCAACAATCGGCCCAGTCCGGAGCCGCTCTGGGCACATAGAATACCCGCGCCAAGCATCAGAAACAGCACCGAACTTGGCAGCGGCATCGGTTTCAGGAAATGAATCTGGTTGAAGGCCCGGATTTCGTAGGCGTATCCCAGGAAGGCTACCAGGGATATTCCCGACGCCACCAGCGTCAGCCCCTGCGCCAGCCGAAATCCACGATTATCCCGGCGCGCCAGGAGCAACAACGCGGTTCCCATCAGGGCCAAACTGAGAGCGGTTTCGGCAGACATTTTCCCCAGATTCCAGGGCCCCATTGGGATCGAGCTTTCGAGCAGCAACGGTTGGTGATCATTGAAAAAACTAAATAGACGCAGAACCAGGGCCAACCCGCCCACCGTGACGGTCGCGCCGGCCACTATTCTGACTACGCAACGAGAACCCGCTCCGAGCGAGGGAAAGCTTAAGCCAGCCAAAGCGGCGCCGGCCAGCAGAAACGCCACGGCCGCTGTTGGAACCACCGGGGCCGGTCCCAGCCAGTCGCCTTGCAGCGCTTCCAGATGGAAAAGCCAGCCGAACACGAACAGGCTTCCGGCCGCCATTACCGCCCCCCCCAGGACACGGGAAACAGCAGCCAGGTTCACAATGGTTCGCCTTCTGTTTTCGGCAATCATGACTAATGCGACAACCGGCTGAGCTTTCCGCGTCAGCGGGCAATGTCAATAGAAGAAAAACGATTCGGGCAGCGGGCGTCAGGGAGGTGGGGGTTGGGGGGAACCCCGCTGAGGATACGCTCCGCCACCCGAATCAAATTGTCATCAACAAAAATCCGTCACGCCTTGCGCACGCGCACTTGAGCCCGTAGCTCACCGGTGTTCACGCCTTCAGGCCAATCCGGTGCCGGCACTGGGCGCTTCGTATGCTGTTCGGGCATTTAGGAATGCTTGCCAAGGCAACGGTGATTTGACTTTGTCACAAACCACGGTTGGCTCGCCACTAGGAAAATCCTTGTCGAGCCGGAGCTTGGCCTTGACGAGCGGGTAATACCGATTAGTTTGGCAACTTGACAATTAACTTGGTTGTCTGGGCCGAAGCCATTTCCGATCCCGGGCAAGTCCGTTGAAGATCGCTAACATGAAATTATCATTGACTACTATTTTGCTAACCAGCCTGACCCTGACCCTCGTCGCCGCGGAGGACAGCCCCTTCAAAACTCCGGAAGATAAAGTGAGTTATATGCTGGGCATGAACATGGGCCATTCCATGAAACAAAGTGGCGTCGAGGTCAATCCCGAGATGTACCTGAAGGGGCTGAAGGACGCCCTTTCCGGCGGCAAGACCCTGATGACCGACGAAGAAGCCCGCAACACCATGCGCACCTTCCAAACCGAATTACGCGAAAAACAGACGGCCAAACGCAAAGCCGAGGCGTCCGAAAACCTCAAGGAGGCCGAAACCTTCCTGGCCGCCAACAAAAAAAAGGAAGGGGTCCAAGTCACCCCGAGCGGTCTCCAATACAAGGTCATCACCATGGGCACCGGTCCCAAGCCGACCACCAACGACACCGTAATCGTCCACTACCGCGGCACGTTGTCGAACGGCACCGAATTCGACAGTTCCTATCGTCGTGGCGAACCGGCCACGTTCCCGGTGACCGGGGTGATCAAGGGCTGGACCGAAGCGCTGCTCATGATGCCGGTCGGTTCGAAATGGCAACTCGTCATCCCGCCCGATCTGGCGTACGGCCCCAACGGTCGGCCCAATATCCCGGGAAACTCCGTCTTGCTGTTCGACATCGAACTGCTCGGCATCAAACCGCCCGCCGCCCCGAAAGAACCGGCGAAGAAGTAAGGGCGCTACCGATCATTTCATTTCGCTCAAGGCAGGGCGGTGCTGCGGCACCGCCCTGATTTTTTTTTGTTTCCCCATAAACTGCGCCTCACGAATCGTTCGGCGTTCTTTGCCCGCAACGCCGACTCCACAGGGCGAGACTCCGTGGAGCCCAGCCGAGCGGATGCCGCGGGCGGTGAATTGGCGCAGGCCGCACCAGTTCCCTACCCGTTCTAATCTTCATGCGCCTCACTCTGGCACCCCCTCTGCTTTGAATTAAACCACGTGGTCCGAATGCTTCGCGGTTTGGACGCCAAAAAGCAGTGAGTATCAGAGCACACCGGATTTTCCTTGAGAATGGTGCGGCGGCTTTTGGGCTCGTGGCGCGCAACCGCCCCGGGCCGTGAATTCCGCCGGCACCACGTGCTTTCCGTGCCTTACCCAGCTTTTATGTCAAAGTCGCTCAAGTATTTCGAGCGAGGCGACGGTTCATGCCGTCCACGAATCGTTCCCGTGCCTTCCCCATCCCTTCGAACTGGCCTATGAAACGTTGCTTTTTTGTCCACCGAGTGTGGCCTCTGGTCCAAGCGGCCGTTGGTGGCCTGCTATTATTGACCGCTCTGCGACGCGAGCCAGGCAGCAATATTTACCGTGACCTCGACGAATGACAGCGGTGCCGGCACGTTGCGCCAGGCCATCGCCGACGCCAATGCATCCTCGGATGCGGACACCATCCAGTTCGCCATCCCCGGCGCGGGGCCTCACACCGTCCGCGCGGTCAGCGGCGCTTTGCCCAACATCACCAAGCCGGTTGCCATTGACGGCTATACCCAACCGGGCGCCAGCGCCAACACGCTTTCCAACGGCAACAATGCGGTGATCCTGATCCGCCTGATCGGCAGCGGGAACAGTGACGGCGCCAAGGGCCTCGCGATCAACGATACCGGCTGCGCCATCAAGGGCCTGGCAATTCTGAATTTCGATGCCGACGGTATTTATTTGTTCGGGTTTGCGGATACCCAGATCGAGGGAAATTTCATCGGCGTGGACGTGGATGGCGTCACCCCGGCGGGCAATCGCGGCTATGGCATCCGGTCCACCGCCGGCGGCGCTCGCATCGGCGGCCCGGCCCCCGCCCAGCGAAACGTGATCAGTGACAATCAGACGGGCGGGATTTACCTGCAAAACTCCGGGAGCCAGATCATCCAGGGCAATTACCTCGGCACGGACGCCAGCGGCACGCAACCGCTCGGAAATATGGGCCCGGCGATCCTGCTGACGAATCCCAACGCCTCCAACAACCAGATTGGCGGTTCGGATCCCGGAGCCGGCAACATCATCGCGGGCAGCCACGGCACCGGCATCAACGATTACGGCCTGTTCCTGAACAACTGTTTCAACAACACCATCGCAGGCAACTTCATCGGCACGGATTACTCCGGTTCACGCCACCTTGGCAATGCACTGGGCGGAATCTTTCTAACCAACGCGCCCGGATGTTCCGTGGGCGGCACAAACGCGGGCGCCGGCAATACCATCGCCTTCAACGGCGGCCCGGGTGTTTGGGTGCTCTGGGCCACCAATACCGTGCTGGGCAACTCCATTTTTGAAAACGCCGGTTTGGGCATCGATCTGGCAACGGCCGGGGTGGAACCGAACGATTCCACCGACACCGACTCCGGCGCCAACAGCCTCCAAAACTATCCGGTCATCAACTCGGCCACGAACCAGGGCAACACCCTCGAGCTCGCTGGCACGCTCAAGAGCCTGCCCAACCTCACTTACTGGCTCGAGTTCTTTGCGAGCCCGGCGATGGATGCATCCGGCTTTGGCGAAGGCAAATCATTCCTCGGTGCGGTCAACGTAGTAGCCAACGCCGCGGGCCAGGCGGCGTTTAGGGTCACCTTACCGGCCCCGGATCCCGAGGCTCGCGTTGTCTCGGCAACGGCCACGGATTCGGCTGGGAACACCTCGGAGTTTGCCGCCAGCCAGCCTATCGTCAACGCCACCTCGCCCACGCTGGCCTGGACCGCGCGCTACAACGGTCCCGCCAACCGCGCTGACGAACTCCGGGCTATGGTGCTCGATGCCGCCGGGAACACGCTCGTCACGGGCACCTCCGAGGGCGACGCTTCGAGCCTGGACTATCTGACAGTGAAATATGCTTCGGACGGAACGGCCCTGTGGACCAATCGCTACGATGGGCCCGGCAATGATTACGACCAAGCCAACGGCCTCGCCGTGGATCTCGCGGGCAACGTGTATGTCACTGGCGAATCCCGCGGCGGCAATTCCGATTTTGCCACGCTCAAATACGGTCCAACCGGGAACACCCTCTGGACGGCGCGTTATTCCTACAGTGTCGATGACGCGGCGTGCTGCGTGGCCGTGGATGATTCCGGCGCTGTGATTGTCACGGGAAACACCGGCGGCGATTACACGACCGTCAAGTTTGGGGCCAACGGCGCTCGTCTCTGGCCCACGCGTTACGACGGTCCCGCCCAGCATCCGGACCAGGCGCGCGCCTTGGCCGTGGACCCATTGGGCAACGTCTATGTCACCGGCGGGGCCGTGGGCCTGACCGACGGCCAGGATTTTACCACGATCAAATATGATCCCGATGGCAACCTGCTCTGGGTGGCCACCTATTCCAGTCCCGGCAACAAATCGGACTTGGCCGTCGCCCTGGTGCTGGACGGTGAGGGCAATGTGATTGTGACCGGGACTTCCGAAGGCGACAGCACCAAACAGGATTTCGCCACCGTCAAGTACGACGCGAACGGCCACCAACTCTGGGCGCGCCGTTACGATGGGCCGGACCAGAAGGACGACGCCCCCGCCGCGCTGGCGGTCGATCGCGAGGGCAATGTGTTCGTTGCCGGCGTCGTTTCCGCCGCCAATAACGAGAACTTCGGCACGCTCAAGTATGATCGCGACGGCAACCTGCTTTGGGTGGCCATCCACTCCTTGCCGCGGAAGGACGCCGCGACCGCCCTGGCGCTGGATTTGGCGGGCAACGTCTATGTCACCGGCACCAGCGACAGTGGTTCCACCAGCGACGTGCTAACGGTCAAATACGACGCGCACGGCCAGCTCCAATGGCAGGAAAACTATGACTACGCCGGAATGGAGGATCGCGGGAGCGCCGTCGCGGTGAATGCCGCCGGCGAGGTGGTCGTGGGCGGCACGTCGCGCGGGAGCACGTCCGACGAGGATTATTTGGTCCTGAAATACACGCAGCCCGGCATGCCGGCCATAGAGATGGCGCCGCAAACCCAACAGGGTTACGTGGACGGCCGCGTAAAGTTTGCGGTTACCGTAACGGGCGCCAGTTCCGTCACCTACCAATGGTGGTTCAATGGCAATCCCATTCCGCGCGCCACCAATGCCATTCTTCTGTTGGACCCGGTTCAACTGGCCGACGCTGGCGCCTACTCGGTTCTGGTTCGCAGTGCCACCGGCGCCGTTCTCAGTCCGGCAGCGCTGCTGGACGTTGTGCCGCCGCAGCCACTGGCCATCACGCAGCCACCGTTGAGCCAGATCATAATGGAAGGCGATGCGCTGGTGCTGAACGTCGGCTACGTGGGTAGCGAGCCATTGTCCGTCCAGTGGCGGCGCAACGGGGTCAACCTGCCCGGCGCCACCAATGCCACCCTGGTTATCGATCCCGTGCAGGTGAGTGATGGTGGCCGTTATACGGTGGCCGTTCAAAGTGCCTGGGACGCCCTCGAAAGCCCACCGGCCTGGGTGCGGGTGAGGTTGGACGAGTTGCCGCTGATGGACGATTTCATCGATCAAGTGCTGTTGACCGATTCCAGCGGCCGGGGCACAGCCAACAACACAAGCGCCACGGTTGAACCAGGCGAACCCGACCATGCCGGCCTGCCCGGCGGCAGATTTTGTGGCTCACCTGGCAGGCGCCCGGCAACGGAATTGCCACGTTCAACACCCGCGGCAGCGACTTTGACACCCTGCTGGCCGTGTACACCGGCGACACTGTGGACGCCCTGACGGAAGTCGCCAGCGACGAAGACCGCGGCGGTTTTTTGACCAGCGCCGTGTCCTTCAATACCGTGGCCGGGGAATGGTATCGCATCGCGGTGGACGGCCTAAACGGCGCCGCAGGGAACGTGGTGTTGCAATGGAATTTTCTCACCACCACCAATCGCCTGCCCCAGATTACGGTCCAGCCGGTCAGCCAGACGATTGTGCTCAGCAACCTGGTGGTCTTCCAGGTCGAACTCGCGAACAGCACCGACCCGGCGCTGAGTTACCAGTGGTTATTCAATGGTTTGCCCATTCCGAATGCCATCACCAATCGACTGGTCATCACCAACGCCGACGCCCTCAAGGTCGGTAAATACTCGGTGAAGATTAGCCAGGGCAGTTATTACGTCGAAAGCCCCGTCGCCGACTTGCAATTCAACCAAACCGGAGATGAAATCGAGGACGTGCGCGCCTACAACAAGCTGGTGCATCTAATTCGCTCAGGCAAACCACTGCGGCTGGGCGGCGCTGGGCTGTTTGGTTTTGCCCCAGCGCTTGCCAGCGGCAAAGGCGGCACCAGAGGGTTCACGGTCAGCCGCGGTTATTCGGGATCGCAAGTATTCAGCACCGCCGGGGCAAGCAAGGAACCGGGCGAACCCAATCACTGTGGCGAAGCCGGCGGGGCCTCGCACTGGTTTGCCTATCTGGCCGAAGCCAACGGGGCGCTCTATCTCAATACCGACGGCAGCGATTTCGACACCGTGCTGGCTGTGTACACTGGCGGCGACACCTTTGAGAGCCTGATCCCCGTCGCCTGCGATAACGACGGCGGAATGGATGGCTTCGACAGCGCGGTGATGTTCGACGTGACGCCGGGCACGGTATATTACTTCGCGGTGGACGGGGTCGGTGGCGCCAGCGGTGTGGTGCATTTGAACTACCGCCTGGCTACACCGTCGCAACTGACTCCGCTGGGGGCCGGCCCTTCCGGAGAAAACCAATTGCGGCTGACCGGTCAACCCGAAGGACAATTTGCAGTTCAGTATTCGACCGACCTGCAAACCTGGAACACGTGGCTCATCACCAACACACCCATGGGGATGTTGGACCTGGTTCACCCCGGCTCGACCAATTTCTCCCCCTGCTTCTATCGGTCGGTTACGCTTCCATAGCGGTTTGAAAATTCAGACTGTTCAAAGGGCAGACCGTTTGGGAACTTCACGGTCATGACCACCTTCATCAAGCATCCCGCTGTCAAAGCCATCATGTTGCTGGGCGCCCTTACGTTGCCCAGCGTTCCTGCCGCGTCGGCCGCCGCAGCCCCGGCCCACCCCAACATTATGTTTATCATGGCTGACGACCTTGGGTACGCCGAACTGGGGTGCTATGGACAGCAAAAGATTCGCACGCCGAACATTGATCGGTTGGCGGCCGAAGGCATGCGGTTCACGCAGCACTACGCCGGCAACGCCGTTTGTGCGCCATCGCGCTGTGTGCTGATGACTGGCAAACATCCGGGGCACGCGTTCGTTCGGGACAATCGCGAGATGAAACCCGAGGGCCAGTTCCCGATTCCGGAGGCCACGGTCACGATGGGAGAAGCGTTCCAACAACAGGGTTACGTCACCGGCGCCTTCGGCAAGTGGGGCCTGGGCGGGCCGGGCAGCACGGGCGACCCGTTGAAACAAGGCTTCAATCGCTTCTACGGCTACAATTGCCAGCGCCACGCGCACAATTACTACCCTACCTACCTGTGGGACAACGACCGGCGCGTCAGCCTGAACAACGAGCCCTTTTCTCCGTACGCTAAATTGCCGGCCGATGCCGACCCGAACGATCCCGCGTCCTACGCCGGTTACATCGGCACAGATTACGCGCCGGATTTGATTCACAAACAGGCGCTGCGATTTGTCCGGGAACACTGGAACCGGCCGTTTTTTCTGTACGTGCCCTCGGTGGTCCCGCATCTGGCGCTGCAAGTGCCGGCGGATTCCCTGGCCGAATACACCAATCGCTGGTCCGACCCGCCTTATCCCGGCGGTCATGGTTACTTGCCCAACCGGACACCGCGAGCGACATACGCGGCCATGGTTACCCGACTGGATCGCGAAGTGGGGCGGCTGATGGCTTTGGTCAAAGAACTCGGCCTGGAGGAAAAGACCATTGTTGTTTTCACGTCCGACAATGGCCCGACCTACAACCGTTTAGGCGGTTCAGACTCGGAGTTCTTCAAGTCGGCCGGACCGTTTCGCGGACTGAAAGGTTCCCTGTACGAAGGTGGTATTCGCGTGCCAATGATCGTCCGCTGGCCGGGGCACATCCAGCCCGGCACCACGTCGGATCGCCTCACCGGTTTCGAAGATTGGATGCCAACGCTGCTGGAACTGGCCGGCTGCAAAAGCGCCATCCCGCGCGACCTTGACGGCCTAAGCTTTGCCGCAACACTGCTTGGGCAACGGCAGGAACCGCGCCCTTTTCTGTATCGCGAATTTCCCGGTTACGGAGGCCAGCAGTTTGTACGGGTCGGGAATTGGAAGGGCATCCGCCAACACCTCAAGCCGGCCGGCCAGAACGCCAAGCCGCAACTGCACTTGGCCTTGTACGATCTCGACCAGGACCCGGGTGAAAGTCGGGATGTTGCCGCCCAGCACGCCGACATCGTGGCCAAGCTCGAACGGATCATGCGCGAACAACACGCGCCTTCCAAGGAATTCCCCATGGCGGCACTGGACAAGATGGCAAAACGCTAACCGTAGCGGCGTCTCGGTAAGCCGCCGCCATCTCGATCGAAGGAAATTTGCGGCGCTCTTCCGCCCCACATCATTCCCGCCGGCCAATGCAATAGAGGTTTTTCAGGCCGACCAGAATAAGCCGGTCTCCCGCAACCGCCGGGGAAGGATGGTTGCCATCGCCGAGGTCGTTCACCGCCAGCACCCGGAATTCCGGACCGGCCTGGAGCACGTAACTTTTGCCCGCATTGGCAAAATAGATTCGCCCCGCGGGATCGGCGATGGGACTTGCCCAAGCGGTGGAAAGCCCTTCCAGTCGCTCGGCATACAGGGTTTTGCCGGTCGCCAAATCCCAACATTTGAGGATGGATGGATTGTGAAGACGATACACGCGCGAGCCGACAATGATCGGCGAACCGATTCCCTCAGGCACTTGGGAATCGTCCAACGGATGTGCGCGGCGGAGACATCACCCGTTCCAGTGGCATCCACCGCAATGCCCGGACCGCCGCGTCCGCTGTCGAAATAAACCATCCCGGCGGCGTATGCGGGCGATGCGGCGTCGCCGGCGCCCCCGCACCACCAGAGGGGTTTGCCGTCGTTGGGATCGACGCTCCGCAGGGCGTTGTCTTTCGGACTACCGCCCGAAGCCAACAGCAGCATTTGCGGTTGGGAATTCACGTCGATGATCAACGGCGTGCTGTGCCCGAAAGCCATGTCCGGAAAACTCCGCTGCCATTTCACCGCGCCCGTGACTTTGTCGAACGCGACCACTCGCGAATCACTGGATTTGGCCATGGCGCAGAGCAGGATGACCGTGTCCTGATAAAGCACTGGACTGCTGCCCAAGGTGACGTCGAATGTGTGGGGAATGATTTCCTTCCGCCAAATAATGCGACCTTGGAAATCGAGGGCCGCCAACACCGAGGAACCAAACGCGCAAAAAATCAGTTCACCATCCGTGGTCGGCGTTGGCGCGGCGTAACCGCCTCCAGGGCCGCTCCGGAAATCCGTCCGCAACCAGGAACCGGGCTGCACGCTCGTGTCCCATTGCAGCTTCCCATCGCTGACCCGATAGCCCAGGACGTGGTGTTCGGGAATGACCTTCTCATGGGCGCCGGCGTCCGGTGGCCAGTAAGCGGTGCAAACGATCACGGTGTCATTCCACACGATGGGACTGGCATGCCCCTGCCCTTTGAGCGGCGACTGCCACAGCACGTTTTCACGTGTTGGTCCGCCCCATTGTAACGGCAGGTTCGTTGCCTCGGTGTAACCCAGGCCCGTGGGGCCGCGGAACTGGGGCCAGTTCGCCGCGCGTACACCCGGCAGCACGGACAATCCCAGGAACAAGATACCGGTGAGCCTTAAGCGGGAACGAACAAGCAATGGATTCATGGCACCAAGGCTAACGAGTTCTCGGGAAAATGGAAAGACAATGGATTCTCGTTTGGCGCTCTCAGTAGGACAGCCGTCTCGACTGTTCCGAATGACCGCAAACTGCCCATCGGCTGAGGAGCCCAGTCTGCGCCAACCGCAGCGTTGCAGGAAACGCGCGGCTTCGGTAAGGTGCGCGCATGAACCAGTCTTTGATGGCATCGTTTCCCACGCAACGACTCCGGCGCTTGCGGCAGACGCCGGCCTTGCGCCATTGGGTGGCCGAAACGCGGCTCAGTGCGGACCAGTTGGTGTTGCCCTTGTTTGTGCGGCCCGGCCGGCGGGTCCGGCATCCGGTGCCAGCCATGCCGGGGGTGTTTCAATTGTCGCCGGATGAAATGCTCAAGGAAGCGAAACGCGCGCAGGAACAGGGCGTGCCCGCGGTCCTGCTGTTTGGCATTCCGGAGCGCAAGGATCTGAAGGCCAGCGGTGCTTACGCGCGCAATGGCATCGTGCAGCAGGCCGTGCGCTTGTTGAAAAAGGAACTGCCCGAATTGCTGGTCATCACCGACGTCTGTTTGTGCGAATACATGACCCACGGCCATTGCGGCATCGTCCAACGCGACGCGCAAGGGACGCGCATTCTCAACGACCCGAGCCTGAAACTGCTGGCGCAGACGGCCCGCAGCCACGTCGAGGCCGGCGCGGATGTGGTGGCGCCCAGCGACATGATGGATGGCCGGGTGCGAGCCATTCGCGAAGCGTTGGACCAGGCCGGATTCACCGATGCGCCCATCCTGTCGTATGCGGCCAAGTTTGCGTCGGCTTATTATGGACCGTTTCGGGAAGCGGCGGAATCGGCGCCCAAATTCGGCGACCGCCGAAGTTATCAGATGGATCCGCCCAACGCCCGCGAAGCGCTGCGCGAAGTGGCGCAGGACATTCAGGAAGGCGCGGACATGGTGATGGTCAAGCCGGCGCTGGCGTATCTGGACATTGTTTATCGCGTCAAAACCGAGTTCGGCTATCCGACGGCAGCGTATGCGGTCAGCGGGGAGTATTCGATGATCAAGGCGGCTGCGGCGAAAGGCTGGATTGATGAACGGGCGGCGACTCTGGAAACCCTCCTGGCCATTCGCCGGGCTGGCGCCGACATTATCATCACCTATTCGGCGGGCGAGGCGGCCCAATGGTTGAAGGGTTAATGGCGCAGCATGGTTACCGCAACATGGTTACGTAAACCAGCAGGCCAATCAGGATCAGGCCGACGATGCCCGCGCCGATGATAAAGTAGGTGGTGAACTTGTTGCTTTTCTTGGAAAAGGCGGTGTTCTTGAGGTCCAAGGGCGCGCGGTCACCTTTCAATTCGTCCAGCTTGACGCCCTGCGGAATGACGCGCGTCTGGTCAAAGTTTTGCTTGGACGGCGCCGCTTCCCCAGTTTCCAGACGCATTTCCACCATTCCCAGACGAAGAATCTGACCGGGCTTCAACACGGCTTCGGAGATTTTTTGGCCGTTGATAAAGGTTCCGTTGGTGGAGTCCAAATCGTGGATCAACACCTCGTTGCCTTTGAGAATGATTTCAGCGTGATGACTGGACACGGACGCCTCGGAGATCTCGAAGGCATTATCCGACACCCGTCCAACCGTGGTCTTTTCGACCTTCAGTTCATACGTGCGCCCGGTCAAGCCTTCGCTTAGGAGGACAAGTCTCGCCATATCTTCGCTAATTGAAATCGATTATGTTCAGCCGTTCCGCCAAGTCAAACGGTTTCGTGCGCAGAATTGATGCGGGCAGGCCGATGGTCACGCCATCTGTCGATCGCCGCCATTCCTTGAGCCGCGTTTTTCCGAGCCCGACTTGACTCATCTCCCGGCTTTGGCCACAGTCACGATCTGGATGAACAAACTGTTATTGATAGACGATGAGGCGGATGTCCAATATTCCTTCCGCCGCATTTTCGATTCGCCCGAGCTTGACATCACAACCTGCAACAGCGGCGAAGAAGGGCTGGAAGTCATTCCCCGGCTCAAACCCGACTTGGTGATCATGGACGTGCGGATGGGTGGCCTGAGCGGCCTGGAAACCTTGCGCCGTTTGCGCCAAACCGATGCGCGACTGCCGGTGATCATGATGACTGCGTACGGCACGACGCAAACCGCCATCGAGGCCATGAAATTAGGCGCCTATGATTATTTGCTCAAGCCGTTCGACGTGCCCAAGCTCAAGCAGATCGTGTTGTCGGCCTTGAAGGCGGCCCAGGACATGAAGCGGGTGGTATCCTACCAACCATTGTTGGAATCGGAGGATTACGACGTGGGCATCGTAGGCCGCAGCGAAGCGATGCAAAACGTGTTCAAGCTGATCGGTCAGTTGTCCGCGGCGGACGCGACGGCGCTGATCACGGGCGAGAGCGGCACCGGCAAGGAATTGGTGGCCCGCGCCATCTATCATCACAGCCAGCGCGCGGAGAAACCGTTCCTCGCCATCAATTGCGCGGCGATCCCGGAGAACCTGCTCGAAAGCGAATTATTTGGGCACGAACGCGGCGCCTTCACCGGGGCGACCAACCAGCGGGTGGGCAAATTCGAGCAGTGCAATCACGGCACGATCTTCCTCGATGAAATCGGCGACATGCCGCTCGCCACGCAGGCCAAGATTCTGCGCGTCCTACAATCGGGCACCTTTGAACGGGTGGGCGGCAATCAACCGATTCAGGTCGATGTGCGCGTGATTGCCGCGACCAACAAATCCCTCGAACCCGCCGTTGCCCGCCGGGAGTTCCGCGAGGATTTGTTTTATCGCCTTAATGTGGTTCGCCTGGCCATGCCGGCACTGCGCGAGCGGCGCGATGACATTCCCTTGTTGGTGAATTATTTCTTGAAGAAATTCACCGGCCAAGGCTCGAAACGTCCGAAATCTGTCACCCCTGAGGTAATCGAGGCCCTGGCCCATTACGATTGGCCGGGCAACGTGCGGGAACTCGAGAACGTGATTCAACGCGCCTTGGTGGTCTGCAAGGGCGACGCCATCCTGTTGAGCGATGTGCCTGCGGAAATCACGGCCCATCGAACCGCGGGCGCGCCAACCGCAAATACTCCTTCGTCCGCGGGAGTGGCTTCCCGAGGGGACGAGCTGCCCGTGATTCCGGAAGAGATTCCCGCCCTGGCGCAACGGCTGTTTCAATGGGCGCGCCAGCAACCGGCGCTCAAAATTCTACCGGCAGTCGAACGGGAACTGATCATTCAGGCCCTGATGGATACCAACGGCAATCAGGTGCAGGCGGCCCGGTTGCTGGGCATCACCCGGGCGACACTGCGC
The DNA here is from genome assembly GCA_963788655.1 of uncultured Verrucomicrobiae bacterium. Taxonomy (GTDB): domain Bacteria; phylum Verrucomicrobiota; class Verrucomicrobiia; order Limisphaerales; family JAFGQR01; genus JAFGQR01. The sequence continues at coordinate 145,294 of CAWBHS010000022.1, read as the reverse complement.
AAACGGATCGAGAAGTTTCAAATTACCCGGCAACTGGCGGTGAAATGATTCGTTAGGCAGTGAACGAGGGGATGTAGATTCACCCCAAGCCGTGACTATTCAGTAGGACAGGCGTCCCGCCTGTCCCGAATGGAACGAAGCCACCGACTTGCATCGCTGGGCTGGGACTCTTCCAAGGTCACCCATAAGTGAGAACGCCCTTCGTTATCCGAGACAGGCGAGACGCCTGTCCTACCGCGCCGAATCGCGTCATCGCTGCTCCAGCTACTGAATGGATACGGCTAAGGCGACGCGGATTGCGGACCGAATGGGCCTGCCGGCAGTCCAACGGCACTTATCAATTCCAGCCTGCGCAGAAACCGAAGCGCAGAGGAAGTTGAACCAAGTTCCTCAGTGCGTCGGGACGGAGGTTTGGAGACTGGTCAATGGGACGACTTCGATTCCCGCATCTTGGCCAGATATTTCTCGGGCTCTTTGCTAAAGGTCTTCAGACAGCCTTTACAACACAACTTGAGTTCTTGCCCGTGAAAGACAAAGACGTACGGATTGCCCATTTCGCCCAAGGTCTCGCCGGAGACCACACAGGTTTTGAGCGGATACGGTTTCACGAGCTTGGCCGCCGCGGTGACTTTGGCCATGTATTTGGCCGGGGCTTTCTGAAAGTCCTCGCGACAGCCTTGGCAGCACATCGTGATTTGTTGCCCTTTATAATTGAAGGAGTATAGCGTCGAGGAGGTCAGTTCAAGTTTCTTGCCCGAAACCACACAGGTGTCCAGCGGATAGGGTTTGGTCGTGGCTTTGCCGTTGTCAGCCGCGCCAAAAGCAATACCCGTCATACCCACCGCCAGCCCCAAGGCCAGACAAGTGCTCAAGTGTTTCTTTGCCTTATTTTTCATGTTTTAATCCGATTCCGTTACATTCCGCGATCAGCCACAACGTTCTTCAGAACGCCAGCTTTCCTTTTAACTACGTCGCCTACGAAAGAAACACTCAGGATATTTGCATCTTCCTGGTCGGGCCCGGCCATTTCAAACGCCGCCGAATAGCGAAGGCTTGCTCAACGCAACTCAGCTCAGCTCCGGACCAATACCCCGCAAGATTCCAGTGCTGTCGCCCAATTGTTGCGTCGGGACGCCCATCCGTTCGAGCAGAGCCAGGTAAAGATTGTTCATCGGCGTCTTGCTGAACTTCACGTGCCGGCCGGGCGTTAAGGTGCCGGCGCCGCCACCGGCCACGAGGACGGGCAGGTCGTCGTGATTGTGCCGATTACCGTCGGACAGGCCGCTGCCGTAAACGATCATGCAATGGTCCAGCAGCGTGCCGTTGCCTTCCGGAATGCTTTTGAGTTTGGTCAGAAACCGGGCGAACTGGGTGAGGTGAAAATGATTGATCCGGGCAATCTTGTGTTTCTTCTCCTCCTTGTTCTGGTGGTGGGAAAGGTCGTGGTGCCCCTCAGAGACGCCAATGAACGGATAGGGCTTGTTACTGCCGTCGTGCGCCATCATGAATGACGCAATGCGCGTGGTGTCGGTTTGAAATCCCAGCGCCAGTAGGTCAAACATCAGCTCGAGGTGCCGTTCGTATTCGCGGGGGATGCCCGCAGGCTTGGTGGCGTTCGGCAAGGAGGCAGTGAATTGCTCCGCTTGTTCCACGCGCCGTTCCAATTCACGAACGGAGGTAAGATATTCATCCAGTTTGCGCTGGTCCGTGCGGCCCAGTTGGGCCTTCAACTGCCGGGCGTCTTCCTGCACCAGGTCCAATATGCTTTGGCGATAGTGTTCCCGGCGGGCGCGGCTCTCGGTCATTTCCGCCGGGCGATCGTTGCCGAACAACCGTTCGAAGACCAGTCGCGGATTGGCCTCGGGCGGCAAGGGCGTGCTCTCGCCGCTCCAGGAAATGTTGAACTGATAGGCGCAACTGTAACCCGAATCGCAGGCGCCGGCCTGCCGCGCCTGGTCGGTGCTCAACTCCAACGACGGCAACCGTGTCAACCGGCCCAACCGCTGCGCGGCGACTTGATCGACGGAGATGCCCACGTGAATGTCCGCGCCGGCCGTCTTGCGGGCCTGGCAGCCAGTCAGGAACGTGGCGCTGGCCCGGGCGTGGTCTCCGGCGCCGTCCCCGTTCGGAAACGCCTTGTCCTGCGCCAGTCCGGTCAGCACCTGCACTTCGTTCCGCACCGGTTTCAGCGGCTCGAGGATGTAGGGCAATTCGAAATCGGTGCCTTCCGTTTTCGGTTTCCAGTCGGCCATGTTCGCGCCATTGGGCACATACACGAACGCCAGGCGCAACGGATGGCTGCCATTGTGGGTGTGGTTGGTGTTCTTGGCCAGCAAGTCGATTGGGGCGACCATGGCTTCGAGCGCGGGCAACGCCATCGTCGCGCCCAGGCCGCGCAGGAAGGTCCGTCGGGGAATCTGCCATTTTCGGGTCATACGCTTCATCCTATGTGTTTTCTAATAGGCGACAGTAAGGCCGTGAATGGGTGCAAGCAAGCGGACATTTCGGTTTTCTGCGGCGTCTCCATTGAAGCCGACAAGTGTGGATGGTGGCGTTTCTGAAAGGGAGCACAGGCGCCTCGCCTGTCGGTCGATGCGCCTCGCGCCGGCCGCGGATGGAACCGTGCTTCTGATCGGTGGCTGGCGTTGGCGGGCGGAGTCAACGGCGAGGCGCCGTTGACAGCGCCCGAGGCGGGCGCGCTCCTGGTCAAAATCTCATCGGTCCACCTGCGCCAGCCGTTCGCCTTCGCCGCGGCGCATTTGGAAAGGGGCGCTGCGCGTGATTTCCAAAATGAACGATGAGAACCGGTAGTCCTGTTTGGCCACGTTTTGCACCATCCGGTCCACGGCGCACCGGTCGTAATATTCCAGACCGCGTCCCAGCGCGTAGGTCAACAATTTCTCCGCTACGCAGCGGACGAATTGGTCGCGTTTGGCCGTGGCGAGCAGATGGCGCAGATCGGCGGCGCCGGCGAAAGTTTCCCCCGTGTTCAACTGCCCCGCAGGATCGATGGGCAAGCCACCGTCCTTTTGGCGCCAAGCGCCGATGCCGTCGAAATTTTCCAGTCCAAAGCCGATGGGGTCCATGCGCGCGTGACACGAAGCGCACAAGGGATTGGCCCGATGCTGCTCCATCCGCTGACGCAACGTCGTGTTGGCGGCGGCTTCCTGGGATTCGTTCAATGCCGGCACGTTGGGCGGCGGGGGCGGCGGGGGCGCGTTGAGGAGATTCTCCAGAACCCATTTACCACGTTTGACCGGCGAAGTGCGCGTGGGATTGGACGTGATGGTAAGCACGCTGGCATGCGTGAGCAACCCCCCCCGGCCGGTGCCTTTCAAGGACACCCGCTGGAACTTGTCGCCTTTGACCCCGTCAATCCCGTATAGCCGGGCCAACGGTCCATTGACATACGTAAAATCCGCGGTGAGAAAATCGAGCACGCTCCGATCTTCGCGAATGATCGTGGCAAATAACAAATCGGTTTCGCGACGCATGGAACGGCGGAGGGTCTCGTTGAACCCCGGGAAGATGTGGGCGTCGGGACTTACCAAGTCCAAGTTGCGGGTTTGCAGCCATTGCTCGCCGAAGTTCTGCACCAATGCTTGCGCGCGCTGATCCTTTAGCATACGACGAACCTGGGGTTCGAGGTGGGCGCGAAGCTGCTTATCCTGGGCCAGCCGAAACAACTCGTCGTCGGGCAGGCTGCTCCACAGAAAATATGAAAGCCGCGACGCCAGCGCAAACTCGTCGATGGGGCGGACGGTTTCGGGATTGTTCGGTTCGGGTTGCAGTTCGCCGCGGAACAAGAAGTGCGGCGAGACCAACACAGCTTCCAACGCCAGTTTGATGCTTTGCTCGAAGCTTTCCCCATCACGGCGCGCCGAATCTGCCAACTTGGCCAGGCGCGCCACTTCCTCATCCGCCACCGGACGACGAAAGGCCCGGCGCGCGAAATGGCGGATGATCTTGCGAGCGCAGGCCGGCTCATTTCCTGGCGTGGGTTCGCAGATAAAGATGCGCCGATGCGTTTCCGGCAGCGAGGGCGGCGGCGCGTCCAACGGGCCTTCCACCGTGATCGACTGCACGACCAGGTTGCGGTCGCGGTTGGCGCGATTCGGATCGTTGGGATTGTAATAGTCGTTGATGAACCCAGCGGCCAGACGCCGATTGCCGGCGGCGAGTTGGCAGCGCACTTCGTAATCGCCGGGCGTTTCCTCGACGGCTTTGACTTCGAACGTCTTCAACTCCTTGCCATCCGCTTTGACCGTCATGCGCACCGAATCCGGCCCGGCTTGTTGACCGTAGGCGCGCACGCGCAGACGAAACTCTCCGCTGGATCTCGGCGCGAATTGAACATAGACCTCGCCTTGACTGAAGAGTTGAAAACAACATGTGCCGGACAGACCTCCGCCACCCGTGGCTTTGAACGCGTTCGCAGCAAAAATTTGTTCGGGCGGTTTGATTGATTCGGGGGTGACGATGGCCGCGTCCAGGATTCGCTCCGCGGCCGCGAGATATTTCTCGAGGAGGATCGGCGAAAGCGAAAGCACGTCGCCGATGTTGTCAAAGCCGTAACCGGAATCGTCCGGGGGAAAGTCATCCGCCGGATGAAACGTCACCCCCACCAGGTCGCGAATGGTGTTGTTGTACTCGGCTCGGTTCAAGCGGCGAATGGTGACGCGCCCAGGATCGGGATGATCGCAGTCCAACGGAAACATTTCGGCGTGAACCCAGCCAATGATTTGGTCGCGCTGGCCCGGCGACGGCTGCGGCTTGCCTTCCGGCGGCATTTCGTGTTCCTGCAAAACGCGCAATACCTTCGACCACACCTCGTGTTCCGCGCGGGCCTGCTGCGCCGTTGCGAAGTGGGAAAACGAGAGTCCGGCTTTGTGTTTGGTTTCCCCATGGCAGCGGAAACAAAACTCCTCGAGCACCGGGCGCACGTGTGTTTGAAAGCCATCAGTGGCAGCACTGGTTGGGGCAATAGCCTGGCCCGGGCCCCTGGCGGCCCCGGCCGTAACTCCAGCCACCACACCCATGAACGTGAAGTAGAGCAAAAAATGTCGCGCGGTCATGACGCCTTTACCTTTAGCCATTTTTGCCGGCATTTCCACCGCCTAACGAGGAAATTCTCAGCAAGTGATTAGATGACCTGTGGGCAACTCACCGAAGCCACACGTAACAAGGAGACACGGTTTTGAATTTTCCGGTTTCGAAGCAAAACCCCACGGCTGGCATTCACCCTCGCGGGCAAATGAATTTTCCAGGTTGCACGCGAGGCCATTCGCGGGTACGAGCATTCCATGCATTGGTTGCTCTTGTTATTCTTGGCCTTGATTGCCGGATGCGCCCGACCGCAAGGCGCGCCCACGGAAATACCACCCGGCCGTGTCACCGGCAACCTGACTAGTGCCGCCACGAACGGAACCGGGCTGATCATTACCCCGAGCAACGTGGTGAAGGGCAAGATAACATCGGTCAATCGCAAGGCTGCCTTCGTGGTCATTTCGTATCCGGTCGGAGTCCTGCCGCAGGTGGGGACGCGGCTGAATGTCTATCGGAAAGGCCTCAAAGTCGGGGAAATCAAGATCACCGGGCCGCAGCGTGACGTAAACATCGCGGGCGATATCGTCGCCGGCGAATGCCAATTGGACGATGAAGTGCGCCCGGATTGACGGGCGGTTTCTCGGGGATGGGAACGCCGTTCAACCGGCCGTTTTGGCGGTGCGTGGGGAGATTTTCCTTTGGTACGGCGAGTGCAGGTTGAAATAGATGCCGCACAAGGGCCGGTCGCCGTCGGTCTGACTGAGAATGATCGTCACCTGCCGGTCCAGAGCAATGCCGTGGCGCAGATTGGCACCCCGATTCTGGTAGGCCTTGATGGCCTTTTCCATCAACGAACGCAGCGAGGCTTCACAATCAGGCGGCGTCTTGTCGAGGCAGACAATGTATTTCTCGTACGCCCGGAGGGCTGCGGTTATTTCCTGTTTAAACATCTCGACCGTCACACTTCAGATGTTGGCGGTTCGCGGCGGAACTGGAAAGCCCAAAGTTAGCCGGCAGATTCCGGGCGCCGGAGCTATCGCGAAATTCGAAGGCCGAAATCCGAACTTCGAGGGCCAGGTTACCGGCGCCGATATCCATTCTGCCGTCACGACCCGCCGATCCAGGGCCATGAGATGAGCCGTGTCGAACGGAAAACGTTGCGGAAATCGAACTGACATCCGCAAAATGATGGTCATGAAAAAAATATCCCTGACCTGGTCGATCGTCATTGCCCTCATGCTCACCGGCGCGTTGTGGCTCTGGGCCCAACCGGTAAACACCAACGGAAACCCGGAGATCGCGCCGAGCCGGCTGGCCGTGGTTTGGAGCAGTGGCGATCCCGACGTGGCGCACCGCGTCTGCCTGATGTATTGCCACGCAGCGCAGCAACAGAAGTGGTTTGACCGCGTGGTCTTGATTGTCTGGGGTCCGTCCGCCCGATTGCTGGCCGCGGATAAGGACCTGCAAGCCAAAGTCAAAGCCATGATGCGGGATGGCGTGAAGGTCCAAGCCTGTGTGGCGTGCGCGGATTCCTATGGCGTTTCCCAACGTCTGCGCGAACTGGGTGTGGAGGTCAAAGGCATGGGCCGGCCCCTGACCGACATCCTTAAGGAGAATTGGAAAGTGCTCACGTTTTGATCACCGTATGTCTTCTGCCTCCCGAAAACCGCTGGCTGGCCGGATGGCGCGAACGCTCCGTGTTTGCGCATTCGGTTTGGCGGCGCTTCCGATTTGGTTGGCCGCACAACCAGTCACGCTGATCCAGGATGGTGTTCCGCAAATGGCGTTGTTGCCCGGCAGCGTGGCCGCACCCGTCGCCGAATTGCAGCATTATCTCCACGAGATTGCCGGAACGGAATTGGCAGTGGGCCAACCGAAGGCCACTGCCCATGGTCTGTACGTCGGATTTGGCGGCGGACTTCCCATGGCTGACGCTCACGAATGTATCCAAACTGGGCGGGGAAGGTTTTATCCTGAGAAGCGACGGAACGAATCTGCTACTCATCGCCAATCAGACGTCCGGCGTGCAACACGCGGTGACAACCTTCCTGCAATCCCTGGGCTGCCGCTGGTTTTTTCCCGGCAAGACGTGGGAGGTGGTGCCGCGGCAGCGCACGATTACGGGCGCTTGGAACCAACGTAGCCGCCCCGATTTCCCGGTGCAGCGCAAAATCTGGTATGGCTATGGGGCCTATCCTCCGTGTGCCCAGGACTTCGAGGCTTGGCAGCGACATAATCGCATGGGCGGACCGATTGCCATTTCCATCGGGCACAGCCGACACGGCTTGGACTTCAACAAGGATTTCGCCGAACACCCGGATTGGTTTGCGCTGGTGAATGGCAAGCGCCAACCCACGAAGCCCTGTTACAGTCACCCGGCGGTGGTCGCGCGGGCCATCAAGGACGCCTTGGCCCAGGCCGCGCACGGTGTAGCGATGATTTCCATGAGCCCGCCGGACGGGCTGGGCTACTGCGAGTGCGACCGTTGTTTCGCCGTGTTCCAGGGAGCCAAATCATACGCGGAACATGGCACCTATTTCGCCAAGCGCCCCGACGGCGTCGTGGTGAACGTGACTTCGGAAACGCTCTTTCATTTCATCAACCAGGTGGCTGCCGCGGTGGCGGTGAAATATCCTGATACACTGATCGGTTCTTACGCTTACAGTGCGTATTCGCATCCGCCCTCCTTCCAACTCCGCTCGAATGTGTTCGTTCAAACCACCACGGCCTTCCGGCGCACCGATCTGAGTTGGGAAGCCCAACTGGATGCCTGGCGCGCGCGGGCCGCCCAAATCGGCATCCGCGACTACTACAGCGTTTATCAGTGGGATTGGGATTATCCGTCGCCTGGCAAACTGACGCCGGCGGCCCTGCAAAAGGAATTACGGTTCTTTCATCGCCAAGGCGTGACGAGTATCAATGCCGAAGCTTCGAACAATTGGGGACCACGCGGGCTGGGATATTATCTGGCGGCGCAGTTGATGTGGGACGTGGATGCGGACGTGCCTGCTGTGCTCCGTGACTTTTACCAAGCGGCGTTCGGTCCGGCGGCGGCGGTGATGGAACGTTACTATGTCCGTTGGTACGGACCTTCAGCGGCGGTATCGGAGAACCGGACAAAATCGAAGACCTCTGAGGCCGATGGACAACCTTCCAACGAGCCGCCGGCGGCGAAATTCAATCTCCAAACCATGCAAGCCTCCTTCCGTGACCTCGACGAAGCGGCCGGATTGGTTCGGGATTTGCCGCAATATCGAGAGCGCGTCGATCAACTGCGGATGTATTGGCACTACTTGTATTTGCGGCACGGCCTCGACCAGGCCGCCAAAGGCGCGGAGACGAATGCCATCGTGAGTGCCATCCAAGCCGAACTGGAATTTGGCGGACGGTTGACTTACTCGAACATGATTCATGTGCGCCCGTTGTTGGGTAAAGCGGTGCTGCGTCGGTTCAAACCATACACCGCACTGTTGGCCGGGCGTCCCGAGATACAACACGAAGGCCAGGGCTGGCGGAAGATTGGTGAACCGCCGAGCCACGCGGAATTGGACCGTCTCTGGCAGGCGGATCGGAAAAGATTTTTGGGGGACTGACCAATATCCAGGGCAACCTCGGTGCTGGCCACGTGGTTGTCATCGCATCATGGCGCCAGTATCGTTTATTGCGCCGCCGCTCTCAATCATTTGCTGGAACTTCAGGCCCGGCCCAGCGACGCTCAAGGCCGAGGCGAGCGAGTTTTCGATCGAGGAGCGTCGCGGACAGTCCACCGTTCGATTGGAATGGATTTAACAGCCGATCATCTCCGCCTCGACCAATTTGGCCAACAGCGCCAGGGATTCCTGCCAGCCGAGGTAGTATGCTTCGGCGGGAATGGCCGCGGGGATTCCTTCCTGGGTGATGTTCAGTTCCGTTCCCCAGGAAACCTGTTTCAAATTGACCGTCGCTTGAATCTCACCCGGCAGATTCGGCTGGCCGCCTCGCGGATTTGGCATTGCCGGCTACGCTCCGTCAGCAAGTCGTAGCCGTATGGCCCCATCGGTATCTCAAAAACACTATTGCCGCGCAGACGATTCTTCCTCCCGCAACCAGCGAAGAATTTGCTCGACCGACTGGCGCGGAGCACTTCCCAGCACATTATGATCGGCTCCAACAACCACGCGGGTGCCACGGTAACCCGGACAATTGCGCTTGAGCCAGCGGCAGACCGGCAGACTGGGCACCACCGGATCGACCAATCCCACCAGCGAATGGACGGGCAGTTGCGCCTTCTGCGCGATTGCCCGCGGATCGTAGTCGGCGATCAACTTGAGCCGGTGCCGGATGGCCAGCCGATCGGCAGGTTCGAGGCGCCGCCGGATGAACTCCGCAACGTTCACTTGTGACTCCGGCGAGTGTCGATGACGCAGCTTGGCGTAACGCCGATACATTCCAAACAGGACTTTCAACGCTCCGTGCGGCAGCAACGGGCTCAACTGCCAGCCCAGCTTCACAAACCATCCCCCGGGTACCGAACAAAACCACCGGCGAGGATCACGCCTTGAGCACGAAATCCAGTTTCACCCGCGCGGGCACGTGCCTGCTCACGGCCGAGCAACGCCCAGGTCACTTGCGAGCTGAACGATTCGCCCAGCCACCAGCCTTCGGCGATCTGATGCTCGCGCAAGGCCTGCTCGACGGCAGCCGCATAATCATCCAGCGACCACGTGAGGCTGCGCGGGTAACTGAACTCCACCAAACGAACCTGCTCCTGAATGGCTTTGCGAAATTCGGTGATCAAAGTCCAGTCACCGTGGATGCCCGGCAAGTAAATCAGCGTCGGACTATGGCCTTCGCCGTGGATGCGGATTTGCAGTGACTGCAATTCGTCGTCCATTGTCAGCGAAGGATTTGGTCAGCCCGCCGAAACACCTCGGGAGGCACCCCGAGCGCTTGCTTCAAGGCGACATCCCGGTCCCAGGGATTGTCGATCCGGCTGATCTTCCACATTTGGCGCACTTTGAGGTTCAACGGAAAATACCAGGGCGACACCATGAGCGTGTTGATCAGGGGATAGTCCGTGCCGTAGAGCAATCGTCCTTGGAACGCCGGGCGCTGCAAGGCCTCGCGTAGATAACCAAGCTTGTTGAACTGGGTTAGGGACGAGATGTCGGTCCACAAGTTGGTATGTTGCGTCATCAGGCGAGCCAGGCGATCGGTATCGCGTTCGCCGGCGTGCGATCCGGTGGATGCCACGTGCGCCGCAATGACGGTGACGCCCAGGCGCAACGGCAATTCCAGACGCTCCGGGTCCGCAAACTCGTCGCGTGCGTGCGTGAAGGACCGTTCCTTCCCGGCATGCGTGAGCAGGGGCATCTTCAACTCGACCAGCTTGCGATAAAACGGCACCAGTCGTTCGTCACCTGGATCGATGAGCATGATGGAGGGCAGCCACTTGATCAGTCTGGCGCCGTGGGCATGCGCCCATTCGAGACGCTCCAGCGCATCATGCCGGTAGGGATTGATGCTCGCGCCGAAGAGGAGGTTGGTGTATTTGGCAGTTTGCTGCGCCACGAATTCGTTGGGCACATAAAATTCAGTGCGCTGGCGGTCCAATTCGCCCGCGTTATTGACCACGCCGTCCATGGCCAGGATGATGGCTTGGTCCACGTGCCGGCTGGCGGCAATTTGTTCGGACAACCGGCGCACAATGAGGGCGTCGCCTTGCTGCTCCACCTCCTTTTTCGTGACCCCAAAGCTGCGCAAGTAGATGCCGAATTTGTAGCTGTTCCGCAGGTGTTCGGAAATGAAACAACCGCTGTTCCCCGCGCCAATGCCAGCCACGTGACAGTGCATGTCCAAGCATGGTTCGTCGGGCAGCGGCTGCGGCGGCAAATACGGCCCTTGAAACAGCAGCGCGCAACCGGCAATGCCGACCAACGGCAATATGGCCAAGCCCAGCAGCAAACGGCGCCACCATTTTTTGCGAGACGTTCGCGGTTGGCGGGACGCTGCGCTATCGGAGCGAGCACGTTTGGCTGGTTGTGAGCTTTCCGTTTTCAAAAGCGATTCTTGTTCCTTATCCCTGTTTCACGCTCCGTTCAAAAGCGCCGGCAAGCCGGACGCACTCCAAACGTTGACGCGACGTTCTGCCTGGTCTTTCCGAATTGCGCGCCAGCGTTGGGAGTGCGTGGAGCTTGCTCCCGCTTTCAGTTTCGCAGTGTTCGACCTGGCGCTCATTTTCGCGTCCATACTTCTACGTCGCTGCTTGGGACTTCAAGACGTTTGCCAGTTCGCGGTGATTGACTTTGCCGGTGCCCAACTTCGGGATTTCTTTGACGAGCTTGAGTTCGCGTGGCGCGCACAAGTTGGGCAGTCCTTTGGCGCGGAGCGCAGCGCGAATTTCGTCGAGCTGAAGTTTGGATTCGTTGGTTACTGCCACCAGCACTTCGCCTTTGTCACTGTCCGGCCGACTGACGATGGCCACTTGGCAGCGCAAACCGTAATGCGGAAACGTGCCGGCCAAGGCATCCTCAACGGCCGTCAGGCTCACCATTTCGCCGCTGATTTTGGCGAAGCGTTTCAGGCGGCCCAGAATGTGAACAAATCCGGCCTCGTCCACCGACGCAATGTCGCCGGTGTCATACCAGCCATCCAGCGCTTGAAACTGCGCATTGGCTTCCGGATTCAGATAGCCGCGCATGACGTTTGGTCCGCGCACGAACAGCCGGCCGCCGTTATCGACGCCTTCGACCGGTTCGAGCCGATGGTCAAGGCCGGGCAGGAAACGGCCCGCCGAACCGTGCTGCGGTTGCAGCGGCGTACACACGCTGATGCAAGGACTGCACTCGGTGGCGCCGTAACCTTCGAGCACGCGCACGCCAAAACGCTGGGCCCACACCTTGGCCGTGTTGTCCTGAAGCTTTTCCGCGCCCGCAAACAGGTAGCGCAAACTACGAAAATCATAAGTGTGGGCCTTGCGCGCATAACCGTTCAGAAACGTATTGGTCCCCAGCAAAATGGTGCAGTCGCGGTCGTAAAACACCGTGGGCACCACGCGGTAGTGCAACGGCGAAATGTAGAGAAACACATAAAGCCCGCGCACCAATCCCAGCAACATGCCCACCGTCAGGCCAAAGCTATGGAACAATGGCAGCGCATTGAACACGCGGTCGGTGTCTTGCAGATCCGCCGTCGCCAGCACCTGCCGGATGTTGGCCAGCAGGTTGGTATGAGTCAGCTCGACGCCTTTCGGCACGCCTTCCGAACCGCTGGTGAACAGGATCACGGCGGCGGTTTCGCCCGACGAACCGCGCCGGAGAACCGAATGTGGATTGAATGACACCCGCAATAGTGCCGCGAGTTTTGCAGTACCGGAAATCCGCGGGCGCACGTCCTCGACGAAGAGCAACTCAATGCCGGCTTGCGTGAATGGTTCGCTGGGAATCCGAGCGCGCTCCAGGAAGCCGCGCGAAGTAATGATGTGCTTCAAGCCGGCCAGTTGGGCGCACGCCAGCATGGTGTTCATGCCGGTCGAGTAATTCAGAATCGCCGGCACCTTGCCGGCCAGCCACAAACTGAGCAACGATGTCGGCATCCCGCTGACATTCGGCAGGAGCACGCCGACCCGTTCCGGCTGCGCGGCGGTGGCCACACGGTTGGCGGCCGGTAGCAGTTTCTCCCATTGGCGTGCCAGCAAATCCGCGCCGACCAGCAACTGGCGATAAGACAGTTTGCCGGTCACATCTTCCATGATGTTGAATCCGGGCAGGCGCGCGGCGGTGGCCACGATGGCTTCCGGCACGGTGGCGGGGCCCAACTGCATTTCGACTTCGAACTGCTGGCGCACCAGTTGATCGCGGAGCCAGGTGGTCAACACGGCGCGGGTTTTGGCCGTGCTGAGATGTTCCACGCGCGGCGGTGTCTGGAGCGCGCCGAAATGGGCCGTAACGCGCGGGAACCATTGCTTCCGTTCGCGATTGGGTGACAAGGGCAATCGTTGGGCGCCACGCAGGTAGGCGGTGATGACCTTGGCGCCGGTTTTGTGCAGCAGAAATCCGGTGCCATCGAACAGTTTCATTAGCGTGCCGGTCCGCGACAATCGGCCTTCGGCAAACAACACCAACCGGCCGCCTTTTTGCAGGTATTCGGCCAGGCGCCGCACCGTGTATGGGGACATCGTATCGACTGGAAACGTGCGCCGGTTGTCGATGATTGTCCGCATCCAGCGATGGCCTTTCTGCACCATTTCCATCGAGGTCACGAACCGCCAATCGTCTTCGAGGCAAACACCAAGGAACAACCAGTCAATCCACGAAACATGATTGGGCAGCAGCAGCACCGGTCCGGGCGTGTTCAGCACTTCGGTATTGAAGGCGCGGAACCGGAAAAGCAGACGAACGAGGAGTCGGAGCAACCAAGTCATAAGGAGTGTTTCGCTGAGTTGAGTCGCGTGGGCGCGAGTTCCGTGTCCCGTGCCAGGAACCGCGCGCCGCACAGCCACAGGATGCCGCTGGCCAGGAACATCAGGCCGACTACAAAGAAGGCCACGTTCATGTTGTACTTGTCGCTGAGGATGCCGATGATGACCGGCGAAATTACATCGCCCAGCGAATGGATGATCAGAATGTTCAAGGCGAAGCCCGCGGTGCGCATGGCCGGATGGGTGACGTTCGCGAGGATCGTATTGGTGGGACCGGTATTGAAAAACAGGCAAAAGACCGCCAGGAAAACGAACAGCCAGATCCAGGGAAACGGTGCTTTCAACACCAGCAGGAACAGCGGAAAACCGGTGAGCATCGCCGCGCCGGAAACGAGGAAATACGAGCCGGGAAAACGGGACCGCAGCTTGTCGCCGGCGAAGCCACCCAGCAACGTGGCAGTTAATCCAGCCACCACCACGATGGCCCCGAAGAGGGTGGTGGGCGACCCGCTGGCTCCAGGCCGGTTCTCCAGGTAATACGGCATCCAAAAGCCGATGCCGCCCATGGCAAACGTCATGCCGCACATGCCGAGCGTACACAGAACGTAGGACGGAGTGCGGAACAGGATCAGGTAATCAGCCCAGCGCACTTTGGCAGCCGGCGCCGGTTGTTGCAGGTCGGTCTGCCCCCGGGCCGGTTCGCGCATGAACAGCGACCACAATCCCAACAGAATCCCTGGCGGCACGACCAGATAAAACGCCCAACGCCAGCTCTCCGATTGCAATCCCAGCCAGCTCGCGCCCCACTGGCCAATCGACGATTTGGCGACCTGCTCGCCGACTACATACCCGAGCGCGCTGCCGACCGGGATTGCCATGTAAAACCAAGCCAGCACCTGCCCGCGGACTTTCACCGGATAGAAATCGGAAATCACCGCTGGTGCCACCGGCCCATAAGCCGCTTCGCCGATCCCGACGAAACAGCGCGTCAATAGCAAGAGACCGAACGTGGCCGCCAGACCCGACGCGCCGCTGGCCAGGCTCCAGAGAATCACCCCCACGCCCACCAGCAGCCAGCGCGACCAGCGTTCGGCCAGTCGCCCAAAGACTGGGGCGCCAATCATGTACACCACCATGAACGCCATGGACAATACCCCGATCAGCGCGTTCTCCGGCTTGAATCCCAAGTGCAGTTGGCACCAGTCCAACATCGTCTGCAACGCGGGGCTGGTTTCCGCCAGGCCGCCCGGTTGGCCCGGCGCGCCAAAAAAGCTTTGTTTGATATTGGGTACCACCGCGGCCAGCACCTGGCGGTCCAGGTAATTGAACAGGTTGATCAGCAGCAGCAAGATCAACGCGGGCCGTGCCCCGGGTAACGCCGGCGACTGAGACGGGGCCGGCGACCTGGCGGCATTCGCGTTGGGGGACTGAGAACTCATAAACTGGTGAGTCGGTTCTAGCTTCGAAGCGGGGGCGGTTTCAAGCCCTCAGCGCCCGCCGCGGCGCGCTCAGCGTTGGCGCATACAGTGGCCAGTTCGCCCACCAATTGTCGGGCACGTTTGATGGGCAGATGGCCCCAGACTGCTTCCGCCGCCTGGTAATAAAAGGGCAGCACCTCCCCCATGATTTGCTGACCCGCGTGCGTGAGTTGCACGCAGTAAGTACGGCGGTCGCCGGGATTGTCCCGACGAATGACCAAACCGCGCTGCTCCAATCGATCCACCATTCCGGTGAGGTTCGATCGGTGCATGAGCAAATGGCGGCTCAGTTCGGTTTGGGTCAGACCCGCCGGCTGGTCGTTCAGGAGATTGAGCACATTGAATTGGCTGGGACTAAGCTCCCAATGCGCGAACAGGCTCCGGCTGGCGTTCCAGAGCGTGTCGGCCGTGCGCAACAGTTGAATCAACGTCGCGTACCGCGGCCCGGGTTGAACCGGTTTCGGTTTCACGCCGTTACGTCTAGCTGGCAACTGTTGATATGTCAACAATATGTTTCGATGCCGGATGCTTGATTCCGGATGCCGGATGAATAGGGAGCGCGCCCGTCTTGAGCGCGGTTAACGGCGTTTCGCCGTTGACCCGGGGGCAAGCGCCAGCCACTTGTTCCTGACGCCCCTCAGGTTGTGGCCAGTTCAAGGCGCAGCGATCAAAACGAGGAATGACCATTGACCAATACCCAATACCCAAAGAATGACCAAATCTCCAAGCTCCAATCCAGGTTCCGGCCGCCTGCGACTGGCTGACTGGTCATTGGAAACTGGTCCTTCTGTGGTCATTGGTTATTGGTCAATGGTCATTATCTCAGGGCCCAGTTGGGCGCAATTTCGGCGTCCAGCAGTGTTTCCTGCTTTTGTTGCCGCAATTTGCGTTCCGCTAAAATGCCGATCATCGCGGCGTTGTCGGTGCAGAGGGTACGCTCGGCCAGTCGCAGGATCAGGTTGTTTCTTTTGCAGGCGGCGGCCAGGTCGCGACGCAAGGTGCGATTGCAGGTGACGCCGCCGGAAGCGGTGACGCACTCCACTCCCAACCGGCGGGCGGCCTGAATGGTTTTGGTGACCAACACTTCGACAATGGCCGCTTGCACACTGGCACAGAGATCCCGCAACGCCTGCGGATCGTTCAGCAGTTCGGGACGCTTTTGCAGAAAGTAACGCACGGAAGTCTTCAAGCCCGAGAAACTGAAATCGTCGTTGGCCTCGGTCAGCAGCGGACGAGGGAAATTGAACGTTGCCGGATTGCCGGCTTCAGCCAGACGGTCCATCTCCGGTCCGCCGGGATAGGGCAATCCAATAAGTTTGGCGGTCTTGTCAAAGCATTCACCCGCCGCGTCATCCAGCGTAGCGCCGAGGAGATGGTGCTCCAGTTCAGCCCGGACGTGAACCAGCATGGTGTGCCCGCCGCTGACAATCAGCGAAACGTTGGGTTGGAAGGCGCCGAAGTTCGCGGCCGGAGGGTCGCCGGCAATCCACGGCGAATACAAATGGGCTTCGTGGTGATGAACGCCAACAAACGGTTTATTGAGCGCGAACGCCAGGGCTTGGGCGGCTTGGAAACCGATGAGCAACGCATTCGGCAAGCCCGGTCCCTGCGTCGCGGCGACGGCGTCGATCTCCATTACCTGGACTGCCGCCTCGCGCAAGGCAGTGCGGGCCACGGGCAGCCAGTTCCGCAAGTGTTCGCGCGTGGCCAATTCGGGAACCACCCCGCCATATTCCGAATGGAGACGGATTTGCGAGGAGACAATATTGGCCAATACCCGCCCGTCGCGAATGATGGCGACACTGGTTTCGTCGCAGGATGTTTCAACGGCGAGCAGGGTCATGGTTGGTGCTTGTCCCCTAAGTAAGAGCCTCGAACTCTATCCCAACCATTGCTCGAAAAGGCTTCCCGGCAAAGGCCCCACGCTCGCGACGAGAGCGATGAAGTCTCGCCCCGTTCAGCCTGGCAATTATTTGGCGGCGATCTTCTCAGTTTTGGCCGGCGCATTCCGGAGTTGCGGCAAATCCTGGGTGTAGAGGCGGATGCCCTTGAGCAGATCCATCGCGCGATCAAGCTGGCGATCGCGCGCGTTGCGCACCCGCTCCTGGTCCGCCGGTTCAAGTCGCTCAAGGCCTCCCGGCATGCGCTTCAACAACACGTCGCGCATTTCCTCATCCGACATGGGTACGGGGATGTCCGGAGTAATACCGTGCTCGTGAATGACCTTGTGGCTGGGCGTGTAATACTTGGCCGTGGTCAGGCGAAGCGCCGACCCATCGGGCAACGGCAGGATGCTTTGGACCGAACCTTTGCCAAAGGTTTGTTCCCCGAGGATCACGGCCCGGCTCACTCCGCGAATGGTGGTGTCCTGGAGGCAGCCCGCCACGATTTCAGAGGCGCTTGCGCTGCCACCGTTAACCAGAATGACCATGGGCAAGTTGAGATGTTTATTGTGCGAATTGGCGTAGTATTCCGACTTGGGATGGCCTTCGCGGCCTTCGGTGGTGACGACCAATTGTTCGTTGGGCAGGAACTTGTCGCAGACCTTGACGGCCGTATCGAGCAAACCGCCCGGATTGTCGCGCAAATCCAAAATCAGCGATTGCATGCCCTGCGTATCGAGTTTCTTGAGCGCGTCCTCGAGATCTTCCGCAGTTTGTTCGCCGAATTGCACCAGGCGAACGTAGCCGATTTTGTCCTCGCCCAAGGGGAATTCGCGCCGCCCATTGATGTCCTTGACGGTGTCAATTTTGATCTGGGCCCGGGTGATTTTAAACTCCCGCACCTTGCCGCTGATGGGGCGGAAAATGGTCATCCTTACCTCGCTCCCCGGGGCGCCCCGGAGCCACTGGACTGCGTCCTGCAACGAGAGCTTTTCCGTGCTTTTGCCGTCAATTTTGATGATGCGATCACCACTGAGAATGCCCGCCTTGAAACCAGGCGTGTCTTCCATCGGGGCGACGACCGTAAGGTAGTTGTCCTTCATGGAAATCACGATACCCACGCCGCCGAATTCGCCCTGGGTGTCTTTCTTCAGCTCGTCATATTTCATGGGCTCCATGAATTCGCTGTGGGGATCCAGCGAGTTCAGCATGCCCTTGAGCGCACCATGAATCAGATCCTGGTAGGTCAGTTTGTCGCCGTCCACATAATCCTGGCGCACCCGGTCCAGGACCGTGGTGAACAGCTTCAGATTGGGATAGGGCTCATCCCGGCTGGCCCCTTGGGCGGACGAAAAATAGATTTGTGCGCCGACCAGAAGATTCAGCCCGAGCGCAGCAATGAGCATGCTGTATAGGAACCGACGTTTCATAAAAATGACAACAATTCGCGGGCAAGTTACTTCGGCGGAGGGCCATTGGCAAGGGAGCGGTTGCCGGGCTGGCGAAATGCGGACAGGCGCCCCTGGATTGGAGAGAGCTGTACCAGCTCGGACGTGCAATTCAAAAGCGGCGGAGGACCGCGCGCACATCCCATCCGGGCGGAGAACCGAACGGGCATAGAGCCGCGGGCAGCCATCGGGGAGTGCGCCCGCCTCGGGCGCAGTCAACGGCGCCTCGCCGTTGACTCCGAAGTCGCCAGGCGTTGGAATGGTCGAGAACCGGGCGCCATTCACTGACCGGCGCGGGGCGCGCCGGTGGACAGGCGGGGCGCCTGTCCCACCCATGAGTGTTGGCCGGGGCTACGGCTGTACGGGCTTCCGCTTCTTGGGCTGGTGTTCGTTGAGGAAGCGGTTCACCGCGTTCAAGTAGGCGCGGGCGCTGGCTTCGATTACATCGGTACTGGCGCCTTTGCCGGCCACCAGTTTACCTTGGCCGAAGTCCGCCTGGATGGTCACTTCGCCCAAAGCATCTTTGCCTTGCGAAACGGCGCGAAGGGAATAGTCCATTAACCGACCGCGGATTTTGGTGATGCGATCGATGGCTTTGAGCGCGGCATCCACGGGCCCATCGCCAATCCCCGCGTCTTGATGCATCTCGGCTGCCGACTTCTTACCGCCGGCCTTGGCCATGCGCACGGTAGCCGTAGGGACGGTGTGGTTGCCGCTCGTGACATTCAAGTAGTCCAATGACCAAGTCTCCGGCACTTCCGTAATGTGCCCTTCAACAAGGGTCGCCAAGTCGTCGTCATAAACAAACTTCTTCTTGTCCCCAATCTCTTTGACCTGGGCGAAGATGGTGTTGAGGTCGGTTTCGGACATTTTGAGACCAAGCTGTTTGAGCCGCACGGCCACAGCGTGCCGCCCGCTATGTTTGGTCAATGGCAACTCGGTTTTGCCCCAGCCCACGTCTTCGGGATCCATGATTTCGTAGGTTTCGCGCTTCTTCAAAATGCCATCCTGGTGGATGCCCGAGCTGTGCGAAAACGCGTTCTCCCCGACAATCGCTTTGTTGCGTTGGACGATGAAACTGGTCATGCGGGAAACCAAGCGCGAGGTTCTGACGATTTCGTCGGCGCGAATGCCCGTCTGAAGTCCACCATAGAAACTGCCGCGCGTTTTGAGTCCCATCGCGATTTCCTCGAGGGCGGCATTGCCGGCCCGCTCACCGATGCCATTGATCGTACACTCGACCTGGCGCGCGCCGTGTTGCACGGCGGCAAGGGAGTTGGCCACCGCCAACCCGAGGTCGTCGTGGCAATGGGCGCTGAAGATGGCCTTGTCCGCCCCCCGGGCGTTTTCGACCACATGCTTGAACATCTGGCCATACTCAGAGGGTGTAGCATAGCCCACCGTGTCCGGCATGTTGATGGTCGTGGCGCCGGCGGCGATGGCGGCTTCGACGATCTTGACCAGGAAATCCAATTCAGTTCGGGAGGCGTCCTCGGGTGAAAACTCGACATTATCCACGTAGGACTTGGCGCGTTTGACGCCTTCCACGGCGAGCCGCAAGATCTCGTTCTGGGCTTTGCCCAATTTGAACTCGCGATGGATTTTGGACGTGCCGAGGAACACATGAATGCGGCCCCGTTTGCCGGCTGGTTTCACGGCCGCGGCGGCGGTGTCAATGTCCTTGGACACGCAGCGCGCCAGTCCGCAGATCACCGGTCCTTTGATCTCCCGGGCAATTTGCTGGACGGCGGCAAAGTCGCCCTCGCTGGTGATGGGGAAGCCGGCCTCGATGATGTCCACGCCGAGCTGGGCCAATTGCCGGGCCACCTGCATTTTTTCGCGCAAGTTCATGGCCGCGCCGGGGCATTGCTCGCCATCGCGAAGCGTGGTGTCGAAGAAATAGACTCGATTCTTTTTCATGTATTCTTTCTCGGTTGTGGCGGTGGCGCTTGGGATCAAAAAACACAAAACCCCACCGCCGATTTCTGGCAGTGGGGTGAACTCGATCGCACACTCAAATCAACACCCAACTGCCGCGCTGCGCAGCAGCAGCACGTTTCCTAGCAGCAGTCGAATGTTTCCAATCACAGTCACGGCGGGAAAGTATCCATCGTCCATGGCCGGGTCAACTGAAAAGTTTGGCTGGAGCGGGGACGCGTCATGAGCAACATACGCCAAGTGGCGATCTCCCTTGCCTGACCAGTGTCGGAAAGATAACGTTGCCAAGACTTTTCAAAACACGGCTAACAACACACTGCTTGGCTTACCGCATAAGACCGCCGCGGCGTCGGCTACAACGTGAGATCGTAATGAAGACTGTTAACACGCCCGGCTAAAGGGCAAGGGTTTCCATGCTCCCCAATCATAAAACCAAAATTATTGCCACCATCGGCCCGGCCTCTGAATCACCGGAAGTGCTCGAGCAGCTAATCCGCGCCGGTATGAACGTGGCGCGGCTGAACTTCTCCCACGGTAGTTTTGCCGAACACGCCGAACGCATCGCCCGGCTCCGCGCCGCCGAACAAGCCACGGACCGGCGGGTCGCTATCATGGCCGATTTGCCCGGACCCAAGATGCGGCTGGGAACAATCAATCCCGAGCCCATCGAGTTGCAGCCGGGGCAACGCTTCGCGTTGACGACCGAAGAAGTGGTGGGCAATTCCGAGCGCGTCTCTGTGAGTTTCGCCCGACTGCCACAGGTGGTGAAGCCCGGCAACCGCCTGTTCCTGAACGACGGCCTGGTGCAACTGGCAGTCGAACGGATCGCGGATCGGGACGTTCACTGCCAGGTCGAAGTGGGCGGGGAACTGCGATCCCGCAAAGGGCTGAACCTGCCGGGCATTGATTTGGGAATTGGCGCGTTCACCGACCATGACCGGGCTTGCCTGGAGTTCGCGCTCCAACACGGCGTTGATGCGGTCAGCCAGTCCTTCGTGGAGACCGCGGCGGACATTGAGGCCGTCCGCGCCGCGGCGGCCGCGAGCGGGGCGCATCCTTTCATCATTGCCAAGATCGAGCGCTCCGGGGCACTGGAGCACATTGAAGAAATCCTGAAAGCGGCTGACGGCGTCATGGTGGCGCGCGGCGATCTCGGCGTCGAGGTGCCGATCGAGGAAATTGCGGTCGTGCAAAAACAGCTCGTCGCCAAAGCCAGTCTCGCCGGCAAACCGGTCATCATTGCCACCCAAATGTTGGAATCCATGACCACCAATCGTCTGCCCACGCGCGCCGAAGCCACCGACGCAGCCAACGCCATTCTGGACGGGACGGACTGCCTCATGCTTTCCGGCGAATCGGCGATGGGCCGCTATCCTGCGGAAGCCGTGGCCATGTTGGCGAAGATCGCCGCCGCCACCGAAGCCCATCGGTCGCCGACGCGGCTCGATGATTTGTGGGCAAAGATCCGGCAATCCAAACCCGCCACGTCCGCGGAGGCCATTGCCGCAGTGGTCGAACACGCGCTCGAGACCGTGCCCTGCAGCGCGGTGCTGGTGCCGACGCGCACCGGCGCCACCGCGCGAATGATCGCCCGATTTAATCCGCCGGTGTGGATCATCGCGCTGAGCCACGACCGGGCGGTTGGGCAGAGCCTGGCGTTTTCCTGTGGCGTGCATCCCGTGGAACTGCCGGACGATCCCGACAACTGGCGCGACTTCGCGCAAGATTGGCTTCGTGAACAGGATCTGCCCGGCGACATGGCGATGCTGGTGGCCGGCCCCTCGGCGCGCCATCCCGACGGCAATCACCGAATTGAGTTTCTGCGGTTGGACGGTGCCGACGCGACTACGGACGCGACGCCATAATCGGGGAGCGCGCCCGCCTCGGGCGCCGTCAACGGCGCCTCGCCGTTGACCCCGAACCACGCCAGGCGTTGGCAAGATCGAGCGTCGTCCTCCTCCATCCGTTGACCAGCGCGCGGCACACTGGGGGACCGGCGGGGCGTCCCCGCGCCTGATCGATGCCGAGCGAACCGCGTTGTTGGCTTGTTCCGGAATTCTCTCCGGAAACTGACCGGCACCAACTCATAACCATTGGCGAGCCCGGCCGCCGCCGGCCACAAACTCTCAAGACCCGACCAACGCTCCTTGACGTCCGGGCTGCACTCAAGTATTGCTTAGGCATTGTATTACTGTGGCAAATGCTCTGAGCCCGAAGATCAATTCTCCCTCACGCGCGCAGCGCTCAGTGCGGGCACGCGCGTAATGGCAACTTCTCACCGATATCTTGCGTGCCTCGCTGCCCCGGCTGGCTTCGCCCAAGACTCCCTGAACATCAATATCGTGCCGGGTTATCCGGGCGCGACAGTCTCGGTGCCCGTCACCTTGCAACAGCCGGCAGGCGGGGGCGTGGCGAGCACCACCTTGACCAACCGGCTCACCCTGCGCGGGCACAGCGGCCAAATCGGCTACGCGGCCGCTTGCATCGGCGGATCAACCGCCGTCAGCCTCGTCAACGAGGCGCTGATCTCGGCAGACGTGAGCGGTGGCACGCTGATTATCCGCGCTAAACCATTTATCAACAACGGCACCACCAAACAATTGAACGGCGGCACGCTGCTCATCAACCCCTAACCAATGTATTCAGAATATGAACTTCAGAAGCAAAACGGTAATCCAGGGCGGCCTTCCCGCCAACCGCCAGACGGCGCGCTTCGCCGATCTAAGCCGCATCTTTGCAGCCATTGTGGCTGCGTTCGTGAGAACGCGGGTGAATTCAAAGGAGAATACAACCCCAGCCGGTCTCTTCTACCACTCACCGGAAAGTCACCGCCTTGTTTCCATTTGGGTGCGCCAATGCTCTGCGTTAATCAGCCGCGTTCTCACGAACGCAGCTACTCCAATTGAATCGTTGCGGCCAAGGTGCTGGAATTGGGCGCTCGGTCTGCGGATCCTCCTCTGCCTCGCGTGCGGAACTGCCACGGTTCCCGCGGCGCCGGCGGCGCAGACGGTCGCCCGCATTTGGGACGAACGGGCACTCGCCGCCATCCGAGCTGACACCCCGCACCCACCGGCCCAGGCGCGAAACCTCTTCAGCCTTTCGGTCTGCATGTATGACGCCTGGGCGGCGTACGATCCGGTGGCCGTGGGCTACGTTTATCGCGGCAAACACACTGCGGCAGACGTAGCGGCAGCCCGGCGCGAAGCAATTAGCTATGCCGCCTACCGTCTCCTCAAGGAGCGCCATGTCTATTCCAAAACCGCCGCCGCCACGCTCGCGGCGGACGATGCCCAGATGACCGCGTTGGGCTACGATCTGAACAACCAATCCCGCGACCCCTCGACGCCTGCCGGGTTAGGCAATGCCATCTATGATGCCGTCTCGACCTGGTTCATCAATGACGGCGCCAATCAAGCGGGGGGCACGCCTTATCCCCAGGCCGATCCTCCCGTCGCTTACCCGGACTTTCCGGTCGCCCAGGGCGGCTACGTTTATGTCAATCCGCCGCTCGCCGTCTTGCTGCCGGGCATCAATGACGGCTTTGGCAATACGGTAGTGGACATCAACCACTGGCAGCGGCTCCAAATCGTCAATGCGGTGGACCAGAACGGATTTCCACAAGGCCCCATCCAGAACTACCTCGGCGCCCAATGGCTGGGCGTGCGTCCCTTCGCACTGACGCGCATGGATCCAACCAAACCCTGGGTTGACCCCGGCCCGCCGCCGTATTTCGGGGGGCCGACCCACGCGCAGTTCGTGAAGGAAATCGTGGCGAACATCACGGCGGACAGCCAATTGTCGCCGGATGACGGCGTGATGATGGACATTTCTCCGGCCGCCCGGGGCAACAACAGCCTGGAATTCGCCGGCAACTACGGCAACGGCGATTTTGAGATCTATGACGGGCACGGTTACACCACCAACCCGGTTACCGGACTCCCTGTACGCCCCCAATCTCGTCAAGCGCGGCGATTACGCCCGGATCGTGGCGGAGTTCTGGGCGGATGGGCCGACCTCCGAAACTCCGCCCGGCCACTGGAACGTGCTGGCCAATTACGTGGCCGACAGTCCGCTGTTGGAGAAACGGATCGGCGGTACCGGCCCGGTGGTGGACGACCTGGAATGGGATGTGAAGATGTACTTCGCGGTCAACGCGGCCGTGCATGATGCCGCCTGCGAGGCGTGGGGAACCAAACGCTACTACGACGACTGGCGACCGATCGGTTGCATCCGATACCTGGCGGGCTTGGGCCAGTCCAGCGATCCGGCGCTTCCCTCTTACAACCCCGACGGGTTGCCGCTCGTCACCAACTTGATTGAACTGGTGACCGCGGGCACGGTCGCATCCGGACGCCACGCCGGTTTGACGCCGGGCAAAATTGCCGTGCGCGCCTGGCCGGGTCCGCCGGCAAACCCGCTCACGCAGCACAGCGGCGTGAAATGGATTCATGCCGATACGTGGAGCACTTACCAACGCACCAACTTTGTCACGCCCGGATTCCCGGGCTATTTCTCGGGGCACAGTTCCTTCAGCCGGTCGGCGGCCGAAGTGCTGGCCGGAATCACCGGCTCGCCCTACTTTCCGGGAGGTCTCGGCACTTACACCAACTACACCCTTGGGTTTGAACAAGGCCCTTCGGTGCCGCTGACCTTGCAGTGGGCCACTTACTACGATGCCTCCGACGAAGCCGGCATTTCGCGCATCTGGGGTGGCATCCATCCGCCTATTGATAATTGGGTCGGTCGGCAGGCGGCGGTCGAGGTGGGCCAGGCCGTTTGGGCGCTGGCGCAACATTACTACGATGGCTCGGTAGCCGACGTTCCGGCGGCACTCACCATTCGGTCCCTGAACTCCGGCCAGTGCGAATTGCGCTTCACCACGCTCCGAGGAATGTACTACCGGCTACAATCCAAAACGAACTTCAGCCAGACCTTCACGGACGAACCCGGCGGCCCGATGCTCGCCTACCATGGCTGGATGACTTTTACCAATCTCGCCGGCGGTTCGCAGAAGTTTTACCGCGTCGTCAGTTCGTTGGCGCCCTAACGCTGCCGGTTCAGTCGGTCTTCAGACCTCCGGCAACTGCCACGGCGAACGGCGCGGACGATCCAGCATCTTGTTGGCATCGTCATCGCCGATGAACTGCTCCTTGGCCGGATCCCACTTGAGTTTGCGGCCGGTCTTGATGGCAATGTTGGCCAGGTGGCAGACCGTGCTCACGCGATGGCCGATATCAACCGGGAAATACGGATCCTTGCGGCTCTTGACGCATTTCAGGAAGTCGTCGTGTTCACCGTTCGGATTGGTGTATAGGTGCAGTTCTTCGGGGCCAATCTTGGAATTCAGTATCTTGGGAGAACTGGCCTGCACCGGCGCCCGCCAACCAGTGTTGCCCACCCAGCCATCGGTGCCGATGAACTTGATGCTCGGATTGCCGGGCTTGCACGTCATCACCACGCCGTTGGCGTAACGGTAGGTGACATCGTAGTCCTTGACGGTATTGTACAGTCCGCCCTCCCAAAACGTGCCGGCGCCTTCCACTTCGACCGGTCCCGTGCGCTCGGTATCGTTCGCCCATTGCGCGGTGTCGAACAAGTGCGCACCCCAATCGCAAATAATCCCGCCGGAATAATCCCAAATCCAACGGAAGTTGAAATGCACACGATCGCGCGTGTAAGGCGCAAACGGTGCGGGCCCCAGCCACATTTCATAATCCAAGCCGGCCGGCACCGGTTGCGGGGTCGGATCCCCAGGCACATTAGGTTGCTTGGGCAGGACCACCTCAATGCGCTGGAGTTTGCCAATCCGCCCGTTGCGGACCAGTTCCGCCATGCGATGATATTCGGGCACCGAGCGGTCCTCAGTGCTGGTTTGGAACACGGTTTTGTGTTTGCGGACGGCCTCGGTGAGCACCCGGCCCTCGTGGATGGTGAGGGTGGGTTTCTCGCATTGCACGTCCTTGCCCGCTTGAATGGCCAGCAGGCTGATGAGCGTGTGCCAATGGTCCGGTGTGGAAATCATCACCGTGTCGATATCCTTGCGGGCCAGAACCTCCCGAAAATCTTTGGTCCCCAAACAGTCTTCATTCTGGTAACGGTCGTTCACCGTTTCGCGGCCGCGAATCATGTGAACGTTGTCCACGTCGCACATTGCCACCACTTGGGCGCTCTGGTGCCGGAGATACGGCGGAAGGTTCCAGCCAATGCCGTGGCCGCCGACGCCGATGAAGCCAACCGTGATGCGGTTGCTGGGAGCCGTCTGCCCTGCCGCGCCCAGCACGGCGGAGGGTACGATTTGCGGCGCGAGGCCGACCAAGCCGGTCACGGTTGCAGTTCGCTGGAGAAATGATCGACGGGACAAACGAGAATTGGTTTTCATAACGTCTGGGGTGTTTATCACAAGCGTTCGGTGCGAGCAATCAAGATCGAGTCCGTAGTCCGCCGCACTCGGCCTTACATTTCGTTGGAATTCTTTCGGCCTGCACGGCACATTCATTGGTTTACGCATGCAAGACAATAGTCCTCAAACAGTATCAGACTGGCGGCCGGAATCCTGGCAGCGGAAACGAGCCGCGCAACAACCGACCTATCCCGACTCTGCGGCACTGGATGCGGTTCTGAGCCAGTTGTCACGATTGCCCCCGCTGGTTTCGAGCTGGGAAATCGAGTCGCTGCGCCGACAGCTCGCCGCGGCGGTTCAGGGCGAAATGTTCCTGCTGCAAGGCGGCGATTGCTCGGAGAATTTCGAGGACTGCGAATCCACGTATATCGCCGCCAAACTGAAGATCCTTTTGCAAATGAGCCTGGTGCTGGTGCAGGGCGGCAAGAAACGCGTCATTCGCGTGGGCCGGTTTGCCGGCCAGTACGCCAAGCCGCGTTCGGCGGATTTGGAAACCAAGAACGGGGTGAGCTTGCCTTCCTACCGGGGGGACATGGTCAACCGCGCGCCATTTGCCGAAGCCGACCGCGTGCCCAATCCCGAATTGTTGCTTCGGGCTTATGAACGCTCGGGCCTGACGATCAATTTCATTCGTGCGCTGATTGACGGCGGTTTTGCCGACCTCCATCACCCGGAGTATTGGGAGCTTGGCTTTGTGCATCGGTCGCCGTTGGCCGAGGAATACACGCGCATGGTCGAGTCCATCGGCCAGTCGCTGCGGTTCATGGAAACGTTAACCGGTGGCAGCGTCGGCGACATCAATCGGGTGGATTTCTTCACCAGCCACGAAGGATTGCATCTGCACTACGAACAGGCCCAAACCCGGCAGGTTCCCCGGCGCACCGGCTGGTACAACCTGAACACGCACTTTCCCTGGATCGGCAATCGCACCCGCAACCTGGACGGCGCCCACATCGAATACTTCCGCGGCATCCACAATCCCGTCGGAGTGAAGATAGGTGGGAAGGTGTCAGCCGACGAGGTGCTGGCCCTCTGCGAGGTGCTCAATCCACGCAACGAACCGGGACGGCTGACGCTCATTCATCGGTTCGGCGCCGACAAAATCGAGAAGGAATTCCCGCCAATTGTGGATGCGGTGCGGAAACAGGGCAAAGTGGTGCTCTGGTGCTGCGACCCCATGCACGGTAACACCGAGACCACCGCGAGTGGAATCAAGACCCGACGGTTTGACAAAATCCTGGATGAAATCGAAAAGTCGTTCCGCATCCTGACCGATGCCGGCGCTCACTTGGGTGGCGTGCATTTCGAATTAACCGGCGACAATGTCACCGAATGCATTGGCGGCGCGAGCGGCGTGACCGAAGCCGATCTGACCACGGCGTATCGCAGCCAGGTGGACCCCCGCCTCAATTACGAGCAATCCTTGGAAATGGCCCTGCGGCTGGCCCGCCTCATGCACCAGAAAGGAAAGTAAATTCGGGCACGGTCTTGCCTCGGCCGGTAACTGCCGCAGTTAATGACGCAGCAGCCAATGTAAAAATCAAAGCCAAGCGCCGAAACGGCGTGATAACTACGGCGAGGGCGGGAATTTCCGAATGGGCGAATAACGCGGATACGTCTCCCAAAGTTCCGGGTTGTTACCCATGCGCGGATCATCGGTTTCTTTCAAGCACTTCTCCAGCGCCGCGCGCAGTTGGCCCAATTCATCTTTGAAGTCCGGTTTGTCCGCCAGGTTGGTGAGACAAGCCGGGTCTTGACCAATGTCGAACAGTTCTTCTTCCGGTCGCTTATCCACCGCCAGGTGCAGAAAACGGCTGATTTGCGGATCGTCATGTTTCGCTACCAGCAGCGACAACGTCGGTCCGGCATCGATGTCATGATATCCGCCATGGATTGGACCCAACTCACCGTTGCGCTCGTATTTCTGCGGATCACCCGCCGGCCAACGTTCGGGATGAAAATTGCGGAGGTATAGAAACCGCGGCGTACGGAGCGCGCGCGCGGGATAGCCGAGATTGTGGTAGCGCGAGGACGAATGGCGTTCGCGTCCGCTGAAGGCCATCGTGCGCGAACTGTCCACCAATCCCTGTTCCTTGGCGGTCAGGATGTTCATCAAGCTGCGGCCAGAAATCGTGTAATGCCCGGTCTTGTGGCTGGGATGCTCGACCTGCGCCGCGTCCAGAATGGTAGCCGTCAGATCGACGAAGCCCACGAGGTCGTCCACCACCCGTTCGCCCGGCGCGCGCGCCGGCCAACTGATGGCCAGGGGCTCATGGATACCGTATTCGTACAGGTTGGCTTTGGCGCGCGGAAACGGCATGCCATTGTCACTGGTGACAATGATCAGCGTGTTGGTCAATTCCCCGGTCGCTTCGAGTTGCTGCAACATTTTCCCGAGGTGCTGATCGAACCATTCGATTTCAACAAAATAATCCAGCACATCGCTGCGCACTTCCGGCGTGTCCGGCAGAAATGGCGGCACCACCGCGTCCGCCAATTTCTTGCCGCTCTTCAAGCCGGAGCCTTTATCGTAGGAGCGATGCGGCTCCGTGGCGCCGTACCAGAAGCAAAACGGTTTGTCCTTGGGCCGGGCTGCCAGGAAGTCGGCAAAGTTGGCAGCGTAATCGTTTTTGTTGATGCCCTTGAAGGGCGGTTTGAGCGTGCGTTTGCTGAACGCCGCTCCGGCCGGATTGCGTTCGCGCCCACTGATTTTGTAGTTGCCCGGCCCCCAGCCCTTGCCGGTCATGCCCACAAAATAGCCGGCTTGCTCCAACAAGTCTGGGAACGTGACGTAATTCGTGGGAAACGAACTGGCATGGGTGCCGGCGTTTTCCAGTTGCCAGTGGTGGCGTCCGGTCAACAACGCCGCCCGGCAGGGACTGCACCCCGGTGACGCGGCAAAAGCGTTATTGAACAACAGGCCCATCTTTGCCACGCGATCGAACGCCGGCGTGGAAATGCCTTGGCAGCCGTAAGCCGAAGCGTGCGGCCAGGATTGGTCGTCAGCAATCGCCACCAAAATGTTCGGGCGATCCAATTTCGGGGCTTCGGCGGCTTTGACAAACAGGCACCCCAAACTGACGAACATCAGAATGCCCAACCATTGGGGAAGATTTCTCCGGAACCGCAGTGGCGGCGTAGCAGCGCGCCGCCGTCTTGATTCAAGAATGTCTGCCGCACTCTGCGGCGACGCCGCTACGTCAGTGTTCATGAACAGTCCGCGCCCGCGCTTACGCCCACCTTGGGACCACGATCTTGGTAGAACTGATCTGCCGCTCAGCCCTGATGTCACGGCGGCGCAGTAACGTCGCCTTACCTGCTTCATGGACAGTAAAATTGTTTGTTGTTGCATACTATGCGTCAGGAAAATTCGAGCACCGGTTTCCCCAGCGCTTCCAACCGCGGACGAATTCCAAGTCCCGGCGCGGTCGAAGCCGCCATACGCCCGTTCACGCGCTGGGGTGCGCCTTCGGCGATGCTCCTGGTTACATAACTGTTAAAGTCTGTGCTCGTGAACAGGAATTCCGGCGGCGTGCTGTGCGCCAAATGCGCAATGGCGGCCGTTACGATGTCGCCGCCCCAACTGTCTTCAATGGTCATCGCGATGCCCAGCGCCACGCACAAGTCGCGGGCTTGGCGGGCACGAGTCAAGCCGCCGAATTTGCTGATCTTGATGTTCACCACGTCACACGCCCGATCGGCTTTGGCGCGCACCAGCATGTCAATCCCATCGACTACTTCATCCAGCACAAACGGCCGGTGCGTATGACGCCGGATGGACAGGCATTCTTCATAGCTCAGGCATGGCTGTTCGACATAGACATCCACGTCGCGGACCGCATCCACCACGCGCATTGCTTCGTGCATCAACCAACCGGTATTGGCGTCGGCAATCAGCTTGTCGCCCGTTTGCAGTTTGGCGGCAACCGCCTGGATGCGCTCAATATCCGTGTCCGGATCGCCGCCCACTTTAAGTTGGAACCGGCGATAACCCTCGGCCCGGTAACCGGCCACCCGGCCGGCCATCGCTTCCGGCGCTTCTTGCGAAATGGCCCGATACAACCCGAAATCCTCTCCGTACCGGCCACCGAGCAACACGCACACTGGCAGGCCCGCCGCCTGTCCGAGAACATCCCAGCAAGCAATATCGAGGGCGGACTTCACGTAGGAATGGCCTTTAAGCGCCGCCTCCATGCGCCGGTTCAAACGCTCCAATTGCCGTGGATCTTCGCCCAAAAGTTGCGGGCCCAACGCAGCCAGGCCCGTGCGGACACCTTGCGCATAAGCCGGGAGGTAAGCCGGCCCCAGGGGACACACCTCACCCCAACCGGTGACGCCGTCGTCGGTTTCCACGCTCACGACCGTGCTGTCGAACACGGTAACGGATTTGCCACCGGACCATTTGTAGCTGCCTTCGTGCAAGGGCAAATCCACTTGATGGACCGCAATGCGCTTAATCTTCATTCGCCGGATTCATCGAGGTGCCTGTCAAATAATGCCGTAATCTGCGGCTGGCTCGTAACTGCATTGGTTTTGCCGGCTATGCTGCCGGGTCGCCCGCAACTTAACAAGGAATTCCGATGCGCCCGGCACCGCCACTCCTGTCGATTCTATCGAAGGTGCTCCCTTCGAGGTAGCTGGAATGTCGAGCGTTCCTAATGAGATCCAAAAGAAACATTGACGCCTCCGCGGTAATAGGGTATAGGATCGCTGATAATTTCAGGTTAGCTCAACGACCACTACGTTGCCCAATTGATTTCTGACCTGGGCGGGCGGCGGAGTTCTTGCCGAAGCGGTTCATGGGTAGAGGATTTCAGACTGGAAGCAGAAACAGCCAGTTCCTGTTGGAAGCGCTGGAGCCTCGCGTATTGCTTTCTGCCGACGGGATTGCCCACCCCGCTCCCAGCCTGACCACTGATGATCCTTCCGCCGCCATGCTGGTTATCCCAGCCGAGGCTCAGACCATTGACAGTGAAACCTCGGAATTGACTTACGATCCCAGCACGCAAGCGGGCGATGTTTTTGATGGCTTGGTCGGGGAAGCTGCCACACCAAGCGAACAATCCGCAACATCGGCAGCCTCCGATAAGTCTGAGAAGGCTCTGCCAGCCGACTCCGCCGAAGTCCAAGCTACGTCTTCCGTCAACGAACCAATTGCTCCGACGCTTGGCTCCGTCGAGCCAACCAACACTCAGTCCGTCGGCAGTTCGGTCCCGGAAACCTCGAACGTCATGGTTCAGGAACTCACGGATTCACTCCGTGTCGCCAACGCTCCGCCAGCGGCGTTGTCTGAGCTAGCGGCCTGCGCTGCGGCAAACTCACGTGTCGGCGGAATCTTGGAAGCAGCGCTTGCTGCAACCGACAATGGTTTGCCATTGGCGGCTTCACCCCTGGTGATTTCTTCGGATGTTCAAGTAACGGGTAATCTGACCTACGATGGACCCGTCATTATCGTGGGCACTCGCCGCATTGAAGCCACGGGAAGCATCACCATCACCTCGGTGGCGACCATCGCGGGCAACGACGATGGCACCGCCGACAACTTGACCTTGGTCGCGGGAAGCTCAGTTTCCCTAGGTGGTTCGATTGGAGGCAAAGACCTGCACAATCTGACGATCGAAGCTGGCACCACTATTTCCGTTGCTAGCGGGGCAACATTATCCAGCCGCAATCTAGGTGCGGGCTCGGATCCATTATCCGATGCGTCGGCCGGTGACTCCGGCGATATCACACTTTCTGCCCGGGATATTTCCCTGGCCGTTGGCGCACGTCTTCTGGCACAAGCGGATTCCGGTTTCACCCCCGGCGATGTGAGCCTGAACGCGTCCGTAACCAAAACCGACACCGATGCCAGCGCGAGCGCCACCATCACGCTCGACGGTGCCACGATTCAAGCTGGCAATGTGAACCTCACGGCCAGCAGCACGATCAACGCAACCGCCCAAGGCCTTCTCAATATGCAAGGGGCCGAGTTGGCGGTCATTGACGTTGATTCCACTGCTTCGGTGGCGGTTACCGGCAATTCGCAGATTACCGCCGCGGGGAATGTCACGATTACCGCGCAATCAACGGTTGAAACTACCGCGAATGCCCTGGCCGCTTCCAGTGGAGGCGATTCAGACGTGGATGCTGCCTTGGCTACCTCCTTGATTGACAGTGCCGCAACGGCGCGCCTTTCCGACACCACCACAATCCTCGCGGGGGGCACTTTGGCACTCTCCGCTGACAACGACATTATCGCCACCACCATGGCGGATGGCACTGCTGGAGGCGATACTACCGTCGGCGGAACATTAGCGTTTGCGTTGGTCAACTCGACAACCCGGGCATTCGCCGAGAATAACGCGTCCATCTCCGCAGCCAACGTGCAGATTGACGCGAGTTCGACGGAGGATATCTCAACCACTGCCAAATCCACGATTGGCGGCGCGACCGACAATAATTCCGACACGCAAACCAAGCTCAACGATTACAACGCCGAAACCAGTGACGGCCAGGTCAATGTCGTGGGGGCCCTGGCCATTACGGACCTGACCCGGCATACCGAAGCCTTCCTCGCCACCACCAATCCCGTCGTGGCCACCAATGACCTCCGCGTCCGGGCCCGTTCCACCACTACTTCGTCCGCAACCGCCGACAGCACTGCCGCAGATTCAACCACCGGCGTCGGCGTCGCCGTGGCCATCAACGTCGCGGACACCACCAATGAAGCTTATCTCAGCGGCAACTTGGATCTTACGGCCAACACCGTTTCCATCGAGGCGCTCGCCTCCGCCGGACATTCATTCAGTGCCGTAGCCACCTCCGGCACTGGTGCGACCGACGTGGGCGTGGCCGGCGCTCTGGCGATCAACTTCCTCAGCAATCGTAATGACGCAATGATCAAGAGCGGCAGTTTCGTCAACGCCAATGGCGGCAATGTCAGTCTGATATCGAGCAACACGACCGCCGGCACCGTCGAAGCCAAGCCCGTCGTGAAACCTCCCCAGGGCGAAGATCCGACCGTGGGCGTCGGGGCCTCTGTCGCGCTCAATCTGGTGCCCATCAACGAAACCCTGGCGGAATTGGCGGACGGGGCCACTTTAACCGGAGCGAACGATCTTACGCTGAATGCCACCAGTCAATCCACCTTCACCACGACCACTGAAACCGGCGCCGAAGCCAGCGATGGCGTGGCGGTCAGTGCGGCGGTGGCCACGACGCTCACAAAGAATTCAACCACGGCGCGATTGGGAACCGGATCGGCGCTGTCACTCACTGGCAATTCTGAAGTTGCTGCCATCCATTCTGCCAGCGCGACCACCACCGCCAGTGGCGAAGCCGCCGGCACGGACGTTGCAGTGGGCGCCGTGCTGGCCTTGAACCTGGTGACCGCCACCACCACCGCCACCACGGATCGTGCATTGAGCGCCGCCGGTGATGTGACATTTGCCAGCCACGCCAGCGCAATCAGCAGCGCCACCGCCACTGCCAGCGCCAAGGGCACCGAGAAAGACAAGGAACAAAACCAATCCGGCAACAGTACCGCGGACGATCAGGTCGCTGATCAAAAGAGTTTTGGCGAAGGCAAAGCCGGCACCAGCACCACCAATGCCCCCAGCGCCGAGACCAGCGACGGAGCAACAACCGTGGCGGCAGCATTGGCCTTGAACCTGGTGCAAAGCACTTCCCAGGCGTTGATTCCTGCCGCTGGTAACGTGACCGCCGCCGGAGTGTTGAGCTTGAGCGCCAGCAACCAGACCGATGCGCAAGCGGTGGCCGATGGCCGGGCCGCGGGCAAGGCCACAACGACCGGTGTGGGCGTGGCGGTGGCGTTGAACTGGGTGGAGACAGTCAACGAAGCCAGCATCGGCGCCAACAGCACGATCAGCGCCGGCGACATGACGGTGGAGGCGTTGATGACAGATGTTTCCGGGGACACGACCCAAACCTTCCGAGCCGAAGCCACCAGTGGCGCCGCGGCGACCGACACCGGAGTGGCGGGTTCACTGGCGTTGAACCTGGTGCCGGTCAATCGGAGCCGGGCGCTGATCGGGAGTGGCTCTACCATTACACTGACCAGCAGCGACGTGAGCCTTAGCGCGGTCAACCAATCCGAGCACATCGCCACCGCTCAGCCGACAAGCGACGGAGGCGCCAGCGGATCGGACGTAGGCGTAGGCGCATCGGTGGCGTTGAATCTGGCGCCAGCCAACGACGCCATTGCCGAACTGGCCGACGGTGCGACAGTCAGCGGCGCGCACGACTTCAGCTTGACCGCCACGAGTCAACACACGTTCACCACCACCGCCCAAGCAGGCGCCGAATCGAGCGACGGGACGGCGGTCAGTGCCGCCGTCGCCATTACCTTGGCCCAGAACACCACCACGGCACGTTTGGGCACGGGCGCAAGCTTGACCTTGAGCGGTTCACTCAATGCGACTGCGACCCACACGGCCGGTGCCACGACGACTGCCACTGGCGAAGCCGCGGGTGCCGACGTAGCCGTGGGCGCCGTGCTGGCCCTGAACCTGGTGACCGACACCACCACCGCCACCACGGATCGCGCCTTGAGCGCCGCCGGCGATGTGACGTTCTCCGCCCACGCGAGCGCGGCCACCAGCGCCAGCGCCACTGCCAGCGCCAAGGGCACCGAAAAAGACAAGGAACAAAACCAATCCGGCAACAGCACCGCCAACGATCAGGTCGCCGACCAAAAGAGTTTTGGCGAAGGCAAAGCCGGCACCAGCACCACCGATGCCCCCAGCGCCGAAACCAGCGACGGGGCCGTCAGCGTTGGCGCCGCTCTCGCCTTGAATCTCGCATTTAATAATGCGAAAGCCATGATTCCTGCCAACGGCAACGTGATCGCGGGTGGCCTGCTGACCTTGAGCGTTTCCAATCAGACCGACGCCAGCGCCACGGCTGATGGCCAAGCTACGGGCAAAGCCACGACGACCGGTGTCGGCGTGGCCGTAGCGCTGAACTGGGTCGAAACCACCAACGAAGCGAGCATCGGTGCCAATAGCACTATCAGCGCGGGTGGTCTCTCCCAAGAAGCAGTCATGACGGACGTTTCCGGGGACACGACGCAAACGTTCAAAGCCGAAGCCACCAGCGGTGCCGGCGCGACCGACACCGGCGTGGCGGGATCGTTGGCGATCAACATCGTCAACAATACCAGTGAAGCCATCATCGAATCGGGCACATCGGTGACCGTCAACGGCGGCGATATCCAGTTGACGGCAGTCAATCAATCAGAACACACCGTGAACGCCAAGCCAACAACTGCAGGTGGCGCCACCGGTTCAGACGTTGGTGTAGGCGCGTCGGTGGCGCTCAGCATTACCGAGAACACCACGCGGGCGGAGATCGAAGATACGGTTCAACTTCATGGCACTCCGGACAATTTGTCGCTCACCGCCACCGCCAATCATACCTTGGCCACGGCCGCCAGTACCGGCGCCGAATCGCAGGGCGGAACCGGCGTCAGTGCCGCCGCCGCGATCACTATCGCCAATAATACCACGACCGCCCGCCTGGGCACTGGCAATGCCGTGAGCTTGTCCGGCGACTTGACCCTGTCGGCAACGCACACTGCTTCGACCACCTCGACTGCTGACAGCACCGCGGCCGGCTCTGACGTGGCAGTTGGTGCGTCCCTCGCGTTGAACATTGCCAACGACACTGTCACGGCCACTCTCGCTCGTTCCCTAACGGCCGGAGACAGCGCTACGGTCAACGCCCATTCCGCGGCCACCAGCAAGGCCGAAGCAACCGCCAGCGCCAAAGGCACCAAAGAAAATTCGCAAGCCCCGGCTGACGGCGTCAACCAGGAGACCGGCAACCAACGCGATTACGGTGATCAACAGGCGATGGACAACGGCGTGGCGGATTCCGGCACCACCGACACGCCTTCCGCTGAAACCTCCGATGGCACCGTCAGTGTGGCGGCGGCCATTGCGGTGAACCTGGCCAATTCAACCTCCCACGCTTCGACAACCGGAAGCATTACGGTCCAAGTCAGCAACGCGTTGGCGATCGGCGCCAGCAACGATACCGACTCTTCGGCTCAAGCCAACGCCAGCACCGTGCAGGGCAGCACCGGCGGCGGCTCGAACTTTGCCAGTCCCGCCCAAGGCGGATCAGGCGTGGGTGTCGGTGCCGCCGTGGCAATCAACTATGCCGAAGTGGTGAACGAAGCGTCGATTGCTGGCAACGCCAATGTCAACGCCGGCAGCCTCGCACTGGAAGCCGTGATGACGAGTTCCGGCGACGCCACCCACACGTTCAGTGCTACGGCCATGTCCGGTGCCGGCGCCTCGGACGTTGGGGTCGCCGGCGCGTTAGCCATCAACATCGTCAAGAACCGCACCGAAGCCTTGGTCAAGTCGGGTGCTGCCGTGATCATTGCGGGTGGCGACGTTGAGTTGACCGCGACCAATACTGCCACTTACACCGCCTCCGCGCAGCCGACGACCACCGGTGGCGCCTCGGGTTCCGACGTGGGCGTAGGCGCCTCCCTGGCTCTGAACATCGCCGCCGACACCATGACTCGCGCCGAGATTGAAGACGCTGCTCAACTGACCGGAACACTCCGCGACATGAAGCTCAATGCCACTTCGAGTCAAACCATGACCACCATGGCCAAGACCGGAGCCACGTCCGATGGTGGCGCCGCGGTGAGCGCGAGCGTCGCGATTTCCATTTCCATCAACGAAACCACGGCCCGGTTTGGTACCGGCAACCCGACCACCCTGACCCGCGATTTCGGCGCCGCTGCTACCCACACCGGCAATGTCACCACCACTGCCGATGGCGAAGCCGCCGGGGCCGATGTTGCGGTTGGCGCTTCGCTGGCTCTGAACATTATCAATGATACGACCTTCGCCACTGTTGCGCGTGATCTGGACGCGGGTGGAGCGGCCATGATCAGCAGTCACGCCTCGTCCTCCGCCATGAGCGACGGTAAAGCCAGCGCCAAAGGCACCGATTCCAGCAAGACCGGGTCGCAGGACAATTCCGACCAGCAGGTTAAAGCGCAAAAGGACCACGCGGAAAACACCGGCGGCACTTCCTCGGACGATACGCCTTCCGCCGAAACCAGCGACGGACCAGTCGGGGTGGCCGCGACGCTGGCTTTGAACATTGTCATCGCTCAAGCCGAAGCAGCGTTGGCGGACAACACCTCGGTGATTGCCGCCGGTCAATTCACTGTAAGCACCTCCAACAACGTGGACGCTTCCGCCAACTCCAACGCCACCACCGTCAAGAGTTCGACCGGCGTTGGCGCCGCCGTGGCGATCAATTACGTGGAAGCCGTCAACGCGGCCAGCATTGGAAACAACGCCAGCGTCAACGCGCAGGGAGTCACGGTTGAGTCAGTGATGACCGACGTTTCTGGCGACACCACGCACACGATCACGGCCGAAGCCACTTCTGGCGCCGGCGCCAAGGACGTTGGCGTGGCCGGTTCGCTGGCACTGAACCTGGTGAACAATCGCACCGAAGCGCGCATTCTTCCCGGCGCAGCCATCGCGTTGAATGGTGGTGACCTCATCGTGCGCGCGGTGAAGACCTCAAGCAGCGTCGCTACCGCCAAACCGGCCGAGGGCGGGGCTTCGGGTGAAGATGTGGGCGTGGGCGCCTCGGCGGCGCTCAATTTTGCCTTTGCCACCAATGATGCCAATGCGACTCGTGCGGAGATTGCCGACACGGCGCAGGTGAACGGAACCGCCCGCGACGTCACCGTGTCCGCGACCTTTACCACCACCGTGACTACGACGGCGCAAACCGGCAGTTCCGGCGGCACGGCGGTGGCCGCCGCGGTGGCCATTTCAATTGAGGCTTCGGACACGACCGCTCATCTGGGCAGCGGCAACACGTTGAACGCGACAGGTGATTTAACGGTTGAAGCGAAGCACACCGCCGAAGTGGAAACCTCGGCTGACGGAACGACCGCCGCGACGGACGTGGCGGTCGGGGCTTCGTTGGTTCTGGCGGTGGTCGAAGAAGCCGCGGTCGCAAATGTAGCCCGGAGCGTCAACGCCGGCGGTGCGGTATCGATTGCATCCCGCGCCATCACAACGAGCAACGCCACCGCGAAAGCCAGTGCCAAAGGCAGCAAACCCGACGACAAGGATGCCGACCAGCAAACCAGTGATCAGGCAAGCTTCGCGGGCTCCGACGCGGTCATACCCGCGGTCAAGGGACTGCTGGGGAACGCCAACAACCAATCCTCCGACAAGACCAAGAGCGATTCCGCGGACGTTGGAGTGGCCGCGGCGCTGAGCGTGAATGTGGTGATTGTCGAGAGCACTGCCTCAGTAGCGGCGAACCAGACCATCGAGGCCAACGGCCACTTCAGCCTCATCGCTTCCGCTGATGTTCCCGCAACTGCAACCGCCGATGCCATAGCGACAGATTCCGACACCAGCGTCGGTGCCGCGGTGGCGTTGAATATTCCCAACTTGACTGCCGAGGCATCCATCGGCACTGGCGTCAGTGTGTCGGCTGCTTCGATAACGGTGCAAGGTTTAATGGGCGCCACGGATCCGAACGCCTACACCGAGCGTGCCTTGGCCGGCAGTGGCGCCGAAGAAACTGGCGTGGCGGGTTCCATTTCCATCCTGGTGCTCACGACCAGCAGCCAGGCCCTCGTGAGCGATGATGCGTCGTTGAATTCTGCCGCTGGCATCACCGTTCAAGCGGAGAACGAAATGGAATTGCAGAACATCGCCGGCGCGGGAGTCTTCAGCAAAGGCAACGTGGGCGTGGGCGCATCGGTGGCGGTCAATTACATCGACAACACCACGCGCGCTTCGCTGGGCGCGCGCGTTCGGGCCGATGCGAATGACTCGCTGTCCGTCACCGCGAATTATTCGTTGGCGCCCGTGGATATTGATATTGGCATCAACCTGGACTTCGACCTGTTCCCCCTGGCCATTGCCGTCAGCGGCTCGCTCTCCGACGAAACCTCGGTGGCTGGTTCCGTGGTGGTAACCATTCTGAGCGAAACCACCGAAGCCACCATCGGCGACGACGCGCAAATCAATGTGCCCGTGGCGCCCGCCCAAGAAACTGGTAGCAGCGGACGTGAGTCCGCTCACTTCTCCGCCGAAGAAAGGCAGAGCGGACTCACGTCCGCTGCTACAATTCTTGGCGCCCCGTTGCCGACTCAAACCGTAATCCTATCCGCCGTCGCTTACACTCGCTTGGTGAACGCCGCCGGCGTGGTCGCCATTGGATCGTCGGTCGGCGTGGGTGCGAGCGTGGAGATCGGGGTGCTCAATCAGGACACCCAGGCAACGATTGGCAATGGCGCCGCCGTTCACGCGCGGGATGATATTTCCGTTCAAGCACAATCCGAAAACAGCATCACTTCGCTGGCCGCGAATGTCAGCGGCGGGCAGAGTGTTGGCGTCAGTGGCGCGGCTTCCGTGTATGTCATCGATGCCGAGACGGACGCTCAAGTAGCCGGCAATGCCACGCTGGATGCAGGTGGTAACCTCACCGTGTCTGCGAGCAATGAAGCCGAGATCGACTTGATTGCCGGCGGCTTGGGCATTGGCGGCGATGCGGGCGTGGGCGCGTCCAACACTACGTTGGTTCGCGACGACACCGTTCAAGCTTCGATTGGCGGCAATGCCCATTTGGCCACCGGCGGTAATGCGGGATTGGCGGTCACCTCCATTTCGTCCGAAGACATCTTCACCCTGGCGATAACGGGCGGCGGTTCGGCCACGGCCGGAATCGCGGGCTCGGCGACCGTCAATACGCTGACCGACACCACTCACGCCTCCATTGGTGCGGGAACACAGGTGGACGCCATCAGTGCAGCCAGTGATCCGAGCGTAATGGTACGCGCCGAAGATGACACCAAGCTGATCAGCGCCGCCGGTGGACTGGGCATCGGCGGCACCGTTGGGGTGGCGGCCGGTGCCGACGTGGCAGTCATCAACAAGGGTACGCAGGCTTTCATTGCGCACGACGTGACCGTGACGGCGGATGGCGACGTGCAAGTGTTGGCGGATTCCAGGGAAGACCTTGCTTCCATTGCGCCCGGCGCGGCCATTGGTGGCAGCGCAGCCATTATGGGATCGGCCAGTGTTTATGTGATGACGATCACCACGCGCGCCTTCATCGGCGACGATCCGGATGATGCGGTAACGCCCGCGGGCACCACGACTGTTCAGGCGAACGGCAACATTCTGATTAGCGCCACGGACGACACCGAATTGGACCAGATCGCCGGCAACATCGGTGGTTCCGCCGGGGTGACCGCCGGCGCGGCCGCCGCGGTCAACCTCATCAACAAGACTATCGAAGCTTTCGTTGGCGACGATACCGTCATTACCGCGTTGGGTCAGACGCCGGGATTGAATGCCGACACCGGCCAATTCACCGTTTCGTTCGTGCCGGACTTCATCAATCCGGCCAACGACGTCCACAGCGGCAACGACACCATCACGTTCAGTGCCGGGCACAATTTCACCACCGGTGACGCCGTGATTTACCGGAACGGCGGCGGCGCGGACATCGGCGGGTTGACGAACGAAGATGAGTATTTCGTCATCGTGCTTGATGCAAACACGATCCAACTGGCCGCTACCAAAACCGACGCGCTCGCCGGGACGCCGATCATCGATCTGGACGCTTCGGTGGCCACCGGCGCACAACACAGTCTGAGCGCCTTGGGCGAAGTCAAAGCACCGCCGTCCACCAGTGGCAATTCGCAGAACGCGGACGCGAACGGTGATGGCCAAAGCGAATTGACCGACGCCGCGTTGACCGGACAACGGACTGCTTCCGCGCAAACCCAATTCTTCAAAGGTCTGGCCGTCACCGCCACCAACCAGGATGACATCGAGACCATCGCCGTTAGCGGCGGCTTCGGCGTCGTGGGTTCGGTGAACATTGGCGGTTCGGTACACATCCTGAACGTCACCACCAACGCCTTCATCGGTGACGGCGCCCGGGTGAACGAGAACAACACCGGCGCGGACAGCGCGCAAACCGTGCGGGTAGTTGCGGGTAATGATTACTATCACTTGGGCATCGGCGGCGTAGGTGCAGGAGGTGTGGTGTTTGCCGTGGCGCCGGGCGCGGACGTGAGTGTGGTAACGCTGAACACTCAGGCGCACATTGGCGACGACGCGCATGTCCAAGCCCGCCGGGATGTGCAGGTTGTCGCACACGCCGACGAAGAC
The DNA here is from genome assembly GCA_963788655.1 of uncultured Verrucomicrobiae bacterium. Taxonomy (GTDB): domain Bacteria; phylum Verrucomicrobiota; class Verrucomicrobiia; order Limisphaerales; family JAFGQR01; genus JAFGQR01. The sequence goes on along the minus strand of CAWBHS010000022.1, from coordinate 103,515 downwards.
GTTCTGTCCATTACGGCCGGATTGGCGGTCTCCGGAGCCGTGTCCATTTCCGGCGCCGTTTCGGTGTTGACCCTCGATGCGACCACGTTCGCCTGGATCGGCGACGGCGCCATCGTCACGGCTGACGGCAACGTGCTGGTTTCGTCGCGTGACGACACCCAGGTGAACATGATTGCCGCCAGCGCCGGCGTGGGCATTTACATCGGCGGTGGCGGCCATTCGGTCGGTGTCATGATTCTCAACAAGGACACCCGTTCCTGGATCGGCGCCAGCGCCACGGTGGATGCCAAAGGCCAGGCGGGCGACCTGACGGTTTTCGACGGCGGCATTACCTCATCCTTCTCGACGGAGAACATCCGCGGCGTGGCGGTGCAGTCATCCTCGAGCGAAGACGTGCTGAACATCGCCCCGGCTGGCGGCGGCGGGCTGTTCTTCGGCGTCGCGGGCGGCGTGACGGTTACGTTGATTGATTCAGACACCAAGGCGTTTATCGGCGCGTTGGCGGACATCAATACCGACCGGTCGAACGTCAACAATCTCCAAAGCGTGAACGTCTCGGCGGCCAACGCGGTGGACGTTCTGACCATTGCCGGCGGGCACGCGGTGGGCATCGGGGCATTGGCCGGTGGAGTGGATATTGGCCGCGTCGAGAACGATACCACGGCTTCCATCGGTTCCGGATCGAATGTGCATGCGTCGCGGGACGTGGATGTGAATGCGCTTTCGCTGAAAGACGTAAACAGCTTTGCGTTGAGTCTCGGCGTGGGCGGCGTGGCCTTGGCGGGTTCGGTGAGTGTTTGGTCGCTGGGTTCGATGTTCGATCCGAGTTACTCGGACGGCGCCAATTCCGCCAACAGCCTCCAAGGCGATGCCAACATCAACGCGCAAACCAGTGATGCGTTTGCCGGCCAGGAAGCGGAGAAAACGCACAGCCCCATTTCGCTGCAATTGGGCAATTACGAAGACGGCTCCGGCAATCCGTCCGTCGCCACCGAGAGCACCCGGCAACTCGGCAGCGGCCTGCAACAAGCCACGTCCGCCATCTCCGGCCAGGCGCCCACGCAGCAGCGCGTCACTAATGCGGTCAACACGACCACCGCCACGCCGCCGGGCACGTCGGCGTTCATTGACGGCAGCGCGGTGATTGTTGCCGGGGGCGACATCAACGTGCGGGCGTTGGAAGACATCGGCTTTGACGCGCTTGCCGGCGGCGCGGTGTTCGGCGTGGTGGGCATCGGCGCTTCCGTGGTGGTGGCGGATGTGTCCAGCAACACGCTGGCGTACGCTTCGGGCACGCTGACGGCCAACGGCGACATCAACGTGATTGCCGGACTGACCTCCGATCTCGAAACCACCGCCCTGGCCGGCCAATCGGGATTTGTTTTATTAGGCGCGGCGGTGGTCGTGCTGAAGGCGGAGCACACGCAGATCGCTTTCGTTGCTGCCGGTTCCTCGATCACGCAAGCCGATACCGTCAACGTGGATGCCGACCGCAACGAAACCATTTCCGCCACCGCCGGCGAAGCCCAACTCGGCGCGGTGGTGGCCGGGGCGGCGTTTACCAAAGTCACCGCCGAGGGCCTGACGCAAGCCTACCTTGGCGATGGCGTCAACGTAGGGCAAACTCAAGGTCAGGCGGTCAACGATCTTTCGATCAACGCCACCACGAACATTGAAGCGACCGGCCAAGCGCACGCCATCTCGGTGGGCATTGGGAGTGGTGCCGTTAATTTCGCGGACATCGAAATTGCCCCGGATCTTCGGGCTTCCATCGGTGCGAATGCGAATGTCCAGGTGGCGCATGACGTAAATGTCGTTTCTCAATCCACTGCGGACGCGACGGCCCATCTCTTCCGGTTCCAACTGGGGGCGGCGGCGTTCGGACTTAGCCTGGCGAGCGCCGAAATTGCGCCCACGCTCCAAACCTTCATCGGCGCGAACAGCAACGTCACCGCCGGTAACAACATTCTTCTTCGGGCCTGGCACAACTTCGGTCCGGGCGGCGCACTTGCCGGGAAAGGTGCGGAAGCCGAAGCACACGCACCGGTTGGTGGATTCCTGGCGGCCAACGGCACCGTGCCCGAAGCCACGGCAACGGCCGATCTCAACACCGAAGTCAGTAGCGGTTCCACGCTGCACGCCGGACAGGACATCACGCTCGAAGCGAAAGCGTTTAACGATGCTCAAGCCGATGCGTATGCGCTGTCGATTGGCCTCGTGGCCTGGGGTTCCAGCAAAGCCACCGCCACAGTCGGCGGCACGACGGCGATTCACCTGAATGGCTCGGTGACGGGCGCCAACGACCTCGTGCTGCTGGCGCAAGGGATCAATACCACCCATGCCGTCGCCGAAGCCGCCAGCGGTGGACTGCTCGCTGGAATTGGCGCGGAAGCCGACGCGCGGACAACGCCCAATATCAGCACGGCGATTGGTTCCAACAGCGTCGTCAAAGTGGCCGGTGACATTTCGCTCACGGCTCTGTCGGACGCCGACGCATACGCCGAAGCGCCGGGGGCGGTTTTTGGTTTATTGGCGCGCGGCGAGACCGACGCCGACGCTCGGGTGAACGCCACTGTGAGCACGGCCATTGGCAGCAACGCTACCATCAATGCCGGCGGCAATCTCACCCTGCAAACCGCGCACAATTACGATCTGCTCGGCAACGTGCTGACCGGCCACGGCGCCACCGCGGACGCCAGTGCGACGGCCGGCGGTTTGATCGGATTGGAAGCGACCCGCGCCGACGCCAGTTCCACTGCGTCTGTCGAAGCCGAAGTCGGCGCGGGCACTTCCGTCATCGCGGGCGGCAACGTTGCGATCACGTCGCGCGCCAGCCACCTGGCGAACGCGGATGCGGATGGTCGCGCGTTTGGCGTCTTTGGCAAAGGCGCCGCGGTGGCCGACGCCGCGATCAATGATAACAACGGGGCTTACTTGGACGATGGCGTGTCCGCGCATGCGGGCGGCGACTTTACGATCATCGCCGAATCGACGCACAACGCCACCTCGAACACGAAAGCGCGTGGCGCCGGTCTGATCGGTGTGTCGCGGGCAGATTCCGGAACCTCGGTGGATTACGAAACCACTGTGGGCGTGGGCGACGGAGCGAAAGTTTTGGCCTCCGAAAACCTCCTGTTCCACGCGCTCACTTCGAGCAACGCCAGCGCCGATTCCGATTCCAATGCCGCCGGGTTGGGCGCCAGCGCGCATGCGGATGCCGACACCAGCCTCTCGGGCACGACTACGCTGGCAGGCCGCACGCTCACGAAACTGGGCGAAGGCGTCACCATCGAGGCCGGCAGTGCGGCGTTGCTGGCCGAGATTGCGCTGTTGCACACGAAGGCCAATTCAGACACCCGGGCCCGCGCGGTGGGGGCGGATTCCGAAGCCGACGCAAACGTAGATGTTAACGCGAATGCGGAAGTCATCGTAGGCCAGAACAATCACCTGACTGGAACTGACGAACTCGCACTTGCCGCTACGATGGGCGGCTTGAGCGGGAGTGCGACTGCGGACGCGCAGTGCAGCATCGGTTTCGCCGACGCCAATGCCAGCCTCACGTTCGCGCCGAAATCCAACGTGGAAGTGCAGGACGGTTCACTGCTGGAAACGCGGATGCTCCGTGTCGAGTCCACCGTAGTTCCGGCCAGTGTTACTGCGCGCGCTTCCGCTCGCGCCAATTTCCTGCTCGGAATTACTTTCACGAGTGAGAATCGTCATTACTCGCCCGCCAGCACGATTCTCTTCAATGCCAACGTAATCATTTACAGCGGCCCCGACGTGGAAATCGAAGTGGACGCCGCCGGCACCATTGTGACGGACCTTGGACCCGGTTCGCCGCCCCGTGCGTCGGTCGTAGGGAACACCGTTGTTGTGGCCGACCTGGCCAACCGGTTGGGCAGCGCGCTGTTCACCTCCGGTTCATCTTCGGCTTCGCTGAGCGGCACCGCCACGTTCCAGTTCGAAACATCCTTTGATCACGTCACCATCATCAACCACTCGACCAAGGACCTGCAAATCGGGAACATCGAAGTCTTTGACCGCAGCCAGCCAATCGTGCAGGTGCTGCGTCTGGACCGGGGCGGTTTCCAATCCACCGTCAATCCGCACGACAACCAATGCACCATCCTCATTGAAAACACCGCCAACCCGAGCGGCGCGCTGAACGACATCGTCCTCGCCGGATTCATCGATAACCCGATTGGCGCCACGCTAATTCACAACGCCGGCGGCGACATCCTCGCGGGTATCGGCCAGTCACTGGAAACGCGCCAGCTTGAATTCACCACCACCGGCGGCGGGCTCGGCACGGCAGCGACGCGATTGCAGGCCGGATTGGTGAAGACGGATGATTTGCCGGTGCCGTCGCTGTTGGCAGAGGCGCAGGACAGCATTTACCTCCAATTGAATGGCATTCTCCGCGATCCACGGCCCGATGCCGACCTGGTGGTGGATTTGATTTCGATTGTCTCCGCGGCGGGCGAAGTGGATGTCAATATCGGCCCCGGCACGATCAACAGTCAGACGCCCACGGGCCGGATTGCCGTGGTGTTGCGGAGCGGTCCGACGCTCTCCGGTCTGCTGGTGGATGAGCGTTTTAATCCGGCGGTGGCGGTGAACGGCGCGGCGAACACCATCCAGTTCGGTTACGAACACGGATTCACTCCCGGCGAGCGCGTCATTTACAACAACGGCGGCGACACGAGCATCGGCGGCCTGGTCGATGGCGAAGTCTATTACGTGCGGGTGGTGAATCCCACCACCATCCAATTGGCGCGCTCGGAGGTCGAAGCGCTGGAACGGGTGGACACGGTGATCGATCCCGCGACGCAGGTGGACAGCGACCAGGAAACCATCGACCTGGGCGCGCCGCACGGTTTGGCGGATGGTGACGCGATTGTGTATCGCAATGGCGGCGGCACCAGCGTTGGCGGGTTGGTCAATGGCGAAACCTATTTTGTGCGGGTCGTGGATGCGACGACGATCAAACTGGCGATGACCAAGGAAGCGGCGCTGGCGGTGCCGCGGACGTTCGATCCAATGCCCACGGTGAACAGCGCGTCGGACACGATCAATTTCGGGCGGGCGCACGGTTTCACTACCGGCCAACCGGTCCGTTACCTCAATGGCGGCGGCACGAGCATCGGTGGCTTGACGAACGGAACGATCTATTACGCGATCAAGCTGGACGCCACCACCATCCAATTGGCCGCTTCGCAAGCGGACGCGCTGGCCGGCACACCGGTCTTCATTGATCTGAATTCCGATGCCGCCACGGGAACCGCGCACAGTTTCTACGCTGAAACGGTCTTCGATCCGGCGGGCGCGGTGAACAGCACGAATGACACCATCAACCTGGGCTTCGAACATCGCCTGGTGACCGGTCAGGCGGTGCTGTATCGGAACGGCGGTGGCACGAGTATTGGTAATCTGACCGACGGAACCGTGTATTACGTCCGTGTAGTGGATGCGACCACGATCCAACTCGCCGCCTCCCAGGCCGACGCCGAAGCAGCCACACCCGTCATCATCGATCTGAATGGTAGTGTCGCGACGGGAACCGCCCACAGTCTCAACGCCGATTTGTTCATCGATCCAGTTGCCCAGGTGAATGCCGCAACGGATACCATTGATCTGGGCGTCGCGCCGGTTTTCAACAACGGCGATCCAGTGCTTTACCGCACGAATGGCGGGGCCCCCATCAGCGGGTTAACCAACAACACAATTTACTTCGTGCGCGTGGTCGGTCCGACTTCGATCAAGCTGGCACTGACTCAAGCGGACGCCCAGACGCTGCCACCGACTTTTGATCCGGCCTCCGCCGTGAAGAGTGGCGCCGAAACCATCGACCTCGGTTATGCGCATGGCTTGTTAACCGGGCAGGCGGTCACCTATCGCAACGGTGGTGGTTCGAGCATCAGCGGGCTGACGGATGGCGTGACGTATTACGCGGTCGTGGTGAACGGCACGACCATCAAACTGGCCGCCACGCACGCCGATGCGGTTGCCGCCATTCCGGTCATCATCAATCTCAATGGAGCGGTGGCGACGGGCAGCGCTCACAGCGTAGCCGTGGAAGGTATTGAACTGGACGGTTCGGCTGCCTCCGGCACGCATAGTCTGAAGGCGCTTCAACAGATCGATCCGACGCTCGGCGTGAACAGCGCCAATGACAGCATCAATTTTGGCTTCGATCACGGCTTCTCTGATGGCGATGCGGTGACCTATCGCAATGGGGGCGGCACGAGCATCGGCGGCTTGACCAACGGGGTGACGTATTACGTGCGGGTGGTCAACGCCACCACGATCCTCCTGACGGCCACACCCGCCGGTGGGGTCATTGATCTCGACGGTTCGGTGGGCAGCGGCACTGCGCACAGCCTGGATGTTGAAAGCATTGACCTCGACGCGTCCGTCGCCACGGGCAGCGCGCATACCATCAGCGTGGAAGCGTTTTTCAATCCGGCCAAGGCCGTGGATGACGCGCGCGACGTGATTGACCTTGGCTATGCGCACGGTTATGCGACTGGCCAGGCGGTGATTTACGACACGGGCGGCGGATCGGCCATCGGCGGATTGACGAGCGATACGGTGTATTACGTGATTGCGCTGGGGCCGAACACGATCCAATTGGCAGCGTCGCTCGCCGACGCGTTGGCCGGCACGCCGGTAATTGACCTCGACGCCACCTTGGCCAGCGGCAGCAAGCACAACTTCCGCGTTGCCCTCGATCCGACGGTCGCGAGCGGCACCGCGCACACGATCCGCGGCGATGCCATTTACCTGGACGACAATGGGACCATCACGCGGATTTTGGAATCCGACATTGCCCGCATCCAGCCCGAGGTCACCAACACGGACGTCAGCGCGTTGAGCCTGTATCGCAGCACCGACCTGTCCGCGCACAATATTGTCACCCTGCTGGCGGCGAACTCGGCGTTGCACGCCTACCAGATCAATTCGGAGACCGGCGACATCACCGTGACGCTGCAAGATTCGGCGTTCGAAGGCGAAGACCTCGTGCTGCTGGAAGGCTCGACGGTCACCGCGCCGCAGGGGGCGATTACACTGAACGTGGCCGACGATTTGGATGGTTCCGCCAACCGGCTGATCGCGGCGGCCAATGCGGTGACGATCCGCGGCGATTACGGCAATGCCGATCCGTTATTGGGCAGCGTGGTGGACCTGCGCGGCGACATCACGGGCAGTTCATTGACCATCACCACCGACGAAGACGACGACACTGTGAACCTGGCCAACGCCTTGGCCAATGCGCCGACGACGATACGCACCTTCGGCGGGAATGACGCGATCTTGGTTGGCTTGGCGGCGGTTTCGGAGACCGCTCGTGATGGCGCGCACACTTTAAACGGCGGCCAGGGCGGGATGCTGCGTGTCGAAGGCGGTGATGGTAACGACATCATTCATGGCACCGACAGCGCGGATGTATTGATTGGCGGCGCCGGCAACGATCGCATATTCGGTTATGCGGGCAATGACACCATCGACGGCGGCGAGGGCGACGACATCATCGATGGCGGGGCCGGTGACGATGTGATCGAAGGCGGCGCCGGCAGTGACTTGATTCTGGGCGGCGCGGATCATGATGTGATTTACGGGCACAATTCCGCTGATTCCGGTGACGACAACGCGGTGGATTATCTCTACGGCGATTTCGGCACCAATGGCAGCGAAGCCGACTCCGGCCGCGACCGATTATTTGGCCAGGGCGGCAATGACTGGTTGTACGGCGAAGGCGAAGATGACTACATTGATCCCGGCGCCGGCGCGAGCAACCTCGTGGACTACGGCACCGGCGAATCGGCGGTGCCCAGCGATTTCGTGACGCCGACACCGACGCCGCCGCCCACCGCCGGCAAATCACCGGTGAACACCGTCGCCCGCAGCGACCTTGCCGGAGGGCGAAGACTATGATGGCCGCTGGAGTGAATTCGGCAGTTCCGCCACGGGCCTGGGCATGAGCGGCGCGTTTGGATTTCTCGATTGAACCGGCCATTGCCGCGACGGCTGCCGCCCAGTTCATCGTCTGGGCCGACAAGCGAAATGGGAATTATGAGATTTACGCCGTCCGCCACAGCGCCGCCGGGTGGCAGGAGTTGGCGGGAAGCGCTCATGGCGGCGGCGTCAGCGATACCCCTGGAGCGTCACGCCGGCCGAGTGTCGCGGTGGATGCAGCGGGTAATCTGTTGGTGGCTTGGACCGAATTCGACGGCGCCGAGCAGTGACATCTACGTGGCGCTTTACGATCCCTCGGCCAATGGCGGCGCGGGCGGCTGGATGGCCTTGGGCGGATCGCTGGGTAGTGGTGGCATCAGCGGCACCGGCGCGGCGGATCATGCAGTCATTGTAAACGTGACCAGTGGCGCCAATAGCGGCCCGGTGGTGGCGTGGCTCGACAGTTCGACCGGCACGACGAACGTCTATGCGAAACGGTTCAATGGCTCGGCGTGGGTGGAAGTCGGCACCGGTTCAGCCAGTGGCAACGGCATTTCGCAATCCGCCACCAACGTAACTGGTCTCGCCTTGGCAACCGACGGCACCAAACTGGCCGTCGCCTGGGCGCAACCGTTCAGCGGGCAAACGGAGATTTACCTGCGCGAAAACAGCGGCGCTGGCTGGACTGAACTCAGCGGTTCCGCCTCCAGTAGTGGCGTCAGTGCCAATGCGGGCACCAGCAACGCCCCAACGCTGGCCTACTTCGGCGGCGCGCTGTATGTCGCGTGGCAGGACGACACCAGCGGCAAGTCGGAAATTTATGCGGAAAAATACGCGGGTGGTGCGTGGTCAGCCGCGGGCGTCGGCGCTAATTTTGCCGGCGGCGTTTCCAATACCGACATTGCGGCGACCCAACCCCAACTGTCTGCCGGCGGCGGCAAATTGCACCTGCTCTGGCTCGATGAACGCACCGACCGCGAGACCGGCCAGTTTACCGCCATCTTTGCCGAGCAATGGAATGGCAATGCGTTCGTTGAAGAACTTCCCGGTGATGCCAGCCTGCGCGGCATCAGCCCGACTGGCGGCGAGGTGATCTCGATGGCGTTGGACGTGGATGCGGCCGGTCATCCGTTCGTCGCGTGGGCGGACCGCACGCCCGGCACGGCGGAGATTTATTTCCGCGGCAACACCTTTGATCTGGCCCGCGTGTTTTACGTGAACGACGCCTCGCGCGCTTGCGACCTGTTCACCAGCGCGGTCGGTAATGACGCCAACAACGGCTTAACGCCAGCCACGCCCAAACGCAGCATCCAGTCGGTCCTAAACGCCTATGACCTGAGTCCCGGTGATGTGATCCTGGTGGACGCGGGCACTTACGGCGGCACGGTGACCATTTCCGCGAACGACAATGGCGTGCTCATCCTGGGCGCGCCGGGCAGCACGCTTCAGACGCATCGCAACCTCTTCTCGCTCGGCCAACCGGCGACGATCATCACCGGCAGCGTGAACGTCCAGACCGGCGCGGTGCTCCAGGACTTGGCTTTGCGCGGCGGGATCAATTTCAGCAATGCGACCAATGCCAGTCTCCAGCACAGCGTTGTGCGTGAGGGCGGCATTACGATCAGTGGTGGCAGCGGCGTTCAAATTGTACACAACGATATTGCCGCCACCGGCGTGAGCCTCACCCTGGCTGGCACCAGTGCGGTGATAATCGAACATAACCAAATCGTCGGCGGCACGGTGGGGATTGCGATCATGGGCGCCAGCAGCGGGCACATTGCGGACAATCAAATGTCCGGCGCGTCCGGCATCGGTTTGAAAATCACCGCACCGTTCACCGGCCTGATCGAGCACAACGCGCTGTTCTATTGGGACACTGGTGTGGCCTACGGAGCGGCGGCGGGCTTGAGCGCGAATGACATTTATCGCAACACCCTCGGCGTCCACGCCACGGTGGCTGGCGATACGGAGGCACTGGGTTTTGTCAGCGGCACCGAGCCGAACGAGATTTACAAGAACGACACCGGCGTGCTGCTCGAAGGCCGGATGCAGCGGCAACATATTTACCGCAATCCATTGGGCGTGGACGGCTCCGGCATTTTGGGACCGGACGACCTCGCGCAAGCCAACTTGATCGAACGGAACGAGACCGGCACTCAGTTCAGTGGCGTGATCCAGTTCAACCGGTTCAACCACAATGCCGTCAGCATCGAAGCCAGCGACGACCTGTTGATCATCCACAATCTTCTTTATCAACACACCGACGTAGGCGTGCTGGTCGATGGCCGGACCGATGTGCGGATTTACCAGAACACCTTCTACACGCGCAGCGGCGACAATGTCCGCGTGACGAACAACGCGAGCGAAGTGGAGTTGCTGAACAACATCCTGTGGACGGAAGACGGCTACGACATCGACCTCGACGTGCTCAGCCGCCACGGATTTTACAGCGACTACAACGTGCTGCACGCCAGCCGGGCTGGCATCCTCGTGCATTTTGCGAAGGACTTCACGGACATCCTCGATTGGCAGCAGGACGTGTATCGGTTCGACTTGCACTCGATGGGAACGACCGTGGTGAATCCGGATTGGTCCGAACCGCGCTTCGTCGCGCATGGCTTGACGGATTACCACATGTTTGATCTGACGGTGGGCGCAACGGTTCTCCAGTCCCACCATCGATGCGGGCGATTCGCGGCTGGATCAGGGATTGCCAGACGATGCGAACAATCTCCTGGTTAATGGCGGCTTTGAGAGCGGACTCAACGGTTGGACGGTGAACACCAGCGCGGGCTTGGGCGGAGCGACACCACCGGCGTATCTGGATGGAAGCGATTTTGCGTCCGGCCATGATGCGCTGGCGTGGGCCGAACAAACCGTGGACCTGCTGGCGGCGGGCTACACTGCGGCGCAGCTTGACTCCGCCGATTGGGTGGTGGTATTTGGCGGACGCATTCGGGCGTTGACTGAGGACGTGAAGGACCGCGCGATGCTCCAGTTGACCTTCCTTGACGAAAACGGTGACCAACTGGGATCGACGATTGAAGCGTTGGCTACCAACACGACCGACCGTTGGGAATTGGTGGGCGATCGCGCCTACCTTCCCGCGGGCACGCGCAGTATGAGTTATCGCTTCGAAGCCTTCCGCGAAACGCGGCCGAACAATGACAGCTTCCTCGACGGCGCCTTCCTGTTTGTGCAACCAGACACGGTGATGCCCGACCAGGGTGCGTACGGCAATACCATCGCTGAACAAGACCAGTCCAGCCGTGCTCACCTGGCATTGCGATTCCCCGACCTCTACACCGATTGGGAACTGGCCGCGCGGCACACAATTCGTTGGGACTCGTTCAACAACGCCGACGAAACCACGGTGCGGATTGACGTGTATCAGGATTCAGCGCAAGGCCCGCAGTTCCTGCTGAACATCACCGAGGGCACGCTCGACGACGGCGAGTTCGATTGGATTCCGCAGAACACCCCGTTGCCCAATGGCACGTATCTGACGTACGGCACGCACGGCTTGCACCTCCGCATCTCGCTGGTGGGTGACGACTCGGTGATTGACCAAAGCACCGAGCCGTTCTCGATCCCGGAGAATGGCAATGATTATTACGTGGACGACGCGAGCGATGTGAACGACGAATACACGCCCAACGCGACCGGCTCGAACCGCAACACCGGCAAGCTGCCCGAGGCCCCCAAGCCGCTGCTGCCGACCGTGCTGCGGATTTATGATTTGGGCGATGAAAGCACGGTGTATGTCGATGACGGCAGTTACCTGCACTTCCATCAAATCGTGCTGAGCGGCAACCTGGCGTTGAATGATGATGAGGGCCTGACCATCACCGGTCCGACCGGCACGGGACGCGCCACCAATTTCAACTATGCATTCCCTGACGAACGGCTCGTGTGGGTGGATGTCAACGACGGCGATTGGGTGACGTTGCGTTATTTGACGTTCACCGGCGGCGCGCAAGGCATTTGGGTCCACAACGCCAGTACCCAATTTGTCGGCCAGCACTTGTCGGTCAGCGGTGCGGCGGAAGATGGCATCCGGCTCGAATCGGACGCGGTGAACGCGGTGCTCGAGGATTCCCAATCGTTCAACAATGGTGGCGTGGGCATTTACGTCGGGCGCGCCATCGAACGGTTCGAGGCGAATGAAGTTTATGGCAACGCCAGCGGCATCGTGGTCGAAAACAACCTCAGCGCGCCGGCGGTGATTGGGAATTACGACCTCTCGTTGAATCGCGGCAACCAGGTTCACGACAATACGACGGTGGGTATTCAGGCCACGGGGAACGTGCAGGTCTTTGGAAATGCGATCAGCGGACAAACCACAACGGGAGCCGCCGGTTTGATCCTGACCGGCACTGCGCAAGCCGCGCGGAATGTCGTGCAAGACAATTACGATGGCATCGTGGCCGGCGATGGCACGTCGGTATCCGAAAACCGCATCGCGGATAACAGCCGTTATGGCCTGATTGTGAGCGGCAACGTGGCGGTCAGTGCCAATGCGATTTACGGCAACGCTACGGGCATCGAAGGCGAGCGGTTCATTGGGACGATTACGAACAATCTGGTCTATGCGAATGCCGACAATGGCGTGTTGCTGCGGCGCAGTTTCGCCGTGCAAATCGTCAACAACACAATCTATCAACCGACGGGCAACGCGGTGACCATCGAAGGAGATGCTACTGGCGGATCGGAAGACATCGAATTGCGGAACAACATCCTGTGGGTGGATAGCGGCTTTGCGATCTCCGTGACGGCGGACAGCCAACTTGGATTTGCCAGCGACTTCAATCTGCTCCGCGTGACCGGCACCGGCCAGGTGGCTCATTGGCAGGATGTCGATTATCCCACGCTCTTCGATTGGCAGAACGCGGCCTTCACCGACCGGCTCAGTTTGTCCGATGATCCGTTGTTCGTGGACGCTGATGGCGCCGATAACGTGCTCGGCACCGCGGATGACGACTTCCATTTGCAAAGCACTGCCGGCAGTTTCCACGGCGGCGCACTGGCACCGGTGATCAACGCCGGCACAGGATTGCCCGAGTTCCCGGCGGCGACGCTCACCTCCGACGCTGCCCAGTCGCCGGGCATTGATCGAGGCGACGACGCGGACGCGTTCAACCAGGAGCCGAGTTTCAACGGCGGCTTCATCAACCTGGGCGTGTTTGGCAACACCGCGCAGGCCTCGAAGAGCCCGACCGAATACGTGATGGTGCTGGTCCCCAACGGCGGCGAGCAATGGCTGACCGAACACACGAACACCATCCTATGGCGCAGCCACAATACGGTGGGCACGGTCAAAATCGAACTGTGGCAGACTGGCGGCGCTTCGGCCATCGCGACCATCCAATCGAGCACGGCCAACGACGGTGAGTTTGCCTGGGACATTCCCAACAATTTGTCCACGAACACCAATTACCTGATCCGTGTGCTGCGCAATGATGCGTCCGCCAAGGACGACTTTAGCAACCAGCCGTTCACCATCACGGCGACGCTGCATTTCTATTACGTGAATGACGGCGCGTTCGCCGTGGGCGACTGGACGTTGGCGGCGGGCGACGAGGCAAATGACGGTCTTTCACCGGCCACGCCCAAGGCATCCATTCGCGCCGTGCTGGAAGCGTACGACTTGGGCGCGAATGACGTGATCCGCGTGGATGCTGGCGCCTACGTGCTGGCGACGAACATTCTGCTCACGGCGAACGATGCAGGCGTCACGATTGAGGGGTATGCGAACCCGGCGTTCCCCGACCGGCAAACGGTGTTGGATCGCGGCAATACGAGCCTGTTCAGTTACGTGTTTGAATTGCAGAACGCGGACAACGTCACACTGCGGCAACTGCACGTTACCGGCGGGCAGTTCGGCGTTTTCATCGGCGACGGCTCGGACAGCGACGACGTGACGATTGCGGACAACGAGTTCTTTGGCCTGACCGATAGCGGCATTTACGTGGGGCGCGAACTGGGCGGTTTGGTCAACGACCGCACGGTGATCACCGGCAACGAATTTCACGACAACCGCTACGGCCTCCGTTCTTATGGTGCGCAAACGCTCGTGGGCACCATGGTGCCGGTGGCCAGTGACGTGCGCTGGGCGCCGGCCGGCGTGACCGGCACGGGCGTGTTTGCCGATGGCAACCTGGCCTACAACAACGAGTCCATTGGCCTGGCCGTGTATGGACCGGACGCCTACGTCGGCGGCAACATCGCGCGCGATAACCTCGGCATTGGTATTGGCGCATACAGCGAACGCAGCACGGTGCAGGCAAACACCGTTCACGACAATGCAATTGGCCTGGACCTCCGCGCCAACAACGCCCTGGCCACGGGCAATTCGGCGTACGCGAACGATCATGGGATTTGGGCGCGAGCGGACGTGGCGACCAGCGTCAAAGGCAACTTTGTTTTCCTGAACCGCCTGACCGGCATCACGGCAGTCGATGTCGTGCGGGTGGAGAATAACGTCGTCACACAACAGAACTTGTCCGCCACCAATGTGGGCATCAGCCTGACGGGAAGCGCCGAAGCAGTGAGCAACCAGGTTTATCAAAACAGCATTGGCCTCGAAGCACTGACCGGTTCGACCGTAACCACCAATCGCGTGTATGCCAACGGCACCGGCATCCACGCCATCACCACGGCGCAGGTCAACGGCAACTTTGTCTATAGCAACACCACCGGCATTAGGGCCGACACGTTGTTCAGCGGCCAACTGACGCACAACATTGTGTATGACAACAGCAGCGCGGCCATTGAATTGGCCGACGTCCGCGGCGCAACCCTGCTTTCCAATACGATCTATCAAACCAGCGGCGATGCGGTGCGCGTGTTGGACGGTTCCGAGAATGTGCAGTTGCGGAACAACATCCTGTGGGCGGGCAGCGGATTCGCGCTTTCCGTGACCGCCGACAGTCAGACAGGATTCGACAGCGACTACAATCTGTTCTTCACGTCCTTCCCAGGCCGCTTGGCGCAATGGGGCAATCTGGTATTTGCGCAGCGGGCGGCGTGGTTCTACGAGCTGGGCTTTGACCGGCACAGCCTCACAGCGAACCCGTTGTTCGTAAATCCTGCCGGCGCCGATGGCCTGCTGGGTTTCAACGGCGGCATGGATCGTGGAATGGATGATGACTTCCACGTGCAAAGTAGTTCGCCGGCCGTGGATGCGGGCGACTTGGCCAACGATTTTTCGAACGAACCAATGCGCAACGGTGGGCGAGTTAACTTGGGCGCTTACGGCAATACGACCTCCGCCACGACGAGCCCGATGCAATATGTGCAGGTGTTGACGCCGACCGGATTGGAAAAGTTCGAGGCCGGCGAAATGGTGACCGTTCTCGTGCGGACGTATGGACTGGCCGGCAGCGATACATTGTCGTTGGAAGTCTCCTCAAATAACGGGATGAACTGGACGACGCTCACCTCGACTTTGGCGCTGGATCCATTGGGACAAGCGACGTTCACGTGGTTCGCCGGTCCCGTGACGGAGGCCAATAGCTTCCTCATTCGGGCAACCGCCAATGTGCCGGGATTACCGCAGGACGTGTTGAGCGACGCCTTTTTGGTGACCAACAGCGGTTCGAACTTCTACGTCAACGACAGCAGCACGCTCAATGATGAGTTCACCACCGCCACGGGCAACAATGCCAACAGCGGCAAACAAACCGACCATCCCATGGCATCGCTGCGGGCCTTGCTGCTGGCCTACGATTTGGACACCGGTGATCTGGTTCAGGTGGATGTCGGGCAATATGCGTTGGCCGCCAATGTAAACATTACCGCGCAGGATAGTGGTGTTCGCATTGAAGGACCGATGAACCATCCGGCTGTGCTGGACCGGCAAAGTACGGGACCAGGCGCCGCGGTGATTGAATTGGTGGATGCGGACAACGTAACGGTGCAGCGACTGAATCTGACTGGTGGCCGGTATGGGGTATGGGCGGGCGAATCTTCGGACAGCGACGACGTGGAGTTGAGCGACAACGTCATCTACGGCAGCACCGAGGCCGGCATCTATTTCGGCGGCAATGCGCAAGTGAGCAGCGACCGGTTGCAGATTTTGCGCAACCAGATTTACGGCGACGGTATGCCAACGGGCCAGTTGGTGGGACTCGATTTGCGTTATAGCCAGGATGTGACGGTAAACGGCAACACGGTCCGCGACCACGCGCGGGAGGGAATGCAATTGGCTGATGTTTCGGGCTTGGTGAATCTCAACGAAGTTCATCATAACGCCGTGGGCATCCTGGCGTCGGGCGGTGCGGTGTTGCTAAGTCTGTCGGCCAACCAAGTGTACGACAACGTGTGGTCCGGCATCCGTGCGACCGGTAACGTGGAGGTTATCGGCAATGAGGTTTACGGCCATATTCAGGGCGTCGGCATAGAGACCGTGGGCGGCACGGTTTCGCAGAATACCGTATATGACAACCAGGACGGCATCGCCGCTTCGGATGGAACGACCGTTACGGGTAATCGGGTTTACCACAACACCGACACGGGTATTCGCGCCGAGGGCAGCGGGGACGTATTGGGCAACACGATTTACAGCAATGGAGTCGGTCTCGCAGTAACCGTGTTCACCGGGTCGCTGGCGAATAATCTGGTGTATGCGAACTCAGTCGAAGGCATCGTGCTGACGGCGGCGACCGACGTGTCCGTCACGAACAACACCGTCTATCAACTTGCCGGCGACGCCGTCCAATTGACCGGCAACTCGCGGGATGTACAGTTGCGGAACAATATTCTTTGGGTGAGCGGCGGCTACGCGATGTCCATAGCCGATGACAGCCAGGTTGGTTTCGACAGCGATTACAGCCTGCTGTTCACAACGGGCGCGGGCAAACTGGCACTGTGGGGCAGCTTCGAGTTCATCGCGCCGGGTGGATTGGTTCTACGAATTGGGCTTCGACGGTCACAGCCAGACGCGCGACCCGCTACTCCGTTGATCCGGATGGCGCCGACAATTTGCTGGGTTACGCCAGTGGCGCCGATCATGGAGTGGACGACAATTTCCATTTGCAAAGCACTTCGCCGGCTGTCGATGCGGGCGATTTGGCCAGTGACGCTTCGCAGGAGCCGACGCCTAACGGCGGCCGCGTGAACCTGGGCGCGTTTGGCAATACGGGTTCCGCTACGAAGAGCGCCGCGCAAATTGTCCAGGTGCTTTCGCCAAACGGCCTGGAGAAATTCGAGCAGGGCCAAAGCGTCACCATTGAGGTGCGCTCGGATGGTTTGGCGACCGGCACGACCGTGACGCTCGAGTTGAGCACGAACAACGGCGGATCATGGACGACGTTGGCAACCTCGCTGGCTCTGGGCAATGACGGTCGCGCCAGCTTCGCCTGGACGGCCGGACCAGTGACCGAAACCAACACAGCTCTGATCCGCGTGACCGCCAATGTGGCCTCGTCGCCCAAAGACGTGTCTGACGAGCCGTTCTTAATTACGAACAGCGGAACGAGTTTCTACGTGAACGATGCTTCAACGGCCGGCGACGAATTTACTTCAGCCACCGGTGACAATTTGAACAGTGGCAAGCAGCCCAACCGGCCCATGAGTTCGTTGCGCGCGTTGCTGGCGGTTTACGATCTGGATGCGGGCGACGTGGTGCAAATCGACACGGGACTATATCGATTGATCGCCAACGCGGTGATTGGCCCGGAGGACAGCGGTGTGCGGATCGAAGGTCCGAGCAATGCCGGGGCCGTGTTGGACCGTGGCGACACGCGGGATAGCAGCGCCGTGATTGAATTGGTGGAAGCCGACGGCGTGGTCCTGCAACGATTGACGCTAACCGGCGGCCGATACGCGGTGTTGGCTGGCCCTAACGCTGACGCTGACGATCTTGAACTGCGCGACAACCTGATCTACGGCAACACCGCTGCCGCCATTTATCTCGCGGAAGGACTGGGGGTGGCGAGCGACCGGGTGACCATTGCCGGCAATACGATTTATCAAAACGGCGATGGCATCCGGGTAGAAGGCGCGGATGCCATCATCCAGTCGAACCTGATTTATGACAACACGGACACCGCCGTCAGTGTGACGGGCGCCGGGGCGCTCATTGAAGGCAACCGCGTTTATGGCCATACGCTGCACGGCATCATCGCGCTGGGCGAAGACACGGTGATCCAGTCGAACATCGTTTATGGCAACGGCATTGGGATTGAAACGGTCAGCACGCGGTCGCGGGTGACGATTGCGGAAAACACCGTCTTCAACAACGTCAGTGCCGGCATCCGCGCGTCTGGCAATGCGCTTATCCAGGGCAACACCGTTTATGAACAGGATGAACTGGGCGGGACGGGCATCTATGCGTTCGGGCCGGAGTCGGAAGTGCTGGACAACGTCGTCCACAGCAATGACCAAGGCATCTACGCGCCGGCGGGGGCGACGATTAAAGGCAATCGTGTCTATAACAATGCCCAAGCCGGCATTCGCGCGACCAGCAACAGCGTGATCGAGGCCAACTGGATTTACAGCAACTCGATCGGCGTGCTGGGCGACTTCTCCTTCACCGGGCGCATCGCTTTCAACGCCATTTACGCCAATCATAACCAGGGCATCCTGCTGCGCGGGATCGGGGCGTTGATTGACAACAACACGATTTATCAACTGGTGGGCGACGCCATCTGGCTTGAAGGACCATCGTTCAACGTTACGTTGCGCAATAACATTCTGTGGGCCGAATCGGGATACGACCTCTACGTGGCGCCGAATGCGCAGGCCGGCTTCGACAGCGACTACAATTTGTTGAACCAGGGTGCCGATCCAAACGCGCACGTGGGCTTTTGGGGTGGACAGGTTCGCGACTCGCTCAGTGACTGGCAGGCGGCTACCGGTAAGGAAACGCACAGCGTGGCGGGCGATCCGTTGTTCGTTGACCTCGACGGCGCGGACAACACGCTGGGCTACCGCGCGGAGAATGGCGGTTACGACGGCGGACTGGATGACAATCCGTATCTGCGGCGCAATTCGCCGGCAATCGATCGCGGAGAT
The DNA here is from genome assembly GCA_963788655.1 of uncultured Verrucomicrobiae bacterium. Lineage (GTDB taxonomy): Bacteria > Verrucomicrobiota > Verrucomicrobiia > Limisphaerales > JAFGQR01 > JAFGQR01. The sequence continues at coordinate 84,543 of CAWBHS010000022.1, read as the reverse complement.
GCCGTGGCCGGTGCGGTGGCGGATTTGGAAGGGTATCCTGCGGTGGATGATCCCGGCACGGCCAATCTGGGCGTGTCACCGTTCTGGGATCTGGGCGCGTTCGAGTTCCGCGGCAGCAGTCTTGACGTAACACCGCCCAGCGTGACCACGACGGCTCCGCAAGACATCCAAATCGGCAGCCCGGTCATGGCGCCATTGAACGAAATCGTCCTCCACTTCAATGAAGCGCTCAATCCAATCAGCGCCCGCAGCCGCAGTTTGTTCGAACTGGTCGAAGCCGGCCCCGATGGCAGCTTCGGTGCGGGCATCGACCGCGACACTTTCATCGCCAGCCTGGATTACACGCCCGGTTCGACGACGCTGCGGATTGGGTTTGTCGCGCCGTTGTCGCAGGGGTTGTATCGGCTCGTGGTCAAGAGTGCGCCGACGAACAGCCTGTATGACCTGGCCGGCAATGCGCTCGACGGCGACGGTAACGGTTCCGCGGGCGGCGAGTTTGTGCTGACCTTCGCCGTGAACGGGCCGCCGGAATTGATTTCAGCAACGGTCAACGACGGCTCGCCGCAACGGTCGCGGGTGAGCAGTTTGACGCTGCAATTCAGTGAGAACGTTTCGGCCAGTTTGACGGCGTCCGATTTGGTGCTGATGAATCTGACCACCAGTTCGGTAATTGCGCCGGCGGACATGGCGGTGAGTTACGACGCGTTGACCAATCGGGCGATGGTCACGTTCCCCGGCTTGACCGGGGCGCGTTTGCCGGACGGCAACTACCAATTAACCGTGACGAAGGCCGACGTCACCGATGCTTCGGGATTGCCCTTGGTCGCGGACTTTAACTTTGAGTTTTACGTACTGACCGGCGATACCAATGGCGACCGCGTGGTCAACGATCGGGATCTTTACTTGATATGGCAAAACCTGCTCAAGCCCGCCGCGCAACGAAACTTGAACGAGGATCTGACCGGAGACGGCCAGGTGACCAGCGCCGACGTGGACGTGGTGAAGGGAAATTATCTGGCGACATTGCCCGCGCCGGTCATTGTGGCCGAGGGGCCTTTGGCAACAATCGAAACCGCCGCGTCGCCTTTGGTCACACCAGACTTGGTATCCACCGGCGATTCACAACCCGCTAACGGTAGCGCAGATTTCCAATCTGCCGTAACGCAGATTTCTAATCTGCAACGCGTTCGGAATGACACAATCGCTTCCGAATCTATCCAAAAGAATGTTACCCAGGTGACGGACCTAACCCAATATTCCATGGTTCAAACCAGCGTTAATCAGCTTGAGGCAAGGCGAGTGGTGACGACGCTGCACGACGCGAATCCGAAAACGGCAGTCACTGATCTTCGTAGCAGCGGACGTGAGTCCGCTCTGAATTCTTTCGATGAAATAGTGAGCGGACTCACGTCCGCTGCTACAGGGAATTGGGGATTAGAATTGGGGTCGGATTTGAAACTGCATCTCCTAAATAGCAGCCGCGAACTGGATTGGAATTTCGGCAGGAAGCTCGAATGGCGACGAGTTGCGCATGGGGCTGCAGCTTTAGCGTTCAACGGCCAGCGTGATCACTTGGATGGGAGGCTGGCACCATGAAGAAGCACCTGGTCATTCCCGCCCTGGTTTTGGCTTCGCTGCTGGGCGTGGTGGCGAGCAGCCTGGGGCAAGCGGTTGCGGTTACCATGCGGTTGGACACGAACTCCATTGCTGTTGGCGAGAACACGATGCTGCGCGTTTATGCGCAAATCGTGCCGAGCCTGCGCCCGGAGACGGACCGGATCTTTTCCTGGTATGTCGATGTGTTGAACACGAACGGCGCGGTGGCCCAGGCAGACTATGCATCCTTGCTGAAGCCGGCTTCCGACAACGATGATCCACCCGTGTCATCCACCGGTTTCAACGACGGCGCAAACCGGCGCGGTATTTACGACACCTTCATGGACCTGCCGGCTGCCGGGCGCGATGCACCAGTCGAGTTGCTACGGATTCCGGTGACGGGTTTAGCCGAGGGCCAAACGCGGTTCAGCGTCCGCGAAGGCAGCGGCGGGCCGGAGTTGACGGATTTCCTGGTGGCGCCGACCGGTGGCGGTGAGGAATTCGTCGGTGGCGATTACAATTTGGCGGACATTGACCTGGAAGTGATCGCGGTCCCGTGCGAACTCGAATTATCCATCATGCCAGATCCGGGCAGCAACGGGCCGCTGCCGCAATTGATCCTGAGCTTTACGCCCTGTCCGGGTTACGATCATACGGTCGAGTATCGCGATGACTTGAGTCCGGGCTCGACGTGGCAGGCCTTGCCCGGCGGGCCGCACAATTCGGGGAGCATTTCGATTACTGGCAGCCTCTCGCAACGTTTCTATCGTGTGCGAGCCACCAAGCAAACGGGAGGGGCCAATGCGCATTGAGCTTTTGAAAAATCTGCGAAACAGCAGAGTGGAACTCTGCGCTACATCATCTGGCGATCGGATTGTTTTGCGCCTTACTATTCTCCACCACCGTCCGCGCGTCTGACATTGGTTTCCAGGAATACCCGGTGCAAATCCTTCCCGGATTCACCCCCATTGCCAATCAATTGGACAATGGCGGGAATACGCTGAACGAAATCATGATCGAGGTGCCGCCCGGATCATCTCTCTTGAAATGGAACCCGGCCACCCAGGAATACGTGCAGGCGTTTTACGAGTTCACCGGTTGGTCGCCCAACCTCACGTTGAATCCAGGTGAAGGCGCTTTCTTCCACAGTGACTTTCCGTTCACGCTGGTTCTGTCGGGCCAACCCCACCAGCCAGCGTTGCCAGTGGAGCTGCCGACCGGACAATTTGCATTTCTCAGCCGCCAAACCAACGATGTCGGCACTTACGAAACCATCGTCGGCACGCCGCCGGTGGAAGGCGTCACGGTGTACCAATACGACACGGATGCGCAACCGGATCCGGGCGATTTCAGTGGGTGGCGAACTTATACCTTCAGTGATGGATTGTGGTTGCCCGAACCGCCCATGGCGCAAGTGGGCGAGCCGCTGATGTTTTCTTCACCTGGCGGCGAACCACCCTTCATTGTGACGCCGCCGGCGACGCACACGGCGGTTAACTGCACCGATACCAGCTTTCAGGTTGAAGCCACCGGCAGTGAGCCGTTGAGTTACCAGTGGTTATTTAATGGCTTCGAACTACCCGATGCCACGAACGCCGTGTTGACCCTCACCGACGTCCAATTCACTCAAAGCGGCGGGTATTCTGTGTTGGTAACCAACGCCGTTGGGGTCATGATGAGTGAGGAAGCACAGCTCTTCGTGGAAAATGTTCCCCCGGTTATCACCTGTCCGGCCAGTTTCACGGTGGCAGCGGACCCGGGCGGCTGCGCGGCCGTGGAGGTGGACCTGGGGCTGCCGACGGCCACCGACGAGTGCGGTCCGGTGGAGGTGGCCAACGATGCGCCGCCAGTGTTTCCGCTGGGCGACACGTTGGTGACTTGGCAGGCAATGGATCAGAGTGGCGAAACCGCTGCCTGCACGCAAGTCGTGACCGTGGAAGACCAGGAAGCGCCGACTTTTACCGTGGTGCCTCCGGATCGTGTGCTAGTCGCGGACGACACTTGTGCCGCCAGCGTGCCGAATTTGCTGGCCGAAGTAGGAGCGAACGATGCGTGTGCTCCGGTGTCGTTGACGCAAAATCCTGGGCCGGGAACGGCGGTAGGCTTGGGCGACATTCTGGTGTCCATTGCCGCGGACGATGGTGCGGGCAATACTAACACAGTAACGGTCGTGGTGACGGTGAATGACGTAACCCCACCGACGCTGACGAACGTGCCTGCAGATCAGACTCTCGAAGCCGATGAAGCGTGCGGTACCACGGTGCCGAACCTGTTGTCCGACGTCGTGGCCACGGATGCGTGCGGCCCCGCTACCCTGCGACAAACACCGGAAGCCGGGACAGTCCTAAGCATAGGCGACACGCTCGTATCTATCGCGGCTGATGACGGTGCTGGCAACACTAACACGGAGACGGTCGTGCTGTCGGTGGTTGACTCGGTCCCGCCGGTGTTGCTGAGCGTGCCGTCCGACCAAACGTTGGAAGCCGACGAAGCCTGCGGCGCCGCAGTGCCGAATTTGCTCGCCGATGTCGTGGCCACCGACGCGTGCGGCACGGTGACCTTGCGGCAAGTTCCCGCAGCCGGAACGCGCGTGGGCTTGGGCCTGACTGTGGTGAGTATCTCCGCTTCCGATGGCGCCAGCAACACCAACACCGCTACCGTATCTTTGACAGTGGAAGATGTCTCCCCGCCGACTTTCACCAGTGTGCCACCGCCGATGACCATTCCTGCAAATGCGGATTGTACGGCCGCAGCTCCCAATTTGTTGGCGGATGTGGAGGTCGGTGACGCGTGCGGCACGGTGAGTCTGGCTCAAGATCCTGTCGCCGGAACGCTGCTGCCTCTTGGCGATACTTTGGTAACCATCATCGCGCACGACGGTGCGAATAACACCAATACCGTCACAATCCCGATAACCGTTGCCGATACAACTCCGCCAGTCATTATCGAAGTCCCGCCCACGCAAGTGCTGCCGGCAAATGAAAACTGCCAGGCTGCGGTTCCTGATCTGACTGGTAGTGTGATTGCGGAGGACGTATGTGGCACTGTGAACGTGCAACAGAATCCTCCAACGGGAACGATCATCAATACGGGCGCGACGGAGCTGACGTTTCTCGTGACCGACGGCGCGGGCAATACCAGCACCGGCCACACAACCATCATCGTGACCGACACCTCGCGGCCGCACCTGCCATCCTGTGCCGGTCCGCCGGTGCTGACGGAGGCCGGCGGCTACGACGATTTTCAGACGCCAACCCCAACGCAGCCGCGTTCGACGCTGGCGGCATTGGTGCTGGAAGGCAGCCGCATGTTTGATGAATTCACCCCGGACCGGCCCTTTGCGCATTCGTTCATCGAGTTGCCGGAATGCGTAGCTGAAGCCACGTTGACCATCCATCTCCGCGCGGATGAAGGCCAACCTGAAGACGATCTCATCACGGTCGGTTTCACGGACGCCACCGGGTTTAATCCGCTAACGACCTGGCGCCGGCCAATTGGTTCGGGAGCGTTGGGACCGGGTCTTTTGGAGCAGCCTTGGACGACGGGTTCGGATGTGGAACTGACACTGGACCTCGGGCAATTGCCGCTGGCAGATGGCACCACTCTGGATTTGCAGCCGGCATTGGCGCGGAATCTTCTCCTCGACGTTCTCATCAGCAACAACACGGCGGTGGATTACCTCGGGCTGAGCTACAAGACGTGCAGCGCCGGACCGGACATTGTGGTGCCCAACGATCCGGGACAATCCGGTGCCATCGTCACCTTCCCCCTGCCTGAGTTCGTTGATGACTGCGATCCCGCGCCGATGGTCACCGCCAAGCCGGAATCCGGTTCGTTCTTCCCGCTGGGACGCACAGTAGTCTTCTTCATGGGCGAGGACGTTGCGGGGAACATTGGCCGCGCCAAACGGTGGATCGAAGTGACCGACGTCGATCCGCCGACGTTGCATTGCAGCAACCAGGTGTTGATCTGCACCAAACCGCAGGTGGCGGCGTTTTACCCAATCAAGGCGGAAGACAATTCCGGCGAAGCCTTCATCGAATGTGTGCCGCCGTCCGGCACCATTTTCAGCGTAGGCACGGTGCCGGTGATTTGCACCGCCACGGATCCCAGTGGCAATTCCGCGCAGTGCAGTTTTGACGTCACGGTGCTGGGACGTATCGCCCCGAGCATTCAAAGCTTCGCACGAACGGAAACCAATTTCACGTTGGTCTTTGACACCCAACGTGGACTCGATTACGCGGTGGAGTTCAAGAATGCGCTGGCGGACGGTGAATGGGCGATGTTGACCACCGTGACGGGGACGGGCGAACATATAACGGTGCAGGATGAGGTTGGCCCGGCCACCAGCCGCTTTTATCGGGTGGGGCTGGTTGATTTCCCGATCACCGGCGACATCACCAACGTCTTTGAGCCGCCGGAACCGCCGCCCGCCCAACCCGGCACCGGCGAGGTTTGCCGCGATACGTGCGGGCCGCCGTTTGTTTATCTGTTCTCGGGCGAACTCCATTACGCCACGACGGACTTGTGCATCAAGGGCCGCGGACTCGATTTCGTTTGGGCCCGCAAATACCGGTCGTGTTTGTGCCTGGTCACGCCGATGGGCTACGGCTGGGACTATTCGTATAACATCTGCATTGTGCCGCGCGGACCGGACCTCGACTTGTATGACGGGAACACGCGGCAAGACACTTATTATCGCCAGTCGGATGGGACGTTTGCGGCCAATCAATTCTTCCGCGAAGGCCAGTTTGGCACCAACGGCCAGTTCGTGTTGACCTTCGCCGACAAAGGCGTTTGGGAATTCCTCCCGTTGGATGGTGGTCCCGCCCAAGGCCGCATTGCGCGCATCGCCGATCGCAATGGCAACGCACTGACGTTCACTTACAGCGACCGCGGCTTGCTCACCAACATCACCGACACCCTCGATCGCGATATAGCCGTCAGCTACGACAACGATGGTTTCATCGAGGCAGTGACGGATTTCACCGGCCGCCAAGTGCGTTACGAGCATTACCAGGACGGCGATACCAACGGCTCATTCGGCGATTTGAAAGCGGCGATTTCCCCGGCAGTAATTGATGCGGTCAATGGCAACAACTTTCCCGGTGGCAAAACCAACATTTACGCCTACACCACCCCGGCTTGTGCCTGCCCCGGGAGCCACCTGCTGCGAACGATCACCGACGGCAAAGGGCAGACGTGGCTGGAGAATACTTTCGAACCGCCAATCGAAGGCGCGTGCAGTCGCGTGGTTCGCCAGGTGTGGGGTTACAGCAACGAGGTGTTGAACTTCCATTACGTGGCGCAAACGCCCAGTCCGGCCAACGGCTTTGCGATCACCAAAGCCATCGTGAACGACCGCGTCGGGAACGTCAGCGAATGCTACTTCGACGCCGGCAACCGGCCGGTGTTGCACCGCGAATTCACCGGGCGCGCCGTGCCGGATCAGCCCACGACCGACACCACCAACCGTCCCCAGAATCCCTTGCGCCCGGACGATCCGGCGTTCTACGACACGCGGCAAGAATGGAACATCGACTCGCTGGTCACGCGGGTGGTCTATCCCAACGGCAACTCGACGGAATCGACTTACGAGCGGGATTTGAATCCGGCTGCCCCGCCGCGTTTCCGGGGGAACCTGCGGATTTGCCGCAAGCTGCCGGGACCGCTGGGCGGCGATCAACCGGAGTTGGTGGAGACGTTCGAATATGAAGACGGCTTTGGCAGTTGCTGTGGCCGGGACTTCGTCACCAAGCACACCGATGCGCGCAACCACGTCACGCTGCACTTCTACGACGACCGCGGCAATCGCCGGCACACGCAACATCGTCTGCCAGCAGTTATCGAGGACTTTGAATACAATCAATTCGGCCAAATGACCGCGCACGTTCTGCCGGACAACGGCAGCGGCCATCGGCGGCGGGACGAGTATGTGTATTACGACAGTGGACCTCAGCGCGGTTACCGGGCGCAGGAGATCGTTGATGCCGGAGGCTTGACCCTCACGACCACTTACGAATACGACGCGGTAGGCAACGTGGTGCGAACCGTGGACCCGCGCAACCACGACACGCTCTATGACGTGAACGCGCTGGACCAAGTGCTCCGCGAGACATCTCGAGAAGTGACGCCCGGCAGCGGCATCCGGTATCGGCGCGACTTTTACTACGATGCCAATAACAACGTTGTGCGAGTCGATGTCGAGAACCGCGACGAAACCGGCCAGCTCCAACCGAACACGCACTTTTCGACGATCTTCGACTACGACATTCTGAATTACCCGGTGCGCGCGACTAAGGAGAAAGGCAGTGCTGACTTGCCGGCCTCGGTCTTGAGTTCCGAAGCAATTCCGTTCCGCTTGCGCCCGGAATTCCTGGCCACCGAATACGCCTACGACGCCAATCGAAATCGCACGCTTGTGCGCTATGGCGAAGCGGTCGCGGGCTATGACCCGTTTAACCTGGTGCGTTCGGAATACGACGAGCGTGACTTGTTGTTCCTGGAAACTCGTGGCGCCGGCAGCGGGCTCCAGTCCACCACGCAACACGATTACGATGGCAATCGGAATCTCATCCGCCGGAGTCAGGGACTGGAGGATAATCCGCGCGTGACCCACTATGCTTACGACGGCTATAACCGCCAATTGCAGGTGACGGACGCGATGGCCAACGTGACCACAGACCACTATGACGCCAACGGCAACCGCGTGGCCGAACGGCTCGACGGGGAAATGCAGGACCAATTGGGCGGCGCCGGTAATCGGCGGTTGGCCGAGACCTTCTGGCGCTATGATGCCATGGACCGTCTGGAACGGCTCGACCAGGTCTTCTTCGATCCGCAGAACCAGCAGCCCTTGGACGACGGCTCCGCCACTACGTGGTTCGTTTACAACGACAACTCGCAGCTTCTGCAGGTGACCGACGACCGGACCAACAGCACGTGGATTGCGTACGATTCGGCGAATCGCACCAACACCGTTACGGACGTCAGGAGCAACCAGGTAGTTTACGCTTACGATCCCAATGGAAACCTTCGCGTGCGGACGGCGGTCGAGTTGTCTGACTTGGGTAATCCGCCATTGATCACTGCGGTTACGAACGAGTATGACGGACTGGACCGGTTGGTGCGCGCGACCGACAACGGGAATTCAGTCCGGCAATACGCTTACGACTCACGGAACAACCGCACGTGGCAGTCCGATCCGCGTGGTAACCTCACGCACTTCAGTTATGACGGGCTGAGCCGATTGATCGCGATCCGCCGGGAGATGACCGATACCGGCGACGGCAGCGGCAACGTCATCGACGAAATCACCACGCGCCAGATTTGGGATGACACCTGCCGGTTGATCGCGCAGATCGACGACAACACGAACGTGACGCGTTATGCCTACGATTCGTTGAACCGTCGAATGCTCACGCGGATGGCGGACGGCACGTTGAACTGGGTGGGCTACGGCACGCTGGATTGGCCCGCCGACCAGGATCGTCCACCGCTCAATGAATTTGTCGTGAACGGCTACGACGTGCATGACAACGCGCTGCTGACCACCGATGCGGATGGAACGTCAGTGGCGACCATGTTCGATTTGTTGGATCGTCCGATCAGCCGGTCGATTGCCCGCGGGCCGGGCGTGTTGGGCAGCAGTTACGAAATTCGGCAATACGATGGCCGTTCGCTGCTGGTGCAGGCGCAAAACGATGATTCGTTGGTGACGCGCGCGTATGACTCTCTGGGCAACCGCATTCGGGAAACGCTCAACTTCGAGTCGCCCTCGTTTCCGCCGGTCAGCGATCACCTCACCGCGTGGATGCGTGACGGCGTTGGCAATGCCGTCGCGTTGACCTATCCGGGAGGAGCGCACGGCGCATTACGATTACGACGGCCTCAACCGCGTAGAGCAGACGTGCGACGGTTCGTGCGGACCTGGATCACCGCTGGTCGAACTGTTCTACCTCGGGCCGGCGCGGATTGAGGCGCGTCGTTTCAGCAACGGCACTCGCAGCCTGATTGGTTACGACTCCGAGGGCAACGTCAGTGATACCACCTACAAACAAATCGCCACGGGCATCATTTTGGACCAGCGCGACTTATCCTGGGATGCAGCAGCGAACAAAGTGATCCGCTGGGACGCCATGCCGGGCAGTTCGCGGCGGAGCGAGACGTTCGTCTATGATTCCGTGGATCGCTTGGTTCAGTCGCAGGTGACCAATCGCGTCGGCCTGCTGGTGCGTGATTCGGTTTACACGCTGGACGGCGCGGGCAACCGGCTGAACGTCAGCAGCGATCCGGCGCCGGGCAACTACACGCTCGATCCGACGCTGCCGGAGCCGGCGGACGCGCAACTGAACCAGTACACGGCCACTCCTTTCGATGGTGGGCGTCAGTACGATGCCAACGGCAACCTGGTCGCCATCACTAATGGACCGCCTGAGGGAACGTTCCATTACGATTACGCCAATCGGTTGGTGCAACTCACACCAGCCAACGGCTCTCCGGTCGTCTATGGGTATGATGCTCTGGGACGGCGAATTCAGAAGAACGATGGCGGTCAAACCACGCGGTATTTATACGACGGAAAGCGGGTCATCGAAGAACAGGACGGCCAGCGGAACACATTGGCGACATACATTCGCAGCTCCGACGGCGCCCTCCTCAGCATGCGGCGCGGCGCGAGCGACTTCTTCTATCACCTGGACGATCAGGGCTCCGTGGTGGCGCTCAGCGATGCGGCAGGCGGTTTGGTCGAGCGCTACACTTACGAAGACTTTGGCCAGCCCATCATTGCCTCGCACGTGCAATGGCCGGACGGACTTTCCGCCTATGTTTCCGACGTGGATACCAACCAGTTCGTTGCCGACGACTTTGCTTTTGACCAGCCGACACGAATTTACGGCATGCGCTGGTGGGGCGCCTACGCCTTTGGTTCCCCGCCGCCCAGTGACGACTTCACTATTCGCATTCACGCCGACAACCTGGGCGAGCCGGGAACGGTGTTGCTCACCGAAGCGGTCGGCAACAATGTTACTCGCACTGCCACGGGGCGGAACTTGATGGTGGGCCCCGCTGAATTTGTTTACGAAGCGCTATTGACCACGCCGTTCGAGGTGCAGACCGGCACGATGTACTGGCTGGAGATTGTGAATGATACCACCGGCAATGCAGCCAGTTGGGGTTTCAGTACTGCCCGGCGCGGCAACGGCAGCATGGCGGGCAGCGAGGACGGTGGCACAACCTGGGACACCGTCAATGACGATGCCGCCTTCGAATTGCTCGCAAGCGATTCCGGCGTGAGTAATCCTTACTTGTTTGCCGGCCAGCGATACGACCGGGCGACTGGTTGGTTTCAGCACGGGTCGCGTTTCCTCGATCCTTTGGCCGGACGCTATATCCATCGCAATCCGCGGGGAAGTTGGGCTGCTCTGGATGGCTTGGGCAACGGTTTTAGCTTCGCGCAAAACAATCCGTGGCGGCTGCCTCTATTGCCGGCGGATCAGGAAGCGATCGCTCCCCGTAATGTAATCAGTCCCGGCTGTGGCGCTTGGTTCACGCTTGATCACTGCGACCCATTGAGTGTTTTCAGGAACCGAACTTTTCCATGCCGTTGCAAAACGTGCGGTTTAGGCTGCCCAGCCAAGGCGTGCGCGCATTGAAATCCTGCACCGTGGGTGACGACGTGAGCGCCTCAACTCGACTTCACGGCTTCACCAAACCGAAATATTCATAGAATACTTCCGCGAGTTTCTCGCCGTAATCCTGCCAATGTTTGGCGGACGGATAATCCTTCCGGCCGGCAATCCAATGGCAGTTGAACTCGTGGATGACCGCATTAATGCCGTACCGTTCCAGCCAGCCGTCACCCACCTGGGGACCGCAGCGATTGGGATTGGCACGTCTGCGGAAGCCGAATCAACTCGTCAAGCTCGTATGTCGCCAAGCAGCAATACTCGCCGCCGTTAACCCGGAGTCTGCCTATCGGGGGGACCATCCAAGTTTGCGTGGTTGAGGCCATGTATTTGGCGGTGTGTGGGATGGGGGAGCGGGACTACGTGGGGACACGGAGCGATAGGCAATAGATGAGGTAGGGCGAGACTCCGTCGAGCCCTGACTTCTCTTGAGGACGATTGTAAATTCTGAAGTGTTCAAGGAAAGCCGAGGATGAATGAATAACCATTGGCTTTCCGCGGTAACGATTCCGGAGGTTCGACATGATGGCGCGCGCTTCATTGATGGCCCGGCTGGCAAAGTCCGAGATTTCGTTTAATCGCTCTTTGGCGGGCGACTGATCCGCAACCTGTCGCTATGTCACTTTCGCCGTGTTCTTGATCAGCATTAGATCCTGCTCCAGGCCGTCTGTGCAATTCTCGAGCAATCCGCTGGCGTTCGGTTTCCTGCGATTCGATAACCCGACGTGTTAATTTCATTTGCCGGACGTGTTCGCGATACATTCGTCGCAATTTCCAAGATCGGCTGAACCACAGGAGGCTCAGCCGTAGGTATGCCGTGGACGGTGGCTACGTTCGTGAGCATCGCGGTGTTCAACTCACCCCAACCGATCAGTTGACGGTTGCGCGACCGGGTGAAAGCGACCGGGTATTACGCCGTTGGTATCCGTGCCAGTGGTTGCCGTTCGAGGTGACGCAGCCGGTCCATTTCGAGAAGCCGCCTGTGTTGATAACCTGTGAACAGCTTGGGAGCAACTTCCAACAATTCCGCATTGCCGCTCGCCCAAGTTTCCCGTCTGCTGAGCGCGTTCGCAAACTCCCGCGCCCACGAGGCCCAGCAGGGTGTTACGCAGCGAGGCAGTGATGAACAAGTTCTGATTTCTGACGGGCTGCCGCGACACGGCCCTGCGAGAGCGGGTAAGATTGAGAAAATGATGATTTCCAAACCATACGATGAGGCTCGGCTGGTCATCCAAACGGTGTGCCGGATGCTCGACCAACTGCGGCGGGTGCCGCCCGTCTTCCTGGTGGATTCCTATTGTTTGGGAGACGATTGTTACGTGTTGCTCGATGACGCCACCCAACAGTTTTGCGCCGAGATCAACGCCGACGGTGGGGCCAACCCTGGGCGGCAGTGGTCCGCCCTATTGCCCAAAATGCTGTTCGACAGCCCCGAGCGTTGCGACGAGATCCTGGCGGCGATCGAAGAGGAGAATCATTTCAATTCCGCGTTGGCATCCGCCAGCGTTTAGCGTTCAATCCAGTTGATGGTTACCGATATTGCGACAGCCCCGGTCGAGTTGGCTCGACCGGCCCGCCCACCCACTCATTCCGCCGGTCGCGCCGCGCCGCCGGTGGACCGCCTGCCGCCGCACAGCCCCGAGGCGGAGCAGGGGGTGTTGGGTTGTATTTTGTTGTCCCCGAACGAGGGCCTCGGTGTTTGCATCGAGAAATTGAAGGTCGGTGCGGAGGCCTTTTATGATCTACGCCACCGCTTGGTGTACCGAGGTGTTGGTGGAAATGTACGATCACAAGGAGCCGATTGACCTCATCACGTTGCACCAGCGGGTCAAAGACCGGCAACAATTGGAAGCGGCGGGCGGTCTGGCGTACTTGTCCTCGTTGCCGGACACGGTGCCCAGCGCGGCGAACCTGGGCTATTACCTGAACATCCTGCACGAGAAATTCATTCTCCGCCGGATGATCACGACCTGCACCGACGTTGTCGGGCGGGTTTACGAGCATTCGGGGGAGGTGGATTCGCTGCTGGACGAAGTCGAACGCGACATCCTGCACATCAGCGAAGCCCGGGTGGAATCCGCCACCGACACCATGAAGGAGTTGGTGCATCGCGCGATCTCGACCATCGAGGATTACCATCAGCGCCAGGGCATGCTCACCGGGGTGGGAACCGGATTTATCGATCTGGACAAAATGACCAGCGGGCTGCACGCCGGGGAAATGATCGTGGTGGCGGCGCGGCCGAGCATGGGAAAAACGAGCCTGGCCATGAACATCGCCGAGCACGTGGCGGTGGAACAGCGCCTGCCGGTGGGGGTGTTCAGCCTGGAAATGACCTCCGATTCGCTGGTGTTGCGCATGCTCTGCTCGCGCGCGCGGGTGAACCTGCGCAACATCCGCGACGGCTTCCTGGCCGAACGGGATTTTCCCAAGTTGACCGGGGCCGCGGGTAAATTGGCCAACGCCCCGTTGTTCATCGATGATTCGTCCGGATTATCCATTTTGCAATTGCGCGCCAAGGCCCGGCGCATGTACCAGCAGTACGGCATCAAGCTTTTCGTGATTGACTACCTCCAACTGCTCCATTCTACTGCGCGTCGAGCCGAAAACCGACAGCAGGAAATTGCGGACATTTCCAATGGGATCAAGGCCCTGGCGAAGGAACTGAAAGTTCCCGTGATCGTCCTGAGCCAGTTGAACCGGGAATTGGAAAAGGACAAAAACCGCAAACCGCGGTTGTCGGATTTACGGGAATCAGGCGCGATTGAACAGGATGCCGACCTGGTGGCCCTGCTGTACAAACCCAGCAGTGGCGACGAGGAAGATGCCAGTCCGGATCAGGATGCCGCTCCGGTCAACTTGTTGATTGCCAAACAACGCAATGGTCCCACGGGGGACGTGAATTTGACATTTTTTAAGTCTTTTACGCGATTTGAAAGTGCCGCCAAAATTAGCAGCGACGACATCCCGGCAGACATTTAGCCGGGAAACTCGGGCGTTGGCGGCGCCGCGGGTCGAACCGGATTGCCGCTTCGTTGGGCGGCGACTCTGGCGGTGGCTGGTGCTGGTGAGCCTGTGCGGTTGGTGGTTGAGCGCGGTTCCCACCGCGCACGCGCAGACCGTCGTCTCGAAAATCATCATTACCAACGTCGGTCCCCAGGAAGTCAGCCGCGATCTCATCCGCGCCAACATGCGCGTGCGGGAAGGGGAGAAGTACAACCGGATGCTCATTGATGATGACATCCGCAACCTGTATGCGACCGGGTATTTCATGGAGGTCCGCGTGCTCGAGGAACCCACGCCCGAAGGCATCGTGTTGACCTACGCTCTGAAAGGCCGGCCGACGCTGACGGAAATTCTCTTCGAAGGGAACAAAAAGTATTCCCGCAAGAAGTTGCTGAAGAAGATTTCCGCAGACTTCTCGCCCCCTTCCGCCCGCAAACGCGCGGACACGGTGTCGCCGCCCAAGACCAAAATGGAGAGCATGATTGGCAAGCCGCTGGACGAGCGAAAGATTTTCTTTTTCACACAGGAAATCAAGAAGCTCTATCAGAAAAAGGGCTATCCGGGCACCGAAGTCAAATACGTCATCAACTACGAAGAACGGACGGGGCGCTGCACGGTGACGTTTGAAATCAAAGAGTCCTACAAGCAGATCATTGACGACGTTTACTTCGAAGGCGCCCGGGCGTTCAGCCAGCGCAAGTTGCGGAAAGAAATAAAAACCCGGCGGCATTGGTGGTTGTCGTGGCTGACCGGTTCCGGCGTGCTGAAGGAAGAACAGTTGGAGGATGACAAGGAACGACTGGCGGAGTTTTACCGGACCCACGGCTACATTGATTTCGAGTTGAAGGACATTCGCCAATTGCCGGTGGCGAAGAACCGGATTGCGTTGGTGTTCGAAATCTCCGAGGGCAAACAATACAAGGTCGGCGCGATTGGCTTCAAAGGGGTCACTCTGTTCTCCACGAACGCCATTCGCCGGCGGCTTAAGATGCCGGTCGGCGCCGTGTTCACGCCGCAGGGATTGGAGCGCGACCTCGAGGTCATCCGCGATTTCTACGGCAATGAGGGCTACATCGGCAAAGGCTCCATGCGCGGCATTCCCGTGGGAGCCCACAAGATCGCCAACACCCAAACGGGGACCATGGACCTGATCTATGAGCTGGAGGAAGGCGACAAGGCCTACATCGAAAAGATCGACATTCAAGGCAACATCAAGACCCGCGACCGCGTCATCCGTCGGGAGCTGGCCGTATCGCCGGGCGAAGTGTTCAACCTGGTGAAGGTCAAGCTCAGCGAAAACCGGATTCGCGGCATGCGGTTGTTCGACAAGGTGGACATGCAGCCGGAACCCACCGATGTGCCCAATCGGCGCAACCTGGTGGTATCGGTCGAAGAACGCACCACCGGGCGGCTGGGATTTGGGGCGGGCTTCAGCACGGTGGACAGCATTTTAGGCTTCGTGGAAGTGTCCGAGGAAAACTTTGATTTGTTCCACCCGCCCTTGTTCCGCGGCGGCGGCCAGAAATTGCGGCTGCGCGTGCAATACGGCGCGGTGCGGCAGGATTACCTGTTGACCTTTATTGAGCCCTGGTTTCTGGGCAAGAAGCTGCAGTTCAGCACGGACTTGTATCATCGCAACCTGGGCAACCAAAGCCTCAATGATCTTTACGAAGAAGTCCGTACCGGAATGAAACTGGGCTTGACCCGTGCGCTGGGCAACGACTATCTCCGCGGCACCCTGAATTACACCATCGAGAACATCGGCATCCTGAACGTGGATCCCAATGCGCCGGAGATCATCAAACATGAGGAAGGCCGGCGGCTGGTTTCCAAATTCGGCACCGGCCTGACCTATGACAACCGGCACAATTCCTTTAACAACATCTTCCTGCCCGATGGCGGACAACGGACCGAACTCTATGGCGAACTGGCCGGCGGACCCTTTGGCGGGGACAGCGATTTCTACAATATTGAGCTGCGGACGTCGTGGTATTTCAAGGGCCTGCTGCCCAAGCACATCATCGAGTTTTCCGGTCGGATAGGCGTGGTGGACCGTTACAATCGGACGTCCATTGTGCCGTTGTTCGACCGCTGGTTCATGGGTGGTCCCGACACGCTGCGCGGCTTCCGCTACCGGGATGTCGGCCCCTCAATCTCCGGCGAACCGATTGGAGGCGGCACCTACTGGTTTGGGTCGTTGGAATACAGCATCCCGATCATTGAGATTCTGCGGTTGGCCGTGTTTTACGATATTGGCATGGTCTATCAGGATCCCTACAGCTTTAACACGCATTTCAGCGATCCATACGACCCGAACAGATTTGGCGACACCCACTTCTACAACGACAACTGGGGCGTGGGGCTGCGGTTGAACATCCCGCAAATCGGCCCGTTGCGGCTCGATTATGGGATTCCCCTGACCGCGGAACGGTACAATAATAGCAGCGGTCGCTTCCAGTTCAGCGTGGGCTGGACGCGCGATTACTAATCTCAATCGAACGATGAAGATGACAAAAAGACTCAATCAACTGGTCCTGGCGGCCTTTCTGTTCCTGGCACTGGCACCCGCGTCTTTGGCGCAGGGGCGCATCGCAATTATCGATCTCCGCAAGGTCTTCGATAAGTACTACAAAACCCAGGCCGCCACGGAATCCCTCAAACAACGCGGCGCTGAAATGGACAAGGAAATGAGCGCGTTGACGGCGCAGCATCAGAAAGCCACCGAGGATTACAAGAAGGCGTTGGAAGAAGCCAACAACATGGCCATCTCGGCGGACGAACGGGAAAAACGCAAGAACGCCGCGGCCACCAAGCTCCGGGAAATTCAAGATCTGGAGCAAAGCATGGCCCAATTCCGGGCCCAGGCCAATACGACGATGGAGGAACAGGAACGGCGCATGCGCGAAAACATCATCACGGAGATTCGCGCGGTGGTGACCGCGAAGGCCAAGGCCGATGGCTATGGCTTGGTGTTGGACGTGGCCGGCGAAAGTCTCAGCCGCATTCCAGTAGTGGTGTATCACAGCGGGCAGACGGACCTCACCGACGCGGTCCTGGCACAACTCAATGCCAACGCGCCGGCCAGTTCAACCAGTCCCGGCACGGGCAAATAACCCGCGCCGGTTCGCTAAGCCGTATCAATTCAGTGGCTGGTGCTGCGATGAGGCAGTTCGGCGTGGTAGGACAGGCGTCTCGCCTGTCTCGAATAGCCCAAGGCATCCTCACCGTTTGGTGACATAGAGACACTCGCGGCGCCGTGATACAAGTTGTTGGTTTGCACTCGTTCGGGACAGGCGGGACGCCTGTCCTACTGAATAGTCACGGCTAAGAGCCTGTTTTAAAACGCCAACCGGTCCGTAGCCGCCGACGTGAGGAGGCGGAGCTCAGGTAAGTGGCTCCAGGTGCGCCTCCTCACGTCGGTGGCTACAACGTGTGTGGAATGTTCGGGTTAGCCGCGTCAACTCTTCAGTTCTTAAACGCTTTACTGATGAGAGTTTGGGATGGACTACGCATGGTGACATTCAATCGGCTCCTTCTCCCTCACCCTAACCCGCTCCCCAAGGAGAGGGAACCGATGGAGGTGCCGCTACGGAAACCAAGGGACATCGTGTTTTCAGAAGACCGGTCATCGATTCTCCGTCTCCCGGGGGGAGAGGGCCGGGGTAAGGGGAAACAAAACCATCGGTTAATCCAAAGTTTCTTCCATCCAGTCGCCTGCACAGTAACCACTCAACGCTCCGCTACCGCGTTTTTGGTCGCGGTGCGTCCTGAGCCAATCGTTCGAGCTGGGCAACGGTTTGCTGCAAGGCCCGAAGGCCGGCGCGTTGCGGGCGGTCCAATTTCCCCGAGGCCAATTGCCCGATGGCCGCCGTCGCCCGTTGCACGGCGCCATTGAGATCGCTTTCAACGCCCTGCACGCGCGTCTCCATGGCCTGTTGATTGGCTTCCAGGCGTTCGGTCTGCTTCGCCAGATTCCGGTGGGCCAACCGCAGTTCGAGCAGTTGGCGGTGGGAGCCGGCAAGCTGTTTGCGCAGGTCCAACTGCGTCATGGCCTGACGTCCCAGCATCTGGAGCAATTCGACTTGGTCGCGGGTCAGGGAACGGGGCACGCGGTCAATCACACACAACGTTCCCAAGGCGTGATCGTTGCGCGCAACCAGCGGCGCGCCAGCATAGAAACGGATGTTCGGCGGACCGACCACCAGGGGGTTGTTCGCAAAGCGCCGGTCCGCGGTCGCATCCGGCACCACGAACACGTCCCGCTGCATGATGGCATGCGCACACAAAGCCACGGTCCGGGGCGTTTCCACCATCTCAACTCCGATCTGCGACTTGAACCACTGCCGGTCCGCGTCCACCAGCGAAATCAGGGCAATGGGTGTTTGGCAGATGCGCGCCGCCAACTGGGTGATGGCGTCGAAGTTTTCCTCCGGCGGCGTATCGAGGATTTTGTACCCGTGCAGCGTGGCCAGACGCCGGGATTCGTTTTTAGGAATGGGCAGGTCGAAGTGCGTGGGGCGTGCCCAGCCAACGTTCAAATGCTTTGGCCGCGAGGGAGCCAACTTGGATTTCGAGATCTTTTTGACCATGGTTGCCCTTCGTTCGTTCATCAATGTTCGCCGCTGGCCGCCTCCGGCACCTGGAAACTTGATTGGAGGCGAGCACGCCAACCGGCGTTCTGCTGCGACCGAAAAAACTACGGTGCGCCGCTGGGAAAACCAAGCCTTGTTTCCAAGCGGAAAGCCGCCTCCCCAAGGAGGCGGCTGACGCGCAGAACAGATCGAGTAGTGTTTTGGGGGAAACTATTCCACCGGCTTGGTCCAATCGTGCGGCTTGGCGCTGTCCCACGCGTTCATTTCGACCTCGGGCGGTTCGACGAACTTGGTGCGCATAAACTCCTTGCCGGTACTGGCCACTTGGAAGGCATCGTCTTCCACAATGGTCGGAGTAACAAAAATGATCATGTTCTGCTGCTTGCGCTCTTTGCTCTCGTGACGGAAGGCCAGGCCGATGATCGGCAGGTCTCCCAAAACCGGTACTTTCGTGTACGCTTTGGTGGAACCGTCGCTGACCAAACCACCCATCACCAACGTATGGCCGCTGGGAATCATGACCCGCGTTTCGATCCGCCGGATGGCGTAGATGTTGGCCACGTTTTGTTGCCCGTTGATCGTCTGCTCGTCTTTGCCGTCAATATTGGAAACTTCGGGCACCACCGTCATAGAAACATTGTTGTCCGCCGCAATGCGCGGCGTGACCGTCAAGATGGTTCCGAGGTTGGTGTAGTTGATCGTGGCGCCCGCCGGTGAATTCGCTGATCCGGGAGTAATTTGGAAAATCGGAAACGCGCGCGTCACTTCCAACGTCGCCGGTTGATTGTCCAGGGTCACCGCTCGAGGGGTGGCGAGCACTTCGGTGTCCGAATCACTGTTTAAGAACGAGAGGACAGCTTTAACGCCATCCGCGTTGAGGAAAGCAGTCGAGGGGGTGAAGCCGCCACCCGAGCTGGCAATGAGCTTCGGAATCCCAGCGGACAAATCATGGTTGATTGGATTTAAGCTCTCAGATGCCGTGGGTTGTCGAAGGTTATTGCCGAACGTAAAGTTCTGCGCGGAAAAAGTTCCGGACCAATCGATGCCCTTGACCGTTTGGGGATTCATCGACGTTTCCAGAATACGCGCCTCGATCAGCACCTGCTTGGTGCGTCCGTCCAGTTTGTCGATCAAGGACACCAGGCCGTCCATTTCCTTTTCGGTGGTCGAGACAATCAGTTGGCGCGTGCGCGGGTCGGCCAGCACTTTACTGCGCGTGGACAAAGTGGGTTTGATGACATCGACCAAGTTGGTGGGATCACAGTACTTGAGCTGAATGACTTTGACGAACAGCGGATCTTCGGCTTTCGGATCCTTGATGGCAATGCGCGCGATTTTGGACTTGGGTTCCTGGATCAGGCTGAGGTTGTGGTTGTCCAGCACGGCCAGGAGCGCCTCTTGCGCGGTGACGTTTTCAAACCGAATGGAAATGTTGGGCTGGTTGGTCATGGTGATCTGGGGATCGAACATGAAGTTGAGGTCCGACTGCCGCGCCAGGTTGCGAATGGCATCGGTCAACGGAACCTCTTCAATCAAGATCAACGGCACGACGTCGTCCATCGATGGCCGGCGGGATCCGCCTTGGCCGCGTCCGACTCCGCGGTGGCCGGATCCACTTCGGCGGCCCGCACGGGGAGCGCTCCGCCGGGCAACGGCACGGCGGTCGGCGGCGGCGCGGCGGCGTGGTCCGAAGCCGGCGCCGAATTCAGCGGGGCCGTGTCCGGCGTGGCCTCGGGAACGGCCGGTGGGGCGTCCTGAGGTGGAAGCCCCGGTTCGATGGCGGGCGGCGCCGGCGGATCGGCCGGCGGCGTGATCTCCCGCGCCGGCGGCGGCGACGCGTCGGTCGGCGAAGGAATGTCGTTCTGGGCCAGGCTCGTCAGCCCGCAAGCCAGGAGCCCAAAGATCAAGGCGTGGAGTTTTGCTTTCATAAAGTCACGATTGGTACTGGTGGTTTGGATGGAGATGTGGCGCTCGAGAATAAACTAAAATAGATCGGCGGGAAGGAAGAGTTCCATTGGTTGGCCGTCAATACTGATCAGAACCGATTTTTCCCGGACCTCAACACAGCCCAATTTATGGACCTGATCATCGACCCGGATCTCCCGTTCTTCCCCTTCGGCGAGGGTGTACTTGTTGATCAGCACCATGCGCTGCGTGGGCGAACGGGATAATCCTCTAAGCTTCAGCGTGGTGAGCAGACTGGGCCGCGGAGTGGACGACTGTTTGGTTTTGCACGTGCGCTCGGACTTGGGAAAAAAGGGATCTTTGCCGCACGGCTGGCTGTCATCGAATTCCGAGGGGATCAGCACCAAGTCGCGCAGATACTCTTTTTCCGGCTTGGTCGTCGGTTGCGCTTGAGGCGCCGGGGTGGGCGCGGTGGGCGCGGTGGGCGCGGCGGGCGCGGTGGGACGTTCGGGCTGCGCGGCCCCGGCCCAGGGTGCGAACGTGAAGGCCAAGATGGCGCTCACCAATGTCGTGCGCAGACTGAGGCCGCGGGGCCAGGACCGGTTCGGAAGCGGCTGACGGAGATTCAATCGAGCTTGGTTAGGCGAATGCATAATCACGGATTGGTGGCATCAACGTCCCGGGTTCACCAGCGCCACAATTTCCATCTTGAAAGTCAGTTTTTCGGGATCACCGGCATTCGTGGCGCTGCTCGAAGTGGCGGGATCCAGGTCAATGTTTTGCACTCGGAGGAAGGGAAAACTGTTTTCGAAATCGGCTATAAATTTACCAAAGTCGTGGTAATAGGCGGTGCCACGCACCGTAAAAACGACCGCGCTGTACGGAAAGTCGGTAAACAAACCAACCTCCGAAGGCACCTCACGGCTGAATTGGGGGATGTCCACTTTGTGGGTATCGCGATAACCGTGCGTGACGAGGAAGTTGTTCAAGGTTTGGATGATCCAGGAATACTTGTCGCCCGAGGCCATGTCCGCCTCCATGGCTTTGAGCCGACGGGTCACCGTTTCGAGGTTGCTCTGGATCTGGTCGGCGGAACTGACCAGACGCTGGGCGTTGCCGACGGAGTCGTGTTCTTCCTTTACGTCTTTGGCGATTTTCCGGATGGATTGTTTTTGCGAACTGATCAAGCCATACCACAACGCGATCAGGGCAATCAGGGTGCCCAGCCCCACCAGGATGATCCGTTCACGTTTTTCTTTGCTCAGTTTCTTCATGCTAGCGCACCTTTTCCGGGAAATAACACTGGATCGAGAAAGTGACGAATGGCTGGCGGCCGTTGGGAGCGACTTGCGGCGCAGAGAGGCTGGTTAACAGGACGCCGTTGGTCTGCTTCAGGTTCTCCTTGAAATAAGGCACTTGGCTGATGGTTTCCTTGAACTTGTTCACGTTGCCGCCCGGCTGGGCACTGGAATCGATGGCGTCGATCAACAGGGAGATGCGTTCGGTGGCCAGCGCCGGTTTTGCCGGAATGGTCACCCCGTTCTTGGTGGTGCTCTTGAC
Source organism: uncultured Verrucomicrobiae bacterium (assembly GCA_963788655.1). Taxonomy (GTDB): domain Bacteria; phylum Verrucomicrobiota; class Verrucomicrobiia; order Limisphaerales; family JAFGQR01; genus JAFGQR01. Next base: position 62,195 of record CAWBHS010000022.1, on the reverse strand, counting down.
TTCCTCACTGCGGGAGTAGGTCTGCGCGCATTTCAAATGGACCACGCGGATATCCGCCACGCCGACCACGGTGTTTTGCAAGGCGTTCAGCGTCGTGCCCCAGCGAAACCGGTTGGTCACCAGCGTTTGCAGCGCATTCAGTTTCTGTTCGGCGGCAATCACCTTCATTTGCTGCTCTTTCGCGCGCTCGTAGCTGGTCTTCATGGTACCCCATTGGGCTTTAAGGCCATCGAGTTCCCCTTGCGAGGACATGATTTGGAACTTCAGCAGCCCGCTCCAGAGCAAGACCAGGGACAGAATCAGCCCGGCGGCCAGATAGGCGCGCTTGACGGGGTCACGCCGCCGCTCTTCTTCCAGGGCGTGATGTTCGGCGAGGAGATTGATGCGAATGGGCATAAGACTTATAAGGCAGCCGTGGCCGTGCCGATGGCCACCGTGAGTTGCGGGGCCACTTGCTCGATTTCCCCCAACCGGTCGGCGGGGAGCGATAGTTGCAGGTTCTTGGCCGGGTTCCAACTCTTGCACGGCACCATCAATTCATTTTGCAGCGCTTGCAGGAGGAACTCACTGCGGGCGGTGCCGCCGGAAATATAGACATTGCCAATGGTCTTGTCCTGCTGATGCTCGTAGAAATCCAGCGACGCGCGCAGTTCACGGCCCAGCGGATGAATCAAAGGTTCCAACTCCCCTTGCACTTCCCCCGGCATTCCCACTTTGATGTTTTCGGCTTCCAGATAGCTGATGTTCATCGCTTCCGACAAGCCGTGCGTCAGCTTATCCCCGCCGATGCCGACCACGCGGTTCAACGCGATCTCCCCGCCGTCCAGCACCGTGATGGTGGTATTCTTGAAACCAATGTCCACCAGAGCCACGGGCTCGGAGAGAAAGAGCTCCGGTTCGGCGTGCTCGAAAGCATTGCTGGGACCGATAACGCCGGGAACGACCTGATCGGCCACCAGGCCCGCACCGCGAATGGCGGCCTGCAAGGTATTGAGCATTTCCCGCTTGATGCCGCCCACCATCACCTTGTTCTTGGGTGGTCCTCCGGCCGACTTGGGGCCGTCTCCTTGTCGGCCGCCGGGTTTGGGCGGGGCAAAGTAGCAGTCGTAGATGTAATTCGGCAGATCCTGCTGCAGGTAGGTCTTGGCATTGAACTTGAGCATCTGCCGCAAATCAGCCACCGGCATCAGCGGTGCTTCAATCTGTCGGAACAGAGTGTCGTTCACGCCAATGGCCAGCGCGACCGGTCGCGCCCGCCCGGCGCCGAGAGCCTTGCTGATATTGCGCAAATGGTCGGCCAGCAGTTCGGCCGAAACCGCTTTGTCACTGGCCGGACTTTCCAGGACAGCAAAGTTCGTCAGAGTCAAGCGGTCGCCTTTGCGCTGCACGTGTACCGCCTTGGTGACACGGCCACCCAGGTCAATGGCGACGATTTGATCGCGCTTGCGGGACTTTCGGCTGATAAATGGCAAACCCATAATAAAACCTTCGGTCTGTCCAGCAGAACAAATGCCAAGGAGAGCCGCCGCGGGTTCGCGCTCAAGTCGAGATTTCCCGGTAGCGGCCTCCGACTCGCCGGAGTGTCTCAAAGCAAGTCATTTTCCCACTCAACGCGGCGAAGTGTCTCGAAACGGGACAACCGAAACCCGCCTGCCGTTAGCTCAGTCGAAAACGATGATGAAACGGGCTGATCCTAACATTCGCTTCCGCGGCGACGCGCGCGTTCAAAGGGCCGTCCGCGCCGGCCCGCATTGGCGGCAACTGTCGGCGATGACATTCTTGCCGATGCGTTTTCGACCTACGGGAATCGTTTGACTGGGCCGGCAGCCAATGAGGCGCGCCCTTGTTCGCACGCTCGCTTTCCGGCTTGAAATGATGGTCCAGCTCCTTAGCTTCGCCGCATGTCTGAACCGTCTGAACCGTCTATCCAAACCCCACCCGGTCCGGGTCCTTCGGCGAACGATGCCCCAACTGCGTTCGCCGACACGGACTCGTTTGTGCGCCGTCATATCGGACCGCAAGCCGCCGAGTTGCAGCAAATGCTCGAAACGCTTGGGTTCGCCAGTCTCGAGGCGCTGGCTGAAGCCGCGGTGCCGAAATCAATTCACCGGCGCCAATCGCTGAACCTTCCGCCCGCCACATCCGAGTTCGCGGTCCTGAATGAGTTGCAATCCCTCGCGAGTCAGAACCAGTTGTTTCGGTCCTTCATCGGTCTTGGCTATCACGACTGCATCACGCCGCCGGTCATCCAACGGAACATTTTGGAAAATCCGGGCTGGTACACCCAATACACCCCGTACCAGGCGGAAATCTCCCAGGGCCGCCTGGAAGCGCTGCTCAATTTCCAAACCATGATTTGTGATCTCACCGGGCTGGCCATCGCCAATGCCTCCCTGCTCGATGAAGCCACCGCCGCCGCCGAGGCCATGGCGATGTGCCACGCGCTGAAAGGGCGCGATCCGACTCGCGCGTTTTGGATTTCGGACAATTGCCATCCCCAAACGATTGCTGTGGTATGCACGCGCGCCGAAGCCCAGGGCGTGCGGGTGATTGTGGGCAACCATGAAGCGTTCGAGTTCGGAGAAAAGGTGTTTGCGGTGCTGGTGCAATATCCCGCTACGAACGGCGAGGTTCACGACTATCGCCAGTTCGCCGAACAAGCCCACGCCCACGATGCCCTGGTGATCGTTGCCGCCGACTTGCTGGCGTTGACCCTGCTCAGTCCGCCCGGCGAATGGGGCGCCGACGTGGCCGTGGGCAGTGCGCAGCGTTTCGGCGTGCCGCTGGGCTATGGCGGTCCGCATGCCGCGTATCTGGCCACGCGCGATGTCCACAAACGCCTGATGCCCGGACGTCTGGTGGGCGTCTCGAAAGATGCCCAAGGCCGGCCCGCTCTGCGCTTGGCGCTGCAAACACGCGAGCAACACATCCGCCGCGAGAAGGCCACCAGCAATATCTGCACGGCCCAGGTGCTCCTGGCCATCATGGCGTCCATGTACGCCGTTTATCACGGTCCGGACGGTTTGAAACAAATCGCCCACCGCGTTTGTTTGTTGACCGCGGCGCTGGCGGCGGGCTTGCGAAAATTGGGATGCCAAGTGCTCACGGAGACGTTCTTCGATACGATATTGGTGCAGCCGGCTTCGCCATCGGTTGCCGAGGTTGTGAAAGTTGCTGAAGCCCATCGCGTGAACTTCCGCAGGGTGGACGAGCAGACTCTCGGCATTACGTTGGATGAGACAACCTCCGAGGACGATCTTGCCCTACTGCTCCGCATATTCAACCGCGATCAGGAACCGCCCTTTATGCTGGCGGACCTGGTCGCGGAAAAGGCCACCGGCTTTCCCGAGCCGCTGGTTCGGAAGTCGCCCTTTCTCCAACACCCGGTTTTCCATCAATACCATTCCGAGACCGAAATGATGCGGTACATTCGCCGGCTCGAAACGCGCGACTTGTCGCTGACCACTTCGATGATTCCGCTCGGCTCCTGCACCATGAAGCTCAACGCCGCCGTCGAGATGCTCCCCGTAACCTGGCCGGAGTTTGGGAAGCTTCATCCGTTCGCGCCAACAAGCCAAACGCGCGGCTACCAAACTCTGTTCCAGCAACTTTCCCAATGGCTCGCGGAAATCACCGGGTTTGCCGCCATGTCCCTCCAACCCAATGCCGGATCGCAAGGCGAACTAACGGGCTTGCTCGTCATTCGCAAGTACCATCAGAGCCGCGGTGAACCGCAGCGCGACGTTTGTCTGATCCCGACCAGCGCGCACGGCACCAATCCGGCCAGCGCCGTGTTGGCCGGATTCAACGTCGTGCCGGTCGCGTGCGCGGCCAATGGAGACATTGACCTCGCCGATTTGCGCGCCAAGACGGAAACGCATGCAGCCAAGCTCGGCGCGCTCATGGTCACTTACCCGTCCACCCACGGAGTGTTCGAAGAACAAATCAAGGAGATTTGCCGAATCGTCCACAATCACGGCGGCCAAGTGTATATGGACGGTGCCAACCTCAACGCGCAAGTGGGCTTGTGCCGGCCCGGCGACATGGGCGCTGACGTGTGTCATGTCAACCTGCACAAGACCTTTTGCATCCCGCATGGCGGCGGCGGTCCCGGCATGGGACCCATCGGCGTGGCCGCGCATCTGGCAGCGTTCCTGCCGACGCATCCGTTGGTGGACACCGGCGGTGAACAAGGAATTGGACCGGTATCCGCCGCGCCATGGGGCAGTCCGAGCATTCTGCCGATCTCATGGATCTACCTGCGTCTGATGGGACCGAAGGGACTCACCCGCGCCACGCAGGCGGCGATATTGAACGCCAACTACATCGCGCGCCGGCTCGATCAGTTCTTTCCCGTGCTCTACCAAGGCCCGAGTGGACTGGTTGCGCACGAGTGCATTCTGGATTTGCGGCAGTTCAAAAGCGTGACCGTCGAGGACGTTGCGAAACGGCTGATGGATTACGGATTTCATGCGCCCACCATTTCGTGGCCAGTGCCGGGCACAATGATGGTCGAGCCGACTGAGAGCGAATCGAAGGCGGAACTGGATCGCTTCTGCGACGCCATGACCGCCATTCACGGTGAAATTCTGGCCATTGAATCCGGCGAAGCGGACGCGAAGAACAACTTGCTCAAGAACGCGCCGCACCCGGCGGAGGTGGTGACCGCCGACCAATGGGAACGTCCGTATTCCCGCCAGCAGGCGGCATATCCCGTAGCCTGGCTGCACACGCACAAGTTCTGGCCGCCGGTGGGCCGGATTGACAACGTATATGGCGACCGTCACCCGGTCTGCACCTGCGTGGGGATGGAGGCATTCCAGTGAAAGCTTCCGATCCAGCGTTTACGCGCATTGTGCCTTTCATGGGATGCATGCGGGTAAAGTCGTGCCGCGGAGCCGGAAGTAATTACGCTTCCTCAACTACCTTCCAGCCGAGCGCGTCGGCCAGGGCATAGACGGGTTCTTTGAGATCGCCATAGAAGGTGACGCGGTGCCATCCCCAGCGGTCCCATTCGGTGAAGAGCTTCTCAATGTCGCCAATCGGCTCGCCGCAAAGCTTGGTGCGGCAGGCACGGTCATCGGGATCATTCCCCACCGCTTTGGCGCGGTGAAAAAGAATCTCTTTGCGGCTCTGCTCGAATTCCAGCGAGGTGGTCAGGTACCCGGCCGGTAGAATCGAGCGGACCGACGCGCCCTGGCGGTCTTCGGAATGCGTCATGATATGAAACGGATTGGACGGCCCCTGCGGCCCGAAGGCCTTGTTCGACGCCACGCAATGCGCGTAAATGATCTGGCGTTTGGCCGTGTCAATCACCGGATCGGAAATGTAACCCGGCCGGCCCTGCGTCAGAATCGTTCCAGCCACCATGGTGGCCGCCGAACGCACGTCGCATTCGCAACCGCCCACCAGCGCTTCGTTGTTTAACTCGTGAAAGCCCAGACACGGATACGCGTGAATATGGCCGCCATAAAACCCGCCCAGGCAATTGATCGTGATGGCGTTGGCTCCATGCTGCTTCAAGGTTGACTTCATCCCCACGTACATGGCCGCGGAGGTTTCCAAAGTTTTGCGAGAGACGTCCACGACGGACGCAGCGTTCTTTTCCCAGCGATCGGCCACGGCGCGGGATTCGTCCTGGTCGGCGGCTTTCCAGGCATCGTTCACCTCGGCGAACGGCACATTCACCACCTTGATGCCCATGATTTCTCCAGCGTCACCGGCCTCCTGTCCGCGCACGGCGAGGATCTTGGATTCTTTGAAACGGCGCAGACATTCATCGGGCGCCAGAGTTTTCAAATTGTCCGCCGCGCAGGCGAGATTGCCTGGCTTGGGCGTCCGTTTCAGCCGTGCTTGCCGGGTCGCGGCCACAAAGTCGGCCACGGAACCGCCTTGCTTGACCGCGGCAAAACATTTGACGGCTTCGGCCAAGTCTTCAATGCGCGAGGAAGCCACATAACCGACGTTCGGCGTTTTGCTGCGCAGGAAACCGGCGGTGTACACCAGGAACCCGCCGCTGCCGCCGAATTGGAAATCGGCATACAAGACCGGCTTGCCCGAGGTGGCCATCGTTTGCACGACGCGATTCCAACAGTTCATTTGGTAAACCAGGTAACCGTCGATGTTGGCGGACTTGTCGTCTTCGAGAATCTTCTTGGCCTGGTCCGGACCGTTGGCCAACGCCGTGACGAATTCGAAGCCGGAACAGCGTTTGGCCAGTTCCGCGTTGATCCGGTCCATGGCCGGGACAAAATCAAAGCCTTTATTCGGCCAGTCCGGTCCGGCTTGTTGCGGACCGTGCAGTGAATAGACCACGCGAATCCGTGTCTTGCCGGTGACCTCGGCGGCGCGCAACATGCCGGGGGCGGCCAGGTAACCCAACGCTCCCGCGGCAGCGGCGGTTCCCCGGGTAAGGAAATTCCGACGGTTCATGGGGCAGCCCGCACATCCAGAAAAAAGTTTTGAAGTCTTCATTAATGGCCTTTCTCGTTTTACATGGTGTTAACAGGCAGATTGCTTATTCGCGAAGCGGGAGGCGAGCAAAAAATGGGGTGAGCTGGCGCTTTGTTCAGACTGCCATGAACGTGATGCTCTTCCGGTAAGTGTCGCGGTCGTAATTCGCTTGGCTCAAGCCGGCGGTACTCTGTCGAAGCCCCCCTACGGTTCAAAGCGCCGATGAATTCCCCGCACGGCCCTCCAACCGCTTGCCAATGTGCGGTGGCTCCAAACGCATCGGTCCCGTTCCCCCCAAGGATTCCCTTTGAAACGTGCCGGTTCCGAAGTATATAGGGCATCGAACACCATGATTAAGTCATTCATCATTTTGACGGTCGTCCTCCTGACTGCCCCGGTCGGCACCAAGGCATCCGCCGCGGCACCCGCTGCCGGGCCCAATCCTTTTGAAAGCCGGGTGGCGCCGGTTCCTTCCAGCCCGATCGACAAACTGGTTTTCGACAAACTAAAGCGATTGGATCTTTCACCCGCCCCGCTGTGTTCCGACGCCGTGTTTGTGCGCCGCGCCTTTCTGGACGTGATTGGCACGTTGCCGACTGCGCTCGAGGCGAAAACCTTCATCTTGGACCGGAGCCCTGACAAACGCCGGGCGTTGATTGATCGTCTGCTCGAGCGGGACGAGTTCGCCGATTACTGGGCGATGAAATGGAGCGATCTGCTACGGATCAAGGCAGAGTTTCCCATCAACCTGTGGCCAAACGCGGTGCAGGCGTATCACCGCTGGATCCGCACCCGCTTCCAGGAAAATGTTCCGTACGACCGTTTCGTGCGGGAGTTGCTCACGGCCAGTGGCAGCAATTTTCGCGTGCCGCCGGTCAACTTCTATCGCGCCCTGCAAAGCAAAACGCCGGATGGCATCGCGCAGGCCGTGGCCTTGACGTTCATGGGTGTGCGCGCGGAAAACTGGCCCCCAGACCGGCTGGAGGGCATGGCGGCCTTTTTTTCACAAGTCGGCTACAAGCATACGGCCGAATGGAAAGAGGAAATCGTATTCTTCGATCCCGGTCTGGCCACCAACGGTCTGGGAAAGAACGCCCGTTTCCCCGACGGCACCACGGCGCAATTGTCACCGGACCAGGATCCGCGCGCAGTGTTTGCCGATTGGCTGATTGACTCCGAAGAATCCGTGGTTCACCCGCAACCTCGTGAACCGCGTCTGGTCCTGGTTGCTGGGACGGGGCATCATTCACGAACCGGACGACATCCGGCCGGACAATCCGCCGAGCAATCCCGAATTGCTGGCGTGGCTTGAAAAGGAATTCATAGAGGCCCATTACGATTTGAAGTCGCTCTATCGATTGATTCTGAACTCGCAAACATACCAGCTTTCATCCATTCCCCCCACCGAGCGGCCCGAAGCGGCAGCCAACTTCGCGTATTATCCGTTGCGCCGGTTGCCAGCGGAAGTATTGATTGACGCGCTGAATCAGATCACCGGTTCGACGGAGAAGTATTCGAGCGCCATTCCGGAGCCGTTCACCTTCATTCCCGAGGACCAACGCTCGATTGCGCTCGCGGACGGGAGCATCACCAGTTCGTTCCTGGAATTGTTTGGCCGGCCGCCGCGCGATACCGGCCTGGAATCCGAGCGTAACAATCGTCCCAGCGCCGCCCAGCGGTTGCACCTCCTGAATTCGAGTCATATTCAGCGCAAGCTCGAACAGAGCCCAATGGTCAAATTCCAATCCCAGGGCAGGAAGCCTCCCCGGCAAATCGCCACAGCGATGTATCTGGGCATCCTGTCGCGTTACCCGACGGAAAAGGAACTGAAGACCGCGGAGGACTATCTCCAATACGGCCCGGCCCGCGGGCGCGCCGCCGTCGTGGATCTGGCCTGGGCGTTGATCAACAGCGCAGAGTTTCTTTACCGGCACTGAGGGAGGGTTCCCCCCGGACGGCGCTTACCACGGGGGCATGTTTCAAAGAAGCCAAATCCGAAGTGCTTCCCGCCCGAGGAAGTCTGCGGCGATACCGGGTCGAAACAGGCGCTGCTTTCGGAAATCGGATTGCGGATTTCTTTTGAATTTCGGCCCTCGGTCTTCGAGCTTGCGAGTGGCGCCGGCCTTGGCCCCGTTTGACAAACCCGGTCCGCATGGGAAGGTACGTCAGAAATGCGCGCAGCCGCGTGGGGGCGTAGCTCGCCAGGAAAGGAAAGCAATGATGAAACTGAATCTTAGAAGGTTGGGCCGAAGACGAAACGGTGTTACCAAGGAATTGTTGTATGATGACCTGCGAACGCTGGTAAAGGACGCGGAAGGTTTCCTTTCGTCGCGCTGGCGCCCTCAGGAAAAGCCAAGCGACCTCCCTCGCCAACGGCTGGCCACCACGCTCGCCAATACCCGCCACGTGCTTTCGGAGTTGGAAACCCAAACCCGGCAGGGATTGAAAGCCTCGGGAGAGGTGATTCGTAATCATCCCTACAGCACACTGGGAATCGTAGTGGGAACCGGTTTGTTGGTCACCGCGATCGCGGCGAAAGGCTGGCGCGAGTAAGTGGGATGGAAAGGCACCTGACGCCTTCCAGGAATTACGGAACCATGCCAACGCGTTGACTCGAGGGAATGACCGGATCGTCCCAGTCCATTCGCACATTTATTGCGATCAACCTGCCGCCACAACTAAAGGCTTCCGTTGAACAACTTCAACGAGATTTGAAAGCAGCTACTGGTGGACACGCGGTTCGCTGGATTCCGGAGGCACAAATCCATTTGACGCTGCGCTTCCTGGGCGACGTGCCTGTTTCTTCCGTAGCGGAGATCCAAGCAGCTTTGTCGAGAGCAGTTAGCGCAACTGGTCCTTTTGAGCTGACAATCGAAGGAGTCGGGTGTTTCCCCAACGCCCGCCAACCCCGGATTGTGTGGCTCGGAATTTCCGGCACGGGCGACCTGCTGTCCCAGCTCTGCCAAGCCATCGACCGGGAAACAAGCGCGTGGGGCAAGCGCGAAGATCGTCCGTTCCATCCCCATCTGACCATCGGACGGGTCCGGCCCGAGCAAGCCCGGGCCGCCCGCGCGTTGACCGAAGCCTTCCCGGCGAGCGCCGCCCCGGCTTTGGGCACATGGCGGATTGGACAGATAGATTTAATGCAAAGCAAACTCTCGTCCCATGGCGCCCAATACACGCTGCTGGCTGCGGTCCCGCTCGCCGGATAAGGTTCAATGGACGCGATTCGAAGGGCTCCCCGATATATCAAACCCGAAACCCGATGGACCGAAATCCGAACCAACTCCACCATGCAGCCTTCCTCCTTGATTCCAGCAACCCCTTTCCGCGCCGGCAACTGACCGGAGCCGAATAGGCCCAGTTCGGACGTTGCTCTTTTTCGAACCGTTTGCTATGGTCCCATCACTATGCCAATCGACGATATTCTGCTGGAAGCGGAAGAGAAGATGATCAAAACCGAGGAAGTGGTGAAGCACGAGTTTGCCGGCGTGCGCACCAGCAAAGCTTCCCCGGCGCTGGTGGAAAACATCATGGTGGATGTGTATGGCTCGCAAATGCGCATCCGCGAACTGGCCGGCATCACGACGCCCGAGCCGCGCATGCTGGTAATCCAACCCTGGGACACTTCGACGGTTCAACCCATCGAGAAAGCCATCCAAAAGGCCAACATCGGAATGAATCCTGCCGTGCAGGGAAAAATCCTGCGGCTCGTCATGCCCGAGCTCAGCGAGGAGCGGCGCCAGGAGTTTGTCAAAGTCGCCCGGCGCATGGCCGAAGATGGCCGCGTAGCGGTTCGTCATGTCCGGCGCGACGCCATGGAACTGCTCAAGAAAGAAGTGAAGAATGGCGAGATCCCGGAAGACGACGAGCAGCACGCGGAAAAAGAAGTCCAGAAACTGACCGACCAATACATCGCCAAAATCGACGCGCAACTGGCCACCAAGGAGAAAGAAATCATGACCGTGTAAGCGCACCGGCCGACGGGCCACCCGTCCGGATTGCTCACCGAGAGCCGCCCCGTTGGCGGAGACTTCCGTTTCTCAGTCCTTGTGATCGCCGTGGCAGACCATGTCAATCACCACGGTGCTCGCCAGGATCAGCACGTCATCCTCGCCGGCACCTATGTCAACCCCGTAGGTGTCCGTCCAAGAGAACCATTGTTTCGACACCCCGGCGACCACTTGGCCGTTGCGGTTGAAGGTGTATTCGTGGTCAAGGAAACTGCCTTCGGCCTCCAGATCATTCGGGCCCGGCACATCGACGGTGAACCGGCAGCGGAAGAAGGTGAACAATTGCTTCTTCACCACCGCCGCCAGGTTGTCACCGCGGTAGAGTTCGTAGGTTGGCCCCCAAGACAACAACTTCTGCCGGATGAACACCAGTTCGTTGCCCTGCAAGTCCTGGAACGACAGCTTGTCGCCAAAACTGAACGCTTTGCCATCGACGAAAAAAACGTCCTCACCCGCCTCGTTCTTGATGGCGAAGTCGTCGCCCCAGGCAAATAACTTTTGTTTCATTAGGTAACGCATACACCCACTGTGGCGAGGATCGGGGTTGGCTGGCTACTAGAAATTGGCCGGTGGTTTGTAGGAGGCGGCGGGGTCGCCCAGGAACAGTTCCTTCACGGACTCGCGCATTAACACGATGATGGTGAATACCCCGAGCACCGTCCCAAACGGCATGAAGACACATTCGATGCCCGCCATGACCAGGCAATACCAATAGTGTTTGCGCCCATTCAAAAACCGGCCGACCAGGAGGATGCAGAAGGCCAGGATGAAACCCACGCCCATAATGGCCGCGGCGAGGAAGATAAAGAGCCATCCGAAAAAGGCGGGCGGCGCACCGCCATGACCAGTGACATTTGCCGGAGCCAAGACGAAGACCAAGCCGACAATCAGGTGAAAAATTGGGAACAGGGCAAACACTCCAGCCAGTCCACCCACCACGTAATGAAATATCGAAAGCAATCGCAGATGATCTTCGTCTTGTTTCATGATTGTTCGCTGCTCATTCATTGGGTGACCAGAATTGACTTAGAATTCAATCGCATATCGTACCGGTTGACAATCACGAGAATCGCGCTTGGCCGGTGGCCAGTAAACGGTTAACTATCATAGCACGTTTAGTAATTCTTGATTCTGCTTTATCAAATGAAGAACCAATTCGCGACTATTTTCGTCCTAACGGCGGTGCTCGCCTTGGCCGTCAGGAACGAAGCCGAGGAGCTCGTGAAGTTGTGTACCGCGAACCGGCATTACGTCGAGTTCCCCAACGGAACCCCAATTTTCCTGGTGGGGTACAATGCCCACAACACGGATATCGGTTCGTCCATCGGCTATCCACGGTTGATCGAACTCAACGCGCGCAATCGCGTCAACTACATGCGTTTCTTTCCCACCTGTGCGGGGATGCTGGACAACAAGGGTAGCGACACCTGGTTGATGTTCCGGAGAGTCGCTCCGGAAAAAGTGGACCTGGAGCAATGGAACGAAGCGTATTGGCCGCAGGTACGCCAGTGCCTGAAGGACATGCAAGATCACGGCATCGTCGCTCATGTCAGCATTTTTGAACGCTGTTTGCCGTGGAAGATTCATCCCTTTAATCCCCGCTTCAATATCAACGCCGACTTGGGAGACTTGGATCATAATCACAATGGCAACGGTCTCGAACGGGACGAGTTTTTCGATTTCGACGCCTTGACCAATCCCCAGGCATCGCCGGCGCAAAAGGTGCTCAAACGTTATCAGGAACGGATTGTGGAAAAGATGCTCGCTGCGACATCGCCCTTTCCCAATGTGATGTATGAGATTGGCAATGAGCTTCCTGATCCAGGCATGGACTGGGTGCAGTATTGGGTGAAATTCATCCGTAGCCGGAGCAACCACCTGATCACCTACAACGGCTCGGAAGGTCTGACCGCGCCTGGTTTGGATGGTGCCACCGATCACGTGAGCCGGGAAAGCCGTGTCCGGACACCGTTCTCGATGGCTGAGTTCCCTTCTGACCGGTGGGTGGCGAGCAGTTCGGATGGGGGAGAGATCACGAGTGTTGGCGCAGATGCTGGACGCCGTTGCTTGTGGAAAGCCTTCACCGCCGGGATCGGGGGGTGGCTCAATTATTCCACGGATTTCTATGTCACCGATGCCGACATGTATTATTACTCAGCGGAATCGCCCAGCCGCTTCAATTTGCGCAAAGGGCTTGGTTACGCTAACGCCATCGGATTCATTCAGGATTGGGGCCTGCCATTTCCGCGGATGAAACCACAGCCGGAAGTAATCTTAAGCAAACCCGCCAGCGTCGAAGCGTTTTGCCTGGCTGGCCAGGCCGAGTATGTCGTGTATTTGTGCGGCGAGAAATTGGGTGGCCAAATTGCGTTGGACCTGCAGCCAGAGAGCACGCAGGGATACTGGTTCAATCCACAAACTGGCGCCTACTTTCAATCCGTGACCGTCCAGCCAGGAAAGAACATTTTGTCCATCCCCGCGGCACAACATGACTTGGTGTTCTATGCCGGGGGGGGGCGCACTGAACTGCGGGAATGGCACGTCGAGCACGCCCAGACTGCTTCACCCACGGTTGCTTTTGAATTCCGTAATCGGAGCGAAAGCTTGGCGCCGAAGTCGGTGCGAGCGGAATATTCGAGCGATGCCCTGGAGACGTTTGTTCGTTGCCCGAAGGTGTTGGTGGAAGGAGGAGACCAAATCGGCGCGCCGCTGCGAGTCCAGATACCGAACCTTCCCTTTGGCAAGGCTCAGGCCGCCAGGAATTGGATCCAAGTGACAGTGAGCACCGCATCCGGGCGCCCAACGACATGCACTTTTCCGGTAGCGGGTTCCGACACGGCGTTCGTGCAATTGGGAGAAAGCAATTTTGAAGACGGCCTCCATCATCTTCAATGCGCCGACGGGGGCACAACGCCGGCTTATGAGAATAATCGCGATTGCCGCCGCAATGCCGAGCCAGTGGGCAAAGTCGCGGATCGCTTTTTATATTTTGCCGTGGACGACAGTATTGCTTACGCCGGGAATGCAAAACGGCTTCATATCCGTGTCACGTATCTTGACGTTCCCGACGGGACGTTGGAATTGCAGTATGACGCGGTAGGTACGGGGACCGACCAAATTTATCGATCCAACGGCACGGCACCGTTCACCGGATCAGGTGAGTGGCGAACGTATACGTTTGATATCAATGACGCCTACTTGGCCGACCGTCAGAATTCCGGCGCCGACTTCCGGTTCTTTATTGGGAAAGACAAAGTGGCCTACCTCAGTCGTGTCGAACTCACGTCCAAACCGGAATGATCAATCCTGCCGCAAGGTTTGAAAAGGTTCAGGTCGGACATCTCTCTTCCTCTTTTGCTCACTTCGACGACCAAGCAGCAGTAAGAAGGAGTGAATTTGCACGGCATTACTATCATTCACCAAGGTACGCGTGTCGCGCGCAAACTGAAGAACACATCCGAATGGCTGGTCACCGCCTGGGCGGCGGCAGGTCCGGACCGTGAGGTAAAGGTGAACATTCCGGGGCTCGGCGAGTTGACTCTCCATGCCCGCGCTTGTGGCTCGGTGTATCGCGTCGAGATCGTGGAAGGCAAACCAGTGATGTCATTGACCGACCAGGATGGATTGTGCCCACCCCCGGGTTGGCATCAGAAGTGACCTTTGTCCCCATGCTCAACCAACTCATCACTCGAAAGCACCTCACCGGAAACCGCCCGCTCATCCTGCTTGGCGGCATTCTCCTGGCCGCCCTTTGTTCTGCCGCCAACCTGGACGCCGACGAACAAGGCGGGCGCGCCCGCAACAAACGGCTGTTCATCGTCCCCCCGCCCGGGCCGGTCGCCATCGATGGGCGTCTCGGCGAGTCCACGCTTCGGTCGGCACCACCTCCGGTCCCAGTTTATCGGCGCCGGCACCGGCATGGACAGCCAGGGAATCCTGATGAAGGCGCGTTCCCTTCTCTACCCGGAGTCCCGAGCGACCTCCTTTCTGCTTTGACCCGGTGACCACGCCATCGGTGGACCAAATAAGGATGCACTCATGACGGCTCGTATCGATAAACTTCATGCCAGTGGCGGTCAGGGATGGTGTTGAATATTCCGGCGAGGGATTTGACCGTGGAAAGGAGGGGATCGGCGCTCTCGGCCAGGGGCGGAACACACCTGTTGGCATGAGGAGTTCCGAGACGAACAAGTTCGCTTCCACTTCCGCGGGCTGCCCTTGTAGTTCCGCATCTGCTCACCTGTGCACATGAAGATTCTGGTTTTCAGCCTCATGCAGGAACCAGTGTCCCAGTTCGTGTGCGATGGCGAAACGCCGGCGCCCATCCTCCCGAATGCCCAGGTGCGTCCTGATAATCCCGCGCTGACCTTTGCGCACCAAGTGGGTGAGACACCCGGTCAGTCGTGCCTCCAGACACAGGACTCCACGGTCCATCGCGATATCCTCGACTGGCACCGGGGCAGGCCGATCAAGGCAATAGTCCTGCGTCAGTCTCCAGGCTGTGCCCTCCGCGCGGATTTTATTGATCGCGCGGCCCATCCTCCTCGTCCTCCATTTCCAAGAGTAGAGGTCTTCCTTGAAAACTGCGTAATCCTCCGGCGTTGCCTCTTCGAATTCTCTGGCATACACCATGGCCTGTTCGGGATCGCGATGTTTCAGTTTCTCCAGGAGTTCATGCACCTTCGCCCGTGCGGCCTCAACTGCCTCGCCCTCGGAAGTGAATACCGTCTTCGCCCGTTCGATCGCCTTGAGCCGGCGCTCGCGGGCTCGCCAGTTCGACAGGATGCTTTCCGCACGTGATACGCAGAACCGGTAGAAATCGGGGAATTTCTGGGGCTAACGGTAAACCTGACAACTCCAAATCCCACGAAAGCTGGATCTGGGATGCCGCCTGCTCCATTCGTGGAGCCAAGGACGCGCTGACATACAAGGATTACATCCTCCCCCTCATCTTCACCAGGCGCCTCTGCGACGTCTTCGATGACGAACTGAACCGCATCGCCAAGGAACTCGGCTCGCGCAAGAGGGCCTTCCAGCTCGCCAAGGCCGACCACAAGCTCGTCCGCTTTTACCTCCCCCTCGTGCCGGACGATCCTGAGCTGCCGGTCTGGTTCGTCATCCGCAAGCTCTCCGACAAGATCGGCGAAGGCGTCACCACCCATACGCGGGCCATCGCCCGGGAAAACCCGCTCCTGCAGGGCATCATCGACTGCGTCGTCGCCAATCCCCTGGGGAACCAGGACTGGTTCACCGAGAGCGTGAAGTTTCCGGGCTAAAGCGTCAGAGCATGTAGCAGCCGACGTGAGGCTGGTCTGACTTTCTCAAAGGCGGACCAAGTTAGCGGATTCACGTCCAGGGCTACGAGCCAGGGCGTGTCGCGGGAGTGGTGGTAGGGCATCCAACCCGAAGACTTCAAGCGCCCAAAGGGCCTGCTCCTTGTATCACGAAGGCCACTTTCTTCGAGTGCGACCAACAATCGTCGAATTTTCCCATTCAAAAAACCGTCGAGGCAAACAATACTCATTGCCCGAAACCAATTGTCGCTATGAAGACTCAATGCCGAATTGCCTACTCGACTTTTCCCTTATGGCTCATCCTGGCCTTGGCGGCGACTTGCGGGGGACTGGCGGTGGCTCGCGCTGCGGAACCGTATCCCGACCGTTTCGTTTGGATCTTTGGCTGGAGTTTGGGCAAGGACGGCGACGTGGCGGACATCACTCGTGTGCTGGATACCGGAGCCCAACACGGATTGAACGGTGCGGTGTTGTCTTGCGGCTTGGACACGCTTTGCAAAAAGTCGCCCGATTATTTTCGGCGTTTGAGACAAGTCCAGCAGGCCTGCGAACGCGATCACCTGGAACTGATTCCAGCCATCTTTTCGGTGGGCTATGGCGGAACAGCCCTGGCGCATGATCGGAATCTGGCGGCCGGACTGCCGGTCAAGGACGCCCTGTTTGTAGTAAAAGGCGGCGAGGCGAATCTCGTACCCGATCATTCGGTGCGTTTGACCAATGGTGATTTTGAAGCCTTCACTGGCAACCGCTTCAAGGGATTCAACTTCCACGATCACCCGGGCGAAATCAGTTTTGCCGATACCCAAATCAAACACAGCGGTCGGGCGTCGATGCGCCTGGAGAATTTCACCGCCAACCCGCATGGCCATGGCCGTGTGATGCAGGAGATCAACGTTCACCCCCATCGCTGCTACCGGCTGAGTCTGTGGGTCAAAACCGAGGCGCTGCAACCCACCGGCGCCTTCCATGTCCAAGTGCTCGTCAAAAACCGCAGCCTGGCGCCGCGCGCGTTCAAACTGCCGGCCACCGGTGATTGGCGGAAGTTGACCATGCTCTTCAACAGCCTCGACTTCGACTCGGTGCGGCTCTACGCCGGGATGTGGGGCGGGCGCTCGGGCAAGTTCTGGCTCGACGACTGGTCGGTCGAGGAAGTCGGTCCGCTCAATGTGCTGCACCGGCCCGGAACACCAGTTACCGTTCGCAGTGAAGATGGTTCCCAGACATACCCCGAAGGCCAGGATTACGTCCCCTTGAACGATGCGAACTACAGTCCTTACCGCGTGGATCGTCCCGCGCCATCGCTCAAACTGGTTGCCGGAACCCGCATCCAGGAAGGCCAGAAGCTGCGGGTCAGTTGGTATCATCCAATGGTGATCAACGACGGTCAAATCACCGTCTGCATGGCCGAACCGGAGTTGTATGACATTTTTGATCACGAGGCGAAATTGATGGCTGAACATCTGCACCCGCGGCGCGTGTTACTGAACATGGACGAAATCCGCATGGGCGGCACCTGCCAGGCTTGCGCGGGCCGGAACATGGGCGAACTGCTGGGCGAGTGCATCACCAAACAAGTCCAAATCCTCCAGCGCCATCTGCCCGGCGTGCAGGTCTATGTCTGGTCCGACATGCTTGATCCCAATCATAACGCGCACGGCGATTATTACCTGGTGAACGGTGATTTCACGGATTCCTGGAAGCATGTCCCCGCCGACCTGATCATGGCCGTCTGGGGCGGTAAGCCGCGGGAGGCAAGCCTCCGATTTTTTGCCGGACAAGGCTTTCGCAGGCTGGTAGCCTGTTACTACGACGCGGACGATTTGCGCGACGTTAAAGGTTGGCTGGACCTCGCCCGTCAGACGCCCAAGGTGTGGGGTTTGATGTACACACCTTGGCAAAAGAAGTACAGCCTGCTGCCGGACTTTGGTGATTTGCTGGGCGAAAATTAATCGACGGCAAACCCGCAACCGACTGTGAACCTTTACGAAGCCATCAACCACCGCCGCAGCGTCCGCCAGTATAAATCCAAGCCCATCGAACCCGACAAATTGGATCGTCTTTGGGAAGCCGTGCGCCTGGCGCCTTCCGCGTGCAATCTGCAACCTTGGAAATTTCTGGTCTTAAATTCGCCCGCCATGCGGAAAACGGTGCGGCCCATCCTGCAAGATTGGACCACCAAGGCGCCGTTGCTCGTGATCGCATTGGGCAACCGCAACCTCGCTTGGCGGCGGGACGGCGAAAGCATTCACGCGGTCGATGTGGCCATTGCCATGGAGCACCTCATCCTGGCCGCCACGGCCGAAGGTTTGGGCACCTGCTGGATTTGCGCTTTTGACCGCCGAGCTTTGTCTCAAGCCTTGCAACTCGAACCTGAGTGGGATCCAGTGGCCGTCACGCCGCTGGGTTATCCCGATGATCCCAGTCCTCGCACGCCGCGCAAAGCGGCTAGCGAAATTGTAAAGGAACTATGAAAACGCTCAAAACATTGACCTCAATCTGGTTGACCCGACGCGTTGGTTTGCGCGTCAATTACCGATCGATGGCGCTGGCCGGAATCGCGGCGCTGCTCTCCATCAACGGCAGTGCCGCATTGGCCGCGCCGCTTTCCGCCGCCGGGCCGAATGTGCCTTACTTCTTTGTCGCGCCCAACGGCAACGATCAGTGGTCCGGCCGGCTCTCGGCTCCCAATGCCAAAGAAACCGACGGCCCATTTGCGACCCTCGCCCGCGCTCGCGATGCCTTGCGGGAGTTCAAACGCCAACAAGCCGGCAAGCCTTCCCCCTCCGCCGTGGTGACGGTGCGGGCGGGACATTACTTCCTGACGGAACCGCTGGTGTTCACGCCAGAAGATTCCGGCGCGGCAAATGGCAAAACGTATTATGTCGCCGCCGCGCGTGAACAGCCCGTCATCAGCGGCGGACGGCACATTACCAACTGGAAGCCTGCGACCGTGAACGGCAAGCAACTCTGGGTCGCCGACATCCCGGAAGTGCGCGCCGGCAAATGGTACTTCCACGAACTGTGGGTAAATGACCAACGCCGCCAACGCGCTCGTCACCCCAATCAAGGTTACCTCTCAGTGGAGGCTATTCCTGATGCCAAATCCGACACGCCCTGGAGCGAAGGACAGGCGCGGTTTCGTTTCAAAGCCGGCGACCTGAAAGCCGGGCCCACCATCACCAATGCCGAAGTCTGCGTCATGAACCGCTGGGTCGAATCGCACTTGCCGGTAGCTGGCGTGGACGAAACTGACCGGCTCGTGTCCTTCCGCAAGCGCAGCGTGTTCAAACTGGATCCTGGCGACTTGTATTACGTGGAGAACGCTTTGGAGTTTCTCGACCAACCGGGCGAGTGGTATCTCGACCGCCACGCGGGACGTCTCTATTACATGCCCATGGCCGGAGAGGAACCGGATCGCACGGAAGTCATCGCCCCAGTGCTGGCACAAGCGGTGCGCTTCGAAGGTAAACCCGAGGCCGGGCAATTCGTCGAGAACCTGGTGTTCGAGGGCCTCACGTTTGCGCACACCGAATGGTATTTCCCCAGCGGCTTCGACACTGGGAAAGACAAGGCCGAAGTCTGGCCGCCGCCGAAAGCCGAAGTGGGCGGCTTCGCGCAAGCAGCCGTGGGCGTGCCCGGTGCGGTTCGCGGTGAAGGCGTGCGCCAGGTGGACTTCGAGCATTGCAATTTCATCCACTTGGGCAACTACGCGCTCGAACTGGGGCGCGGTTGCCAATCCAACTCGGTTCGCAATTGCGACTTGGGCGACCTCGGTGCCGGCGGCATCAAGTTGGGCGAAACGGCCATTCGCGACCGGGCTGATGAAATGACGTTCGGCAACACGATCAGCGATTGCCACATTCACGACGGCGGCCAGATGTTCCACAGCGCAATCGGCGTCTGGATTGGCCAGTCGCCGTCCAATCGGCTGCTGCACAATCATATTCACGATTTCTACTACAGCGGCATTTCCATCGGCTGGACCTGGGGCTACGGTCGGGCGCTGGCGACCAACAACGCGGTCGAGTTCAACCACGTCCATCACATCGGCGTGAAGTCCAACGGCGACGGCCCGATCCTAAGCGACATGGCGGGGATCTACACGCTGGGACTCCAGGAGGGCACCGTCATTCGCAACAACCTTTGGCACGACAGCGCCGGGTTCCGCTACGGCGGCTGGGGCATTTACTTCGATGAAGGCACCACCCACATCCTGGCGGAGAGCAACGTGGTCTATCGCACGACGCACGGCGGTTTCCATCAGCACTACGGCAAGGAGAACATGGTGCGAAACAACATCTTTGCCCTTGCGCGCGAACACCAAATTCAACGCACCCGGCCGGAGCCGCACCTGAGCTTCACCTTCGAGCGCAACATTGTGTATTGGGATCGCGGCCGATTGTTTGGCGGCAACTTGAGCGACACGAACTATCTCTTCAACCAGAACCTCTATTGGCACGTCGGGGGCGGCGAGGTGCGTTTCGACAAATGGTTGTTCACTGAATGGCAACAACGGGGACAGGACACCAACTCCCTGATCGCCGATCCCAAATTTATCGATCCGGCCAAGGACAACTTCACGCTCCAACCTGATTCGCCTGCGTTCAAACTCGGCTTCCACCCGATCAACCTGAAGAACGTCGGCATCCGCCCGGCAGCACCGAAGTAATCCTGGGGGAAGCTGATGGCTGCTATGGGCGATGGTGGGTGGCGATGACCATTGCCGGAAATCAACCGAATCAACCGGGCGGGGCGGCAAAGCCCGGGGAGCCAAACTGGTAGCCCCATCCAGAATTGAACTGGAATAACGCGTTTAGGAAACGCGGGCTCTATCCATTTGAGCTATGGGGCCCTACGAAGAGCTTAACCGCATACGCACCCTCGGCAAGTGCGTTTTCGGGGCGGGAACGAGGCCGTGCGCAGGCGGTTGGATTTTGTTTGCTCAAACCTCCAGGACAATTTACCAATGGAGCCCATGACACATTGCCGATTCCCGATTTGCGTCCGTACCTCGTTTCTCCGGTCACGGTTATTTGCCGGCTGGATTGCATTGAGTCTGGCGCTCCAGGTCCTGCCGTTCACTTGGGCCGCGCCGGAACCCGCCCCCGCAACTCGGTTGAATGGATTATTCACCGACAACATGGTGTTGCAACGCGACCTGAAAGTGCCGATCTGGGGTTGGGCTCAACCCGGGCAAACGGTGAGCGTCTCCATGAACGGACGGAGCGCAACCACGCGAGCCAACGCCGAGGGTAAATGGCAGGTGCGACTTGGACCTTTCTCCGCGGGTGGCCCCTTTACGCTGACCGTTCAAGGCGAAGAAATCGTGACACTGACCAATGTGTTGGTCGGCGACGTCTGGATTTGTTCCGGCCAATCCAATATGGAAATGGGCATTGGCGCCATTAACGCGCCGGAGGACATAGCGCAGGCTAATTATCCGCACATTCGCCTTTACACGGTGCCCAAGAAAGTCGCTCTGCAAGCCGAAACGAATGTGATGAGCGCCTGGCAGGTTTGTACCCCTGAAACCGTGGCCGCCGGCGGTTGGGGTGGTTTCACCGCGGTCGGATACTTCTTTGGCCGGGATCTGCACCGGGAACTCGACGTGCCGATCGGATTGATCCACACATCCTGGGGCGGCACGATTGCCGAAGCGTGGACGAGCGCCAAAGCCTTGAAAAAGATGCCCGACTTCGCTCCCGCGGTGGAGGCCATTGAGCAAATGGCCGGCAAGGACGCACCCGACCTCCACCAATTGATTGAGGCTTGGTATCAAAAGAATGATCCGGGGTCCGCCGCGGTCCCCGGCTGGGCGGATGCGGATTTCAAGGATGGCGAATGGCAAACCATGACCTTGCCCACGCAATGGGAAACGGCGGGATTAGCCGAGTTCGATGGCATCGTCTGGTTCCGCAAGGAATTCGAATTGCCCGCAGCTTGGGCTGGCAAGGACGCCTGGCTGAACTTGGGACCGATTGATGATCGAGACACCACTTACGTCAATGGCGTGGCCGTGGGCGGTTTGGATTCCTGGCTGGATGGCCGCCGGTACCGGGTGCCGGGCCAGCTCTTGAAGTCCGGTCGCAATGTGATCGCCGTTCGCGTGCTCGATACGGGGGGCAGCGGTGGCGTTTACGGCAAACCAAGCGACTTGAAATTGTCGCTGGACGGCGACAACTCATCGACACCGATCTCGTTGGCGGGGCCCTGGCGTTACCTGGCCAGCACGCCCCTGGCGAAAACCACTTCGCAGCCACCGGGAACCGCCAGCAATAATCCCAACGTGGTCACCGTGTTGTATAACGGCATGATTGCGCCGCTGGTGCCGTTCGGCATCAAGGGCGCCATCTGGTATCAGGGCGAATCGAATGCGGGACGCGGCCGGCAATATCGGACGTTGTTGCCGACGATGATCACCGACTGGCGATCGCGTTTCGGGGTGGGCAAATTTCCCTTCTTCATCGTGCAGTTGGCCAACTTCATGGCGCCCAAACCAGAGCCATCAGAATCGGCGTGGGCGGAAGTCCGGGAAGCCCAGTTGATGACCGCGCAGAAGCTGCCCAAAACCGGACTGGCGGTGGCTATCGATATTGGAGAAGCCAAAGACATCCATCCGAAGAACAAGCAGGAAGTGGGGCGCCGTTTGGCGTTGTCGGCCCTGGCCATCGCTTATGGCCGGGACCTCGAATACGCGGGGCCGGTCTATCGTTCGATGAAAACCAAAGGCAACCAAGTCCGCTTGCGCTTCGACCATGTTGGTGGCGGCCTGGTGGCCAAGGGTGGCGCACCGCTGCAAGGCTTCGCCATCGCCGGCGCGGACAACAAGTTCGTGTGGGCGGACGCCGTGATTGACGGCAAGAACGTCGTAGTGTCATCGCCCCAAATCGACAAGCCGGTGGCGGTCCGTTACGGCTGGGCCGACAATCCGGTTTGCAACCTCTACAACCAAGACGGGTTGCCCGCCTCCCCCTTCCGCACGGACAGCAAGTAAACCGCAAATCTTGCGCCGGGAGCACGTGCAATCGGGCTGGAAATCTGTCGCGCGCCATGGTCGCCGCCTGGCTGTTCTCATCGTCCGACACCAATCCGCGACAATAGTCGGATGACAGAATCTCTGTCGGCTTGAAATGCTTCCGCACAAACGTGCTCTTGCCCGAACCGGACCCGCCGATCAGTACGACGAAGGAAAGTTCGGGGATGGTGAGTTCCACGTCAAATTGTGAAACCTTCGACCTGTGACACGTCCGTCAACAATTTCGGAAGTTCCTCGATTCGTAGTGCAAGAAGCGTCCGCTGGTTTGGCAACTCTTGTAGAATGCGTGAAGCAACCTCCTTCGCTGGCCCGATTTGAATTTGGTCTGAGGCAACTCGAAGATTTCGCTCGACGTAATCGACGCTTAGGGTGCGCCTCAAAAAACTGAGATTCTCCTCTCTCCAGCTAACATCGAACATCTGGCATCCACAGTCCCACAATGCTGGAGGTCCGCCACCGTTGTCGCGCGTCCACGCGTCAAAGACGGGATTCTTGTCGCTTTCATACAAGAGCGCCGAAGCGTATTGGAACGCCGCGACGGCATGCCCATGCGTCTTCACCTGCCACCACTCAGTCCATAAGACTTCAATGTCAGAAAAAAGAACACCGTAGCAGACAAGTGTCTCAATCCAACGATAAGGCGATGCCCCCATCCCTGAAAACCGGAGTGAATGCTCGGCATCAAGTCGTTCGAGGATGGTTTCCCTGAGAAAACCGATGAACGCAGCACGCTCGGCGTCAGTATAGATGGTTTGAAGCGCTGCTCCTTTCAGAAGAGCGGGCCAGAATTCCTCCACGAATCCTCCGTAGCCAGCAACGTCTCCTTCGAACAAGTCTCTCCTCCAAGCCTCAAGCAATACTGGGGTCAAATGCCGAAGCAAATCGGGCTGAAGTTCCATATATTTCATGTCCAAGGCATAATTGGCCAAATCACAGCCAGAAGGCTGCCTGTCGTGGAGATTGCACAGCCGCTTGTAATGTCCCGGTTCGTAATCAAATGGCTCTTGAGTGATCGTCTTCGGAACTCGGTTCGATTTCATTGCCCTGGCAACTTCTTGGATTGATATACGCATACTCAGTTCATTGATTGCCGGTGTTAAGTTTTTGAGTAATAGACATTGAAGCAAATCTTGGCGGCCCACGGCCGTGTCAAACCTATGGGTTGACTTTATCCGCCTTCCAGCAAAGTTTTTTCGCGCGGGGAGACGTTCGATAACCCTCGTCAATGCGACCCGCGGAAGCCCCTCGTCCGAGGCATCGATCCCCGATTAATTTGGCGTAATGGCTTATGCTCGCAATCTATTACCTGATAGACTACAGGGTGTTCCCAGGGCGCAAGCGCACGTAGAATGGAGATGTCCGAAGACCAAAGGCCGAGATCAGAACGAAATCGGCATCGGCATCTGTGGGCATCTGGCATCCCGTATCCAGCATCCTCCTCCCCATCCTACTTCGTCATCGGCCAACCGGCTTCGATCATGCCGCGATAGCCACCGATCAACGAATATACGTTGCGATACCCCATGCGTTGCGCGGCATCGGCGGTCAGCGCCGAGCGATAGCCGCCGCCACAATACATGATGAGCTCCGTGTTTGGATCGGGGTAGAGCCGCTCGAGGTCGCGCTCCAGAATCCCCTTGCCCAAATGGGCGGCTTCGATGGCGTGGCCTTGCGCCCATTCGGCGTCTTCCCGCACATCAAGCAACACGGTCTGCGGCTGGTCTTTGAGACGGGCACGGGCTTGATCGAGGGTGATCTCTTTGACGTTCTTCCGCGCTTCGTTCACGCATTTTAAGAATCCGGGCGAATGTTGCATGCCGTTACCTTAGAACCGTGTCGTCCGCGGTCAACCCCATAAAGAACTGAGGGTCGAAATCCAGATCCCGATACCCGGAAGCAGTGCCGGATTGACCATCGCCAAACCCAACTCAGCGTCCGGCCGTCCATCGGGGCTCGGGATTCAGACATCCTTCGGCTTTCGGTTTTGAATTCGGTCCGGTCCGCCGGTCCGCCCCCGCTCCAGCAATTTTTCATTATGGCCGGTCAATCCCCGCCGGGTGAGGGCACCCGGCCTACAACACCGCAAAAACGTCCGCTGGTAGGCCGGGTGCCCTCACGCGGCGTCCCCATCTGTTCCATAATGAATTGCTGCACACGCTCGTTTGCCTCTTGATCGGGCCAGCGCCGTACAGTATCCGTGCTGATTAAAAAAATATCTTTTCTGTCGGGGGCGGAAGCAACAATAGGGTGTTGCCAATTGGCTGACTTATGAAAAAGACGAAACTCATTGCCGCGTTGATCCTCATCGTGCTGGTCACGATCCTGGTGGCTCAGAACACCGAACCGGTCCAGACGCAGTTACTCTTTTGGACGTTGGCCATGCCGTATGCTTTTCTGCTGTTCGTCACGGCCGTGGTCGGTTTCCTGGTGGGCGTTTTGGTTACGCTGGTGACCGTTCGGAAGAAGAAAAAATCGCGCCCAGCAGAAATGCCACCACCGGAAGAACCAACCAAACCCTGAGATCAGACGGCAGCCGCGGGGCGCAGGGATCCACGGTCACGCTCGCATGTTTAAATGACGGACCCCGGCGGCCGGTCGCGGTCATGCATCGCAGGCTTGGCAAACAACCCGGCTTTTTGCCATAACTGGTCCTTGATGAGCGTGAGCGGTGGCAAATTGAATTTGGGCAACAAATCGGCCGGTGGCTGCGGCCTGGTGGTTTTTGCCATCGTGTTGTTGATCTTTTTGGGCGTTGGCTCCTTTATGACCATCATCATGGCGCGGGAGTTCATCCAGACCGTAGGCACGTATTCCTGGAAACCTGTCGCCGGCGAGATTGTTTCCAGCGAAGTCACCAAAGCGGGCCAAGATTATCAATTTCAGGTGGAATATCGCTACCCCTACAACGGCGAGGAATATACGTCCCACCAGTTTGGGACTGGTTCGAAGAAATATTCAGACTACCGCGCCGCTCAGCAAATGGCGCTGCGCTACGAGGCGGGCTCGAAGACGACGTGCTACGTCAATCCCAAGGCGCCCACGGAAGCCATCCTGCAACGCGGCAGTTTATGGTTTGGGTTCGCGGTTTTGTTCCCATTATTGTTCGTGGCCATTGGCGGCGGTGGCTTGGTTTTTATGGTCCGCTATGCGCTCAAGCAGCGCCGGGACGCAGGCGGGGAAGCAGGCGAATCGCAACGAGCGATTTCGGAATCGGCGAAGGGAGCTTCCGGCAAGGCCGTTGGCCGGGTGTTTTTCGGCGCCTTCCTGGTCATCGGGCTCATTGTCTTCTATTTCCTGGGTATTCGCCCGGTGGCGTTGGTTATTTCCGCCCGCAATTGGACCCGGCTTCCATGCACGGTGGTTTCCAGCCAGGTGCGCAGTCACCGCGGCGACAAGAGCACGACGTACAGCGTGGACATCCTTTACGCTTATGAAATCGGCGGCCGGGAGTATCGGGCCAATCGGTACAATTTCATGGGCGGTTCCTCCAGTGGCCGGGCGGGCAAAGCCAAAATCGTGCGCGCGCATCCGCCCGGCAAGAAGACTGTTTGCTATGTGGATCGAAATGACCCGACCAACGCGGTGTTGGTGCGGGATTTCACCCCGTCCATGTTGCTCGGACTCATCCCGCTGGTATTCGTGCTCATCGGGGCCGGTGGCTTGCTCTATGTTCCTAAGAGCGGGCGTCAGGCGAAACCACCCTGGCGGGCCGGGGTGCGGTCATTGCGGGTGCGGGATCGGGCCGCCATGGCGGCCGCGGCAAGCACCGGACCCTCAGCGTGGACCACCGAGGATGATGGGCCGAAGGAACTGAAATCAGCGGCCAGTCCGTTGGGCAAATTCATCGGCGGCATTTTAGTGGCCGCGTTTTGGAACGGCATCGTGTCCGTCTTCGTCTGGCAAGCGGTGGAAGGCTGGGTCCGGCACCGCCCCGACTGGATGCTGACCATTTTCATGGTTCCGTTTGTCCTGATTGGGTTGGGCATGATCGGTTTCGTGGGGTACGCGTTCCTGGGCTTGTTCAATCCCCGACCGCGATTAGTGGTGACTCCGGGCGCGGTTCGACTGGGCAATTCATTCGAGGTCCGCTGGGAATTGCGGGGGCGCACCAGCGTGTTGCAACGGCTGCGCATCCATCTCGAAGGGAGTGAAGAAGCCAAGTATCGGCGCGGAACCAAAACGGTGACGGACAAGTCAGTGTTTGCCACGGTGGAAGTGGCCAACACGACCGATCGGGTATCCTTGAATGCCGGACAAGCGCGGGTGACCGTGCCGCCCGAGCTCATGCACTCTTTCGAGAGCACTCACAACAAGATCCTCTGGAAGCTGCGCGTACACGGCGACATCCCGCGGTGGCCGGACATCAAGGAGGAATTTCCCGTCACGATTCTGCCGCGTCCACCGGTGAAGAACCAACCTCAGATGAGCATGTCCACATGAGCGAGTTGAAAATTGCCTTACGCGAAGAGCGCACCCAGTTCCAGCCCGGCGAAGAAATTGTCGGCGCGGCGGGATGGGAATTTCCGCAACCGCCCGCGGCCCTTGAAATCCGCTTGTTTTGGTTTACGCGCGGCAAAGGTACCGAGGACACCGAAGTCGTGGCAACGCAGCGTCTGGAAAATCCGCAGACCGCGGAAGCGCGTCCGTTTCGTTTTCAATTGCCCGCGGCGCCGTACAGTTTTTCGGGCCGGCTGATCTCGCTGATTTGGGCGTTGGAATTGGTGGCGCTGCCGTCCAAGGAAGCGGCGCGGATTGAATTCGTGATGGCCCCGGAAGGCAAGGAAGTGGTGTTGGAATCGAAGCGTTGAGACGATGGGCCAACCGAAAACCGGTGCGCTGCATCCCGCGGTAGGCATGGGTGTCATGATGCCGGGTGCTCGCTGCCGATGAGGTTCGATTTGTCTCTGAGCCAATCGGCTGGCTCCCGTTCGCTGGATCGATTTTGGCAGAAGAAAGCCGGGGCATCCACCGGGCCCTGCTGATTGTCATGAAGGCTTCCATCACCATGGACTTATGAGCTTGGAATTAGGGGTTCCGCCAAGCGTATTCGCGGCGGCAAATATGTCCGGTACGGCGGTCAGGGCGGTGCAGCATCTCCGCCTTGCCGCGCCTGGCCTGATAAGAGATTAAGCGTCAGAGTTCGCGATTCACCCCAATTCCGCAACCGGCCGCTGTCACTCAGCCTCGTGCCTCAAGACCTTGGCCATCCTTCCGACTTACTAAGTGGGCAATGCAATTGGGGTGAAGGCGTTGAATCGTGGTTGTGAATCTTCATTGGGCAGGTGCGATCGGCGGAGGCGCGAAATAGCGCCCCAGCGTGACTTTCTTTCCGGATCCGCTCCGGCAGGTTTGTTGCTACACCCAAGCTGGTATTGCTGCGAACGGACTATGGTTGAACCATGGATAAGCTGACAATTTTGATCGCCGGCGGGGCGCTGGTGGCGGGCATGATGCTGGTCGGGCTGGCCTGGCTGGGTGTGCGCGCTTTTAGTTCCAGCACCCGCAAAAATGCCGACCTGGCCAAATTGTCCCTGGTGGCGGACAAAACGGATAATGCCGTGATGATCACCAACCGGGATGGTTTGATCGAGTGGGTCAATCCCGGCTTTACGCGGCTGAGCGGTTATGCGTTGGAAGACATCCTTGGCAAACCGCCCGCCGCCACCCTGATCGGCTCCGGTCACGGATCGCGCACCACCCAGAAAATCAAGGAAGGTTTCATGGGGCGCGCGCATTTCTCGCTCGAAATGCTATGTACCCATCGCCAGGGCCAGCGGTACTGGCTGTCCGTCAGCTTTACCCCGGTGTTCAACGAACGGAATCACTTGGTCAATTATGTCCTGGTGGGCACGGACATCACCGTCTTCAAACGCACGGAAGAAGAATTGACCCGCCTGAACCGCCGGAACGAATTGCTGCTCAGCGCGGCCGGCGAAGGCATCTTTGGCCTGGACCTGCACGGCAAGATTTCCTTCGTCAATCCCGCGGGCGGGCGGCTCACCGGCTGGAATCCCATTGAATTGGTGGGCAAGTCCGCCAGCGCCCTGATATACCAACTTCGCATCACCACGTTGCCCGGCGGCCAGGACGATCACTTCATGGCCGCAGCGTACCAGGACGGCTCGGTCTTGATCGGGGACAATGATTTGTTCCGTCGTAAAGATGGCACCTCGTTCCCGGTCGATTATACCAGCAAACCCATTCTCGAAGGCACTCGGCAGGTCGGCACCGTCGTGGTGTTTCGCGACATCACGGATCGCAAACAAACGGAATCGATGCGCTCCCGCCAGGCGCGCCAGTCTGCATTGCGGGCCGACATCGGCTTCGCCCTGGCGGCGACGGACACCCTGGCCAACACTCTCAATCGGTGCGCCCAATCCATTGTCAAGCATCTCGACGGCGCGTTCGCCCGGATCTGGACGCTCAACGTGGATGGCAACATGCTCGAACTCCAGGCCAGCGCCGGTCTGTACACCCACCTCAACGGCCAGCACAGCCGGATTCAAATGGGCACTTATAAAGTCGGCCTGGTCGCCAAGGAACGCGTGCCCATGCTTTGCAATGACCTGCTCAACGACTCGAACATCACGGATCGTGAATGGGTGCAGCAGCAAAAGATGGTCGGGTTCGCCGGGTTCCCGCTCTTCGTGCAGAACCGGCTGATCGGCGTGATGGCGATGTTCTCCCAGAACCCTCTGCCCCCGGACACCCTGGAGTTGCTGGGGTCGGTGGCCGATTCCATTGCCCAAGGGATTGTGCGCAAAGCCGGCGAGGAAAAACTCAACGAACAAGCCGCACTGCTCGACAAGGCGCAGGATGCCATCATGGTGCTCGATTTGGGCGAGCACTGCGTTTATTGGAACAAGAGCGCCGAACGCCTCTATGGCTGGCCCGCCAGGGAAGTCCTGGGCCGCTCGATTGATTCGTTAATTTACCGCGATACCGCTACCTACCAGCAAGCCCACTCCGCCATGATGGTCAAAGGCGAATGGCAGGGGGAATGCCGCCAAGTGACGCGCGGCGACGAGCCCGTCATCGTCGAAAGTCGGTGGACCCTGGTCCACGACGATGCCGGGCAGCCCAAATCCATCCTGATCGTCAACACGAATATCAACGAGAAGAAGACCATCGAATCCCAATTGCTGCGCACGCAGCGGATGGAGAGCATTGGCACGCTGGCCGGCGGTATCGCCCATGATTTGAACAACGTCCTGGCGCCGATCATGATGTCGGTGGAAATCCTGAAAGAAAAATTCAAGGATCCCCAAAGCCGCCGCATGTTGGCCATCCTCGAATCCAGCGCGGCGCGCGGCGCGGGCATGGTGAAACAAGTGCTGACATTCGCCCGGGGTGTGGACGGGGAACGAATGCTCTTGCAGACCCGCCACCTGCTCAAGGAAGTCGCCAAAATGGTAGGGGAGACTTTCCCCAAAACGATTCAACTGCGCGCCAATCTGGCGGAAAACCTGTGGCCCATCATGGGCGATGCGACCCAGTTGCACCAAGTGATGGTCAACCTCACCGTAAACGCCCGCGACGCCATGCCGACCGGCGGCATCCTCTCGTTGGCGGCGGAAAATGTCACGTTCGAGGCCGACACCGTGCCCCGGGAAGACATCGTCAGTAACGACGTGGCCAAGCCTGGCAGTTACGTCCTCATCAAAGTTAGCGATACCGGCACCGGCATTCCGCGCGAGGTGCTGGACAAGATTTTCGAACCCTTCTTTACGACCAAGGAAGTGGGCAAGGGAACTGGCTTGGGACTGGCAACCGTGCTGGGTATCATCAAAGGCCACGCCGGATTTCTCCAAGTGCAAACCGAGGTCAACAAGGGCACCACCTTTTTGATGTACCTGCCCGCGGTCCAAAACGCGCAACAGCAGGCGCAGGACGCGGGGCCGCAAGCGCTGCCAACGGGCAACGGCGAATTGATCCTGGCCGTGGACGACGAATCCGCCGTGTTGACCATGACCAAGGAAACCCTTGAGAACTATGGTTACCGCGTCCTAACCGCCCGGGATGGCACCGAGGCCATTGCGGCCTACACGTCCCACCGGCAGGAGATTAAGGGCGTGCTGACCGACATGCTGATGCCGTACATGGACGGTCCCGCCACCATTCGCGCGTTGCGCAAGCTCGATCCCGAGATCCAAATCATCGCCGCCAGCGGTCTGATGGACAAGGACCGCGTGCAGGATTCGACTGGCATCCAAAACCTCACCTTCCTGATGAAGCCGTACACGGCGGAAAAACTCCTGGTCACCATCCACCAGGTGCTTTCGGAGAGAAACTGAAGTCAACTCCGGCGCGAGAAATAGGGTGCCTCAGTGTCTCCTTCGCTCGGCAAGGCGGTCGCCACTCCGTTGGTGCCGCCGGGCAAATTGCTTCCGGCTGGCAAACATACCGGTTCCCCGCTTGCATCGATGGAGGGCATTGGTTACATTGCCGCAGCTTAACTTAAGCATTAAAAGATAGGCAGCAGTAAACCGACAGCAAAAGAGAGAACGAATTATGGCATTTGAATTACCACCTTTACCGTATCCCAAAGAAGCATTGGAGCCGCACATTGATGCCGCGACCATGGAGATCCATCATGACAAGCATCATGGCGGTTATGTGACCAAACTGAACGGCGCGCTCGAAGGCAAGGCCGATTTGCAGAGCAAGACCATCGAGCAAATCATCGGCAACCTCGAGGCGGTGCCCGCCGATATCCGGGGCGCAGTGCGCAACAATGGAGGCGGTCACGCCAATCACTCGACGTTTTGGAAACTCATGGGGGCCCAGGCCGGAGGCGCACCCTCCGGGAAGCTGGCCGATGAGCTCAAGGCGGCCTTCGGAAGCTTTGATGATTTCAAGGCGAAGTTTGAAGCCGCCGGCGCCGGCCGGTTCGGCAGTGGTTGGGCTTGGCTGGTGGTCAACGGCGGCAAACTCGAAGTTGTCTCCACCGCGAATCAGGACAATCCGCTCATGGGCAAAGCCGTGGCGGGCTGCGAGGGCAAGCCCATCCTGGGTGTGGATGTTTGGGAACACGCCTATTACTTGAAGTATCAAAACCGACGCCCCGAATACCTGAAGGCTTGGTGGAACGTCGTCAAATGGGACGAGGTGGCCAAGCTGTACGAAGCGGCCAAAGGCTAAAGCTGGATTCGGATCGAGTGTGCGAGGCACGGTTGTGAAGGCAACCGTGCCTTTTCTCGTTGAAAGGCGGCGATTGTTTGGAATGGGGAGATAAATCAGGCCCGCGTCGCCGCGACGTGCGGCGTCCCACAGTTGCACGCCCCCGCGACTGCCGCGGGTACGGACACTGTTCGCGCCGGATCATAATTCAGATACGGCCCGAGCCATTTTTCGACCTCCTGGAGGGTCATCCCTTTGCGGTAGTGGTAATCGAGAATTTGGTCGTGGTCGAGTTTACCGACGGCAAAGTATTTGGATTCCGGGTGTGCAAAGTAGAGACCGCTCACGCTGCTGCCCGGCCACATGGCGCAGCTTTCGGTCAACTGGATGCCCGCCTGCTTTTCCACGTCGAGCAGTTGCCAGAGTAGTTGTTTTTCCGTGTGATCGGGGCAGGCTGGATAACCCGCGGCCGGTCGGATGCCCCGATACGCTTCCGCGATCAATTGCTCGACTTGAAGGTCTTCCTGCCTGCCATAGCCCCATTCCTTGCGTGCGCGCCAGTGCAAATACTCCGCAAACGCCTCGGCCAGCCGGTCGGCCAACGCCTCGGCCATGATGGCGTTGTAATCGTCGTGGTCGGCTTTGAACGCATCGACCAGTTCCTTCAAGCCGTGGCCGGTCGTCACGGCAAACGCGCCGAGATGATCGGCGTAACGCGTGAAGCGTGAATGGTCGGCGTCCGGCTTGGGAGCGATGAAATCCGCCAGGCAATAGTTGGGCGTGCCCTCTGGTTTTTGGATCTGTTGCCGGAGGAAGTGCAGGGTGGTGAGGACCGACTGCCGGGTTTCGTCGGAATACAGTTCCACGTCGTCACCACTGGCATTGGCCGGGAAGAAACCATAAACCGCGCGGGCCACCAACAGTCGCTGGCTCACGATTCGATTCAGCAGCTTTTGCGCGTCCGTGAAAAGCTGGCGGGCCTGTTCGCCGTGCCGTTCGTGGTTGAGGATGGACGGAAAACGCCCGCGCAATTCCCACGTGTGGAAGAAGGGCGACCAATCAATGAATGGCACCAAGGTTTCCAGTGAGATGGTTGCTTCCGGACCCTGAGCCACGGAGGACTCCGAGGTTAGACACCGAACGCCAATGAACTCGGGTTGCGGCAAGTCCCCCGTCGCCCAATCGAATTGCGGCGCTCGTTGGCGGGCGGCTTCCAGACTGATCAACGTGGCTTTTTGCGACGCGTGTTGGGTGCGGAGCCGTTCTTGTTCCGCGCGGTTTTCGGTCGCGAAGCGTTCACGCTGATCCTGGCTGAGCAACTTGCTGACCACCGGCACGGCGCGTGACGCATCGAGCACGTGGACCACCGCCTGCGCATAACCGGGCGCGATTTTCACCGCGGTATGCGCCCGACTGGTGGTGGCTCCGCCAATGAGCAACGGGAGCTTGCAGCCTTCGCGCTCCATTTCGCGGGCGACGTGGACCATCTCATCGAGACTGGGAGTAATCAGTCCGCTGAGCCCGATGACGTCCACCTGGTGTTCGCGAGCGGTTTCCAGGATTCGTTCGGAGGGCACCATCACCCCCAGGTCAATGACTTCGTAATTGTTGCAGCCCAGCACCACGCCCACGATGTTCTTGCCAATGTCATGCACGTCGCCTTTGACGGTCGCGAGCAACACCTTGCCCCGGGGCCGGCTGCCGGCTTGTTTTTCCGCTTCCAGGAACGGCGTCAGGTAGGCCACGGCTTTCTTCATCACGCGGGCGGACTTGACGACTTGTGGTAGAAACATTTTGCCAGCGCCAAACAGGTCGCCCACAACATTCATCCCAGCCATGAGCGGCCCTTCGATGACGGCGAGCGGTTTACCTAATTTTTGGCGGGCTTCCTCGGCGTCCTGCTCCGCAAAATCCGCGATGCCTTTGACCAGTGCGTGTTCGAGCCGTTGTTCCACCGGGGCCTGCCGCCAGGCCTCGTCCACGACTTCGATTTTGCTTTGTTGTTTGACGGACTCGGCGAACTTCAACAGTCGCTCCGTGGCGTCCGGCCGGCGGTTGAGCAGCACATCTTCAACGTGCGCCAGCAGGTCCGGCGTGATTTCCTGGTAAACCGCCAGCATGCCCGCGTTGACGATGCCCATGTCCAGGCCCGCGCGAATGGCGTGATACAAGAACGCGCTGTGCATGGCTTCGCGCACAGTGTTGTTGCCGCGGAAACTGAAGGAGACGTTGCTGATGCCTCCGCTGACTTTGGCCTCGGGCAGATGCTGCTTGATCCAACGCGTGGCTTCGATAAACGCCACGCCATAATTGTTGTGCTCTTCGATGCCCGTCGCCACGGTGAGCACGTTTGGATCGAAAATAATGTCCTGCGGCGGGAATCCGACTTGTTGCGTGAGCAGGTCGTACGCGTGTTGGCAGATTTCAACCTTCCGCTCAAAGGTGTCCGCCTGCCCTTGCTCGTCGAACGCCATGACCACCACCGCCGCGCCGTACCGCCGAATGAGACGGGCTTGCTCGAGGAATTTGGCTTCGCCTTCTTTCAACGAGATCGAGTTGACCACACCTTTGCCCTGGAGGCATCTGAGCCCGGCCTCGATTACGGACCATTTCGAGGAATCGATCATCACGGGCACTTTGGAGATATCCGGTTCCGAACCGACCAGGTGCAGGAAATGCGTCATGGCCTGGACGCCGTCGAGCATCCCTTCGTCCATGTTCACATCAATGATCTGTGCGCCGTTTTCGACCTGTTGCCGGGCGATGGTCAACGCCGGTTCGTATTCGCCGGCGAGAATGAGCTTGGCGAATTTGGGCGAACCGGCGACGTTCGTCCGCTCGCCGATGTTCACAAAATTGGTGTCCGGCCGCACGGTGAGTTCGTCCAGGCCGCTCAAGCGCAGATACGGCTCGACGGTTGGCGGTACGCGGGGCGGCAGTCCATTGACCGCCTCCGCCAGCGCCTGAATGTGTGCCGGCGTCGTGCCGCAACAGCCTCCCACCAGATTCAGCCAACCGGCTTCGGCGAAATCGCGAAGCTGCGGGGTCAGCGTTTCCGGCGTCTCGGGAAAACCGGTCGGCAACAGCGGATTGGGCAGACCGGCATTGGGGTAGCAACTGACGTAGATCGGCGCGATCCGGGATAACTCCTCCATCAAAGGCCGCATTTCCTTGGGACCCAGCGCGCAGTTGATGCCGACACTCAGCAGCGGCACGTGCGAGATCGAGTTCCAGAATGCTTCCATTGTCTGGCCCGTGAGCGTGCGGTTGTTGCCCACTTGCACAAACGTCACCGACGCCATGATCGGCACGCGAACGCCGGTCTCGGCGAATTGCTGTTCAATGGCAAAGAAGGCAGCCTTGGCGTTGAGCGTGTCAAAAATTGTTTCCACCAGTAACAAGTCCACGCCGCTTTCCAGCAGCGCCCGCACTTGCTCCGAGTAGGCTTCCACCAGTCGGTCAAACGTGATGGACCGGTGGGCGGGATTGTTGACATCCGGTGAAATGGAAGCCGTCCGGTTGGTCGGGCCGACGGCACCCGCGACGAAACAGGCGCGCCCCGGATGCTTCGCCTCGACCGCAGCAACTGCCCGGCGGGCACATTGGGCCGCCGCTTGGTTGATTTCGCCGGCCAGCGATTCCATGCCGTAGTCGGCCAATGAGACTCGTTGGGCGTTGAACGTGTTGGTTTCGATAACGTCGGCGCCCGCTTCGAGATATTGCCGGTGGACTGATTCAATAACGTCCGGCCTCGTCAGGTTCAACAGGTCGTTGTGCCCTTTGAGATCCTTGGGCCAATCCGTGAAGCGTTCTCCGCGGAAGTCGGCTTCTCCCAGCCGATGCTGCTGGATCATCGTGCCCATGGCCCCGTCCAGGATCACAATCCGCTCCCGCAAAAGGCTTTCAAGCCGCGCGACTTTATCCGGCGATTTCATCATATTCGTTCGTTGTGCCATCATCAATCGGGCCAGCCACAATTGGGCCCAAGGTGTCAATCACCCCCGAACCCAGACCGGCAGGGGCTAACTTAAGTCGCATCGCGAAGGTTTTTCAACTAAAAAATCTACGTATCCGGATATGTTGATATGAAACGCATATAAAGCCGCTTTGCGTCAGCTTGTGGTGTGCTGGAAATAGACTTCTTCCTGGGGCTGAATGACCACAAAACCTTCACCGCGAAACAACATCTGGATCGATTCGCCGCTACCGCGCCCGAGAAACGTCTTGAACGAGACATCCGTTTTGATTTCGGGATTGAGGGATCCGGACCAGGCGACGGTGGCATTCGGATCGGTAACCACCGGTGAATCGGAAGTGACGCGCAGGGTCAGGGGATCATGATGTGTGGTGATCGCAACCAGGCCGTTGCCGGACAAGCGCACATTGAACAAGCCGCCGGCCAACATACCCGCGACCTTGCGCATCATTTTAATGTCCCACTCGATGCCGTCCTGAAAGGCGAGAATGTCGTTGCCATTGACGAACAACGTTTGTCCGCCGAGGTCCAGAATCGAGATCTTCTTGCCCTCGTCGGCCAAATACAACGCGCCCTGACCTTCGGCTTTGGTCAGACGGGTGCCCTCGCCGCTGACGGCCCGTTTCAAGAATTTGCCGAGGCCATGTTCCAACACACCTTCCCGGGTGAATTTGATGTTGCCGCGGTAGGCCACCATCGAGCCCATTTTGGTCCACACCAGACCGTTGAGATTGATTTCGAGCAGGCGGGCGCTCTCCAATTCGAACAGTCCTTGTCCCCGGTCCTTCTGCGCGGTACTGGCGATGAATTCCTCAATACTGTATCGGCCCATAGTTATTGTTCGGTTGGTCGGTTGTATTTGAATTAACGAGGCAAATCCGTGCTTCAGCCTCATGTCGTTGCGACCATACGCCGCTGCCCGGAGCGTGCAACCATTCAATCCTGTTCCGGAACGCAGTCGCCCACACCGGCAGCGAAGCCGGCACGGCGGTGTACGGCCTTCAAGTAATGGGCAGCACGGCACGTGCCCACGGGAACCGCGACACTTGCTTTCGAGATTCCTTTATGAAAGCCTTGACCGCGTGAAGAAGCTCCTCGTCTTAGTCTCGGTCGCAACCTGTCTGGCCACCATTGGCGCAACGTCGGCCAAAGAATTGTCCGAATACGCTCGCGACATGCGCGCGGAACTGGTGGCCAAGGTTCTGCCGTACTGGTTCGATACGGCCCAGGACAAGGAACACGGCGGTTACCTGCTGGCGGATGACGCGGCCAAAGGCCGAAGCATGCCACGAGAAAAGCAACTTGTATCTCAAAGCCGGATGGTCTGGGGCTTCGCGCACGCGCATCTCAACGGCTTCAGCACCGCCCAGCGAAACTATCTGAAAGCCGCCGAGCAAGGATACCACTTTTTGCTCGATCATTTTCTCGACAAGGAACACGGCGGTTGTTACTGGAAAACCGACTTGGCCGGGCAGGTGACGGATCCGCGCAAGATTGTCTATGGTGAGTCGTTTGTTATTTATGCGCTGGTTGAATACCATCGCGCCAGCGGTCTGGCTGAACCACTGCGGCGGGCCATGGCACTTTACCAGAACCTCCAGCAGCACGCGCACGACGCCAAGAACGGCGGCTGGGTGGAACATTTCGAGCGGGATTGGACTCCGTTGCCGTTGCGCGCGCCGAATGCGGAAGTCGAGATCGCCGGACTCAAGAGCGCAAATACCCACCTGCACTTGATGGAAGCGCTTACTGAACTCTTTGCGGCGTCCCACGATGCCACGGTGAAAAAGTCCCTGGCGGAAGCCGTCCGGCTGAACACGACCTATTTCTATCCGAAAGATCCCGGCCAATCTGCTTTTCATCGTGAGCCAGATTGGAAGCCGGTGACGGATCCGCGGAGCGCGGGGCTGTCATACGGGCACAATGTGGAGTTTGCCTGGTTGTTGATCCACGCCCAACAAGTGCTGGGGCAGCGGCCATCCTGGGGCCATTTCACCGCGCATATCGAGCACGCCCTCCAATACGGCTATGATTACGAACACGGCGGCCTCTATTACATGGGCAGCGACAACCAGCCGGCAACTCGGACCGACAAGGAGTGGTGGGTGGAAGCGGAAATGATGGCGGCGCTGACCGAAGGGATCAAGCATCAGGCCAATCCGACCTACGCATCAGCGCTGGAAAAACTGATCCAGTTCGTATGGAAATTTCAGGTCAATCCCGCAGATGGGATCTGGCTGTCCACCGTCACCGCGGACGGTAAGCCCAAGAGCACCTCGAAAGCGAACGCCTGGAAGGCCAATTACCACGACGTGCGGGCGATGGTGAAGTTCATTGAGGCGTTTGGTGCTGGCAAAACCCATTAGCAGGGAACGGTTCCCAGATAAGGTTTAGGAGGATGACTGGCCTTTCTGATTGCGGGATGGTTGAGTGATGCCGACGCTCAAGTGCGAAGTTCTTTTCGATTCGGCATAAAAACTTGACCCCTTGATCGCTGGCCCTAGCATCGCAAAACTTTTGTACAATTGATGAAGGCAATATTGGCTCTGGAAGATGGTTCGGTGTTTCACGGGCAGGCGTTCGGCGCCCGCGCGTCCGCTTGTGGTGAGGTGTGTTTCAACACGTCCATGACCGGTTACCAGGAGATTCTGACCGATCCTTCCTACAAAGCACAGATTGTCACCATGACTTATCCCCACATCGGCAATTACGGGGTCAACTCCGTGGACGTGGAGTCCTGGCGGCCGCACGTGTCCGGCTTTGTGATCCGGGAGCTTTCTCCGGTCGTGAGTAATTGGCGGGCGGAGTTTTCGTTGGCGGATTACCTGCAACAAAACAACATTCCCGGCATTCAGGGTGTCGATACACGGGCCTTGACCAAGAAACTCCGAGTGCGCGGTGCCATGAACGGTTTCATCTCCACCGAGGAAGTGTCCGTCGAAGAGGCCGTTGCCAAAGCCAAGGGCTGGCCGGGTTTGTTGGGCGTGGATTATGTCCAGGAGGTCACGCACAAGCAAGCGTTTGCGTGGGACCCGCAAGATGAGCAGAGCGCGAACTTCAACCTGGTGCGCGGACTGGCAACGGCAGAACCACGCGCGGTGCGCGATCCCTTGCCGGCGGCGGATATTCCCATCGTGGCTTACGATTTGGGAATGAAATACAACATTCTGCGCCGGTTGCGCCAGCATGGTTTCCGTCCGCAAGTGGTGCCGGCTCACGCGACTGCCGAGGAAGCGTTGAGCTACAAACCGGCTGGCATTTTCCTTTCCAATGGCCCCGGCGACCCGTCCGCGCTGGGGTACGCGGTGCAAGCGGTGAGAGAATTACTGGATCACGGCATTCCCATCTTTGGAATTTGCCTGGGCCACCAGATTCTGGGTCAGGCACTGGGTGGCAGAACGTTCAAACTCAAATTTGGCCATCGCGGCGCCAACCAACCGGTCAAGGATCTGGAAACGGGCCGAGTGGAAATCACCTCTCAGAATCACGGATTCGCCGTTGATGCAGCCTCGTTGGGCCGCGAAGTGAGTGTTAATCGGATCAATCTCAACGACCAAACGGTGGAAGGCATGCGACACAAAAACAAGCCGGTGTTTTGTGTGCAGTATCATCCGGAAGCTTCGCCGGGACCGCATGATTCCACCCCGTTGTTCGCTGAATTCAGGTCAATGGTTGAATCAAAAGGTTGAAGCGCTCAAGGGGTAAAAGGTTGAAGGGGATGGTGGATTCGAAGGATCGGATTGAGGTTATTGAGTTTTTGCGTGGATTGCCATTTGTCCGTCCAGTTGGGCAAGCCGTTCGGGAGTTGAGATCGCTCAGGGAACCCTCATCCTTAAGCCCAAACACATGCCCGCCCCGCTCCTCAACTCTTCAACTCAACAAACTACTCGGTTCCCCAAATTCCCTTCAGATGACCGATCCCCTGTTTGGCTTCCTCCACCGTCAAGCTCGGGCTCAGTTCGAACACCTTCAAGTGCTCCGGTTTCACCAGCGGTTTCAGCGCGGCGAAATCTATCATGCCGGCGCCGGGTGGTCGGTGGTCGCGGGCGGGGAATTTCACGTCATGGATGTGAAAACCGTAGAGCCGGTCACTGAGCGATTCCAGGTGCATGGCGTGATAAATAAGCCCCAGATTCTCTTTAATTTGCGCGTGCCCCGTGTCGTGCCAATACACGACCGAAGGTGACGAGAATTCCATGAAAAAGAACGGGAAGTCACTTTCGAACGGGATTTCTTCCACCGCCTCGCGATTCTCGATGCCCAGCTTGAGTCCCCGCGGTTCGGCGGCTTCAACGATGCGGTGCAGGATATCATACGCGTTGCGAACGTAACGATCTTTTCGTGCCTCCCGCTTGACCGTGGCTTCCTCGCACAGCTTCTGGTACTTCGGGGTTTCCCGCTTGCCGTCCGCCACGCAATTGATCAATTTGTCCGTGTAATCCTTCATATCCACACAGCCCATGTGCAGCACAATGAGCGGAGCCTTGACTCGTTCGGCCAATTCCAGAGTCTTTAGGGTGTGCTTGAAGGCGTTCTCCCGTTCGCGGGGATTGTCAGCACTAAACTTGAAAACGTTCGGCGCTGCGTGGGAAAGGCCCATCGGCAAGGGGCAGAAGTTGTGCAGGCTGGAAATCTTGATTTCGCCTGCGTCCACCGCCTCGAGAATTCCCGGCAACAGGCTGATGCGGATTCCGTGGCTCAGTTCGGCATACTCGAAACCCAGTTCACGGATCTCGCGCAACATGGCGCGGCCGTCTGTGTGTCGATGGGAATTCCAGCAGGTTGAGAGGGAATACATCAGGTCGAAAGCGGCAAATACCCGACCTTAAAAGAGCAAAAACCAACCCTGCCGGCTGGTGGCCAGGCATTACTTTGATTGCTGCCGATTTGTGGATGGGATAACAGCACAAAAAATTTCGCAACACTGCGACGATTTATGAAAAGGCCGAGTGCAGTTGCACCGTTGACCGCACTCGGCCCTGAATTCGA
This sequence comes from uncultured Verrucomicrobiae bacterium, assembly GCA_963788655.1. Classification (GTDB taxonomy): domain Bacteria; phylum Verrucomicrobiota; class Verrucomicrobiia; order Limisphaerales; family JAFGQR01; genus JAFGQR01. The sequence continues at coordinate 21,314 of CAWBHS010000022.1, read as the reverse complement.
TATAAAGATTACAAATCCGCGTATCGCGCACTAAGCATGGCGGAAAAACGCGCAACTTTTTCTTTGCGCCGGCGCTTCTCGCTGGGCTTCTCGAAGTGCCGGTGATTGCGCACTTCTTTCAACGTGCCCTCGCGATCGATCTTCTTTTTCAATCGCCGCAGCGCTTTATCCACTGATTCGCCTTTTCTAAGCCTGATTTCGGTCAAAACATTCTCACTTCCTCTCCGCCATTGAGCGAACTCCCCGGCACCATTGCCGAGCCAGCCGTCTCAAATTAGACGCGCAGCTTAGATTTGCCCGCGCGAGGTGTCAACCGACAAAAAACGCCGATGGTTGTCTAAAGCGTTGAAACTGGCTTGCAATCAGCAGGCTGGGGAGGCAATCTTCGTTTTATGGGATTGCCCGTCAACCCGATCACGCTGACGCCGGAACAAGTGGAGGCACTAAGCCGGTGCCTGTCCGACATGCGTCATGATATCAACAACCATCTGTCGTTAATTGTTGCGGCATCGGAACTTATCAAGTTCAATCCTGCCAGTATCGAGCGCATGTCGAAGACGTTGAACGACCAGCCTCCCAAGATTTCCGAGTGCATCAGCAAATTCACGGCCGAATTTGAAAAGAACCTGAGTATCTCTCGGGATTAAACACAGAGGGGGGTTTTCGCAATCCGCTCTGAAAAGCGGCGATGTGACCGAACAAACGATTTTTGGCTGTAACTTCCGGATTTCTAATCGCGTCTGAATTTGCATACGTAAACAAACGGACCAATCTTACAAGGCCAACGCAATGGGCGTGAAGAGTTTGATTCAATGGGTGATCGTTGTTTTTTCCGGCGGTAGCATCGCCCTGTGTCTCGCGGCAGCGGAACCAGCGGAGCCTGCCACCACGCGGGAACCGGTCGCGTCCCAAGCCAAACCCGCCCACGCGCCGTCGCGACATTCCGCCGCCAATGAACAATCCAATGTGACCAATGGAACCGCTGGTTCCCAATCACATTCCGACACGCATCGATCTCGTCCTCGCCCAGCACCACCGATGGCAGAGGCCAAGGCGGGCCAGAACTCCAAACCGCACGGAGCCCCCAGCCGGGAACAGATCCAGAAGTTCCGCCAAGAATTGAGAAAACTCTCCCCGGAGGAACGGGAAAAGCAAATCCAAGCGTTCCGCAAGCGCTGGGGCAAACCTCCGTACAGCTTCTGGAGCATGACGTCTGCGGAATGGAAGGCCAAACGGGTGGAAATCAAGGAACGACTGGAAAAGAGGGTCCAATCACTTCGCCAGAAGAAGAAAGATGGCGCCCTTACCGAACCGGAACAAAAACGCCTTGGCCGCATGGAAGAGTTGCTCAACCGTTTTCAAGAAAATGCCTCGGTCAACGTTCCCCCTCCAATTCTCGGGGTGCAACCTCAAGAACATCCTCCGGACAAGTAAAGTTGCCCACTCCCGCCGGCTTGCCAGACCGGCTTGCCAAGGCCCACGTTCCTGCCAACGTAAAACCGAATGCGGATTGGCAAATCCAGAGTTCCGCTAATGGATTCTGCTTTATCCTCGAACGTGTAACGACGATTATCCCACCGATGCAGCCCACCGATGCGGACTTGATCGCGGCGGTTCTCGAAGGAGACACCGCCAGCTTTGAGCCATTGGTGGCCAAATACTCGCCGCGCGTCTTCGCCACGGTTCGCCGTTATGCCCGGCGCGAAAGTGAGGTGGACGACATCGTTCAAGAGATTTGGAGCAAAGCGTTTCAAAAACTGAACAGTTTCCGCGGCACGGCTCCCTTCGAACATTGGTTGATGCGGTTAACGGTTCGCACCTGTTATGATTTCCTGCGTCAGCACCAACGCAATCGGGAAACGGCCTTTTCGGAGTTGTCCGAACCCGAGCATGATTGGTTGGACCGATTTGTGGTCCAGCCGGACGAGGCCAGCGAAAGCGCGGCGGCCGCGCGAGAACTGGTCAAGCGGTTGCTGAATATGCTTTCCCCCTCCTCGCGCTTGGTGATTACCTTGTTGGAACTGGAGGAGAAATCGGTGAAAGAGATCGCTGAATTGACTGGCTGGTCCGTACCGCTGGTTAAAGTACGGGCTTTTCGTGCGCGGGCGGAAATGCGAAAATGCCTCACGCGAATCGCAGGGGATCGAGAAAAGTACCTGTAACCCCCACCTGCGGGACAACGTCTGAAAAAACGTCGGTAGCTATGAACTTGGACAAACTACTCAAAAAACTGCTGGCGGCCGGCCGGCTAAACCCGCCCAGCGACCAGGTGCCGTATGCGTTCGAAAAACGTATCATGGCGCGCCTGCAAGGAGTTGCGTTCTTGGATCCCTGGACCTTATGGGGTCGCGCACTCTGGCGCGGTGCATTGCTATGTACGGGAATCATGGTGCTCAGCGGAGTATGGTGGATTTGGCCTGTTCAATCCAACAACGCTTCGGCTGACTTTGTTCAGGAATTCCAAACTGCCGTCTTTGCGCAAGCCTCCCAGGTGGATTACTCCGAGTGAAACCTTGGAAAGTCATTCTGGCCACCTTCGTTATCTTCGCGGCTGGGTTGGTGACCGGGGCCGTGTGGATTAAGAAAACCACACGTAAAACTATCCCGGTAGAAACCTTCCTCAAAGGACCGCCCTACATCCAAAAATACTATCTGGAGCGCCTGCGAAAAACTTTGGATTTGACTCCGGAACAAGTTGCCAAACTGGACAAGACCTTTGCCGACAGCCGGGAACGCATCCGCATTTTGATCGATATCATTGGGCCTGAGTTGAATGACGAACTGGTGGCCGTTCATCAAGCGATTGAAAATGAACTTTCCTCCGACCAAAAAAAGAAGTTCGAGGAACTACTGAAGCGATTCCGTCCAGGCCACAATCGTTCCTGGGAGCGGAATCGTCCTCGAAACCGGCCAGACGGCAAGGATCAAAATACCATCCGCCGCCGCGACGTGGTTCCTGGAACTGTGCCGGAGACCCGACGGCGGGATACCACCGAGCAATCTCCGCCACCATTACCAGCGCTGCAAAAACAGCCCTGATGTGAAGGTGGCGACGGGTGGCCGGAGGGGCCCGTTGACTCATGGAAAAAAGACACCGAAGGGTTCTGAGTAAGCAGGGCTTGGCGGACTCATGTTTCGGTTTGTTTTGGTTGATATGTTTTTGCGGTATCGATAGCAAGTTAAATCGAGCAGGGGGGCGGGCTGCGAGCCCCCAGCTCGCGCCCCCCTGCGGTCGCCCAGGAAGGACGTTCAGGGAGGGGGGCCGGGGGGGAGGACAAAAGATATTCACCAGGGCCAATCAGGTCGGTTGGGGAGTCAGAATTTGTTTCAATTGACGCTCCAATTGGTCCTTCAATTCGAAGGGGTCCAGACTGGCGTAGTGCTCCCGTAACTGGCCGCGCGCTTTACGGCCCAACACCCCAGGGGCACACAGTCGCGTGTAGGCGGTCCGGGGCGGTTCGTAGCGCTTGCGCCAATGACTGCCTTCGCGCCATTTTTGCTCCAGTTTCAAGCAGGGCAAAAAGAAGTTGTGCAGGGGACCCCAGACCGTTTTATAGACCATGCAAATCTGCGAAACCAACCTCACATCCTCCAACCGGCAATAACCCAAAAGCTGGCGCGGCCACCTCCAGTTTTTCTGTTCCACGTGCGATTGATCATCTTTGTGATAGGGACGCGAGCGCGTGAATTGCACGGGGATTTTGCGGTGGGCCAAATAGCCCCACAAGTGGTGGTTAAGAAACTCACTGCCGTTGTCGCAATCAAAGCCCAAGAGCGCGAAGGGCAGAGCGCTTTCAACGTCCTGCGTGGCCGCCAGCACGCCCGTGGCGCCTTTGTTCCAGACCGCGCGACCTTCGGTCCAGCCGCTGAAAATGTCGGTGTAGGTCAGGCTCCAGATGAAATCGCCGGCCAGGCTGGCGCCGCAGTGCGCCACGCTATCGGCCTCCAGATAACCCGGCTGTGTTAAGTCCCAAGTGCCGGTCCGAATCGGGATTCGAGTTTTCAGCCGACTGCCCGGTTTGGTGCCGCACCGGCCGCGTCCCAGAACCTGGGTCCGCGCTCGACTCAGGAGCCGATCCAGCGTCGCCGCACTGACCTGACGCAGCAGTTGGCGTTGCCGACGGCTCACCCCGCCAAAGCGCCGCTCATAGAAGGGCAGCCATTGCTCCAGGATGGGCACCAGGCGCTTGCCGCAGGGTTGCTCGGCCTCTCCCCAGATCTTCCGGACGATCGGCTCAATGAGTTCATACTGCGGCTCCGGGCCGGGGTGGGGATTGCCGGTCGGTCGGGGCAAGGAACCCCGCAGCAATTTGATGGCATACTTGCGCGCGTAACCGTGGTCTTCGCACAGCTCATCGAGCATCCGACTTTTGCCCTCGCGATCGCGTCGAGCATACCGGGCCTGTTGCTTGGGCAACCAATTTGTTTTCAGCGCTTGACTCATGTTCATTCGTACCGGATTTCCGGTGTCTTTTTTCCATGAGTCAACGACCCCTTTTGCCTCCCCCCAGATTTTCGCCCCCGGTGTCTTTTAATTTGAGTCAACGCGGGGGAGCGAATTCACCAAAAACAGGGCTTGCAATTGCCGGGCAATGCTCTAGTTTTTTTCCCGGTTAACGGAAGCGAGCGTAGCTCAGTCTGGTAGAGCGCAACCTTGCCAAGGTTGATGTCGAGGGTTCGAATCCCTTCGCTCGCTCCAATTTGCCAACCTCTCCCCTAACCACTTGCAACGACCACAGGGTTGCTTTGGGGATTTTCCTGACAAATTCTGGACAACTTTTCCCTTCGCTCGGATCAAACTCCAATTGGATTCACGGTCATGCGCGACACCAAACGCTATGTCGGGCCCTTCATTGTGGCGCATCCAAATTTTATCAGCCCGATCCAGACTCCCGACATCGATGCCTACCTCGGGAAGCTCAAGGGCAAAGCCCGGAGCAAGAACAATATGCGCGACGGCATCACTGGGTATTTCAACTTCGCCCAGGAAAAGGGGTATCTCCCTCAGGGCATCCCGCACGCCGCCTCCCTGACGCCCGATTTTCGCGATGCGTGTCAAAAGATCGAGTCCGAGGAACAGGCCAAGGAACTCCTTCAGCCGGACGACATTTATCTGCCGGAAGAAATGTCCCGCCTCCAGGTGGCCGCGAAGCAATTTGAACCGGCGGTGCTGCCCACCATGGAAATCAAAGCGTTCTCGGGCGTGCGCACCGAGGAAATGGTGCGGCTGTGGTGGGTGATAGTTTGCGAACCGGAGAACCTAATCCGTGTTCCCGATGCCATCGGCAAGGTCGATGCGCGCCGGGTGCCGATCCTGCCCAACCTCAAGAACCGTCTGGCGGCTCATCCCGATGAAATCAAGCGCAATCGAGTTGCAGCTCATTGGAATCTTGCCAATTCCCTGTATCATGCCTGGCAAAGGGTCTGCCAAAAAGCCGGAGTTCCCTATCGAAGGAATGCCTTCCGAAACAGCTGTTTCACGTATCGGCTGGCGATCGTTGGTGATCCGGACAAGGTGGCGGAAGAAGGCGGAACCAGCGCCGGCGAACTCAAGAAGAATTATCTGTCGCGCGCGGCAGTTTCCCTGGGCAACAACAGAGCATTGGCCGAACCGGTCAGTAGGAATCGTCCCGGCCGACGATCCCGATCCACGCTGCGTTTGATCAAGCGGAACAGGTCCGGCACCCGTTGCACTTCATCCAGGATGCTCCGTTCGGGAAGACCGTCCACGAATCCGTCCGGGTCCGATTGCGCCGCGGCGAGCACGACCGCATCGTCGAAGTTAACGTACTCGGCTGGATGTCCCGCCGCGGTCAGGCTGCGGACGAGGGTGGTTTTGCCGGATTGGCGTGGTCCCTGGATAAATACCACGGGTGTATCTCTTAGGGCTGCCTGAACCAATGAAGTCAAATGCCGCCGTTTCATGGTTGAAATTCAACCATTTAGTGGTGGATTTTCGACCATATTCGCAGGCACACAAGAACGGCATCGAGAATTGAATGACTGCGCTCATTTCCTGGCCATGGATGCGCTCAGACCATCTTCCGCCATTCCGGCAGACCTTCTTGCATGACGTGGGTGGTCCGGCGTGGGCTGAACGCGTTCGGGTTGTACGGGCCACTCCAATCGAGCAGTTCTTGATGCCGCTCGTGAGTCAAATCCGTGATCGCTTCGAGATACTCGGCGTAACCGGAAATTCCGCCCACGTCCTCGGGTGGACAGGCGCGCTCCCCTTCCAAGCATTGAGGATAGTCCACTTCCGGTTGCGGTGGTGGCGAACCTTCAAAGAGCACGTCATGCTCCCAACTGTCACCAAAGTCGTAGTGATATTCGAAGGAGAGCGGCGCGCCATCTGCCGGCAACACTGCGCTCAGGAGGGTCTTGGTTGAATCCAGGGCGGTAAACGGCTCAAAACCGTCATCCAGCAGTTCCGGATCGCCACAGCGCCGGCCCTGTATGAAGAATTGGTGCAAGTGCGAATTGGTCCAGCCCATGGCCGCTTGCAGGTGTTCGTGCAGCTTGTCCAGCGTATCGTCCCAGACCTGAATGCGTCGCCAGACCACCGGGTCGGTTCCGCGCAGCGTGACTTTGAACTGGAACAAACGGCGTGAGGATGATTTGGCGATTTGCTCCTGCACCACCGCCGCCTCGCGATCGGCCGGGACAGACGGAATAAGTCCCTGCTTGAACGCCGCGCGCTGCATTTCCAAAGGCTGTTGGCGGATATCGATCATAAACCCACGCGCGTCCTGGAGGGTCCAAATCAGCGGGTTGCTCTCCCACTGGCTGGGGCGGACCCAGCGGTGATCGAATTGGTGAATCTTCAACATCTGACGGATCGCCTTGGCCTTGCCCTGGCCGGTGCTCTCGGCCACGCCCAAAGCCCGGTCAATCGCCGGCAGTTTCAGGTGCGGCGACTGGGAACGGTCGTCGAGAAAGTTCACCCAACCAATGGTGCGGATGATGCCACACGCCCAGGTCTCCCGTTTGCCGCGGAGCAAGGGGGAAGGCCGCCTCGCCGCCAGCTTCTCGGCCAACTTTCGACACAGCGCCGTGTATTCCTCGCTGAGGTGAGCCTGACAGAAGGCATCCGTCATACCGACGATTTGGGTTAGAACGTGGCGGATGTCTGCGCCGCTGGCCCGCGGCTTCGGAGCCGGCTTGGGCTTTGCAGAACGCTCGCGGCCACGTCTGCCAACGGGAGCCTCGGGTAACGCGGTTAAGAACCGCTGGCTGGCCTTGGCCGCTCGGAAAGCCTGATTGAATTCGCGTTGGGAGTCGGCATCGACCGTAACCTCAAATCCGGCGACGATCCCATCGTAGATGATTTGGCCCCGAAACGGCAGCAACACCGTCTCGATCACTGCCGGCAAAGTTTTTCGGATCACCGCTTCTATCGGCTCGCTCAATCCCACGACGCCGTAAGCCGTGGGCGGCCCGTCGCCACGGAGGAGGATGAAATGTTTTGGGAGCTGCCGCAGGGCGATGAACCGGCCGGACACCAGATGATGCCAGCCCGACACGATTTCCAATTCGCCCTCCGACAGTTGCGCGGGGTTGGCCAGAATGAACTCGTCGATCAAATCAAGCCGGCCGACAAACGCCTGCACCACCTGTTGCCGTTGGTCGGGCCGAAACGTGGCATACGGAGCCGCGGTTTCGGAAACTCCGACAATGTTGAGCTGCTTGTTAACGAATTCCATCAAAGCGCAGTGCAACTTCAATACCAGTTCAGCGTCTTCGCGGGGTAACAACATATCCCGGCAATTGCAGTGATTTGCCCCGCGATTGTCAACCAAGAGATAGGTCGCCGAGTTCACCCGCCAGTCTGGCGATGGCATCGGGATGGAACTCCGCGGCAGAACAAACGGGTCGGTCCTCACTATTGACACAGCAGCTTGTTTTCTGGCAGTTTCCCGCCATGCCACGACCGTTACGCATTGAATACGAAGGGGCGTTTTACCACGTCCTGAATCGTGGGGATCGACGTGAACCCATCTTCCGGGATGACGCGGATCGGAACCGGTTCCTCGAGACGCTGGGCGAGGCTTGCACCAAGACCGATTGGCAGGTTCACGCCCTGTGCCTGATGGGGAATCATTTTCATCTGCTGGTCGAGACGCCCAAGGGGAACTTGGTCGCGGGTATGAAGTGGTTTATCGGCACCTACACGGCGCGGTTCAACCGGCGGCACAAGTTGTTCGGGCACCTGTTCAGCGGGCGTTACAAGGCGGTGGTGGTGGATGCAGCGTCGCCGGGCTACTTCCGCACGGTCTGCGAGTATGTGCATCTGAATCCGGTACGGGCGAAGTTGCTGGCGCCGGAGCAAGCGCTGCGGGAGTACGCGTGGAGCAGTTTCCCGGAGTATCTGAAGCCGCCGGCGCGACGCTGGCCGTGGCTGCGGGTGGAGCGGTTGTTCGGGGAGATGCGGTTGCCCAAGGACAGTGCGGCGGGGCGGCGGGAGTTCGAGCGGCAGATGGAGACGCAGCGGCAACCGGAGGATGGGGGCGAGGAGTGGGCGACGATCCGGCGGGGGTGGTTTTTCGGAGCGGACACGTTGAAAGAGGAGTTGTTGGCCCACGCCTCGGAACGGGTGGGAGCGCAGCATTACGGGGCGGAACGGCGGGAGAGTGGCGAAGCGAAGGCGGAGCGGTTGGTGCGGGCGGAGTTGGCAAAACGGCGTTGGACGGAGGAGGACCTGGGGCAGCGGCGCAAGGGCGATCCCGGCAAGGTGCGCATCGCCCGGCGGTTGCGGCAGGAGACGACCATGACGCTGGCTTGGATCGCGCGGCGCCTGCAGATGGGGGTGTGGACGCACGTGTCGAATCTGCTGCGATCGGAATAGTCCGCCAAAAGGATGAAGACTTGAGTGTCAAAAGTGAGGACTGACCCCTGATCTTAAGATCGTGGGGGCACGGTCTCATTGAAGTTTTCGTAGTTGAATTGAGGCGTTTCCCGGCTTAGCACAAAGTCATGAAAACCTGCACGCGCCTGTTTCTCAGCCGTCGCCGCTTCCTCGGCCATCTTGGTTTGGCCGCTGGAGCAACTTGGACCCACATCCGAGCACGCGCCCAGACTGCTCCGACGATTCGAGTCCTTGAGACCAAAGTGATCAGTCACGAGCTCCAATACTATCATGGCTGGCCGACGGTGGCACGCCGGGCCAACGGACAACTGGTCGTGGTCTGCTCCGGTGGGCGCGAGACGCATGTGTGTCCCTTCGGCCGGGTCGAGCTGATGCTTTCCACCAATAACGGCCAGACCTGGGATTGGCCGCAGGTGTTGTTGGACAGCGCGATTGATGACCGCGACGCCGGCGTGCTGGAAACGGCCCGGGGCACATTGCTGGTTACGACCTTTACTTCGCTGGCTTACGAACGTTCGTTGGCGGTGGCGGCAAAGAAGAAACCCGGTGAGCCGGGAGCGTGGCCGGCGGAGAAAATGGAACGTTGGCAACTCGCGCACGACCGGCTTAGCGACGCTCAGCGCCAGGCCGAACTTGGCCAATGGATGCTTCGTTCCACGGACGGCGGGGTGACCTGGTCCGCGCGCTACCCCAGCATCGTCAACAGTCCGCACGGCCCATTTCAATTGGCCGATGGACGGCTCCTGTATGCCGGCAAGGAATTGTGGACGGGCGCACGGCGGGTGGGCGTTTGCGAGTCGCGGGACGATGGGATAACCTGGAAATGGCTGACTGACATCCCCCCGCGGCCGAACGATACCGTCGCCAATTACCATGAACTCCACGGCGTCGAAACCCACGACGGTCGCTTGATCGTCCAAATCCGTAATCACAACCAGGCCAATTCAGGCGAAACCTTGCAAACCGAATCGGCGGACGGCGGACGGACCTGGTCCGTGCCACGAACGATTGGCGTGTGGGGATTACCCTCGCATTTGTTGCGGCTGCGGAACCATCATTTGTTGATGACCTACGGCCACCGGCGCCCGCCGCTAGGCAACCAGGCCCGCGTCAGCGCCAATCAGGGACGCACCTGGTCAGCGCCGCTGATCATTTCCGGCGACGGCGCTTCCGGCGATCTCGGCTACCCGAGCACGGTGGAATTGGATGACGGCACCCTGCTGACGGTCTGGTATGAGTCAATGAAGGATTCTTCCCATGCGGTCTTGCGCCAGGCGCGGTGGCGGATCGAGATTTGAGCCGATGAAGTCTGACTCGCGAAAGGACTCGGTTGTAACGTCAACAAAACTGTGAGGCTTACCGGTTGTCTTTCGACGCAAGTCATCCGGGCGTCATGCTTTTCCTCCTCCAACCACAAGGGCAAAAAGCCTTCATCGAATTATTTCCTGAGTTCCACTTGTCGCCGAATCCAATTTGGATCCCGCTGCAGATCGAGCACGGCGACCACACGGGTCTCCTGTTCTGCCTCCATGTAATAGATCCCGAATGGAAACCGGCCGGCCAGCATTCGAAAGCAACCATACATGCGCAGGTGAATTCTATGATACAAGTCCAAGGCTTTCGATGTCCGCCAGAAGCGAGCTGACACAGTAATTGCCGACTCCGACTTCCTGGGCGTCATAAAATCTTCGCGCCGCCTCAAGATCCTTGGCTGCCTACGCCAAAACGACCACGGGTCTCATGGCGTCGGTTTTTGCAAGCGATCTTTCAACTGGCTGACGGTCAAAAATTCTCCTTCGCCACGTTCAATATTGGCCAGGCGATCTTCAAGAACTTCTCGGTGCCATTCCGGAGACGACACCACTTCCGGCGTGCGCGACAACGAGGTCCACAGCAGTTCCATTACCCGAAGCCGTTCTTCAAGGCTCATTTGCTCAATGTCAGCCGCCTGAATCATATTTGAAGATTATCGCTTGCTGAACGGTCCGGCAAGTCCTCTCGCTTTAGTTCAGGCTTGTTGGAAATATTGGGTTGCCCGATCATTCGCCGAATTCGGCGCAACGACAAAACTCTCACCTAATGAAACGTCACAGTAATAACCGTATTCCGGCCACCATGCTCGCCGCCCGCTTGCATGGTCCGGCTGACTTGCGCGTCGAGCGCGTGCCGCATCCTGGACCACCCGAACGTGGTCAGGTGCTGGTGCGCGTCAATTGCACCGGAGTCTGCGGAAGCGATCTTCATTCGTATCAGGACGCGCGCATTGGCGATACGCCCATTGGCGGTCCGCTCATTTTGGGCCACGAATTTTCCGGCGTCATTACCGCGGTGGGCCCGGATTCGGAAGACGGCCGATTCGAACCGCTCCATCCCGGCACCCGCGTGGCGGTGGATCCGGCGCAACCGTGTCACCGCTGCGAGTTTTGCGAGCACGGCCATCCGAACCTATGCGCTCGGCTGGCCTTCTGCGGCAATTATCCCTACGGCGGCAGCTTCTGTGAATGGATGCACATGCCGGCGCGCTCCTGTTTTCCGATCCCCGATTCGCTGGACGACACCCAGGGCGCCCTGTTGGAACCACTCGGCGTGGCCATCCACACGGTGGACTTTGCCAAGCTCAAAGTCGGTAACAGCCTGGCCATCCTCGGGGCGGGACCGATTGGGTTGCTCATTCTGCAAGTCGCGCGGTTGGCCGGCGCCAATCCGATTTTCATCACCGATAGATTTTCGTGGCGCCTCAAGCTCGCGCGAAAATGGGGCGGCATCCCGATTCACTTTGACCGGCAGGATGCAACCGCGCGTATCATGAAAGCGACAAATGGCCGCGGGGTCGATGTGGCCGTGGAAGCCGCCTGGGCCGATCAATCGGTCGAGCAGGCCGCGGAAATGGTGCGGCTGGGTGGCCGGCTGGTGCTGGTCGGGATTCCCGGTGATGACCGTTTACAATTGAAACATTCCGTCGCCCGCCGCAAAGGGCTCACGATCATCATGAGCCGGCGCATGAAGCATGTGTATCCGCGGGCGATTCGGTTGACGGAACAGGGCCGGGTGGATCTACACGGCTTGGTGAGCCACCGGCTGCCGCTCAAAAGCACGGTCGAAGCCTTCCGCATGAACACGGCCTACCGGGACAAAGTGGTCAAGGTAATCATCGAAAGCTGAACCAGCGTGCCGGAACTGTGCTTCTTCCATCGTCATTCCTACGAAACACCAGCGCCATGACCGGGCCAAGGCTTCATCCAGGTTTGGGCTTGAGTGCGACCCTGGTAACGGTAATTTACCGGCATGAAGACTTTGACGGTTGACGATTACCAGCGCGTCCGGCTGCCGGACGTTCGAGCCGCGTACCAAGTTCGCGTATGAAAAGGACGCTCACGGCCGTATCATGCTCACCAAGCTTGAACCGGCGCAAGGGCGTCCGGCCAAGGTCCGTTTCGAGAAGCGTAACGGGCGCACGGTTGGTGTCACCGACCGTCCGATCTCGCTCCAAGCCATCAAGGAAGCCTTGGCAGAGTTCCCATGACATACCTCCTGGACATTAATGTTCTTCTGGCCGCGATCTGGGCTAATCACCCGCAATACGCGGCGGCAGACGCTTGGCTGAAGGGCAAATCAGTGGTCGTTTGCCCGATCTTGGAACTGGGCTTCCTGCGGATCAGCACCAACAAGAAAGCCATCGCCGCGCCAATGGCAGATGCGCGCAAAGCGTTGGGAAAATTTCTGAGCGAAACCAAAGCCTCGTGGATCGCCGACGATCTGCCAGCGTTGGAATCGCATCCCGTGAACTCGGATCAGGTCACTGACCAGTATCTCGCGGCGCTGGCAGACCGACATGGATACAGACTGGCAACGTTGGATGGAGGAATTGAACATGCCGCGGTCGAACTGATCGAACCGGCCGAAGCTGACAATGGGTGAGGCTCGCACCGCTGAACGCATCAGTCACGCGATGAAATCCAGCAAAGCGACGCCTCAGGCTCCGCGGCTGATCCTACGTCTCAACCAGGCCCTCGCGGACGTCCAGAGCCGTCAGAAAACTGTGCGGACTTCGATGACCGTTTTCGCTTGTAAGGATAAAGCAAGAATATGAAGGTGCCAATATTCGCGATAAATCTGATTTTATGAGAATGAAACACAACGACTTGTATCTCGCGTGGATCCTGCTCGGCGGGACCGCCTATGCAACCTTGGCAGGTTCCTTCGATTGGCCCCAATGGCAAGGGCCTGACCGGAACGCCATTTCCAAGGAAACCGGCCTGCTCCAGGAATGGCCGAAAGAGGGCCCACCCCTCGCCTGGAAGATCACGGGACTCGGTGGCGGCTACAGCGCCCCCTCCATTGCGACCGGACGGATTTTCGGCATGAGCAATCGCGGCGGCGACGAAGTCGTTTGGGCCTTGTCCGAGAAGGACGGCAAGGAACTTTGGGTGACGCGTCTGGGACCGGCTATAACATCAGGAATGCCGCAGGGAAAAGAGGGGGCAGGATGCACGCCGACGGTGGATGGGGAACGGCTCTATGTCCTTGGCCGCGGTGGTGACTTGGCCTGCCTCCAGGTTGGAGATGGCAAGATCGTTTGGCAACGCAACCTGGTAACCGATTTGGGCGGGGGCGCACCCGCCTGGAAATACAACGAGTCGCCACTCGTTGATGGCGACAAGGTCATCTGCACTCCCGGTGGCGAAGAGGCACTCCTCGTCGCCCTCGACAAGTTGACGGGCGAGCCAATCTGGAAGAGTAAAGTGTCCAATGGCGCCGAAGGTGGCACCAACCGTGGAAGCGGGGGAGGATTTGACCGAGGAGGCGCGAATCCCAACCGCGAAGAACGCCGCGAAGTCCGTGGGGCTCCGGCGTCGCCGCGGGCTCAGCCGGTCATCATGATCCCGACAGGCTCACGGTGGAAATACCTGGACACCGGCGCCTTCCCAGGCCCCGACTGGACCAAACTCGACTTCAAGGATGACGCGTGGCCTGAAGGTCCCGCCCAACTCGGCTACGGGGATGGCGACGAGAAAACACGCATCAACAATGCGCCAGAGAACTATCCGACCTATTACTTTCGGCAGAAGTTCGAAGTCAAGGACCCCAGCCGGCTGAAGCCACTCATCATCCGTCTGCTGCGAGACGACGGAGCCGTCGTCTTCATCAACGGGGTTGAGGTCTGGCGCGATAATATGCCAACGGGAGCGGTGAATCATGACTCCTACGCGGCGGGCACAGATTTCGCTGAGAACGAATTCCACCTTCACGACCTTGCCCCCAATCAACTCGTGGCCGGCAACAACATCATCGCGGTCGAGGTACACCAGGCCAATGCCAACTCGAGCGACGTGAGCTTCGACTTGGAACTCCGCGAGAAGGTCCCGGCTACGGACGTTGTGAGCGCGGCTCCCGCGGGACGTTCGATCAGGTGGCGGGCGTGGACGCGGGGGCTCCGGCCGGGGTGGTTTCGGCGATTCGGGAGCGGCATACGCTTCGGCCATCGCGATCGACTTCGACAGGCAGCGCGAGTATGTGCAATTTACCGCGAAGGCACTCGTTGGGGTTGCCGCGTCCGATGGGAAATTCCTCTGGCAATACGACCGGCCCGCCAATCGCATGACGATCAACTGTTCCACGCCGATCTACCACGATGGCCACGTCTTCGCCGCCTCGGCTTATGGTGCCGGTGGGGGATTGGTGAAACTCAGCAAGACATACCAACGGCGAGGTCAAGGCCGAGGAAGTCTGGTTCTCCAAGGAGATGGAAAACCACCATGGCGGCGTGGTCCTCGTCGATGGCTGCCTGTATGGGGCCAACGGCGGCAATGGGGGTGGCTACCTCGTTTGCCTCGACTTCCAAACCGGCAAGACCCTGTGGGATGAAAGCGACCGCGACAAACGCCGCGTGAGAAAAGGTTCAGTAGCCGTAGCGGATGGCCGAATTTATTACCGGACTGAGGAAGGCACCATGCTCCTGATTGAGCCGAACCGAAAAGAATACGTCGAGCGAGGCCGTTTCGAACAACCCGACCGCACCAGGCAACCGGCCTGGACTCACCCGGTCATCGCCAATGGCAAACTCTACGTGCGCGATCAGGATGCGCTGTTCTGCTACGACGTGAAGGCGAGGAGCAAATAGCCACAGCCATGGGCGGTGAGTGCATCTCATTCGCCTTCCATCCATTTGAAACAGGCGCCGCCCTTGCGAGCCGGGCGTGGACCGGTGGCCCAAACCGTGACCGGTCCAGGCTCGTTAGGTTTGATGGCCAGCTTGCGATGATTGGTGAAGGACATGAGCATGGTGGTGCCGGCGAGGTAATAGTCGTCACCCACGCGGATGACGTCCGGGTTCTCGAACACCTCTTAAAACAACGGATTGGAGCAAGTGCCGTTGCCATTGTCAGCGGTCCCGTGCTTGCAAACCGCTGAGAGTAGCGGCATCTTGCAAACATGAAAACAGCCAGTGTTCAGGAAGTCCCTAGCCAGTGGCAGGAGATACTCCAATGGGTTACCGCGGGAGAAGAGGTCCAAGTGACCTTGGAAGGCAAGCCAGTGGCGCGGTTGACACCTTGCGCCGAGGCGCGTTCCTTTATTGGCGCCACCGTTGGCGGTCCTGCTTTGCCGAATGACCTGGAGGAGCCTACAGGGGAACGGTGGTAACCTGCGATGCGCTATTTGCTCGATACCAGCATTTGGCTCCGCCTTTCTCGGGAGCCGCACACCTTGCCGGAAGCTTGCCGTTCTTTGCTGCTCGCGGAAGCTCAAGTGGGATTAAGCGCGGTATCGTTGCGTGAAGTCGCCTGGAAAGCAGCCCACGGCAGATTGGATCTCGGACAACCGACCCTGGATTGGTTCCATCTCGCTCTCACCAGTCAATTGGTGATTCTGCCGCTGACACCGGAAATCGCCGCTGACTCAGCCTCCTTGGAGGCGTTTCCGGTTGATGATCCTGTACGATCAAATGATTGTGGCCACGGCTCGTCAGCATGACCTGACCGCCGTGACCAGCGACCGTGCATGGCGCCAATATCCGCACACAAAAGTTCTTTATTACAAGCCCATCTTGTCGCCAACTGGCACCTCGCAACAATCTTCCTGATTCGACATCATTCCGGCCACAAAGTTCCCTTCGTCACGAATCTGCAATCTGAAATCCGCCATCTGAAATCAAGCGAAGCGTGGCGCCTCGCCCAAGGTTTCCAAGAAGCGTTGGCGGTCGGCCGCGTCCCGGAAGATGGGTTCCTGGTGGTCGCCGACGATCCGGCGGTCGGGCTTCGTCCGTTATGGAGGAGTCACTGGATACGGTGGGCGCCGAGTGTACACGCGTCTCGTATAGTTTGTCACATCGTAATCCATCCAAATGACCAGTCCGTTGCTCCCGACATTGGTGCCGATGGCTGACCAGGTCGCCAGATTTGACAGGCTGTGGTCAAACTTGGAATTCGCGAAGAAGACGGTAGTCACCGGGTCCGCTGCCTGGAACTGGACACGGCCGACACCGTCCACAAAGGCAAAAGCATCGCCGACCAGGAGTTGACCGGCGTGCAGGTTAAAGCTGTCACTGGCAGTCACCCTGCATCGTGGTGGCGTACGTTTGGCCGTTGGTTACAGACAGAATGGGGACGCGAAGCAGGCCATTGGGAGCGTTGGTCCGGGCGACAATCGTGAGTTCCACCAGCAGACCATTGCTGAGCGGCAGGTTGTTCGTTGACAGAAACAGCATGCGGAAGCGGTTGGATTCGATCAGGGCAGCATCCGCCAGCACTCCGGATAATTCGTTTGTCATATGCAGTCGTTCGGTGTCCACGTAACTCGGATTGAACAGCAAATCCAGTTGCAATCCCCCTACTTCAGTTGGATTGGAAAACCAGATCGAAAGGAGATTGGTCCGACCTTGAGCCACACCTTGGGTGCCCACAATCAGTGTCGGATACTCGGCACCCAAGGCGGACATCAGGCACCAGCCGCACATCAGTACCGCCAGCGCATTTCTGAAGTGCCGCCAGCGCGGGTAGCGTGCATGCAGGCATGCTTTCCAACCGCAGTCCTCGGCTCGGACAAACTGAATTCTCGTTGCTGCGACGGCTTCCATGGAAATCAGAATTGGATCTCTGCCCATGCAGTAATATGGGTGGGTGTATTGGCCGGTATTTGCACCGTGACGTTTGTCGTCGCCAGTGGACTGGTGCCAACATCCCAAACAAAACTGTAACGCGTCGAAGGGCCGCTTTCGGGTGTCACATCAACATAATTGGTGAATGATCCCGAAAAGTTTCGCGCCTGAAGCGTGACCAACTGATTGGCAGGAGAACCAGTTGGAAGAGTTACGACCACTGCGGCATTTGTGCCTTCTGGAATCACCGTGCCGGCGGCATGGATGATGTCGAGTTTGGGAGAGTTGGGGGGGAAGATTACTGGGTTGCGACCAACCGTCCAATCGGGCCGCTTATAAATACCGACCACCGTTAACGGAATGGGTTGATCCCTGCAATCGATACGTCACCCTGCCTTCACCTCCATAAAAATTTAACACATCTCGATTCTTTCCTCCACTCACGTCGAGTATCCCGCTTCCACTAAGAAGGGGTGCAACTAGCCTAATCGCACCACCACTTGAAGTGTGCGAAATTCCTGGACCACTCCATAAGAGAATAAGGAACATCATGAGTGAAATGCCTCGAAAAAGATATAGTCCAGAGTTTAAGGCGCAAGCTGTCGAACTGGTAAGTTTGGGGAAACCCGTGCCGGAAGTTGCCAAAGATTTTGGCTTTGGCGCCAACCTCCTTTACCGCTGGGTCCGGCAAGCGTCCCCGGCGGCGCCGCTCGGGAGCGCAGGGCTCCGAGCCGCAGGCGAGGAGCCCGCAGCGGACGAGCGGCGCCGCCTCCGCCGGGAGATCGCCCAGCTCAGAATTGAGAATGACATTTTAAAAAAGGCTGCCGTTATTCTCGGAACCAAACCCCAACTCAACGACGCGCAATGATCCTGACTCTGCGACAAAAAACCGGCAGTAGTGTGCGGCAGGTTTGTCACACCCTGGGCTGTTCGCGCAGCAGCTTTTATCACGCGGCCACCGCCACGGCCACGCAGGCTGCCGACCAGCAATTGAGCGATCGGATTGAAGCCGTTTTCAAAGCGCACCGCCGCCGCTACGGTTATCGTCGCATCGGCCAGGAGCTGCGGGATCAGCAAGTGGTGTGCGCTCCCAGTCGCGTTCGCCGCCTCATGAAACAACGGGGTTTACGGGCCATCCAACCGAAAAACTTCGTGCCCAAAACCAGCGACGGCAAAGCCAATCAGCCTTCGCCCAACCTCGTGACAGGCCAACCGCGGCCCGATCGCCCCAATCAGGTTTGGGCTGGCGACATCACCTTCATCCCCACCCAGACCGGCTGGCTTTACCTGGCGGTCGTAATCGATCTGTATTCCCGTCGCATCGTCGGCTGGAGCCTGGCTGATCACCTGCGCGCCGAACTGGTCCTGGCGGCGCTCCACCAAGCGTTGGCTTCGCGTCCGGGAATTGACCAAACCATCTTCCACAGTGATCGGGGCAGTCAATATGGCCGCACCGCCTTTCGCCGCGTGCTGGCCCGCGCGGGTTTGCGCCAGAGCATGTCGGCCCGGGCCAATCCCTACGACAACGCCTGGACCGAATCCTTCATCGGAACGCTCAAGAAAGAAATGCTGCAAGGCGGCTGTTTTGAGACCGCGCAAGACGCGCAAACCGAACTCTTCGAATACATCGAAGCCTACTACAATAATCAACGCAAACACTCGGCGCTGGGCTACCGAACTCCCAACCAATTTGAACACCAAAGATTAAGCAAAAATTAAGAGAGAAAATGGTCCAAAATTCCGTTGCATCTCAACTACCGGCTCCCGAACTGTGGCTTGGAGCAGTCCAAGAGTCACCACCTCGTGCCTCAATCTTGCCATTAACTTCTATTTGCACATCTGACGCGATCAGAATAGCTCCACCTCCGGCACCGCCACTGGCTCCAATATCTCCTCCACCATCGGCGCCGGCACCGCCAGAACCCCCGATTAAAGGAATTATCAGTCGATTCCCATAGATAGGACCACCATTGTTGTTTCGGGTGCCATATGACCCTGCAAAATTTGGATAGCCAACACCTCGTCCGGGACCTTGGCCGTACCCCTCTGGTCTTCCTGCGGCGGATTGGCCATAGGATCCACCATTGAAGCCACCTGGACCGCCTTCAGAAACTACCACGCCAACCGCACCTGTTAGGCCATTTAAAGATACGTCCCATTAATCGTAATGTTGCTCAAAGCCAGGAAATAGACGGGAGGATTAAGTCCGTTGGTCGGCTTGCGGAAAGTCAATCTTGCGCCGGATTGAACTACAAGTGAGTTGAAATGAAACTGCCCATTATCAGGTATATCCCACACGGTATCTGTGGATACAATCACATCGCCACGCTCACCTGTGCTCCCGCTGTGAAATTCTTGCCCTGAGGCACTGCCAATGAAGATCAAAGTTATGAATAAGGGCATCAAGTTCAGGTAAATCTTCATAAAGTTTCTCGATTGGTTTATGGTCAAGGGTTGGCGTTGCGTTGAACAAGAATCTATTCCTGTTTGTTTTGTTTTGGTAGTTTTGTCAACGGATTGTTTTCGGCAACCTGGTCCGTGCGAGATATTTGTTCCAAACTGTTCCCTCCTGTTCTCCCATCTTCTTCCATTTCAGAGCGAATGATTTGGACCGGAGGTTGGGACAGCATAATTCCCGGTCCATTTGCAATATCGTTCCTCGATACCTGAACTGGCGGATTTGCCAGGACGACACCATATCCACCTTCCGTTTGCGTCCGAAGGATTTTGATGGGTGGCTGCGCCAGCACAATAGCAGCACCGCCTTCGCTGTAGTTGTATCGGTATACCTCGATGGGGGGCTGTGCGAGCACCACCATCCCTTTGCGACGCACATAGACTTCGTCCTCAATCTCTGGATCAAAGGTATGCGGATTATACGGATTGGCTCCATGATACCAGTCCTCCAGAAAACTGAATCCATCACCGTCATCATAACTCAGCAAATTGGTGTCAAAGCTTTGAAGCGGGATGCGACCCAAGATGGTGTCGATCACGAGTAGACATCATTGTTTGCAATGACGCCATTTGCGTCCATGTCCGCCAGGGGAAGCGCGAGATCGTTGGTAAGCAATTGGGATGCGCCCTGGACGTGGTTCTGAATCAACATCGCATCGCAAATGGAAACGATGCCGTCGTCGTTGACATCCCCCATCGTCTGGGCATTTGCAGAAAAACAGACGATGATGAAGGCCACCATGGCCGCCAGCCTCAACGACAAATTCGTAACTAATCCCCGCATGCTGCTCTCAGTTTTCATTTCCAGGATGTTATGCTCATAACACTTTTGCCGAGTCGCAGCAAGCCTGGATTTAAAGAGAATTGGGGTAAGTCGCGTTCCGGTGGTCGCGTGCGAATAGACCTAACGGCCACAATTAGGACGACGACCAAGATCGGCATAAGCGAAAGCGTTTCTATGGCAAACAAAAGAAGTAGTTTGGCGAGTGACGCGACACCACGCGAACGAAATGTGACACCAGCCTTGATCACTGTCACGGATACAGGTCAAACCAGAGCCGATCGTCCTGGCGGTGGATCTTCAGCGTTAATCGGCCCTTGACCACGAACAGGCAATCGCCCTGCGCCAAGCTCAGGAATTGCGCCGCACCGTCACCTTCAAGGCTTATTTGGTGATCGGCCAACTGCCTTCCGCCACCCTGGCCCAGGCGCGCCCGGCGGTGGATGCCATCGCGTTGCCGCCCGACACCGGCTGAACACCCAAGCGAAACCGCTTTTTCTTAAGATCCTTCACGTTCCCTAAAGGTTGGTTCGCGTAAGGTGGCGCCATGGAAAACGAAACTTTTGTCTCGAACGACCGACGCCCGGCCCGCCACCACCTGGAGCGATGCGGAGAATGTGAAGTGGAAGGTGGCGCTGCCCGGATCAGGTTCCTCCAGTCAGATCGTCTGTACAAGTCAGGACCGACACTTGTTCTTGTTGTTCCAGTCAGCGGATTAATCCGGCGAAGGAAATTGGAAACTCGATTCTCCTGGTCACGATTCAGACGTAATCAAGCTTTTCCGGTTACTGAGGTACCCCTGGAAACATCCACGCAAAGCATCTTCACCTTCCATTTTCGGACAGCAGCAATGCAAAAAACGAAAATCGCGAATACCAGGAGTGCCGAAGTGATCGGCTCCGGAACAGGCGCAAAGTTATAGCCCGCATTCCGAGTTTGCGTATTGGCGCCTCCAAATGAAAAATGATCGGTTTCTCCAAATGTTGCGGTTGACGATATTACAAAACTACTTGTAAAACCAGGTGAGGGGCCTTGATTAGGAGTTACAAATTCATAATCATTTGGCAATTCGTTACTTTACTACGTAGTAATTGAGGGGGGCCAAGTGACAAGTT
>CAWBHS010000021.1:0-52155 GCA_963788655.1 uncultured Verrucomicrobiae bacterium | reverse complement strand
GGTTCACCTCCAGCAGTTCATTCTCGTCGTGGAGGACTACGCCGTGGCTGGACCCTTCGAAGAGCGCGCGAAACTTCTCTTCCGATTCGCGCAGCGCCCGCTCGGCGCGTTTGTGCTCCGTATTGTCAATGATGCTGGCGCGAATCAAATTCCGGCCTTCCGCGGGCAGGCGCAATAGCCGCACTTCGGTGGGAATCAGCCGGCCATTGGGCTGTTGGTGGATCCATTCGAAAACCGGCATGCCTCCGGTCAGGGCTTCGGCCATCTACTCGCGGGCAAGCTCGCCGGAGCGTCGTCCACTCGGTTGAAATTCAGGGCTGACATCGGCGGGAGTCAGGGTCGCCAGTTTTTCCATCGGTACCCCGTAAAGCCGGCACGCGTGTTCGTTGCCGAAGAGAAATTGTCCGGTGTCTCCGTTGAAAACGACAATGGCTTCCGACGCATGTTCCACCAGGGCGCGAAAGCGCGCTTCGCTGGTGCTGAGCGCGGCCGTGCGTTCGGCCACCCGCATTTCCAGGGCGTGAGTCAGTTCAAGCAATGCACGCTCGGCTTTTTTGCGCTCGCGGATGTCCCGGGACATAAGGACATGGATCCTCTTTCCGTTCATGAACAGCGCGGTCGAGGAAACCTCGAGGGGAACTTCCCGGCCATCCAGGCGCCGCATCAGCCATTCGAAGCAATGCCGCTTTTCCCTTTCGACGGTGGCGATAATCTCCGCCGCCTTGCCGGCCGAAGACGCTCCGTCCGGTTGCATCGGTGGGGACAGGTCTTCGGGCCGCGTGCGCAACAATTGCTGCTTGCTCTCCGCGCCAATGAGTTCGACCGCCGCCTGATTGCAATCCACCAGTTCCGCAGTCCGGGGATCATACAACCAGATGGCGTCCGCGCTGAGCTCAAAGAGTTTTTCGAACACGCCATCAGTGTGCTTGAGAAACGGTTCGAGTGCACTGCCACTTTCGTCCCACTTAAGGTCCGGCACGGATGATTTCATAATGTGTGTCTGGGACGCTTCACGCCCAATTAATCCATATCATAAACCGCATTAGCCGTGCGGCAATCCTCTTTCGTTACAAATCGCGGCCGGAGTTCTTCGCGCCCCAAATCTTGAGTCCCATTCGATTAGGGGAGCCAACGCCTGACTCAGCACTCTCACGGGGATGATTATAGCCAGACATGACGGCCCGAAACGGGTTGGGCATTACGACCAACAGATTCTTCAGCGTCGTTCTCATGGACCTTGAATCCTATTTCCTGATGGGCCGGCCTGGCGATTCGCCACGGTTACCTTAAGCACTTCGACTGCCCGCCTCGCCGGTGCCAGTTCCAAGCCGAGCTGTCCACGCAATGCCCCGGCCAACTTGATCGGATCCGTTTCCCCAATGTTTCCATATTCCACAGGAGCTGAAAATCATAGCGATTTGTGAGGCGGGTTTCATCGATAACAGGTTTTTTCTAAATCTCCTCCAGGCTCGAGGCCAGGGAAGTCATGGATTGATTCACGCAGTTCAGGCTTCCGCCGCCCGAGCTCAGGGAAGAACTTCCGGTTGCAACCGTCGGGGTTAGATGTTCAGTGGGTTGGCCTGGCTTGAGAACGAAGGCGTCCATTTCGCTGGTCTCTATAGCGGGCACTGACGCCTGAACGTCGATTCCACCGCTTGCCGCAGCCAGGTCTGAACCTTTTCGTTTTCGGTATCGGGCGTTTTGATGATAAAATCGAAGTCTCCTTCTGGCAGGGCCGAATCGGTGAAGATCCGCAAACGGACTGATGCCGGAGCTGGAAGAAAGAATGTTCAAGATGGTTACCCGAGATGCAGTAAGGCCGCCTTGGCTCGAGGAGGAAGTCATGGGCCCACCTGTGCTCGGACGAATGATTACCTGAAAGAGCGGTTCTCGCTCCCGCTTCGAAATGGCAGGCACCTGTCCCGGGAACAGGCCGCCTTCGGTTCCGCGTTGCGCGAGGGTCATCTGCTTGCCAGCCAGCAGGTATTTCAACTGTTGCTCGGCTAAGTAGGTCGGATAAGTGATTGCCGCAATAATCCCGTTTTGGTCACCACCACCGTGTGCGGGATGCCCTTGATCCCGAAATCTTTGAACATCGACCTGTCGGTGTCCAAAACCGATCCAGGCGTGCATCGGCTTTTTGCGCAAGAACGGCCTGACAACCGTTTCGTCTTGATCGGTAATGGCGATGAATTGAACCGGCTCGTCTTTGAATTTATCCGCCAATTCATTCAGATGGGGTATCGCCGCGATGCAAGGTCCGCACCAGGTTGCCCAAAACTCCAGGACGACCACTTTACCCTTGAGCGCCTTCCAACTCGGCTGGGCGCCACGGGGCGCTTGCAATGTTGACTCAAGCCCAAATGGAGGTGGCGGTTCACCCGGCTTCGGTGCGGTTGTCTCGCCTGCCGACACGATGAAAGGAGCACAGGCCAGTGCGAGTAGGACGTTCCAGGTTTTTTTCATGATAGTCGTTTGATCAGTTTTTCCATACAACCAAATGGTGTCGGCGCTCACTCGGACAGGCTCTCGAACACGGTGTCAGTATGCTTCCACGTCCGTTCGGACGCACTGGGGCTTTCGTCCCACTCGGTTTTGGGGAACCGATTCCTCACTCAAGGCTCCAACGAGGTGATGAACATGAACACTATCAATTACCTCGTCCGGACGCTGATCGCGATCGGCCTCATGATTTCGGCCCACGCGCAAGAGGTGTCCCTTCCTGATCCCGGCTTGAACGCCGCCATCCGCGAGACACTCGGCAAGCCAGTCGGGCCATTGACCCAACAGGACATGCTCGGGTTGACCGTGCTGAATGCCCATGACCGGAATATCAGCAACCTTGCCGGACTGGAGGCGGCTCGCAATTTGAACACGCTCCTGCTGTTCTCCAATCACCTCACCAATTTCTCGCTTCCCACGTTGACGAATCTGGTGTCGCTCAATCTCAGCATAAATGCGCTCACCAACGTCTCTCTGTCCGGCGGCATGACGAAATTGTTTTCACTCCTCATCGGGAACAACCCGCTGACCCAACTCGCGCTGCCAGCGGGCCTGACCCAACTGGAGGAGCTTGATCTCCAGGGCGATCAACTCACCAGTTTCACCCTGCCGCCCGGTCTGACCGGCCTGGGCGTGCTCGACCTCGGGTTCAATGCCCTTACCAACGTCTCCCTGCCCAACGGACTGACGAATCTGGATCTGCTCCGCTTGAGCGAAAACTCCCTCACGAATTTCACTCTGCCGACCGGCCTGACCCGGTTGACCCAACTTTACCTCGACCAAAATCAACTCACCAGCTTCACCTTGCCTGCCGGCGTGACGAACCTGCACGTGCTCGACCTTTCCTCCAATCAGCTTGCGAACCTGAACCTGCCAGCTGATCTGCGAAACTTGATCAGCCTGGACCTCGATCACAATCAGTTCACCAGTCTCAATTTGCCCCCGAATCTTTCCGGATTGGTCTTCCTCCATCTGCGGTCCAACCTGCTCACCAACTTCAATCTGCCCGCGGATTTGACCAAGCTGACCTATCTCGATCTGAGCACAAATCAACTCACCAGTGTCACTCTGCCGGCGGGATCCAGTCAGCTGTCCATTCTCGCTCTCTCTGGAAATCAATTCACCCGTTTCGCCCTGCCGCCGGGGCTGACCAATTTGACCGCGCTGTTTCTCGGTGGCAATCAGTTTACCAACGTCGGGTTGCCTGCGGATCTGGGTCATTTGGTGTCGCTCGACCTCAGCGACAATCTGCTCAGCAGCTTTACCGTCCCTGCGGGTCTGACGAATCTGTCCGGGCTTTACCTCAGCGGGAATCAACTCACGACCATCACGTTGCCCCCGGACTTGAACGGGTTGGGTGCGCTTGGCTACGTCGGCAATCCGCTGACCACGCTGGTTTTGCCCGGGTTCTTGGCGGAGACGAATCTGGCGGCAGAACTTCCGTCCATCCGCAATCTGGGCGTCCAAGTGTACACGTATCCATTGACCGTCCAGTTAGTCAACCTGCTCCCGTTGAACGGCGCATTCAAATTCGGCATCACCGGACCGCCCGGGGTTTACACGGTTCTGGACTCGACAAATCTCACGACCTGGAATGCGGTAAGAGTGGTGAACAACACGCTTGGGGCTGTCAACTTTCTAGATGCAACGGCCAATGCTTCCCCGCAAAAGTCTTACCGCGTGGTGTTGCAAACTCCACCCGTGAACATGGTGTTCATTCCGCCCAACGCATTCACGATGGGCAGTCCCGAAAGTGAAGTCGGCCACCAGGCCGATGAGGGACCGCAAACCGTTGTGACGCTCACGCATGGATTTTGGATCGGGAAACATGAAGTGACTCAGGCGGAATACCTCGCCGTCACGGGTGAAAATCCCAGCGGCTTTCCGGGTGATCTGAATCGTCCGGTCGAAAGCGTGTCTTTCTTCGCGACCTCCAATTACTGCTTCCTGCTCACCGCCCAGGACCAGGCGGCAGGACGAATTCCATCCGGCAGCCACTATCGGCTCCCGACCGAAGCGGAGTGGGAATGCGCCGCGCGCGCAGGTACGACGAATCGCTTTTATTACGGTGACGACTCCGACCTCACCGGCTTGAGCAACTACGCGTGGTTTGGCGCCCACAATGGTATTACGACGCACCCGGTCGGACAGAAACTGCCGAACGCCTGGGGACTGTATGACATGGCGGGGAATGTTTGGGAATGGTGCCAGGATTGGTATGGCGATTACCCGGGCGGCTCCGTAACCGATCCGCAAGGGCCGGCGGATAATCCGATTGGCTGGAAGGTTATTCGCGGCGGAGCATGGGAAGCGTCTGAGTTCGATTGCCGCTCCGCCAGCCGTTGGTTTGAAGGGGCACACCCATTCATCAGCGACTTCATCATCGGCTTCCGCGTGGTGCTCGTTACTGAGCCGTAATGAAGCTGGATGAAATGAACCGCGAACCATGCCAAACGCGCGAACACTTCTCCATCTCGCAGCCAAACCGGATGAGGAGTGACGACACAGAGTCATGCCAGTTCCCTCGTGAAGAACCTTTTTAGAATGCTTTGGCGAAGGCTGCTGGCGCGCTGGAGGGACAACCGGCGAATCGGCGGCCATGGGTCAGATTTCAACTCCCCTAAACACGGATACTCGGAATGGGGCTTTAGTCCCAGTGCCCGGTTGGAACCAGGCAGCGCGGTTGGACTCACATAGGTGCCACGGTCGCGTTTGACCGCGGCATTAACTCAACAATGAAAGTGAACACATATGAAATCGACTCTTATCGCTCGGCCAAATCTCGCCGCGAAACATACAACTCAACGAACGCTGGTTTCTGAAACTAAAGAACCACAACCAACCAAGGACAACCGCGAAATGACTTCGACAAAAGACGCTATCGACCATCACTTGAAGAGTTTCATGGAGGGCGATCTGAAGGGCGTCCTTTCAGACTATGCGCCGGGTGCCGTCCTGTTCACCTCAAACGGACCGCTGCGGGGAGCGGACGAGATCCGGCCATTCTTTCAAGCGATGATTGCGGAGTTCGGAAAACCGGGCCCCGCATTCAACATGAAGCATCAGTTTATCGAGGACAATTGCGCTTACATTCTGTGGACCGCGGAGACCGCCGACAACGTTTACGAATTGGGCACGGACACCTTCGTCGTGCGCGACGGCAAGATCGTCGCCCAGTCCTACACCGGCAAGGTCACCCCGAAGCATTGAAACTCCGGACCATCCCCTGACAGCAAATTCAAAAACACAAACAAACCAAACCTATGCATGCCAAAGAGAATCTGACACCGATGAACATCACTGGCAGTCACTTGGCGTCAAAGCCTATCACCCTGCTTGAGCTAAACCGGAACTCTCGCGGTTGGGCTAAAGGCCATGACCGCTCAAGCCGCGGATCCGACCTGAACCCCAGTGTTGCATCTACCCCCGTCCCCAACCTCCCAGCCGTCAAAGCACAGCAGAAGACGACCTGGGAGTCCGGCGACTTCGGACAAGTCGCCCGCAGCATTGAACACGTTGCCGAAGAGTTTATGGCGCGGCTACCGCTCCGGCCCGGCGCGAAGGTTCTCGACGTGGCGTGCGGCACCGGGAATCTCGCGCTTATTGCAGCCCGGCGTGGTTGCGAGGTCAGCGGCATCGACATCGCAACGAACCTCATCGTTCAGGCCCGCGCCCGCGCGGCTGCTGAAGCTTTGCGCGTTGATTTCAAAGAAGGTGATGCCGAGGCAATGCCCTACCAGGACAACCAATTCGATCTCGCCGTAAGCATATTCGGCGTCATGTTCACCCCGCAACCCGACATCGCTGTCGCCGAGCTCCGGCGGGTGACCAAACCCCGCGGAGTGATCGCTTTAGCCAACTGGACGCCCGAAGGTTTCATCGGGAAGATGTTCAAGGTCTTCAAAGTGCACCTGCCGCCACCGCCCGCCGGGGTTCCATCGCCAATGGGCTGGGGCGATGTAGCCACCGTGCGTTCGCGATTACAGCACGGCTTCAGTTCCGTGCGCCTCACGCGCCGCATTGCCATGATACGCTACCCATTTCCACCTGCGGAAACGGTGGAGTTCTTCCGCCAATATTACGGCCCAACGCAACGGGCCTTCGCCTCGCTCGATGCTCCCGCCCAGGCCGCGCTGCGGCGGGATCTGGTGGAGCTTCACATCGCCAACAACACCGCCGGAAGGCATGACACGACCGAAGTCGCCGCCGAGTATCTGGAAGTGGTCACTGTGCGAAGCGCGTAACCGACTGAAAAAGAAACACACCGTTACCAAGAAAGAATACGAATATGACAACTGCCACCTTAAACGACATCACCCGCTTGAAACAGCGCCTCGACGGAACTCTCATTCTGCCGGGCGATTCCAACTACAACGAAGCCCGCTCGATCTGGAACGGCATGATTGACCGCAAGCCGGCCCTCATTGTGTGTTGCCGCACCGAGGGCGACGTGATGTACGCCGTCAAGTATGCCCGCGAAAACGAGCTTATCGTCGCCATTCGTGGCGGCGGCCACAACATCGCCGGTCATGCCGTGTGCGACGGCGGCTTGATGATTGACCTTTCCACCATGAAGGAGGTCCGGGTGGACGCGCCGGCCCGCCGGGCTTACGTGCAACCCGGCGCAACGCTGGGCGATGTGGATCGCGCGACTCAGGCCCATGGCCTCGCCACGCCGACCGGAATCAACTCCACCACCGGAATCGCCGGCCTTGCCCTCGGCGGCGGGTTCGGCTGGTTAAGCCGCAAACTCGGGCTCACCTCCGACAACCTCGTTTCCGCCCGCGTTGTCACCGCAGAGGCAAAATGTCTTCAGGCCAGCGGGACGTCGCATCCGGATCTGTTTTGGGCCTTGCGGGGTGGCGGTGGAAATTTTGGCGTGGTCACGGAGTTTGAGTTTGCTCTGCATCCGGTCGGGCCGGAGGTTTTGAGCGGCTTGATTGTGTTTCCTCACGCGGAAGCTGGAAAGGTGCTGCGGAAATACCGGGCGTTCGTCGCCACGGCGCCGGAAGACTTGAGCGTATGGATCGTGATGCGAAAAGCGCCGCCCCTGCCGTTTCTTCCTCCGGAAGTGCATGGACAGGATATCCTGGTGCTGGCTCTCTGTTATCTGGGCGCAGAGGAAAACGGCCGGAAATTCATCGCGCCGCTGGCGGAATTTGGAAAGGTCCTGGGCCAGCACGTCGGCATGCAGCCGTTCACAGCCTGGCAGCAGGCCTTCGATCCATTGCTCACTCCGGGAGCGCGCAACTATTGGAAGTCACACAATTTTCTCGAACTGAAGGATGGATTGCTCAACACGCTCGTGGATTTTGCCGGGGAATTACCCTCGCCTCACTGTGAGCTCTTCCTTGCTCAACTCGGCGGGCAGGTTGGGCGTGTGGCCGCGGACGCGACCGCCTTTGGCAATCGCGACGCCAATTTCGTGATGAACGTGCATGGCCGCTGGAACTCGCCCGCCGAAGACCAGGCCGGCATCGCCTGGGCGCGGGAGGTTTATCGGGCCACCCTCCCGTTCGCGACCGGCGGTGCCTACTCGAACTTTCTCACCGCCGAGGAAACCGATCGGGTGAAGTCGGCCTTCGGTTCGAACTATGCGCGCCTCGCCCAGATCAAGCAGACCTACGATCCGGGGAATTTCTTCCGGCTAAATCAAAACATCCGGCCGGAATGAAAACTCATATCCCGAAGCGTCGGCGATTAAGGAACTGAGCCGTGGCGGCTTGTCACTGATTGAGGATGACCGCGATCAGGGTGGTCACGACGGGTCCGAGACCAAACGAATCGATGCCTCCGAGTCCATTGACGATGAGGGTGTCAAGGGCCACCTCGGGATGAGTAATTTGCACCTGAGCCGCCAAGCCAGTGGCCACGACGGTACCGGCGTTGGCGGTGAGGTCGATCTTGTCCGACGCCTCTGTTCCGTTGATGGTGACCGTGTCCGGCTGGCTATCACCCGTCCCGCCCGTAGCCGCGAGATCAACGTTGACCTGGGTGACGGAGGTGCCAGCCAGACTGTTGACCGTCACATTGTCCGCACCGCCCAAGGCTTGAATGTTGACCGTCTCCAGGCCGTTAGCGTCGAGGATGACGTTGGCCACGTCCCGGAAAAGCCGCAGACGCGAGCCATTCGCGGAAAGGTCGAAATGTTCGCTAACATTCGCGCCGTTGAAAACCAGGGTGTCGTTGCCGAGTTGCCCCTCGATGGTGTCGCTCCCGTCACCGGGATTCCACGTGCAGGTGTCATTTCCATTGCCCAGCAAGATGACGTCGTTGCCGCGACCGCCGCTCACCGTGTCGTTGCCGGGGCCACCGATAATGGTTTCGGCGGCATCGCCGCCCGCGATGAAGTCGTCGTCGTCACCGCCGTCCAATACCAGCGGAATGCCCAGAGCCGCGAGGCCATTGCCGGCGACGATCGTGTCGGTGCCGCCCAGTCCGTTGACGGCTAGCGTCAGCGCGCCGATCACATCGATCGGCGGCGCGGAACTCGAGATATTCACCCGGGCGTAACCAGTCACTGGTGACGGAAGAAGCTGCATGGTATCGAGTCCCGCGGTGCCATTCGCGTTTACCGTGTCCCCGCCGACTCCGTTGACAACGACCCGGTCATTGGCCAATTCCGCATTGGCGACACGCACGAGCGTGCCCAGGTCAGCCGCCTCAATTGCACTTCCGTTGGCGGCAAGGTTGAAGGTGTCCGGCCCGGCGGTCCCGTTGAGCGCGACCGTATCAGGTTGCCCATCGCCGGCCCCGCCGGTCGCCGCGAGATCCACGTTGACCTGAGTGACGGCAGTACCGGACAGACTGTTGACGGTCACGTTGTCCGCACCGCCCAGCGTTATGATGTCCACCGTTTGCACACCGTTCACGTCGAGGGTAACCGCTGCCACGTCGCGGGTAAGCCGCAGACGCGAGCCGTTCGCGGAAAGGTCGAAGTGTTCGCTAACATTCGCGCCATTGAAAACCAAAGTGTTGTTTGCGCCCCGCCCCTCCACCACGTCGCTGCCGTCGCCCGGGTTCCAAACGACCGTATCGTCCCCGTCGGGATAAATGCGATCGCTGCCTTGCCGGCCCGCAAGGGTATCCTGGCCGGGACCGCCGACAATCAAGTCGTTGCCGCTCCCGCCCATGATGATGTCATCGCCTGCCTCACCAAACAGATGGGCGGGGGGGGCAAGGAGTTGCCCACGGTAAGCTGATCGCTGCCCGTCGAGCCTAGGACCTGGATGAGAACCGTATTGGCGACCGTGGCCACACCACCGGTAACTGGAATTGCTCCACCGTTCACAAGGATCACCCCCGCACCGTCGTTCGCGACGTTGATCACGGGGTGCAAGGCATCGCCAACAATGGTCAACAGACTCGTTACAGGATTGAACACCGCTGAACCGGGAGCAGCGGGAAACACTCGCTTAACCCGAAACAATTGCCTGCTTTGGCCGATCATGGAATTGGTGAAGGATAACGGTAATTCCGTGCCGGTCATGACCGGGCTGACGTTGGTCCAGGTGATCAACGTTGAGCTCACTTCGATTTGATAAGACACCGCCTCGGCGCTGGCCCAGCTCAAAATGAGGCTCTGGCCGGTGCGGACATAGTGGACCTCCAGGGTAGGATCGGTGGTGCTCAAGGCCGTCTCAGCCGGGGCAAAAGCAGCGTTAAAGACGAGGATCCACCACCACCGATTGACTGCAGGAAATTCAATGCACTTCATCGGCGCAGTTTCTGCCGTTGCGTCGCGCAGTCGCAATGGGACTTTCGCCCCATCAGGAAACTGCAAACTTTGGGCTCCCCCGCCTGCTCCTTCGTCCCATTGTGCCGGTCCGCTTCCCATGGGAAGTATGGCAGTCTCAATCGTTGAGACAGCGAAGTACCAAACGAATTATGAATGCAGCCGATCAGTTCGAAACAATCGTCAGCCAGCACTACGAACCGCTCTTCAGGTTCGCGCTGAGCCTGACTCGGGCGGAGTCCGACGCGTGGGACCTTACCCAGCAAACGTTTTATGTCTGGGCCACGAAGGGGCATCAACTGCGGGACCGTTCCAAGGTCAAGACGTGGCTGTTCACGACCTTGCACCACGCGTTCCTCGCCCGTTGGCGCCGGCAATGCCGTTACATTCACCACCATTGGGAGAACATCGCGGACGAATTGCCGGCGGTCTCCCCGCTCCAGTTCGATCAGGTGGATTCGGCGCAGGTGCTGTCCGCGCTTGCCCAAGTGGACGAGGTTTATCAGGCAGCGGTGGCACTGTTCTATCTGGAAGACTGCCCCTACCAAGACATCGCCGCAATCCTCGGCATACCGATAGGCACAGTGAAGTCGCGCATTGCCCGAGGCATCGCCCAGCTCCGGGAAATTCTATTGTCAGGCGATGTTCGTGTTTCATCCCCCCAACCGGAGGTTTCTGGCCGCCGGGCTCGGTTGGCAGCCCTAATGCCTGAACGCGGCAGCGAGGAATGGGACTTAAGTTCCGCCTACCTCCGGGAACAATTCGGCGCTGCCGGAATCACAAATTGTCCACGGTTGCATTGAACTGCGCCGGGGACGTTAACACTGGAAGACGTTGAAACGTCAGGCGCGCGCTGAAGAGTTGGGGCGGGCGTTCAAGAAACGAAACAACTCATTAACAAACAAGAAATAGACAATGAACACAAACCATAACAGAAATACAGGTCGGTGGACGCAATGCAGTGCATGGCTTCCCACTTTGATTGGCCTCGGACTGATAGTTACCTCTGCGGCAACCGCCCCGGCCAAAGACAACCGTGCTCCCGAGGTTCCGGTTGAGATCGCTGTGCCGGAGGGCAACAAGGTTCACTTCCACGGCTTGGGGTGGGGGTGCAGATTTACACCTGGAACGGTTCCACTTGGGGCGCGGCGGTACCCGACGCCACGTTATATGATGACGAAGGCAATGTCGTGGCAACCCATTTCGCTGGTCCCACGTGGAAAAGTAACAGTGGCAGCATGGTGGTGGGAGCCTTGCCGCCCAAGAGCATCACCGTGGACCCCGACGCCATCCCGTGGTTGCGGCTCACAAAATTGACCTCGGAAGGTCCCGGCATCTTTGCCAACACCACCTACATCCAGCGGGTCAACACCGAAGGCGGCAAGGCCCCTGCCGTTGCCGGCGACTTCGTCGGGCAGGTTGCCGAAGTGCCTTACCTCGCCGATTACTTCTTCTACCGGCAGAACCACGAATAATCCAAGGCGAAAACCCCGGCCGAAGCCCGGCGCTTCGACCGGGAAACCCAACTGCCTTGCACTCACCAGTGCATGCGATTCGATAATGCCTCCAATGACAACAGTCAAAAATCGGCGAAGCCGCCAGGGTCGCCGCTGTGCTGCGGGCTGGCGCGGCAGTCACCCACGCGAACCGCGCTCTGACCAATACGACGCTGTCCTTTTTCGTTTGCGCGAAGAAACTTTCGTACTCAATGGTCGAACGGAGGGATGGGTCGGCGTTCATGAAAGAACTCAAACAGCACTCTCGCCGTTGGTATGACCGGCGGCGGGGAGTTTCAACACCTTATTTGATATTGAGGTGTTGCCGGTGCGTTGAGAAATCACCGCGAGTCCGGCTGCTTTTCAGTGGCGACGCGGATGACCGCATCAAAGGCCGGTTTGGGCTGGCTGTTGACGTCGAACAACAGCGGTTTGCCATTGCGGCGCCAGGAGTTCGCGTCATTGGGGCCCCAGAACGTGACGACCTTGACCGAGGCTTGGTGTTTCACGAAGGCGCGGAAAATTCCTGGTATGCTTCGGTTAAACGCTGGTTGGCTTCATCCACCAACCCGCCTTGGGTGGCGGCGGCGTTGTTGGCGATGTCCGCCCCGGTATTGCGCTGGCCGCCCTGCGCGCTGTTGATGTCGAGCTCGGTGATGTGAATAGGCAATCCCAGGGTTTCCAACTCGGTCAAGGCCTGGTCCATGTTCTCAAAGCTGGCGCCAGAAACATTGAGGTGGGCCTGCGTACCGATGGCCATGACCGGAACCTTTTGCTCCTGCAGGGACTTGATCAAAGTGACGAGTTTGCGGCGCTTGGCCGGATTCTCCAACCCGTAGTCGTTGTACCGAAGGATGGCGTCTGGATCGGCCTCGTGGGCATATTCGAAGGCTTTGGCGATGAAGTCTGGGCCAATGATTTGCAACCAGAGCGAGTTCCGCAGGATATTCGTGCCTCGGTCGGCGAGGGCTTCGTTGACGACATCCCAGGCCTTGATCTTGCCTTGGTAGCGACCGACGACGGTGTGGATGTGATCGCGCATCCGTTCGAGTAATTCTCCACGGGATGCTCGTGGCCCGGTGAAACCGCCGCGTCCGAAACCACGGCCAAATCGGCCACTGCGGCGCGCATTCGTCCCCTCCGCGTTCGTGGTGGCTGAGGAAGCATTCGTTTCTCCCGGCGGTAAATTGGTCCCTTGGAAGATCCAGAAGGGAGTCTGACTGTGCCAGACCAGCGTATGTCCCACGAGATACATGTGGTTGCTGAGGCCGAAATTCACAAAAGCATCAGCCGGCTCGAAGTTATAACCATCCTCGCCATCCCGCGGATGGATGAGCGCCCACTTCAGATCGTTCTCCGGGGAAATCTGGTTGAACTGTTCCTTGACGAGGGCAATGTCTTTCTCCACCTGTTCCTGGCTCCGCCAGCGGAACGCGGTGCCCGTTGCGATGGTGCGATTGATGGCCGTGCCCACGTAGAAATAGTCCTTGTAAGCGTCCTTGAGGGTGGGGGTGTCGGCGGACCGAGCCGTTGCCCCGATGAAAAGCAGCACCGCCGTGAAGCATCTGATGCATGGATTGAGAGCCTGTTTCCACCACCCGACCAAGTTGTAGCAGCCGACGTCAGTCGGCTCAAATCGAGTCGGCCAACCGCTCAGTGGAGAGGATGAATGAGCCTCCTTACGTCGGCTGCTACGTTTGTTTGAACACCCTCGAAGGGTTACATGATCTGTTTTCATAGTGGTGGAATTTAAGTGAGTTGAGGCAGGCATTTCCGGGAGGAATTGAGACTGCTGGATTGGTAGGGCGGTTGACTTCCCCTCACCCTGACCCTCTCCCTCAGGGAGAGGGAACAGTCGGCGGATTTCCGTCGAAAGTTCGGTTGCCGACTCCGTGTTCGGCGCCGTCTCCTGGTCGGCAAGGAGGGCCACGAACATTCGGCAAGGGTGGACCATCCCCGGCCGGCGCCGAGCGTCCTCCCTCTCCCTGCGGGAGAGGGCCGGGGTGAGGGGAAAGGAAACGTCCGCAAACCGAGGCGCCACGATTCGCAGATACCGCTGCAACGCACTGATGATTTTGAGCCATTCATCACTGCAAGCCTCCAGCCTTTTCCGAGGTTGCTGTCTTCTTTCCGGCGGTGTCCAGTGTCAGCAGCCCGAGCTGATAGGGCAACAGTTCATAGCGCCCGCCGCTCGCCGGATCACGACCCTGGTAAAGCAGTTGGAGGTTGCCGGGATCGATGGTCATTGTTTCGTCATAACCGTCGCGAAGCAGTTCTCCGTGGCTGATGTCCCGGGTCCAGGGCGTCACGCCGTCTTCGAAGGTGACATTGTTGATCCCGGCGAACGGCTTCTGCCACGTGTCAGCGTTTGGAACGGGCGTCCATTCGCCATCAAGGCGGTCGGATATCCAGGCGCGATAATAGCGCGCCGGCCCGATGGCTTCGACGAGCGTCAGGTAGGTGTTGGCGCCCTTGATCTTGTAGGTCATGCTTCCCTCGAACACATCGTTGCGCGGGCCCTGGATGACCACCTCCGGGTCGCTCATGCCTTCGGGGAAGTCCTCAATTTTGGTCCGGCTGCGATACAGGCGGCCATTATCCCCGGTGAAGAACAGGTAGGCGTGCGTATCGTCGCAGATCATCCAGTAATCGATCCACAGCCGTGGCGCGCCGGGGGGCTTGGTCCGGAAGAAGTCCTTGGGCCGGGGCCAGGTTTCCGGTTTGGAGAGATCGTCGGTGGTCGTGTACTGGGGCTGCTGCGACTGGAAGATCAGATACCATTTCTTGTGTGGGCGGAAATAGAACACGTTCGGCGCGCAGTGATACCCTTTCAAATTGGGATTCTGATCCAGGTAGTACAGCTTCGCCTTGGAGGCTTCCGACCAGTCCTTGAAATTCAGGTAAACCATGTTCCAGGTTCTGGCGGAGGTCGAGTAAACAGTCGCGTAGATGTGCCACCGGTCGTTGTAGTGGACCACCGTGGGATCCTTGACGGACACGATTTCGTGCGATTCATCGGATACCGGCTTGATCAGCACGCCCGTGGACTTCCACTGTAGCGGGGTGGCAAAGGGCGTCTTCGGCATGTCGGCAGATCTGGCAGGTATTATCGCAGTTAACAGCACCGCTGCCAACAGGCCAGAGTGTGTGTGGAGGCTAAAGAGTGGAATTTTCATGGCTGTGAGTCGAGGGTTCTTGTTGAGACACTATTTTCGAAAGCGGAACACAGTGAGTGAATTGGCCGGCGCCTCATACTCAAAGGATGGCTTGAGCGTTGCCCCCCCTGGGATTGTTAACCGAGCGCGTTGCCGGGGTTCGATACTGCTGCTCGACCACCTGCACCTGCCACTGCCCTTCCAGAGCGGTCCAAGTCAGCCGTCCGGATTGCGGCTCGATCACGATGGTGGAGTTGCTGCTTTGTTCGGTCGCCACGGCAAAGATCGTGTACTCGGCCGCCTCGCGGTCGATGCTCTTAAGGCTAGCGACGGAAAACATATGTCCAATTTCAATGATGACTTGTCCCGCGAGGCGGGCGGCCGAGTCGGCGACTCACCTTACTGATCAAAATTCTTCGTTTCAACGGTCCAGTTGGCGTCACGGTTCAGCTCGCTGTCCTCGCCGAGGAACATCTTGGAGGCTGCTTTTTTATCTTTGAGTTGCCAATCAAGCCAGGCGAGGGCGACGCGGGTGAACTCACCGCCGTGAGGGCGGGCGTAGGTGCCGGCATGGCCGACGTCGAGGTTGGCCATGGCGATGGGGACATGGTTGACACGGGAGAAGTCGTCCATGGCATTGTTGTAGGCGATATCCGAGGGGCCGCCCATGATGTAGAGGACTGGGGCGTGGTATTTCTTCAGGTCCTCCTTGGTGAGGGCCGGCATGGCAGCCATGCGGGAGGGTTCCGGGAGGACGCCGCTGTTGCAGACGACAGTGGTGGAGATCCTGGGGTCGGCGGTGATTTGAATGGCCTGGAGGCCACCACAGGACATTCCCATGGCGGCGACTTTCGAAGCGTCAACTTTCCCGAAGTAGATGCTTTCGGAGGATCCGTTTCCGGTGAGGATCCAATCGAGGGCGGTGAGGAGCTGGCTCGATCTGGGTCATCTGACGGGAGGTTTTGTCGCGGACCTCGATCTGATCGAGCAGGCCGATGGCGAGGATGACGTAGCCGTGCGAGGCGATCTCATTGAGGAAGTTCTTGTGCTCCTGGGTCGTGTTGGCGCAGGCGCCGTTCCCCCACAGGAGAATGGGCAGCTTCCGGTCGGCGCCGAAGGGGGAAAGATCGCGGGGGCGGAAGATCGTCATGCCGTGGAGGGTCGAGTCTTCGGTGACGACAGCCGAGTGGGGGCCGGTGCCGCCGGCTTCGATGACAACAATAGCCGACTTCGACTTCGCTTTGCTCTCAGTCGTCTGAGCGGTCTTGAGGCTCGCGAAGAACTCGGGATAGATGTCGATCTTCTCGTTCGTGGCACCGTTTCGGTCGAACAGCCCTCCCCAGCGGGACGAGGTGGCTTCCCAGATGAACGTCCCCCAGCCAAGGCCGTCGGGCAGGTCTCTGACGATCTCGTTAACCTCTTTCGCGTGCTCCTGGTATTCCACCACGACGATCGGCTTGCGATACCGGGTCGCCAGATCAGTCAGGTTGTTTTTCAGGTCCTCGAGTGTCCCGTGGTGCTTGGGGTAGTAGGACTGGCCGATCACATCGAACTCCACCCTGTGGCTGAGGACCAAATCAAAGAAGGCGACCGACCGCTTGTTGTCGCCGCCCAACGCGGGATGCACCATGATCTTGATCTTCGGGTCAACGTCGCGGACCGCCTCGCTGGCGCGTCTCAGGAGGGTGCCGAACGTCTGGGGCGAATCGGGCAGCTTTCCCTGCG
The DNA here is from genome assembly GCA_963788655.1 of uncultured Verrucomicrobiae bacterium. Taxonomy (GTDB): domain Bacteria; phylum Verrucomicrobiota; class Verrucomicrobiia; order Limisphaerales; family JAFGQR01; genus JAFGQR01. The sequence continues at coordinate 35,542 of CAWBHS010000021.1, read as the reverse complement.
GCCAGACGAATCCGTTGTGAATTTCGTTGCCGATCTGGACCATCTCGGGCGCCACGCCTTGAGCGATGAAACGCTTGAGGACGTCGCTGGTGTATTCATAGATCTTGTCGGCCAGTTCGCCGTCGCTGAGTCCCTGCCATGCGGCGGGTATAAACTGCTTGCCTGGGTCCGCCCAGGTATCGCTGTAGTGGAAGTCTAACAAGAATTTCAGACCGGCCGCTTTGATGCGTTGGGCCATGGCCAAGGTGTGTTCCAAATCACAATATCCTTGTTTTGAGTATCCATTCTCAGCGGTGGGATCAACGAACAAGCGGAGTCTTATCCAGTTGAATTTATGGTCTTTGAGGATTTCAAGGACATCCTTCTCTGCGCCCTTATCGGAGAAAGCAGTTCCCCGGTCTTCCTGCGACTGCACCCATGAAATGTCTGCACCGATGAGAGGTCTTTCAAATTCAAATTCCCGTCTAAGCGGTGCAGGAACATCTACGGTATTGCTAAAAGCGGTTGTTTTATCTGCTTGGAACAGCTTGGGCGTGAACTCTTTGAGATAGGCACGCCAGTTTCTCCACCAGTGGGCACCCTCGGTCTCCTTCCACGTGACGTCGAAGCCATGGTCGCGAAGCATTGCCACCGTTTTGCGGGATGTTTCAATGAGAAAATCGTCCCGTCCCGTGGCAAACCAAAGCAGTCTCAGACCTTCTTTCAGAGCAGGATCGTTCAAGTCCCGGGCATGCTGATCCTCCCAGGAAGGCCTCTGGGAATCCCCTCTACGATTACTGCGTCCGCCCAGGCCGAAAACCCCTGAACTGAACACGCCAATGTAACCGTAGTCCGCCAAGTTTGAGAAGGCGATGTTCAAGGTCTGCCCCCCGCCCATGGAGAGACCGGCAATGGCCCGGTGCCCCCGATCGGTATAGACGCGATAATTCTTCTCGATCGTCGGGCGGATGTCCTGGGTAAATTCGTCTTCAAACGAGCCCCCGCTCGTATTGGGCACACCCGCACGCGTGACATGTCCATCGGGCATCACCACGACCATGGGGAGCGTCTTGCCCGAGGCGATCAGATTGTCCAGGATGACGTTGGCCCGTCCAATGGTGGACCAGGAGTCATCACTGTCGGATGCCCCGTGCAGCAGGTAAAAAACCGGGTACTTCTTTTGGTTGTTCTCATACCCGGGCGGCGTATAGACGTGCATGCGGCGGAATGTCTCCAGGACTTTGCAGTAATAGGTGACCTTGGCCAGGACGCCGTGCGGCACGTCCTGAACGTCCTGGAACTTCAACCCCGGGATATGGACCAGGCTGAAGACGGTCCCGTTAGCTTCGCTGGTCGCACGAGCGCTGGGATCGCCGACATTCATGCCATCAACGTTGAAACGGTAGCGCATGGTGATGGGCGGGTTCACGGGGCCATACTTCAAGCTCCAAACGCCTTGGTCGTTCCTGGTCATCTCGCCGGGTGACGGCATACCGCCCAGGTCGGGACTGACCAACTCGACCGAATCAGCATTGGGCGCCCGCACCTGAAACTCGACCGAGCCGTCATCCTGGACCTGGGGTGAGACGACCTGCGGCCTACGCAGTCGATTTGGCTGTGCCTGCGCAAATGTCACCACCCCTACAAACACCAGCATGCTGGCCATCCATCGTATGCCGACGGTGTTATACCTCATAGATCTTCACCTTTCATCATCAAGTAATATTAAGCCCTTTTTAGGCGGCACGGGCACACACCCGCCACGACCGGCCTGAAGTAATGTCATGGCTTGGTTACCGCTCCGAATATCATTTGCGCGAAGTAATACAAGCTGTTTCGCCAGTGAGTCGCATCGTGACCGTTGCCGTCCACATGCCATACGTGCGGCACACCCATTTTCTTGAGATAGGCATGAACGCCCTGGCTGATTCGTATCAAGCCATCTTTGTTGCCGCCGGAGAGCCACAACAGCTTCAGTTTTTGTTTCGCGACGGCGGGATCGGGCACAAGTTCCTCGGGCCGCTTGGTATTCGGCGCGGAGGAGAAACCGCCGATCCAAGCAAAGGTGTCGAGATGACCCAAACCGAAGTTCAGCGATTGGCCGCCGCCCATGGACAGTCCGGCGAGCGCCCGGTGTTCGCGATCGGCCTGCACCGAATACCGCGACTCGATAGTGGGAATGACGTCGTCCAGCAGGTCGCGCTCGAACCTCGCAAAGGCGGGCGCGGTGGCCATCGCGTTGGGCCTTCGGCACGATCGTTCTTTTGCGCGCGGCCATTTGGCATCACGATGATCATTGGCACGGCTTTTCCGTCGGCGATCAGGTTGTCCAGAAGGATGTTCGGATGAGCGAACCGCTGCCACTCCGTTTCGTCTCCACCGATGCCGTGTAACAGATAGAGCACTGGATACTCTTTGTCCTTCGAATAACCGGGCGGGGTATAGACCTGCATCTTGCGCGTGGTGCCCACTGTCTTGGAGTCGTATTCGATCATCTCCAATTTGCCATGCGGGATGTCATCGCGCTGCTTGTCGATGCCCGCGGGTGGATCGTCGAAGGCCGGCTTGTCGTCGGGATTTAGTTCAATCGGTCCGCCGAATCCGCCTCGTCGGCGGCGGGGCCTATCGCCGGCAGCGGCGGCATCAGAATTCGCGGAGTTTGCCGAGGGCGACACGCTGGCCACTTGCCCCTGCGTGGTTACGGACTCTGTCCTGGCGGAGTCGCCTGCTTTTGGGGTGGATTCGATCGGTCCATTCCAGTGAAACGCTTCGCCCTTGGCCAGTTTCACTTTGCGCGTCGCCGCGCCGCAACGCAGTAGCGTGGAGCCGCCGTTGAGGGAACGCACGTTTGCTTCGAACTTTTTCCCGTCCTTCCACGTCACATCCACCTCGAAGCCACCCCGCGCTCGCAGCCCTTCCACCCTGCCGCTGGGCCAGGCTTTGGGTAGTGCCGGTAGCAGTTCGATCTCGCCGCCCCGGCTTTGCATCAGCATCTCCGCAATGCCCGCCGCACCGCCGAAGTTGCCGTCAATCTGGAACGGCGGATGCGCGTCGAACATGTTCGGATAGGTGCGCTCGGGACTGATCAGGAATTTCAAAATCTGGTACGCGTGATCCCCGTCACCCAGGTGGGTCCAGAGACAGATGCGCCAGGCGGTCGCCCAACCGGTGGCCCGGTCGCCGCGGATCTCCAGCGATTTCTTCACGGCCGCCGCCAGTTCCGGCGTGCCGCGAGCGTGATGTCGCGGCCCGGATACAGACCGTAAAGATGCGAGACGTGGCGATGATGCCTGTCTCCCGCCTTCATGTCCCAATCCTCGAGCCATTCCTGCAACTGCCCCGCGCTGCCGATCTGGTTCGGCGCCAGCCGGGCGCGCGCGCTGGCGAGTTGCTTGCGCAAATCCTCATCCACGCCGAGCGTCTCCGCTGCTTGGATCGTGTTGGCGAACAGGTCGCGCAGAATTTGCATGTCCATCGTCGGACCGGCGCAGACGGCCGAGCCGAACGGGATGACCGTTCTCCGGCGAGATCGAGGGATTGGTGACGAGCCATTTGTGCGTCGGCTCCTCCTGCAAGGTGTCGAGGAAGAATTCCGACGCGCCCTTCAGCAGCGGGGTAAATGCGTTTCAACACGGCTTGGTCGCCGCTGAATTCATAACGATCCCAAAGATGCAGGCACAACCAGGCGCCGCCGCTCGGCCACATGCCCCAGTTCGGTCCGTCAATCGGCGCGCTCGCTCGCCAGAGATCGGTGTTGTGATGCACCACCCAACCGCGTGCGCCATACATCTCCTGAGCGGTGCGTGCACCGGTCACGGTGAGGTCCTGCACCATCGCGATCAACGGTTCGACGCATTCGGCGAGGTTGCCGGATTCGGCGGGCCAGTAGTTCATTTCGGTGTTGATGTTGATGGTGTATTTGCCGCCCCACGGCGGATTCATGCTCTCGTTCCAAAGCCCTTGCAAGGTTGCGGGCTGGCCGCCCGGGCGCGAGCAACTGATCAGCAGATAGCGGCCAAACTGGTAGTAAAGCGCCGCGAGTTGCGGATCGTTGCCATCGGCGAAGCCTCGGATACGCACGTCCGTCGGCAGTTTCATTGCATCGCTCTGGCCGAGATCGAGGGTCACGCGGTTGAACAGCGCCTGGTAATCCGCGAGCTGGGCTTCGCGCAATTTGGCAAAAGACTTCTGGGCGGCCGCGGCGAGTTGCTTCTTTACGATGCTCTCGGGATCACCACTCACGTCGTCAAATCTTTTGTAGCTCGTGGCGGCGGTGATGAGGAGCGTGACTTCGTCGGCATTTCTCACCGCGATTTGCGACGCGCCCCTCACCCCGTCCCTCTCCCCATCGGATGGGGAGAGGGTAGCCGAAGGCCGGGTGAGGGGTTCACCCGCAAATATTGTCCCGCCTTTGGCCATAACCTTGACGCGGGCCTGATACGTAAGTTGCCCTCTGATGCCGCCCGCGCTCCCGCCCATTCCACGCATGACCAGCGTGTCGTTGCCGTCCGTTTCCACCGACGCGGCCATCGGCGTATTCAGGTCGGCGACGAAGGAAATCTTCCCCGGCTTGTCGGTCGTGAGACGCACCACGATCACGTTGTCCGGGGCGTTGGCAAATACTTCCCGGGTATAGCGCACGCCATCGCTGGTGTAGCTGACCGTGGCGGTCGCGGTGTCGAGATTCAGATCGCGCTGGTAATTCTCGACGTTTGCCTCCGGAAACGTCAGCAACAAATTGCCCACGGTCTGATAGGGCATCTGGCCGAGCGGTTTCGCCATCACCTTCGCGCTGATGAGCCGGGCGGCTTCGCGGTATTTGCCCGCGAAGACCAATTGCCGGACTTCCGGCAGCGCCGCCTTCGCCTCGGGATTCACCGGATCATAGGGCCCGCCAGCCCAGAGCGTGCCTTCGTTGAGCTGAAGACGCTCCTGGGCCACGCCGCCAAAAACCATCGCGCCCAATCGGCCGTTGCCGACCGGCAGCGCCTCCACCCACTTGGCCGCGGGTTTGTCATACCAGAGCCGGTTGGGACTATCGCCGCCAGGCGCGGCCGTGGTCGGGATTACCGATAGCGCGACCGCGATTGCGGGCACAGCCCATTTCAAGAACAAGGACAAGTTTCTCATTTCAATTTGGATTCACGGTTTGGGATTTAGGTTACATGCCGGGTTTGCCTTTGTCATAAAGCGCGCGGACTTCCGCGTCAGTCAGCGCACGGCTGAACAGCTCGAAGTCATCGATCGAGCCGCCAAAGTTGCGCATGAGGATCGGGGCTGGGTTGGGACCACTTTGTGCATTCCAGTTGCCCAACTCGGCCGCACCGAGCCGAAACGGCGGCCCCAGTTTCAGTGCATGGCGCGAAACCGGGAGTCCGTTGAGGTAGTGAATCACCTGCCTGGCTTTGCCATCGAGAACTACGGCCAAATGGAGCCACATACCGAGCTGGTCGAGGGTGAGCACGGGAGGGCTGGCCAGAATTTGAAAGTCTCCCGAGCCTGGGCCAATCACGGTTAGACCCAGAGCGCCATCGTCGCGGATCAACCAATGAATCGTTCCGGGCTCGAAACCATCGCACATGAACAGCGAGTTGAACTGCCGATCCAGTCCCTTGACGCAGACCCAGGCGGAAAGAGTCAAGGCGCCGAAGTCTCCGGGCACCGCCAGGCGCACGCGGTCATTGACGCTCTGAAACTCCAGCGCCTGTTTCTCCCGCCATCGTCCTTCGGCGCGCTGGCAGCCGACAATGGTCGCATTCGGCACGGACCGGTTCTTTTCGGCCGCATTACGCAACGTCCAGTCCAAGCCGCTGAGGTTCTCGAAATCCAAATGCACCACCAGAGACGGATCCTGGTTGAGCCGAGCACTGGAGAACTGCCACTGTTCATAGCGGAACGCCTCTGAGGCCAAGGAGCGCTGCTGAAATTCGAACATTGAAGCAAAGGCCGTCGCCCTTGCGGCCATCAACCGCGGTGGACCGCTTCCATGCACTACGGCGGCCTGCCCTTCGCCCAGTGACTGCTTGGCCGCCGTTCCCGGAAGCAACTCCACCTTTCCTTTGAAGACGTGAACTTCAGTCCGGGCGTGGTTGGCGTCAATCCCGAACGCGGTCCCGAGATCCACCACGTTGAGTTGATCGGTTTTCAGGCGGAATCCGCGCGCTGGCGGTGGCACTTCCGCAAGCAGTCGCCCGGTTGAACAGATGGCTTCGCTCGGGGAAACGAGCCGTAATTCCGCCGGTCCCTCGAGCACCACGCGCGCCCCGCTGTAAAAGTCCACTTGGGCCAGGCCGGACTCCAGACGAAGCCAGCCCGGTTCCAGGGCGCCGCCTACTCGGAGCGGACCGGTGCTCTGGCCCCAACGCTCGTCCACGGCACGGGTGAGCATGGCCACGGCGTTGCTGGTGGCTCCGTCCCTGGTGACCGGCCGCTTGAACCACAAGCTCCATACGCCCACGGCGGTGAGGACCAGGCAGGCCGCCAACGCCAGCACTGGCACCAATCTTCTTCTGGTCGCCGGCGCCGTTGATTTCGTAGCAGCCGACGTGAGGAGGCTCTGACCTTTCTTCGGCGCAAGAGATTTGAGCCTCCTGACGTCGGCTGCTACCAGAGGAACTGAACCTTCAGACACGCCCTGACAAAAAAGGTCCGGCTCGGATGCCAACCGCGTGTGAATCTCGATCCGCATTAAATACTCGTCCTGAGCGCTCGAGTTGGTCCGCAACAACTCATTCAAGGCGCGCATCTGCGCTTCAGTGGCGGAGCCGTGGCAGACGCCAGCCACAACGTCGTCAAACTCCGGGGAAGGGAACGAGAGTTTCATACGACCTCCGGTTGGGCCTGGGCGCCCACGCAGAGCTGGAGCCCCTGGCGGACGCGCTGCAGCATCTTGTAGGTTGCGGCCACGGTTCTGCCGGAGCGCCCGGCCAGGGATTCGATGTCGGTGCGTTCGTAGTAATAACCCTCGATCAATGAGCGCTGCGTTGGTGGCAACTTCCCGAGACAAGCCTCCAAGTGCTTTAGGCGTCGTTCCAATTCAGGCTGCAATTCCTGCCGCCGATGCGCCAACTCCTCCGCCAAACCATGGTCCAGGAGGGCCTGCCAGCGTTGCCGCCGCTCGATCCACTGCCGGGCCTTGTTCAAGGCAAACCGGCACGCCCAGGGGGTGAACGGCTGAGCGGGATCATAGGCGTCGAACTTTTCCCAAAGGGCTATGGCGGTCTGCTGAACAATGTCTTCGGCGTCCACCACGTTCGGGACCAAGGCCGCCACGTAGCGAAAAACCTCCCGTTCACTGCGTAAGAACAGCGAAAGAAACCGCTGTTGGGCAGCGGTTGGATCATCGCCCCGATGCTTTGAATCAGCCGACATTCGTCAATCTCTATCAATACTTCCCGCCAACCACGAGTTTTGGACATCCCGGCGCGCTTTCCAATACTGGCCGCTCGTTTTCAAGCCACCTCTTCAATGCTGGCGATCAACCGTTCAATGATCGCCTCGTCGGTCTTGGGATTGAAGAACACCGCCTTCCACGCGGGCAGTTCGAGGCCGTGGGGACAGTACCCAATGCTCGTGGTAAAGCCGAGGCGCGCATCCAGGGCCGGGTCCATGGTCTTGGCGCGTTGGTCAAACAGGTGACGGACTTCGCCGGCGTATTTCTGGAACTGCTCCGACGGCAGTTGACCGGATACCGCTTGCGCGAAAATCTGTTTGGCATCACGGCCTTTGGGCAGCACCCACCAGACGACGTTCGGGCCGGTGGTGTCCAGGTTGAGCACCTTACAGTAATCGAGCTGTTCGAGCCGCTGTTTCAGGTGCGCGGCCAGTTCGAGGGCGCGGGCTACAAGCATTTGCCAACCGGTGAGGCCGAGGCTGTTGAGCGAGGCCATGACGGTGTATGGCCCCAGCGCCGGACGCGAACATTCCAGCGTGAAGAGCGCCGGGTCGCGCCGGCCGTCCGCCTCGGACAGATAGGGCGTATCGACCACGGTGCGCGCGAGATGCCGCAAATCCGCGCGCCGGTTCACCAACAACGTGCTCCCCGGATAATGGCCCCAACCCATTTTATGGAAATCAATCGTGATGCTGTCCGCCTGGCGCAATCCGGCGGTGAATTGTTGGGTTTGTTTAACCAGCGGCAGCAGTTCCGGTTGGAAGCCGATCTCATTGCGATCCAAGTCGTACGCAGTCAGGAAACTCAACACCCAGCCCACCGCGGCATCCACGTGCAATTGCGGGGCAGGCACGCCATGCCGCGTCGCATGGTCGTCGAGCACGCGCCGAATGCCTGCCACATCATCGATCCCAAAGGCGTCGGTCGTGCCGAAGGTCGCGGTGACAAAGGCAACCCGCGTTCCCTCGCGCTGCAGGGCTTCGAGTTTTTCCGCCAACAAATCAAGCCGCATGGACAGGGCACCGTCGGTGGGGATCGCGTGCAAATGTTCCGTACCGAGTCCCAACCAGCCGGCGAGGCTTTTGTTGCTATAGTGCGCGGCGGCCGATACAAGCCCCGCCACCTTCACGCCTTGCAGTCCGCGCTGCATGGCGCCCGGCACCACTTTTTCGATGCCGATTTTGGCGCCGTAAAGATTCGAGATGGTTCCGCCCATGGTGAACACGCCCCAAGGATCTTCGATGTGGTAATACAGCAGATTGGCCAACGCGGTGACGGCTTTGATTTCAAGTTCGTTCGAGCGCTGGCTGTACGTGTCGGTGCAGAGATTCGGATTCTTGAGCAGACAGGCCAGCGCGCCCACGAGCGACGCATAACTCGCCGGCCCCTTCACGTTCTCCAAGTGCAGCGGCGACGCCCAACTGTCGGTGCCCCAGAAATACGGAAACACCGCATCGCGGGCATCCTTGAGGTTGCCGGGCAGGACGTGGATTTCCGGGTTGGCTTGGGCCGTCTCGTAATTCTGCGCCATCGTCGCCGCGGGCGGCAACGTTTCCTCAGCCTGCATCGCCAGCAGAAATTCCCGGAAGATGTCGGTGATCGCGTGCGGGTCGCAAGTGAAGAAGGTCTTGAGCATCTGCTCGTAGTTGGTGCGGTTCATAAAATTTACCGGCTCATTTGTCGTGGACACCATGACAGCACAGCCGGAAGCAAGGCGTAAAAGAAATCCCGCCCGAACGCTAGCTCTGTTTCAATGCTGCTTCCAGACGCTGGAGGAAGGGCTGCTGGGTGTCCTTCAATTTGACCCTCGCCAGGTCGAGCGTGAAGAACTCGAGTTGGTCCACCTCGGGGAACTGCTGCCGCTTGCCGGAATGCGGCGGCCATTCCATCTCGAAGGTGCTTGTGGGGATGGGTTGGGAGTGGTCGTAATCGCCCTCGACTGCCCAGGCATGCACGATCTTGCCGCCTCGTTGGCGGATCGAGCCCAGATCGCAGAAGGGACTGCCCGGATCGACGGCAATGCCGACTTCCTCCTTAAACTCACGAATGGCCGTTTCGAGATAGGCTTCGCCTTCCTCGATTTCGCCTTTGGGGATGGTCCAATGCCCATTGTCCTTGTGGGTAAAGTAAGGCCCTCCGGGATGCGCCAGCAGGACCTCCAACGACCCGGCTTGGACCCGATACAATAGTAAACCCGCACTTTTCCGCGATGGCATGCTCGGAGTGTATCCGTAAAACTACGGAAACCAAGATAAATTCAATGAGACGCACGGCGGGCGGGCGGGCGGTTAGCACTACAGCGACACTTTCACCGATAGGCGCGCGGCCTTTAGCCGCTTCAAGCACCCAAGGCCAACCAGCGGCTTGCGGGATAGGACGGTGAAGCGGCGTAAACGCCGCGCTCCTGCCGCGATTTGCCGGAACTGTCGCTGTAGTATTAGACGGAATTGGCGCAAGGCCGAAAGGAACGCGTCAGCGCTGGAGGCTCATGCGGGTGTTCAAATCCACCATTGCTTTTCCCCGTCGCCCCGCACACGTTCAAGTAGTCCGTGCAAAAGCAAACCATTGGTCGTTCGATTATGAAAACAAAGCTAACCAGATTAGGGGCGGGGCTGCTGCTGGCCCTCTTTTCCGTTTCCATGGCAATCCCCGTGAGGGCGCAGAATCTCAGCGGCATCAAGCAGAGTGCCCGGAACGCGGCCGCCGGCGTCAAGGTAACGGTGGCCAACGGCAAAGCCACTGTCGCCTATAAAGGCAAGGTCGTGTGGTCAGGCAAAGCCAAAAGCCGGGTGACCGCCAAAGCCCGGACGGTGGATGGCAAAGAATACGCCGCCGCCTTCGACGGTAAGAAAGTTCTCTGGGAAAACGTAAAAGGCGCGGCCAAACAAGTCAGATAGCCCGGGAAGCCGGCTGACCTTCCAAGGCTTTGGGCGGCCCCAGAATGGCCGACACCACCATCGCCGCGCGAATCGATTGCCGATCGCGAAGCATTGCCCGAGCAAGCAGGCGTTCGGCGGCGGCTTTGGGCGCTTCCATCTCCGCCGTTTGATGGCGTAGGTGTTCGCCGAGCATCCGCATTTGTTTTTGGACCTGCCGGTCCAGTTCCTTGGTTTTCTCTTGTATTTCCTGGGCTTTCATCCCTTCCTGGAATCCACTGGATGAAACGGTAAGCGCCACTTCGAGGGGACGCGTTGGGCGGATAGGCGCCCGGCGCGGCGTCCGCGCTGCCGGCAAGGTCGGCGGTCGCAACGAGGCCCCCGGCTGGGGGTGGAGCTGAGGCGGCGGCGCCGAGGATACGATGACGGGGGGCGGCGTGGCGGGCGCTTCCGGTTCGCCCTGCAACAAACGGCGCAATTCGTCTTCCCAACTGGTGGCGCGTGGCGGTGAGGACGCCATCGGCGGCGGCCGGCGCTGGGGATTTCTCGAAGCCGATGAGGGGCGTGAGGACAAAGAACCGTTGTCCTCATCCGCCCGTTGTTTCTTTTTCAACCAAGACGAAAGCCCGGCAATGATGACAAACACCAGCACGGCAAACAGAGTGTCAAAACCGACCGCCAACATCAGGTTCATAAGCATGGCCTTGGTGAACTGTCCAATATGAACTTAGGCCGTCGGTGGGTTCTGCGGTGAACTCGAGCCGGTCCCGGTGCCGGCAATGCTGTCGCGCATGGACGTGTCCGACTGGATGTTGCGCAGGCGATAGTAATCCATGACGCCGAGGTTGCCGGAACGGAACGCATCGGAAATGGCCAGCGGCACTTGGGCTTCGGCTTCCACCAAGCGGGCGCGCATCTCCTGCACGCGGGCCACGTTTTCCTGTTCGAGAGCCACCGCGGCCGCCCGCCGGACTTCGGCCTGGGCCTGGGCAATGAGCTTGTTGGCATCGGCCTGTTCGGCCTGCAATTTGGCGCCGACATTGTCGCCGATGTCCACGTCGGCAATATCAATCGAAAGAATTTCAAAGGCGGTGTTGGAATCCAGCGCTTTGCCCAGCACCGTCTTCGAGATGCGGTCGGGATTTTCCAGCACGTCCTTGTAACTGTCCGCCGAACCGATGGTGGTGACAATGCCCTCACCCACCCGGGCAATGATGGTTTCCTCAGTGGCGCCGCCCACAAACCGTTCAAGATTGGTGCGGACGGTCACGCGGGCCTTGGCTTTGATCACAATGCCGTCTTTAGCCACGGCATCAATGGTCACCTTGCCGGAACTGGCATTGGGGCAATCAATTACCTTGGGATTGACCGAAGTTTTCACGGCCTCCAACACGGTTTTGCCGGTTCCTTTGGTGGCCAGGTCGATGGCGCAAGCACGATCGAATTCGAGGTGGATGCCGGCTTTTTGGGCCGCTATGAGCGCCAACACAACCATTTCGACATTGCCACCCGCCAAGTAATGCGTCGAAAGGTCGTCGATCGATACCAACCGGAAATCGCCCAATTCCGGATCCCGTACGCGCAAGCCGGATTTGACCGCAGTGATGCGCACGTCCACGATGAGTCCCACCGGAACGCGGCGCAGGCGGAGAGCGATCAATTCGGAAAAGCTGACCCGGGCGCCGGAAGTCAACGCGCGCACCCAAATCATGCCGAAGTTGATGAGAATGAGCACGAGCACGAAAGCGACCAGCAATACCAAGGCCCAGAACGCCAAGGTGATCACGTTCGGGGGATTGTCGCCGCCCACTTGAGCCAGGAGATAGTTCATAGTTTTGTCCTTTTGTCAGTTTAGTTCAATTTGCCTGTGGTGGAGATTGCGCTTGCGCTTGAGCGCGCACCACGACGCGCATGCCTTCAATCGCTACGACTTTAACCGTGGCGCCACGCTCAATAAAGGGACCCTCAGTAACCACATCCACCCGTTTTCCCTTAATGATCGCCGTTCCCGAGGGCCGCAGGGCGGTCAACGTGGTGCCGGATTGATCGAGCAGTTCCGGCTTTTCTGCCCCCACGACGCCCACTTCGCCTTGGGAAATGAACACCCGGGCAAACCGGCTTTCCGGAAAATACTTGGCCCACAAGCCAAATCCGCCAATCAAGCCAATCATCACGCCCAACAGAACGTAATTGCCGGCCGGGGGCTCCAGTTCGGTATAGCCCGCCACCACCCCTCCGATGAGGCAACCGACGCCCACGATGCCGGCCACCATGCCGGGCAACACCGTTTCCAGCAGGATCAGGATAACACCCGCCGCCAGCAGTATGACTACTAAAGCCATTGGCGCTACCATAGAAAGCCCTAAGGAGGCGAGCAAGCGAAAAGGCGAGAAGCGGATTCTGCCGATTAAGTCCATGCTATGCACGCTAATCGCTGCGGGCTCAACGTCCCGAGCTTTCTGGTTGGAGCTGAGGCTGACTGAACTGGCGGTCACAGTTTGCCAGGGGTGCCTTGTTACTTGGTGACGGGCGAAACCTGTCCGGGACCGCGTTCCTAGGAAACGGCTCGTTCAGGCCCGGTCATTCTCCTCACGTCGAAATGGATTTCTTGCTTCCGTCGTCACAATTGCGTTGCCCCATCGGGAAAGGGCATTTCCCTTGCTTCACCAATTGTCGAGTGCAATCGGGAAATTCATAGTGGAAAGTGGTCGCTAATTGTGCGGAAGCGTCTTGCTCTTCCTTATGGAAATGCGAAAATAACTCGTTGTTCGGTGGACAATGTAACGTTGGTGCTCATTGTTCCCGGTGCGGTGGACAGGTTCGGCTGTTTCCGCAAATAATTAACATCAAACATGGTCAGATGAATGTAGTCGATTTAACGAAGGCAACGGTCGTTTGCGGTTCTATTGCCTATGTGGTTTACAGTTACCCGGTTATTGGCCAAGTGGTGATCATCGCTGCCTTGAGCTTGGCGTGGCTGTCGTATGCCCACAAGACACTAAGAACCCTCTCCGGCAAATAGACCGTTGACGGAAATCCATTCCGAGGCTCGGGTGTGGATTTCCATTGGTTACCTGCGGCCCGGTCGATCCGGCCTTCCGTGGCCGGATATTGTTTTGCCTCACCAGCCAGCGGACAGGCCTTGATCGCGAACCTCAACCGTAGCTTCCGATTCCCCCTTGCCGCGGAGCAAGGCGGTTGTTCCACAAACCAAGCCAGTCGGATGTCAGCGCTTTGGCCAACATTGCCTCGCGTGTTGCCCCGCAACCCGTAAAGATGATGGTTTGGAACTTGTGGTTTGTGGAATAGTCCGTTTATGAATCAACCATCGGCCAAAGCTGAATTCCTCGCCCGGCTTGACGCCGCGGTGCGCAAGGGCATCCTGGCAAAGCTGACACTTGGTCGTTACAGGGGTGCCGATGCCACCTTGAAAAACCTGTTTGTCCGCCCCATCCGGCTGCGCGCAGGACCACGTTTATCGTTTGTTTACCGCCATGTTACCAAAGACATCACCAAGAATTTCCCGCCGGACGAAGGTGTTTCCCGATTGACGGATCTGATTGGCGCTGAATTTCTTGCCGCCCACCTTTTCACCACCGAAGAAACGGTGGAACTCGCTTTTGAGGAGGGGCGGGCACCCCGGATAACTTGGGGGAAACCTGTTCACGCGGCCCCACCCGCCGCCAGTCATGATCGTCGGAAACAACGTTTGATTGATCCAAGCACCAATCCCTGGTTGCACGCCCTGGGAGTCACGACCGCGGCGGGCATGGTTTGCGACGAGATGATCGCCAAATTTCGGCAAATCAACAAATTCGTTGAGTTGCTATCCTCGCTGCTGGCGGAAATGTCCGCATCTTCACCAGGGAGTTTGCGCATCATGGACATGGGTTGCGGCAAGGGGTACCTCACGTTTGCCACGTATGGTTTCCTGCAAAGCGCCGGCTGGCAGACTAAGGTGAGCGGTATCGAAGCGCGATCCGATCTGGTCGCACTCGGGAACCGCGTGGCTCGCGAGAATGGTTTCCAGGATCTAAGTTTCGAATGCGGCACCATTGCCAATGTTGCGGTCGCGAATGTGGACGTGCTGGTGGCCTTGCACGCTTGCGACACCGCCACCGATGACGCCATTGCCAAGGGCATCCTGGCCGGCGCCAAGCTGATCCTGGTTGCTCCCTGCTGCCACAAGGAACTGCGTCCGCAATTGCAGCCTCCGCCACCGCTCTCAGTTGCGTTGAAACATGGGATCGTGTGCGAACGTCAGGCCGAATTGGTCACCGACAGCCTGCGCGCCGCGCTGCTTGAATGGGCTGGTTATCGCACCAAAGTGTTTGAATTCATCTCCCCGGAGCACACCGCCAAGAACCTGATGATCGCTGCCATCAAACGCCGGAGTCCGGTCGATCAAGACAGCCTGGCACAACACACCAGAGAACTGGCCGCTTTTTACGGCCTCAAGCACCAACGGCTCGCGCAACAATTGGATTTCACACTGGATCCAACCGGCTCGGCGTGAGCAACGAATTGAAAATGAATTGGGAAACCTTGGACTGGCCGGCGTTGGACCGCTTGCGGGAGACCTTCCTGAAGAGTGACTCGTCGAGGATGGATTATTGGACCTCCCGGGCCGATTTGGCCAGCTATGACTCTACGTTCGGGCAGCGCATCGCATGGAAGTGGGACGCGGTGCTGAAAGAGTTGCGGCGACGTTGCTGGACTCCGCCCTCGCGCGCAGTGCTCGATTGGGGCTGTGGCAGCGGCATCGCCGGCCGGCGCGTGGTGGAATGGCTGGGGGCGGAACGATTTGATACCTTGCGTTGCTTCGACCGGTCGGCCCTGGCAATGGATTTTGCCGTGGCTGCCGCCCGTAAAGAGTTTCCCTCCCTGACCATCGAGCGGGCGGACCTGAATCGGCTGGAGGGTGCGGATTCGGTAGGTTTGCTGGTGCTGAGTCACGTGTTGAATGAACTTCCGCCGCATCAGCGGGAGACGCTGCTGAGTTTGGCGACGCGGGCCGATGCCGTTGTCTGGGTGGAGCCTGGCACCTACCCGGACAGCCGGGCATTGCTCGCCGTCCGCGCGGCCTTGCGCGAGCGGTTTGAATTGGTGGCCCCTTGCACGCATCAAGCGCGTTGCGGCCTGCTGACGCCGGAAAACGAACGGCATTGGTGCCATTTCTTTGCGCCCCCACCGCCAGGGATCATGGGCGACTCCCAGTGGGTGCGGTTTGCCCAGCGGGTGGGGATTGATTTGCGTAGTCTGCCCTTCAGTTTTCTGGTCATGGAAAAGAACGGACTGAGGGAACGGTTACCATCGGGTCAAGCGCGCCCGATCTCGGTTGAAGGTTGTTCGCGGATCATCGGAGTTCCGCGCGTTTACAAAGGCTACGCCAAAATCTTCAGTTGCCAACGGGAGGGAGTGCGGGATTTGATGCTGCAAAAACGCGACGTGCCGGAATTGTTCAAACAAATCAAACACAGCCAGCAGCAATCGGTTTATCGCTGGCAACTGGCCGAAGATCGGATTAAGAACGCCACGTTACCCACGGCCGATTGAACGAAAGCCGCTGGACCAGGAACTCCTCCGGGTTAAGGAAAATTGCGTCAGGATTTTTGGCAGCTTCAGAATTGTTGCCATGTTTGAAAACCAAGTTTGCTTGCCGAAACGAGCAACCTTGGTTTCTCCCCTCAGGCCAACTTGAATTTGGGGCACTGGCTTAGAAACGTAATAGGGTTTTGGTAAATCATCTGGTCGATCAACTCGGCGGAGTGTCCGCGCCGCCGCATTTCGAGCGCGGCATAAGGCACCGCCAGCGGCACGCTCACTCCCCAGTCGCACGCGCTGTTCATCCAGAGACGCTCGGTGCCATACCGCTCGATCATGTCCACCGCCCGGGTGGCGGTGCATTTCGATCCCGGATACAGGGTCATCCCGGCCCAGAAACCGGCCTCGAGCACCCGTTCGATCGTGTGCTCTTCCACGTGATCGATGATGCAACGTTCCGGCTTGATGCGCGGGTCGTTCTTCAGCACGTCCAGGGTCAGGCGCGTGCCCTTGAGTTTGTCTTCAAGGTGCGGGGTGTGGACGAGGATGAGTTGATTGTGCCGGGCCGCCAGATCGACGTGCATTTCCAAGACCTTCAATTCATTGCGGGAATTCTTGTTCAGGCCAATCTCGCCAATTCCGAGCACGTTCGGCCGGTCAATGAACTGCGGAATGAGAGCCACTACTTCTTCGGCGAACCGGACGTTTTCCGCTTCCTTTGGGTTGATGCACAACCAGGAGAAATGGGCCAGTCCGAATTGGGCGGCGCGCTTTGGTTCGTAGTCGGTGAGCTGGCAAAAGTAATCGTAAAAACCCTGGGCCGAACTGCGATCAAAGCCCGCCCAAAAGGCCGGTTCGCAAATCGCCGCACAACCCGCCGCAGCCATCGCGATATAATCATCAGTTACCCGGCTGACCATGTGTGCGTGAGGTTCGAGGAAACGCATAGAGATCAATGGTTAGTCTTCTGGTTCAGAGATGAATCCTTGGTATTCCATCATCATCTCGTTCCATTGTTCCAGGCACCGCAGGCGCCTTTCCCCGGGGCTGCGGGGATTGGCTCGGTGGTCGGGTCGCTGAAGGACTGCAAGATGCGCTGGGCATGGTCGGTGCCGGCTTGGCTGAGTTCAGTCAGCGCGGTGTGAAAGGCTTGGAGGCGGAAATCCGCTTCGCCGGCCGCACGTTCCACCCGGTCCATGAAGGCGCCCAATTCGATGAGTTTGTGGCGGGCGTCCACAAAGTAAAGATCCAGCACTTGTTGTCGTGTCATAAGTACCACGGAACGTATGATTTCGGGGAGTTTAGATTCAATCACAATCCGTGGAACCATCCGCCAGCGGGCGCCTGTAAATATTAGCTTGCAAATTGGTAATGATTAACTACACTTTAGACCAGTACGTAAGCATTGGAACCTATGAAAACGATCAATATGATTCGAAGACTGGTGGTCGGCGCTGGAGGAGCGCTGGCCTTGACGCTTGTTCTGGCTGCCCCAAGTTCGTCATCAGCCGGGGAATGCGCCTGCACCAAAGCCAAACCTTACACCCTTAAAGTTTGCGCGGTCACAGGCGAGAAGCTGCCCAAAGACTCCGCCAAGGCCTATGCATTTGATTACCAAGGGGAGGAAGTCAAGCTCTGCTGCAAAGGGTGCCTTGACGATTTCAATGCGCATCCGTCTAAGTACATGACGAAACTCCACTACGCTGAGGCACGCGCTGCCTTGGCGGCCTCCAAGGCCGGCTGGACGCTGCAACGGGACGGTGGCCTGTTTGCCCGTGGCGATGCACCCAGTCGCTGGGATTGGAGATAGCCCGCGAGTGGACTTGTAGCAGGGGCGCAGACTTCCAGGACTGTGGTGTCGCTGGCGCGGCGATGCGATTTGGGGGGACGCCATCGCCCGGCATCTAACGAAACCGGGCGCTTCAAACGATGGCGCAAGATTAGGTTCCTCTGGCGGAAAAGTTGCGCCAGCAGTCGGATTGATCCCGCTTGCCGGCAACCTCGGGTACAGGATGGTGATCAAAAGTCAGACTCACTTACGTTTCTTCAAGAAGGGTGAAGTAGCGAGTGTGAGTCCTCTTTCTTTTCCAAGCGAAGACAGGAAATCAGGGAATCGTCACCCCGAACCTCAACACGAGCAGGACGCCAAACTCGCCGGGAAGAAAATTGAAGGCGCCAGCAAACCGCTGGGACGAAGAAAATAAAGCGAGAGCAAACTTCGCGCACTCGAGGTGGTTTGTAAGCTCTGGAAACCAACCGCCAAGTGGTGCCCGGCACTTCCAGCTTCCCGGTCAAATTGCAGCAAAGCTTCCTTTAAGAGCCTATTTTAAAATTGGGCGAGGTCCTGCGGCGAGGGATTTTGGACGCGGGCGAGGCGGCGAGGACCGCGCATTCCCGCAGTGGGCTGCAAGGATCGGGCCAACGAAGCCCACGTTCAAAAGACCCGCCGCCCTGCGGGTTTTCGCTGAAAAGGCCGGCTGGCTTCGTTGCTCCTCAGTCACAGACCGCTGCGGGTATGCTCCTTCGTCGCGCCTCGCCAGCCGGCCTTTTCCGCGAAAACAGGACCGCGCCGAATTTTAAAACAGGCTCTAAACTACTTCATTGCCGGAGAGCTTGCCGCCAAGTTATTGTGGCTGCCGACGATGACGATCATTGATTTTCACACGCACGCCTTTCCCGACGCACTGGCCGAGCGGGCGGTGCCACAGCTCGCCCAAGAAGCCAACGTCAAACCCGCCCTCGATGGCAAAGTGTCATCGTTGTTGCGGTCCATGGACGAGGCGGGTATTCAAGCGTCCGTGGTCGCATCGATTGCCACCCGTCCCGAACAGTTCGATGCGATTCTGAAATGGTCTGAAAAAATCGCGACAGAACGGATCATCCCGTTCCCGTCGGTTCATCCGGCCAATCCGAACGCTGGCGAGCAAGTGCGCCAAATTCATGAGCAGGGTTTCCAAGGGGTCAAACTGCATCCGTACTACCAGGAGTTTGACCTCGACGAGAAACGCCTGTGGCCCCTTTATTCCGCGCTGCAGGAACATGGCCTTATTTTGCTCTGCCACACGGGATTTGACCTCGCCTTTCCCCGGGTTCGCAAATGCGATCCGGTTCGCATCCGCCGGGTGATTGAGGCCTTTCCTCGGTTGAAATTCGTGGCCTCCCATCTGGGCGCGTGGGAGGATTATGACGAGGTGGAACGACTGTTGATCGGTCAACCACTTTATATCGACCTTTCGTTCGCCATCGACTGGGCCGGGCCGGAACGCGCCCGCAAAATGATTCTCAATCATCCCCCGGAATACATGCTGTTCGGCACCGATTCGCCCTGGATGGGCCAGGCGGAAACCATCACCCAAGTGCGCGGCTTGCGGCTTGGTGCGGAACGGGAACAGCTTATCTTCGGCAAAAACGCCGTGCGCTTGCTCGATGTTTCTACGTCCTGATCGCTGCCCCAACAAAATCAAACGCCTATGAAACAATCCACTTCTCCCAATTCATCAACTCAACCGACCCGGTTTAATCGCCGTCAATTCCTGAGCCGTTCCAGCTTGCTCGCGGGCGGCGCGGTGGCTCTGGGCATGCCCGCCTTGTTCACCGGTTGCGCCACTCCGTATGGCCGACCGCGCGCGTTGGGTCCGAACGAAAAACTCAATCTGGCCGTCATCGGTACCGGCGGGCGTGGTGGCTCCAACCTGGGCAGCGTGCGCAGTGAGAATATTGTCGCGCTCTGCGACGTGTACGAACCGGCGGTAAGCAAAGCCGCCCAACGCTACCCGCAAGCGAAGAAGTATTCGGACTTTCGCCGGCTGTTTGACGACGCGAAGGATTTCGACGCCGTGGTGGTGAGCACTTGCGAACACACGCATCCCTTTGCCACCCTCCCCGCGCTGCAATTGGGCAAGCACGTGTATTGCGAAAAACCGTTGACCCATGACGTTTGGGAAGCGGGGGTGATCATCAAGGCCACGCGCAAAGCCAAGGTCGCTACCCAGATGGGCACGCAGATTCACGCGGGCAGCAATTTCCGGCGGGTGGTCGAATTAATCCAGTCCGGCGCCATCGGGCCAGTGCATGAGGCGCACGTGTGGGTGGGACGCGCCTGGGGCTGGCAGAGCTGACGAAGAAGCCAAGGCCCACAAGGACATCGTCTCCGTCCGCGAACGGCCGACCGGTTCGTCGCCGGTTCCGGCGGGACTCGATTGGGATTTGTGGCTTGGCCCCGCGCCGTTCCGTCCTTTCAACGAAGTGTATTGGCCCGGGCCCAAATGGTATCGCTGGTGGGATTTCGGCAATGGCACGATGTCCGACCTCGGCAGTCACTGGAATGATTTGCCGTGGTGGGCGTTGAAACTTGATCATCCACTCACCATCGAAGCGGAAGGCCCTCCTCCGCACCCGGAGATTGCGCCGGCATCCATGCACGCCCGCTACACCTACGGCGCCCGCGGCGACATGCCACCGGTGACGCTGCACTGGTATCAAGGCACGATGAAGCCCGGACTACTCACCGAAAAGAAGATCCCGGCGTGGGGCAGTGGGGTGCTCTTCATTGGAGCCAAGGGCATGCTGCTTTCTGATTACGGCAAACACATCTTGCTGCCGGAAGACCAATACAAGGACTTTAAACCGCCCGAGCCCTTCATTCCGGAGTCCAAGGGCCACCATCAGGAATGGATTTACGCCTGTAAGACCGGGGCCCCGACGACGTGCAATTTCCTGTACGCCGGCCCGCTGACCATCGCCAATCATCTGGGCAATGTCGCCTTTCGGGCGGGCACGAAACTGGAATGGGATCCGGTGAAACTGAAAGCCCGCAACTGCCGGGTTGCCGATCCCTTCATCCAGCGAACTTATCGCCCCGGCTGGAAACTGGCCTGATGGTGCCGCAACGAGCTGCCCGGCATCTTGCCGGCGGTTTTGGAACGGGTGCAGCGAAGTCAGGCGGGCTCGAACACTACGGGCGGAGCGCTTGCATTCGTTTCTGCCGGCGGGACGCCGGCAGCACGCTTACCGAATCCGCGTTGGCACTTGGACATTGGGCCTTCTTTGGTCCTTGGTCACTGGTCCTTGGTCATTCCTCCCGCCCCAGGTATTCCATAATTAACCGAATATTCTCCGGCGGCGTTTCCAGGGGCAGGCAACCGGTGCCCATGAGGCAATTGGATTTGCCGGCGACGAGGCCCAAAATACGGTCAATTTCCTGGTAGATGCGCGCTGGTTGATCGCAAGCCACAATGCCCGCGTCCATATTGACCCGCACCTTGACGTGCGGGTGCGTCCGGCTGACGCGCTCAACAAACGCCGGTTGGTCGGTTTCCACATTGCACACCACGTAGTTGGTTCCCGTGGCCAGAATGTCGTCGAGGACACGAAACGTGTCGCCCCCCATAATGCAAGGAACCGGGTGACCGACACATTCAGCCGCCACCGCCATCGCGTGCCGAAGCGCCGGCAATTCAATGTGGTGAAACTGTTTCGGCGACAGCATGGGCGGCGATGCCGCGGACTCGAAAAAGGCCACGTCCAGCCCCGCCCCTGCCACGGCCTGGCAGAAGACCCGTTGGTTTTCCGCCAGCCGCATGAGCCAACTGGCCACGTCGTCCGGACGCAAGGCCGCGTCTTCACAGAGCTGATTGATCCCATGCAAATTGAACGCCAGGGAAAACGGACCGGCGACCGGGATGCGAACATCCGCCTCGGGCAAATCCTTTTTCAAACGTTGCCCGATGCCAATGACCATGGCAATCCGTCCGTCGCGTTGCGGATCAAAAGGATCGAGACCCAGCGCGGCGTCGAGATCATGAAACAGCGGTTCGTGAATGGCAGGAATCCCATTGTCACCGGGGACGGAAATGCCGGCGCCGTAGGCTTCGGCTTCCAGGTTGTAAATGTCGATGCCCACCACAATTGGGCTGTGCCGGTATTCCTGCCAGGCAGCGCGATGGCCGGCGAAGAGCAGTTCGGGATCGCGGGAAACATCCCAAGGTGAGCGGTTCACAAACCGGGCGGCGTGTTCATACACCGAGGGCGAAAATGGAATTTTCATCGGCGATATTCAAAGCGACGGATGGCAGGAAAGGGAAGTTTAGATTGTTGGTCAGCGCAAGCGAACCCCGCGCCCATCAAGGACCGACCGCCGAAGTGTTGGTGCGCCAGACATCCATAACGGACCAGAGGTTGATTGGGGTGATCGATTCCCCGAAGCGCAAATAGCGGGCGCCACCATCGCAAAAGGCGTACACCGAGCCGCCACTGTGCGAGTTGGGGCGTCCGGTGGAATGACGGGACTGCTCGATTTCCTCAAAGTCATTGCCGAAGCCTTGGGTCAAATCCATATAGACGTGCGGCGAACCGGTGCGTTTCTCACCCAGGAGAATCGTTTCCGAAGGTTGGTGAACGACGTTCTCCGGCATCGCCCATTTGCTTTCGGTGCGCATATAGACTTTGTCGTAATCGTCCGAGGTCAGGACCGTCAGAAAATAGTCATTCCAGGCGTTCAAGAGGTAACTGTAATCGGGCCGATTCGTGGCGGTGGACAGCCAGTACGGCGTCGTGGAGGGCGGATAATCCGACGGGCAAACCAGCACGCGCCAGTCCTGGAAATAGGGCTGTAATCCGGTCATCCAGAATTCCCGAACCCGGGGATAAAACCGGCCGTCGTTGTCGTCGGCGTACATCTGGTGGGCCAGGCTAATCTGTTTGACGTTGTTGATGCAAACCGTGCGTTTGGCCATTTCCTTGGCACTGCTCAGGGCAGGCAACAGCATGGCGGCCAAAATAGCGATAATGGCGATCACCACCAACAGTTCGATCAACGTGAAGGCCGCCCGCCATTGGCGGTGGGAGGAAGGAAAATTATTTGCAGCGCACTTCACGGAGCATTGGACCTCAAAATCGACCGCAGCATTCAAGCTTTAACCGGCCCGTCACCAGCGCTCCTGATGCACGTAGGCCGAGCTATATCGAGTGCGGGCTTCTTTCTGCTCACCCGGCCGGCCCAAGGCAATGCCCGCCACAGGCAAAACTGACGCGGGCAGCGCCAGGAGTTTCGAAACGTTTTCAATGCGGTCGGCCCGCGGATGAATGCCCAGCCAGCACGCCCCCAAATCCAGAGCCTGCGCTGCCAGGAGCAGGTTTTCAATCGCGGCGGAACAATCCTGGAGCAGATAACTCAGTTGCCGGTCGTGGGCGGCCTCGAGATCGCCACACACCACAATGGTTGCTGTCCAGTCTGCTTTCGCGACAGTCTGCTTTCGCCCGACCATGAGCCCGCAGCCGCACTGTGCAGCTTGTGGCACGCGCACTCGATGGGATTCGGAGCGCGACTACCGTGCGTTTGTTGAGCACATGAAGGTGACCGCCGGACAGTAACTAAAGAGAGGTCTTACCGAAGTGACTCTTGGTTTATTGTGCATTCTCGGGTTTGCGTTCATTGCGTTCTTCAGCACGATGGCGCCGGTTTGGTTTCTCTCGGGCGCGTTGCTGGCGCTGTCGTTCGGCCTCATCGCTGATGGCGTGCTAGTCAATTGGAGCCGGGCGATGAGGCGTTTGAATGAAATCAGGCCATCCGCGATGGACCGAGGGAAATTACCCAACTGACGCTCACAACGTCCGCCGAAACAACAACGTCGCCGCGCCCATCGCCATCACCGAGATTCCAATCAAGAGCGCCAAGTCCAGGAGTGCCGCCACCAGCCGGTGTTCTTCAGTAGCGAAAAGCGCTCATTGCAACCGTTCGGTCTTGATGTTACACATGCCTTGTGAAAACGAGTTTCGACCTCAAAGAGGCTCAAATCCGGCTGCCCAAGCTCGTGCGTAGCAAGCAGACGGTTTCGCTCCGTCAGGATGACGAGACGGTGGCATTCCTCGTGCCACGAGAGCGGATGGAAGCACTGCTCGAGACGATGGAAATCATGTCCAATCCGGAAGCCATGAAAGCCATCCGCCGGGACCAATCCGGCAAGGGCAAGTACCTGCCGCTTTCCGTCCTCGATGAAGATTAAGGTCGAACTTGATCCGCAGGTCGCCGACTTCGTTCGTGCGCTGGCGCCCGATCCAAGGAAGCATGTGCGCGAGGGACTTCGCGGTCTGGAGCAGGACAAGGGAGACATAAAACAACTGGAAGCGGACTTGGCTGGTTATACCCGGCTGCGCGTTGGCGGGTACCGGATCATCGTTCGTTTTTTTGCCCAAGGAGGCCAACGCGTCGCCCGTTGCGTTTTCGTCGAACAGCGCGCCGTGGTGTACGAGTTGTTCGCAGAAATTTTACGCGGCCCTACCGGCGGCAAATGAGCTGTCCCGTCACTGGTCCTCTTACTGAATAATTGCGTCTCACAACGTCCGCCGAAACAACAACGTCGCCGCCCCCATCGCCACGACGGAGAATCCGATTAGAAACGCCAGGTCCGGCAGGATCGCCACCAAGCCGGTGTTCTTCAGGACGAGCGCCTTGAAGCCGTGTACCGCGTAGGTGAACGGGTCAATGACCGTGATGACTTTCATCCAGGTGGGAAAAGCTTGCGTGGGATAGACCGCGCCGCTGGGGAAAAACAGACACCGTGTTGAGCACACCGAAGATCGCGCGGGGCACCAGCGGATCGCTCACCCGCACCATCAGCAGGAACATCATACTGATCAGCGCCAACGCCGTCGCCACCACCAGCACCAGCATCCGCGCCATCCGCGCCAGATTGAACGGGTCCGGAATTCCGGCGATGAGCGAGCCGAAGGTGATCAGGACCACGCCGGCAATGATGGACTTGGCCGCGCCGGCCAGGTTGAAACCCATGATCAGTTCGAATTTGCTGATCGGCGTTACCAGGTAGCCTTCGTGCAGCCCTCGCGCTTTGTCATCGATGAAGATGATGCCACCGCCGATCATGGCCGAAACGAAAATCGCCAGTGAAATGGTACCCGGCAGCAAATACTGGATGTAGGGCACGTAAGGATAAATTTCGACGACCGAGAGCATGGCGTCCGCCGTCGTGCGCGGCGGCGGCGCCTTGCGATTGTATGGCACCAGCATCTGCTTCAACACGCCTTCGAGCGCGGACGAGGAGAACTGGTCAGTGTTGTCTTCGATCAGCGCGATGCGCGGGTTCGCGCCCGCCAGCACTTTGCGGGAGAACTGCGGCGGAATGGTGAGGACTCCGCTGATCTTGCCGTTGCGCAAATCCCGCAACGCCGCCCCCTCGTCACTGTAGGCAATCGGTTCAAACGTGCGGGCATTGGCCGCCACCGCCTGGAACATTTCCTTGAGCTTAATGGCGGGCAGGCCGTGATCCTGATCGACGACGCCGACTTGCAGATTGCGAACCTTGCCGCCAAACGCATAGCCCAGCACGACCAGTTGCACCAGGGGCAAGACCATCGAGACGATGATCAAGGTCGGGCTGCGCCGGAAGCGCCGCAGATCCCGTTCAATGATGGCCCAGATACGTTGCATGCTCGCGTTACCTTCGCATGATGAACGGACTCGTTGCGGCTGAGGGGGTCTGCAACATGTCGCGCAGTTGATGCCCGGTGTAATGGACAAACACGTCGTCCAGCGTGGTGCTTTGCACCGATAACGACGTCACGGTCAGTCCCGCTTGGCGCACCGCTTCCATCAAGGCCACAGTGGTGCGCGGTCCGTTGTTGGACGAAAGGCGGAACACGTGGTCCACGGTGTGGACGTCCGCCACTTCGGGCAACGCTTTGATGACCTCGTTCCAGTTGGGCGGAACCTCCGAAAAGCTGACTTCCAGAATGTTCTTGCCGGGAATGGACGTCTTCAATTTGAGCGGCGAATCCAACGCCACCAGCTTGCCATGGTCCACGATGGCGATGCGGTCGCACAGTTTATCCGCTTCGTCCATGTAATGCGTCGTCAGAATGATGGTTAAATCGCGGGCACGTTTGAGTTGGCTCAGCATTTCCCACACGGACACACGGGAAACCGGATCCAGCCCGGTCGTGGGTTCGTCGAGAAAGAATATCTTCGGCTCGTGGACAAGACCGCGGGCAATCTCCAAGCGCCGCCGCATGCCGCCCGAAAACATTTTCACCGGCTTGTCCGCCCACGGTTCCAGGTCCACGGCTTTGAGTAATTCCCGGATTGTGTGGCGGCGCTGTTCGCGAGGAATGCCGTAAAGCTTCGCGAAGATGCTCATGTTTTCCACGGCACTCAGGTCCAGGTCCGAAGTCATGGCTTGCGGAATCACCCCGATGGATTTGCGCACCTCGTTGGCCTGGCGAACGACATCGAACCCGTTGATGCGCGCCGCGCCCGAAGTCGGCGGAACCAGCGTCGTCAACATGCGAATGAGCGTCGATTTGCCCGCGCCATTCGGACCGAGCAATCCGAACACCTCACCGTGGCCGACGTTGAACGCCAAGCCGTCCACGGCGCAGAAATCGCCGAAACACTTGGTCAGATTGTCAACTTCGACGTCGAACATGAGTTTTGTGAAAGGTTGAACCGTTGAAGAGTGATGGGGTGACGCGTTGAAGCGTTGAACGGTTTTAACGGGATGCTTCGAGGCGGAGGTTGAGGGGTAGTATCCATTGAAACACTTTGGCTCGTCAACGCTTCAACCCTTTGACGCCTCAACTCTTCAACAAATCCACCATCACATACGTCGTCATGCCCACGGCCAGGCGGCGGTCGCGGTTGTCGCAGCGCAGGCGGATTTCAAACGTCTTAATGTCGCGCTTGGAGCGGCTGACATCCCGCTGGGTGGCGTAATCGGCGTCCACCGCGCGATAAAACACCGTGCCCTCGCGTTCCTGGCCGGACGGCAGCGTCACCTTCAGCTTGTCGCCGAGACGGATGCGGTCGATGTAAGTTTCCTCCACGTCCGCCCGCACCCAAAGGCCGTCCGGATTGATCAGGGTGATGATGGCCTGGCCGGGATTGACCACCTCGCCCGGCAGCGCGATGCGCTTGTCCACAATGCCGTTGGTCGGGGCGCGGATTTCGGTGTGGCCCAGGCGCACTTCGGCTTTGTCCTTCTGGGCGCTGGCGGCGTCAACCTGATGAACAGTCGCGGCCAACCCGGCGCGGCGCACGGTGACTTGAGCTTGATTCGCCTGGGCCAGGGCAACACCGGCTTGCGCCACCTGCACCTGTTGTTTCAAATATCCCACGCGAGCTTGCGCGGCATCGTGCGCCGTCCGCGACTGATCGTAGTCCTGTTTCGAATCCACGCCGCGATGGAACAGATCCTCGACGCGCTGAAACGTCAGGTTCGCGTTTTCGAAATCCGCCTGTGCCTGCGCCAACTGGGCCTGAGTGGCGCCGAGGGTGGCTTCCGCCTGCCGGATTTGATTGCTCGTCTGCGCTTCCTGAAGTTTCAACTCCGCTTCCGCCTGCGCGACTTGGGCGGTTGTCTGTTCCATGCTGCTCGTATAGAAAGCCACATCCGCCTGCCATTCCCGTGGCTGAATGAGCGCCAGCAACTGGCCGTTGGTGACCGTGCTGCCCTCGGAAATCAGCAACCGTTGCAGCCGGCCTTGAAGCTGCGGCCCAATCATGACTTCGTCGGTTGTGACGATCCCCGTAAGCACCAGCGCGCGCGGCGGCCGGTTCAAGAAATAGACCAGTCCCGCCACCAGCGCGACGACCAGGAGGATGAAGATCGGGGCTTTGCGTTTCATTTCGCAGATGCGACAGGTTTGGTAAACAGACTGTGCCGGATGAAATTGAGCACCTCTTGTTTGCGGCGTTTCAAATTGGTGGCGTCGTAGGCATCCGAGTGACCGAGCAACCGCAGCACCGGGGCTGCCGAAAAGTAAAACACAATCAACGCCATGATGGAGACAGCGGTGTGAAACCGGTCGGCCCGGCGGAATTCCCCGTGGCGCATGCCGCGTTCGAGCAACGCGCTGAAGGCCTCGCTGCGGGGCGTAAAATATTTGCGAACCAGCTTCTCCGACTGCTTACCGCCGGCGCTCATGAATTGCTGGAAGAGTGGCGCGTGCCGGTGACGCGCACTGATGAAGTCAAAGTGCAGGCTCACGTAACGCAGCAGGACCTCCCGCGCCGAGCCCGGTCCGGCGAGCACGGCCAGCGCCTGGCGGTTGAATTCCTGGAAGTGATCCTCCAACACGGCCTGGTACAGGGCTTCCTTGTTTTTGAAGTAGTAATACAGCAACGCCTTGTTCACTCCTGCCTGGGTGGCGATGAGCTCCGTACCGAGCGCCAGCGAAACCGGACTGCGCAAACGCGCGTTCGGCCGCCGCCAGGATGGCCGCCCGCGTCGGCGCACCGCGCCCGCAGTTCGGCTTCGTGGTTCTCGGTGGAGTCCGTGTTGCCATACTTTAACTAACCAGATAGTTAAACAACCGGGAGTGGACCGTCAAATTGAAAGTTGGGCCACGCTCGACGCGTTCCTCCGGTTTGACCGGCGGCATTTGATTCCATGCGAGCAGGGCCGCCAGTCAACGGGGTCCAACCGATGGTTTGCGATGCACGGATTGCGCGATTCGGAATTCGGCTTCTGTGGTCGCTGTGGGTTTCACGCACAGAGCCCACCGACTGCTGAGCCGGATGCCGAGATGGCCTTTTCCGGTCCAGAGCGAGGAGTGGCCTTAATCCCGCCATCCCTTCCCCGATCGTTGGGGAAAACTTCGGGATTGGCTGTCAGTGGAACTTGAAGGTATTGGGGCCGGATTTCACATCACAAATTTCGGAATGACCGCCGTGTCGGATTTCCAGTTTGAAGGTGCCATTGGAGTTCACGGACACCACCACGTTTCCGGTGTCACCCGCATCTGTTTCGGCCTTCAACGAAACGATGTGGCCGTTGAAACGGAAGCGTTCACAGCCGACCTCACGGGATGAATTCACTTCCCAAACCAAAGTATTGTTGGCAGCGTCCGGCTTCAGCCCAACACCAAATTCCAGCAGATACAGGATGGGGCCAATGCCGCTCCAGCCTACGAAGTCGCCCTTGGCCGGGCGCCCCGGCTTTGCGGCATCCGGCGCGTAGTTTTCCCAGATGGTGCCGGTCGCCTGGAACACTCGGCCCATCACAGTGAGGTGGTTCAACGCGAGTTCGCGGGCGAGGCCAGGGTGCTCGTTCCGCTCCAATCCACGGATGACCATCGTCGTGGTCGGTGCCCACACGGCCCCACACCAGTAGCCACCGGCTGGATTGTAGCCGGTTTGGTCCGCCGCCAAGGTAGGAACGCGGTGCAATCGTTTGAAGGTCCGGGGATTGTTCAATTCAGCCACCAGCGCTTCAACCTGATCGGGCGAGGCCACGCCGGCAATCAGCGTCCAAAAGGCCGCAACCGTTTTCACCGGGGCACGCTTGCCGTCGCGGGTCAGGTCAAAGTAGAAGCGGCGCTCCGGATCCCACATTGCCGCGTTGATCTTACGGCTCAATTCGTCTGCTTCGCTGGTAAAACTCTGGGCCGCTTCCGACTTGTCCAACCGGCCAGCAATGGTGGCGAGGTTGCGGGCGAAGAGCGCCATCTGGCTCGACGTGTCCACGGCGCAACCACCGCCCTTGAGGAAGGGATTGCGCGGGGAATTGTCCATGCTCGCCCAATCAGTCATGTACAGGCCGTTGCCCTGGCGAAGATATTTCTGGAGGGCGCGGTAATAGTGAACGAGCGGGTCATAGACCAAGGCCAAACGTTGCCGGTTGCCGGTGACGCGGTAGCTCTCCAGTTCGGCCCAGGCGAAAATGGGATGGTTCAGCGCGTCCAGGGTCAACTGCGGCGCGGGATCGGGGACGGCGCGGCCTTGGTAAATGACCGGATCATTGCGCACGCCCGCCCAACCCCAGCGCGAGAACATCGGTTGGCCTTCGCGATTGACCCACTCGACGTAATCGCGCCCCGTTTGGCGGTTAATCTCGCGGCAGATTTCACCATCCGCATGCTGTTTAATGTAGAAGTTATCGAGCGAACCAATCCCGGGGACGAGCGGGTAGCCGTAGTTGCAGAACATCGTCAGGAAGCAGGTGTCCCAAAGGAATATGTTCTGGTTGAAGGCCGCGTCGATGAACTGCGAGACATAGCCGCTGTCCGGCGCCGGCTCGTGGAAATTCTTAAAGGCCAGTTCCCAGGCTTTCCAATACATGGCCACCCACTCGGGATGCTCGGCCAAGACCGGCGCGGGCAGTTGGTCTCGCGTCTCGGCGAATTGGGGCAGGGGCTTGGGCTGGTAGGTTTTCTTGGCGAAGTAGCGGCCCGGAGTGGACGGCGGTGTGTCGAAGGCCGCGGGGGCAGCGATCGCCGGTTGGCTTGTGGCCAGTGCAGCGCCTACCATAAAGTACTGAACGGATTGCAATATTTTCATAGGCGGATAGTTGGTTACGTCGGGACAGTGTGGACCCGCAGACGAGGCAATTCGAGTGGAAACTGACCGAAGGCGGTGGGCGGGAAGAAGGTTGGAGGCGCGGCTGATTTGCCCCTGCCGCAAATTCTACGAAAACTGCCGCATCTTCCCATTGACCTGCTAGCAGCCGGCCTCTAGCTTCATTTATGGTGACGCACTTGGTGTTCTGGTGTTGGTTCGGAACCTACGCACTTTGATGCCGATGCGGGCGCTGGAAAGTATCATGCAACTATTGCCTAAAACCGTTAGTCGAAAGCGCTTCGCGCCCCCATTCATGCAACTTGGATTTTGTCACAATCGTCCCGGACTTCGACCTAAAGCCTGCGGTTTCACTTTGATCGAACTGTTGGTGGTAATCGCCATTATTGCCATTTTGGCCGGACTTCTGTTGCCGGCTTTGGCCAAGGCCAAGGAACGGGCCAAGCGGATTGCCTGCTTGAACAATGTCAAACAGTGGACCCTGGCGGTGCTCCTGTATGCCGACGACAACGACGGCAGGTTGCCGAAGGCTACCCCGCCCGGGCGAGCACCGAACTGCTATTGGATCAGTCATGATTTCCGTGACCTCTTCAACCAAAATTACAGCATCTCTCGCAAGCAGTTTTACTGTCCTTCCAACCCCTCTTGGGACAAGGACGGATTTTGGAACGGCGGGGCGGACGGCATTCCCGCCGGTAACAACTCGGTCATGGGCTACCTCTATTTTGCGGGGGACACAAATTTGTTCAGCAATTCAGCGCTCAACCGCGTGGTACCGCCCGGAAGGAATGCCTTTGCGATCAAAGACGGTGGTCGTCCTTTCTATACGATTTTGTTTGCTGATTTGATGCGCAAACTGGATGGCACTTGGGGACGGCCGGGTGACAGTTCCGAGACGCGGGGCTGCAACCATTACGAATCTGGCGGGCCGGCGGGCGCCAACCAAGGCTTTTTGGACGGCCACGTCACGTGGGAAACTCCCGACAATATCTGGACCAAGTACCCCAAACTGGTTATTGGGAGTGCGCAAATCTACTTCCAGGGCGGCGACGAGAATCCCTGAACCTCCAGCGATTGACGCCCAAGATGAATTTCGCTATTTCTCAGATAACGCAACCCTAACCTACTACCTACCACCAAATCCAAAAAGCCTATGAACTCAAAAAAAATTGCTTGCTTGTTTCCCGCCCGAACTGCGGCGGTTCTTGTCGGCTTGTCCCTGGCCTGGGCAACCCTGGCCAGCGCCGAGGTATCCGAATACGACGGCTTCGATTACACGGGCACGGCCTTGGATGGCCAGAATGGCGGGACCGGCTGGGGCGGTGCCTGGGCCAATACGGACGGAACTGCCACCCTTTCCAATGATGGCATCAGCCTGACTTTCCCCTTGGGAGTCACGCACACACCGGTCGGCAGTCGGGTTGTGTTCAGCGGTGCGGGCCAGACCGAACGACGAGTGGGCACATCGATGCCGCTTAACACCGATACCGCCTATTATTTCAGCGCCCTGGTCAAACGGCAGGGGAGCTTCAAAGTCGAGTTCATGGACGATTCCAGCAACGTGCGTTGGCGCTTCGGGGGGCTGGGAGACGCGACCACCAATACGGCCGTGGCAGGGATCAGCAGTGACACACTGGTCAATGATGTTTTTCCCGTGGACGAAACCGTGTTTATCGTAGGTAAGTTGCAGGCACGGACCGCCACGTCACCCGGCGATTCGGCCTACTTAAACATATATCGCTCCAGCGATACCGTGCCCTTGGCCGAACCCAGCACTTGGCAGGTTTCTGGTACGCAAAACAGCGGCGTGACGCTGACGCGGCTGCAAGTGCGCAACATCTCGGACCTGCCGCTGGAGTTGGACGAAGTGTATGTGGGCACCAACTGGCTTGACGTGGCCATTGGCCCGGTGGCCGGCGTACCGCTCATTGCCCGGCAGCCGGACTCTGCCACTGTTTATCCGGGAGAGCAGGTGACCTTGTCCGCCGAAGCCGTGGGCCAGGAACCGTTGTCCTATCAATGGAGCCACGACGGCACTCCGGTGCTCAATGCCACCAACACGGAGCTGACGTTGGTGAATGTCCAATCGGGCGACGCAGGGAACTACACTTTAACCGTCACCAATTCGGCAGGTAGCGCCACGAGTGATCCTGCCACCCTGCAAGTCATTCCCATCACCGACATCTCGACCGGACAGGAAGGGCTGTGGCATTTCGACGAAACCTCCGGCTTGGTGGCCAGTGATTCCAGCGGGAATGGCAACAATGGCACGTTGGGGAACTTCCCGGCTGGTGATTCCCAATGGGTGTCCGGCGTGGTCAATAACGCGCTGGCGTTCGGCGGCAGCAACTACGTGGAAGTCGCCAACAGCGCCACGATTGGGCCGAATCTGGCCAACCATTTTTCGGTGGCCACCTGGATCAATTCCCGGGTGACGCTCAGCACCGGTGGCGATGCCTACCGGGCCATGGAGAAAGAGGGCACGTTTTTCCTGCTCCAAGGCAATGGGAACACCAACAGTCTGGGGGTGGGCGGCATGAACGTGTTGGTAAAAAAAGGTGGCGCAAATTTGTCGGTCAGCATTGGCCAGGCGCTGGAGGCTAATCGTTGGTATCACTTGGCCGCGACTTATAATGGAACCACGCTGAGCATTTATCTGAACGGAGAATTGCGGGATAGCCGGGAAGTGCCCGCCCCCCTCGACAGCACCACCCTGCCGCTGCACATCGGTTCGGATTATTCGACCGGCACCATGAAGTTCTTGAACGGGATCATGGACGAGGTCGGCATCTGGGAACGGGCGCTCACTCCCGCTGAAGTGGGTCAGTTGGTGGGGCCGCTGGTCATCGAGGAGCAACCTCAGAATCAGACCAAATACGCCGGCAGTACCGCGGTCTTTCAAGTGAGTTCCCGGGGGGTGGGACCGTTCCATTATCTCTGGTTCCATGGCACGGAGGAAATTCGCAGCGCCACCAGCAATGTCTTGACCCTGGTTAACGTCCAGGCCAGCGACGCCGGAGATTATTTCTGCCGGGTGTCCAACGCTTCCGAGCAGGTTGACAGTGCCACCGCCACGCTGACGGTCGTGCCCGTTACCGACCTCATGGATGGCGTCGAAGCCTTCTGGCATTTCGACGAAACCTCCGGCTTCACCGCGGTGGACGCCTCGGACCAGGCGCGGGACGGTGAACTGACTGATTATGTTGACCCGACGAGCCAATGGGTTCCGGGCGAAGTGAACAATGCGTTGAATTACGACGGCCAATCCAACCGGGTGGTGGTCGGCAACAGCCAGGACATCGATCTGAGCACCGACGCCACGTTTGCGTTTTGGATTCGCCCCGCCGGCTACGGCACCCTGCAGGACACGGGCAATTACACGCTCAACACCGGTCGGATCATGCGCAAAGGCTCGTATTTCGACGTGGAAACGGTGGACGATCCGGGCTCGGTGCGGGCCACCATTCGCTTCAACGGCGTGGGCGCTACCCAGAATATTCTGGCGCTCAATGAATGGCAGCACTTCACCGTGGTCTATCGCAACGGCACCGTCACCTTTTTCAAGAACGGCTTCCAAGTGGGTGATCCGGTCACTGCGCCGTTGGGCTCTGTCAACACGAACCTTTTGGTGTTGGGCAATTTTGACGAGGGCACGAATACGTTCCGGCTCTTCGATGGCGATATGGATGAGGTTGGAATTTGGGCCCGTCCCTTGAGCGACGAAGAAATTCTCAGCCTGGCTGGCCGGGATGTGTCGAGCGGACCGGTCATTGTTACGCAACCGCAATCGGCCACCCGGTATGCGGGTGACCAGGTTTCGTTCCTGGTCGAGGCCACTGGCAAACGCCCGTTGACCTACCAATGGCAGCACGATGGCGTGGCCATTCCCGACTCGGACACCAACCTGCTGGTTCTGACCAATTTGGTGGTGGCCGATGGTGGTAATTACACCGTCACAGTACAAAATGACTTAGGAACGGACGTGAGTTCTCCGCCAGCGGTTCTGGTCGTTCAGGAAATCACTGGCCTCACCACCGGCTTGATCGCCTACTGGCCGTTCGACGAAACCAGCGGCACTGTTTTTCACGATGCCAGCGGCAACGGGCATGATGCGGCCCTCCAAAACGGCTCGGCAGTAACCGGCACGCTCGGGATCGTTGGCAGCGCTTACGACTTCGATGGCGTGGATGATTTCGCCATCGTTCCGAATGCCCCTGATTTGAACTTGTACCATCAAGCGACCTTTTCCGTTTGGATCAATCCCCGCACGTACGGGGTGGCCAACTCCGGCGGGATCGGACGGATTATACGCAAAGACATCAACTATGACTTCACCATCTACGAGCCGACAGCCTCCATCCGTTTCTACGGCATCAACAAGGCCACCTACGATGCCCCGAATGGGTCCGTGACTCTCAATGAATGGCAACAATTGGCGGTAGTCATCAATAACGGCACGATCCAGTTCTTTCGAAATGGCCGCGCACTGGCCAATCCCATTCCGGGCTTGCTGGGCCCGGCGATAACCAATGACCTCATCATTGCCAACTTTGGACCGGATCTCTCGATCAACCGGATCTTCAACGGCTACATGGACGAGCTGGGGATGTGGGACCGGGCCTTGACTCCGGCCGAGATCGACGGGATTTATCAGAATGGTCTGGCCGGCAAACCGCTCAATGCGCCACTCCAACCGTTGCACATTGAATCCATCAATGTCCCGGCGCCCGGCCAGGTGCGGCTGGTATTCTCCTCGCCGTTCACCGGCCGGGGATATGACATCCTGGAAAGTGACCAGATTGATGCGCCGACGTGGACCAATCTGACCAGCGTTTCCTTTAGCGATCTGGGCGGCGGCACCAACGAAGCAGTGTTCGCGCAACCGGAGGGCCACACCGCCTTCTACCGCGTCGTCCTGGCGGCTCCATCGGCAATTTACACCGAGGACTTCGAAACCGGGGCACCCGGGTGGACGCATGGCGGCGACGGCGACAACTGGGAATTGGGCACGCCGGTCAATGGACCGGGCGCGGCGTTTAGCGGCGCGAACGTTTATGCCACGAGTCTCACGGGGAACGTCAATCCGTACAGCGACTGCTACCTGCGTTCGCCGGCAATCGATCTCACCGGGGTGAGCCGAGCCACCCTAACCTTCGAACAGTGGCGCAACGTGGATCCTGACCCGACGTACCATGGTTGCATCGTCAATGTGCTGGATGCCAGCAACAACAGCTTGATCCAGCAACTCTCCTTGCAATCTGGGTCCAGTAGCGGCTGGGAACTGACCACGCTCCCGTTGCCGCAAGAGGACTTGAACCGCAGTATTATCCTGGAATTCCGGCTGTACTGTGATGCGTACAACTTGCTTGAAGGTTGGTATATCGACGACGTCAATATACTGCCTGAATAACCAAATTGCAGTGTCCGATTCGCGACCCGGCA